>CAWGJM010000020.1:0-1091282 GCA_963822795.1 uncultured Alphaproteobacteria bacterium
ACAGTTGGGTGGGCTCGAACCACCGACCTCCTGTTCCACAGACAGGCGCTCTAACCAACTGAGCTACAACTGCATCCTTGGGCGGCGCCCCCTCAAAAAGGGGGTGCCGAACGGGGCGGAAACTAGGTGCAACGCCCGATTTTGGCAAGGCCGGTGAGAGGCCGACTTCCGCGCCATTTTGGCCGCAGGCTTCGACTAATTACCATTGCTTTTCGGCGGCTTTGCGCCCCCGACCGCTGCGCCCAAAACAAAGCCCGGGCGCAAAGCCCGGGCTCTTAACAAAGCAAAATGACGTTCGATCAGGCGGCGGGCTTGTAAAGCTTCGCCGCGCTGGCCTTGATCGGCTCCACGGTTTCGGTCGCGACCTTCTGGCTGAGCTCGGCGAGTTCCTTGGCTTGCGCCGCGAGTGTCTCGTACTGCTTGCGGGCGTGCGAGGTCCACAGTTCCATCGCCTCGGAGGGCGATTTGACGGCCAGCAGTTCCTGCGCGAAGTCGAGCGCCGTGGAGGTATTGGCCTTCATGAATTCCATCAGCTTGGCGGAGTATTCGCTGGCGCCCTTGCTCGCGGTGGTGAAGACGGCCTCGATGGTGCCGTTATGGGTTTCGGCGGCGTCCTTGAACTTGGCGTAGCTGTCGCGGGCCTGCGACACGCCCTTCTCGGCGAACGCACGCATCTGCTCGGGAACTTCGAAGGGGATGATGGAGGCAGAGAATGGATCGGTGGCATTGGTCATTCGGGTATATCCTTCGCAACGGGGGTGAAATGCTGTGACCACCGGGCGCGCCTGGCAGCCAAGATGCCGGGTGCGACGAGTGGATCACGTAACGGAGTGCCTTTTTGGCGGGGGTGCCTTTTGGAACTTCCACTACTATAGCGCGAGATAGTGTCAATTTTGTGCATTGCAACGCAATTAAGGTGCAACGCTGCGTCGCAGACGCTGCTGGAGTGCACGTGTCCGCGCGGTCTTCGGCGCTTTCCGGGCATGCTGAGCGGACCGCGGGCACGTCCGACTGCGCGCTAAACCTTGGCCAAACTCTTGCCAAACCCCAGCTAAACCTTTGGCTTGGCGGCCTCCATCGCCGCCCGGCTCACGATCTGGCCCATTTCGCTGGCCTGCTCCGCCAGCGAGCGCATCTGCGCCTGGACGTACTCGCTGTGCAGCCGCATCACCTCGGGCAGATCCTTGGCGTGCAGCAGCGATTGCGCATAGTCCAGCGACGCTTGCACGTTCTTCTCGGCATAGGCGATCGCCTTGGTGCCGATGTCCTTGGCGCCGGCGCGCACCGTGGCGCCGCGTTCCTCCATCGAGCCCGCGGTCGCCTGCGCGCTGGTGAGGAAGTTCTCGAAGGCCTTGCGCGCCTGCTCGACGCTGGCTTCCGCCATCGATCGCATTTCCTTCGGGATTTCGAAATGGTCACGCCCTTGGTCGCTCATGGTCGCACTCCCTCGTTGTCGAGGCCCGGCTGCGGCCTCAATTCTTGCTTTGCTCCCTGGCCGACGCCTACCCCCGAAAAGCACCGCCGGCATGATGCAACGGCCGCTTGGTTCCTATCGTGGACGTCCGGTCCTGGTTTGCAGGATGCAACGAGAGCGCCGGCCTAAAGTTCAGCCACATCCGGATTAAGGTTATCTCGGGCTTTGAGCGCCTCCGCCGCGCGTGGACCGTGGATTTGCCATTCCCGGCGGGCGATACTAACCATCCGTTAAGGCTGTCATCCTGCGGCCACAGCCAACGGATCGTGATCGTCGTGCAACAGGGCGTCGACAACCAACGATGAACACAAGGGAATTGCAGTTGCAGGGCCTCGGCGATGCACGGCTTGCCGTGCATGCGACAAGCCCCCTGCCCGCATGGCTATGGTCTTCGGACGGAACCATGGTGCTGTGGGCCAACCCGGTCGGTGCCCGCCTGTTCGGCGCGGCGAACGCCACCGATCTCGCCAGAAAGAAATTCGGACCGGCGGACCCGCACCGCCGCCAGGTCGCGCAACTCGCGGGAAAACTGTCGCCGACCGGCGCCGTCCGGCTCGAACGGCTGCGCGGCTTCGGCGCGCAGCTCGGCGGGCTTATGACCTGCGGGTGCGCGCGGCTCGATTTTCCCGATGGCAGCCAAGGCATCCTGGTCGCGGCCGCCGAAACCAACGGCCGCGCCATGCCGCTGATCGAGCGGCTGCAGCGCCTGGTCGAAGGCGTCGATGCGCCGATGCTGGCGTTTTCGCGCGAGGGCACATTCGCCGGCGCCAGCGACGCCGCGCGGATGCTGTTCGGCTTTCGCGATCTGGCCGCGGCCGACCTCGAGCAAGCGCGTTTGGACGCGCTGGCGCAGGGCCGCGTCGAGATGCCGATTCCTGCCGGCCATCTGGTGCTACAGCGCGTCGGCACCGGCGCCGACACCGGGCTCATCGCCTTGATCGCGCCATTGATCGTGCCGCAGGCCGCGCCTGTCGCGGATGACATATCTCAGGATGGGCAGCCCGTGGGATCGAGGCCGCAACCGGTCGTCGCGCCACCGGATAGCGAGCAGCCGGCGATGTCGGGCGAGGCACCGGCCGAATTTGCCCTGGTCGACGAGTTCGCCGAGCCGCTCGAGGCAGCGCCGGAAGCGCCGATCGTCCCCACGGCCGAACCGTGCGCCGAGCCGCCGCAGCCGGATGCCGCAACGGCTGCAGGGACGACCGACGGCAAAGCGGGAGCCGAGCCGTCGCCCTTTGTCGAACCGGTTGCCGACGAGTTCGTCGTCCCACCGCTCGAAATGCCGCCAAGGCTGGACTACCACGCACCGAGCTATCCCGCGCCGGACGAGCCCACCCGCCTGCACCCGTTGCGCTTCACCTGGAAGATGGATGCCGATGGCCGCTTCTCGCTCGACCAGAGCGAATTCACCCATTTGATCGGCCCGCGCACCGCGGCCGGTTTTGGGCGACCGTGGCGCGACATCGCCGAAAGGTTTTCACTTGATCCCGAAGACCGCGTCGCAAGCGCGAGCGCAACCCACGGCACCTGGACCGGCATCATGCTGAACTGGCCGGTCGATGGCGGCGACCGATTGCCGGTCGAGCTCTCCGGCCTGCCGGTGTTCGATCGCGCCGGGAAGTTTGCCGGCTACCGCGGCTTCGGCGTCTGCCACGACCTCGAAGGCCTGACCCGGCTTGCCGCGTTGCGCTGCTTCGAACTGTCGATGGCCCCGCCGGTCAAGCGAAGGCTTTCGGCTGACATCGTTGAGACCGATTCCGAGCAAGTTTCTGCCGCAGAACTGCCCGGGGAACCCGGTGTGATGCGGTCCGTTTTCTCAGAACCGTCGGCCCCCGTTACCAATGAGACTTCACCGCAAACCGATTTGGACAAATCCGTGGAACCGCCCAAAAACGTTCTACCGTTCCGCCTGGTCGGCGAACCGAGATCGCCGGCGCTGACACCGGTCGAGAACAGCGCCTTCAACGAATTGGCGCGGCAATTGGCGGCGCGGCTCGAACGCGACGATGACAGCGCGTCGGCGGTGCCAACACCGCCCATAGCAACCGAAACGGTCGAACCTGTTTCCGATCGGCCCGAGCCCGAACCGCCGCGCCAGCAGCCCCGAGACGAACTGCCAAACGACACGCCGCTATGGCTGCAGCCGCCGGAGCCGCCCGCGCGCGGCGGCAGCCGGCGCGACCGCTCGCTGCTCGATTTGCTGCCGACCGGCATCCTGATCTACCGGCTCGACCGCCTGCTCTATGCCAACCCGGCGTTTCTCAAGCGCATGGGTTATCCGACCCTGCAGGTGCTGGAAGAGGCCGGCGGATTGGACGCGCTCTATGTCGAAGCCGGCGTGTCGCAGGCCAGCAGCACCTCGGAGGCCGGTACGCCGGTGACGATCTCGGCGACGCAGCCTTCGGCCGAGCACGATGAGCCGACCCAAGCGCGCCTGTTCACGATTTCATGGGACGGCGATTCCGCGCTCGCCCTGATGTTCGCGCCGACACAAGCCGCAGCCGCTCCACCTGTGCCCGCGGAGCCCGTGCTTGCCAGCCCGCCGCCGGCCGCCGGCGACGCGGACGCCGAGGACCTTGCCGTGATCCTCGACACCACAGCCGAAGGCATTGTGATGTTCGACGCCGAGGGCAACATCCACGCCTGCAACCGCAGCGCGGAGGCCCTGTTCGGCTATGACGGCGCCGACTTCCTCGAGCGCCACCTCACCGAGCTGTTCGCGCCGGAAAGCCAGCGCGTGGTCGGCGAATATCTGGAAGGCATCAAGGGTGCCGGCGTTGCGAGCCTGCTCGATCACGGCCGCGACGTGCTCGGCCGCGTCGCCAAGGGCGGCATCGTTCCGCTTGCGATGACCATGGGACGGACCCGCACCGATGGGCCGAATTTCTTCGCGGTGTTCCGCGACCTATCGCAGAGCAGGAAGGGCGAAGGCGAGCTGCAGCAGGCAAGGCGCCTTGCCGAGCGCGCGGCGAGTGCGAAGGCCGACATGCTGGCGCGGATCAGCCACGAGGTCCGCACGCCCTTGAATGCGATCATCGGCTTTGCCGAGGTGATGATCGCGGAGCGGTTCGGCGCCCTCGGCAACGAGCGCTATGCCGAATACCTGAAGGACATCCGCGCCTCCGGCGAACGCGTGATCGCCATCATCAACGACCTCACCGAGCTGTCGCGCATCGAGACCGGCAAGCTCGACCTTGCCTTCACCAACCAGAACCTCAACGAGCTGATCGAATCTTGCGTTTCGGTGATGCAGCCGCAGGCCAATCGCGAGCGCATCATCATCCGCACGTCGCTCGCGCATGCGCTACCCTCCGTGGTCGCCGATGCCCGCACGCTGCGCCAGATCACGTTGAACCTGATCGGCACCTCGATTCATCTCGCCAACCCCGGCGGCCAGGTCATCGTCTCCACCGCGTTTTCGGATATGGGCGAGGTGGTGTTGCGGGTCCGCGACACCGGCCACGGGCTCAACGACAATGAGGTCGCCGCTGCACTGGAGCCATTCCGCACCCCGCCGCCGTCGGACCAGGCCTCCGATTCCTCCGGCGTCAGCCTGTCGCTGACCAAGGCTTTGGTCGAAGCCAACCGCGCGCAATTCCACATCAAGACCGGCGGACATTCGGGCACGCTGATCGAGGTGGTGTTCGCCCGCGCGCTGGCGCGGGCGTGATGGTCTTAAGTGGTTGATGGCCGCTTCTCCCGCTCCATGCCCCTTCGCGGGGACAGGGTGAGGGGCTGCCTCCAAGAGCTCAGCTCGCGGAGAGTTCCCCTCAGCCGAGTTAACGCTTTGGTTGACTTAACTCGCACCTAATTTTGCGGCTTTGCGTCACCGCAGCAAGGCGATGGGTTTCTTGCTCGGATTTGCTAATCAGCTATCGGGCGGAGCAATTCTTCAGCAGTTGGATACGTTGAAAACGCGCTGCCTCGTCGTCGCGGATCTGCACTATTCACTGCCCGAGTTCGACTTCGTGCTCAGTGCCGCCCCCGAATTCGAGGCGATGCACTCGACGTTGCGTCCGCCGTGATTTCCGCGCCCAGATCGTGGTGAAAAGCTACCTCGCGCGGCGGGCGCGCATCACCGGCGTCATTCTCTGCTCCGCAAATCACGACCTCGACGAACGCAATCCCGAGGGCGAGAAGATCGCGCGCTGGGTCGGCGGGTTGCGCGAGCTCAGCATTGCCTGCGACGGTGACAGTCTTGCGATGGGTGACACGCTGGATCGGATAGCCGATCCGGTTCGACCGCCTTCGGATTTGCGCCATCGGAGACCAACCAGGACCTCAGTTTTCATCGCGCAATCGACGCGATTGAACTATCCGCGACATCGGGCCTAATCGGTTGCTGAGGGATTACTTAGAGTTGAGTCAGTGATTCAGAGCCTTCGCTATCTCCAAACCTTGTTTGCGACCCTCCGCGATGCCCTCCGCGATCGCCCTCGCAATCATCTCAGCTTCATCGCTAGAGAGCCGCTTAAGAGGCGTCCATGAGCGCTGAATTCGGCGGGCACGCGCAAGGTCCGTTTCTGTAACAGCAAGCGGTCTGATGGGCATGTGATTACTCCACCATAAACCAAAAGGACCAAACAGGCGGTCGTCTGCAGATCAAACTGAACCACTCGGTGGCCGTTCGCAAGCTGGAATCGCAACCTATTATGGCCATCCCAGCAGTGGCAGCCGTTTCCAGGAATGCTCGGCGAAAATAGCTTGCTTACACCTCCGAGTTTGGTCGCCCGCCACCCGCGCTGAACCTTTCAGAGAAGACTGGAAGGATCAGCCATGCGATCAGCACGCAATTACCGAGGACATTGGCGCGAGCAGGGCATAGCTCTGCATGGTTTGATATTTGGGCGCTGGTTTTTTCAATCTGGATGGCTGAGCAGCGTAGAGTGACTGACGGCTGTCCTGGCGGCGGACGTTGTGGCTGTAGCCGGCGTCAAGGATTAGTGAGGAACAGTGCGACTTTCCCACACCCTGGCTGGTGTGCTCGAACTGGTGCATCCGACGGCCATCTCGCCTCCACTGCCTGGGACAGACCCATGGAGTAGCCGCAAAATACAATGCCCGGACCTGGCGTGACGACACTCATACGACGCCTCGCCGAACTCAGTGCCGACGGATTTCAAAGTCTGGCGTCGGATTGCCGATCCGAGCCGGGCGAGATCTGTTGCGACGGCAGGGTTGATCATGCATTGCAGGATGTCGCCGACCATCACCAGATCGCCTCGGCCGGCATGTGGGGCGCACACGACGGTTGGTCGGCGAACTCGGGCCCTCGCCGACGCTTCCTAATGGTAGTGGTCGGTGTACTGGATGCGTCGATGCTTCGCTACTTCCTCATTGCCTTCGATTTGACGCTGATGATGGCAGCGCCGGCCGCGGCAGCCGCTGATCTCGTCATTGATGGCGTGCCGCTTCCCTCCGACGCCAGCGTGGCCTCTGTTCCGACATCCGCAATGGACTTGCAGCGGCATTGGAGCGCCGTGTGGGTCGGGGCATGGGATGGCACCCTCAAGCATGTCCTGCTGGTCGAACGTATCGGCGAGGATGGCGCAGCCGGCGTTGTTTATGCGGTCGCTGAGAATCTATACACCGGGACGCCGGCGAGGTGGCGGCGATTGGACGCGGTTGTGTCCGGACAAACGCTTACCGTGACGGGAGCGACGTCCACCGCGACCTACGACATGGGTGACGATGGGCAGTTGAAAGCCATCCTCAAAGGCAAGTGGACGGCTCGTGCGACGATAAGCAGAACTGACTTAGCCTCCCTGATCAAGCCCGATGCTGTCGTCGCCTGATCCCGCGGTATATCCGAATTGCTGCAAACGGATTTGCGCGAAGACGGCAGTCCAGTCAGGCTGGAGACGGTCATTTTCAAACCTCCCGGGCCTGGGCCGTTCCCGCTCGCTCAACCGGCAGAGTCCGACATCCGAACCGTTCAAGCAAACCTGGGTCTCGATCGAAATTGCCGATTTTCTCAACAAGCGAGGATGGCTCGTTGCTCTTCCGCAGCGTCGGGGTCGCGGAAAATCCGATGGGCTGCATGACGAGGGATTGAGGCGGATTCCCAGTTTGAGCTATGTCTGCGATACCGGTATGGCGCTCAGCGGTGCGGATCGGCATTGACCAATATCGACGCGGCCATTGCTGTGCTTCGCCGCCGGCAGGATGTTGCTCCCGGTCCTGTTCTGATCGGTGGACAGTCACGTGGCGGCCTGCTGTCGGTCGCCTATGTAGGAATGCATCCCGAGCAAACTCTGGGTATCATCAATTTCGTGGGAGGGTGTCCCGTCGCCGAATTCGTCAATCAAGCACTCTTTGCACGCGGTGGGCGCTACGATCGGCCAACGATCTGGCTCTACGGCCAAGGCGACCATTATTACTCGATCGCTCACAGCAAGAAAAACTTTGCTGCCTTCGAAAAAGCCGGCGGCCAAGGGAAGTTCTTCAAGTTCGCTATGCCCGGCGTAGAGGGCCACGATGTTGTTCATGATCCTAACCTGTGGTCAGGCCCGATCGGCGACTACCTCAATTCACTCTCCGGAGAACGCTGAACACGCAACGGCACAACGTGCTCGGATTCAAGCCGAACGTCGTCTCGCCGTGGGCTATGAGGTGGCGAGACATTGCCGACGGTTTCGAGCGAGGCCGATGGTCTGCTTCCGGCACTTTCAGCGGGTAGATCGTCACAAATATCGATGGTTTCGAAGTCTGGCGTCGGACTGCCGCTACCTCGACGGCTACCGGAAAGATCGCCGGCCGCAACGGGCATCCTTCTCCGTATTTTTACGTGGATCTTCGGGCCTCGTGCATCGTATTCCGGCCATGGATACACCCGCCATTGACTCCGATTCGTTACCGCCGCTTAGCCCACAATGGGCACATTGAGCCCCGAGGTGGAAAAGCGCTGAGAGCGGAAAATCGATGATCTTGGAGTCGAATCTTGCGCGGATGTTTGCGACGCTAAGCGCCACAAACGCAGCGATCTTGCGGGCCACATCCGAGGACGAGCTGTTTCAAAGGGTTTGCGATGCTGCCGTGTTCGGCGGCAAGCTGCTTGGCACCGGCGTCCTCATGGCCACACCGGAAAACCAATTGCGATTCGTTGCCGGTGCCGGTGCGGGAGCCGACACGCTTCGAACGACCATAAGCTCCACCGACGAACATTCGGAAGAGGGCCAAGGGCTTGCCGCGTCCGCATTTCGAGCGGGTCGATCGTTCGTGACCAACGACTACATCAACGATCCCAGCTTGCGGCGGTGGCATCAAGCGGCAAGGCGCATCGGCGCCAGATCTGCGGCGGCGGTGCCGATAAGAAAAAGCGGGTCTTGCGTCGGAGCCCTGTTGTTTTTTTACGACCAGCCGAACGCCCTCAGCGACGAGATCATCGGTCTGCTCGAGAGCATGGCGGAGAATGTTTCGTTTGCGCTCGATAATTTCGAACGCGAGCGCGCGAGAGAACGTATCGCGCGTTTGTTCGCCGCGTTGACCGCAACCAACGAAGCAATCCTGCGGTCGCAATCCGTGAGCGAAATGTTCCAGATGGTCTGCCATGCAGCCGTCGATCAAGGCAAGCTTCTGGGCACGGCCATCTTCACGTTGCCCGACGGGTCGTCCTGGCTCGAGCTCGCAGCCCATACCAGCGCCCGTCCCGAGGTCACCGCGAAACTTCGATTCTCGTCGGATCCGGCGATTCCCGAGGGCCAGGGCATGGGAGGCACGGCGTTCCGAACCGGCTTGCCTTGCATCAGCGACGACGTTCCCAATGACCCGCGTTCGCGGCCATGGCTGCCGCTGGTCAAGGCTACCGGCCTGACGGCGTGCGGCGTATTTCCGCTGTTCGCCGGCGCAAGAACCGTTGGCGTGATCTACTTTTTCTTCGGAAGCGGGGTCAGTCAGCTGGACGAAGAGATGTCCAAGCTGATGGGAAGGATCGCCGAGAACATCTCGTTTGGGTTGGGGGTGTTCGAGCGCGAGGCCAATCGCCGCCTTGCCGAGGAGCAAAAGGCACGCCTCACGCGCATGTTTGCCGCGCTCGGCGCGGCCAATGAAGCGATCATCCGGGCCAAGACCCGGGAAGAGCTTTGCGATCTCGTCTGCAAGGCGGCCGTGCTCGGTGAAACGGCCATGCGCAATCACATTTCGTTCGTTGAGCCGGGCGGCGCATTCCTTCGCGTCGTTGCCGTGGGGGGCCCGGGAGAGGAAAGCGCGCTTGGCCTACAAACCCCGCTCAGCAGTTCGGGGGCGGAGAGCCAGTCCCTGAGCGAAATCGCCTTCAAGTCGGGCCGGCCCAGCGTCAGCAATGACTACATGGCAGATCCGAGGCTTACGCGTTTTCGAGGACGGCTCCAGGAACTGGGTATGCGCTCAGCCGTCGCGTTCCCTCTGATCAAGGGCGGAAACGCGTTCGGGGTCCTGATCGTTCACTCGACCCAAATTGGCACCTTCACCCCCGAATTGATCGATCTGCTGCAGCGGCTCGCGGACAACGTTTCGTTCGCGCTTGCGAATTTCGACCACGCCGAGGAGAAAGCGCGAGCCGATCGGCAGATCGAATATCTGGCAACCCATGACAGCCTGACGGACTTGCCCAATCGCGTGATGTTCAACCAGCTCATGCATTTCGCGATCGAGACCGCGCGACGCCACGATTGGCGGTTTGCGGTGCTGTTCATCGATCTCGACAGATTCAAGATCATCAATGATTCGCTGGGTCACGAAGCCGGCGATAGCTTGCTGGTGGAAATCGCCAACAGGCTACGCAGCAGCCAGCGTGCCTGCGACGCGATAGCCCGGCTGGGCGGCGACGAATTCGTGGTCATTCTGCAGGGAACCGCTGAGACCAACGACATCGAAGACGTCGCGCGCAACCTGCTGTCTGTCCTCGCCCAGCCGCTGCTGTTGAGCGGCCATGAGTGCCACACCACAGCCAGCATCGGCATCGCCATGTATCCTAACGACGGCGCCGATGCGCAGACGCTCACCAGGAATGCCGACATGGCGATGTATCTCGCCAAGGAGGACGGCAAGAACAGCTTCCGCTTCTTCACCAAGCAGATCAAGACCCAGTCGATCGAGCGCTTGACGCTGGAAACCGCGCTGCGCCGTGCGCTTGAACGCGATCAGTTCTCGCTGCATTACCAGCCGAAGGTGGAGATGGCCACCAGGCAGATCACCGGCGTCGAGGCTCTGTTGCGCTGGACGCATCCCGATCTCGGCGTGCTGCCGCCCCTGAAATTCATACCGCTCGCCGAAGAGACCGGGCTGATCGTTCCGATCGGCCGCTGGGTCTTGAAGGAAGCCTGCGCGCAGAACGCGGCCTGGCAGCGCCGCGGATTGCGGCCGATATCGATGGCGGTCAATCTCTCGCCGAGGCAGTTCGCCGACGAGCACCTGTTGCGGGATATCGACGAGGCGCTGGAGGCAAGCGGCATGTCGCCGGCGCTGCTGCAGCTCGAGGTCACCGAGAGCATGGTGATGCAGAACGTTTCCCGGGCGATCAAGGTGCTGAAAGCGATCCAGCACCGCGGCATCCGTCTTGCGATCGACGACTTTGGAACCGGCTATTGGTCGATGTCCCTGATGAAGCAATTCCCGATCGACACCATCAAGATCGACCGTTGCTTTGTTCGCGATCTGGCTGACGATTCCGAGGACCAGGCCATCGCACAGGCGATCATCTGCATGGGCAAGGCGCTCGGGATGATGGTCGTTGCCGAAGGCGTGGAAACCGCCGGCCAGGAGACCATCCTGCGCGATCACGGCTGCGATGAAATGCAGGGTTTTCTGTTCAGCAAACCGGTCCCGCCGCAACAACTGGCCGATCTGCTTCGGCCCGCGCCTCCGCTGGTCTCCCCGCCGCTTCAGCCCGAGCTCGGCACCCGCTCCGAAACGCGCGCGAGAATGCAGCGATCCGACGGCCGATGATGGGGGCCGCAAGCCGATCACAATCGGCGCATCGCTGATCTCGGTCGCGCGGTACGGCTTCATCCGGAGCTAACGCGCTCAGGACGCGTCTCAGCCCATCGTCGGCATTGCCAACAGGAAATCGGCGATCATCTCCATAAAAATCTTCGGCGATTGCAATTGCGGGACATGCGCGCAGCCCGGAATGATCTTCAGCCGGGCGTTCGGCAGCAGACCGGCCAGTTCCTGCGACATCGACGGCGGCGTCGCCTCGTCCTGTTCGCCGACCATCACCAGCACCGGCACGCGGACCTTGGAAAGTTCCGGCCGCAGGTCAATTTCGGCAAGCTGCGCGCAGGCCGCGCGAAACACCTCCGGATCGGTCCTCAAGAACGCCTCGCGGCGGTCGCGCATCAGGTCGGGATGCTCGGCTTGAAACTCCGGCGCAAAAAGCCTGCGCATCGCGACGTCGGTGATCGCCGGCAGCCCGTTGGCTTCGGAGGCCGCCGCCATGCTGCGAAAAGCTTCGCGCCCCGCTTCCGAGAACACCGCACCGCTGTCGGCGAGGATCAGTCGCGACGCGATGCCGGGATGGCGGATCGCCATCTGCAGCGCGACGAACCCACCATAGCCGTTGCCGAGCACGAGCGCGTCGCTGCCGCCGGCCGCATCGGAGACGGCTTCCGCCATACGATCGGCGACATCGGCAAGCCCCCCGCGGACCGCTTGCGAGCGGCCGAAGCCGGGCAACTCCGGAATGACGACCCGGAACGACCGCGAAAGCCCCGGCGCTACGGCATCGAAACTCGCCCGATCCGATAGCAGCGAATGAAATAGAAATAGTGGCGGCCCATAGCCGACCTCAGCGGCGTTGACGGCGCCCCTGGCGAAAGCCCGATACATGTCGTTCCCCTTTCTTGTCGCACATGTGCGAAGCGCGCCGGCCGGTTCCAATTGATAGATTAAAACTCGTCCATTTCAAGGCTTAGTTGCTTGACGTGATATTTCACGACTGCAAAACTCTGGGTCGGACAATGAGGAAATTCGATGCTTTTGCGAGACAATGTCTACGAAAGCCTGCGTTCTGATATTCTGAGCTGCCGGCTTGCTCCTGGCGATGATATGCGCGAGCAGGAGCTCGCCGAACGTTACGCCGTCAGCCGGCAACCGGTGCGCGAGGCGCTGTTGCGGCTTGAGCGCGAGCATCTGGTCACGGTGCAGCCGCGCCAGGGCTACCGGGTCAACCCGATTTCGCTCGAGGACGCACGCGATCTCTTGCGTTTTCGCCTGGCGCTGGAGCCGGCCTGCGTCGCCGAGGCGATCGACAACGCCGGCGATGACGACCTGAAGGCGCTCGATCGGTTCCGCCGCTTCGAAGGCGACCATGAAGACTTCATCGCCTATAACCGCGCCTTCCACTGCGCGCTCGCGCACGCCTCCGGCAACCGCCGCATGGCGCAGGCGCTGTGCGATTTGATCGGACAGGCCGATCGGCTGGTGCGGGTCAGCGTCACCAGCGTCGCCGACCACAACCCGGCCCAGCTCGTTGCCGAGCACGTTGCCCTGATCGAGGCGATGCAATGGCGCGACCGGCGCAGCTCGGCGCGGATCATCAAGGCGCATATTGCCCAGACCGAAAAGCGCGTGCTGCCGGCGCTGAAGCGCAACGCCGTCATCGTCGAAGGGAGGGACGCATGAACAGTCCGGCAAAACCCACGACAGGCGACGTCGAGATCTACGGCAGTTTGGGCAATTTCGTCGACGGCCGCGAGATCGAGGCCGGCCGTGGCGAGATGCTCGACGTCCGCAATCCCGCCACCGGCGAGGTGATCGCAAAAATCCCGAACTCGACCGCCGAGGATATCGACCGTGCGATGAAGAGCGCGCGCTCGGCGTTCGAAGGCAAGGCATGGGGTGGCATGGACATCCGCGCGCGGGCACGGCTGGTGAACAAGCTCGCCGACGCGTTCGAGGCCAATTTGGAAGCGCTGTACCGGCTGGAAACGCTCAATAACGGCCGGCCGCTGAACGAGACCCGGGCGCAGTTGTCGCGGCTGCCGGATTTCTTCCGCTATTTTGCAGGGCTCGCGCTGGCGCGGCGCGACGCGGTGATCCCGGTCGAAGGCTCGTATTTGAATTATACAATGCGCACGCCGATCGGCATCGTCGCCAATTGCACGCCGTTCAATCACCCGCTGATGATCCTGTGCAAGTCGCTCGCGGCGGTCCTCGCGTCAGGCTGCGTCACCGTGGTAAAACCGTCGGAATACACGCCCCTGACGACACTAAAACTTGCAAGAATCTTCACCGAGGCGGGATTGCCGCCCGGTGTGTTCAATATCGTGCTGGGCTCGGGCCAGAGCGCCGGCAAGATGCTCGCCGAGCATCGCGATATCAACAAGCTGGTATTGACCGGCGGCACCGAGGCCGGCCGCATCGCGGGTAGCGCGGCCGCAAAGGTGTTCGCGCACCAGACGCTCGAGCTCGGCGGCAAGACGCCGGTCATGGTGTTCGACGATTTCGACGTCGACCGCGCCGTCAACTATGCCGCGTTCGGCGCCTTCATCGGCGCAGGCCAAACCTGCGTCTGCGCCTCGCGCCATCTGGTGCAGGCCTCGATCTATGACGAATTCGTCGAAAAGCTGAAGGCGAAGACGAAAACCATCCGGATCGGCGATCCCTTCGATCCCTCAACCCAGCTCGGACCTGTGATCTCGGCGCGGCAGCGCGATCGCGTGTTGTCCTATTGCGGTTTCGGCCGCGACGACGGCGCGCGGCTCGTCGCGGGCGGCGCGGCTGCCAATGTTCCGGGCCATGAGAACGGCTATTTCGTCGAGCCCACCGTGTTTGCGGACGTGACGAGCCGCATGCGCATCTTCCAGGAGGAAGTGTTCGGGCCGTTCACCTCGGTGACGCAGTTCACCGACGAGGCCGACGCGCTGCGGCTTGCCAATGATTCGCCATTCGGGCTTGCGGCCGCGATCCGCACCCGCGACCTCGGACGCGCGCATCGTGTCGCAGCATCAGTCAAGGCCGGCATCGTCTGGGTCAACGATCATCACCGGCTCGATCCGGCCTCGCCCTGGGGCGGCGTCGACGACAGTGGCGTGGGGCGTGAATTCGGCTCTGAAAGTTTCGACGATCATTTCAACACCAAGAGCGTGATGGTCGCGACCCATGACGCGCCATTCGACTGGTACCGCGACACGGCAATGCAACGACGACTGAATTAGCGAAATTGCCGCGCGGGCTGCATCAAATCAATCAGCAGCCGCGCAAACAACAAATGGGGGAAACTTCACATGGGTCACGCAGTCAACGCCGGCGCACGTCTCGACCGGCTACCGATCTCGGCGTTTCACTACCGGATTTTCGGGCTGGTCGGCGCCGGCATGTTTTTCGACGGCTACGATCTCTATATCGCCGGCGGCGTGCTGGCGTCGGCGATCCAGAGCAAACTCTCGACGCTGCCGCAAAACCTGCAGTTCATTTCGCTGACCTTTGTCGGCATGACGCTGGGCGCGCTGATCACCGGATTTGTCGGCGACAAGATGGGGCGGCGCTTCAGCTATCAGATCAATCTCTTGATTTTCGGACTGGCGTCGCTGGCCGCGGCCTTCGCGCAGGACATGAATCAGCTGATCGCCTGCCGTTTCGTGCAGGGCCTCGGCCTCGGCGCCGAAATCGTAGTCGGCTATTCGACGCTGACCGAATTCGTCCCACCGAACAGCCGCGGGCGCTGGCTGTCGATGATGGCGTTCCTGACGGTGTGCGGCTTCCCGGTGACCGCGCTGCTCGGTTATCTCATCATCCCGGCCTTCGGATGGCGCCCAATGTTCGTCATCGCCGGCGTCGGCTCGCTGATCGTCTGGTATTTGCGCAAGAATCTCCCGGAGTCGCCGCGCTGGCTCGAATCGCAAGGACGCACCGCGGAAGCCGAAGCCTTGATGCAGGCGATCGAAAAGGAATCCGCCGGCGGTGAGCCGTTGCCACCGGCGGTGGTACCGGCCGCGGTGTCCCAGGTCCGTGCCTCCGACATGCTGAGGCCGCCGCTGCTGCAACGCATGATCGTCGGCTGCTGGGTGCTGATCACGATCAATACGCTGATCTTCGGCTTCGTGATCTTCCTGCCGCAGTTCTTCCTGCGCCAGGGACTGACCATCGGCAATTCTCTCGCCTATACGCTGGTGTTGTCGGTCGCATCGCTGGTCGGCTGTGCGCTCGGCGCCTATTTGTCCGATGCGGTCGGGCGGCGCTGGAGCATCATCGGGGCGTCGATCGTGACCATCGTCTCCGGCTACATCTATGCGCGTTTCGACGCCGCGTCCGATCCGGCGATCGTGCTCGGAATCGGATTCGTGCTGATCGTCGCGATCTATGTCCAGACCGCGATCCTGTTCGGGGTCTATACGCCGGAACTGTTCCCGACCGAGATCCGCTTGCGTGCCAACGGCATCTGCAACACGCTCGGCCGGGGAGCAACCGTGGTCTCGCCCTTCATCGTCGGCGCGCTGATGGCCTCCTACCAGCTGCCGGGCGTGGTCTGGCTGATGATCCTGCTGGTCGTCGTTCAGATCGTGGTGGTGTGGGTCTGGGGCGTCGAGCCGCGCCATCGCGGACTGGAGGATGTCGCCGCGAAGGCGTGATCGCGCCACTCCGCGCGAAGTAGATTCCATGGGGTGATGAGCGTGCATCCGTTAGGTTTGGGTTTGCACACTCGAACCCATGGAGACGTCAGATGCAAGCATCCACCGTAAGCACGCCCATCACAGACCGTATTAACACGATTTTTGTTGCCATCGAACTGAGCCAGAAGACCTGGTTGGTGACGATGCACAGTCCGGACAAGGATAAGATTTCCCGGCACAAGGTGCAGGGCGGTGATCACGCGGGCCTGCTGGCGCTGATCGATCGGGTGCGCGATCGGGCGGCACGGACGCTGGGAGCGGTCCCCGCGGTGGTGAGTTGCTACGAGGCTGGTTATGACGGGTTTTGGCTGCATCGGCTTCTGATGGCGGCGGGGATCACGAACTACGTGTTCGACCCTTCAAGCATTGCGGTGGATCAGCGGGCCCGGCGGGTGAAGACCGACCGGATCGACGGCGAGACGATGCTGCGAACGCTGATGGCCTACCTGCGCGGAGAGCCGCGTGTGGTTCGGATCGTCCGTGTGCCAATGCCTGAGCAGGAGGATGCGCGCCGTAACACGCGCGAACGGCATCGGTTGACCAAGGAACAGACCGCTCACACCAACCGGATCAAGGCCCTGCTGCGGCTGCACGGTTTTGCGGTCGGGCAGCCGCGCCGGCGCGACTGGTTGAACTGGCTGGCAGCGCAGCGGGATTGGCAGGGCCCCCGCCCCGGGTTCTGAGCGAGATCGAGAACGAGCATGCGCGGCTGATGCTGGTGCGCAAGCAGCTCGATGCGCTGGCGCGGACGCCGGCCGCGGCGGATCCGGCGCCTGCGGTGGCTGAGATGGTTCGACGCAGCGAACTTTTGCAGCGGCTCAAAAGCCTTGGCCCGGCGTTCGCGACGACGCTGACCCAAGAGGCGTTCTACAAGGACTTCCACAACCGGCGCCAGGTCGCGAGCTATTTCGGGCTGGCGCCCAGTCCATGGCAAAGCGGCGGAACCGATCGCGACCAGGGGATCAGCAAGGCGGGCAATCCGCGCGCCCGCTGCTCCGCGATCGAGCTGTCCTGGCTGTGGCTGCGGCATCAGCCGGACAGCGAGCTGAGCCGATGGTTCCGGCAGCGCACGCTCAATGCCGGCACGCGCACCAGGCGCATCGCGATTGTGGCCTTGGCGCGCAAGCTGGTGGTGGCGCTTTGGCGTTACCTCACAACCGGTCTTGTGCCCGCAGGGGCGGTGCTCAAGTCGGCGGCAGTGCAATGATTTAACCACGCGTCAGCGTCGCGGCATCTGCCGCGGTCAGCGCGGGATGGATGATGACCGTGCCACCCTAGGGCCAACAAACAGGCTGTTTCGTAGATGGGTCTCATCCTCGTAGCTTCCTCGCCGCAAGCATGCGGAATGTGGGTACCGGGCCCATGGCGGTCCGACCGGATATGAGGTGAAGCAGTGAGCAGCTGCATAAATCGCCGGAAGCTAGTCCCTGAGCGCGTCGACCGCGGCGGTACGCTGCGCTACGCATGGCTCCGCGCACCGCCGCTGCGCCATGCGATAAAAATAAAACCCAAGCCCCAGTTAGGATGCTTGACTCAAGAGGCCCCATATGAGGGTGGGCAAAGCGGAACGCGGGCCCACCATCTTTTCCGACGTCACGAGCGGTGGGCACGGCGCAAGGGCGCCTTTGCCCACCCTTGGATCATCCTCACGCGTTCTTCAGCGCCACCCGGAACTCGGCTTCGGTCTTCGACTTCACCTCGTCGAGCGTGACGCCGTCGGCGAGCTCGATCAGCGCCATGCCGTCGCGACCGTGCTTGTCGATGGTGAAGACCGCGAGATCAGTCACCACCATGTCGACCACCCGCTCGCCGGTCAGCGGCAGGTTGCATTGCTTCAGGAGCTTCGCGCCGTCCTTGGCGGAATGCTCCATCACCACGACGACGCGCTTGACGCCGGCGACGAGGTCCATGGCGCCGCCCATGCCCTTCACCATCTTGCCGGGGATCATCCAGTTGGCGAGGTCGCCGTTCTGCGCCACCTGCATGGCGCCCAGGATCGACAGATCGATATGCCCGCCGCGCACCATGCCGAAGGATTCGGCCGAGGAGAAATAGCTGGTGGTCGGCAGTTCGCTGACCGTCTGCTTGCCGGCGTTGATCAGGTCGGCGTCCTCCTCGCCCTCGTAAGGAAACGGCCCCATGCCGAGCATGCCGTTCTCGCTCTGCAGGACAACATCGATGCCGTCGGGGATGTAGTTCGAGACCAGCGTCGGGATGCCGATGCCGAGATTGACGTAGTAGCCGTCGCGCAGTTCCTTCGCGGCGCGGGCGGCCATTTGATCGCGGGTCCAGGCCATGGAGCTCTCCTGCTGTGGGTCGCGCTTACGCGGCGGGGCGCGGGCGGGTGTTGCGGAATTCGATGCGCTTCTTGGCCGTACCGACTTCGACGATACGCTTGACGAAGATGCCGGGGGTATGGATGTGGTCCGGGTCGATCTCGCCGGCCGGGATCAGATGTTCCACCTCGGCGACCGTCACTTTCGCAGCGGTGGCCATCATCGGATTAAAATTCCGCGCGGTCTTGCGGTAGACCAGGTTGCCCGCGGTGTCGCCCTTCCAGGCGTGGACGATGGCGAGGTCGGCGAACAGGCCGCGTTCCATCAGATATTTCTCGCCGTCGAACTCCTTCACTTCCTTGCCCTCAGCAATCAGCGTGCCGACGCCGGTCTTGGTGTAGAAGGCGGGAATGCCGGCGCCGCCAGCGCGGATTCGCTCGGCCAGCGTGCCCTGCGGATTGAATTCCAGTTCCAGTTCGCCTGCGAGGAACTGCTGGGCGAACAGCTTGTTCTCGCCGACATAGGAGGAGATCATCTTCTTGATCTGCCGCGTCTCCAAGAGACGGGAGAGCCCGATGCCGTCGACGCCAGCATTGTTGGAGACGACCGTGAGGTTCTTGACCCCGGAATCGCGGATCGCATCCGACAAGGTCTCGGCGATGCCGCAGAGGCCGAAGCCGCCCGACATGATCATGATGCCGTCCTTGAGAAGGCCGTCGAGGGCCGATTTGGCGTCGGGATAGACCTTGTTCATGCAAAATTGACCTGATGAATGCGGCGTGGGGAGCGATTGAGGATTATTAGGCGAAATGCTCGCAATGCGTCAATGACGCCAGGATTCGGCCGCCTTTTCCCGATTGGCGCGAATTTGCGCATGCCGAAGTGAACAGGTGACCGGGAAGGATCGATGCAACCTCAAGGGCGGCAGGCGGCCTTGAAAGCGTCAAGAAACCCCCGCAAGTTGCGGGGGTTGGCAAGGGTTACCAAGGGCTGGTATGGGTTCCAGCGTAGCCCGCCCGCCCCTTATCAAAAGCTAGCCTTCGACCTCAACCCGATCAGGATATGTCATTGACGATGGCCCAAGGAATGAAGCGCCTGGGGACGCCGATTGTGGCGTTGCTCGGTCTCGCGCTGATCGCCCTGGTCGCCACGTCCTGGCTGATCAACCGCGACGCGCTGCGCGACGCGGTGGAAGCGCAGATCCGCACTGTCACCGGTCTCGATCTCGTGATCGGTGGCTCGATCGACGTTTCGGTGTTTCCGGGAAGTTACGTCTCCTTTCACGACGTAGGCCTGAAGGGCGGGGCGACCGGCGATCCCGCGCTGCGCGTCGACGTGCTGACCGCGAATTTGCGGCTCTTGCCGCTGCTCATGCAACGGTTCGAGATCGCCGACGTCATGATGCTGCGCCCGCTCATCGAGGTGGTCCGCGCCGCCGACGGCAATAGCAACTGGACGCCGTTCCTGCAGACCATCGCGCGCAACATGAAGCCCGGCGCCGACAACGAGGTGTCGTTTTCGGAAATCCGCATCCAGGACGGCGTCCTGAACTATCAGGACGCAGGCCATCACGCCTCAGAAAAGCTCGAGGACATTGATCTCTCGCTCGCTTGGCCGTCGATCTCGCGCTCGTTTGCCGCGACCGGCCAGTTCGACTGGCGCGGCGAGCGCGTCGACGGCTCGATCAGCATCAACGATTTCGTCGCTGCTCTCGCGGGCGATCGCTCCGGCCTGAAGGTGCGGCTCTCCAGCACGCCGCTGAAAGTGGCGTTCGACGGTTCGGTCGCCAACCGCACCAGCGCGATGATGGAAGGCACGCTGACTATCGACAGCTCCTCGCTGCGCTCTGCCTTGCAATGGATCGGTCAGGCCTCGCCGGCGGCCGGCGGGTTCGGCCGCTTCGCGCTGAAGGCACGCGCCAATGTCGTCGGCGCCTCGCTCGCGCTGACCAACGTCAATGTCGAGCTCGACGGCAATGTCGCCGAGGGCGTGATGACCTATTCCAACAACGGAAGGCAGTCGCTGCAGGCGACGCTCGCCGCCGACGCGCTCGACTTCACGCCCTACATCTCGACCTTCCGCCTGCTCGCCAGCGGCGCGCGCGACTGGAACCGGCAACTGTTCGACCTCAACGCGCTGTCGACCACCGATCTCGACATGCGGCTGTCGGCAGCGCGGCTCACCGTGGGCCCGACGAAACTCGGCCACACCGCGCTCGGCGCCAATCTGCGCGGCGGCGTGCTGGCGCTCAGCATCGGCGAAGCGCAGATCTATGGCGGTATCGCCCGTGGATCGTTCGGGGTCGCGCGCGCGGATAGCGCGGCCGAGGTCAAGGCGCAGCTGCAGTTCAGCGATGTCGACCTGCAATCCTGCGCCAGCGAATTGTTCGGCATCACCAAGCTCTCGGGGCGCGGCAATCTCAACGTTTCGCTGGTCGCATCGGGATCGAGCCCGTTCGGGCTCGCGCAATCGCTCGACGGCACCGCGAGCCTGACCGGCCATGACGGCGCAATCTCGGGCTTCAATGTCGAGCAGCTGTTGAAACGGCTGGAACGCAGTCCGCTGTCGGGCGGCGGCAACTTCCGCTCCGGCTCGACGCCCTACGACACTCTGAACCTCGCGTTCAAGTTCGCCGACGGCATCGCCACCGCCGAAGACGTCCGCATCGAGGGGCCGTCGGCGCGCATCACCATGACCGGCACCGCGTCGGTGCCGACGCGCGAATACGACATGAAGGGCACAGCGAGCCTGACCACGGCCTCGAACGGCGGCACCGCCTTCGATCTGCCCTTCGTGGTGCAGGGGCCCTGGGACGATCCCCTGATCTTCCCCGACCCGGAAAGCCTGCTCCGCCGCTCCCCCGCCGGCGCACCGCTCTTGAACGCCGTCAAGGATCGCAACGTGCGCGCGTTGATCGATCGGTTTACCGGCGGACTGCCGAAGCTGCCGGCGCCTGACGCGGCGGCACCAACGCCGGCGGATGGGGCGGTGGATGCGGCGAAGCCGAATTGAGGATTTCGCGGGGCGCGGGTTAGCGACCTGTTCGCCGTAGCTCAAAGAGCGAAGACGGAAGCGTAACCCGCCGTTTTCGACGACGGCCCGTTGCGCCGCAGCCTGTCGCCGGGGCGCGCCTTGCCCGGACCCGTCGGGCTAATCTTACTGCGTCATAACCGACTTTATCCCCTCATCCTGAGGAGCTTGCGCGAGCAAGCGTCTCGAAGGACGAGGCCGAGGGATAGGCAGCGTGGCGAAAGGTTTTCACGACGGAAAATTTCCTCTAACAACTCTCGGCTTTGTCGAACAAGGAGAAGGCTGCAATGCTGACGGTCTGGGGTCGCAAGACCTCGTCCAACGTCCAGGCGCTGATGTGGTGCATCGGCGAGCTAGGGCTTCGGTTCAGCCGCCATGACATCGGCCACAAATCCGGCGGTCAGGACACGCCGGAATTCCTGGCGATGAATCCGAACGGCACCGTGCCGGTCTTGAAGGACGGGGACGGCGAACCGCTCTGGGAGACCGGCGCCATCCTGCGCTATCTCAGCAACCGTTACGGTGGTGCGCCCTTCTGGCCGCAGGGACTGGAGGATCGCACCCACGTCGACAAATGGGCGGAATGGTCCAAGATCAACATCGCGCTCAATTTCACGGCTCCGATATTCTGGCGTGTGGTGCGTACCGCGCCGGAGCATCGCGACGCGGCCGCGATCGGCGAGGCCGTTGGTGTCCTCGGCAACAAGCTCGACATCGCCGAGCAGCAGGTCTCGCGCCACGCCTTTCTAGCCGGGGACGATTTCACGCTCGCCGACATCCAGTTCGGCCACCTGCTTTATCGCTATTTCAACATCGCAATCGATCGCCCCAACCATCCGGCCCTGCGACGCTATTACGACAGGCTGACCGCGCGGCCGGCCTTCCGGCAGCATGTGATGGTGTCGTATGAGGAACTAACGGGCAGTCTGTAGGCGGGTCTGCGATAGCGTAACCCGCCGTTTCCGGAACACCGGCGGATTACGCCTTCGGCTGACCCGCCTACGGGCTCAGTCGACGCGCTTCAAGGTATAAAAGCTGGAACCTTCCATGACGTGAAGTACCGTGACTCAAAGTACATCGCGACCTTCTTGTTGCTCATCCCAAGCGCAATCAATGACGGCGATGTTTCTCGATCCGTTGTTCTCTCATCCTTTCGAAGGAAAATGGGCCGGAGCAACGTATCTCGGATCGCGAGTTCATTCTTTATACAGATGCCTATAAAGACATTTTTACCTTCGATCTTTGCCAGCACCTTATTCGACAATGGAGATGGTTCAGCTTCAACGGCGTGGTCCCAAGTAATCCCAAATGGGCCTTCGCCAGATTGTCGACGTGCTCGCAAAAAATGTTAATGAGAGCCTCGTCCTGATCACTGAAACTGTGACCAACAAACGCCCGTAACCCCTGCATCGGAATCCCCAAACGAACGCCAATAGACCGAACTCTACCTCTGAACGGCTTCGCGCGAAACTATTGGCCTACACTATCTGTACGATCCAACGGAGGGGCGGATTAGCGAAGCGCAACCCGCCCCTCCACCGACGATAAAGAGACGGGTTGAGCCGGCGCCCGTCCTCGGGCCTGTGACGCCCCCCACGGCAATGAGTCCGGGTTAACGCCGATCAAAGGCTGAGGACCTTGAGGAGGAACTCTGGGCTCCAGGTTGCGATCAGACGACGAGTTTTGACGCTTCCCTTGGCTTTGTGAGCGCGGACGAGATCGAGGGCGAAGCGTCGAACGACGGCCATGTTCTTTGCGCCGTGCCCTTGTCGGTATCGGGAGAGATCGTCCTTGAACTGGACATCGAGGATCCAGTGCATGCTTTCGACGCCCCAGTGTCCGCGGATGGCGGCAGCGATGCGGTCGATGTCGAGCGGGGCGGAGGAGATATAAGTTCTGGTTTCGCGGGTTGTTTTGCCAGCCTGTTCGGTGGTGGAGTGGACCTGGATCAGGGTGGCGACGCCGGGGAAGCGGGGCTCGCCTGGATAGCGGCGGTCCGAGGCGATCCAATCGACTTTGGTGGAGGCGACATAGCGGCGGGTCTCTATGCGCCCATGGCCCTTTTCGACGGTGGTGATGGAGACGATCTCAGCGGGCGGGGCGGTTTTGAAGTAGTCGACCACATCGGCTTCGAGGGTCGGCTGATTGCCCTTGAGGGCGAGGACATAGTGGGCGGCGTGATCGAGGATTTTCTGAGCGATGTCGACCTGACAGCCCATGGCGTCGATGGTGACGACGGCGCCGGCGAGTTGGCCGGCCTGGGCTAGGGTGTCGAGCAGGTCGGGGATGGCGGTGATCTCATTGGTTTTTTCGGGCACGGAGAGTTGGGCCAGGGTGAGGCGGGCGTTGGTGGCGTAGGCGCTGAGAGTATGCAGGGCCTTGAGGCCCTTGGGCTTGTCATGGGTGCGCCGGGCCGTCTTACCGTCGATGGCGATGAAATCGTGCTTGTTGGGCCACATCGAAGCGACGAAGGCCTCAAAACAGCGGGCGAAGAGGGCCGGATCGATCCGGTTCATCAGATCGCGCAGCCAGCGGGCGCACGGGACGCCGTGATGGAAGTCGCTGAATTGACGCAGGAAGGCCAGGTGGTGCTCACCCCAGGACACGATCGCCTCGAAGTCGTCGCAGCTGGCGATTGTGGCGCAGGTCACCAAGAGCAGCACCTCTTTGAGTGGATAGGCCACCCGCCAACTCTCACGATCATCGTTGATCTCGGCGAAATGCTGCAACAGCAGCGCCAGCCGGGCCGGCGCAAACACAGGTTCTGACGTCATGGTCATCGGCGGCTCCAGCGAATCAGGAGCCACCACGGAATCACATCCGGGCAGTCAACCTCAACAAATCGCCGTTAACCCGGACGCAGCGCCGTGTGACGCCCCCTTTGCTATATCTCAAAATTGAGATTTAAGCGGTCGTGCACTGGCGAGTCAAAATCCTCGACGAGACCGTCGCCGCAGAGATCGCCGCTCTTCCGGTCGACATGCAGGCGGCTGGCCGAGCGTATTGCATCAGCCGGGTTGGAAAGCCTGAGCGAACCGCATGTAAAAGCACCTTGCAGGCAAGCTATGGGAGTTGCGGCTGACAGGCCGCGATGGAATTGCTCACGCGCTTTACGTCACGGCGATCGGCCGCAGGGTCGTCGTGGTGCGCGCATTCGTGAAGAAGACGCAAAAGACGCCGCGCGCCGAGATCGAACTCGCGCCGCGGCGAGCAAAGGACGTCACGTGACCATCAAATTCGAAAAACTCAAGGCCCGCCTGCTCGCCAATCCCAAGGTCAAGGCCGAGCATGGCGCGCTCGCGCCGGAGTTCGAGATTGCCGCCGAGTTGCTCAAGGCTCGGCTTCGCGCAGGGCTCTCGCAGGCCGAACTCGCAAGCCGGATGGGCACGAGCCAATCCACTATCGCGCGGCTTGAAAGTGGTCACACGCTTCCGAGCACCAAGACGCTGCTGCGCTATGCCGAGGCCACCGGCAGCAAGTTTCACCTGCGGCTGTCGGCGGCGTGAGACGCCGGGCACGCGGACCCGTTGGGCTAACCTGCCGAAGGACTCAATCCCACCACATCATTGCGAGGAGCAAAGCGACGAAGCAATCCACACTTTCCCGTGCGGAGGGATGGATTGCTTCGCTTCGCTCGCAATGACGGCGGAATCCGACCCCGCACGCATGCGCGCTCAGCCTAATTTCTTGAACCGGATCAGCGCGATTCTACCTGTCCAGCTGTATCTAAAAAAATATTTCGCTTCGCGATTCCCCCAAATCACATCCATCACTATCGCCATCCCGTCCCACAAAGGGGCGTTTCGCCATCGTCACGGACGTTGCTGCGGGATGCAGTGGACGCGGGCAGTGTCAAAAGACGAATGACGCTGATTCCACCTTGGCTAAGGGTTCGGCGGACCGGTACCAAACCGTCGAGTGGCTTTTCGAAAGGTGTTCCGCGGAGGGCGAAGGCGTGTGGTCCTGATGCCCGACGCTGGCATCAAGTTGAGACGGTGGCAAAAAGAGCCCGGTCACCGGGGAGCGCGCCCATCGGCCCCGCTTTGCGGGCCCGCTAGGCTAATCTAATCTAACCCACCCTACCCGCCGACAATTTGTCGCGTCACGACGCAGGAACTGTCACCGCACCGAATGTCTAACAAGATGGCGCTAGATCGCGCGGCGGCCCTGGGCTAGTCTTTCACCCAACCGGTTAAAAGAAACGGCCATCAGGGAGAAGCACGTGAGATCAAGGGGTAAGGTTGCGCTTTCGCTCGCACTCGCAGCAGTCGGGTTTTTCTATGTCTTGGCGCCTGCAATGGCGCAGGAAAAGAAGATCACCGTCTGGTTCGGCAAGGGTTTTTACAAGTCCGAGGACGACGCGCTGCTCGAGGCGATCAAGAAGTTCGAAGCCAAGACCGGCATCAAGGTCGAGCTGTCGCAATACGCCATCCAGGACATGATCCCGAAGACGGTCGCGGCACTGGATTCCGGCACCGTACCGGATGTCGCCTATTCCGACAGCTACGACGTGCAGGCGCAGGGCAAATGGGCGTTCGAGGGCAAGCTCGAAGACCTCTCCGACATCCTGCTGCCGATGAAATCGGCATTCGCGCCGAACACGCTGGAAACCACCTATCTCTATAACGGCCTGACCAAGCAGAAGGCCTATTACGGTTTTCCGCTGAAGCAGCAGAGCATGCACGTCCAGATCTGGCAGGACATGCTGGAGCAGGCCGGCTTCAAGCAAAGCGACATCCCGACCAAATGGGAGGATTACTGGTCGTTCTGGTGCGACAAGGTTCAGCCCGCCATCCGGAAAGCTACAGGCCAGCGCATCTACGCCGTCGGCCAGCCGATGGGCGTGGAATCGACCGACTCGTTCCAGTCGTTCTACACCTTCATGGATGCCTACAACGTCAAGCTGGTCGACGACGACGGCAAGCTCCTGGTCGACGATCCAAAAGTTCGCGACGGCCTGATCCATGCGCTGAAGGATTACACCGACACCTACGTCAGGGGCTGCACGCCGCCGTCCTCCACCAGCTGGAAGGACCCGGACAACAACGTCGCCTTCCACAACAAGACCATCGTGATGACGCATAACTTCACGATCTCGATCGCGGCGAAATGGCTCGACGATGCCAACAACCCGGCGCTGACGCCGGAACAGCGCGCCGCCGGCAAGAAGGCCTACGAGGAAACCATCATCACCGCATCGTTCCCCAACAAGCCGGACGGCACGCCGATCAAGTACCGCTCCGACGTCAAGACCGGGCTGATCTTCGCCGCCGCCAAGAACAAGGCGGAGGGCAAGGAGTTCATCAGGTTCCTGTTGCAGGAGGAAAACCTGCGGCCCTACGTCGAGGGCGCGCTCGGCCGCTGGTTCCCGGTGACGACCGCGAGCCAGCAGAGCCCGTTCTGGCAGGCCGATCGCCATCGCAAGGCGGTCTATAACCAGTTCACCGGCGGCACGCAGCCGTTCGACTTCACCAAGAACTACAAGTTCACGATTTTGAACAACGAGAACGTCTGGGCGAAAGCGATGAACCGCGTGGTCAGCGAGAAGGTCCCGGTCGACAAGGCGGTCGACGAACTGATCGCCCGCATCAAGGAAGTCGCGGGGTAGGATAACGATGCCGGCTGTCGCGCGAGCATCTTCTGCAAGCACACTGTCGTCCCGGCGAAAGCCGGGACGACGACGTACTGGAAAGCTCGCAAGCCGGGGCCACATGGTTCGAGCGAACTGAAAAAACGGCGTAGAGTGAACCAAGATGGCGATCACAATCTCAGCGTCCGACCACACGATACCCGGCACGTCGCTGTCGCCGCGGCTGTCGACGCCGCAGGTGTGGGGCATTGTGCTGATCGTGCCCTATCTGCTGGTGTTCCTGGCGTTCGTGGTCTATCCGGTCGGCTACGGCTTCTGGCTGGCGCGGCAGCCCGCAAGCTATGTCGCGCTCTATCACGATCCGATCTTCGCGCGCGCCGCCGTCAACACGCTGATCTTCCTCGTCATCGGCATCAACCTGAAAATGCTGATCGCGTTGTTCCTGTCCGGCTTCTTCGTGCAGCAGCGGACCTGGATCAAATGGCTGAGTGTGATTTTCATCCTGCCCTGGGCGGTGCCGTCAATCCCGACCATCCTGTCGGTGCGCTTCATGCTCAATCCCGAATGGGGCATGGTCAATCAGCTGATCTTCAAGCTCACCGGTGATGACGGGCCGAACTGGCTGAACGACCCGACGGTGGCGCTTTCGATGGCGATCGGCGTGCACATCTGGAAATCGCTGCCGTTCTGGACCTTGATCTTGATAACCGGACGGCTCGCGATCTCGGCTGACCTGTTCGAGGCCGCCGACGTCGACGGCGCCACCTGGTGGCAAAAATTTCGCTTCATCACCTGGCCGTCGATGCAGACGCTCTATGTCACCTGCACGCTGCTATCGATGATCTGGACGCTCGGTGACTTCAACAGCGTTTATCTCTTGACCGGTGGCGGGCCGGCCGATCTCACCCAGGTATTGTCGACGCTCGGCATCCGGTACTTGCGACTCGACCAGCTCAACCTCGCGATGGCCTCGATCGTCTGCGCGATGCCGCTGGTGCTGCCGCTGGTTTATTTCATGATGAAACGGTTGTCGCGATGAAGTTTTCGGGGATACGCGAAATGTCTTTACGCGACATTTCTTGGCGCGACGTCGGCACCGAGGCGCGGCTGCTGCTGATCGGCATCCCCGTCTTCATCTGGACCATGATTCCGATCTACCACATGTTCGTGTTCGCGATTTCGCCGAAGGAAGATGCGTTCTCCGGCAAATTGTGGCCCGACCATCCGACGCTGCACAATTTCGAGATCGTGTTTCGCCAGCAGCATTATTTCCTGAGGGATTTCTGGGTCCAGTTCTGGAACTCGACCGTGATCGCAGCCTCGGTCGGCGCGCTGACGCTGTTCATCGCGACCGCGGCGGCGTTCTCGATCTCGCGCCTGCGCGTGCCGGGCGGGCGCATCGTGATGAACCTGGCGCTGTTCACCTATTTCATTCCGGCAGCCTTCCTCGCCGTGCCGATGTACCGCACCATGGGCAATTACGGGCTGCTCAACTCGCACTGGGCGCTTATTCTGGCGATGGTGACCATCGCCTCGCCCTACGCGATCTGGGTGTTGAAACAGGCCTCCGACAAGCTGCCGGTCGAGCTCGATGAAGCCGCGGTCATGGACGGCGCGACGACCTTGCAGATCTTCCGCCTGGTCTATATCCCCCTGATGATGCCGTCGCTTGTCGCGATCGGCACCTACGCGGTGCTGCTGGCGTGGAACGAATACCTCTACGCCTTCCTGCTGCTCTCGAACGACAAGGACATCACGCTACCCGTTGCGCTCGGCAACTTCCTCGCCGCCGACGATTCGCCCTGGGAACTGTTGATGACCACCGGCTTCATCTACGCCCTGCCCCCGGCCGCGATCTACTACGCCTTCAAGCGCTACATGGTGGGTGGGCTGACAGCGGGTGCGGTGAAGTCGTAAGCAGCATGATGAGACTAGATTGAACTGCTGCGGCAACGGAAGTGAGCTCCCTCTCCCGCCCTTGCGCGGGAGGGCGGAGTGGGGGTGCTTCCGCAAAACGCACTGGTCGAGAAGATAGACCCTCCCCCACCCGTCACGCTCTCGCGAGCGCGCCGACCTCCTCCGCAAGCGGGAGAGGTGAAGAAACCTGCCGTCAGATGGGCTCCTACAACGGTGCCCCACTCTCGCCCCTCGCACTCGAAAGCTTCGAGAAAACCGACGCCAGAATGATCACCACCGCGATCAGCGCGATCACCAGGGTGCAGATGGCGTTGATTTCGGGTTTGACGCCGAGCCGCACCTCCGAATAGATCCGGATCGGCAGGGTCGAGGATCCCGGACCGGTGGTGAACGACGCGATCACGAGATCGTCGAGCGACAGCGTGAACGCCAGCATCCAGCCGGCGGCGATCGCGGGCACGATCAGGGGCAAAGTCACCGCGAGGAACGCGCGCGCCGGATCGCAGCCGAGGTCCATCGCGGCTTCCTCGAGGCTCCTATCGAGCGAGATCAGCCGCGATTGCACCACGACCGCGACGAAGCACATCGTGAGCGTGGTATGCGCGATCGTCACCGTCCAGAAGCCGCGCTCGGCGTTGATCGCGACGAACAGCAACAGCAGCGACAGGCCAGTAATGACCTCGGGCATCACCAAGGGGGCATAGAGCATGCCGGAAAACAGCATGCGACCTTTGAAACCCTCTCCGCGCGACAGCGCGATCGCCGCCAGCGTGCCGAGCAGGGTCGCGATGGTGGCCGAGGTCGCCCCGACGCGAAAACTCATCCAGGCCGCGTCGATCATGGCGCTGTCGTTAAAGAATTCGGTGTACCAGCGCAGCGACCAGCCGCCCCACACTGTCACCAATCGCGAGGCGTTGAAGGAATAGATCACCAGGATCACGATCGGCAGGTACAGGAACGCAAAGCCCAGCGACAGCGAGGCGATGTTGAAGCGGGACAATCTCGTGAGCTTGCTCGTCGGCTTGCGCGCAGGCTTGTTCGTCATTCACCGCGCCTCCAATTGCCGGCGCTGCAGCCGGTCGTAGAGCAGCAGCGGCGCCAGCAGCAGCACCAGCAGCACGATGGCGACCGCGGAGGCCACCGGCCAATCCTTGTTGGTGAAGAATTCCAGCCACAGCGTCTGGCCGATCATCAGCGAATTGGAGCCGGCGAGAAGATCAGGAATCACAAACTCGCCGACGATCGGAATGAAGCAGAGCAGGACGCCTGCCGCCACGCCCGGCAGCGACAGCGGAAACGTCACCAGCCAGAACACATGAAGCGGCGAGGCGCCCAGATCGGCGGCCGCCTCCTCCAGCGCCGGCTCCATCTTGGTCAACGTCGCATAGAGCGGCAGGATCATGAACGGCAGATAGGAATAGACGATGCCGAGATACATGGCGCTGTCGGTCGACAACCACACCACCGGCCGCGACACCAGATGCAGCGCGAGCAGGATCTGGTTGAGCAGGCCGTCATGCTGCAGGATGTTGATCCAGGCGTAGATGCGGATCAGGAACGAGGTCCAGAACGGAACGATCACGAGCATCATCGCCACGGCCTGCCACCGCCGCGGCAGCCGCGCCATGCCGTAGGCGATGGGATAGCCGATCGCGAGCAGGGTCGCGGTCGAGACCACGGCGACGATCAGGCTGCGCAGGTAGGACAACACGTAGAGATCGTCGGAAACGATGAGGCGGAAATTCTCGAGCGACAGTGCTGCGAACGCCGCCTTGATCGCGGCCCAGCCTTCCGTGGGATCGAACAGCGGCAAATAGGGCGGCTGCGCGATCGCGGTCTGCGACAGGCTGATCTTCAACACGAATCCGAATGGCACCAGGAAGAACAGGAGCATCCAGACGTAGGGGGCGATCGCACCGAACCGCGCCGGGCGAGCAAAGATGCGGCGCGCGCTCATTGCTCCAGCACCACGCAATCGTCGGGCGTGAACCACACCACCACGCGCTGGCTCATGCTGTAGGCGTCGATATCGACCCGCGTGGTATTGGCCATGGATGAGCGCACCACCGCGCCGCTATCGAGGGTCACCTTGTAGGTGGTCAGCCCGCCGAGATAGCTGACATCGGTCACGACGCCTTCCAGCCGGTTGATCGAGCGCGTGCTTGTCGCATCCGACACCGGGCCGCGGTGCGACAGTTTTACCTTTTCCGGCCGGATCCCGACCGAAACCACGGCCTTGGTGACCGGATCGCGCGGCTCGGCGACCACAACGGTGCCGGCCTCGCGCGTCGAGACGACAAGGCGGTGGCCTTCGCGGCTCTCGACCTGGCCGTCGAACAGATTGACGTCGCCGACGAACTCGGCGATCCAGCGCGAGCGAGGGGCCTCGTAGAGCTCGCGGGGGCTAGCGACCTGGTCGAGCCGGCCGGCATCCATCACGCCGATCCGGCCGGCGACCGTCATCGCCTCCTCCTGGTCGTGGGTGACGATGATGAAGGTCATGCCGAGCCGCCGTTGCAGCTCCATCAACTCCCATTGCGTGCTCTCGCGCAATTTCTTGTCGAGCGCGGCGAGCGGCTCGTCGAGCAGAAGCACCTGCGGCCGCCGCGCCAGCGAGCGCGCCAAGGCGACGCGCTGCTTCTGGCCGCCGGAAAGCTGATCGGGCCTGCGCTTCTCCAGCCCCTCGAGCTTGACTAGCGCCACCATCTCGGCGACGCGGGCGGCGATGTCGGCACGCGGCATTCTCGCGCGCTTCAGGCCGAAAGCGATGTTGTCGCGCACCGTGAGATGCGGAAACAGCGCGTAGTTCTGGAACATCATGTTGACCGGGCGCTCGTGCGGCAACACCTGCGCGATATCCCTGCCCGACAGCAGGATGCGGCCTTCGTCCGGGGTCTCGAAGCCGGCGAGCATTCTGAGCAGCGTGGTCTTACCGCAGCCGCTCGGGCCGAGCAGCGCGAAGAACTCGCCGGCGCGGATATCCAGCGACACGCCGTCGACCGCGCGGAAGCTGCCGAATTTCTTCACCACGCCTTCGATACGCAACAGCGGCATGTCGACGGGCTGCGCTCGCAATGCAAACCTCGCTGGCTCCGGTTTGACCGGGTCCGCGGCCTGCGGCTCCGGCCTGACCGGATCCGTCACCGCCTCGTTCTGTTGCGCTTCCTCAGCCATGTTGCCCGCCGGCCCACCCATGGCCGGACGCTAGCTGTGGATCGGCCCCGGCTCAACGGGGGTCGACAGATGTACCGCGGCAATATTATCGATGGCTTTCGCCGGATCCTTGCCATGCAAGCCAGCCGACCAAGATCACCATCGTCGCATTCGAAGGCTGCATGACGTCGACCGTGTACGGTCAGGCCGACGCTTTTGCCGTCGCAGCGTATATCTCCGGCCGCCGCAACGACGCGAGCTGGTCCGGCCACGACATCAAAATCGTCACCCCTGGCGGGCTGCCGGTTAAAGGCTACAAGCCGCACGGCTCGCTCGCCGGGGCAGGCGACAGCAATGTCGTGCTGATCCCGCCCATCTTCAACGACATCGAACAGACGTTGGCGGACGAAACCGGCCTCGTCGCCCGGCTGGCGTCGTTTCCGCGAGACTCGACGCTGCTTGCCTCGCGCTGCACCGGCGCATTCCTTCTCGCCGAGGCCGGGCTCTTGAACGGCCGCCGCGTCACGACCAACCCGGCCTTCAGCGACTTTTTCGCGCAGCGCTACCGGCGGCCGGCTGGCCTGGACGAGCGCATCATCATCGACGACAACATGGTGATCTGCGACCGCGCCACCACGGCGTATCTCAACCTGGCGGTTCGCGGTCCGGTTTGAAGCTTTTGAATTTTGCCCCGCAGGTGATCGATGGCCGAATCGGCGAAATTGAATGGCCGGGACTGCCATCGCCGCGACGCCCGACAATGCGGACATTGGTTACGCCAAAAACGGGGTCACCGATGGCTGAGATCATCTACGAGAGTCACGGCTACCTTGCCCATATCCGGCTGAACCGCGCCGATCACGGCAACCGCTTCACCATGGAGATGTTTCGAAGGTTGGGAGAGATATTAACCGACGTGGACGCAGACCCGGATCTCCGCCGCACGCTCGTTACGGCCAATTGCGCGCATTTCTCGGTCGGCGTCGACCCCCCGACGTATTGCCGGCCTCGGCCGCGGGCAAGAATCCGTTCGACGATACCCAGGTGACGCCCACGGGGGTAACCGGCCCAAAACGCAAAAAGCCGCTTGTCACCGCCGTCAACGGCAATTGCTTCAACGTCGGACTGGAACTAGGCGCTGGCGTCCGCTATCTGCGTGGCGGCCGATAACGCTCGCTTTGCATTCCACGAGGTGCGTTTCGGCGTTTACCTCCTCGGAGGCGGACTGTTTCGGTTCATTCGCCCAGCCGGCTGGAATGCGGGGATGCGCTATTCGGTGACGGCCAAGGAATTCGGAGCTGCCGAGGCGCTCACCATGAACGTGGTGGCCTCAGTGTGGCCTGCAAACGAGATTGAGGCTGCAGCCTCGGCGCTCGCCCAGAAATGCAGTGCGCCGCCGCTTGCGGTGCAGGCCGCGCTGGCGCAAGCGCAAAGCTGGGCCGACGCCGGCGACGCGGCCGCCTTCGCGCATTCGGTTTCCGGACATCATCCGGCTTTTGAACTCTCGCGATGTGGCTGAAGCCATGCGTGCAATGGCGGAAGGAAGGCCACCCGCGTTTTCCGGGCGATGATCCCGCGATGCCAAAAATCAAATCCGGGGCAAGGTCGCCATGAACGCCGCCAGCGCCTCGCGATCCGCAGGCGGCATGGTCAGGCCCAGTTTGGAGCGCCGCCACAGGATGTCGTCGGGGAAGCGCGCCCATTCCTTTTCCATGAGATAGCGCACTTCCGTCCCCGTCAGCTCCGGCCCGAAGCTGGGTCCGAGATCGGCGCGGCTGTGGGCGTCGCCCAGCACGGCCGCAACGCGCGAGCCGTAGGCGCCGACCAGGCGCTGCGCCTCGGGCTCCGTAACAAACCGCCAGCGTTCGCGCGCCGCGGCGACCTCATCATCGAAGCGGTCCCAAGCGAAATCGCCGCCCGGCAGCGGCGCCTTTGCCGTCCAGCGGGGCGACATCGGATAGAACGGCGTGAGCTTCGAGACCGCCCGCTCGGCGCGCGATCGCGAGGTCGTCACATCGCCGCCGAACATTGTGATCAATGGCGCCCGGCGGCCGCGATAATCGAACTTCATGGAGCCATCGCGCCCACCGCCGTGCTCTAGAACCGTGTTGGCGCCGGAAACCGTCCGGACGACATCGGAAGGAGCGACCGGCGCGCGGAAATAACGGTTGATCGCCTCACAGAGATAGGCGACGTCGGCGGAAGTCATGGCAACGATGGCGGGGTCGCCCTTGAAGGCGTGGGCGACGGTGCCGATCAGCGTAAAATCGCGCTCATAGGGACTTGTGAAAATCAGCCGTCCGTCGCCGTTCTGGAACACGTAGACGTTGTCGTTGTCGAACAGGCGACGGACCACGATCTGACTCACCTGCGTCGCACGTGCTTGCTGCGGCTTGATGCGCAGGATGGTTTCGGCGACCGAAGGCGTCCAGGCGCCGGTGGCATTGGCGAGCGAGCGCGCGGTGACGACCCGGCGATGGCCGCGGTCAATCACGGCGAGCCGCCAGATATCCGTCCTGTCGGCGCGAACGCAACGGGCGCCGGTACGGATCACGGCACCCCGCTCCGCCGCATCGACGGCGATCAGGACGACCAATCGAGAATCGTCGACCACGCAGTCCGAATATTCGAACGCGGTGCCGAACGGCCGCTTCAAGGCATTGCCGATCGGATGGTGAGTGACATCGACGGTCAAGGATCCGGAAAGACGGTTCTCGGGGGCAAGCCGGTCGTAAAGCAGAAGCGCGGAACGGAGCAGCCATGGCGGGCGTTCGTCCGAATGCGCCGGGATCGCGAACCGCATCGGTCGCACCAGATGCGGCGCGATTTCGAGCCAGATGTCGCGCTCGGCGAGCTGCCTGCGCACGCGAAAAAAGCCCCGGCGCTCCAGCACCGAGAGATCGCCATGGATCAACCGGGATGTCGCCGAGGAAGCGGCGGCGCCGAGATCGCCCTGCTCAACCAGGATCACCCGCAAGCCACGGCCGGCGGCGTCGCGTGCGATGCTGACGCCGTTGAGCCCGCCGCCGATCACCGCAAGATCGTAGTCCGCCATGCGCCAAGTCTTGATGTCGCGTCTGGATGCAACGAGTACGAAGTTCGCTACACCTAGAGCATGATCCGGCGAAGTGGGCACCGGTTTTTCGAAGACATCATGGGAAAAATGAAAAAGGGCTAAACCGCGACAGGATTCCATCTGAAAGCCGACAGCTATCGCGGCTTAGCCGGCCTTGCGCGCCGGCTCCATGTCATTGGCACTGTTGCGGCCAACCAGCCCCGGATATTGGCCGATCGGCAGCGGTCTGCCGAGGAAATAGCCCTGCACCGCGTCGCAGCCTTCCTCGGCGAGGAAAACGAGCTGCTCCTGGGTTTCGACGCCTTCGGCAACAATCGACATTTCGAGGCCGTGGCCGAGATCGATGACGGCCCGTACGATCGCGGCGGATTGCGGATTGCGGCCGAGATTCATGACGAAGGCGCGGTCGATCTTGATCTTGTCGAACGGGAAGGCCTGAAGGTAGCTCAGCGAGGAATAGCCGCTGCCGAAATCGTCCATGGAAATGCGCACGCCGAGCGCCTTCAGCCGGCGCAATAACGCAAGACCGCGGTCGAAATCCTCGATCAGCACGCCCTCGGTGATTTCTAGTTCCAGCCGGCCGGGCGAAAGCCCGGTCTCGATCAGGATCGAATGCACCAGCCCGACCACGTCGCCGTGCATGAACTGCGCCGGCGACAGGTTGACCGCGATCTGCAGCGGCTTCGGCCAGGAGGCGGCCTCCCGGCAGGCCTCACGCAGGATCCACTCGCCCATCGCGACGATCAGGCCGCTTTCTTCCGCGAGCGGAATGAAATCGCTCGGCGGAACGAAACCGCGCACCGGGTGCAGCCAGCGCGCGAGCGCCTCAAAGCCGATGATCTCGCTGTCGGCCACGGTGCGGCCCGACATCGCCTGCGGCTGGAAATACAGCGACAATTCGCCGTTCTTGATCGCGACCGAAAGTTCCTGGTGCAGCACGCGGCGGTCGCGGATCTGCTGATCCATCTCCGGCTCGTAGATTGAGATCGAGCCGCGCGATTTCTGCTTGGCGCGGAACAGCGCCGCGCCGGCATTGGCGAGCAGCGATGCGGCGTCGGCGCCGTTGTGCGGGAAGACCGAGATGCCGGTGGTGACGCCGGTGCGGACCGACTTGCCGTCGATCTGGAATTCGTTGGCCAGGACTTCGGCGAGCTGTTCGGCCAGCAGCATGCCGGCGACCGGCTGCTTGCCGTCGATGATCAGGCCGAACTCGTCGCCGGAAAGCCGCGCCACGACGCCGCCGCGCGCCACGGCCTGGACCCGGTTTGCGACCTCGATCAGGAGCTTGTCGCCGGTAGCATGGCCGAATACGTCGTTGACTTCCTTCAGCCCGTCGAGGTCGACGCACAGCACGGCGAACTCCTCGCTGGTGCCGGCGCAAGCCTCGATCATCTGGGTCAGCGCCTGCAGGAACGCCGCGCGGTTCGGCAGGTCGGTCAGGCCGTCGTGATAGGCCATGTGGGCCATGCGCGATTCGGTCTGCCGGCGGTCGGTGACGTCCTCGTGGGTCTTGATCAGATATTTCGGCTCGCCGTCTTCATCGAGCACCGTCATGCGGCGGGTCAAGAACAGCCGCAAGCCGTCCTTGGTCGAGATTGGATGCTCCTCGGCGAGCAGGCCGCGTTTCTTGATCGCGGCCTCGTCGCGCGCGATGATCAACTTGGCCTCTTTCGGGTTGAAAATGTCCGCGGCCGTGAGCCCGGTAACTTCCTCGCGCCGCCGGTTCAGGATGGTCTCGGCGCTGCGATTGGCGAGCAGATATCGTCCGTCGCTGACGCGCTCGACGATCAGCGACACCGGAATATTGTCGACCACGAGTTCGAGGAACTTCTTGGTGCTTTCGAGCTCCCGCGACAGCGAGTGGCGATCGGTAACGTCGTCGAATAGCGCGATCAGGAATTCCGGCTGGTTGTCTTCGTTGCGCGCGATCACGCGGTTGGAGGCAAGCACGCGCATCTGCGAGCCGCGCTCGACGATCAATTCGCTGCGATAATGGCCTTCCGGCGAGTGCAGCGCGGCGCGGTCCGCCGCCACGATGCCGGCCGCGGTGTCGGGGCGGAAGATCTCGTCGGCGCGCTTGCCTATGATTTGGTCGCGGGAAAGGCGCGAGAAGCGTTCGAACGCGCGGTTGGCAAAGATATAGCGCCCGTCCTCGATGCTCTTGGCGGCCACGCACACCGGCACGTTGTCGAGCACCGATTCCAGGAACTGCTTGGTGGAAGCGAGCTGGCGCGACAGCTTGCGCTGCTCGCTGCAATCCTCATGGGTCGCGATAGAACCGCCGTTCGGCAGCGCGAAATGTTTCACCAGAATAGATCGCTCGCCCGACAATTCGGTAATCAGGCCTTCGGGCCTCGCCGAGGTGGCGAAGAATTTTTCGTCCGTGGTATCCAGGCACCGGCGTTGCCGACGCAGCTCCAGGAGTTCAGGCCCGCTCATGTTCGCAGACAGGTCTGAGCGCACCAAACCGTAGATTTCGAGGTAGCGGTCGTTGCAGAACACGATCCGCTGCTTCGGATCGGTCATGACAACGCCATGGCTCAGGCTGTTCAGCGCCGTGCTGATATGGGCGGTCCGGCGCAACTCCGAACGCTTGACCCGCCGCAGCGCCGATTGGATCCAGATCGCCAGCGCCGCCAGGAAAGCGCAGGCCACGATGCCGCCGATCAACGCTTCCCAGAGCACATTGGGATCGATCGGGCCGAAATAGCTCGCCGGCGCGAATTTGTCCGACAGCGCCTGGGCGGGCGTGGACAGCGCCAGGGCGGCGACAACGCAAGCGACGGCCTGCGCAGCAATCAAATTCCTGCCGCCCGCCTGCCAATTCTTGCCAGCCATCAGTCACCCGCGGATTTCAGCGCGGAGTGTCTGGCTTGACGCGTTTGGATCGGGTAAACGCCTACTCTCACAATCCCAAAATGTTATCCCGATTTCGGCAATTGCCCTGACATGATTACTGCTTCGTTAACGGCGTACCCCCTTGAAAAGCGTTCGGAAAACGATCAAGGGGGCGTTCCGTGACACCATTCCCCGCGAAGCCATAGCGTCGGATCCAGGGCCTTAGAGATGGACAAGATTGAGTGCGTCATTGTCGGGGCGGGAGTGATCGGTCTGGCTGTCGCGCGACGCCTGGCACAGGCCGGACGTGAGGTGGTGGTGCTGGAGGCGGCCGAGGGCATCGGCACCGTCACCTCCTCCCGCAACAGCGAAGTGATCCACGCCGGCATCTACTACAAGGCCGGAAGCCTGATGGCGCGGATGTGCGTCAGCGGAAAGCAGGCCTTGTACCGCTATTGCGACGACCACGGCATTCCCCACCGCAATTGCGGCAAGCTGATCGTCGCCACGACACCGAAGGAAACCGAGAAGCTGCAATCGATCCGCGCCCACGCCGACGCCAACGGCGTCCGCGACATGCAGATTCTTTCCGGCGAAGCGGCTCGCGCGCTGGAGCCGGCGCTGAATTGCGACGCGGCGTTGCTGTCGCCTTCCACCGGCATCATCGACAGTCACGCCTACATGCTGGCGCTGCGCGGCGACGCCGAAGCGGCGAGTACTGCCTTCGCATTTCATACCCCCCTGTTGCACGCCAAGGTGAAGCCGGGCGGGATCGAACTGGAGGCGGGTGGCGAGGCGCCGATGACGCTGGAATGTGCCCTGCTCGTCAACGCGGCCGGACTGGAGGCGCCGGCCACCGCGCGCAGCATCGACGGCATGCCGCTTGAGCTGATACCGCCGGCCTATCTCGCCAAGGGCAATTATTTCAGTTGCAGCGCACGCGCGCCATTCTCGCGCCTGATCTACCCGGTGCCCGAGCCCGGCGGGCTCGGCGTCCACCTCACCCTCGACATGGCAGGCCAAGCCCGGTTCGGTCCCGACGTGGAATGGGTCGACCGCATCGACTACGCGGTCGATCCGGCGCGAGCGGAACGGTTTTATCCGGCGATCCGTAAATACTGGCCGACGCTACCCGACGGTGCCCTGATGCCGAGCTATTCGGGCATGCGACCGAAGATCGTGCCGCCGGCGGTCGCCTCGCAGGATTTCCTGATCCAGGGCCCAAAGGACCATGGCGTTGACGGATTGATCAACCTGTTCGGGATCGAGTTGCCCGGGCTGACCTCCTCGCTGGCGATCGCGGACCATGTCGGCGCACTCGTCGGGGCATGAGTAGGCTCGGCGCGGCCCGTGCACCGGCACGACTTGATTGACTGATAAAAAACCTCGTGCCCTGAACGGGTGCTGCCGCACCCGTTCAGGCGAATTGAGGTCGGCCTTCTCGGCGTTCGCTAGTGCAGCGTTTCGTCGGCGTGCTTCAGCCGCTCGATCTGGTCCTTGACCATCAATTTCCGGCGCTTCAATTCGACTATTTCCAGGTCGTCCGTTGAAAGGTGAATAAGAGCTTCGTGCAATTCGCTTTCCAGAATCTTGTGTTTCCGTTCCAGTTCAACGAGATGAGCCTGAATTGCCATTCGCAACCTCCTCGGTAGGATTAACCTCAGATTCGATCCGGGCGCGCGACTTTACACCACTGCCCGAATTTGTCGATGGGTATCCGAATCGACGCGATGATTTTTGACAATCATATGTAAGGAAGCGTGAGCAAGGAACCCATGCGCTTAGGCCGATCCAGAACCCGAACTTCGCCGACGGCTTTCGGGACTTCCGGACCGTTTGCCCGCTTGCGGACCGCCCCGGCAGGGGTGATATTCCCCACAGGGTTTCCACAACCTTTCGCAATCTCATCGCGTTTTTCAGCTAACGTAGACCATGACCGACGAAGATGAGCGCGAGCTGCAGGCTGAACTTGCGCGGCTGCAGCAGGAGCACCGGGATCTCGACGCGGCGATCGATGCCCTGCATCAGTCGCCGGCGCCGGATTTGTTGCGGCTGCAACGCTTGAAGAAGCGCAAGCTGCAGCTGCGCGACCGCATCGCCTTCATCGAGGATCAGATCACGCCGGACATCATCGCCTAGCGCGATGGGATCAGGTTGAATCACCATCGCGCTTTAGATTTTTGATTGCGCATGATCTTTTCGGAAAATCGCTGCGCACTTTTCCGGTGCTCTAGCGTGATGGGATCAAGTTGAGTCGGTATCGCGCGTTCGGATTGAGAGCGCGCCGAAAATTTTCAGCCGCCGGCCATCACCTCCTGCAACACACAAGTCACCTCGATCGCGCTGTAGGGCTTGGGCAGGAACCGCCCGCCCTCGGGAAGATCGGTGTCAGTGACCGTGAGGTGGCCGGAGGTCGCCACGATCTTGATCGGAGGCCAGCGGCCGCGAACGGCGCGCGCTAACCTGAGCCCATCCATCGCGCCGGGCATCTGAATATCGGTAAAGACCACCGCGATATCGGAACGCGTTTCCAGGATTTCGATCGCTTCATCGGCATTGGCGGCTTCGACCACCGCAAAGCCGGCGCTCGCAACCATCGCGGCCGCATCCATGCGCAAGAGAAATTCGTCCTCCACGACGAGTATCACGGGCCTTTTGGACTCGACGAGACCCATGAGATTGGCTCCCTACTCCCCACCCAATAAGTGCAGGATATTGTTTTCGTTCCGGACGCCACGCGTTAAACGCGGTCACGATTCGCTGCTGCGAGTCGCACTGCGGTTAACCGATATGCGGCCGTGGGAATCGCGGCTAGCCACCGCCGAAGCCTCCTGATCTCGTTCAACTCTGGCGCGACTCTTGCGTCGACGCTTGGCCGGATTCTTGGCTTGACTCTAGGAGAACAAAATAGGAACATTACCTCCGTCGCCGTCTTCGAACGTTTTGGGAGTTCGCCATGTCCGAGCCAGCGTATTTCGACAACAGCCGTTACGAACAAGCCTGCGACCAGGCGATCGCGATGTGCGATGGCAATCTGCGCAGCGCTATCAAGGCGCTGATCATGGCCAACGAATATCTGGAAGCGGAATTGCAGGAATTGCAGGCGGCGATCTCGTCGGGATGCATTCCGACGAAATTATCAGAGGCAAACAGCAACGCCGCTTAGAGTCTTTTCCGTTCCGGTTGGATCGGAACGGAGGCTCTAGCTTTTTGTTTTGAGGCGTTTTCTTGACGCGAACCGGGGCCCACTTCGCTGGAAAACGCTCTAGGGCGCTGTGACTTCGAGATGAATCGTCATCGCGCTTCTCACTTTTTGCTTGAGCATGATCTCCGCGCAAACGCGTTCCGCGTTTGTTAGCTGAAGGGAAAACCGAAACCCATCGGGACGTGGCCCGAGGGCATGCTTCCGGATCATGCTCCAGGAGACAATGGAGCGGAGTAATGGCCGATATCACCTATTACGTCGCGCTGCCCTTCCTATTGGATGACGACGGCTCGCCGGTCGCGGGCGCAGCGGAGGAATGCCAGAGTCCGACGACCGCGCTGCGGCGCGCCGAAATGATGTCGCGAGCGGCCGGCCATATCGGCGCGGTGGCCTTCAGCCGCAGCGGCGATCCGATGATGGGGGAGTTCGGCGACGCCAAGCTGATCCGGAAATTCGGGGATGTGCCGGAAGATCTGAGCGGATTGTAATTGTGAGCGTTGGAGCATGATCCGGAAAAGCATTCCCTCGGGCCACGGCCCGATGGCTGGGTACCGGTTTTCCCTTAGCTGACAAACGCGGAGCGCGTTTGCTCGGAGATCATGCTCAATCAAAAACCTAAAGCGCGATTCCATCGCGCTCTAGCGAACGGCATCATCGCAAATCCCGAAAGAAGGCGCGCACCTCGTCGGCGAGCAGTTCCGGCTGTTCCAGCGCAGCGAAATGTCCGCCCTTCGGCATCACGCTCCAGCGGCGAATGTCGGTGAACACGCGCGCCGCTGCGTTGCGCGGTGGTCTGAGGATTTCGCGCGGGAACTGCGCGTAGCCGGTCGGCACCTTGATCGTATCGCCGACAGGCAGGATGACCGAGCCGTGAAGCCTGGCATAATACGGCCAGAACGACGAACCGATCGCGCCGGTAAACCAATAAAGCGAGATGTCGGCGAGCATGCGGTCGCGGCTGATAGCGCGCTCGACGTCGCCATCGCAATCGGACCAGGCGCGGAACTTCTCCACGATCCATGCGGCAAGACCGAGCGGCGAATCGGTGAGGCCGAAGGCGAGCGTCTGCGGGCGTGTGCCCTGGATCCACTGATAACCCGTCTCTTCGCGAGTCCAATGCGCAAGCTCGCTCAGGTAAAGCCGCTCCTCCTCAGTCGGATTGGAAAAGGCGGCAGCATCGCGGCCAGCCGCCATCATCAGATTGATGTGGATGCCGATCATCCGGTTGGCGTGCGCATAGCCGAGCCGGCTGGTGACCGCGGCGCCCCAGTCGCCGCCTTGGGCGCCGAAGCGGGCATAGCCGAGCACGTCATGCATCAGCGCGGCGACACAATCCGCCATTTCGGGAACGCCGAACCGCCTTTGGCCGGCTTGGAAAGACAGGCCGTATCCCGGCAAGGATGGCGCCACCACGGTGAAGGCGTCGCGCGCATCGCCACCGAAGCGCGCCGGATCGGTGAGGCGCGGGATGATATCGAGAAACTCGAACACCGAGCCGGGCCAGCCGTGCAGCAGCAGCAGCGGGATCGGGTCGGGACCGACGCCGGGCACGTGCAGGTAGTGGAGATCGATGCCATCGAGCACGACGCGGAATTGCGGAAAGACATTCAGCGCGGCTTCCTCGGCCCGCCAGTCAAATTTGTCACGCCAATATTCCGTAAGCTCCCGAACGTAGGCGACGTCGCTGCCATAAGCCCATGGCTCGCCGGGCGCCTGGTCGGGGAAGCGTGAACGGGCAAGACGGCCGCGGAGGTCGGCAATGTCGGCGTCGGGAATACGAAGTGTGAATGGGGTGGGGTTGATGGTCATGATCCTGCTCACGTTTCATGGCGCCGTTGCGCCTTGCGGACATACATCGCCCGATCGGCTTCCTCCAGCGCGCGACCGGCCTCCGCATGGGTATCTAGGATCGCGACGCCGGCGGATGCGCCCGCCGTCACGCGCTGGCCGCCAAAGACGAAGTTCAAGCCATCGATCGCCTGTTCCAAAGCTGCCGTTTTCACCCGCATATCGGTCTCGCTGAGATTCCACAACAGCAAGCCGAACTCGTCGCCGCCGAGCCGCCCGACCACGTCGGAGGCGCGCACCTGGCGCGTGAGCACGGTTGCAATCGCCTTAAGCACCTCGTCGCCCGCGGCGTGGCCGAAGGCATCGTTGATCGGTTTCAGGCGATCGACATCGACCACGATCAGCGCCGCGCTGGCTTGGTAGCGCTTGATGTAGGCGACCGCGCGGCCGAGCTCGCGCTCGAAGCCGCGGCGGTTCGGAATGTCGAGCAGGAAGTCGGTATTCGCCGAGGCCTGAAGTTCCGCGATGTGCTTTCGCGCCGCCGCCAACTCGGTCCGAAGCCGGCGAATGGTCGCCGTGTCGTGGTCCTTGGTTCGGTCCTTGGTATGATCCTTGGCACGATCCGCCGGCCTCACGGTGGCCGAAGGGGTTGCTTTACGCCCGGCCGCGCCGCCTCTACGTGCTTTCGCAAGCCCTTTTCCGGTCGCCCCGGGTCTCTTTTTCATGGGCATCCTTAATGAGGCCTGCTTATGAAGGCTTGCCGGGATTCACCAAGACAGGATAGTCCATTCCAGCTCCCTTGCCACGCCTTGCCGTCACCGGGCCTGAACCTATAATCCGGCCTATGTTTTTGGATTCTTGAGAAGAATTGAACTGATGACCGCGCCCGTAGCCATCATCATGGGAAGCCAGTCGGACTGGGAGACCATGCGCCATGCGGCCGATACGCTGGCCGCGCTCGGGGTCGATTGCGAGCAGCGCATCATCTCCGCCCATCGCACCCCGGAGCGTCTGTTCGCCTTCGCCAAGGGCGCCAAGGCCGAAGGCTTCAAGGTGATCATCGCGGGCGCCGGCGGCGCAGCGCACCTGCCCGGCATGACCGCATCGCTGACGGAACTCCCGGTGTTCGGCGTACCCGTGGAATCCAAGGCGCTGTCCGGCGTCGATTCGCTTTATTCCATCGTCCAGATGCCGGCTGGCGTGCCGGTCGGGACGCTCGCCATCGGCAAGGCCGGCGCTATCAACGCCGCGCTACTGGCGGCCAGGGTGCTCGCGCTTGCCGATCTACCGCTAGCCGACCGGCTTGCCGCCTGGCGCCAGCAACAGACCGAGGCGGTCGCCGAGCGTCCGGAGGGATCGGCGTGACGGCTTCCAGCGAGGTGAAGCTGAAGCCGGGCGACACCATCGGAATTCTCGGCGGCGGGCAATTGGGCCGGATGCTGGCGATGGCCGCGGCGCGGCTCGGCCTGCGCTGCCAGGTGTTCTCGCCGGACCCGGAGTCGCCGGCCTTCGACGTGGTGCTGAACGCGACCTGCGCCGAATATGCCGACGTCGAGGCGCTGGAACTGTTCGCCAACGACGTTGACGTCATCACCTACGAATTCGAGAACGTTCCCTCCGCCGCCGCGCTGATCCTGGGGGCACGCCGCCCGGTGCTGCCCGACAGCAAAATCCTGGAAACCACCCAGGATCGTCTTGCCGAGAAGGACTTCGTCAAGCGGCTCGGTATCGGTACCGCGGATTACGCCGATGTCTCCTCGATCGCTTCGCTGCACAGCGCGATCGCTGCGATCGGCTTGCCCGCCGTGATCAAGACCCGCCGCTTTGGCTATGACGGCAAGGGGCAATCGATCATCCGCGAGGGCGACGATCCCGATCTCATCTGGAAGGAATTGGGCACCAAATCCGCGATTCTCGAAGCCTTGATCCCGTTCGAGCGCGAGATCTCGGTGATCGCCGCGCGTTCCGCCGACGGCCATGTCGAATGTTTCGACGTCACCGAGAACGAGCACCGCGATCATATTCTCAAGATCTCGCGGGCGCCGGCGGCAATCCCGGACGCGCTGGCCGGAGAGGCGTGCGCGATCGCGGAGAAGATCGCAAATGCGCTCGGCTATGTCGGCGTGCTCGCGGTCGAGATGTTCGTGCTGGCGGACTTTGCGGGGCCAAAAGTCCTGGTCAACGAGATTGCCCCACGGGTGCATAATTCCGGACACTGGACGCTTGACGGTGCCTCGATCTCGCAGTTCGAGCAGCACATCCGCGCCATCGCCGGCTGGTCGCTCGGCAAGCCGGTTCGTCACGGCGAGGTCACCATGACCAACCTGATCGGGGACGAGATCAACGATTACGAACAGTGGCTGACGGTTCCGGGCGCGACCGTTCATCTCTACGGCAAGGGTCCGCCGCGGCCGGGCCGCAAGATGGGCCATGTGACCCAAGTGGGCGCGAAAGTGGGCACGGCAGTGGGCACACCGAAAGCCGGCTGAATCGAATCAAAAAGGCCGGTTTGCCCCCCAAACGGCCGCACAATCACGTTTGAACCGGTGGACATTCGCGCTTTTGTCTGATACATCCGCGCCTTCAAGGAGAGGGGCAAGGCCTTTAGCCGGCCCTTCGGCTTTACCCGATTCCAATCCGATCTACAGAAAAGAGGATGCCGCGTGCAGGTTCTCGTTCGCGATAACAATGTCGATCAAGCCCTCAAGGCGCTGAAGAAGAAGATGCAGCGCGAGGGCATTTTCCGCGAGATGAAGCTCCGCGGTCACTACGAAAAGCCCTCCGAGAAGAAAGCCCGCGAAAAGGCCGAGGCGGTGCGCCGCGCACGCAAGCTCGCCCGCAAGAAGCTGCAGCGCGAGGGCCTGTTGCCGATGAAGCCGAAGCCAGTATTCGGCGCGGGTGGCGCTCCCGAGCGCGGCGGAGCCGGCGGTGGCCGTGGTGGCGCCGGCGCGGGTCCGCGCGGCGGCGGGATGCGCTGAACAATTGATTTTGCAGATTTGACGTCGACGACGCGGGCTTTGGTCCCGCGTTTTTTTTGCACGCGTTATTTTTTTGCGCGCTATTTTTTTGAACGCTGAAATTTGCCGCATGGCGGCAATGAAAGAATGGCATGCGAGTATGTCGAGCAAATGGCCAATCCGTCGCTTCGCCTGAACCTCCCCATGGCTAAAGCCAGGGGGTTCTGAGAGAGGCAGAAGGCAGTCTTTCCGGGGCTCTCGCGGTCTCTGTTTGCAGAGGCGCTACATCATCCCCGGCCTCGACGGCCGGCCCAACTCTCTTGATCCGGCGACTACAGCGTCCGCTTTGCCCTCGATGCTGTTCAGCCGGTTTAACGATTTGAACCGTGGGCGGCCGCGCTTGCCAAACGCATACTGCTCGGCTGCCCGGAATGCGCGCAAACTCGTGGTTTGCGTGTCGTGGCTGCCGAGGTGATCGCCGATCCAGCAGGCATTGCGGCAGGAGAGCGCATGCTTTTCAGTCTCGCGCGAGGTGAAGCCGAACCGCTCCAGTTCGGCCCCGAACGCTTGCGAGCGCGCTTTGTTGTGACGCTTCTCCACTGTCGCAGGCACGGCGCGTGCGGCTTGCCATGCCTTCGACTGCTTCATCAGATCGAGGCGGCGAAGGCACTCCTGCAAACAGGCATTATAGAGGTGCCGGGCCGCGTTCAGCCGCGTATCCAATGTCTTCTCATCCGCCGCAGTCGTCTGAAGCGGGAACTCGGCGACGAAGGACAGGGTTTTAACGCGCGGCATCACAGTCCTCTACGCATCAATTGCCGACTGCATTCATCTGCTAAAGCCGGATAGCTCTCTCCTATGGCTGAGTAAATCTTTGCTCTGTACCGCAGAGGCGATGCCAACCCGACCAGCGACTTCCTCTAATGCCCTGTCGTACGCTGTTAGATTATGCCGGATGAAGTTTACGGTGATGCGTTCGAGAAACTCGGCGGGTGCATCTTCCGCCGCCCCGTCTCCATCCCAGTGCCATTCGTTATACGCTTCAATCGTCGCACGTCTCACCCAATGTTCCGGGCGCGTTTCAACAGAAACGTGCATTTCCAGAACCTGCTGCATCAGTGCCGCGCGCTTTGTCTCCACGGCAGTCTTTGCTCCGCACTGACGCCGAGCAGCTTTCGCTTTTGCAGCAAGAAACTCTGACGACACCTCGAAGGAAGCTACTCTTGCGGTGTCGTAGAGGCGCATAGGCGCTGATTTCGCATAATGAGAATTGCGCCTTACCACATCCGGTTCCCCAAGGAGCGTGATGAGGGCTTGTGTCCATCCTCGCGCCTTAAGACCGGCAATTGAAATCATTTGAGGCATTTCCATCAGACCCTCTTCTGATTTTCAATGTATTGCTTGATGAGCGCGAGGGGAGTGCCGCCGACCGAAGACACAAAATAACTGTTCGTCCATAATGTTGGAATGCGCCTGCGCAGCACCCGGAACTGCTGACGGAGAACACGCGAAGACCGGCCCTTGATGCCCTTCACCAGCCGGTGGATGCCGTATTGCGGATCGCAGCCGACAAGCAGATGGACGTGGTCTGGCACGACTTCCATTTCAATCAGCGCCGATTGCGTCTCGTCGCATACTTGCCGAATTAGTTTCTTAAGTTTGGCGTCGATAGGCGGATTAAGAACTGGCTTACGGTATTTCGGGCAAAAACACCACGTGATATTTGCACGAGAAGAGAACGTTCCTGTTCGATCTGAAGTCCGCCACAGCCTATTATATACCTGGCTGATGTCTAATAGCAAAGAGGCGCTCACCCCATAGTTGAAACTAGGGGCTTGCGCGCCTAAGTTCGGTCATGGTCCGCGAACGGCCGCAACCGTCGCATTGGTTGCGATGGCGCTCGGTGGCTGCTCGATCAATCTGGGCGCGTTGACGCCCGTCTTGCGAGCCGGAAGAACCGACGTAGTTCACCTCGTCCATCAACCTCGCCTCGCTCTGCGAGGCCATCAAGAATAGCCCGAACGATCCGGTAGCCTACAACAAGCGCGGCTCGGCACTGGCGCAGGCCGGCAAGACCGACGAAGCACTGGCCGATTTCGACAAGGTGATCGGCTTCGATCCCAATTGCGGACCGGCCTATGCCAACCGCGGGCTGATCTATCGCCAGACCCGGCGGCTCGATGTTGCGATGGCCGACGTCGAGCGCGCGATCGCGCTCGACGCCAATAACGCGCCCGCCTATCTCGGCCGCGGCCTGGTCTACAAGGCCCGCAACCAGAACCCCGAGGCATTGGAGGATTTCAACAAGGCGATCACGCTCGCCCCCGACAATTCGGAAGCCTATTACAATCGTGGCCTGCTCCATCAAGACGAAAAACGGTACCAATCCGCGATCGGCGACTTTACCGGGGCAAGCGGCCTGGTGCCACAGCAGGCCGAGCCGCTGCTCGCGCGTGCGCAGAGCTACCTTGCGCAGCGGCTACCTCGACGAGGCGGTGCAGGATGAGCCGCAGAACGCGCGAGCCTGGATCGCGCGAGGCCTCGCCTACGAGCGGCTCAGCGACACAACCAGGCCCGCCGGCTCCTATGGCCGCGCCATCAATCAGCGTCCCCGGGACGAGGCGGCGCGTACTAGCCCAACTTGCGCGGTTGGTTGGGCTAGCTTTGCCCGCGTCGGCGGCAAGCCTGGGCGGAGCTACGATACGTTCCGATTGCGAAGCTGTTCGATTGGAACCGACCGCGCGTCAATCCGCGAACTGCTGGCGCCCACCGTTCCCGTTCTGCTCGTGCTCGCTGGGCAAGACCGCGTGGAACATCGATTTGGCCGCCGCCAACACATCCTGGGCAACCGTGGTCGCATGCGACGCGGCGTTGGCCGCCTCGGCGCGCAAATCAAGCCGCGGACGCGGCGGCGGAATTTCCGCCGGCGGAATTGGCCGGTTCGGATCGTCGACCGGGACCGAGGCCGTATAGGGCGGGTTCGCGGCCGACGCGTTCGAGGATTCGGCCGGTGGCGCCGCCAAAATGACCGGCGGCGGCAGCGGTCGGACCACGGGCGCCGATGCGACCGCCGGCGTGGCTCTCGTCGTTTCTCTTGACACCTCTCTTGGCGCTTCCTGCACCCGCGACGCGACATCACCATTGGCGCGCAGGCGCTCGATCGCCTGACGCGCCAGCTCGTTGGCGTCACGATGGTCTTCGGAAGATGCGGCCGCGGCCTCAGCCGGCGGGGCGGTCGAGGGCGCCGCCACGATCGGCACGGCGACAACAGGGGCAGAGGCCGGCGCCGGGGTGACCTTGGCGACCGCCTTCTCGCGCGGCTGAGGCGCGCGGTGGCGCGGATCGGCGGGCAGGCTCGCGGTATCGACCGGCTTGATTTCAACCGATTTGGCTTCCGGCTTGACCTCCGCCGGCCGTTCCGACGCGGTCTTCTCGATCATGGCGCGCTCGGAAACACCCTTGGCCGTGACGCCGGCCTCGGGGACATTGGCCACGTCAGTTGAGGCATCGGCCGGCTTGGCGGAAACAACATTCGGTGCGGCTTGCGGCTCAGCCGTCTTGGTCTCGGCCGTGGAGACCACTGCGGCCGGCGCGTTGGTGGCCGGCTTTGTGGCAATATAGTGATTAACGATATAGGCGCCGATGATGGTCGCGGCCACCGACGGCAGGATGTCCATCGCGAATTTCTTCAGGTAATTCAGCATGCCGCCTGCTCTCCGCGCGGCAGATTCTTGAGGGAACTTTGAGGCGCATTGAAGGATCAACTGCGTCGGATCGGTGGCAATTCGGTAAACGAAATTTAAGGTTTCAGCTCAACCTCCAGAAATACGATCTCGGCTGTACTTTCATTGAGCACGTCGTGCTCGACGCCGGCCTTCCGAAAGTAGGATTTACCGACCTTAAGCTGCGCCTTGGAACGCTCGCCAGAGGGCGCCACGATGGTCATTTCGCCCGCAGTCACGGGGACGATCACATAATCCATCTCGTGAACGTGATGGCCGGTCGCACTGCCGGGCGCCAGCCGCCACTCGGTGACGCGGACTTCGGGGGTGTCGACCTGAACCTCGGATTTGGCGCTTAGCATCGTTGTTCTTCTCCACTGGGCTGGACATGATCCGGAGAACCCTGCCCTCGGCCACCACGACCCGATGGGCGGGCGCCGGTTTTCCGAAAAGATCATGCTCAAACAATGAACTGAAGCGCGATGTCATCGCGATCTAGGGCACGAATACCATGAACACAAAGACCGCAAACACCACGATGTGGACCAGCCCGAACAGGATGTTGGTCCGCCCGGTGCCGAAGGTCAGCATGCTCAGGACGAAGGTCAGCAGCAGGAGCACCATCTCCTGCCCGTCCAGCCCCAGCACCAGTTGCTTGTCGAGGAGATAGGCGGCCGCCGCGACCGCCGGGATCGTCAACCCGATGGTGGCGAGCGAGGAGCCGAGCGCGAGATTGATGCTCTTCTGCAAGTCGTTCTTGCGCGCCGCGGCGACCGCCGCGACGCTCTCCGGCAACAGGATCAGCACCGCAACCAGGACGCCCGCAAACGCCGGCGGCGCGCCGGCGAGCGCAATGCCGGTATCGACGACGAGGGAGAACTTTTTCGCCAATAGCACCACCGCCAGCAGCGACAGCAGCAGCAGAGCGATGCTCAACCCCAGTATGCCGCCCGAGGCCGGAACCCCGTCGTCGACAAAGCCTGCGGTTTCCTTGATGAAGTAGTCGCGATGCCGGATGGTCTGGGTATAGAGAAACACACCATAGAGCAGGATGGTCACGACGCTGACAAAGGCAAGCTGGGCCGCGGAATAGACCGGCCCCGGCGTGGTCAGCGTGTAGTTCGGCAGCACCAGCGTGATTGTCGCCATCGTGAACAGCACGCTGAGATAGAGGTTGGCGCCCGAGACCTGGATATCCTGCTCGCGGTAACGAAGCCCACCGATGAAGATGCAGATGCCGGCAAGCCCGTTGCAGACGATCATGACCACCGCGAACACCGTATCGCGCGCCAACGTCGGCACTTGCTTGTCGCCGAGCATGATGGTCGCGATCAGCGCCACCTCGATCACCGTGACCGCAAGCGTCAACAACAGCGTGCCATAGGGCTCGCCAATCCGCTCGGCGATCACTTCGGCATGATGGACAGCGGCAAATACGGTGCCGAACAGGATGACCAGCAGTACCGCGGCGAATGCCAGCCCGCCCGCGGAGGGCGTGAAGCCATAGCCCGCCGCGGTGACGGCTGCGAACAACAGGACGGCAAGGGCGGGGAAAATCCACGCCGACTTCGGCATTGCTCCGTGCGCGCTCATACAACCAGGATCCCTTTGTCAGGCGAGCTGACTATGCACCAAGCCACCCCAACCGTCAGCCTTTTGCGGCATCGATAAATTGTCGCGCGGCTTCGATCGCGCCAAAACTATCGAGATTATCGTGTCCGCCTCCCGGAAACCGCACGAATTGTTTTGGCTCATGGGCCAACCCAAACAGCCGCTCGCCAAAGGCGATGGGTATCGCGGGATCGCTGTCGCCATGCATGATAAGCAAGGGCGCGCTGACCCGCAAAATGCGCCGATCGGAATGAAATTGATCGCGCATCAAGAGACTGACCGGCACGATGCGAAGCATCGAGCCGGCAACATCCACCGTCGACGTATAAGGCGCTTCTAGGATCAATTTGCCGATCGGGTGCTCGGCCGCCAGCGCCACCGCAACCCCGGTACCCAGCGAAAATCCCCAGGCGACAATCCGATCCGGCGGATAGCGCACCGTCGTGAAAGCATAGGCAGCCGCAGCGTCCTGCAAGATGCCGCGCTCGCTCGGCGCTCCACTGGAGCCCGCATAGCCGCGATAGGATAGCGCAACGAGACCGGTCCCGTCTGACGTCATGGCCTTGAACCGACTGACGCGGCCGGCCAGAAAATCGCCGTTGCCCGGGAAATACAGGATCACGGCATGACCGGGCTTCGCCGCTACATGCCAGACGATGACTTTCTCACCATCGGCCGTGGTGAGAGCGTGCTCCTCGGCTTCCGGAAAACCCGCAGCTTCCGGTGCGGTTCGCGCGACCGTCGGAATCGGAAACAGCATCGAGCGTTGCTTGAAAAACAGCACGGCAAGACCGCCAAAATAGACAACTGCCGCGAGGACGAGGAACCATTTCAGAATTGTCATGGCTGCGGCATGCCCGAGGCGATTGCCCCGACGACATTAACTGCCCTCCCAACCACCTGACGACGCGTCAGCATCATGCGGCTCCGCTTTGCGTTGCCTTGCGGCGCGGCGTTAGCAGTTTTCAACGTCTCTCTTGATGCTTTCGGGACGGCACGGCATCCGCAGGCAACCGCATGCGCGGCGTGCCATTTGATGCGCTGCTCCCGTGTCGCCTTGGGCGGCATGCGATTTGATCGATGCCGCTCCTTGTTGAAGGCCACGGGGGGCTGCCTCACATCCCCTTGACGATGCTCTCGGTCATCTTCTTGGCGTCGCCGAGCAGCATCATGGTGTTGTCGCGATAGAACAGGGGATTGTCGATGCCGGCGTAGCCGGAGGCCAGCGAGCGCTTGATGAACATCACGGTGCCGGCCTTCCAGACCTGCAGCACCGGCATGCCGTAGATCGGCGAGGTCTTGTCCTCTTCCGCGGCCGGGTTGGTGACGTCGTTGGCGCCGATTACGAAGGCGACGTCGGCTTGGGCAAACTCCGAATTGATGTCCTCGAGCTCGAACACCTCGTCATAGGGCACGTTGGCTTCCGCCAGCAGCACGTTCATGTGGCCGGGCATGCGGCCGGCGACCGGGTGAATGGCGTATTTCACCTCGACGCCTTCCTTCTTCAGCGTGTCGGCCATTTCGCGCAGCGCGTGCTGGGCCTGCGCCACCGCCATGCCGTAGCCGGGCACGATGATCACCTTCTGCGCGTTCTTCATGATGAAGGCGGCATCGTCCGCCGAGCCCAGTTTGACCGGCTTGACCTCGCCGCCGCCGGCGCCCGCGGCCGCCGTCTCGCCGCCAAAGCCGCCGAGGATCACCGAGATGAAGGAGCGGTTCATCGCGTGGCACATGATGTAGGACAGGATCGCGCCGGAGGAGCCGACCAGCGCGCCGGTGATGATCAGCGCCGAATTGCCGAGGGTAAATCCGATGCCGGCCGCGGCCCAGCCGGAGTAGGAGTTGAGCATCGAGATCACGACCGGCATGTCGGCGCCGCCGATCGGGATGATCATGAGCACGCCCAACAGCAAAGCGAGGACGGTAATCAGCCAGAAATCATACTGGCTCCCGGTCACGACCAGACCGACGATGGACGCCACAAGACCAACGGCCAACAGGATATTGATGACGTGGCGGCCGGGCAGGATGATCGGCGCGCCGCTCATGCGGGCGGAAAGCTTCAGGAACGCGATCACCGAGCCGGTGAAGGTCAGCGCACCGATGGCAACCCCGAGCGACATTTCGACCAGGCTCTGCGAATGGATGTTGCCGGGCGTGCCGATATCGAAGGCCTCAGGCGCGTAGAAGGCGCCGGCCGCCACCAGCACCGCGGCCATGCCGACCAGCGAGTGGAACGCGGCGACGAGCTCGGGCATCGAGGTCATCGGCACGCGACGGGCGATCACCGCGCCGATGGAGCCGCCGATCGCGATACCGAGGATCACCAGGAGCCAGGCGATGCCGTCGGCCGGCGGGTGGCTTGCGAGCGTGGTGGCGACTGCGATCGCCATGCCGGCCATGCCGAGAAAGTTGCCGCGCCGGCTCGATGCCGGGCTCGACAGCCCGCGCAGCGACAGGATGAACAGCACACCTGCCACGAGATAGAGAATTGCAGCCAGATTGGCGTTCATTACCGAGCCCCCTCCACTGTCATCATCGGCGAAAGCGGATGATCCAGTAGCCGGAAATCGTCGTTGATCGACGGACCGTCTCGGCCTACTGGATGCCCCGCATGCGCGGGGCATGACGAGATCGCTTGAAAAATCCCCATCGTCACTTGATCTTCTTCTTGTACATCGCCAGCATGCGCTGGGTGACAAGAAAACCGCCGAAGATGTTCACGCAGGCGAAAGTCAGCGCGATGAAGCCGAAGCCGCGCGCCCAGCCGCTGCCCGAAGAAATCATCCCGACGCCGACCGCGAGCAGTGCGCCGACCACGATCACCGAGGAGATCGCATTGGTCACCGACATCAGCGGCGTATGCAGCGCAGGCGTCACCGACCACACCACGAAATAGCCGACGAACACGGCGAGTACGAAAATCGACAGCCGGAATACGAACGGATCGACGGCTTGGGCGACATGCTCCATGGCTTCTCTCCTCTAGCCTCTCGGCTGGAAATTCGGATGAATGACGGCGCCATCCTTGGTCAGCGCGGTGGCCTTGACCAGTTCGTCGTCCCAGTTGACCGCGAGCGCCTTGGCGGACTTGTCGACCAAGGTCTCGATGAACGACAACAGGTTGCGGGCGTAGAGACCGGAGGCGGAGGCGGCGACGCGGCCAGCGACGTTGGTGTAGCCGACGATCTTGACGCCATCGGCCTCCACGATTTCGTTCACCCTTGCGCCTTCGACATTGCCGCCGCGTTCGATCGCAAGGTCGATCAGCACCGAGCCCGGCTTCATCGACTTCACCATCTCGCTCGTGACAAGGCGCGGTGCGGGCCGGCCGGGGATCAGCGCGGTGGTGATGATGATGTCCTGCTTCTTGATATGCTCGGCGGTCAAGGCGGCCTGCTTGGCCTGATACTCCTTTGACATCTCCTTGGCATAGCCGCCGGCGGTCTGGGCGTTCTTGAACTCCTCGTCCTCGACCGCGAGGAATTTGGCGCCGAGGCTTTCGACCTGCTCTTTGGTGGCCGGCCGCACATCGGTTGCGGAAACCACGGCGCCGAGCCGGCGCGCGGTCGCGATCGCCTGCAGGCCAGCGACGCCGACGCCCATCACGAACACCTTTGCGGCGGGGATCGTGCCCGCCGCGGTCATCATCATCGGAAAGGCGCGGCCGAAGGCTTCGGCTGCTTCGATCACGGCGCGATAGCCGGCGAGATTGGCCTGGCTCGACAGCACGTCCATCACCTGGGCGCGGGTGATGCGCGGCATCAATTCCATCGCGAAGGCCGAGATGCCGGCATCGGCAAGCGTCTTCAGCGCGGCGTCGTTGCCGTAAGGATCCATAATAGCGATGACCAGCGCGCCGCGCTTGTAACCGCCAAGCTCGCTAGCTTCCGGCCGCTTCACCTTGATGACGATGTCGGCGTCCTTGACCGCATCCGCAGCCACGCTCGCGCCGGCCGCGGTGAATTCGGAATCCGGCACGCCCGACTTGACGCCCGCGCCCGGCTCGACCGTGACATCGAAGCCCAGTGCCTTGTACTTCTTCACCGAGTCTGGCGAAGCCGCCACCCGCGGCTCGGACGGATCGATTTCCTTGGCGACGGCAATCTTCATGAGGCCTCCGGCGGCGCAAGGCATGCGCGCACGATCAGACTAGCGTTATTCCTGCGGAGATGGGTACCAGTTTTGCGACCGGTGCTTAGGCGAATTTTTTGTTGCGCCGCGCCGTTGCGCGCAACAGGAACCGATCAGGTCAGGAAATACCCCATCAGCGCAACGATGATGGCGACCGTGAACGTGCCGTATTTCACTAGCTTGATGAAACCCTCATAGGTCTGCTCATGGGCCGGATAATCGTTGCCGTCGGCGGTGGTGTAGGCAACTTCGCTGTGGTCTGCCATCGGTGTCCCCAGTCAAAATCCTCAAAACTTCCGGCGAGCAATTACCGCAATCCCAACGGGAGAGCAACGGCGGCCGGCCGCTTCGGCACCCGCCGCGCCGGGGCTCAACCGGCGGTATCGGCGGGCCAATTGTCCCTGATCCAGCGAGCAAGGCTTTCCTCGCTGACCTCGCCGGCCGCGCGCGCAAGGATGATAACCGTCGACTGCGCCGGATCAGGCGCGAACGCAACGCCGTTCTTGTGCAGGAAAGTCATCATGGCCATGAAGGCGATGCGTTTGTTTCCATCGACAAAGGCGGGGGTTTTCGCAAGCCCGAACGCATAGGCCGATGCAAGCTCGGCAAACGGCGCCTGTTCATAGCGCCACTTGTTGATGGGGCGATCGAGCGCCGATCGCAGCAAGCCTTCATCGCGCATCCCCGCTGCTCCGCCGAAGCGGCGCAGTTGGTGGCGATGGATCGCAACGGCTTGCTCGAAGGTAATCCAAAGCGGCTCGTCCGGCTCGCTCATTCCAAGAATCCGTCATTTAGCGAGCGCAGCCAGCGTATCGCGATACTTGTCCATGATCTCGTCGGCAATCTCCATGGTCCGCTCGAAATCCGGATCATAGGGGAGCGCCTGGAAACCGCCCCCGGGGAGCTCGGTGATGTGCAGTTGCTGACCGCGCTTGAGGTCGAGCCGCTGCATCAGCTCGCGCGGAAGCAGCAATCCATCGGAATTACCGATCTTCTTGATTTCGATTTTCATGGTCGCTTTCCCTGATCGGCAGCCGAATAGCCAAAAGGTGCGTTATACATATGTATAACGCACCTTTCTCGCCCGTTCAACAGATGTTTTACGGCCCCTACCCGATCAGCCCATCGCCTCCAGTTCATCGATCATGCCCGAAATGACCGACAGCCCGCCATTCCAGAATTTGGGGTCCTTGGCGTCCAGCCCGAACGGCGTCAAAAGCTCGGAATAGTGCTTGGTGCCGCCGGCCGCGAGCATCGCGAGGTAGCGCTCGGCGAACCCGCCCGCAGCATTCTCGTAGACCGCATAGAGCGAGTTCACCAGGCAATCGCCGAACGCGTAGGCATAGACGTAGAACGGCGAATGGATGAAGTGCGGGATGTACATCCAGAAATTCTCGTATCCGGGCTTGATGTCGATTGCAGGCCCTAGGCTCTCGCCTTGCACCGAAAGCCAGAGCTGGCCGATCCGCTCAGCGGTCAGCTCGCCGTCCCTGCGCTCGGTATGGACCGCACGCTCGAACGAGTAGAACGCGATCTGCCGCACCACGGTGTTGATCATGTCCTCGACCTTGCCGGCGAGCAGCGCCTGGCGCTGTTTCTCATTCTTGGTCTGCGACAACAGCCGCTTGAAGGTCAGCATCTCGCCGAACACGCTTGCGGTTTCTGCGAGCGTCAACGGCGTCGGGGCCATCAGCGCGCCGTTCTTGGCGGCCAAGACCTGATGCACGCCGTGGCCAAGCTCGTGGGCGAGCGTCATCACGTCGCGCGGCTTGCCCTGATAATTAATCAGCACGTAGGGATGCGCCGACGGCGTGGTCGGATGCGAGAACGCGCCCGGCGCCTTGCCGGGCCGCACCGGCGCATCGATCCAGCGGTCGGTGAAAAACCGCGCGGCGATATCAGCCATCTCGGCGGAGAAACCGCGATAGGCGGTCAAGACCATGTTCTTCGCCTCGGGCCAGGCGATGGTGCCGGTCGCGGCAAACGGCAACGGCGCGTTGCGATCCCAATGCGCGAGCTTCTTCTTTTTGAACCAGCTGGCCTTCAGGGCGTAATAGCGATGCGAGAGCCTTGGATAGGCCGCGCGCACGGAGCCAACCAGCGCGTCAACCACCTCGCGCTCGACGCGGTTGTTCAGATGGCGTGAATCCGCCACGTCCTGAAAACCGCGCCAGCGGTCGGCAATTTCCTTGTCCTTGGCGAGCGTGTTGGTGACCAACGCGAACGTGCGCTCGTGGCCCTTGAAGGTCTTGGCCAGCGCTTCGGCTGCAACCTTGCGCTTCTTGCCGTCGCGATCCTGCAAGAGGTTCAGCGTCGGCTCGATCGCCAATTCCTTCGCCCCGACCTTGAAGCGCAGGGTCGAGATGGTCTGATCGAACAGCCGGTTCCAGGCGGCATAGCCGCTCTGGGATTTTTCGTGGAACAACTGCTCGACGCGGTCCTCGAGCTGATACGGCTTTTCCTTCCGCAGATCCTCGATCCACGGCCGGTAATGGCCGAGCTCCGGGGCCTGCATCGCGCGCTCGATCACGGCATCGTCAATGCGGTTCAGTTCGAGCGCGAAGAACAGGAGGTGCGTCGAGGCCGCTGTCAGGCGCTCGGAAACGTCACCGTAGAATTTGGAGATCGCGGGATCGAGGCTATCGCCGGCATGAACGAGCCCAGCATAGGAACCGAGCCTTCCGGCAAGATCGTCGATCGCCTCGTAGCGTTTCACGGCCTGGCCAAGCCATTTGCCACCATCGTCCGTTGCCGTGTGTTCCGCAAGCTTGCCTTTGTAGTCGGTCTCAAACGCGACGCATTCGGCATCCATCCTTTGCAGGTCACTTGCGACTTCCGGTGCGTCGATGCCGGAATAAAGATCGGCCAGGTTCCATTCCGGCAGCTTGCCGGTCTTGCTGACGGTCTTGGTCTTGGCGGCGGATTTGCTGGAGTTAGGCTTACGGAGAGCGGACGTGGAGCGCGATGTCATCTTGTTCGAAACCTGTGTTCAACCGGAGCAGCGGTGGGAGGGGCCGGCAAGGTTTAAGACTGCGTTAATCGGCATCGGCGAGAGTGCCCCGATTCGACACAGATAATGTAGCGTGCGGGGAACGCCATGGCTGCCAGCATTTTGATAGCCGACGACGACGCCGTACAGCGCCGCTTAGTCGAGAACATGGTGCAGAAATGCGGCTATGAAGCCGTAGTTGTCGATGGCGGCGACGCCGCGATTGCCATGCTGACCGGCCCCGACGCACCGGCGATCGATGCGATGGTGCTGGATCTGGTCATGCCCGGCCTCGACGGCATGGGGGTTTTGGCCAAGATTCGCGAAGCCGGGCTCACCATTCCCGTCATCGTGCAGACCGCCCATGGCGGCATCGACAACGTGGTCTCGGCGATGCGCGCCGGCGCCCAGGATTTCGTGGTCAAGCCGGTCGGCATGGAGCGGCTGCAGGTTTCGCTGCGCAACGCACTGAACACCTCGGCGCTGAAAGGCGAGTTGCAGCGCATCCGGCACAGCCGCGAAGGCAGGCTCAGCTTCGCCGACATCGTCACCCGCAGCGAGGCCATGGCGAATGTGCTGCGCACCGCGCAGAAAGCCGCTGCTTCCGCCATTCCGGTGCTGATCGAGGGCGAATTGGGTGTTGGCAAGGAGCTGTTCGCCCGTGCCATCCATGGCAGCGGCGAGCGCAGGGCAAAGCCGTTCGTCGCGGTCAATTGCGGCGCGATCCCCGACAATCTCGTGGAATCGATCTTGTTCGGCCACGAGAAGGGCGCCTTTACCGGCGCGACCGAGCGCCATACCGGCAAATTCGTCGAGGCCCACGGCGGCACGCTGTTCCTCGACGAGGTCTCCGAATTGCCGCTGGCCGCCCAGGTGAAGTTGTTGCGGGCGCTGCAGGAAGGCGCGGTGGAAGCCGTCGGCGGCCGCAAGCCGGTGAAGGTCGACGTGCGCATCGTTTCGGCGACCAACCGCAAGCTGCTCGAGCGCGTCAAGGGTGGGCACTTTCGCGAGGATCTGTTCTATCGCCTGCACGTGCTGCCGTTGACCATCCCGCCGCTGCGTGCACGGCGCGAAGACATCCCGCATTTATTGCGGCATTTCCTCGCCCGCTTCGGGGCGGAGGAAAATCGCAGCATCACCGGCATCAGCGGCGAGGCGATGGCGCATCTTTCGCAGCTCGAATGGCCCGGCAACATCCGTCAGCTCGAGAATGCCATCTACCGCGCTGTCGTCATGAGCGACAGCGACCAGCTTGGTTTGGCCGATTTTCCAATCGCCGCCGGGCAATCTTCGCTGATGGCGGAAGCGCCCAGCGAGCCGCTGGTCATCTCGCCGCCAATCCAGCATGGGGGGCCGGCGCTGGTTTCCGGTAATGAAATACCTATTGCACCGATGCCGACCAACGGCCTCCTGTCGATGCTGACCAGCTCGGGCGAGATACGGCCGCTGGAAGAGATGGAGAACGAGATCATCCGGTTTGCGATCTCGCATTACCGCGGACAGATGTCGGAAGTCGCGCGCCGCCTGAAGATCGGCCGCTCGACGCTTTACCGCAAGTTGGACGAAGCATCGACCGACGGTAGCGACGACGAGGGTTAGGCGCGAGATGCGATTATGGCGGTTCGGTGGTCGAATGCGAAAAGGACTGCAAGCATCGGTCATTGCAGAACATTTGAACCGTTGCTTGCAAGTGACAGACAAATGAAAAATCGCGTGGCAAGAAACCACATTCCGTTGCAAAGCGGTTTCCCGGAAGTCAGTTTGTCGTGAGTGGCCCGGTGTAGCGCTGGCTGCAGAAGCGGGGCGTGTGTATCGTCTGGGTCAAATCATGGGGTAGGCGTTGCGTAGTTTCGAGGCCGGCGCTTTTTGCGGAAGCTGCCCGACGATAACCGGAACTGTTCCTTGACCCGGGATGGTTCGCCCAGAGGGGTGTAACGATGCGAGATTGTTTGAAAAACCGTGGCGGATTTGACCGCGTCCTGATGGCCGTCGCGGCAACATTCCTCACGGTTTCGGCGACCTCGGCAATGGCCCAGGCCGACCAGTCTCGCAGCAGTGCGGCTGAACTGGCAATCGACGCGGCGATCCCGCGTCCCGAACCCGCCAACGTCCCGCCCCCGACGATCAACGATTTCAAGATGGACACGACTGCCTCGGTGCCCGACGCGGCCAAAACGCCCGACGGCAAGACCGAGACCAAACCGGCCGATGTGGTTGTCGCACCGGCCGACGCGAACAAGGCCATGCCCCCGAGCAACACCGCGACCGCGCCAAGCGCGACGGCTCCGGCGGCAACGGCCGTTGCGCCATCGGCGGCTGAGCCCGCGAAAGACGCGGCCAAGGACGCACCGCCTCCGAGCGAGTCGGTGAAGGCCGCAAGCAACGTGCCCGCGGCGGATCAACCGGTCGCCGACAAGATCAAGGAAATGCTTTCCGCCAAGTCGCTGCGCTATTTCGAGCGCAAGGTCGAGCGCGCCGATGTCGAGAAGTTTTATGGCGCGCGGGAATACGCGCCGATCTGGACGCAAGCCGGCGGCGTGAGCGACAGCGCCAAGGGCGTCATCGCCCGTCTCAAGGACGCGGCCTCCGACGGCCTCAACGCGAGCGACTATCCGGTGCCGGATTTCGCCGCCGCCGCAACCCCCGATGCGCTTGCCGACGCCGATCTGAAGCTGACCTCCAGCATGCTCGACTATGCGCGCCAGGCGCAGAGCGGCCGCATTCACTGGTCGCAGGTCTCGGGCGATATCCAGTATCCGGAGCACCCGATCGATCCGACCGAAGTGCTCAGCAAGGTCACGACGGCAAAAGATGCTTCCATCGCACTCGACAGCTACAACCCGCCGCAGAAGCTCTACAAGGAGCTGAAGGCCAAGCTCGCCGAATTGCGCGGCCAGGGCGACAAGCCTGTGATCACGATCGCCGACGGCGCGGTGCTGAAATACACGCCGGCGCGCGGCAAGAAGCAGCCCGAAGCCGTGATGGAAGATCGGCGCGTGCCGGATCTGCGCGCCAAGCTCGGCATCACCGAAAACGCCGGCGACGACCACTACGACGCCAAGGTCGCCGAAGCGGTCCGCAGCTTCCAGGAGAATGCCGATCTCAAGCCGACCGGGATGCTCGACAGCCGCACGGTTGCCGCCTTGAACAGCCCCAAGCGCGGCAAGAACATCGACACCGTGATCGTCAACATGGAGCGCTGGCGCTGGCTGCCGCGCGACCTCGGTGTGCCCTCGATCGGCGACGCCTATGTCATCCTCAACATCCCCGACTACACGCTGAAAGTGATGCAGCACGGCTCCCAGGTCTGGACCACAAGGGTGGTGACCGGAAAGCCCGGCATTCACGCGACCCCGCTGCTCACCGAGACGATGAAGTACATTACCGTCAATCCGACCTGGAACGTGCCGCCATCGATCGTCTACAACGAGTATCTGCCGGCGCTGCAGCAGGATCCGACCGTACTGGAACGGATGGGACTGCGGCTCGAGCGTAACCGCGACGGCTCCATCCACATCTCGCAGCCGCCGGGCGAAGCCAACGCGCTGGGCCGCGTGCGCTTCAACTTCCCAAACAAATTTCTGGTGTATCAGCACGACACCCCGGACAAATATCTGTTCGAGAAGAGCGAGCGCGCCTTTAGCCACGGCTGCATGCGGGTGCAGTATCCGGACCAGTACGCTTCGGTCCTGATGAACATCACGGCGCCGAACGAGCACTACACGCCGGAGAAAATCCGCAGCATGTATGGCAGTAGCGAAATCGACCTGAAATTCCCCACGCCGATCCCGGTCAACATCACCTACCAGACCGCGTTCGTGGACGACGCCGGCAAGCTGCAGGTCCGCAGGGACATCTACGGCCGCGACGCCACCATGATTGAGATGCTCAGGAACGCGCACGGCAGGGACATGGAGGCCTACGTGGCGCATGCCCAGCCGAGCTATTCGCACCCAGCAGGCAACCTGCCGACCGGCGTCAGCTTCGCCAGCGACAACAGCTATTCTTCCGGGCCGTCGTTCTTCGAGCGGCTGTTCGGCGGGCCGCCGGCGCCGCCGCCCGCCCTGATCGGCCGGCGGCCGCCGCCGCGGCGCATCTTCGAGCGCTAGCTCGGGCGCCCAAGGCCTTTGGCTTCCAAGACCAATTCTTTCGCAGAATCAGCGATCTCGCCCCCAAGGCGGGATCGTTTAACGTTAACCATTCTCCACCTCGAATCGGTCAGTGGGCACTTTTTCGCCACACTCAATAGGTTAGGTTAACTAACTGGGGAGCGAGAAGGTAAATCTCGATTAACCTTCCCGCTTTAAGAAAGCGTTCATCCTCTTTCGCTGACAGGGTTTTGCGAAAGGGGTCCATTGATCGCTCGGCGACTGGGTGGGCTTCAAGTGCTGGCTGGTTTCGCGCGCCAATTCAACTCGCTGTCCATTCCGCGGGCCGGCTATCGGCTCGGTCTGGCGTCGCTGTTGCTGTTGTGGGGCGCCGGATCGGTCCACGATGCGAGCGCGCTGAACGAGACCTGCACCCTTTCGTTCCATCACACCCATTCCGACGAAGACCTCACCGTTACCTTCAAGCGCGACGGGCGTTATGACGAAGAGGCACTGAAAACACTCAATCACTATCTCCGCGACTGGCGCACCCAGGACCAGATCGTGATGGACCGCCACCTGTTCGATATCATCTGGGAAGTCTACCGCGACGTCGACGGCAAGAAGCCGATCCAGATCATCTCCGCCTACCGCTCCCCCGCCACCAATGCCATGCTCCACCGCCGCTCCAAGGGCGTGGCGCGTTTCAGCCAACACATGCTCGGCCATGCGATGGATTTCTTTATCCCGGACGTGCCGCTGGAGCAGATCCGCTTCGCTGGCCTTCGGCTGCAGCGCGGCGGCGTCGGCTTCTACCCGACCTCGGGATCGCCGTTCGTTCATCTCGATACCGGCAACATCCGGCACTGGCCGCGGATGACCCATGACCAACTGGCCAAGGTATTCCCGGACGGCCGCACCGTTCATATCCCGACCGACGGCGTTCCGCTGAAGGGATATGAACTCGCCCGCGCCGAGATCGACCAACGCGGCGACGACGCCGCGACCGTGGCCCACAAGCCGAGCCTCTTCACCTCCTTGTTCGGAGGCAAGTCGAGCGACGACGAAGACGAGGGCGCAAGCGCCGCCGACGACGAGAAGCCCGCTGCCTATGTGACCGTGACGCCGGCTCCGGCCAAGTTGGCCGGTGCCGTACCGGCACCGCGCACCAAGCCGCGGCCGGTCGCCGCCGCCCTCCAACTCGCTTCTGCCGACGCGCAGGTCGTGCAGCCGCCGGAGCCGACGCAGGTCGCCGCGGACAAGGCTGAGTCGCAGCCGCAGACGCCCGCCGACATCGTCAGCGCCCGTGGCCTCTGGGGCGACAACCCGTCCACGCCGAAGCAGGCGACGCCGGCCCAGCTGGTTGCCGCGATCAGCGCCCGTCAGGCGCTCGAAGCCGCCGATCCGCGGCCGACATCCAGCGTTCCCGCCGCCTATCAGGCGATGGCCTATATGCCGCAGGCCGCTGCCCCGGTCGACCACGCCAATGTCGTCTCGGCGTCGGCGCCGATCCCGCGCAGCCCCCGTCCCGTCTCGCTGGCGCGCAATTCGGCGCCCGCCACCGGGATCGACACGGTGGCCACCAAGGGAGCGCAGGGCGATGGCAGCCTGATCGCGACGTCGACACGGCTCACGGCTGCGACCAACAACGGCAGCTGGATGCGGGTCGTACTGCTGGCGCCGAGCGCGACCACGTCAATGTCGGTGACGATGATGGGTGATGCCGACCTGACCGTGATGCGCGCGTTCTTCGTCAAGCCGCAGGCCGCGATCGCCATGAGCTTCTCGGACGACCCGATGATGGGAATGGACTGCGACCATTTCTCCGGATCGGCGACGATCAGGCTCGAGACCGTCTCGTTCGGCCTGCGCACCGCACTCTTGCACTGAGCGCGCGCCGCAGTCCCACAGCTCCCACAAACTCGATGTCGTCCTGGCGTAGGCCAGTACCCATAACCACAGGCCTCTCAATGAGACTCGGTGCTGAGACTCGGATTCCAATTAGCCTCGGTGGCTATGGGTCCCGTCTCAAGGCCGGGACGACGGCAGATCACAGCATCCCGAGCGCCTGCATATAGGTTTCCAGGATGGTTTCCTCTTCCTGGCGCTCGTTGGGATCCTGCTTGCGCAGGCGCACGATGGTGCGCAGCGCCTTGACGTCGAAGCCGTTGCCCTTGCTCTCGGCATAGACGTCGCGGATGTCGTCGGAGATCGTCTTCTTCTCTTCTTCCAGCCGCTCGATGCGCTCGATGATGGCCTTGAGCTGGTCCTTTGCAAATGATATCGCGGGCTCTTCCTTGACGGCGGCAGCGGTGGCCATCTCTTACTCCTGAGTGGAACTGGCGTTTAAGGCTTTCGGGCGCGGGAGCGTGTCGTCACGCAACCGCAATTACCAAATGACACTCGAAGTTCGCGCGATCCGGGTCAAGGCGACAACGCGCTCATCCACAGCGCGCCCACAGAAGATGCAGACGCGATTGCGTAACGAAGTTTGGTTGCGAGGACGCGCGAGAGTGCCGAATCAGTGCCCGGAATGGGATTTCTTCTGCGCGGCCATCTGCTGCGGACTGGCGGGGCCCTGATATTTCGACTTCCAGGCCTCATACGGCATGCCGTAGACCGCCTCGCGGCTCTCGTCCTTGGTCATGCCGACGCCCTTGTCGTCGGCGGCGTCCTTGAGCCAGTTGGAGAGGCAGTTGCGGCAAAAGCCGGCGAGGTTCATCAGGTCGATGTTCTGGACGTCGGTCCGCTCGCGCAGGTGCTCGACAAGGCGCCGGAAGGCGGCGGCCTCGAGTTCCGTCCTGGTTTTGTCGTCGATTGCCATGGTGGTTGTTCCGCCGTTGCAGAATGCTGTTATGATGTAGGCCTTGTCATAGAATTTGCTATATCGCACCGCAAATGGGCAGTCCAACAGGCGCCGAACGTCCGGCTGCATGAAAACGCCGCCTTGGATGCCGCCTTGGCCGTTGACAGTCGGCTTGGGCTTACGCGAAATCATCAAGGAATTGATATAGCTTCGCGCAATGACCCTCTCACCTCCCGTCCACCGCCACCCTATCCCCACCGGCGCCAGCCTCGTCGCAGCGCTGGCGCTTGCCGTCGTCTGCCTGTGGAGCGGTTCCGCCCGGGCCGACTTCCGTCTCTGCAACAATACCGCCAGCCGGGTCGGTATCGCGCTCGGCTACAAGGATGCCGAGGGGTGGACCACCGAAGGCTGGTGGAACGTCTCCTCGCGCAGCTGTGAGACTCTGCTGAAGGGAACGCTTGTCGCGCGCTATTATTACATCTACGCGCTCGACTATGATCGCGGCGGCGAATGGTCGGGACAGGCCTACATGTGCTCTCGCGACAAGGAATTCACGATTAAAGGCACCGAGAACTGCCTGGCGCGCGGTTTCGACCGCACCGGCTTTTTCGAGGTCGATACCGGCGAGCAGCGCGCCTGGACCGTGCAACTGACCGATGCCAACGAACAGCCGGCGCAGCAGCGCGTCCCCGGCATTCCGGGAACGGTTGGGCCCGGCGGTAACGTTCCAGGCCTGCCCAACACGCCGGGTGCGACGCCTCCGGGCGCGTCTGGTCAGCCGCCAGCCACAGCGCCCGGACCCAAGCAATGAGGCGGCTACGTCGCATCAAGATCCTCGCGACCCTCGGGCCGGCTTCTTCGGACAGCGCGATGATCCGCCGCCTGTTCGAGGCCGGCGCCGACATTTTCCGCATCAATATGAGCCACACGCCGCACGACAAGATGCGCGAGCTGGTGACGACCATCCGCAACGTCGAGGGTAGCTACGGCCGGCCGATCGGCATTCTGGTCGACCTGCAGGGGCCGAAGCTCAGGCTGGGCGCGTTCGCGCAAGGCGCGGTCCAGCTCCAGAACGGCCAGAACTTTGTGCTGGATTCCGACAAGACGCCCGGCGACAACACCCGCGTGCAGCTTCCGCATCCGGAAATTCTCGCAGCCCTCAAGCCCGGGCATGCGCTGTTGCTCGACGACGGCAAGGTTCGGCTGATCGCGGAGGAGACCGCTGCCGATCGCGCCGTCACCCGCGTCGTGATCGGCGGCAAGATGTCCGACCGCAAGGGCGTCAGCCTGCCCGACACCGACCTGCCGGTGTCGGCGATGACGCCGAAGGACCGCGCCGACCTCGAGGCCGCGCTGATCACGGGCGTCGACTGGATCGCGCTGTCCTTTGTGCAGCGCGCCGAGGACGTGATCGAGGCCAAGAAGATCATTCGAGGCCGCGCCGCGGTGATGGCGAAGATCGAAAAGCCGCAGGCGATCGACCGGTTGCCGGAGATCATCGAGGCCTCCGACGCACTGATGGTCGCGCGCGGCGATCTCGGCGTCGAACTGCCGCTGGAGCGGGTGCCGAGCCTGCAGAAGCAGATGACGCGGATGGCGCGGCGCGCCGGCAAGCCGGTGGTGATCGCCACCCAGATGCTGGAATCGATGATCCAGGCGCCGGTACCGACGCGCGCCGAGGTCTCCGACGTCGCCACCGCGGTCTACGAGGGCGCGGATGCGATTATGCTGTCGGCCGAATCGGCCGCCGGCAAATTCCCGGTCGAGGCGGTCTCGACCATGAACCGCATCGGCGAGGAAGTGGAGCGCGATCCGATCTATCGCGACGTGGTGTCGGCGCAGCGGCCGCAGCCGGAATCAACCGCGGGCGACGCGATTGCGGACGCCGCGCGGCAGATCGCCGAGACGCTCGATCTGCCCGCGATCATCTGCTGGACCTCGTCAGGCTCGACCGCGATCCGCGTGGCGCGCGAGCGCCCCAAGCCGCCGATCGTGGCGATCACGCCGAACATCGCCACGGGACGCAAATTGTCCGTGGTGTGGGGCGTGCACTGCGTTGTTGCCGAAGATGCGCGCGACCAGGACGACATGGTCGGCCGCGCCGGCTCGATCGCCTTCCGTGACGGCTTTGTCCGAGCCGGCCAGCGCGTGCTGATCGTCGCCGGCGTGCCGCTCGGTATCCCCGGCACCACCAACATGGTGCGCATCGCCTCCGTCGGCCCCGCGGGCGAGGCGGATATGTGAGCGCGGCTTGATCGCCGCTACGCTCCGACCAGCGCCTTCGCCGGCACCACCGCCTGCACTACGAGCCCGCGGGCGCGGGCATCCATGACGCCGACGGCACGCAGCGCCAACAGCGTCACGGTCTGGACGGCGTCGCGCATCCTGGCGGGATCGTCCAGATTATCGGGCGCCAGCGGCCCGACCAGGGCCTCGTGCAGCGCGCCCAGCAGCGCGGTCGAGGCCAACGACGTATCCTGTGCCGGCAGATGCCCGGCACGGACCGCGGCGTCGATTCGGCCAGCGATCTCGCCCGTGATTTCGCGGCGGCTTGCGAGCCTCGACTTGGTGACATCGACATCGACCGGTTCGGCCAAAATGCCCCAGGCGAGCTTGCGCTGGGACAGCACGTGCACGGCGACGGTGGAGACAGCCGCCGCCAGCGCCGAGGACGGCCCGGGCGCAGCATCAGCGGCGCGGCGGATCGCGGCCAGCTCGTCGCGCGAGACCTCGGCGATCAGCTCCGAGATCAGCTCCGCTTTCGACGGGAAATAGCGATAGACGGTGCCGGCGGCGACGTTGGCGCGCACGGCGACAGGGGCGATCTGGACCGCACCCATGCCGGCCTCGGCCGCCGTATCCCGCGCCGCTGCCAGAATGGCGCTGCGCCGCGCCGCTAGGCGTTTCACTACCTGATGGGTCCGCCGGTAAACCATGGCGCGCTTCTCATCCCTTTGCGCGGACCGGCCGCTTGCGGACGACCGAACGCGTCTTCACTGTTTTGAGCGATTTGTTCACAAATCGCTGCGAAGAAGTGAACAACTATTCAGGGTGGATGACAAGAAGCTTTTGCGATGGCTCAAGCAGATTTGCATATCGACGCGTCGACACCCGGCGAGATCGCTCGGTCCCCAACACCGCATCGCCGGCTGCGTTCAGATGGATACCGTCGATGGTGTAATGTTCGGGCATGGCCGGCAAAGCGATAAAGCCGGCTCCTGCCTCCTTGGCGAGCTCCGGCAGGATCGCGTTGCAGCTGTCGATCGTCGCGCCGCCCTCGCTTTCATCGCCACCGCCTTGTGAAGCTTGCGTTCAAGCTGTAAGCGGCGACAATGCCGCGCGGCCCTTGGCGATATGGTCGGCCCAGACATGGCTGGTAAGGATGAAAAGACTTACGGCTACGGCGGCTTGCTCGCACTGTTCTTGCTTCGCCGGCGGTCCGGCTCCAAATTTAATAAGCAGCCGCCCAGATTAGCCGCGCAAAAACATAGTGCTGCGTTATGGCTTGACGTAAATGCTCGTATACGATCCTGCGTATGCCTCCTTCCAACCTCTCTTCCCCACGAGAAACCGCCTTAGCTCTTCATGCGCCTTCACCCAAAGCACCGTATCGATTTGGTATTTCTCAAGCACCGTGTCCCAAGCGGTCTCATTAATCTCTCTGGTCGAAAATTGGACCAGAGAAAAGTAGTCACGCAGTAGAGCATCTGGATAAGCGGTAGCTGCTCGACCATCTACGAACACGGGTATGGCACCTCGCGTGCGGAAGATCAGAATTCCACCGTTGTTCCAGTGGTTCAGAAGCCGCGCATGCGGAAAATGTGTTTGAAGATAACGAGTATCCTCGTCTGAAAGCATATGCGGAAGTCCGAGAGCCGGATCTATTTGCATATAAGCCAATGGCAGAGCGCATGCTCCAATGATGCCGGCAGCCAACAACGCCCCTTGGACTTTAAAATCATTCGGCTGTTTGGGCAGCAGGCGATCAAGGTGAAGAGCTAATGGAAGCGTTGAGAATATAAAAAAGAAAGACATGTATCTATATTGATAAAGTCCCAAAAACAGAAAGAGCCAAGAAAGCAGCCGAGACTCCATAGGACAAAAACTTCTGTAGCGCAGTTCAAGCGCAATAAATATCAAGACATATATCACACCGGGAATGCTCTCCGGCAGCGAGATATTCCGAAAATAAGACCACCACTCGGTGATGTACGCTTGCACAAAGTGGCCTAACGTAGTCGCTACGCCTTGATAGATGTGCCAGCCAAGAGGATTGATAAATGTTGCAATAAAGCAACCAACTCCCGCGAGACAATAGATTCTAAAATTTACCCAATCCCGTCTAAGCAAAGCCGCGCCGAAAAAAATACCAAGAATAAGAAAACCAAGCAAAAAGCCACCATGCAGATTAGCCCAAAGGACCATAATTACAGGCAGCGAAAAACACGTCGTTCTTTTCGAACATTCTGCGTAGAATATTACGCAGAACAACATCGTAGCCATGTTTGGCGAAGCGGCGAGATAAATATTTGGGTACGTCGCAAAAGCGGGGTAAAGCAAACACGAGCAAAAAACGGCAATAGAAACTGCAATTGCTGAGGCTCCGCTGTTTAGGCAGACCGACGCAAGATATCCGACTATGATTGCGCCACATGCAACTACAAATAAAATGAGACCACTAAAATTCGCATACTGAAATAATACACTGGCAATCACGTCCCAAAGCCACGAAAGATTATACCATTGCCTGCCTCCAGACGTGAATGACCATGGATCCTGGAAAGGAATATTACCTCGGTCTCTGATCAAGTCTCCAGCGGCCAGGTGCCATCCCAAATCATAGTGGCCAAGCAGGAGCGGCGCGTTTACCAGGTAATACACGCATGCGAATGAAATCAGGAAGACATAAATTCCGGATGACCGCGAGTTGCCGGTCGCGATCAGGCGATCATCGATTGCGATGGCCGCGGTATCGTCGGCAAGAAACCTGCGAATTGTCTTCATGGCATTGTCCGGTGGGGCTCGGCTAACTAGTCCGACGCCGAAGGTGGAACGCGCTTCGACACGATCACACCTCCGCAAGATTGCGGAGAAATCTTAAGAACTCATGCTCGAATAGCGTCACGCTCGTTCGGATGCCAAGAGTAAAGTCTTGTTAACCGGCGTCCTCCTCGCTCCCGGGTTGATCACCAAGATCGCCTCGGAAAAATGAACAGCGATGTGAACCTCAGGTGTTTTATCAAAAGCGAATCGGTCTATTTGGTTTGGATTCGTGCTGCCTAACCTTGAGCAGATCAGCGCATCGAACCCGACCGCCGCGGAAGTGCGGCAGCAGAACCTGCCGGGCAGCAAGTCCGCTGATCGATTCAAGAATGCACCCGGGTGCGTTCATGGTCAGGCATTGGCGAGCGCGAGCGGCGCCGGCCGCCACCACGGACCCGCACGGCGCAGGATCAGGCTTCCCACGATCAGGGTAGCGGCAAGTCCGACCGGCTCGCCAAAGAACATGAAGCTTGTGGTCAGAGCGAACGCGCAAGCGAGCGCCGGCAGCTCATGACTGCGGAAGCCGCGCGCCAGCCCGATGCGGACCAGCCAGGCGACCGGGATCGCCAGCACCATCATGTCGTACATGAAGAGATAGGGCGTGGTGAGCAGCGTGCCGGCGGCAAGGGCGGCGGCCTTCAGCGAGTAGCGCACGTTGCTGCGCCACATCGCAACCAGCGTAGTTGCGACCGCCGCGGTCAGGATCCACTGGAAGGTCCAGGCGAGTTGTTCGCTTCCGCCGAGATAGCGCACCATCGAGAACAGGCTCTGCAATTTCCACCAGGTGGCTTTGCCTTCAGTGAGGAAGGCTTGCGAGAACATCGGCATCCAGTGGAAGAACGCCTGCCAGCTTTCGGTGCCGAACGCGAGCCAGGACACACAAGCTAGTCCGACCGCGGTCAAGCCGGCGGAGAAGAACACCCTCCACTGTCCGGCGGCGATCAACACGATCGGAAACAACAGGCCATATTGCGGCTTGTAGGTGAGAAGCCCGAGGCAGATGCCCGCCAGCACCGGCCGCGTCGGCAGGAGATAGAGCGTACCACCGATCAGGCTTGCGGTGAGAAAGCCGTTCTGCCCGACCAGACCGTTGCTGAGTACCAGCGGAAAGCCGACCGCGAGCATCAGGCCGACCGAGCGGCCGATGATCGCGCGCATCACCGCAAGATACGGCAGGAAGCTGACCGACACCCAGCCGAAGAACGCCACCGCATAAGGAAACTGCGCGAGGAAGGCGGCGACGAACAGGAACGGCGGCGGATAGTGCCAGGCGAAATAGCCGATGAAATTCTCTTTCACGAGCGCAAGCTCGACCTGCTTCTCGATGTCCCAATCATAAGCGAGCGCCGGATGGCCATCGAGCACCAGCTTCCCCGCCGCCCAGACGTTGACGAAATCGGTTGCGATGTACTGCCCGCTCGCGTCGGAAATCCAGAAATGCGAGAAATACGCCGCCGGGAAGAACACGAAATTGACGACGAACAGCACGAAGCAGGCGTTGAACAGCAGCGGCGGGATGGCATTCGGTGCCGGCGTCATGGTCGGGGCGGACAGGCTTTGGGCCATGCGAAATCCTCTTCGCGGCGCTCTTTGGAGAAGCCGCAGATCTCCTAGCAATAAGCCGGAGAGGCTTGAGGAAATCTTAAGGTTTTGCGATTTGGCAAGCGGATTTACCGCCCCCCTCAGGCCACGGCGCCGCCGGGTCGCGACAGCGACGGCACTTCGCGGCGCATCAGCGCGACGTACAACACCGCCCCAAGCGAGGCGCCGATCAGCCAACCCCAATCGCCGATATTGGGGATGACCGCATAGGCGCCGAGCAGCGCCAGCCCAATCGAAACGGTGCCGGAGCCAGCGAGCGCGAACAGCGCCATCCGGTTCCACCCCTGTTCGAAATACAGCGAGCCATTCGGCGACATGGTGTAGAGATCGTCAAGCACCACCTGCTGCCGCTTCACCAGATAATAATCCGCCACCATGATGCCGAACATCGGTCCGAGCGCAGCGCCGAAAATGCTGACGAAGATGGTGATCGCCTGCGGGCTGGAGACGAAAATCCACGGGCACACCAGAACCGACAGGATCGAGGTGATCAGCCCGCCCAGGCGAAAGTCGATCTTCTCCGGATAGAGATTGGAAATGTCGTAGGCCGGCGAGACGAAGTTGGCGACGATGTTGATGCCCATGGTGGCGACGATGAAGGTGATGGAGCCGATGGCTACCACGAAGGGATTGCCGATGCGCTCGACGATCGCCACCGGATCCATGATCGCCTGGCCGAACACTTTCAGCGTGCCGGCGGTGACGATCACGGTGATGATCGCGAACACGATGAAATTGACGGGCAAGCCCAGGAAGTTTCCGACCTTCATCGCGCGTTCGCCGTTCGCGAACCGGGCGAAGTCGCCGAAATTGAGCAGCAGCGCCGCGAAATAGGCCACGATCAGCATCGCCGCATTGGCCATGTGGCCGATCGCGGAACCCTCGGCGCGGGGGCTGAGCTGCAGTGACAGGCTCGAGGTGCCGGTCTGCGTCAGGATCCAGATCGCGAGCGCGAACATCACGATGTAGACCACGGGCCCGCAGAAATCGATGAACTTGCGGATCGTCTCCATGCCGTTGAGGAAGATCAGAAGCTGGAACAGCCACATGAACAGGAAGGAGAACCAGCCGAGCGCGGAAAGCCCGATGAAGCTCGAATGCGTGTAGGCTTCGGCTGCGGGATAGAAGGTCAAGACCAGCGCCTGTACGGCTTTTGAGGCAAAATAGGTCTGCACGCCGTACCAGACGATGCCGACGATGCCGCGCAGACCGGCGGCGATGTTGGCGCCCATGATGCCGAACGACATCCGCGCCACGACCGGGAAAGGCGTGCCGTATTTGAGCGACGGCCGGCCGATCAGGTTCATCAGGAAATAGACGGCGGTAATGCCGACCACCATCGCCAGCAACACCTCCCACCCCGTGAGCCCGAGGAAGAACAGGCTGGCCGCAAAGGTATAGCCGCCGACCGAGTGCACGTCCGACATCCACATCGCAAAGATGCTGAATACCCCCCAGGTCCGCCCCTCCGGCGCCACCGGCGCCAGGTCGTGGTTATAAAGCCGCGGATCGGCGCCCGGGATGGCAACGGCTGACGGTGCGCTCGAATGGTCTGACATCGCTAGCTCCTCGGTTTCGCGGCGGGCCGGCTTTTTTCAAGCAAGTCCCGCGCCAAGAAAGGGAGGTCGTGCGGCCCATGCAACCTCGCCGACAGCGTGGCCTTATGGTTCGAGACGCGCGGCTTTGCCGCGCTCGCCATGAGGGAGTTAGAGTTCCTCGTCCTAAAGGAGCCGCGTCTTCGCCGCGTCTATGAGGCCGCCGCTTCGGAAAGCCGCGTCAATTACCGGTCTGCAGTTCCCCAAACCGCTCCCAGGTCTTGCCGTTGAAGCGCATAAACTGCATCTGGTCGACCGGGACGTGATCGCTCAGCGAGGTGTTGACCTTGATGCCGGGCAACAGCATCGGCAGTTCCAGGTCGTGAATCGAATAGGCCTGCTTCAGGATGTTCTCGGTCGACAGATCGTCGCCGCAGGCCTTCAGCACGGCTTCCAGCGTCATCGCGCTGTTGTAGGCATTGACGTAGTTGGTGTCGTGCTGGTCGGCCTCGGGAATGTATTGGGTCATGAATTCGCGCCAGGCCTTGACGCCCGGATCGTCGTTCCAGGCGGGATCGTCGGGGTCCTTGACGTAGGCGGTGGAGAGGATGCCGATGCCGGCCTCCAGCCCCGCCGGCTGCATCACGGTCGAGATCCAGACCGCGACGTTGGACAGAAACGTCATCGGGTGCCAATCGATCTCGTGCGCCTTGCGGATCGCTTGGGCCGCGAATTTCGGCGTCGCCGCGATCACGAACACCTCGGCGCCGGAGGCCTTCAGCTTGACGATCTGGGAATCGATGGTCGGGTCCGATATTTCATAGGTCGCGCCGGTGAGGACGGAATCGTAGGTGTCGCCGAGCACGTCCTTCAGACCCAGCAGATAGTCGCGCCCGTAGTCGTCGTTTTGCGAGATCACGGCGAATTTCGCGTTCGGGTTTTTCGCCAGCGCATAGCGCGCATAGAGCCGCGCCTCGTAGCGGAACGGTGCCTGCACGCCCATCGTCGCCTGCGGATATTGCGCGATGTCGGAGAATTTCGAGGCGCCGGAGCCGATGAACAATTGCGGGACGTTCTTGCCCTGCAGGTATTTGGCGATCGCGGTATTGTGTGCGGTGCCGATCGAGGAAAAGATCAGCGCGACCTCGTCGCTCTCCACCAGGCGCCGCGTCCGCTCCACCGTCTTCGGCGGCGCGTAGCCATCGTCGAGCGAAATCAGGTTGACCTTGCGGCCATTGATGCCGCCGCGCTCGTTCAGCATCTTGAAATAGCCGACCTCGCCCTTGCCGAGCGCGCCGAACGCCGATACCGGACCGCTGTAGGGCATGGTCTGGCCGATCTTGATTTCGCTGGCGCTGACGCCGCGCATCTCGGACGCGTGCGCGGCAAGCGGCCACGCCAGCAATGCCGCCGCGCCCGCGATGCAAACCTTGCCTGCAAAGCGCATCGATCCCCTCCCCCGGCTTATTTTTAACCGTTCGATGACGGCCGCACGTGCGCGGCCAGTCCCTCGATCTCATTGTCACCACACATGCCATGTTGACGGCATGGATACCATTCATAATTGCCGTCGGCGTCGCCGCGGAGATGGCTTGGCAGGATTAACGAAAACTGCGTAATCTCGACAGATTGAGTATCATTGCTGGGTATACCTATACGGGCTCGGCGGCCGCGCCGCCTCGTGCCGCCGGCGGCGGCGCGGTGTTTCTCGAAGCGCCCTCGCTCAATTCGTCCGCTTCACAAATCCTCGTTGTCTGCCACGGTTTTGGTTGCGCCGATCGCAATCAGTTCGTGCTGACGCCGGCGAAGGTCGGCTATCTCAGGGGAATGTTGAGCGGTGCGCATTCGGCGAGGGACGAGCGAAAGATACTCGCGAAGGCCGTCGCCTGGTTCGATCGCGACAGCGGCCGCGCCGCCGGCCCGGTGGGGCGGATTGCCCGCGCCAGCGTCGAGACCAAGTCCGGCCCGTCGTAAATGGATTGCATCGATCTCACCGCCAATATCACCGAGCTCCTGATCGTGCTCGATCGCAACAAGCTGCTCAGGTATCACCGGGTCGGTGAACCGGCGTCGCGCTGTCTTTTCATCGACGGCAAGCAGCCGCATACCACGCCGGTGATCGTGGAGGTCGCGACGGGTACGGAGTGGTCGGCGGACTCCTGGACCAAGGCCTATGGCCAGATCCCGGACATCATGACCATCAGCGAGTGGAAAAGCAGCAGTTGAACAGGCGTTAGCTCATATTTTGATTTTTTGATTTCAATCGAGGTCCCCATGTGCGCCTCTCTTTACATTGATCGATTGATCTCCCGCTTCCGCCTCATCCTTCCGACTTCAACCATTGTCATTGCGGCCCTTACTCCGGTGCAAGATGCTTCCGCGCAAAGCGACCTCGCGGCCATGAACCAGCAGGTCATCCGGCTCTACCAATCCGGGCAAATGACCGAAGCGATTGCGCTGGCCGAAAAGACCGTCGCGATCGCCAAGCAGCGCCTCGGCGCGGACAACAAGGCGGCTGACGATCGTCACGTCGGCGGGCAGCTTGCCGACGATATCGTTATAGGCGACCCGCAGGCCTGCCGCAAAAATGCGAAAGCCCGGCCTGATGCCGGGCTTTTGCACAACAGCTTTGCCGGAATAGCCGGCCAGGTCGAAGCGAGCGTTAAGCCTGCGGCTGCGGCTCCAGGCCGGCGTCCGGATCGGGACGCGGGCGCGGCTTGCCGGCCGGCGGCACCGCCGAGGTGCGCGGCGCGGTCGGCTCCAACACCGACTCGCGGTTCGGCTTCTTACCCCTCAACAGATCGGTGATCTCGTCACCGCTCAGCGTCTCGAACTCGAGCAAGCCCTTCGCCAGCGTCTCGAGGTCGGCGCGCTTCTCGGTAAGGATCTTGGTCGCCTCGTTGTAGCCTTCTTCGACCAGCCGCCTGATCTCGGAATCGATCTTCTGGACGGTCGCCTCCGACGCGTTCTGCGTGCGCGAGACCGACATGCCCAGAAACACCTCGTCCTGGTTCTCGCCATAGGAGACGGTGCCCAATTCTTCCGACAGGCCCCAGCGCGTCACCATCATGCGCGCAAGCCTTGTGGCCTGCTCGATGTCGGAAGCCGCGCCCGAGGTCACCTTCTCGCGGCCGAACACCAACTCCTCGGCGACGCGGCCGCCCATCATGATGGCAAGGCGCGAGGTCATCTGCTCCAGCGACATCGACAGCTTGTCGCGCTCCGGGAGCTGCATCACCATGCCGAGCGCGCGGCCGCGCGGAATGATCGTGGCCTTGTGGATCGGATCGGTGGCGACGACGTTGAGGCCGACGATGGCGTGGCCGCCTTCGTGATAGGCGGTGAGAAGCTTCTCTTCCTCGGTCATGACCAGCGACTTGCGCTCGGCGCCCATCATCACCTTGTCCTTGGCCTCTTCAAACTCGGCCTGCGTCACCATGCGCTTGTTGCGCCGCGCTGCGGTGAGCGCGGCCTCGTTGACGAGGTTCATCAGGTCGGCGCCGGAGAAGCCGGGCGTGCCGCGGGCGATGGTCTTGAGGTTGATGTCGGGTGCCAGCGGCACCTTGCGGACGTGAACCTTGAGGATCTGCTCGCGGCCGACGACGTCCGGATTCGGCACCACCACCTGGCGGTCGAAACGACCGGGACGCAGCAGCGCCGGATCGAGCACGTCGGGCCGGTTGGTCGCCGCAATCAGGATCACGCCTTCATTGGCTTCGAAACCGTCCATCTCGACCAGCAACTGGTTCAGCGTCTGCTCGCGCTCGTCATTGCCGCCGCCAAGACCCGCGCCGCGGTGACGGCCAACGGCGTCGATTTCGTCGATGAAGATGATGCAGGGCGCGTTCTTCTTGGCCTGCTCGAACATGTCGCGGACGCGGGAAGCACCTACACCGACGAACATCTCGACGAAGTCGGAGCCCGAAATCGTGAAGAACGGCACGTTGGCTTCGCCCGCGACCGCGCGCGCGATCAGCGTCTTGCCGGTGCCGGGAGGACCGACCAAAAGCACGCCGCGCGGAATCCGGCCGCCGAGGCGCTGGAATTTTCCGGGGTCGCGCAGGAACTCGACGATCTCCTGCAGATCCTGCTTGGCCTCATCGACCCCGGCGACGTCTTCGAACGTCACGCGCCCATGCGCTTCGGTGAGCATCTTGGCGCGCGACTTGCCAAAACCCATCGCCTTGCCGGCACCGCCCTGCATCTGCCGCGACAGGAAGATCCACACGCCGATCAGCGCGATGAACGGCAGCCAGGAGACGAGCAGCGAGACGAACCACGGCACGTTGTCGCCCGGCGGCTTGGCGGTGATCTGCACCTTGCCGTTATAAAGGCGCGTCACCAGCGTCGGATCGTTCGGCGCGTAGGTCTGGAAAGAGGAGCCGTTGGTGAAGGTGCCGTGAATCTCCGGTCCCTGGATGACGACGTCGCGCACGTGGCCCTGGTCGACCTCGCTTAGCAATTGCGAGAACGAGATGTCCTGGGAGGAGGCGCGCTGGCCGGGATTCTGGAACAATGTGAACAACGCCAAAAGCAACAGGACGATGATGACCCAGAGGGCGAAATTGCGCAGATTGGCGTTCATCGATTTTCCTTCGTGGTCGCGCGGATCGCGGCCTTAAGTCCTTCGGACGTATCCCTAGATAGGCACGAGGGAATCCCCCGGTCGACCATTGCACAATCTAGGTGCCGCCTGCCTCGCTGCCAAGGGAACTATGCGAGACTATTTAACCCATTTTAGCGCGATTCCCGTCCAGAAAGATGGCGGTCAGGGCTGCGATTCCGGCGGCTGGTTAAGACTCTCAAAGGGAATATGACAAGAAGCCGCGGTGCCGGCCTGCCGTTAACCAGCCTTGTCAGCCTGCGCTTTGCGCCGCCGGGCCGGCGCCGGCTCGATTCGGATCCATTCCCCGGCGAAAATCACCAGCGCGCCGGCCAGGGTCTGTTTCAGCCTCGCTTGCGCGAGCTTTGGCCTGGCCGCTTCCGCAAAACTACCGTCCATGGCCGCGAGCAGCGCCTCGACCTTGCCGAGTTCCGCCGGGCCCTCATGTCCATACCGGTCGATCGCGCGCATCAAGAGCCGAAGCCTGATCTCCTCCGGCAGACCGGCGAATGCCTCAGCATCGAAGGCCATCCCGTGCGTGTGATGCGACGTGCCCCGACCCGTCAGCGCCAGATAGCGCTCGGCGCCGTCGACCAGCACTTCGAGCGCGGCATTGGCCCGGCCGAGCCGCGCGGCCAGCCGTGCCAGACTGCGGGCGTCGCCGCCCTCGGCCGCAAGCTGAGGCAGCAGCGCGCGCAGCCGCGGTCGCGTGAAGGCCGTGTCGCTGTTGGTCGGATCGTCGGCGAAGGCGATCTTCGCCTTGTGCAGCGTCGCGAGGAGTTGCGATTTGGAGACGCCCAGGAACGGACGCGCGAGCGTCACGCCTTCGCGCTCGCTCTGGCGTGTCATCGCCGCGAGGCCCGCAATGCCGCTGCCGCGCAACAGCCGCATCAACAACGTCTCGGCCTGGTCATCGCGGGTATGAGCGGTCAGGATGTGCGTGGCGCCGGCACCGCGCGCGGCCTGCGCCAGCAGCCGATATCGCTCTCGCCTGGCTGCGGCCGGCACGCCCGTCTTCGGCTTCTCGCCCTTCCAGCGCATGGTGCGATGTTCGAGCTCGAGGCTTTGCGCGAGGCGCTTGACGTCGCGCGCCTCGCGCGCGGCCTCGAGCCTGAGGCCATGATCGACGGTCACGGTGAGGAGACGCGGACCGTGCGCGAGCGCGCGCCGCCAGCGCGCCATCAGCCACATCAGCGCAACCGAGTCCGGACCGCCGGAAACCGCGAGCACGAGCGCGGGCGCACGCTTCCAGTCCGCGAACAGGCGTTTGGCGTCCTCGACCGAGATCGGCGAATGGTCGTCGTCTGACATGGCGCTGCCGACCATAGCGCTTTCAGGCGACACCTGTCCCACACTTGACGCGGAACCGGTACCTGCTGGCGTGACAGAAGCGCGTCGCTCCGGCCGAAGCCGATGACGGCCGCGGCCAGCGTCGTCTTAGCACTTCACCCGCTTCTGCTCGCTATCCACCGTCTTTTTGACGCTGGTGGAGGCACGCGGATATTTCCGCCCCACTTCGCCGAAGGCGGCGCAGGCGGCCTCCTTTTCCTTCAGCGCGGCGAGCGATTGACCGAGCCGCAGCAGGGCATCGGGAGCCTTCGGCGATTTGTCGTATTTGCTGGTCACCGCGAGGAACGTCTCCGCGGCGTCGCGATATTGCTGACGCTGGAAGAAGCTCTCGCCGAGCCAATATTGCGAATCGCCAACCAGCGGATCGTTCGGGTATTTCTGTGCGAAGTTGCGCATGGTCTCTGCGGCCAGCGCATAGTCCCTGCGCTGCATGTAACCGATGCCGAGATCGTATTCGTCCCGCGGCGTGTTCGACGGCGGCAGGGTAGCAAGCCCGGCACCGCCCGGATTGCCCGGCGGCGGAGGCGGTGGGCTACCTTGCGGATACCGGGCGCCGCCGGTGTTGGCGAGGTTGAGCGGCTCGCCCGGCGCGCGCCCGCCGGGGGCACCGACCGGCGCTTCCGCCGGCATCGCAAGCTGACCGCCGCCAAGCGCCTGCGGGGCGCCCGGCGCATTCGGATTCCGTCTGGGATCGAAGGCATCGCCGCGGCGCTGGCCTGGCACCGGCGGCGCCTCCTGCACGATCGGCGCGGGTGGGGCGATTTGCGGCTGGACATAGCCACCTTGGCCGCCCTGAGGTTGCGGCGGATAGCCGGGCTGCGGCGGCGGATAGCCGGGCTGGGACTGCGGCTGGCGGTAGCTAGGCTCAAGCTGCACTGGAGGTGCCGCGGCGACGCTCGACTGGGCGGCCGGCGGCGCACCGGGCCCGGGCTGCACGCCGCCCTGCAACTGCCTCAGCCGATCCTCGAGCTGGCGATTGCGATATTGCAGTTCCTCGTTCTGGCCGGTGAGCTGGCGAAGCTGCTCTTCTAGCTTCTGGATGCGCAGCTCCGGATCCGAATCATCCGATTGCGCGAGCGCCCGCGACGCCAAAGCGATCAGCGCGACGACCGCGGCTGCGCCAATAACCTGTTGAAATCTTGATGACATTTTGCCCCGACGAGGAGGTCGGCCCGACATCAAAAAGCACCGCAAATTGAGAGGAGGAGTGCGCCAGAATTGTGACTGATGATCTGAATCGGGCGCCGATTTTAGGCGATATGGTTTAGTGTCGCCTTCGAAACAAGCAAGTGGCTTGGCGATCAAGTGGCTTCGCGATGCATGTGTCCGTGAACGGGGTTCGTTTGTTCTTCGACGTCGAGGGCACAAAACTCGTCCCCGACGGTCCCGTCATGCGGGAAAAACCAACCTTGCTGATGCTTCACGGCGGTCCGGGTTCTGTTCACTCGATCTACCGGCCGGCTTACGCGGCCTTGGCCGATATTGCTCAGATCGTCTATCTCGACCACCGCGGCAATGGCCGCAGCGGGGACGGGCCGCGCTCGGAGGTCCTGCAATGGTTCATGAGACCGGGCGGCGAGAGCCACACCTTCGATATGCTCGGCGATCTCACCGCATCCGATGTCCGACCCTGGTACTCGGTGGCGAGGACGATCCCATTCACCCAATCGAGAGCCAGGCGGATATCGCGGCGGCGCTGCCGCAGCATCTGGTGCGGTTCGAACGGTTTGCGAATTGCAGGCACGCGGTGGTGACCGATGCCCCTGCGCGCACCATCACCGTCATCCGCGACTTCATCGGGCGCTGCTGGAACATGGTCCGCAAAAGCATGCCCTCGGGCTACGACCCGATGGGTGGGTGGGCCGGTTTTCCGAAAGATCACGCTCAATCAAAGACCCAGAGCGGGCCAAAACAACGCCGGCGCCCGAAGGCGCCAGCGGCAAACTCTTGATCCTATGAGGCGGCCTTACGAGCTCGCGTTCAGCACCGTGACCGCGCGGCGGTTCTGCGACCAGCACGAGATGTCGTTGCAGACCGCGACCGGGCGCTCCTTGCCGTAGGAGATGGTACGCATCCGGCTCGCATCGATGCCGCGCGAGGCCATGAAGGTGCGGACCGACTGGGCGCGGCGTGCGCCGAGCGCGATGTTGTACTCGCGGGTGCCGCGCTCGTCCGCGTGACCTTCGATGGTGAAGGTGTAGCGCGGATAGGATTGCAGCCACTGCACCTGTTTCTCCAGGGTCGCGATCGCCTGTGGAGTCAGATCGGTCTGATCGCTCTCGAAAAACACGCGGTCGCCGACATTGACCACGAAATCCTGCTGGCTTCCGGGGGTCGCGGCGCTCGCCATCGCGTCAGCGCCAAGGTTCTTGTTGGCACAAGCACCCATCGACAGCGCGACCGCCAGTACGGCGGCCAGCTTCAATCCCTGGAGGATGCGCATTTGATATTTCATTCCGGAGCCTCCACGCTCACGTTCTTCCACTGCTACCCGGTCTACAGAGGGTTGGTTAAGCGAACGTTCCGTCAACCTTGATGGGGTCTTGCCAAACCCAATCAAATGCCCCCCACGCGGCGAAAGCAACCGCGATGGTTAATCAGTTGTAAATGTGGCGTGAGGGTGAAGGCAAGCCGTGTTGCGCGGGGGCGATGGCTGGTTTTTTAGGCAGATTTTCAGTTTATTCACAAGCACATATCAAGCCGCGAGCGGCGCGCCCCGGCGAGGCGTGGAAGCTGTAAGGCTGGAACCGCATCTGGAACTCGTGGCGCGAGGGGCCTTGTTCAGGATCGCGGGACGATCGAAGCGCGTTCCAATCCGCGAGCGCGGCTTCTCGACATCGGAATGCGCTCATTCCGCCATTCGAACAGCATGCGCCGTTCGAAGGCGGTCGAGCGCATCATCGGATAACGCTTGAACACTTTTTCGCGCATCGCCGGGAAATTTGCGGCCATCAACCCGACGGGCTTGAGAAGACCCGGGAACAGGCGAGGCTCGGCGATGGTTTCATGCAAGAATACGCGGCGGTAAAACGCTTGATGCTCGGGGCGGACAATCGCAAGACCGAGGTCGGCATTGAAATATTCGCAAGCCATATAGGCCAGGCGCAACGTGACGTAAGGCAGCTCCGGAAGCCGCTTGGCCTTGTCGGGATCGGCGACGAACCTGGCGGGATCGATGATGACCTCGCCGCTATCGAGCCTCGGCAGCAGAACTTCGCCGAACGCCTCGGCCGAGCACGACTGCCGCCATTCGGAGGTCAGGACGCTGATGCGGACCGAGCTGTACAACTCGCCCTCAATCCAGACGCCGAAGGTCCAGGAATTGGGCATGTCATCATATTGGTCGGTGACGCGCTGGTCGGCGGACGGCTTGACCGCACCTTCGCGCAGGTAAGCGCGGTAACGGAGATTGTAGATTTCCTCTTTTTCCGCCGGGGTCCGTGCGAGACGGTAGTCAACTTGGTCCAGCAGATCCAACCTCTTTCCAGCAGCCGCGGATGACTTTTCGGCGGCGGGCCCCATGCGATACCTCTTACAACTTCCCAGCAACTTCAGCGCGTATTAGCAAGCATTAACATCTCCTTAACAAGGATGCAAAGGCATCGCACCATTAGGGTTAACCTCCGCGCGAAGATTTAGGTTGAGAGAACAACAACCTCAGCACAACTTTACGAGAATATAAATTTCACGCGATCGAGCGCGACGGCAACGGTACGACCACCCCGTCCGGCAGCCGCCGGCCGTGGGAAGCGTTCAGGAGCTGCCGCACCCGCACCGCCGGCACCGGACGGCTGAAAAAATAGCCCTGCGCCTCGGTGACCGTGCCGTCGGCCGAAATCAGCTCCAGTTGCTCGTTGGTCTCGATGCCCTCGACCACGACCGACATGCCGAGATCGGCGGAGAGCCGTGCCACGCCGCGCAACAGCGTCAGCGGACGGTCGTTGTCGATGCCTTCCAGGAAGGAACGATCGATCTTCACTTTCTGGAGCGGGAAGTTATGCAAATAACTCAGGCTCGAATAACCGGTGCCGAAATCGTCCAGCGAGATACCCACGCCGATGGTGCGCAACTGCGCCAGCACGTCGTGGGTCAATAGGGTGTTGCGCAGCAAGGACGATTCGGTGATCTCGATTTCGAGACGCTCTGCCGGAAGGCCCGACACTTCCAGCGCGTAGCGGACCTCGCTCAGCACGTCGCGCTGATGGAACTGTTGCGGCGAGAAATTGACCGCGACGCTGACGCCTTCCGGCCACTTCATGCATTCCATACAGGCCTTGCGCAGGATCCAGCGGCCGAGATCGACGATCAGGCCCATGTCCTCGGCGACCGGAATGATATCGATCGGCGACACCGTGCCGCGCATCGGATGATTCCAGCGCAACAGCGCCTCGCAAGTGGCAATCTTGCCCGACTTGAGATTGACCAGCGGCTGGAAGAACAGCTCGAATTCCTCATTGACCAGCGCCTTGCGCAGGTCGAGTTCCAAAATCCGGCGGGCCTCGACGGTCTGCGCCAGTTCCTCATGGAAGAAGCAGAAGGTGCCGCGACCGTCCGCCTTGGCACGATAAAGCGCCATGTCGGCGTTCTTCAGAAGCGTGTCGGCGCTGATGCCGGACGACGTCATCGCGATCCCGACGCTGGCGCCGATCTCGACCAGATGATTGTCGATCTTGTAGCGCTCGCTCAAGTGATCGACGATCCGTCGCGCCAGGATGGCGGCGTCCTCGTTAGAGCAGATGTGCTGCTGGAACACCACGAACTCGTCGCCGCCGAAGCGCGCGACAAAATCCTCCGGCCGCAACATCGCGCGCAGACGATCGGCGACCGCGCACAACAGCTGATCGCCGCAGGGATGGCCCAACGTGTCGTTGACCTGCTTGAACTGGTCGAGATCGACGAACAGCAATGCCGACAGCCGGCCGGCCTCATGCGGAATCTTTAGAAGGCGTTCGATCTCGTCGCGGAAATTGACCCTGTTGGGCAGCGCGGTCAATTCGTCATAGCGCGCCAGATGGCTGATCCGCGCCTCGGAGTTGCGGCGCTCGGTGATGTCCTCGAGCAGCACGACGGCGCCACCACCGGCCATCGGCTGGAATGTCCATGACAGCGAACGGCCGCGCAGCAAGTCCGGATCGGTCGTGATGATATCGCCGGCATGCGAGTTCTCGATTTCAGCGACAATGATCTTTCCACTCTCTGTCGAAATCGAGCCGGTGACGACACAGGCGTTGACGATGTCGGCCGCTGTTGCGCCGCGGCACGCCAGATCGTCGGACAGCTCCATCATCTGGCTGAAGCGATGATTCATCACCGCAAGCCGCCCGTCGGCGCGGAACATGCACAAGCCGTGCGGCATGTTGTTCAGGGCGGTGTCGAATTGACCGGCGAGCGCCGCTTCGCGGAAACTCGACGTCAGCGCCTTGACGAAGATCGCGTGAATGCTGAGATTGATCCCTTTCAGCCCGACGAAAAACAGCACGAGCAGCACCGCAAGTCCGACATAGTAGTATCCGCCGTGCAGCGCCAGCGCGACCGACATCGGCCCGCACGCCAACAGAATGTGATACTGGACCAGCGCCGGTCGGCCGTAATTGCGGGCCGCAGCGCCCGCGGTGTAGCCGACCGTCACGGCGACGCAGAGCATGTGCGCGATGGGATCGTCGCTGCCGAGGATGGTGAGGACGCACCAGGCGCCGAGCACACCGGCATAGACCATGGCGCCGATCGCGTAGCGCGGTTCGAGATATTTTGCCTGGTCGAACGTCAGCGTCGAGAGGCGCCGCTCGTATTTGCGCATCTGGAACGCACGGAAGGTGCCTATCCCGATGATCATGACCGTACACGGCCAGAGCAGAAGGTTGCCGGTCTTCAGCGCCGTCATCACGGTCGCAATCGCCGTGCTGAGTGAGCCGACGAGCATCGGCCAGAAATTCTGCAACATCGAATCGATGAGCGCCGCGTAGAGCACGGGCTCCAGTTCATCGTTCTGGTCTGACTGATTCTGATCGACCGACTGCATCGGCAGTTCACGCGTCCTGTTCGGAGGTGCGTAGTTTTACCGTCCGCAGATGAAGTCTTTCTGAGGGAACACCGTTACCGGAACGTTGTCTTCGGTTTCGACCATTGAAAATCTGCCCGCTAAATCAGCAGGCTAGGCAAGCTTTGCCGAGCGCGGCCGAACCGGCCCGTGGGTCTGGCGGTGGTCTGGAGGGCGTAATCTCGAGAAAGCCTGTCCCGCGCTTGTTCCAGAATGGGAACCGGTTTTCCCCTAAAGCGCGATGAGATCAGATTGAATCACCATCGCGCTTTCGGTTCTTGATTGCGCATGATCTTTTCGGAAAACCGCTGCACACTTTTCCGGATCATGCGCTAGCCAGCAAACGCAGAGCGTTCGCGCGGTGATCATGCTGGGAACCAAAGAGACGAGACGATGATCAATTCAATTCAATTTGATCGGATCAAGAGCTAGGAGAGCAGCGGCGACCACGCCGGATCGGAAGCAAATCCGGGGGTCGGCACCTTGAGCTCGGTGCGGCCCGAGATATCGATGGTGAACAGCGACGGTCCGCCGGCGCCGCCCGGATCGCGGAAGAACATCAGGTAGCTGCCGTTGGGCGCAAACGTCGGCCCTTCATTATGGAAGCCGGAGGTCAGGAGACGCTCGCCCGATCCATCCGGCTTGATCAGGCCGATCGCAAACTGTCCGCCACCCTGCCTGGTGAAGGCAATATAGTCGCCGCGCGGCGACCAAACCGGGGTCGAATAGCTGGCGTTGGGGTCGTCCTTGCTGAAGGAGATGCGCTGCGCGGCTCCGCCGGCTGCCGGCATCACATAAATCTGTGGCTTGCCGCCGCGATCGGATTCGAAACAGATTTGGCTGCCGTCCGGCGAATAGGACGGCGAGGTATCGATCGCGGGCGTGTCGGTGAGGCGGGTCGTCGATTTCGAACGCAGGTCCATCACGAACAGGTTCGAATTGCCGCCCTGCTGCAGGCTCATGATGATGCGCTGGCCGTCCGGCGAGAACCGCGGCGAGAACGACATGCCCGGGAAATTGCCGACGATCTCGCGCTGCCCGGTCTCGATATTGTACAGATAGACGCGCGGATCGCCCTGGCCGAATTCCATGTAGGTGATTTCCTGGGTCGACGGCGAGAAGCGCGGCGTAATCACGAGATCGGCGCCCTTGGTCAGATAGTGCACGTTGGCGCCGTCCTGATCCATGATCGCCAAGCGTTTGATGCGCCGTTCCGCCGGCCCGCTCTCGTCGATGAACACCACGCGGCTGTCGAAATAGCCCCCTTCTCCGGTCCCGTTCTTATAGATCTGGTCCGAGATGATGTGCGCGATGCGCCGCCAATATTCCGGCGCGGTGAGGTATTGCTGTCCGTCGAGCGGCCGGCCGGACGGGACGTCCCAGAGACGGAACTCCGCCTTCAACTGGCCGTCGCCCTGCCGCGTCATGCGGCCAGTGACCAGCACATCGGCGTTGATGCTCTTCCAATTCTGGAATTGCGGCTGGACGTCGATATTGGTGATGTGCTCGATGAAGGCAGCCTGATCGATCGGCGCGTACCGTCCGCTGCGCCTTAGATTGTTGGTGATGACCCCCGCCACATCAGCGCCAACCTGGCCGTCCGCAGGCGAGCCGCCGACGAAATTCGGAATCGCGATCGAAATTGGCCGAAATTCCGTCGGGTCGATCCGCACTCGCTGCGCGAGTGCAGATCGACTGCCCAACACGGCAAACGTCGATCCGGTGGCCATCAAGAAGCCGCGTCGGGTCACGGTCACGGCCTTGCTCATCGAAGTTGTTGTCTTCAAGTTCGCGCTCACAGCATATCTTTCAGACCGAATGTCATGGGGATATATTTCCAGGTATCATACTGTTCCTTCGGCAAGAACGCATAGGCCTGACATTGTTCGACCGCTCGCTTCGCGCTCGCTGCCATGGCCTCGGCGACCGTCCTTGATGGCCCTCGAACGGCGACGATCACAGGTTCCGAGGCGACCGATCCATCGCGCCGTAACTGGATGTCCATGTCGACCTCAAATTGATCCGAATCCTGTCCGTTGTAAGGGAAACTGAAACAGCGCCGGACGGCTGCGACGAACGCGCCCTTCCAGGTCGCGACAATCGCATCGGCATTTCCGGTATGGGTACCAAGGGAAGCGGATGCGTTCAGCGTCGCGCCGGTGATGGACTGTCGGGTCGGGTCGCGCTTGTCGAGCAGCGCCGCGATCCTGGACTGGTCGAACACCCGTTCCTGCTTCGGCTTCGGCGGCTGCGGCGGAGCAGCCTTGGCTTCCTGCTTCGGCTTCGGCTTCTTGCTCTCTTCCGATTTCAGCGCCTCCGCGATCGGATCGACCTTGGGATCGGGCTGCTTCTCGATCGGCTTCGGCTCGTCCTTCGGCTTGTTCTCAGCGACCGGCTTCGGCGGGTCTGGCTTTTTCTCGAGCGGCTTTTCCACTGGTTTCGGCGGCGGCTGCGGCGCTGAGGAGGTGATGATTTCCTTCTTTTCCGTGATCTTGCCAACGGCTTCGTCGACCGGATTGGCGTCGGCAACCTTTTCAACGAGCGGCTTCGGCTTGTCCTTTTCGCCGTTCTTGATGCCGGCGGTAATCTTCGCGAGCTGGTCGGCAGAGATGACGTCGACGACCAGGGATTCCGGCGGCGCCTCGTATGAGCGCGCCGAAAAGGAGATCATCGCCCACCCGAGCACGAGGACGTGGAGCGCAACCGAAGCAACGAGGGTCTTGTCGACTTTCACCTGCGAAAACTATCCCTGATCCACTTCCGTCACCAGCGCCACGCGGCGGAAGCCGGCGGCCGAAAGCCGTCCCATCACCTTCATCACCGTACCATAATCGACCTTCTTGTCGCCGCGAACGAAGATGCGCTCATCAAGCCCGGCTCGCGCGTCCGTGATTGCCTTCAGCTTCGGCACCAGGTCGTCCAGCGCGATCGCGGTGTCGTTGAGAAACACCTCGCCCTTCAGGTTGACCGAAAGCGTCAGCGGGTTCTTGTCCTGATCGAGACTTTTGGCCTGGGTTTGCGGCAGGTCGAGCGGTACGCCCACGGTCAACAGTGGCGCCGACACCATGAAGATGATCAAGAGCACCAGCATGACGTCGACCATCGGCGTGACGTTGATCTCCGCCATCACCGCCTTGCGCCGGCTGCGGCGGCCTGAGCCGCCCGACGAACCCGCCATATTCATCGCCATGTTCTGGTGCTCACGCTGCGCTCACAATATACAGCATACGGCCCCTCACGCTCGCTCGTCGATCTGGCGCGACAGGATGGCTGAGAATTCATCCGCAAACCCTTCCAGCCGCTGGGCCTGCCGGTTCACCTCGGATGCGAACTTGTTGTAGAAAATAGTCGCCGGAATTGCGGCGATAAGGCCGATGGCGGTGGCAAACAGCGCCTCCGCGATGCCCGGTGCAACCACCGCAAGCGAGGTGTTTTTCGAAGCGGCGATCGACTGGAAGCTCGTCATGATGCCCCAGACGGTTCCGAACAGGCCGACGAAGGGGCCGGCCGAACCAACGGTCGCGAGCACCAGAAGCCGCCGTTCCAGCCGCTCGATCTCGCGGGCGATCGAGACGTTCATGACCTTCTCGATCCGCATCTGCAGGCCGGCAAAGGAACGCGCCTGGCTCTCGAACGAACGTTTCCACTCGCGCATCGCGGCGACGAAGCAGGCCGCCATCGATTGCGTCGGTTTCGCGGACAGCGCGCGGTAGAGTTCCTCGATCGATTCCCCTGACCAGAACGCCTGTTCGAAGCGATCCATGGACCGGCGGGTGCGCGAATACAGGAACATCTTGTCGATCGCGATCGCCCAGACCCAGACCGAACAGGACAGCAGTCCCAGCATCACCCCCTTCACGATCCAGTGAGCCTGCAGAAATAGCGCGATCAAGGACACGTCGGCAGATACTGCCACGGGCAGGGCTGACTGAGCGACGTCGGCCGGATTCATAAGCGATATCCTCTCAACGCGGGTGTCCCAATTCTCGCCGAAAGCAAAAGCTGCCGGTTCCAGGTGACGCGCGGCTGGGCGCGGCAGTAAACGCCTGCGCAACAGAACCTTGTTTGGTCGCATGGGAGGCCCGCCGAAGCCTTCGGCCTCAATCCCCTGCCAACATGTCAAAACGAGGGCTGATTACGCGACTTTACCCGCCTAACCAAACGCTAACCACGGTTAAAACCTGGTTACCAAAGAACAATTAGGTTGGGCAAACCGCTGGCATGCCAAGCCTTTAGGCCCCGCCGAAAGCCCGGGTTTTGCCGGGGAAAAAGCAAACCGCCCGTCTGCGATCCTCGCAAACGGGCGGCTTTCGGCCATCAGGTCTTATGGGGGCACTACGTCTGAGGCTTGACGCTTATTGTCGCAGTTCAGCTCTGCGGCGGCTGGTCGTTCGGCGGCGTCGGGCGCTGCTTGTGCTGGGCCATGAAGGCGTCGAACTCTTCCTTGTCCTTGGCATGACGCAGGCGGCTGAGAAAATCGCGGAATTCCTGCTGTTCCTCTTCCAGACGCCGCAGCGTTTCCATGCGGTATTCGTCGAAGGCGCGGTTGCCGCTCGAAGACGGGCCGAAGCCGCCGAAGCCGAAACCACGCCGCTCCACGTGGTTGCGCATCCGCTCCATCTTCGACTGCATCCGCTCCATCTTGTTCTGCCAGCGATCCTGGTGACTCCAGCACGACATTTTTCTGCTCCCGAGTGTGAAAAAGAGAAGGGCAAGTCCGATCGGCCACCAGATGAGGAAGCCCAAGATGGTCACGGCGATCCAGCCGGGATGCCAGGGGCTATCGAGCATATGCGGGCGATAGGGGGGCTCTTCCACGGGTCCGCGCCATCGATTGACATCTGCGGTGTAGGCCATTTCCCTCTCCATGACGGCATCACGCCGTTGTGAATGTAAATAACATTTACATACCTAGCCCATCCCGGATGTTTGTCAAGCCGGGCCCGGGGAGCACCCGCTAAATTATTTTTGGAATTTTATTTCGGCTTGCCCCAAGGACCAGGCGGTTTTTCATCTACCGGTGAGCTCGCCTCCGCCTTGCGGTCGGTCGGGAAGCCGAGCCCGCGCAGATAGATCAGCACTTCCGCTTCCAGAAGCTCCTCCGGCGACATCGGCAGCTTGCGGCGCGCCGCGTCGCCGCGCGCGAACAGCGAGGCCACGCCATGCGACATCGCCCAGATGTGCAGCGCCATCATCAGCGCCGGCGGGCGCGGCATGCCGGGCGGCGCCAGTGCCGCGAGACGCTCGGCGGCGGCGCGGATGATGCCGAAAGCGCGTTCGCTTGCGGCCATCAGCGTTGGATCGGCATCGACCGGCAGGCCCGATTCGAACATCGCCGAATAAAACGCCGGCTCGTTGCGAGCGAACGCGAGATAGGCCTTGCCGACGCGCTCGAACGCCGTGACGGTGTCGGGACGTCCGTCATCCCAGGCGCTGGTCAGGATCGCCTCGAACTGCTCGAAGCCGCGCTGGGCGATCGAGGAAAGCAATTCGTCGCGGTCGCGGAAATGGCGATAAGGCGCGGCGGGGCTGACACCTGCCATGCGCGCGGCGTCGGCGAAGGTAAAGCCGGCCGCGCCCTTTTGTGCGATCAGATTGAGCGCCGCCTGCAGCAGCGCCTCTTTCAGATTTCCGTGGTGATAGCCGCGCTCGGCGCGGCGCTCTTCCTTGCGCCAGCTCATGTGAAGGGCTTTTACATGAGCTGGGCGCAAAGGTCACTAGCATCGCACGACGAAGCGAACGTTCGGGAAGATTAACGCGAGGTGGATTTACTCTGCAGCTCGGCAAATCCGCTAGCTGCTTCCTGAACGTCTGCGGGAAAATCCGCCATTTCCTGGACCTGGCGAATCTCGATCACCTCGTTGTTGGAGGCGGGGCATTTCTTGGCCCAAGCGATCGCCTCGTCCCGCGAAGCAACCTCGATCATCCAGTAGCCGCCGATTACCTCCTTGGCCTCGGTGAAGGGGCCGTCGGTGACGACCGGCTTGCCGCCGGCGAACGAGACCCGCGCGCCCATCGACGGCGGGTGCAACCCGTCGAGCGTGATCAGGACGCCGGCCTCCTTCAGCGCCTCATTGTATTTCATCATCGCAGCTACCGCCTCGGCCGGCGGCATGGTTCCCGGCGCCGCCGTCTCGTAGCCGCTTGGGATCATCAGCATCATGAATCGCATCGTTGTCGTTCCTGTCTGCCCGTGATTGACGATGGTTACTTTTTCGCAGCACTGGCGCGCAGCCGCACCTCGTTCTCGCGCAGTTCGGGGGTCAGCGCCTCGCCGAAATCCTCCGGCGAAAAAACCTGCCGGATTTCGATCTCGGCGCCGCCGTCGAACGGTGCGCGCTTCATCCAGTCGATCGCTTCATCCAGCGACTTGGTCTCGATCAGCCAGAAGCCGGCGACAAGCTGGTTCGTGGGGTCGAAGGGCCCGCGGCTCGCGGTGCTTTGCCCGCTGGAATATTTGACGCGCGCGCCGCGTGAGCTCGGATGCAAGCCCTCGCCTGCCTGCATCACGCCGGCCTTGACCATGTCCTCGTTGAACTTGCCCATTGCGGTCAGCAATTCAGTGCTCGGCATCACGCCGGCTTCGCTATCCTTGCTGGCCTTCACAATCACCATGAATCGCATCGTCATTCTCCGATTGAAGTCTTGCGGGCGAAATGCCGCCGCTCATCAAAAGACGAACGGCCTTTTGTGGCACCGACATTATCTTGGGAAATTATTTTTGCAGGTAGTTGCGGGCGGGCGCGTCGCGCTTCGTTGCAATTCTCAGTCGTCGATCGCCTGATAGGCCGAGGTCCAGAAATCCGCCATCACCGCCGGTGGCTGCGGCGAATCCATCAGCCGCTGGGTCAAGAGGATCCCGGTGAGTTCCTCCTTGGGGTCGGAATACCAGGAGGTGCCGTAGCCGCCCTCCCAGCCATACCTGCCGGGCACGTTGTAGAGATGATCGCGCCGGGAGAACACCGAGAGACCAAAACCCCATCCTCTGACGTCGTTGAAGAACAGCTCCGAACCTGCTTTCTGCTCGGGCGAGAGCTGGTCCGTCGTCATCAGTTCGACCGACGGCCGCGACAGGATACGTTCTTTGCCGAGGCGGCCACCGTTCAGCATCATCTGCGCGAAGGCGTTGAAATCATCGGCGGTCGAGACCAGCCCGGCGCCGGCATTTTCGAACACCGGCGGGCTCGAGAATTTGCCGGTGACGGGATCGTCGAACACCTTCAGCTGCTGCGTCTGCCGATCGCGGATGTAGGCGGCGACGAACCGCTTCACCTTCGCTTGTGGCACGCTGAAGGCGGTGTCGTTCATGCCGAGCGGCTCGAAGACGCGTTCGTGCAGGAAATTGCCGAGCGTGGTGCCGGCGGCGCGCGCGATCAACACGCCGAGCATGTCCGATCCCGCGTTATAGAGCCAGCGCTCGCCGGGCTGATGCACCAACGGCAGGCTACCATAGCGACGCATCAATTCATCCGGCGGATGCGACGGAAAGACCGGTCCCGGCGCGAGGCCCACCGCCGTGATCGCCTTCTGGATCGGATAGCGGTCGGGAAAGATCGGGATCATCCCATAGCCGAGGCGGAAGGTGAGCAGATCTCGTAGCGTGATCGCACGTTTTGCGGGCACGGTGTCGTCGATTTCGGATTCGATCGTCCGCAGCACCCTTCGATTGGCGAGTTCCGGCAGCAATTCGTCGACGGGATCGTCGAGCCGCAATCTGCATTGCTCGACCAGGATCATCGCCGCGACGGCGGAGATCGGCTTGGTCATCGAGGCGACACGAAAAATGCTGTCGCGCTGCATCGGCGCGCCGTCGATCGCGATCTTTCCGATCGCCTCGAGGTGGATCTCGCCACGGCGGCTCACCAGCGCCACCAGGCCCGGCAGGCTGCCGCGCTCGACATAGCCGGCCATGGTGTCGTGCATGCGGCGCAGCCGCGTGGTCGACAGCCCGCTCGCGCTGCTTAGTTTCTGCATTTTTTATTCCCTCCGAAGGACGATCGCATATCAAGGGGACGACGAATGAGACCGCGCTCGACTGACACGTCTGAATAGCTTTTTTTCGGATCGAGTTACCGTACCTGCCACCGACGCACCGGTTCGGAGGTGCCTTCCGGAAGCGATTCAAAAACCGGCGCGGCCAAGACCGCATGGATATGCAGTATCCCCTCCCCGCTGTTGCGGAAACCGTGCATACGCCCCGGGGGCACGATCAGCGATTGCCCGGACCTTACCGTGACGCGCTCGTCCTCGATCCACATCTCCGCTTCGCCCTCGCGCACGGTCAGGACTTCTTCGACCTGATGCCGATGGGTCGGCGCGCCGACGCCCGGCATGACCTGCTGTTCGAAAACGCATAATTGCGCCGAACCATTGACGGCCGAGACCAGCATGCGCGTCTTCACGCCGGGCCGCCAGGCTTCCCACGCATCGTCCTGATGGGTAACGGCTTTCATCGAATTCTTCCTTTCATCGCTTTCATCGTCAGGTTGCAGCCGCGAAGATGAACGGTGCGCATTCGATCAAAACTTCGCGCGCGCAGCGTGACCTTGCGGCACCAGAGGCCTAGGCTCAATCGCCCGGCGATAGTCCGGCGCCGCGCAACTATCCCTGAAGTTGAACCCCGGACCCCGGGAGCAATGCGTCATGTCGGGATTACTCATCAATCTGATCATCCAGATCATCAGCGGTGCCGTGGGCGGCAATGTCGCCGCCGGCGCGGCCAAGAATATCGATCTTGGGACTCTTGGAAACACCATCGCGGGGGCTGTCGGCGGCGGCGTCGGGGGACAAATCCTCGGTATGCTGATTCCGCTGCTTGCCAATAGTGCCTCGACGCCGGATATCGGCAGCATCATCGGCCAGGTGGCCGGTGGTGGCGTTGCCGGCGCCGTTCTTACCGCGATCGTCGGCGCCATCAAGAACAGGGCGGCGGCTTGACCAAGAGGCGCTTTCCGTCATCCTGAGCGCGGGTTCCGCGCAGTCTCGCGGAACCCGGTAAGTCGCGAAGGATGACGGAATATGGCCCTCTTTCCGCAAAAAGTCGCGCTGGTCACGGGTGCAGCGCGCGGCATCGGGCTTGCGACCGCAAAACGGTTCCTGGCCGAGGGCTGGGGCGTGGCGCTGCTCGATATCGAACGCGAACTGCTGGATGACGCGGTTGCGGCGATCGCCAGTCCGGATCATACGATGGCGCTCCATTGCGATGTCTCCGACGCCGCTGCCGTGCGGGCCGCGATCGACGAAGTCGGCCGGCGCTTCGGCCGGCTCGATGCGCTGATCAACAATGCGGGCACAGCGGTGTTCGCGCCGCTTCTGGAAACCTCCGATCAGGACTGGGACCGGGTGCTCGCCGTCAATCTCACCGGACCTTTTCTTTGCACCAAGGCCGCAGCACCCTTGATGCGCGAACATGGCGGCGGCGCGGTCGTCAACATCACCTCGATCTCGGCGGTGCGCGCCTCCACGCTGCGCTCCGCTTACGGCACCAGCAAGGCCGGGCTCGCCCATCTCACCAAGCAGCTCGCGGTGGAACTCGCCTCTCTCGGCATCCGCGTCAACGGCGTCGCGCCCGGCCCGGTCGATACTGCGATGGCCAAGGCCGTACATACGCCTGAAATCCGTGCCGACTATCACGACGCCATCCCGCTCAACCGCTACGGCCTTGAGGAGGAACTGGCGGAGGCCATCCTGTTCTTGAGCTCTGACCGATCGAGCTACATCACCGGACAGATCCTGGCGGTCGATGGCGGTTTTGATGCCGCCGGCATCGGATTGCCGACGCTGCGCGGCGCGCGCCGAAACGGGTGAAACCAGGTTGAGCGTCACACGGATCATCCTGACCCTCTTCCTCGCGGTCGCACTGTGGGCCATCGCGTCGCTGTTGGCGCGCGCCGAGGTTCGCATCCTCTCCAGTCCCGGCGGAAAGGTCGGCGACTTTCTCGACCTGTTCGAAGAAGTGCGCGCTTCCGGCGAACGCGTGGTGATCGACGGGCCGTGCCTGTCGGCCTGCACGCTGGTCCTGAGCATCGTGCCGAACGAGCGCATCTGCGTGACACGCCGCGCGGTCCTTGGGTTCCACGCGGCGCGCTCGATCGATCGGCGCGGCCGGACCTATGCCGAGCCGGAAGCCTCCGAGCTCGTGCTCGAGGCCTATCCCGCGCCGATACGCAACTGGATCAGCCGCCGCGGCGGATTGACGTCGCGGTTGTTGTTGTTGCGCGGGCGCGAGCTCGCGGCGATGTACCGGTCGTGCCGATAACGAGCCGCCGCGGCGTCCGCTCTTACCCGCTCAGTGACCTTCCGGTGGGCAGTAGACCATCCAGGGAATCCCGAACTGGTCGGTGCCCATGCCAAACCCCCTGGAGAAGAAGGTCTTGCCGAAGGGCATGTTGACGCTGCCGCCTTCGAGGAGCGCCTTGAACTTGCGCTCAGCCGCGGCCGGATCGCTGACGGTCAACGAGACTGAGAACCCTTGCGGCTTGTTGAAATGGTCGGGCGGCGCGTCGGACCCCATGAGTATCTGGCCATCGATCGAAACTCGCCCGTGCATGATCATCTTCTTGCGCTCGGGCGGCGACGGCATTTCGGGCGGCGCTTCCTCATTCCTCAGCAACATCTCGATCTTGGCGCCCAGCACCTTTTCATAGAACTTGAACGCCGCTTCGCAGTTGCCGTCGTAGAACACGTAGGGACAAAGCATCGTCTGCTCCTTGGTTGTGCCGGCGAACCGGCGATTTGAACTTCAATCATTGCTCGACAGCCTTTTTCAGGTTGGCGAGACCGAGCTCAAAATCCTTGCCGATCATCCTGTCCAGGTTGATGAACACGTGCATCACCTTGCCGATGAACGGCGTGGCACCGTACATCGTCCAGGTGACCTCTGTTGCAGCGCCCCTCGGCAGCATTGTGAACTCGGCGGTATTGTGTCCCTCGAACGGTTTGATGAAGTCGAGCTTGATCACGATCTTCGAGGGCAGAACAGCGTCGAGGATTTCCATGCGGCCGGCGCCGACATTCTTGTTGCCGTCCCAGGCATAGACCGCGCCCTTGCCGCTCTCGGTTCCGCTGAACGTCCGCTTCATCGCGGCATCGCGGTGCTCCCAGGGCGACCAGGTTCCCCACTGGTGAAAATCGTTGATCAGGGAAAAAATCTTTTCCGGCTGCGCCTGCATCGCCGCCGCGCGCCGGAGGCGGAAAACATCCGGCTTGGTGGCGGCCAGGATCAGGATGACCGCAATAACGATCGCCAGCACGACCGCAACGATGGCAATGACTTCAAGCATGGAGGGCTCCATTATTCATCAACTCGGTATTCATCAACCCGGTTCAACGCCGCAGCGGCATTGAAGCGCGCAACTTTCGATCCTGCAACCAGAGCCCGCCCAACACCGTGAGCCCGAGACAACATCCGACCACGATGGGGGTCAACAGCAGACTTCCGATGTGCGACGCCAACATGTCGCCGAGGTAAGCGATCCACAGGATCGCACCGACGATCGAAGTCGGCGGGATCGCGCAAAAAGCCCCGCATGTGAGGGTAATGCCCCCCACGAGTTGCGCCAGCGCTGCGCTCGATTGCTCCTTCCCGTTCGTCGGCATGGCCTGCTCCGTGAGTTCGTGATGCTTTGACCAATAGACGAACGGGCTCAGCGCGATCCGACAGGGGAGGTGAAAATTTTTGCCGCACCGAAGCGCCACCAGCGTTCCCAGGATGGAGCGCGAGCCGCGCCGCGTGGTGCGCTGCTGATCTGCGGGTCCACGCCCTGCATCAAGAAAGGTTGGGGTCCCGCGGCTCTGCGGAGCAGCGCTACACGCTGCGCGGCGCCCGGGACACAATCGAGGCTACTTCCGCGTCTGCTTGCCGCTGTCGCGCATCAGGCGGTCGAGATGCATGCGAATGTGGGCGGCTTCCGCCGAGGTGTTGGCAAGCGCGATGGCGCGGTCGAAGGCGACGCGGGCCTCATCGTTGCGGCCAAGCTGCATCAGGAACGCGCCACGCACACCGAAGAAATGGAAATAATTCGACAGCCGCGGCGCCAACGGCTCGATCATGTCGAGTGCGGCTTGCGGCCCGCGCACCTTGGACACCGCGACCGCGCGGTTGAGCGTGACCACCGGCGAGGGCTGCATCAGCTCGAGCGCGCCATAGAGCAGGTCGATCTGCTTCCAGTCGGTGTCTTCCGGCTTTTCGGCGCGGGCATGGAGTGCCGCGACCGCCGCCTGGATCTGGTAGGGGCCGCTGGCGCGATGGCGCATCGCCTTGTCGATCAGCGCCAGCCCCTCCGCGATCAGCTTCTGATTCCACAGCGAGCGGTCCTGATCGTCGAGCAGGATCAGCGCGCCATCGGCATCGAAGCGCGCGGCCGCGCGTGCATGCTGCAGCAGCAACAGGGCGGTCAGGCCCATGATCTCGGGCTCGCCCGGAAACAGCCGCAGCAACAGCCGCACCAGCCGGATCGCTTCTTCGCACAAAGGGGCGCGGATCTCGGCGGTATCGCCGCTCGCCGAATAACCCTCGTTGAAAATCAGGTAGATCATCGCGGCGACCGCCGCGAGCCGCTCGCTGCGCTCGACGGCGCCGGGTGTCTCAAACGGCACGTCGGCGTCCGCGACGCGGGCTTTCGCCCGGGTGATGCGCTGCTCCATCGCGGCCTCGCTGACCAGGAAGGCGCGCGCGATCTGCTTGACGGTTAGGCCTGAGACGATGCGCAGCGCCAGCGCGATCTGCTGCGTCGGCGGCAGGTCGGGATGGCAGCAGATGAACAACAGCCGCAGGATGTCGTCGCGATAGTGCGAGCCGTCGAGCCGCTCGGCGAGCGCGTCCTCGGCGTCGCCGAGGTCGGAGATCGCCTGGTCGTCCTCCGGCAGCGGCTGCTGCTTGCGGTTGCGCCTGACCTCGTCGATCGCGGCGTTGCGTCCGACCATGATCAGCCAGGCCGCCGGATCGCGCGGCGGTCCATTTTGCCGCCAGCTTTTCAGCGCGCGCAGGCTCGCGTTCTGAAAGGCTTCCTCCGCGGTGTCGAGGTCGCGGAAATAGCGCAATAAGGCGCCAACCGCCTGGGGACGCGCCGAGGTCAGCGCGGCATCGATCCAGGCGGCATCGGTCTCGGTCACTTCGGTGCTTCTCCGGGCGCGAACATACCGACCGGGCGGATCTCATAGGCGCCGCCGGGGTTGGCGGCGCCGAGATCGCGCGCGACATCGAGCGCTTCATCGAGATTCTTGCAGTTGACGAGATAAAAGCCGAGCAACTGCTCCTTGGTCTCGGCATAGGGGCCGTCGAGCACCAGGGGCGGATCGTCCTTGCGCAGGGTGGTTGCCGCCGTTGTCGGCAATAGCCGCGCCACCGGGCCGAGCCGGCCCTGCTTGGCGAGCTTTTCCTGTACCACCGCGAGTTTCTTCATGACGGCAGCGTCCTGCTCCTTGCTCCAGGAAGCGACAAAATCCTCGTCATGATAGCAAAGGATGGCATAGAGCATGTGATGGGTCCCGATTTCACTGGAAGACGAACGAGTATGCCCGGAGCCGACAGGGAACGTGAAGTATTTTGCGGGAAAGTTAGACCGCTATGGTCTCCCGGAAACGAGATTGGGGCAATTCCAATGAATAAAGGCGCGCTGGCGCTCCTGATCCATGGCGGGACCGACAATTGGTCGCCGGAACGCTGGAAGGCGCGGTTCGACGAGGTCTGCCGGGACCGCCGCGTTCTGCAGCCGCCGCAGGCAAGTTTCGATCCCGCGGAGGTCCACTATGCCGCGGTCTGGAAGCCGGTTCCGGGCGAGCTTGCGGCCTTTCCGAACTTGCGGGTGATCTTCAACCTCGGCGCCGGGGTCGACGCGCTGATGGCCGACAAATCCTTGCCCGACGTGCCGCTGGTGCGGGTGGCGGTCGACGATCTGACCGGCCGCATGACCGAATATGTCGTGCTTCACGTCTTGATGCATCATCGGCAGGAACTTTACTTGCGCGCCTCCCAGCGCGAGAAGCGCTGGGCGCCGAAATCCCAATGGCCGGCGAACGCGATTTGGGTCGGCATCATGGGGCTCGGCACGCTCGGGGCGAACGCGGCCGAGGTGCTCAAGCGCATCGGCTTTCGCATCGCCGGCTGGAGCCGCGGTAAAAAAGCGATCGACGGCGTCGAGTGCTTCAGCGGCAGCGCGGAATTCGACGCCTTCCTGCAGCGCACCGATATCCTGGTCTGCCTGCTGCCGCTGACGGAGGATACCCGGCACATCCTTAACCGCGCGGCGTTTTCCAAACTCAACCGCCGAAGTCCGATGGGCGCACCGGTCGTGATCAATGCCGGCCGCGGGGCCTTGCAGAACGAAGCCGACATTCTGGCCTGTCTCGACGACGGCACCTTGGGCGCCGCTTCGCTCGATGTCTTTTCGCAGGAGCCGTTGCCATCCGACAGCCCGTTCTGGACCCATCCCAAAATCGTGCTGACGCCGCACAACGCGGCCGACACCGATCCTGACCAGATCTCGAAATATGTGGCCCGGCAGATCGGGCGTTTCGAGGATGGTCTTGCGTTGGAAAACGTGGTCGACCGCAAGCGGGGGTATTAGCCCGCAGCCCCCATCATCACGTCGATCGCGCCCTTGACGATCGCTTCCAATTCCTTGCGCGGCACGCCGGCGCGCGCGCGGATCGCAATGGTGTGGATGGTGGCGGATGCGAGCTGCGCCAGCACCTCCGGATCGGATGACCCCGGCAGTTCACCCTTCTCCCTCCCAAGGCGGAAACAGTTCGCGAAGGCCTTGTCGAGTTCGGAAAATCCTTCCAGCACCATGTCGCGAATTTGCGGATCGGCCACGGCTTCGGAGGCCGCCGTCATCACCGTAAAGCAGCCGCGCGGGGTCTCGCCGGCGAGATAGATGCCGAGCGCCACGGCATAGATGCGCTCCAGCCGTTTGCGGATCGGCAATTCCTCGCGGAAAATATCGATCATCGCCGCGCGCGCGTCGTCGCGGTAGCGCTGGTAGCTCTTGATGTAGAGCTCGCGCTTGTCGCCGAACGCGCCGTAAAGGCTCGGCCGGTTCATGCCGGTTGCGGCGCTCAGATCGTCGAGCGAGGTCGCGGCAAAGCCGCCCTTGCGAAACAGCTCGAGCGCCTTGCCGATCGCGATCTGCGGCTCATAGGCGCGCGGCCGGCCGCGGCGTTTCGGTTCGACCGGCGCATCGCTTTTGACGGACCGCACGGGCTTTTTGCTTTTTTGTACCATTTCGCAAAAAATTCCTTGACGGGACTTATATTATCCGAAACAGTATAAAAATCAACCCGGGTTCGACGGGCCCGGGCCAAAACCGCCAAGGAGGCACCCATGGATCTTTATTTCTCTCCGCTCGCCTGCTCGATGGCGACACGGATCGCGCTGTATGAGGTCGGCGCCGATGCCAACTATCTCGAGGTCGATCCCAGGACCAAAGTGGTGCAGAACGACGGCTCCGATTTCCGCAAAGTGAACCCGCTCGGGCTGGTGCCGACCTTGCGCACCGACGACGGGCTCGTGCTCACCGAGAACGCGGCAATCCTGCAATATATTGCGGACCGTTTTCCGCAGGCCAGTATCGGCAGCGGCCCCGGCATGGAGCGCAGCCGGCTGCACCAGTGGCTCTGCTTCATCGGCACCGAACTGCACAAGGGGTTGTTCGTGCCGGTGCTCGACAAGAGGGCGGCGCCGGAGGTGAAGAGCTATGTGCTCGAGAGGAACCTGTCGCGGCTCGACTATCTCGAAAACTATCTCAAGGGCCGCGAGTATTTGCTCGATCATTTCAGCGTCGCCGACGCCTATCTGGTCACGGTCATCAACTGGACCATGGCGACGCCGCCGATCGAGCTTGCGAAATGGCCTGTCGTAAAGGCCTATTACGAGCGGCTGCGGACGCGCCCGAGCATCGCCAAAGCGATCGCGGAAGAGTTCGAGTTCTACAAGGCTGAACTCGCGCGCCACAAGGCGGCGGCGTAGCCCTCACCCCGAGTCGTCCCGGCCCAGTGCGCAATTGCGCACCGGGGGCCGGGACGACAGGTTTGATCAAAACGGACTCTCACCCAATCCCGGCACATCCGCCGGCCGCGGGCCCGGCGCCGGCCAGTGAAAGCGGCGGTCCTTCTCCGCAATCGCGACGTCGTTGATGCTGGCTTCGCGACGCCGCATCAGGCCGTGCTCGTCGAACTCCCATTGCTCGTTGCCGTAGGATCGATGCCACTGCCCAGCTTCGTCATGCCACTCATATTGAAAGCGCACGGCGATGTGATTGCCGTCGAACGCCCAGAGATCCTTGATCAGCCGATAATCCAGTTCCTTCGCCCATTTGCGGGTGAGGAAGGCCACGATCGCCGGGCGGCCTTGAAAAAATTCCGAGCGGTTACGCCAGCGGCTATCCTCGGTATAGGCGAGCGCGACACGTTCGGGATCGCGCGAATTCCAGGCATCTTCCGCCATGCGGGCTTTCTGGGCGGCGGTCTCCCTAGTGAACGGCGGGAATGGTGGACGCGACATGCGGGCCTCGGATGTTGGTGAAGCGCCAAATCTATTACCGCATTTTGATATGTCGATGGCCTGTTGCCTATCGGCCGATAGCTAAATCACATCCGCCTTCAACAGCAGCCGCAGCGATTTTGGGATCGGCTGCGCCCGGCCCTCGCTGATGAAGGCCACCCGCACCTCGGCCTTGACCAGCATGTCGTGCCCGCGCCGCACTTCCTGCGCCAGCGTGATGGAAGCGCCCTTCACCGCGACCGGCCAGGTCACGACGTCCAGCACGTCGTCCATCCGCGCGGGCTTGAGAAAGTCGATCTGCATCGAGCGCACCACAAAGGCAAAGCCCGGCATTTCCGATTGCGCCTGCTCGAACAGCGCATGCTGTTCGGCGCCCATCAGCCGCAGGTGATTGGTGCGCCCGCGCTCCATGAAGCGCAGATAATTGGCGTGATAGACGATACCGCTAAAATCAGTGTCCTCGTAATAAACGCGCACCTGCATGTGGTGGCGGCCGCCGCGGATCTCGCCGTCGATATGGGGTAACGTCACGTGCGCGCCTCGATCGCTTGCGGGAAAGCAGATCGTTTTGCGCAAAATCGCCGGGCCGCGCAAGCGCAGCATTGCAGCAACCCGATTACGATACGGCCGTCCCAGACCCGCCGAGCGTCACCAGCACGATCTCCGGCGGAACGCCGAGACGGAACGGCATGATGCTGCAGCCCAACCCGCCCGAGACGATGACGTCGCAGTTGACCCGCATATGGCCATAAGCCAGCCGGTTGCCGTATCGCGACGGCGCCACCGGCGACCACCCGAACAGTCTCACCTGACCGCCGTGGGTATGTCCTGAAAGCTGTAGCGCGACGCGCGCAGGCGCGCGCATCGCAATTTCGGGCTCGTGCGCCAGCAGAATGACCGGCGCGTCGTCGGTGACTTTTGCAAGCGTCGCGGCGAGATCGTCGATCCCGATGCGCGGGACCGGCCGGAAGCGCTTAGCTGGAACGTAAGCAAGTTGGTCGCCGAGCCCGGCAAGCCAGAACGGCCGGAGGTCTTTGGTGAGGCGCACGGCATCATTCTCGTAAACCGGAATGCCCACCGCCTCGAGCGCGCGCCGGGCGACCGTCGGTCCCCGCCCTTCGCGCTGTACCGTCCCGTCGTCCCAATAATCGTGATTGCCGAGGATCGCGTGCACGCCGAGCGGCGCCTTCAATCCAGCCAGCGCCGGTGCCCATTCGGCCGCCGGAATGTGCCGCGTTACATGTCGATGCCCGGTCACATAGTCGCCGAGCATGACGATGACGTCCGCGCCAAGTGCGTTGGTGCGTTCGACGATCGCCTCAATGTGCTTGAGCGACATCCAGGGATCGCAGGCGTGCAGATCGGCGATGGCGGCGATGGTGAGCTGATGATCGCCGGGCCATTGCGGCAGCGGAACATGATAGCGCGCGACCCGAAGCCGCAGCACGGGCTCGCCGAAGCCATAGGCCGCGGTCGAGAATCCGACGGCGCCAAATCCGGCGAGAAAGCGAAGAAAACGACGGCGTGTGAACATGGTGTGAGGCCCCGCGTGATGCCGCTTTCTGTTCGGACATTGCAGCGGATTTCGGATGCGTTTGTGCAGATCGTCAGCAGATAGGCCTCATCTCATCGGGCATTTCCCGCGACCCTTTTCATGGAGGCCAGCGGCAACACATGCTCGCGTGTCAGCGGCGCCAGAGGAATATCCGGAGGCGCCACCGGATCAATCCAGATCGTCTCGTCGATCTCGCGGCTCGGCGCGATTTCACCGATCACATCAATTCCATATAGGCTAGCCTGCACCCGCCAGCCGGGTTCATTCGCAGCGATGGCGTCGAATTCGCCGAGCGGCCGGATCGAGGCACGGATCACCCTGCAACCGAGTTCCTCCGCGATCTCACGCGAGAGGGCTGCGGTGTCGTCTTCGCCGGGATCGCGCTTGCCGCCTGGCTGCATGAATGCAGTCGTTCCACGTTTGCGGACCAGCAGCACCCGGCCGGCGTCATCGCATATCAGCGCCGCGACAATTTTGATGGTACCGTTATCCATTACTCGTCCTCGCTCCCACCACCGAACAGGCCGAACTGCGCCGGATCGCGCGCGGGCTCCGCGAGGCCGAGATGGCGGAAGGCGTGCGAGGTCAACAGACGTCCGCGCGGAGTGCGCTGCAAATAGCCGCACTGGATCAGGAACGGCTCGATGATGTCCTCGATCGCATCGCGCGGCTCCGACAGCGCTGCGGCCAGCGTCTCCACGCCAACCGGACCACCGCCATAATTCATTGCAATGGTCGAAAGATAACGGCGGTCCATAGCATCGAGGCCGATGGCGTCGACTTCGAGCGCGCTCAGCGCATGGTCGGCGATCGCGCGGTCGATGGATGCGGCGTCCGCGGCCGAAGCAAAATCGCGCACCCGCCGCAACAGGCGTCCGGCAATGCGCGGCGTGCCGCGGGCGCGGCGGGCGATCTCGTTGGCGCCGTCCGCCGTCATGCCGATCTTGAGCACGCGGGCGCCGCGGGTGACGATCTTTTCCAATTCTTCCTCGGTGTAGAAATTCAAACGCACCGGGATACCGAAGCGGTCGCGCAACGGATTGGTCAGAAGTCCCGCACGCGTGGTAGCGCCGACCAAAGTGAATTTGGCAAGCTCGATCTTGACCGAGCGCGCCGCCGGCCCCTCGCCGATGATGAGATCGAGCTGGAAATCCTCCATCGCGGGATAGAGCACCTCTTCGACCGCCGGACTTAGGCGATGGATTTCATCGATGAAGAGCACGTCGCGCTCTTCGAGATTGGTCAGGAGCGCGGCGAGATCGCCGGCCTTCGCGATCACCGGCCCCGACGTGGCGCGAAAGCCGACGCCGAGCTCGCGCGCGACGATCTGCGCCAGCGTGGTCTTGCCGAGGCCGGGGGGCCCGACGAACAGCACATGGTCGAGCGCCTCGCCGCGCTTGCGCGCGGCCTCGATGAAGATCGCGAGGTTGGCGCGCGCCTGTGCCTGGCCCACGAATTCCGACAGGACTTGCGGACGCAGCGCGGTGTCAGGCGCATCCTCGGTACGGCGTTCCGGCGTGACGATGCGGGAGGGCGGATTCACTTCGCCAATTCCTTCAGCCCCAACCGAATGAGTTGCGCCGTCTCGGCGTTCTCGCCGGCGCTGCGCGAGGCGGACGCGATCGCGGCGGCCGCCTGCGGCTGGCCATAGCCGAGATTGACGAGCGCCGAGATAGCATCGCTCACCGGGCGCGGCGCGCGGTGGTCGTCGAGCGCGCCGGAGAGGTGCACCAGCGCCGGATCGACATTGGCGAAGGCTGGCGCCTTGTCCTTCAATTCGGTGACAATGCGCTCGGCGACTTTCGGGCCTACGCCCGGCGTGCGCGTCACCGCTGCCTTGTCGCGCAGCGCGATCGCGGTCGCCAATTCCGTCGGCGGCAAGGTCCCGAGCACGGCAAGCGCCACCTTGGCGCCGACGCCCTGCACGGTCTGCAGCAGGCGAAACCATTCGCGTTCGACATCGCTCCTGAAGCCAAACAGTTTTATCTGGTCCTCGCGCACATAGGTCTCGATCGAGAGCACGGCGGCTTCGCCCGGCGAGGGCAGCGTCTGCAGCGTGCGGCCCGAGCAATGCACCTGATAGCCGACACCGCCGACGTCGAGGATGACGAAATCCTCGCCGTAGGAGTCGATCAGGCCCTTGAGCTTGCCGATCATATCCCGACCACCCTCAGCCGCAGCGTGGCGCTTTGGCGGTGATGCGCATGCGTAATCGCGATCGCCAGCGCATCGGCCGCGTCGGGTGATTTCGGCTCAGCCTTCGGCAACAGGATCTTCAGCATCACGAGGACCTGGTTCTTGTCGGCGTGGCCTGCGCCGACCACGGTCTTCTTCACCTGGTTCGGAGCGTATTCCGAAACCGGGATACCGAACATCGCCGGCGCCAGCATGGCGACCCCGCGCGCCTGCCCCAGTTTCAGCGTGGCGACACCGTCCTTGTTGACAAAAGTCTGTTCGACCGCGGCTTCCTGTGGGCGAAAGTCGCCGAGCACCGCGGTAAGCCCCTCATGGATCGCGAGCAGCCGGCTCGCCAGTGGCAGGCAGTCCTTCGGTTCCACCGAGCCGCAACCGACAAAGATCAGCCGGTTGCCGTCGATCTCGATCACGCCCCAGCCGGTCCGGCGCAGGCCGGGATCGATGCCGAGGATGCGGAGGGACGAGCAAATCGGCTGCGGGTTCATCCCGCAGTGATAGCGCGGGAGCACCGAGAACGAAACACAAACGCAAACGTCATCCCCGCGAAAGCAACTCCGATCCCGGATCGTCATGCCCGGACTTGATCGGGGCATCCATCACGCTTCGAAAGAATCTTGCGAAGGAGATGTTGCCGGGTCATCCGAGCAAAGACGCGCTTCGCGCTGTTGCCTGGCAATGACGAGGAGAAAACCACTACCCCCCCATCTTGGCCATCAGCGCATCCGAAATCTCGAAATTGGCGAACACGTTCTGAACGTCGTCGTGTTCGTTCAAGAGATCCATCAGCTTCAACAATTTCTCGCCGGTCTCGTCGTCCACCGCGACCGTGTTCTGAGGCTTCCAGGTCAGCGCGGCCTTGCGTGGTTCGCCGAACTTTGCTTCCAGCGCCTTCGCCACCTCGCGAAGATTCTCAGAGGCATAGATTTCGTGGCCGCTCTCACTCGAGATCACGTCGTCCGCGCCGGCCTCGATCGCCGCATCCAGCATGGCGTCGTCGCTTGCCGCGCTCGCGTCATATTCGATGACGCCGGTGCGATCGAACAGGAAGGCGACCGATCCGGTTTCGCCGAGATTGCCGCCGGCCTTGGTGAAGTAAGAACGGATATCGGATGCGGCGCGGTTGCGGTTGTCGGTCAGCGCCTCGACGATGATCGCGACCCCGCCGGGGCCATAACCCTCATAGCGGATCTCGTCGTAGTTATCGCCCTCGCCGCCAAGCGCCTTCTTGATGGCGCGCTCGATGTTGTCCTTGGGCATGTTCTCCTGGCGTGCCGCGACCACGGCCGCGCGCAGCCGCGGGTTCATCGTGGGATCCGGCGTTCCAAGCTTGGCGGAGACGGTGATTTCCCGGGCCAGCTTGCCGAACAGTTTCGACTTCTGGGCATCCTGCCGCCCCTTGCGGTGCATGATGTTCTTGAACTGGGAATGTCCGGCCATGCGGTCTCTCGTTACGGATTCGTCCGGGCGAATACGGGTTGGAAGGGCGGCCTTATAGGCCGCGCCACGCGCAAAATCAAAGATTTGGCGCGGATTTCGGTAGGCCGGTAGTGCCGCCCGCCGGGATATGAGGCAATTCTTAACCACGAGTTCACGCGTAAGTGTAAGGATCAAATCCTCAACTGACAATTGTCCCCGAGAGAGCGCATGGCGTTCGGTTTGCGTCGAAAACGAGTGCCGGCTGCGCTTGCCGTCGAGCCAGAGGTTGCGGCGCCCGCGGCGGCGTCCGAGGCTGCCACAACCGCTGCGGCGGACGCGGATTCCGCGAAGCAGATCCTCGAACTGCTGGAGCTCGAGCTCGGCGGCATGATCCGCCAAGTCGAGCGTGCCGCCAATTCGGTCGCTGGCGGCGCCGAAGCCACCGCCGCGACGCTTGCCGACATCCGCCAGCGCACCGATGCCTTGACCGGCCGCACCAGCGCCGCACAGGGCACCGCGACCACCTTCGCGCATGCCGCCGAGAAGTTCACCCAATCGGCAGTCGGCATTGGCGCGCAGGTACGCGATGCCGGCAAGCTCGCCGACCTGGCCAGCACGGCTGCGAGCGAAGCCCGCGCCAATGTCGACCGTCTCAGCGAATCCTCCGCCGCGATCGGCAACGTCGTCAACCTGATCGCGCAGATCGCGCGGCAAACCACGCTGCTCGCGCTCAATTCCACCATCGAGGCCGCGCGCGCGGGCGAGGCTGGGCGCGGCTTCGCTGTGGTCGCGACCGAGGTCAAGGCGCTCGCGGTACAGACCCAGAGCGCGACCAAGGAAATCACCAAGAGGATCGCGGCGCTGCAAAAGGATGCCGCGGCCTCCGCGGATGCGGTGCACCGGATCTCGCAGGCGATCGAGGCGATCCGCCCGGTGTTCGACCACGTCAATGGCGCGGTGGCGGAGCAGAACCGGACAACCAGCGAAATTTCCGACAACGCTGCTTCGGCCTCGCATTTCATCGCCTCGGTCGGCGACAGCGCCGCCGAAATCGACAGCGCGACCAAGGCGGCCGAGGCGCATGGCGAAAGCGTCGCCAGCGCCGGCAAAGCGGTCACGACCTTCGCCCAGAAACTGAAAGCACGCTGCGCCGTGCTGCTGCACCGGGGCGACCATCAGGAACGGCGGAAGGACCAGCGGCTGCCCTGCCATCTCAAGATCGAGCTCGAGACCCAGAACGGGGCGATCGCCGCCCCGGTCTATGAAATCTCGCTCGACGGCATCCTGATCTCCGGCCCGGAGGCCGCACGGCTGCCGCCGAACCGAAGTCTCAAGGCCACGCTGGAGGGCGTCGGCGCCTGCCGCATCCGCCTCACCGATCATGGCAAGGCCGGCACGAGAGCGCGGTTCGAAGGTTTGAACGCGGAGCTCACCGAGAAGGTCGAAGACAAGTTGTGGGCGATCCACGAGGAGAACACCGAATTCGTCACCCGCGCCATGCAAGCCGGCGACGCACTGACGAAAATCTTCGAGCAGGCGGTCGCAAGCGGCGCGATCTCCATCGACGAGCTCTTCGATACGAACTACATCGAAATCCCAGGCAGCAATCCGGTTCAGTACCGCACCAAATTCCTCGAGTGGGCGGACTGCGCATTGCCGGTGTTCCAGGAAGCGTTCCTCGCCAAGGATTCCCGCATGGCGTTCTGCGCCGCAGTGGATCGCAACGGCTACCTGCCGGTGCACAACAAGATCTATTCGCATCCGCAACGTCTTAGCGACGTCGCCTGGAACACCGCCAACAGCCGCAACCGCCGCATCTTTAACGATGCGGCAGGACTGGCCGCCGGCCACAACCAGCGCGCCTATCTGGTCCAGAGCTACGCGCGCGACATGGGAGGCGGCAACACGGTGATGATGCGGGAGATCGACGTGCCGATCCGCGCGCAGGGACGGCACTGGGGCGGATTTAGAACCGCCTACAAACTTTAGAGAAGCATGGTCCGGAAAAGTGGGAACCGGTTTTCCGAGAAGACCATGCTCAAAACAACAAACTAACGAAGTACGCATTTGCAAATGATAAATCGGTAATCGAGATGTCTAATCAGAGGAACGCAGCGATGTCGATCGCGCAGCCTGCAAAGTTGGAAAGTGCCGCCGCCATCCCGTCGGACGCCGAGCGTCTGGTCGACCAACTGTCGAGCCGGATCGGCGGCCTCGGGGTTGAGCTTGCAGACGTGGCGGGAAACGTTCAGGAGGTCGCAAATCGTGTCTCCACCCAGTCCGAGCGGTTCGGGCATCTGCAGAAGACCGCGCAGACGATGGTCACCGCCAATCACGACATCGCCGGCGCCTCGAAGGCGGTGCAGTCGGCGACATTGGCCGCGGTCGGCGAGATCACGCAATCGCGCACGGCGGTGGAAACCGCGGTGCAGCACATCGCCGAGCTGATCGAGGCGGTCGGCCGTATCGAAAGCCGGCTCGGCGCGGTCTCTTCCGCGCTGTCGCAGGTGGCGAAGGTTTCCGGCTCGATCGAGGCGATCGCCAAACAGACCAACCTGTTGGCGCTGAACGCGACCATCGAGGCGGCCCGCGCGGGCGCGGCGGGGAGAGGTTTTGCCGTGGTCGCCAGCGAAGTGAAGAGTCTCGCCGAAGCCACGCGCCAGGCGACGCATCAGATCGGCGATACCGTGCGCGGGCTCGACGGCGAGGTCGGCCACCTGATCGGCGAAAGCGGCGAGGCCTCGGGGCGCGCCAAGAACGCCGGCGAAGGCGCGTCGCAGATTCAGGACATCATCGCCCGCGTCCAGGACGGCTTTACCAGGGTCGGCCAGGAGATCGACGCCGTGGCGCGAGCCGCGACCTCCAATCTCGGCCATTGCGACACGGTGATCGAGGAGCTGAGCCACCTCGTCAAGGGCGTCGATCTGTCCTCGACCGATCTAAGGCACGCCGACGACAGGGTCGCCAAGCTGCTCGGAACGTCGGAAGATCTGATCGCGCTGATCGCCGACAGCGGCGTGCAGACCTCCGATACCCCGCTGATCCGCGTCGTCGTCGACACCGCCAAGCGGATTATGACCGCCTTCGAGGACGCAATCGCGCGCGGCGAGATCGGGCTCGATCAGTTGATGGACGAGAACTGCCGCGAAATCCGGGGTACCGATCCCAAGCAATACATGACCGACTATGTCGAGTTCACCGATCGCATCCTCCCCGAGATCCAGGACCCGATCCAGAAGTTCGATCCGCGCATCGTGTTCTGCGTGGCTTGGGCCAAGGGCGGCTACCTTCCGACCCACAACCCGAACTACCGGCTGCCGCAAGGCAAGGACCCGGTCTGGAACAACGCGAATTGCCGCAACCGGCGCCTGTTCAACGACCGCACGGTCAAGAAGGTGGCGGCAAACACCAAGCCGTTTCTCTTGCAGACCTACCGACGCGACATGGGCGGCGGTAACTTCGTGCTGATGAAGGACCTGTCTTCGCCGATCTACGTGCGCGGCCGCCACTGGGGCGCGTTCCGCATGGGCTTTCGGCAGTCCTGAAGTACGCGCACCAAGCTTCTCGCCGAACTGCGATGGCTGGTGTAACAGGGGACAGAGCGTTTTCCGGCGAAAGCCTGCCCCGCACTTGGATAGCGGGGTGGGTCCGGGTTCGCGTAAAGAAAACGCGTCAAAGCAAAAAGCTCGCGCGGCAGAGTTGAGCCTCCCATGAAGAACCTGTTCGAAGCCGGAAAGCTCTTGCTTCTCGACATGGCGTCGACGTTGTTTTTTCTTGTGCTTTTTCTGTTGACCCACGACATCACCCTGTCGGTCGCGCTCGGCATGGCGCTGGGTGTCGCCCAGATCGGCTGGCAGTTCGCGCGCAAGAAGCCGATCGACACCATGCAGTGGATGAGCCTCTTCCTGGTGCTCGGCGCGGGCACTGTCGCCCTGCTCACCAACGATCCGCGCTTTGTGATGATCAAGCCGAGCGCGATCTATCTCATTGTCGGCATCGTGATGCTGAAGCCCGGCTGGATGAACCGCTATCTGCCGCCCATCGCCATCGAGCTGGTGCCGGATATCGCCGTCATCTTCGGCTACGTGTGGGCCGGCCTGATGTTCTTCTCCGCGGCCCTCAACCTGATCGTGGCCCTCAACTTCAGCGTGGTCACATGGTCGGCGGCCATGTCGATCTATGGCGTCGTCAGCAAGGCCGTGCTGTTCTTGATCGGCTACGCCACGATGCGCACCATAGGCGTGCGCCGTCGCCGCGCCCAGATGGCGACCACCCAGGCCTGACGCGTTCTTGAAAAAATAGCCCTCATGCCAAGACGAACTTGGGACGCGCTGTCGTCGTTTGTTCATTTGGTCGCTCTATAAACCGCTCCGACGTCATGCACCTGTCGGGGGTTGAGATGAGCGAGCATCCGGATCTGGACGAATTGCAGGCCACCTACAAGGCCGCCGTGGAAGCCTGGATTTCCGCGATCAAAAACGAGGAAGCGCTCGCTTCCGTCAATCACACCGTCGCCGAAGTTGACAAATGGGAGCGGGCGCATTTCGAAGAGGACGAAATGCGCAGCACGGTGAAAGAAGCCAAGGCGAAATACGAGGACGCGCTGCGCGCGAAATTTTTTGGGTTTTAGCGGTCGAACTCGAACTCGCCGTTTTCCGATTCAATTTTCAAACACTTACTCCGATGTCGTCGCCCGGCTTGACCGGGCGATGCAGCATCCCAAGGAGCGTCGTCCCGGCGAAGGCCGGGACCCATAACCACGAAAGCATTTTGAAGCACCCGCTGTGGCCCCAGCTTTGGGTAGAACAAAACAAGAATATTTTGCAAAGGGGGCGAGACAGGGCAATCAAGAAACAGCCCGTCGGGCAAATGGCGTTGGCGGGGCTTAGGAAATTACGTCAATGTGCTGCATCGAGACAGATTATCAGAACGTTAGTCCGCATGAGCGCCGCGAAATGCGGACCATGTCGCTTCGCTCATCCGGGCTTGCTGTTCCGTGCGTACCGGGTCCCTGCACGCGGCACAAAATCGCAAACTCCAATCAGCAAAGCTCGGCCCAAAGAACAACCTGTCGAGGCTCCGCTCCTAGAGCGATCGCAGGAAATTCAGAAGATCCTGCTGATCGTCCTTCTTTAGCCGATTGAAAAATCTCCGCACCACCATATTGGCCTCGGACCCTGGACTCCGGTGTTGCTGGATTGCCCGCTTCAAATCACTGGTCCGGCCGTCATGAAGGAAGAAGATGCGCTGCCCGAGTCCCCAGAGGGGCGCGGTCCGAAACTCTCTCGACGTGGCCTGGCCTTGACTAATCCCGTCGGCGAGTCCGTCCCCCATGTCGTGAAGCGCAAGGTCGGAGTACAGATTTGCCGCCTTTCCGCTGAGAGCTGCGACAGTCGAAGTGCCAGTTTGAAGGGTTGGCGTGTGGCATACGGCGCAGCCAACGTCGACAAAAAGCTTGCTGCCGTGTGCAATGGAAGCGGATCCACCCGGCGTGTCTTGCGACGGCGTCGGCGGCGCAAGAAAGCGCATGAATGACGCAAATTTTTCGATATCACTCAATACATCCAGGCCGCTCTTGTCGGGGTTCGTTGTGTCGTTTGGCGTCGGCTTGAATTGACACTTCGCATTCTCTTCTCGCTCTGTCTGGAACAGCTCATTTGAGATGCCCATCTCGACATTGTATGCCTCACCGGCAAATACCAGAAGAGACTTGTTTTGCGCCTTCCAGCCAAACCGCGAGATGGTGCCGTCATTGCCGTTTCGATTTTGGCGAGCTGTCTGCGCGTGACCCGCATTGATGATGTTCACTCGGCCCCGGATTCCGTAGGGATTACCTCTCGTCTTCGGAAGGTTGTCCAGAATAGCCTGGTCGGGAATCTGCTCGATCAGTCCCGCGCCGAACACGGGCGTCGGAATTCGGAATATCACGTTCCCACGCTGCAGCTCGCGGGCGAAGTTGGGTTGCCGCAGAATACAGCCATCCGCGCCTGCAAGTCCCGTGATGGTGAATATTGAATGGACGCCGCCATCGGCGGTCCTACCGTCCGCGTTGAGCTTGAACCTCGCTTCGCGAACTGGGCCACCCTCGGTAATGAAGCGCGGCAGATGGTTGGTCTTTTGCAGATTCTTTTGGAAGAAATCGAACTGTGGATTGAGGTTAGGAGGGCTTGTACCACCGACGGTCGGCTGAGCGTGACAGCCGGCGCAGCTATCGAGGTTCATTCTCGGCCCCAGGCCGTCAGGGACCTTGTCAATGTTCTTGAACTCATCGAGTCCGGCGTTGAACAAGCTGGTCTGAGGTCCCGTCAAGCCGTCCAAAGGCTTACCGACCGCAGCGGCTCCCACGCGAGGCCCAGGATCGCTTTGCGCCTGCAAGCTGACCGGGACGATCAAAATCAAAACGTAGACGATCTGCATTGCGATCGTGTGTGACTTTATCACGGCCAGTGCCTCCCCGTCTCGAGTTGATCGAGGCGAGAGCTGACAGCGACAGCACGGCGTTTGCGCGGCCAGCAACCGCAGACTCTTGGATTTTGCGTGACAAATGTGCGGCGACGACAAGACCGGTCAGGTGCCCTTGCGAGAATTCACAACCACGCCTGCGCCGACAGCCTGTGAGAGGCCGCTTTGCTTCCAATGGCCGCGAACCATTGCATTGCAGCGCGGGTTGGAGCCGAAGGCGTAACCCGCCACCCACACGACAGGTGATGCGAGCCCGACGCGAACTTGCAAATCCGATTACGGTGACACTTAACCGAAGGGCAATTGAATTGGCGGAATAGGCCTTTGGCGGAATAGGCTATCGCTATTCCGCCCGACGAGCTACGGGCCGGGGCCGCCTTATGTCTCGCCGGCCAGTTTCGCCGCGATGGCGCGCTCTATCTCTGATGCCATGGTCGTCAGATGTTCTGCCAATCGCGCGAACAATTCTTTCTTCCGACCGTCGGTTGCGAGCTTGCTGATCAGCGCGCATTCCTCCGCGTCGCAGCGGAGCTTTTCCAGATGGGCCTGCATGTCTTTCATGAACCCGTACTAATAAAACTGGCACGGGGCGTAAGTTCAAAAGTGGACCCAAGGTTCCAAAAAAGACTGGAAAAAATTACCCAAGCGTTCGTCGGTCACGGCGCCGGCCGGCGCCGCGAATTACGGTGACGGTGCACTCAGCTCGGGATGGCTAACTCGCAGCGCGGCAATCAAGCACGTAGGGCGCAATAGCGTCAGCGTATTACGCCGAAACCCAATTGAATTGGCGGAATACGCTGGCGCTGGAGCGGGATGACTTTAAGTTTGGTCAGATCCTCGCCCGGGGGCTGACACCGGATCAGGTTGATTGGCCGCTGGCGTAACCCGCCTCTTCTCGTTCGCTAATCCGCCCTGTAGGCGGCGCGACCAACAAGGTGGTAGCATCCAGGCAAGTTCAAGCCTCAACATCATAACTATCCTTCGCACCCAATAGGCTGGTGGGGAGGGCCATGCGTCCGCTTCTCGAGCTCACATTGCCCGCGCCAGCCCCATCAGCAGGCCAAGGCTTCCCTCGCGAACGCTTCGCGCGAGGTTGGGCGCCATCACCGCCATCCGCGGCCCCATCACCACCGAGAGGTTCAGGCCCTGCGGTGCGGCTCCCATGCTTCGCTGAAACCAGCCGAGCGCCTGCTGCGATACGTCCCGCTCGGCCTGCATGACGAAGCCCGATGTGCCGATGGCATCGAGCGTGGCTTCACGCGTCAGGAGGAAACTCGTCGCCGGCGTTTCGCTCCAAGGCAGGGGATATCGCGGCGCCACGGCCTCATTGATGGAGACGACATCATAGAACGCCAGCAGGCCGCCCGGTTTGAGCACGCGGCGAAACTCGCGATACAGCCCGGTCCGGTCGGCGATATTCATCGCGACGTGTTCGCACCAGACAAGATCGAAGCGGGCGGCTTCAAACGGAAGCGCAGTGACATCACCCACCATGTAGCTGAGGCGGTCCATCACCCCGACTTGCTCGGCGAGGAGTTCGGCCACCTCGACGAAGGCCGGCGTCAGGTCAATACCCTCGACATGACACCCGTAGAGCTTAGCCAATTGCCGCGACGGACCGCCAAGGCCGGAGCCGGCGTCCAGAACCTTCCAGCCGGCCTGAACCCCAGCGAGCTTGGCGAGCTCGGCGGTCGCTTCGGCGCCACGGACGTGGAAGTGGTCGAGCGCCGCCAGATGCTCCGGCGAGATCCGACCAGGGCCCAGCGTTTCGAGCAGAGCCCGCACGCGGCCGGCGACGTTTGATCCACCCTCGCCGGTGTAGTGCGCTCTCACATTGTCGGTCATTCCGCCCATCGGATGCATGCCGTGCCTGGCTATTCAGTCGCGGCGAGGGGCGTCGGCGCGCCAGCCGACCGGGCCGGTGTACGCGCAGGTCGCAGCAGCAGAAAGAACGCCAGGAGGTGCGTCCAAAAAAAAGCCGGCACGTAAAGGATTGGGATCGCGTAACCGGCTCCGAGTTGCTCGGCCACTGACGGCAGGTCCATGCTGACCGCGTTCACCGTATCGATGACGAGGTCGGCGAGGCCGACCGCGTTGAACGCCCAGATCAGCGGCCAGAACAGGAAGCGCAGGCGCACCGTCAGCAGCGCGAGGATGGCGAGCAATGCCGTGGCGAAGTCGCCGTAAGCCGCCGGCGCAGCGAAGCCCTCCGGCAGGTTCGGTCCGACAAATCCCGGCAGCAGGAAGACCAGGCCGAAGAAGCGGAAACCGTGAAACGTGGCGACCGCGCGGTGGGCCTCGACGCGCTCCATCGCCTTCAGCCGGGCCAGACGTAAGTCGCGATGCAGAGCGCCCAGGCGAGATAGCCCAGCGCCAGGTCGATCCGGAAGATTTCCTTCGGCAACATGCGCGACCTTCCTGCCATCGGCGAACGCCTGTGCGAACCGCTCGTTACGGGTTGATTCGCCGGAGCCAGTGCTGATCCAGCCACACGGCGATCAGAACCTTTAAAGCTGTATATGCAGCTTATAGCGCATGCCTTCTTCCAATTCCAGCGCGATTGTTCGTTATTCGGCCTTGCGTAGCCTTACGCCCGCCAGCGTGAGCAGGCCGTTCAGTGCCAGGGTAGCCTCGAAGCCTATTGTCCGGCGCAGCTCGTTATCGGCCGCTCGCCATAACGGCATCGCCTGGGCGAGACGCTCCCGCCCGGACGTCGTCAACTGGATACACCGTGCGCGACGGTCGCCGTGGTCCGGCGCCGTGCTGACTAGCTTGTGAGCCTCAAGCGGCTTCAACGTTCGGTTCAGGGTTGTCGGGTCCAGGCCGATGGCGTTCGACAGTTCCTTCATCGTCAAGGGCGGACGCCACAGCGAACAGCCATAGACCTGCGCCATGACGCCGAACTGGCCGATGGTCAGCCCGGCCGGCTGAAGATGGGCATCGTAAACCTGGGTCGCCATTCGGCCGGTGCGGCGCAGCCACAAGCAGGTGCATCCAGCGACATCCCGGATGTCCACCTCGCCGATCTCCCGTCCGCCCGAAGCGGGAATCAGCGCTGGCGGCGCATCATCGGAATCATTGGCGACCATCTCATCTCCTTGCATATGCATATATAATCAAGGCTTCCACACGTCCACCGAAACCGGCCGAGTGAAGACTCGGTGGCCGCGGCAAGCGGTAGACCTTTTAAGGCCGCCAGCGCCATCTGGGGCTTCGAAACATCGTCGAGGAAGACCAGCGGAGCCGGCGAACCGTCCTGGTGCGAAGCCGGCCGCCAGTAGATATCGAATCCCAAAAGATTCATGCGACGGAGCCACCGGATTATGGGAATGCAAATCGCGATGTTTCGGCGGCGGAATGCCGCCCTGCGAGCCCTACGCTCTGGAACTGGAACAGGTGGGATGCCAGACTAGGCAGGAACGCCGACGAGTTCGCAGTTCGGCTCTGAGCAACGGGTTGGCAGCTCAAAGGAACCATGAACCAGAAACTTCGGATCTTCTTGCACTGACCGATCTTGGTGTTTCCGAGGTCATGACGATCATCGAGCGCGCCCAGGATATGGCCGCATTCTGGAACCAGCGACGCATGGTTCAGAGCTTGGCTGGCCGTCGGTTCGCGCTCGTCGTGAACGACAGTGGCTGGAGGAATACGACAGCCTTCGACCTCGGCATCCAGGCAATGGGCGGCATCTGCGCGCATGCCCCGTTACGGTGGGATGCGAGGGAGGATCTGGCCGACCTCGCGGCATACCTGGACAATTGGTTGGATGGCATTGTTACCCGCGCGCCGGATCTGTCCGTCATCCGCAGACTTGCAAGCGCGGCTCGCGCACCGGTCATCAACGCCCGGACCCGGCAAAACCATCCATGCGAATCGCTCGGCGATCTGGCTTTTCATCTCCACCGACACGGTCATATCGAAGGCATGCAGGTTGGGATTGTTTCTCCAATATCCGACATTCTCGGATCGTGGATCGAGGCTGCGGCGGTTCTGCCGATCAACGTCGTTCAGGTCTATCCCGACAAGTGGCACGATCGCGAAGCGGCGGCTTCCACACCGCGCTTTCGTACCAGTATCGATATCAACGAGCTTGTCGATGCGGACATCATCGTGACCGACTGCTGGCCGCTCGATGCAGAATCCGAACACTTGCTGGATTATCAAATCACGCTCGGACTGCTGGACAAGCTCCACCCAAGGGCCGACTTCGTGCCCTGCCCCCCGGTATCGCGCGGCAAAGAGGTGTCCGCCGACGCGATGATGCACCCGGCATGTCGCGTGATAGAAGCCAAGGCATTCCTGCTCCCACGCCCAAAATGCGGTTTTGGAATGGGCATGCGACGCCCGTTAGGCCGGCACGAATGTCAGACCGGGGCTCCTTCCCTGATGCGGCGAGTGGCGGAATACCCTGCGAGCTCTTCGCGGGCCACTTCCGGGTCCAGTCAACCCGATCGGTCGACAAATTCAAATTCTGCCGGAACGTCTCAAAAGTGTCACGGCTGCTGGAAAGCCGCAGTCCCGAGATGACATTGCCGGCCAGTTGTTGTAGGTTATTTTCTACTGTCGTTAACGATAGGCATTTTGACAGTGCGGTTCGGTGTCCGTAAGGCCATAACTGAGCGTTGTGAGGAGTAGCTTATGAGTAGCGTCAGTGGGCAGGGCCCCCTCAATCCCAACGATCCCGAGTACTATGCGCCAGTCCGGGTGCGCGAAAGACTTTCGCAAGGCGGCAGATTGGACCCCGTCAGTCCCCCAATCTCGCTTCCCGCCGCGCTCGATACCCAGCTCAAAAATCCGCCTTCCGATCCCTTGCGGAGGCCGCTCTACCCCGAGATCGTTCGCGAACCCGACGGGCTCGCGCGTGAACTGGACTGGCGAGGTGAGCTGTTCAGCCTCGCCGCTCGCTTCGCCGCAGTCGCCGGAGTCGTGACGGTCCTTGGGCTGCTTTACATCCTCATGGTGCCTGCTGCACGGACCTCGGACACCGCTTCAACCTCTTCCGAAATCACGGGATCGACGAAAACCGCCCAGCCTCAACCCGGCCAGGTGGACCTCGCATCGAAGCCCGCGCTTGCACAGTTTAAAGCTCTTCTCGCAACGGCCCCGGTCAGCCAGCCTGCTCCACACGAGCAGTCCGAGCAGTTGCTGCAGGGGTTCATGCAATGGCGTCAAAAAGGCAATTCGGCCGAGCCTCCTCGATAGCGGGGTTACACGAGGAAGAAGACAGCGCAGGTGCCATACCCGGCCTCATCCTTCGAGACGCTCGCTAATGCAAGCTCCTCAGGATGAGGGGATAGAGCCTACGACGCAGCAAGACTAACTACGCCCTTTCCACTTTCGCCGCATAACAGCCGGCCGCCGCGAAGTGAATATGCAGGTAGTCGACGTTCGGCGGCGCCAGCAACTTTTCCAGGACCGGTTCGATCTCGTTGCCATCGACCAATTTGTTGTCGACCATCATAGCCTTCGCATCGAAAGACCTCACGGCAAGGAAGCGGCTGCGCAGCTGGTCGGGAACCTCATTGACCTTGTCGTAGGTCTGATCGCCTTTACGCACGAAGATCGCAAACCGCATCCGATAAGGCGACGAGACCGGATGATGTTCGTAGTTGATCAGCAAGAGCTCTTCGCCCGGCTGCGAGTCGGTAAGGCTGACCCGGCAAGGATATTTGCCGTCGACTGTGCGGCGAACTCCGCCCTGGGCCGCAAGATCGGCGTCAGACAGGTCGAACAGGTGAGTGAAATTCTCAGCGGGTAGCCCGCGGATGCGAAAGGCCATCGGTGTTGTTCCTTCTTGAGCGAAAATTACCTTCGCACCCGCTACCGACCCTAGCCACCCGATTCCCGAACAGCTGTGGTTCGCGCCAGCCGCCTGCAACAGAAGAAAAACATTCCTACAGATGTAAACCGGTTCACATATGGCAGGCCGCGACCGCGGTATCCTTAATTTGACATCAGTCCGTTCATTGCGTTCTCAATTTGATCGTTCGAGCAACTTAGATTACCGTGCGACCCCCAACGTTTTGTTCGGGTAACAGCTGGACCAGCCGGAAACCGGCGGCCTACCATACTGAATCAATTGTCAAATTGTATTGAGCGCGCGCCACGGCGTGCGCAAGAAAGGTTGCTGTGGACCGTCCTGCTGGCAAGGAAGTCGGTCGCCACGCCATGCAGCATTGTTCGATCGGTTGGCACTCTAGCGGAACCCTCTTCATGGCCATGCTCGGCACCGCGTGCATCGTCCTGTTCGCGAGCGAAGCCACCGCCCAATGCGCGGCGCGAGATGTGCTGCAGAACCACGCGACATTCAAGCAAACTCCCTCAGCTCATACGCCGCCAATTCCAGTCGGATCCGCCAACGCTGTTCAAGTGTGGAAGACGATTGCGGTAGGGACGTTTGCAAATTCGTTTGCGCTCCGTAACGCGTTGGATGCAGCGCGTTGCGCCATCGGGGAATCGGCTGGGGAAATTCTCGCTCGGCCGGCCCTTACCCTCAGCGCGACAAAGACAGACGTGGAGCTTATCGCGGTGTCGGCGGCCGAACTCGGCTTTCAGACCGTGACGGCGTCGCTGGCGGATATTTATGCGCGCGCTCAACAGCTGGGTTTTGGCCTTGCGGCAGCGGAGGTCGCTCCGCAATTGAGGCTTCAATATTTTGACCAACCGATGGGCGAGTTTCTCATCATCGGAATGGAGCCAATCAAGACGTGGATGGGCGAGCCCGTCATCTTGACCGTGGCCAATGGCGGAGCCGGACTAATCCTCATCGGGCAGAATGGCAGCGCCGACGCAGAAATACCCGTGGCGTCCCGCTTTCTGTTCGTGCGTTCCGATGAAGCGGCGCTCGCGAGGGCTGCCCACGGGCTCGATGAGGCCGCAGCTCTCGTCGATCGCTGAATTTCTAAGAGCGAAGAGACCAAGGGAGCAACGATTATGGAATCAATTCAGCGCAAGCTACCGAGAGCATATCTTCGTTGCGGCTTGATGCTCTTGGGTCTGACTTGTTTGCTTGGCACGGCCGATGCTCGGCCGAAGCTGTTGCCATCGGAGCAATTTCCCGGTCCTTGGGCAGAGGTTACGGAAGAGATCCGCGAGGTCCTCGCTCTCAACAAGGTCTTTGCCTGCAGTCAGGCAATGGCCCGTCAATCGTCGCGCGACCCCGGCGACTATCTGTTGTACTGTACACAGGACGAGAAGATTTGGACAAGCTGGCGCGTGCAACCCGCGGCGCACGAGGTTCGCGGCCCCAGCAAGCTTTTCGAGGAAATCGCATTGCCGGACAGCTATTAAGGTAGCCTCGGGGTAACCTTGTGCGACCAGGTGAGCAAAAAGCTCGACCAGCCATGCCGGATGGACGACAATAGCGCCGGCAAGCGCAGGCGGGTGAGATGACGAACGGCGGCGGTGAGACCTGCGAGGCGGCGGATTTGGCAGTCTATGCCGAACTGCAGCCGATCGACCGCCATCGGTCGTTCATCGATCATCTCTTCGTTCTCAGGGATCGCGGACGACTGACCGGCGCCGGCCGCAACCTGTTTGCTTCGCCGTTTTCCGAACTTGTCCTGGTGGGCCGGCGCCCGAATGATGGCAATGACAACGACGCGGCGATCGCCTGGCGAGCGCTTCATCTGCCGCCACGCTTCGGACGACAACCGCGCCAGCGTAGCTTTCACGGTTGCATGCTCGGGGTTCGATGCCGGCCGCTCGATCCCAATACAGCGGAGGCCGCGCTCGCCGGATTGTCTGAGCTCTTGACCGCAACAAATGAAGATAAAAGCGAGAGTCCATTCGATCCGATCATCGCCGCTCTCGATGCCTGGATCGAGCGTCTCGGACCGCAGCTCGACGCCGGCACCGCATTGCAGCCGCGCCCATTGGGGATCGCAGCCGCGCTCGAGGGCGCGTTATCCGCACCGGCGCCGGATCGTCGCACCAGCGTCGCCGCGCTGGCCGCTGCCGTCGGTGTGGTTCCTCGCACGCTGCAGCGCCATTTTCGTAACCGCACCGGGCTTGCGCCCAAACGATATGCCGCTGTTCGGCGTTTCAATGGCGCGCTGCGGCAGGTTGCGCTTGGACATCGAAGTCTCGCCCATATCGCATCGGACGCGGGCTATTCCGATCAAGCTCATCTGACGACGGATCTGGGCCGACACGCCGGTCTATCGCCGGGCCGGTTTCGTGCGCAGGCGCAGCGGCAGATCGTGCGAGAGGCTGTCCGATTTTTCAAAGACGCTGCCTTGCGGAACCGGGTACGTCTGATCGTCTGCGGCTCCGGCGCAGCCGATGACGAGGCGACAGATGGCGAGATTCGATCCGAAGGATGCAAACTTCGAGGCCCGTGTCCGGACCAGCTTCGCGCGCCAAGCCGCGATGGCGACGCTGGGCATTGAAATCGCCGGCCTGAGGGCCGGCGAGGTCGAATTGAGGATGCCGTACGCCGCCGCCAATACCCAACAGCATGGCTTCATCCACGCCGGCATCATCACGACTGCGCTCGATACCGCCTGCGGCTATGCCGCGTTCTCGCTGATGCCCGACGATGCGGCGGTTCTGACCGTCGAATTCAAGACCAACCTCATCGCCCCGGCGCGAGGCGATTATTTTCTGTTTCGCGGGCGCGTCCTCAAGCCCGGCCGAACCATCACCGTTTGCGACGCGCAAGCCTTTGCGGCGGAGCAAGGCAAGGAGAAACTGGTCGCGACCATGACTGGCACTTTGATGGCGCTGTTCGGCCGCGAGAGCATTGCGCATTAGGCCTTGCGCGCCCGACAGGCCGCGCAAGGCCGGCATATTCCAACTGAAGGACACGGCTAATGCCCCATTTATCCTGCACGCCGCCCAACCCCAACTTCATTGAGGCTACCAAGCGGTTTCTGATGGCAACGCCGATCGCGCAACACATGGGGTTCGACATCACCGACGTGGCGCCGGGCCGCTTCGAGATTTCTCAGCCGTTTCGCCGCGAGCTCTCATTTCGTGATGGGACTTTCCAAGCAGGTCCTATCGGCACCTTGGCAGACATGGCGGCGGCCTGCGCCGGTGTGACGATGCTGCCTGACGGCTGGGCAGCATCGACGATCGACTACACCGTGAAGCTTTTGGCGCTCGCGGTGGGCGAGAAGCTTGTTGCACGCGGCCGTGTCGTGAGATCGGGTCGGACGCTGACCATCGCTGCAGCCGATGTATTTGTTGTACGCGATGGCAAAGAGACTCTCTGCGCTATCGCGCTCACGACCATACGAAATTTTGAAACGCCGCAGCCGAGCTGATCGACAAGGGACAGGCGGAATGCACCATCGCGCTTCCGCCCTGCGAGCTGCTACTTGGAAGCCCTGCGATCTGCTTCCACCAGGGTCGCGGTTAGATGCCCCAGTCGGCGTGAAGCTTGTCCGGGACTGTCGATTGGGCCGCCAGCTCGGCTGACGGTCCGCAGAGCCGCGACCTCACCCTCAAGCCGTGCCGCCGCCTCCTTGGCTGCCACGGTCTCGGCAGTCGCCTGCAGCAGTTCGACCGTCAGGCGATCCGCGCGCTCGCGCTCACGCTCGAAATCTGCCCGATGACCGGCTGCCCTTGCTTCGAGCCGCGCGATCTCGGCCTGCAATGCCTCGATCTTCGCCGCTGGTGGGGTAATGTCGCCTGCCCGGCGATGACGTGCTGACCGGGGCGTATGCCGTATTTCAGCGACATCGACGCTCACCAGGGCTTTGCCATCATCCGAAAGTGAGCGCGGCAACCCGAGCCGCTTGGCAAGCGAACGAGCAGCCCCTGGCGATATTCTCAGGCGGGCACCTAGAGCGGCATATGTCAGCGTCTCGATGGGCATCGGCTGTTCTCCTGGAACGCACAGGGCGGTAGTCGGCTGATGACCGAGCGACGGCCGCAAGCTAAGGCCGCGATGGTTAACAGATCGTTAGCGGGCGGGCGGCGATCCACCAACTGGCGCGGCCGCGGCAGGGAGGCCGTCTACCCCAGCCAAAACCCCGGCGTTGCCGCCTCCAACCTTCCGCCGATCCGCACCGGTGCGATCTGGAGCGCAAGCCCGGTCGCATCGTCGGTCTCGACCGCGACCCCCGACAGCGTTGCGACACCCAGCGCCGGCTCGAACCGGCCTGAGGGAATACCCGACGTGAACCGCCGCAGTGGCTCCTCCTTCTGCATGCCGATGATGGAATTGTAGTCGCCGGTCATGCCGGCGTCGGTCATGTAGGCGGTGCCGCCGGGCAGAATCTGGTGGTCGGCGGTCGGCACATGGGTGTGGGTGCCCACCACGAGGCTGGCGCGGCCGTCGCAGAAGAAGCCGATGCCCTGCTTCTCGCTCGAGGCCTCGCAGTGGAAGTCGATCAGAACCGCATCGGCCGCTTCACGCAGCGGACAGGCCTCTAATTCGCGGGCAAGGACGGCGAAAGGATCGTCGAACGGCGTCATGAAGACGCGGCCGATGGCGTTGACGACCAGCGCGCGCTTGCCGTTCTTGGTGTCGATCAGGGCCGCGCCGCGCCCGGGCGTGCCTCGCGGAAAGTTCGCCGGCCGAATCAGCTTCGGCGCGCGCTCGATGAACACCAGCGCCTCGCGCTGATCCCAGGCGTGGTTGCCGAGCGTGACCGCGTCGGCGCCGAGGTCCAACAGTTCCTGGTAGATCGCTTCGGTGATGCCGAATCCGCCGGCCGCGTTCTCGCCATTGACGACGACGAGATCGAGCGCCCAATCCTGGATCATGCCGGGCAGATGTTCCGCAACCGCGGTGCGACCTGCCCTGCCGACCACGTCCCCGACGAAAAGAATCCGCAACTAACCGCTCCGGAAATCGAACACTTTGGTTTCCGTTAGCACGAAATCAAGCCGCTCGTCGTGCGACAACGCCGGAACGCCATCGATTTCCTGTGCCGCGAAGGCGAGCCCGATCCCGGTGACGGCCTTGATTTTCCGCAGGTGCGAGAAGGTGTGGTCGTAATGCCCGGCGCCGTAGCCGATGCGGTGACCGAGGCTGTCGAACGCCGCCAAGGGCACCAGCATGATGTCGGGAACAACTTCGGCCGCCGCTGGCGAGGGCTCGAGGATGCCGAGCGGCCCGAGCATCAACCGGTCGCTCGGAGACCAGGCGCGAAAGCTCAGCGACTGGCCGCGCGCGGTAACCGTCGGCAGCGCCAGCCGCGCACCGCTTGCTGCAAGCTTTCGCATCAATGGCACGGGATCGATCTCGCTGCGGATCGGCGAATAGCCGGCGAGGACGCACCCTCGCGCGATCTCGAACGGCAGCCCGCGGGCCGCGAGCGCGTGCGCCGCCGCCGCGCGTTGCCCTTCACTCAACGCATCGCGCGCCGCAAGCGCGGCAGCGCGGAGGTCGGCCTTCGATGGAGTCGTGGGGCTATCAGGCATGCGACTTCTTGTTCCGTCGTCATCGTCCGCGAAAGCGGGCGACCCAGTATTCCAGAGCACTCGCGATCGAACCGCGAAGCCGCGGCGTACTGGATACCGCGCTTTCGCGAAGTATGACGAGAAGGGCTGGACGGACTTTCGGCAAAACTCGGCCGGCGACAACACAAATCAAATAAAGTGCGAGGCCGCGACGCCGTTGGAACACTCGATCCCGGAGTTCCCTACGAAAGTAGGTGGGCACCATATGTCCGGATCCACGGACCCGGCCAGGGACAGTTCCCTAAAGGATCGATAAGGCCCCGGGGATATTATGGTTCCTGACGCGCGACGCAGCTTCGCAAGGACCAATGTAACCACGGTTCCCGCAAACCGCCAGCTTTAACCGGGAAGATGGTCGCGTTTGAGCAAGTTAGGGGCAAAGGACGGCGCTTTCTCTTACCCCGCCCTGCAGGGGTGGGTAAGTGCGGCCTCACCCAATCGCCACCCCGCCACCAATGGTCCGGTTCAGCACCTGCGTGGTCTTCTCAATTCGCTCGGCGGCGGCGTTCAGGGCGTTGGCCACCGCGGCCTGGGTCGCCTTGGCCCGGTCCACCGCGGCGACGCGGACGTCGCGCAAGCCGCCCAGTTCCTCCTCGAGGGTGCGGATGCGTTGATTGGCATCCTGCAATTCGTCGCACACCGTCAACGCCGCCATCACGGTCAACCGCGCATCACCGATCTCGCCGAACTTGCCGCGCAGCGCTTCGACCCGCGATTCCAGGCTCTCGGCGAGCCGCAACAGCCGCACCTCCTGCCCTTCCTCGCAGGCCATCCGGTATTGCCGGCCGTTGATGGTGACGTTGATGTGGCTCATGGAATTTCTCCTGGACTTTCTCCGTCACCGAGCACCGCGCGGATGGTGCCGATCGCCGCATCCAGCCGTTCGGCGATCTCGCGATTGGCGCGCTCAAGCTTGCGCGATTTCACCAGCGATCCGTCGAGCTCGTCGGCAAGCCGCGACCGATCCGCGCCCAGCGCCTGGATCCGGGTCGCCAGCTCGTCCTCGTCGCGATCGGCCTCGCGCCGTCGCTCGACCGCTCGTTCCAGCCCATCGAGCGCCGCCATCAACCGCCTCGTCGCGGCATCGACATCGGCGGATGGCTGCTCTGGGGCTACGGAACCGTTGGCGGGACGTTCGTTCATGCAAACACAAACACACTTCCCCAAGCCGGCCGTGCGGCAAAATCCGCTTTACGGCAAATGCTTAGACGACGAAATTTACGTGGCCTGCGAGATGAGTGCAACGCTGCCGCGAAGCTATGCACCACAAAGCAACTTTTCGGGCTTGTAAGGCGTTTCCTTGCCTTGGACTCCGGGAACCGAGGTGCTATCCAACCCCGGACTCTTACGGGCGCTGCACTTTGGGCGGCAGCGCATCGCTACCAAGCACTTCATTTCAGACGGATTTTCATCATGATGCAGGTCGACCCTTCCCGCATGGCCAATGCGATCCGCGGGCTCGCGATGGACGCCGTGGAGAAGGCGAAATCCGGACACCCCGGCCTACCGATGGGCGCCGCCGACGTCGCGACCGTGTTGCTCACACAATTTTTGAAATTCGACGCCGCCCACCCCGAATGGCCGGACCGCGACCGCTTCGTGCTGTCGGCCGGGCACGGCTCGATGCTGCTCTACGCCCTGCTCTATCTCACCGGCAATGCCGAGATGACGCTCGACCAGCTTAAGCATTTCCGCCAGTTGGGATCGTTGACGCCGGGTCACCCGGAGAATTTCCACACCAAGGGCATCGAGACCACCACCGGTCCGCTCGGCCAGGGCATCGCGACGTCGGTCGGCATGGCGCTGGCGGAAAAGATGCTCGCCGCCGAATTCGGCAAGAAGATCGTCAGCCATCACACCTACGTGCTGGCCTCCGATGGCGATTTGATGGAGGGCGTGTCGCAGGAGGCGATCGCGCTGGCCGGGCACTGGAAGCTCAACAAGCTGATCGTGCTCTATGATGACAACGGCATTTCGATCGACGGCCCGACCTCACTGTCCAATTCGGTCGACCAGGTGAAGCGTTTCAAGTCCGCCGGCTGGCAGGCCGAGCTGATCGACGGCCAGGACCAGAGGGCGATCGCGGCCGCCCTCACGCGCGCGCAAAAATCCAGCAAGCCCTCGCTGATCGCCTGCCGCACCACGATCGGCTACGGCGCGCCGACCAAGGCCGGCACCAACAAGGTGCATGGCGAGGCGCTGGGGCCCGAGGAGCTCAAGGGTGCCAAGGAAAAGCTCGGCATCTCGCTGGAGCCGTTCTCGGTTCCCGATGACGTCTTGAAAGCCTGGCGCGAGGCGGGCGCGCGCGGCACTGCGGCGCGAACCGAGTGGGAAGGCCGTTTCGCCGAGCTCGGCGGCCGCAAGCGGGCCGAGTTCGAGCGTCGGCTCAAGCACGAGCGTCCGGCCTCGCTCGCCAAGGCGCTGCGGGCGCACAAGAAGGCGCTGCTGGAAAATCCGCTCAACCTCGCCACCCGCAAATCGTCGGAGGCGGCGATCGACGTGATCGCCGCGGTGATGCCGCTCGAATTCCTCGCCGGCTCCGCCGACCTCACCGGCTCCAACAACAACAAGGCGAAGTCGGCCACCAACTTCTCCGCCAAGACGCCGAAGGGCCGCTTCATCCATTACGGCATCCGCGAACATGGCATGGCGGCCGCCATGAATGGCATCTTCCTGCATGGCGGCTTCGCGCCCAACGGCGCGACGTTTTTGGTGTTCACCGACTACGCCCGCCCGGCGATGCGGCTCGCGGCGCTGATGGGAACCGGCGTCGTCTATGTGATGACCCACAATTCGATCGGGCTCGGCGAGGACGGGCCGACGCATCAGCCGGTCGAGCATCTCTCGGCGCTACGCGCCATTCCCAACATGCGCGTGCTCCGTCCCTGCGACGCGGTCGAAGTCGCCGAATGCTGGGAACTTGCGCTGAACCGCACCAACGGCCCGACCGTGCTGGTGCTGACCCGCCAAAACCTGCCGCAACTGCGCACCACGGCCCCGGCCGAAAATCCATGCAGCCAGGGCGGCTATGAGCTGGTCGCGGCGCAAGGCGCCGCCAGGGTGTCGCTGTTCGCCTCCGGTTCCGAGGTCGAAATCGCGGTCGAGGCGCAGAGGCAGCTGACCGAGCGCGGCATTGCCGCGCGCGTGGTCTCGGTGCCGTCGCTCGAACTGTTATTGGCGCAGCCGCCGGAGCGGCAGCAGGCGATCATCGGCAATGCCCCGGTCAAGGTGGCGATCGAGGCCGCGGTGCGCTGGGGCTGGGACGCCGTGATCGGCAAGGATGGCGTTTTTATCGGCATGCACTCGTTCGGCGCCAGCGCGCCGGCCAAGGACCTTTTCAAGCATTTCGGCATTACCGCCGAGGCAGCGGTTGACGCGGCCCTGAAGCGTTTGGGCTGACTGACGGTTGAGATCGCCGGAAAAAAGGACTACGAAAGAGCCATATTTTCCGCTCCCGCCCGGCCGAACCGGGCGTCGGCCCTGAAAAACCCTCGTGGGGGACGCCAAGTCCCGTGCGGGATGACAAAGGTTATTGAAGGAGACGACAGATGGCAGTCCGTGTCGCAATCAATGGGTTTGGCCGCATCGGCCGCAACATCCTGCGGGCGATCGCCGAGTCCGGCCGCAGGGATATCGAGGTCGTCGGCATCAACGACCTCGGCCCGGTCGAGACCAACGCGCACCTGCTGCGCTTCGATTCGGTGCACGGCCGTTTTCCCGGCACGGTGACGGTCGACGGCGACACGATCAGCCTCGGCAACGGCAAGATCAAGGTTTCGGCCGAACGCGATCCTACCAAGCTGCCGTGGAAGGAACTCGGCGTCGACATCGCGATGGAGTGCACCGGCATCTTCACCGCCCGCGACAAGGCCGCGGCCCATCTGACCGCCGGCGCCAAGCGCGTGCTGGTCTCGGCGCCGGCCGACAACGCCGACGCCACCATCGTCTACGGCGTCAACCACGATACGCTGACCAAGGGGCATATGGTCGTGTCCAACGGCTCCTGCACCACCAATTGCCTGGCGCCGGTGGCCAAGGTTCTGAACGACGCGGTCGGCATCGAGACCGGCTTCATGACCACGATCCACGCCTATACCGGCGACCAGCCAACCCTCGACACCCTGCACAAGGATCTCTATCGCGGCCGCGCGGCGGCGATGTCGATGATCCCGACCTCGACCGGTGCCGCAAAGGCGATCGGCCTGGTGCTGCCGGAACTGAAGGGCAAGCTCGACGGCGTCTCGATCCGGGTGCCTGTGCCGAACGTCTCGGTGATCGATCTGAAGATCGTCGCCAAGCGCCCGACCGAGGTCAAGGAAATCAACGAGGCGATGAAGCGTGCCTCCGAGCAGCAGCTCAAGGGTATTCTGGGCTATACCACCGCGCCCAACGTATCGATGGACTTCAACCACGACCCGCATTCCGCGACCTTCCACATGGACCAGACCAAGGTGCAGAACGGCAACTTCGTGCGGGTGATGGCCTGGTACGACAACGAATGGGGTTTCTCCAACCGCATGGGCGACACTGCGGTGGCGATGGGGAAACTGCTGTGATTTTTGGCTTCATGGTTCAAGACGCGCGCCAACAGCGCGCATCACCATGAGGGAAAAACCTCGTCCTGACGAGCCGAGCGCAGCGAGGCGTCTCGAAGGATGGGCCGCGAGAGACCGTCGATGACAAAAACATTCCGCACCCTCGATGACGTCGACGTAAAGGGCAAGCGCGTGTTGCTCCGCGTCGACCTCAACGTGCCGATGGAGAACGGCCGCGTCACCGACGCCACCAGGCTGGAACGCGTCGCGCCGACCATTACCGAAATCTCCGATCACGGCGGCAAGGTGATCCTGCTCGCGCATTTCGGCCGTCCGAAAGGGCGCGACGCGAAGGAGTCGCTAAAACCTGTCGCCGCGGCGCTCGCGGGCGTGATTAAGCGACCCGTCGCGTTTGCGGACGACTGCATCGGCGAGCCGGCGCAAAAGGCGATCGCGGCGATGCAGGACGGCGACGTCCTTTGTCTCGAAAACACCCGCTTCCACAAGGTAGAAGAAAAGAACGATCCCGCCTTTGTCGCAGAGCTGGCAAAGCTCGGCGACATCTGGGTCAACGACGCCTTCTCGGCCGCCCACCGTGCGCACGCCTCGACCGAGGGCCTCGGCCACAAATTGCCCGCCTATGCCGGGCGCACCATGCAGGCCGAACTCGACGCGCTGGCTAGGGCGCTGGAGGCGCCGACCAAGCCGGTGATCGCGATCATCGGTGGCGCCAAGGTCTCCACCAAGATCGATCTTCTGGAAAACCTCGTCACCAAGGTCGACGCATTGGTGATCGGCGGCGGCATGGCCAATACTTTCCTGCATGCGCAGGGCGTCGGAATCGGCAAGTCGCTCGCCGAGAAGGACCTGGCGGCAACCGCGCTGAAGATCCTCGACAAGGCAAACGCGTCGAATTGCGCCATCATCCTCCCTGTCGACGCCGTCGTGGCGTTTCAGTTCGCAGCCAATGCGCCATCCCATGCCTACGGGCTGGACGCGATTCCCGCTGACGGCATGATCCTCGACGTCGGTCCGCAGTCGACCTCCCGCATCCGTGCCGCGATCGATGACGCCGCGACCCTGGTCTGGAACGGCCCGCTAGGGGCCTTCGAGATGACGCCATTCGACCGCGGCACCGTGGTGGCAGCCAGGCACGCGGCCGAGCGCACCAAAGCGAAAAAGCTGATCTCGGTCGCCGGCGGCGGCGATACGGTGGCGGCGCTCAATCAAGCCGGCGTGGCCGCCGATTTCACCTATATTTCGACCGCCGGCGGCGCGTTTCTTGAATGGATGGAAGGGAAACCCCTGCCGGGTGTCGAGGTTTTGAAAATACGCTAAAGCGCCATAGCGCTTTAGCATTTGTTTGAGCATGATCTTTTCGGAAAACCGGTACCCACTTTTCCGGATCATGCTCTAATTTGGGCGATATCGGGCGTCACGGCCCCAAAGCGGAGAACAGGACAGATGGCTCGCATCACGTTGCGTCAATTGCTCGACCACGCGGCGGAACACGACTACGGCGTGCCGGCCTTCAATATCAACAACATGGAGCAGGCGCTGGCGATCATGGAGGCCGCCTCCACGCTGGATGCGCCCGTCATCATCCAGGCCTCCCGCGGCGCCCGCTCCTACGCCAACGACGTGATGCTGCGGCACATGATGGACGCGGTCACCGAGATCTATCCGCAGATCCCGGTCTGCGTGCATCTCGACCACGGCAACGAGCCCGCGACCTGCATGACCGCGATCCAGGCCGGCTTCACCTCGGTGATGATGGACGGCTCGCTGAAGGTCGACGGCAAGACGCCGGGCGACTGGGAATACAATGTCGGCGTCACCAAGACGGTCACCGACATGGCCCATCTCGGCGGCATTTCGGTCGAGGGCGAGCTCGGCGTGCTCGGCTCGCTCGAGACCGGCATGGGCGACAAGGAGGACGGCCACGGCGCGGAGGGAAAACTCTCCCACGACCAGCTCCTCACCAATCCGGACGAGGCCGTGAAGTTCGTCAAGGAAACCAAGGTCGATGCGCTGGCGATCGCAATGGGAACCTCGCACGGCGCCTACAAGTTCACCCGCAAGCCGGACGGCGACATCCTCGCCATGAAGGTGATCGAGGAAATCCACCGCAAGCTGCCGAACACGCATCTGGTGATGCACGGTTCCTCCTCGGTGCCGCAGGACCTGCAGGACATCATCAACGCCAACGGCGGCAAGATGAAGCCGACCTGGGGCGTGCCGGTCGCCGAGATTCAGCGCGGCATCAAGAACGGCGTGCGCAAGATCAACATCGACACCGACAACCGCATGGCGATGACCGGGCAGATCCGGAAAGTGCTGAATACCCAGCCGGAAGAGTTCGATCCGCGCAAGTATCTCAAGCCCGCGATGGAAGCGATGACCAAGCTGTGCAAACAGCGGCTGGCCGAGTTCAATACCGCGGGCCAAGCCAGCAAGATCAAGAAGGTCATGACCCCTGCCGAGATGGCGAAGCGCTACAGCAAGGGTGAGCTTGACCCCAAGGTCGCCTGACGGCGGGCCGGGCTCGCCGCCTGCGACCAATCTACCCTCGGCAATTGCCCGAGAACCGCCTATTTTGGTCTGCAAGAGCGTTTTCCAGCGAGGCCAGCCTTAAGCCCGCTTTGGGTCTATCTTTGGGTCGACCTTGGGCACACCCGGGTGGGCGCCAAATCCTCGCGAAGAAGACGCGTCAGAACAAAGCAACAAGCTCTGGAGGACGCCCCCAATGAACCTCGCCAATCCCGCCAATCTCGCCGAACTCAACAAGGTCGCTACTGCCATGGTGACGCCGGGCAAGGGCATCCTCGCCGCCGACGAATCCTCAGGCACGATCAAGAAGCGCTTTGACGCCATCGAGGTGGAATCGACCGAGGAGAGCCGCCGCGACTACCGCGAGATGCTGTTCCGCTCCACCGAGGCGATGAGCAAATACATTTCCGGCGTCATCCTCTATGACGAAACCATCTGGCAAACGGCCCGCGACGGTACGCCGCTGGTCAAGCTGATCGAACAATCCGGCGCGCTCCCCGGCATCAAGGTCGACGAGGGAACCCAGGCCTTGCCGAACTGTCCGGGCGAACTGGTCACGAGCGGCCTCGACAAGCTCGCCGAACGCCTGAAGAAATATTACGAGCGCGGCGCGCGGTTTGCGAAATGGCGGGCGGTGATCGATATCGGCGGCAATATCCCGACGATGACGGCGATCCACGTCAACGCCCATGCGCTGGCGCGTTACGCCGCTCTGTGCCAGGCCGCGCAGATCGTCCCCATCGTCGAGCCGGAGGTGCTGATGGACGGCGATCACGACATCGATCGCTGCTACGAGGTGACGAGCCGCGTGCTCAACAAGACTTTCCAGGAACTGCGCGTCCAGCGCGTCGCGCTCGAAGGCATGATCCTGAAGCCCAATATGGCGATCTCCGGCAAGAAGTGCCCGAAGCAGGCCTCTGTCGAAGAGGTTGCCGAGAAAACCATCCGCCTGTTGAAGGCTTGTGTGCCTGCGGCGGTGCCCGGCATCGCCTTCCTCTCCGGCGGACAGTCCGACGAACAGGCGACCGCGCATCTTGACGCCATGAACCGGCTCGGCCCGCTGCCGTGGCGGCTGACCTTCTCCTACGGCCGCGCGCTGCAGGCGGCACCGCAGAAGGCGTGGTCGGGCAAGGCCGAGAATGTCGCCGCCGGCCAGCGCGCCTTTGCCCATCGCGCGCGCATGAACGCGCTTGCGAGCAAGGGTGAGTGGGATAGCAGCCTGGAAAAGAAGGCGGCATAGCGTTGGCCGCCAAACCTGTTCTGTCGCGCCCCGCGCCGAGGCTCTATCTGGCAACGCCCGTTGTCGACGATCCCTCCTCGCACGCGGCCAGCCTTCCCGGATTGCTCGCCGCCGCCGATATCGCCGCGGTGCTGGTGCGGCTGAAGGAAGCCGACCCGCGCGGCATGATCGCGCGCATCAAGACGCTGGCGCCTGCGATCCAGAATGCCGGCGCTGCGCTTTTGCTCGACGGTCATGTCGAGCTGGTCGCCCGCTCCGGCGCCGATGGCGGGCATCTGTGCGGCATCGCCGCGCTGGAGGAGGCGGCGCCGAGTCTAAAACCCGACCGCATCGCCGGCGTCGGCGGGCTTGCGACGCGGCACGACTCGATGGCCGCGGGCGAGCTCGGGGCGGACTACGTGCTGTTCGGCGAGCCCGACGCGCTCGGGCGGCGGCCATCGACGGAGGCGATCGCGGAGCGGCTCGGGTGGTGGGCCGAACTGTTCGAACCGCCATGCGTCGGCTACGCCGCCTCGCGCGAAGAGGCGTACGAGTTTGCGCTCGCCGGCGCGGATTTCGTGCTGGTCGGCGATCTCGTCTGGGCCGATCCGCGCGGCGCGGCGTCGGCGCTGGCCGAGATCGGCCAAACGATCCGCCAAGGTCATGCGGCCAGTCCGACGCCCGCCAGAGCCGGTCAGGGTTAGCATTCGCTGATGAGGATGCGGCTCCCAATATCGATCCTGGCCATTTCGCTCGCGTTTGCGGCGCGCGCCGGAGCGCAGCTTTCGCTGACACCGCCTGCCCTGCAGACACCTGCGACCAAGCCCGCGGCGACGCCGAAACCGAAGCCGCACGCCATCGCCAAGAAGCCGGCGGCGGCCGAAGCCAAGCCGGCGGCGGCCGAAGCCAAGCCGGCGGCGCCCGAAGCCAAGCCGGCGGCGCCCGAGGCCAAGCCGGCAGCGCCCGCAGCCAAGCCGCCTGCGCCGGCCGCGACCGTGACGCCGGCACCCGCGCCGCAAGATCCCAACGTCGATCTGGTGTACGGCGCCTATCAGCGCGGCCAGTACAAGACCGCGTTCGATCTCGCCACCGCGCGGGCGCAGGCCGGCGACGTCAAGGCCATGACCATGCTCGGCGAGCTCTACGCCAACGCGCAGGGCGTCAAGCGCGACTATGCGAAGGCCGACGACTGGTACAAGCGCGCCGCCGACCGCGGCGACCGCGAGGCGATGTTCGAGCTCGCGATGATGCGGATCGCCGGCCGCGGCGGCGCGGTCGACAAGCAGGAGGCCGTGAAACTTCTGGCCTCCGCCGCCAAGCTTGGCGAACCCAAGGCCGCCTATAATCTGGCACTGCTTTATATCGACGGCCAGACGCTGCCGCAGGATCTCAGCCGCGCCGCCGAATTGCTGCAGATGGCCGTCGACGCCGGCAATCCAGAAGCGCAATACGCGCTCGCGACCTTCTACAAGGAGGGCACCGGCGTCCCCAAAGACATCGAAAAGTCGGTGCGGCTGTTGCAGGCGGCGTCACTCGCCGAGAATGTCGATGCCGAGGTCGAATATGCGATTGCGCTCTTTAACGGCACCGGCACACCGAAAAACGAAGCCGCCGCGGTGGCGCTGCTGCGCAAGGCCGCCCAGCAAAACAGCCCGATCGCGCAAAACCGCCTCGCGCACGTGCTGGTGACCGGACAGGGCGCGCCGATGGACAAGATCGAGGGGCTGAAATGGCACACGATCGCAAAAACCGCGGGCAAGGGCGATCTGTTTCTGGACGAGGCGTACGCCCAGCTCAGCCCCGAGGACCGCGCCAAGGTGGAGGACGCGGCGCGCCGCTGGCTCGGCGTCAAATGATCCGCTTGACGGCGGCGTAAGCGCAGGGCACCCAGTCCGGCAGTCAATGACGGCATCGGGCCGTTCGCCTCACCTTCAAGCCGGATCCATGCTGTATTCAGCCCTCATCAACGTCATGGTCAAGGCCGCGCGCCGGGCCGGCCGCAGCCTCAAACGCGATCTCGGCGAGATCGAGCATCTGCAGGTATCGCTGAAGGGGCCGGCCAATTTCGTCTCGCTCGCCGACAAGCGCTCGGAGGAAATGCTCTACACCGACCTTACCAAGGCGCGGCCGGGTTACGGTTTCATCGGCGAAGAGGGCGGAAATCGCGAGGGTGCCGACAAGACCCATACCTGGATCGTCGATCCGCTCGACGGCACCACCAACTTCCTGCACGGCATTCCGCAATTTGCGATTTCGATCGCGCTCCAGCGCGAAGACACCATCATTGCCGGCGTGATCTACAACCCCGCCAATGAGGAGCTCTACATCGCCGAGCGCGGCAAGGGCGCCTTCCTGAACGACCAGCGCATTCGCGTCGCCGGCCGCCGCAAGCTCGGCGAATGCGTGATCGGCTGCGGCCTGCCGCATATCGGGCGCGGCGACCACGAGCTGTCGCGCCGCGAAATGACCGAAATCCAGGACAAGGTCGCAGGGTTCCGGCGCTTCGGCGCAGCCGCGCTCGACATGGCCTTCATCGCCACCGGACGGCTCGACGGCTATTGGGAGCGCAATCTGCAGGCCTGGGACATGGCGGCCGGACAGATCATCGTGCGCGAGGCCGGCGGCATCGTCTCAGGCATTGATGGCAACGACGACGCGCTGACAAGCGGCAACGTGATCTGCGGCAATGAATACGTCCACGCCGAGCTGTTGAAGATTCTGAAGCCACTGGGGAAGTGACGGCGATCTCGTGTCCCGGACGCGGTGCAGGGTTTCTTGGGCTGCTCCGCAGATCCGGGACCCACACGCAAAGAAATGGCCCCCGGATCACGAGCGCTTCGAAGATGCGCGTGAACGCGCTTATGGCGCGGCGCAGCGTTCTGCGAACGCCGGTGCTTGCCGGGCGTCGTCGCGACAGCCTCTTCATCCGAAAATGGCTGACGCTCAATTCGATGGCGTCGGAAACGAGGCTCATGTGACCACCACCTTGCGCGGCGACAGCGGAAAGAACCGGCTGGTGCGCGACTGGCAGTCGCGATAGCGCTCGCCTCGGGAGCGCAGCATCTGATCTTCCAACGGCCGGATGTCGGTGACGTGCACCAGGATCCGGTACATGAAAGCTGGCGCCAGCCAGCTGGCCCAGCCCCAGGGATAGTCGGCGTAATCCAGCGACAGCGCGATCACGGGATAGGCGAACCAGCAAAACCACTCGAAGAAATAATTGGGATGGCGGGACCAGCGCCAAAGCCCGGCGTCGCAGACCCGCCCCTTGTTGGCGGGAAGCTTAGGGAAGGCCATCAGTTGGGCGTCCACCAGCGCCTCGCCGGCGATGCCGACCACGAGGATCAGCGCGCCGAGATCATCCTGCAACCGCAGCGCGTCTTGCGGAACATGCGCCGCCACAAAAATGGCAAACACCAGCGGGATCGATTCAAACGCCTGGTTTTGCAGAAAGATGAACATCCGCCGCGGCAAATCAGCACCCCACTCCCTGGCGAACGCGGCGTAGCCGGGATCATCCGATATCAGGGACGTGCGGATCGCGATATGGACGACCAGCCGCAGCGACCAGATCGCGACCAGGGCCGCGACCAGCCATTGCCGGGCGTTCACAGAGGCGCCCGCAACCGGCAGAAGCGCGCCTGCCGCCCCGACCAGCCCGACGGCAAAAGTCCAGATGGTATCGACCCACCCGGAATTGCGGGTCCGCTGCTGCACCACCCAGGCCAGCGCCATCAGGATCGAAAGCGACAGCGCGATGCCAATCAACGCCTCCAGATACAAAACCGTCATACGAAATCCCGCTCTGCCCCTTATTGTTTGCGCGTGATCTTTTCGGAAAACCGGTACCCACTTTTCCGGATCAATGCTCTAAAATCGGGCCCGCAGATCAAGTACGAACAAACCAAAGCCCGGTTTCACGCCGAGGTTCCGCATCGCCGGAATTAGGGCGATGCCGCTTTTTTCCCGCCACCGCTGTGCCATAGTGACGTTTAAGACCGGTTCCCTGTAACGGATGATCGAATGAGCACCGCCGCCCTCTCTCCCCGCTCCGCCATCGAGAGCGAATTCACCAAATTGTCCTCGCCCCGGATTTTCCTGGTGCGGATGCTGGTATTCCTGGTGCTGTGCGCGCTGGTCATGATCGTGCTTTACAAGCAGATCGTCACTGCCTTCTTCGCCAATCCCGGCCTCAACGCGCTGATCGGCCTGGTCGCCTTAATCGGCATCATCCTCTCGTTCCGCCAGGTGGTCCGGCTCTATCCGGAGGTCGCCTGGGTCAACAATTTCCGCATCGCCGATCCGGGGCTCGCGCTCGCCCGCCACCCGACGCTGCTGGCGCCGATGGCGGCGATCCTCGGCGGCGAGCGCACCGGGCGGATGAGGATCTCGCAGCAGACCATGCGGCATCTGCTGGATTTCGATCGCCACCCGCCTCGACGAGGCGCGCGACATCTCCCGCTACATGACCGGCCTGCTGGTGTTCCTGGGCCTGCTCGGCACCTTCTGGGGTTTGATCGAGACCGTTGGCTCGGTCGGCAAGGTGATCGACGGCTTGAAGGTCGGCGGCGACGCCGGCGCCCTGTTCGACACGCTGAAAGAGGGGCTGGCCGCGCCGCTCGGCGGCATGGGGATTTCGTTCTCGTCCTCGCTGTTCGGCCTGGCGGGGTCGCTGATCCTCGGCTTTCTCGATTTGCAATCGAGCCAGGCGCAGAATCGTTTCTATACCGATCTCGAAGACTGGCTGGCCTCGACCGTGCGCGAATATGGCGGCGATACCGCAGCGAGCGGCGGCGACCTGTCGGGCGCGATCGAGCGATTGCGCACAGCGATGGAAGAAGGCGGCAGCAACCGCAGCACCACGATTGCGATGTCGAACCTCGCCGAAGCCATTCAGGGATTGGTCGCGCATATGCGGACCGAGCAGCAGATGATCCGGGAATGGGCCGACGGCCAGGGCGAGCAGAACCGCGAGATCAAGAAATTGCTGGAGCGGCTCGCGCGCCAGCCGGAGAAGAGTTGAGTCCAAACATGCTGGATCACGTGACCATCGGCGTCAGGGACATCGAGCAGTCGAAGAAATTCTATGACCGGGCGTTACGTCCGCTGGGGATCACGCGGTTATACGCGGAAGGCGAAGGGTCCGCGGGCTATGGCCTCAGTCCCAAGGCCTTTTTCTGGATCGGATCGCGAGACACCCCCCAGACCGGTACTCATATCGCGTTTACGGCGCAAAACCGAGCAACCGTGGACCGATTTCATACTGAAGCCATCGCGGCCGGCGGCAGCGACAATGGACCGCCGGGAATACGCCCACATTACCATGCCAACTACTACGGAGCCTTTGTCCTCGATCCCGACGGCCACAACATCGAGGCGGTTTGCCACGCGCCGCAGGAATGAACGTAAAGAGGAAAATCGGTAAAGCATGCGTCCAATCAAGAGATAGAGAACCCAAATGGCCCTCGCCCGTGCCCGCCGCAGTGAAACCGGATTCAACTACTGGCCAGGTTTTGTCGACGCGCTGTCGACGCTGGTGCTCTCGATCGTGTTCCTGCTGTCGGTGTTTTTGGTGGTGCAGTTCTTCCTGTCGCAGGAGGTTACCGGCAAGGACAAGGCGCTGGAAGAGCTCAACGCCAAGATCGCGCAACTGAGCGATCTGTTGTCGCTGGAAAAGCTCGGCAAGACCAATCTCGACGACCAGGTCGCGCAATTGCGGGCGGGCCTTGCTTCCGCGGAAGCCGAGCGCGACCGCGTCAAGGGCCTCTACGAAGGCCTTGCCGGCGCCGGCAACGACGCCGCCGGGCGCGCGACCGAGCTCAACAAGGCGCTGGATTCTGAAAGGCAGGTATCGGCGCGGGCGCTGGCGCAGATCGAGGTGTTGAATCAGCAGATCAGCGCGCTGCGCCGCCAGCTCGCAGCGCTGGAGGACGCGCTCAATGCCTCGGAGAAGCGCGACAAGGAATCGCAGAACAGGATTGCCGACCTCGGCCAACGGCTGAACGTGGCGCTGGCGCAGCGGGTGCAGGAATTGTCGCGCTACCGCTCGGAATTTTTCGGTCGCCTGCGCGCGATCCTCGGCAACCGGCCCGACATTCGCATCGTCGGCGACCGCTTCGTGTTCCAGTCGGAAGTGTTTTTCGATACCGGACAGGCGACGCTGCTGCCCGAAGGCCGCTCCGAGCTCGACAATGTCGGCAGCGCACTCATCGATCTGGACAAGCAGATCCCGAGCGAGATCGCCTGGGTGCTGCGGGTCGACGGCCATACCGACGTCCGGCCGATCAACAGCCCGATATTCAAATCGAACTGGGAATTGTCGTCAGCGCGCGCCATTTCGGTGGTGCAATATCTGGTCTCGCTCGGCGTGCCGCCGCAGCGGCTGGTTGCGGCCGGCTTCGCCGAATTCCAGCCGCTCGATACCGCCACCACCGAGGACGCCTACCGCCGCAACCGCCGCATCGAGCTGAAGCTGACGGAACGGTGACGGTGGCTACGTGCCAAATAGCCCAACGGTTCGTCATTGCCGGGCATAGCCGTTCGAAGCACGGCGTCGCTTCCGCTCGCCGATGCCCGGCAATCCATCAAGAAAGATTCTTTCGAAGTGGATGGATGCCCGGATCAAGTCCGGGCATGACCGAACTTAGGCGCGCAAGCCCCTAGTTTCAACTATGGGGTGAGCGCCTCTTTGCTATTAGACATCAGCCAGGTATATAATAGGCTGTGGCGGACTTCAGATCGAACAGGAACGTTCTCTTCTCGTGCAAATACCACGTGGTGTTTTGCCCGAAATACCGTAAGCCAGTTCTTAATCCGCCTATCGACGCCAAACTTAAGAAACTAATTCAGCAAGTATGCGACGAGACGCAATCGGAGCTGATTGAAATGGAAGTCATGCCAGACCACGTCCATCTGCTTGTCGGCTGCGATCCGCAATACGGCATCCACCGGCTGGTGAAGGGCATCAAGGGCCGATCTTCGTGTGTTCTCCGTCAGCAGTTCCGGGTGCTGCGCACGCGCATTCCAACATTATGGACGAACAGTTATTTTGTGTCTTCGGTCGGCGGCACTCCCCTCGCGCTCATCAAGCAATACATTGAAAATCAGAAGAGGGTCTGATGGAAAAGCCTCAAATGATTTCAATTGCCGGTCTTAAGGCGCGAGGATGGACACAAGCCCTCATCACGCTCCTTGGGGAACCGGATGTGGTAGGGCGCAATTCTCATTATGCGAAATCAGCGCCTATGCGCCTCTACGACACCGCAAGAGTAGCTTCCTTCGAGGTGTCGTCAGAGTTTCTTGCTGCAAAAGCGAAAGCTGCTCGGCGTCAGTGCGGAGCAAAGACTGCCGTGGAGACAAAGCGCGCGGCACTGATGCAGCAGGTACTGGAAATGCAGGTTTCTGTTGAAACGCGCCCGGAACATTGGGTGAGACGTGCGGCGATTGAAGCGTATAACGAATGGCACTGGGATGGAGACGGGGCGGCGGAAGATGCACCCGCCGAGTTTCTCGAACGCATCACCGTAAACTTCATCCGGCATAATCTAACAGCGTACGACAGGGCATTAGAGGAAGTCGCTGGTCGGGTTGGCATCGCCTCTGCGGTACAGAGCAAAGATTTACTCAGCCATAGGAGAGCCATAGGAGAGAGCTATCCGGCTTTAGCAGATGAATGCAGTCGGCAATTGATGCGTAGAGGACTGTGATGCCGCGCGTTAAAACCCTGTCCTTCGTCGCCGAGTTCCCGCTTCAGACGACTGCGGCGGATGAGAAGACATTGGATACGCGGCTGAACGCGGCCCGGCACCTCTATAATGCCTGTTTGCAGGAGTGCCTTCGCCGCCTCGATCTGATGAAGCAGTCGAAGGCATGGCAAGCCGCACGCGCCATGCCTGCGACAGTGGACAAGCGTCACAACAAAGCGCGCTCGCAAGCGTTCCGGGCCGAACTGGAGCGGTTCGGCTTCACCTCGCGCGAGATTGAAAAGCATGCGCTCTCCTGCCGCAATGCCTGCTGGATCGGCGATCACCTCGGCAGCCACGACACGCAAACCACGAGTTTGCGCGCGTTCCGGGCAGCCGAGCAGTATGCGTTTGGCAAGCGCGGCCGCCCACGGTTCAAATCGTTAAACCGGCTGAACAGCATCGAGGGCAAAGCGGACGCTGTGATCCGCTACCGCGCCGAGCCTGTTCCGGCCGTGCACTACAGCGGCCTTGTGCTGCCGCTTATGCTCGATCCAAAGGACAAACGCGATTGGCAAAGAGAAGCGCTCGCGGCCAGGACCAAGTATGTCCGCATTATCCGGCGCGAGATCAAGGGCCGCGTTCGCTGGTTTTGCCAGTTGGTGCAAGAGGGCTTGCCGCCCGCTACGCACACCACCAAGGACGGTACTGTCGGACTCGACATCGGGCCGTCCAGCATCGCGGCGGTATCAAGCGACGACGCTATTTTGGAGCAGTTATGCCCGAGCGTCGTCGAACCGTGGAACGACTGCCGGCGTATCCAGCGCGCGATGGACCGCTCGCGACGTGCAACCAACCTGGACAACTTCGATGCCAAAGGGCGCGCGATCAAGGGTAAGAGAAGGTGGAACAGGTCGCAGCGCTATCAGGCGCTTGCCGCTTCGAAACGCGAGCGCGATCGAGTATTGGCTGCCGAGCGCAAGCGATCGCATGGCGAGTTGGCGAACCGCATTCTCGGTCAAGGGACAACCATCAAAACAGAGGAGTTGAGCTACAAGTCATTTCAGAAGAACTACGGTCGCAGCGTGAAAGTGCGTGCGCCGGGAATGTTGATCTCGATGCTTCAGCGCAAGGCTGCAAGTGCTGGCGGTGGAGTGATTGAGATCAAAACCCGGCATACACGGTTGAGCCAGTTCGATCATACCACGGGCGAATACATCAAGAAGCCGCTCTCGCAGCGGGTTCATGTGTTCGGCGATGGCAGGACAGAGCCGGTTCAACGTGATCTCTACAGCGCGTTTCTTGCGACATGCTGCGATACGAATTTGCTCGACATTCCCCAAGTCAAGATCGCTTGGGCCAGTGCGGAACCGCTCCTGAGGACGGCGATGTCGAGTGTACTTCAACCTGCAAGCGGGAAGGGCTTTGCCCAACCCCACGTCCGTAATGGCGTTAGAGCGGGTCGCCGGATCAAGAGTGTTGGGCCGGCCGTCGAGGCCGGGGATGATGTAGCGCCTCTGCAAACAGAGACCGCGAGAGCCCCGGAAAGACTGCCTTCTGCCTCTCTCAGAACCCCCTGGCTTTAGCCATGGGGAGGTTCAGAGTTCTGTTTTGATGGCCGCGCCCTATCAGCTACGTCCCTATCGCCCCGAAGACGAAGACGCCGCGATCGTGCTGTGGCAGTCGACTTGGCAAGAGGCCTATCCGCATATCGATTTCGCCGCGCGGGTTACGTGGTGGCGCGAGCGCTGGCGCAACGAGCTGGTCGCCAATGCGGCGATTGTCGTCGCCGAGCAGGCCGGCGAGCTCATGGGCTTCGTCACCATCGACGCGACGGGTTATCTCGATCAGCTCGTGGTGGCGCCAGCGCAGTGGGGTTCGGAGCTCGCGACAATGCTGATCGACGAAGCCAAACGCCGCTCGCCCACTCACATCACGCTGTTCGTCAACAAGGACAATGCCCGCGCCATCCGCTTCTACCAACGCTGCGGTTTTGTGCACGCCGGCGACGACGTCAATCCGACCTCGGGTCGGCCGGTGCTAAAGATGGAGTGGCGGGGGTAGCCCCGTCATTGCGAGGAGCGCAGCGACGAAGCAAGGCGCATGAGTGCGCCTCACACCCCCTCGAACTGCAACCGTGCCAGCCGCGCATATAGGCCATTGGCGGCGACGAGCGAGGCGTGGGTGCCCTGCTCGACGATGCGGCCCTGCTCCATCACCAGGATGCGGTCGCAGGACAATACGGTGGCAAGCCGGTGCGCGATCACGAGCGTGGTGCGGTGGCGCATCAATTCCTCCAGCGCGGTCTGCACCAGGGTCTCGCTTTCCGCGTCCAGCGACGAGGTCGCCTCGTCCAGCAGCAACAGCGGCGCGTCGCGCAGGATCGCGCGCGCAATCGCGATGCGCTGGCGCTGGCCGCCCGACAGCATCACGCCGCGCTCACCGAGCGGGGTGTCGAAGCCTTGCGGCAAGCGACGGATGAATTCGACGGCATGGGCCAACTCGGCCGCACGCTCGACCTCGGCGTCACTGGCTTCCGGCCGGCCGAACCGGATGTTGTCACGCGCGCTTGCGGCGAACACCACAGAATCCTGCGGTACCAGCGCGATATGCTTGCGCACCTCGCGCGGATCGGCCGCCGTGACCGGCACGCCGTCGAACGAAATCGAACCCGACGCCGGATCGTAGAAGCGCAACAGCAGGTGAAACAACGTGCTCTTGCCGGCCCCGGAGGGGCCGACGATCGCGACCTTCTCGCCGGCGCGCACCGAAAACGACACGCCATCGACCGCGCGCACTTCCGGCCGGGTCGGATACGCGAAGCTGACATTGTCGACGGCTACATCGCCGCGGGCCGGCGTTGGCAGCGCATGCGGCGAACGGGGTGCGGTGATCTCCGGCTCGACGCGCAAGATCTCGAACAGCCGTTCCGCGGCACCTGAGGCTGCGGAAACCTCGCCCCAGACTTCGCTGAGCTGGCCGAGCCCTGCGGCCGCAAACGCCGCGTACAGCACGAACTGGCCGAGCCGGCCCGGCGTGATCGCTCCAGTCAGCACGTCGTGCGACCCGACCCAGAGGATCGCGATCACGCTGCTGAAGACGATGAAGACGATGATCGCGGTCAGCACCGCGCGCGCTTTGGTCGAGGTGCGCGCCGCCTCGTAGGCCTGCTCGACTTCATTGCCGAAGCGCGCATTGGCGAGCCGCTCCCCCGTATAGGCCTGTACGGTGCGGATCCCCTGGACCAGTTCGGAGGCATAGGCCGTGGCATCGGCGAGCGTATCCTGGGCGTTGCGCGACAGCCGCCGCACCCAGCGCCCGAACGCCACCAGCGGCAGCACGATCAAGGGAATCGCAAGCAGCACGAAGCCTGAGAGCCTAGGGCTCGTGACCACCATCATGGCGGCGGCGCCGAAGAACATGAGCAAGTTGCGCAGCGCGATCGAGACGGAAGCGCCGACCGCGGATTTGATCTGAGTGGTGTCGGCGGTCAGCCGCGAGATCAGTTCGCCGGAGCGCGCGGAATCGAAGAAGGCGGGCGACAACGACATCAGATGCGCGAACACGTCGCGCCGGAGATCAGCGACGATGCGTTCGCCGATCGTCATCACCAGGTAATAGCGCGATGCGCTCGCCAGCGCCAACACCGCAACCACGGCGATCATGACGCTGAAATAGCTGTTGATCAGCGCAATCCCGCGCGGCGTGAAGCCGAAGTCAATCATCCGCCGTACCGCGACCGGCACCAACAGCGTGGTGATGGCAGCCACCGTCAGCGCGATCAGCGCGAGCACGGCGCGGCCGCGGTAGCGCGCGACATAGGGCGCGAGCGCAACCAGCGGACGAAGTTTTGAGCGGCTTTTGCGAGAGGTCTCGGCATCGATGCTCAACGCCTGCGCTGCGGCCGATGGCGGCGGAACCATCTCGTCGTGCCCCTCTTCAAGCCGTTCCACTGCGCTCATGCGATCCGATCCACTGGTTCAACGCCCCAGATAGGCCGAGCCGCCCGGGCTGGCAAATCCGGAGAGATACCTAAGTTGATCCCCGAAGGGCCGACCGGTCGGGTGCACCCGGTGACGGAACTGCAATTCGCGGGACTGGCTTGTTTTGAGGTGCAGCCTACGTTATAGAGCCGGCCAAATCCGACCCTTTTCAGCCCGATTTGACAGGCGCGAGTCGCCGACAGGATATGCCATGAAAGCCGAAATTCACCCGAATTATCATACGATTACGGTCGTAATGACCGATGGCACCGAGTATCAGACGCGCTCGACCTGGGGCAAGGAAGGCGACAAGCTGAACCTCGACATCGACCCGAAATCGCATCCAGCCTGGGTCGGCGGCTCCCAGCAGATCCTCGATCGCGGCGGCCGCGTGTCGCGCTTCCAGAAGAAGTTTTCCGGCTTCCTCAAGAAGGAGTGAACCGGCTCGCTCACGCGAGGTTGATGGTGCAACGCCCCTGCCGCCCGGTCAGGGGCGTTTTTGTTTTTCTCACCCACGGTCATTCCGGGGCGATGCCAAAGGGTCCGCGCTAAGCGCGGTCCGATGACAGGCTCAGCATCGAATCCGGAATCTCGAGATTTGCGGGTTCGATGCTTCGGACCGCCCCGGAATGACCGAACTTAGGCGCGCAAGCCCCTAGTTTCAACTATGGGGTGAGCGCCTCTTTGCTATTAGACATCAGCCAGGTATATAATAGGCTGTGGCGGACTTCAGATCGAACAGGAACGTTCTCTTCTCGTGCAAATACCACGTGGTGTTTTGCCCGAAATACCGTAAGCCAGTTCTTAATCCGCCTATCGACGCCAAACTTAAGAAACTAATTCAGCAAGTATGCGACGAGACGCAATCGGCGCTGATTGAAATGGAAGTCATGCCAGACCACGTCCATCTGCTTGTCGGCTGCGATCCGCAATACGGCATCCACCGGCTGGTGAAGGGCATCAAGGGCCGATCTTCGCGTGTTCTCCGTCAGCAGTTCCGGGTGCTGCGCACGCGCATTCCAACATTATGGACGAACAGTTATTTTGTGTCTTCGGTCGGCGGCACTCCCCTCGCGCTCATCAAGCAATACATTGAAAATCAGAAGAGGGTCTGATGGAAAAGCCTCAAATGATTTCAATTGCCGGTCTTAAGGCGCGAGGATGGACACAAGCCCTCATCACGCTCCTTGGGGAACCGGATGTGGTAGGGCGCAATTCTCATTATGCGCTCTACGACACCGCAAGAGTAGCTTCCTTCGAGGTGTCGTCAGAGTTTCTTGCTGCAAAAGCGAAAGCTGCTCGGCGTCAGTGCGGAGCAAAGACTGCCGTGGAGACAAAGCGCGCGGCACTGATGCAGCAGGTTCTGGAAATGCAGGTTTCTGTTGAAACGCGCCCGGAACATTGGGTGAGACGTGCGGCGATTGAAGCGTATAACGAACGGCACTGGGATGGAGACGGGGCGGCGGAAGATGCACCCGCCGAGTTTCTCGAACGCATCACCGTAAACTTCATCCGGCATAAGTACGACAGGGCATTAGAGGAAGTCGCTGGTCGGGTTGGCATCGCCTCTGCGGTACAGAGCAAAGATTTACTCAGCCATAGCCATAGGAGAGAGCTATCCGGCTTTAGCAGATGAATGCAGTCGGCAATTGATGCGTAGAGGACTGTGATGCCGCGCGTTAAAACCCTGTCCTTCGTCGCCGAGTTCCCGCTTCAGACGACTGCGGCGGATGAGAAGACATTGGATACGCGGCTGAACGCGGCCCGGCACCTCTATAATGCCTGTTTGCAGGAGTGCCTTCGCCGCCTCGATCTGATGAAGCAGTCGAAGGCATGGCAAGCCGCACGCGCCATGCCTGCGACAGTGGACAAGCGTCACAACAAAGCGCGCTCGCAAGCGTTCCGGGCCGAACTTGAGCGGTTCGGCTTCACCTCGCGCGAGATTGAAAAGCATGCGCTCTCCTGCCGCAATGCCTGCTGGATCGGCGATCACCTCGGCAGCCACGACACGCAAACCACGAGTTTGCGCGCGTTCCGGGCAGCCGAGCAGTATGCGTTTGGCAAGCGCGGCCGCCCACGGTTCAAATCGTTAAACCGGCTGAACAGCATCGAGGGCAAAGCGGACGCTGTGATCCGCTACCGCGCCGAGCCTGTTCCGGCCGTGCACTACAGCGGCCTTGTGCTGCCGCTTATGCTCGATCCAAAGGACAAACGCGATTGGCAAAGAGAAGCGCTCGCGGCCAGGACCAAGTATGTCCGCATTATCCGGCGCGAGATCAAGGGCCGCGTTCGCTGGTTTTGCCAGTTGGTGCAAGAGGGCTTGCCGCCCGCTACGCACACCACCAAGGACGGTACTGTCGGACTCGACATCGGGCCGTCCAGCATCGCGGCGGTATCAAGCGACGACGCTATTTTGGAGCAGTTATGCCCGAGCGTCGTCGAACCGTGGAACGACTGCCGGCGTATCCAGCGCGCGATGGACCGCTCGCGACGTGCAACCAACCTGGACAACTTCGATGCCAAAGGGCGCGCGATCAAGGGTAAGAGAAGGTGGAACAGGTCGCAGCGCTATCAGGCGCTTGCCGCTTCGAAACGCGAGCGCGATCGAGTATTGGCTGCCGAGCGCAAGCGATCGCATGGCGAGTTGGCGAACCGCATTCTCGGTCAAGGGACAACCATCAAAACAGAGGAGTTGAGCTACAAGTCATTTCAGAAGAACTACGGTCGCAGCGTGAAAGTGCGTGCGCCAGGAATGTTGATCTCGATGCTTCAGCGCAAGGCTGCAAGTGCTGGCGGTGGAGTGATTGAGATCAAAACCCGGCATACACGGTTGAGCCAGTTCGATCATACCACGGGCGAATACATCAAGAAGCCGCTCTCGCAGCGGGTTCATGTGTTCGGCGATGGCAGGACAGAGCCGGTTCAACGTGATCTCTACAGCGCGTTTCTTGCGACATGCTGCGATACGAATTTGCTCGACATTCCCCAAGTCAAGATCGCTTGGGCCAGTGCGGAACCGCTCCTGAGGACGGCGATGTCGAGTGTACTTCAACCTGCAAGCGGGAAGGGCTTTGCCCAACCCCACGTCCGTAATGGCGTTAGAGCGGGTCGCCGGATCAAGAGAGTTGGGCCGGCCGTCGAGGCCGGGGATGATGTAGCGCCTCTGCAAACAGAGACCGCGAGAGCCCCGGAAAGACTGCCTTCTGCCTCTCTCAGAACCCCCTGGCTTTAGCCATGGGGAGGTTCAGAGCCCAAAAAAGAGAAACCTACTGCTCGAACGCGGCCTTCAGCCGGTTGAGCTGCGGCACCAGCGGATTACCGATGGCGGGGCGCTCGGTCGCGGGGGTGTGGATCGTGGAGTCAAGGCGGCGCACGCGCGACTGCAGGATCATCGAGCGGGCGATCAGGTCCTGCAATTGCTGCGGCAGTTTTTCGACCATCTCGGGCGGGCCGGGGTCGGCGGCGGAGAGCTTGACCTTGGTCTTTTCGCGATTGGCCTGGGTCAGCGTCATCTCGCCCTCCTTCACCGCACGGTGCAATAGCAGCCACGAGGCAAGCTGCATCAGGCGGGTAGTCAGCCGCATGCTTTCGGTCGCATAGGTCAGGCTGACGGCGCGGTCGAGCGCCTTGGCTTCGGTGCGGCCGGCGCCATCGAGATAGGCGGCGGTCTCCTCGACCAGATCCATGCCTTCCCGGAACAGATTGCCGAACGCCGCCGAATTGGTGAGCCGCTCACTCAACTGGACCAGGGCGCTGTCGACTTGGTGTGAACGGTCGGTCATGGTTAACGCCCCTCACGCTATACTTAACGCGTTCCGGCTTGTGCCGGCTTATGATGAACAAATCATTGCGCGGCTCTGCACCAGAGTCCAGCAGCAAGACTTTTTATGGTTTCCGAGGGATGCGGTGCAGCGACCGCCCACGGGCCGGGAAGTGCGGATTCGGAACAGTTTTGCGGCAATTGCGCGACGCCAAAAAAAGAGCCGCCGTTTCCGGCGGCTTTTGAAGTTGATAACAGGGAGGCGTCAAACAGAGTGGACAGGAGCCACTCGGTGTCCAAAAGAGGACGGTGCAAGTCATAAACCCGAAAGCTTAATCGATCGTAAACAAGCCGATTTTTTTAAGGTTTATTAGCCATGTCGGCCATTGGCCGAGTAGGTTGGTTCGTACCCCAGATCCTGCCCATCGCGGATTCCGTGAAACAGCCTGACTTGGCTGGGATTTGCTTCCTCTTAGTCTCGGCTGGGCTCTATATCGGGACGAAGACGTGCCGGCCTGGTACCTTGATACGTTCGAGGCGGCCGCGAAGCATAACTGGCCTTTTACCTCGGAACAGAGACTTTCCGCTCGATCTTCCGGACGAGCTCAGGACCTTAACCAGGGTCTATGCCGCCTTGCTAAATGCGCGTCTGGGACACGGCTTCAGGCGAGGTTTCCTTAACGCCAACCTTTTCATCGGCAAAATACTGCAATAGCCGGTTTGCAACTTTTACTGCGATGACGACGGCCTCGACTTTGCGTGTGTGTCGGACAATGCAGGGCTGCAGCGCCTGCGGTGCGAGTGTGGCGATCTGGAGATCGTGTACCAAGACGGCTGGGTGACCATACAGCCGCTTCAGCGTGAAGTTGAGGACGACGCTTTAACGGACTTCAGCCAACTGCACGACCCGGAAGCCGGTGTTGTAGTCATGGAACGGAACAGTCATCTCTCTTGCATTTCGTAGCCGGCTCAGAACTGGCCGCCTTTCTCGAAATACGAACCGCTCCGCTCGGTGTGAGAAGCTTTGACGGCATCCAGAAAATGCCGCTTAAAGTCGCGTCAAGCGATGGTTCGACCGCCAATCGACCGTAACCGTCCGCATTGCGTCCGCGAGCTGCGAACCCCTCACGACTTGAAAATGTTGTTCGCCGCGTCCTTCGAGGCGCGCTTCTTGGCCATGGCCACCTGCAGCCGTTCGATCTCGGACATCAAAAGCGCGATGCGCTCGGTCAGTTCCTCGATCGACAGGAGCGACAGGTCCTGTCCGATCTCGTGGCTGACCTTCTTCCTCGGCCGGTCGTCATCCTCGATAGCCATGTCTCCTCCACCGATCGCTCTTGCCGCGAGACCAGTCCGACGCAACGGCTGGTCCATCTGGTTTTTTTGGCTCCAGGGTGGTACCTAATGAGCGTTAAGGAGAATTTGCAGTGACTTTCGCACGCGCGCAATGCCTGACGCGAATGCCCCGGCCCGACCGCAGGGAGGCTGACCGGACGGGATAACGCGCGTCATCGCGCCAGGCACGAGCCGAATCCGAGCCTTTCCGGTCACGCGGGAGGGCTTTTTGATTTTCCGGGGGTTCGGCGTTCCCGCAACGCGAAAGATCGCTTCCATGACCAAGGTTCTCATCACCAGCGCGCTACCTTACGTGAACGGCGTCAAACATCTCGGCAATCTCGCGGGCTCCCTGCTGCCGGCGGATGTCCATGCGCGCTTCAGACGCCAGATCGGCGATGATGTGCTGTTCATCTGCGGCACCGACGAACACGGCACACCGGCCGAACTCGGCGCCATCCAAGCTGGCCAGGATGTACAGACGTTCTGCGAGCGGCAGCACGCGATCCAGGCCGATATCTATCGGCGGTTCGGCCTGTCGTTCGATCATTTCGGGCGAACCTCGTCCTGGCAGAACCATGCGCTGACGCAGCACTTCTGCCGACAGCTCGACGTCGCCGGCCTGATCGAAGAGCGTGATTTGAACCAGGTCTGGTCGCCGGTGGATCGGCGGTTTCTTCCGGACCGATATGTTCTCGGGACATGCCCTCACTGCGGATTCGAACAGGCCAGGGGCGATCAGTGCGACGGCTGCGATGCTCTGCTCGATGCTCCGGAATTGATCCGCCCGCGATCCGCGCTGTCGGGCGATACCTCGCTGGAAATCCGGAAAAGTCGCCACCTGTTTCTCCGGCAGTCACTGCTGGTCGAGAAATTAAGCGGGTGGGTCGATAGCAGAAGCGGCTGGCCGTCCTTTGTTGTCTCGCTGGCGAAAAGCTGGCTCACCTCGGAACTGAGGGATCGCTGCATCACACGCGATCTGGTCTGGGGTGTACCGGTTCCGCGTGCCGGATTTGAGCAGAAGGTGTTCTACGTCTGGTTCGATGCCCCTATCGGCTACATCGCGGCGACGCAGGAATGGGCCGCAGCGGACCAGGACAATCGTGATTGGCGCCGCTGGTGGTGGAAAGCCGACGACGTCAAGTACATCCAGTTTCTCGGCAAGGACAACGTGCCGTTCCACGCGGTCAGCTTTCCGGCAACCCTGATCGGGTCGGGTGAGCCATGGAAAACTGTCGATGTGATCAAGGGATTTCACTGGTTGAATCATGACGGAGGCAAATTCAGCACCAGTCGGGGGCGCGGGGTATTTACCGATCAGGCATTGCAGGAACTGCCGGGGGACCTCTGGCGCTGGTGGCTGATCGCCAACGCTCCCGAGACGTCGGACACCGACTTCACCGTCGGCAGATTCGTCTCAGACGTGAACAAGGATCTCGCCGACGTCTTCGGCAATCTCGTCAACCGCATCATCCGCTTCACGCACCAGGCATTCGACGGCCGCATTCCGGAGGGCGGCGAGCCTTCGGAACAAGAAATATCATTGGCCGCCGAGTTCGACCGCCGTATCGCCTCGCTTCGGACCCATCACGAGGCTTGTGAATTTCGCCGTGCGGCCACTGAGACGCGGGGAATATGGAGCGCCGCGAACACCTATCTCCAGCATGCCGCACCCTGGACGGCCATTAAATCCGATCCGGCTCGCGCCGCGATCGTGACCCGCACGGGATTGAACCTCGCGCGCTTGGCCGCGGTGCTGGCATGGAGCATCATTCCAACCCTCGCTGAAACCGTGCTGCATGCATTTGGCGATAGCGAGGCAGTTCCGCGCTGGCCGTCGGCGCCCTGCGGGCCGCTTCTGGATCGCGGCGCGGGGACGCAAGTATGGCGGCTCGACCTGCCGGTCACAAAAATCACCCCCGAAAGAGCTGGCGACCTGGCAGCGCGGTTCGGCGGATAGGCGGCAATGGGAACGAGATTTACTTTGCCGGAAAAGGCGATATGCCATCCATCGCATCAACCGCCCGCAAGGACAAATCATGCAAAAGCTGCCCGCGCAAATGACCGTTATCGGCATCAGCAAGCCCGGCGGCCCCGAGGTGCTGTTGCCCGAGACCCGCGCGGTGCCGGTGCCGGCCCCCGGCGAGATCCTGGTCAAGGTCCAGGCCGCCGGCGTCAACCGCCCGGACGTGGCGCAGCGTTCCGGCAGCTATCCGCCGCCGCCCGGCGCCAGCGACTTGCCGGGGCTGGAGATTTCCGGCGAAGTGGTCGCGCTCGGTGCGGGCGCTGTCAGGCACAAGCTCGGCGACAAGGTGATGTCGCTGGTCGCCGGCGGCGGCTACGCGCAATATTGTATCGCGCAGGACGCCCAGGCGATGGCGGTGCCGCCGGCACTGTCGATGCTGGAGGCAGGCGCCATTCCGGAAACGCTGATGACGGTCTGGCATAATGTGTTCGAGCGCGGCGGCCTGAAGGAAGGCGAGACGCTGCTGGTCCATGGCGGCTCCTCCGGCATCGGCACGATGGCGATCCAGTTGGCGAAAGCCTTCGGCAGCAAGGTGATCGTCACTGTGGGATCGAAGGAAAAGGCCGACGCCTGCACAAAGCTCGGCGCCGACCGCGCCATTAACTACAAGACCGAGGATTTTGTCGCCGAGGTCAAGGCTTCGACCGGGGGCGCCGGCGCCAATGTCATTCTCGACATGGTCGGCGGCGACTACATCGAGCGCAATTACGACGCGGCCGCAATCGACGGCCGCGTGGTCCAGATCGCGTTCCTCGGCGGCCCCAAGGCGACCGTCAATTTCGCCAGGCTGATGGTGAAGCGGCTCACCCACACCGGCTCGACGCTGCGCCCCCGTAGCAATGCGGATAAAGCCAAAATGGTCGCCGCCATCGAGGCGAAAGTGTTACCACTCTTACGCGAGGGACGCATAAAGCCCTTGATGGACAGCACATTCGCGCTGGAAAAGGCCGCGGATGCGCACCGACGCATGGAGAGCTCCGAACATATTGGCAAAATTGTGTTGGCGGTGTAGCGCCCACAAACAAAGCATCGCCGGAAACCCTTTGATTTTTCTAACATTCGTGGCAATTATCGCTCACCCTCGAACGCCTTTGCGGTCGAACCCGGAGAACTGACATTGCGTCTGATCAGGTGCCTAGCGCTATCAGCGTTGGGCCTCGTGATTTTTGTCGCCGTTTCGCCGGCTCGTGCTCTTGACGCGGTCAGCGTCCGCGGTGACGCGCCGGCGATCGACCTCACCGCCGTGCTCGATCACCAGCACAGCGACACCGACCGCATCCAGGTCTCCACCGCGCCGGGGCCCGACGGCATCGTTCGCCGCATCGAGGTGCGCGCCCGCGAAGGCGGCCAGTTCTGGGTGGTGTTCGCGCTCGCCAACAACACCGACGACCAGATCGATCGCCTGATCGTCGCGCCGCACTATCGCGTCGTGGGATCCGGACTGCTGTGGCCCGATCTCGGCCTATCGCGGATTGCAACCATCACGCCGTCAACCGGCGATCGTCCCGACCGTCAGGAGAGCCCGACCGCGGACGTGTTCCGCATCACGCTCGACCCCGGCTCCGTCGTCACCTTCGTTGCGGAGATGCGCACCGACAAGCTGCCGCAGCTCTATCTCTGGGAACCGGACGCCTACAAGGACAAGGTCAATTCGTTCACGCTGTATCAGGGCATCGTGATCGGCATCTCCGGCCTGTTGGCGCTGGTGCTGACCATCCTGTTCGTGGTCAAGGGCAGCATCATGTTCCCTGCGGCGGCCGCGCTGGCCTGGGCGGTGCTGGTCTATATCGGCGTCGACTTCGGCTTCTGGGGCAAGGTGCTCGACATGTCGAACAACGCCGAGCGCGTCTGGCGCGCCGCCGGCGAAGCGATCCTGGCGGCGACGCTCCTGGTGTTCCTGTTCGCCTATCTCAACCTGAGCCGCTGGCATGTGCGCTATTCCCACATCACCGTCGGCTGGCTGGTGTTCTTGGGCTCACTGGTGGCGCTGGCACTGTTCGATCCCGCGGTCGCCTCCGGCATCGCGCGGATGTCGCTGGTGCTGATCGCCTTCGCCGGCTTCTCGCTGATCGTCTATCTCTCGACCCATGGCTTCGATCGCGCGGTGCTGTTGATCCCGACCTGGTTCCTGCTGGTGGTCTGGGTGATCGCAGCCGGCATGACGGTGGCCGGCAGCGTCACCAACGACATCGTAGGTCCCGCGCTGCTCGGCGGCCTGGTGCTGATCGTGATGCTGATCGGGTTCACGGTGATGCAGCATGCGTTTGCCGGCGGCGGCGCCACCACCGGCATCGTCTCCGACGTCGAACGCCGCGCCTTGGCGCTAACCGGTTCGGGCGACCTGATCTGGGACTGGGACGTTTCCGCCGACAAGGTCTTCACCAGCCCCGAGACCGAGAGCCTGCTCGGCCTCAAACGCGGCACGCTGGAAGGCCCGGCGGCGAAATGGCTCGAGGTGCTGCACCCGCTCGATCAGGATCGTTTCCGCGCCGCGCTCGACAGCGTGCTCGACCAGCGCCGCGGGCGGCTGGTGCAGGATTTCCGCCTGCGCACGCCGGACGGCCATTTCATGTGGTTCGCGCTGAAAGCGCGCCCGGTGGTCGGCTCCGACGGCGAAGTCTCGCGCGTGGTCGGCACGCTCACCGACGTCACCGAAGCCAAGAACGCCGAGGAGCGCCTGCTCCACGATTCGGTGCATGACAATCTCACCGGCCTGCCGAACCGCAAACTGTTCATTGACCGCCTGGGCGCCGTCGCCAATTTCGCCAAGACCATGCCGGGCTTGCGGCCGACGCTGATGGTGATCGACCTCGACCGTTTCAAGCAGGTCAACGATTCCGTCGGCATTGCGGTCGGCGATTCCATCCTGTTGACGCTGGCGCGGCGGCTGACCCGTATCCTCAAGCCCCAGGACACCCTGGCGCGCCTTGCCGGCGACCAGTTCGGCCTGATCCTGCTGTCGGAGCAGGACCCGGCGCGCATCACCGCCTTTGCCGAAACCATCCGCAAGACCGTCCGGGCACCGATCGCCTTCAACGACCGCGAGATTTTCCTGACCGCCTCGATCGGGCTCGCGCTGTCTGATCCGCAAACCCAATTGTCGGACGAGATCATCAAGGATGCCGAGCTTGCGATGTATCATTCCAAGCGGATCGGCGGCGACCGCATCGATGTCTACAAGCCCGCGATGCGGGCGCGAAAGACCGACCGCCTGACGCTGGAGAGCGAATTGCGCCGCGCCATCGAGCGGCAGGAAATCTCCATCCTGTACCAGCCGATCGTGCGGCTGGAAGACCGTTCGATCGCAGGCTTCGAGGCCTTGGCGCGCTGGGACCATCCGAAACTCGGGCGGATGGCGCCATCGGAGTTCATCTCCATTGCAGAAGAGATCGGTCTGATTGTCGATCTCGGCACCTTCGTGCTGGACCAGACGGCAAGGCAGCTTTCGATCTGGCAGCGCGCGATGCGTTCGCGCGAGCCGATTTTTGCCAGCGTCAACGTTTCCTCGCGGCAATTGCTGCGGCACGATTTGATCCACGACATCCGTACCGTGCTGTCGCGTTCGTCGGTGGCGCGCGGCACGCTGAAGCTCGAATTGACGGAATCGCTGGTGATGGAGAACCCCGAGCACGCCGCGCAGATGCTCACCCGCATCCGCGAGCTCGGCACCGGTCTGTCGCTCGACGATTTCGGCACCGGCCACTCCTCGCTGGCCTATCTGCAGCGCTTTCCGTTCGACACCATCAAGATCGACCAGTCCTTCGTCCGCACTACCAGCCGCGGCACGCGGCCGCTGATCCTGAAGTCGATCATTGCGCTGGCGCACGACCTCGGCATGGACGTCGTCGCCGAAGGCGCGGAAACCGATTCCGACGCGGTCGAGCTCTATCAGCTCGGCTGCGAATACGCCCAAGGCTTTGCCTTCGGCGAGCCGATGGACGCCGACGCCGCGATGCGGCTCTTGACCGAAGTGCGGCTCGAGGCGGCAAGCTGATCACCTAACTAACCCACCGATGTGTACTGATGCACTCGCTGGGCACCACAAACGGCCGTCATACCCCACGCATGCCGTTGCCGCGATCCGCGCAAGGAGATGGCGCGGATCGAATCTTATGGGATTGGCTGCCGAATTGTTTTCTATGCTTTTGTTGCGCTTCGCGGCGACACGTCGGGATCGGTGATCGTCAGCGGCGCACCGTCGGCAATGGAAAGAATCGTCTTGAGAAGTTGCGCCCGTTGCTTTGTCGAGAATGGCGACAAGCCAAGTACGTCCATGAACCATAGGCCCTCTGTAGCGGCGTGCACCATGCTCGGCGCGCTTGGGGCACTCGGCGCGGGAAGCGCAGGCGTGCTTGCCCTGCGTCCCGGCGACCACGGCGCGCCGCATGACGAATATTTCGGGGCGCTGAACACTAACCACGAATCCGAAGGCCGTTGCCTTTCCAGCGGGCGTGCATCAGGTAGATATTTTGAAGATTGGCCGCAGCCGCTTGATCGTACCGCAGGGCAAACGGTGGGACGACTTGTTTCAGAAGGGTCCGCGGGCAAGTGACGACTTCATGGCCGAGCGTCAGCAGCCGCAGGCCGAGGAGCGTGAGCCGCTCTGATGCTCACCTACATGCTCGATACCAATATCTGCATCTATGTGATAAAGAATTATCCGCCGAATCCCCTAGAGAAATTCAACGCCCTTGCCGAGCAACTCTGCATATATCCAGGATCACGCTTGGCGAGCTGCACTATGGTGCGGAGAAATCGGCTCGCCGTGTCGACAATCTGACCGCTATCCAGCATTTTGCGGCGCGCCTCGATGTGTTGGCGTTCGAGGCTAAAGCTGCTGCCCACTACGGGCAGGTTCGGGCGGAACTAGAGCGTGCTGGAGCTCCCTGCGGCCCGCACGACATGCAGATTGGCGGTCATGCCCGCAGCGAGGGGATGATCGTCGTAACCAATAATATGTGCGAGTTCAGCCGCATGCCGGGAATCAGAGCTGAGAACTGGGTCTGACCGAAGCGAAAGTGCATCTCGGCCGCGCACAATCCCAGGAACAGTGGACGGAATCCAATTTGGCTGCAACGAGCCGGGTAAATATATTAACGTAGTGCGCGAACTAGCAGCCTCTAATGGAAAATCTTCGGGAAGTAGCCGATGCGAGTCGTCAGCGATTCAGCCGACCTGTTCAGACACGTAAGTGCCGAGAAAGTCGCGCTCTATCGTTGCATCATGGACGTCTTCGCCGCAGCCAAACGACAATATCGCCTGCAACTCCGACCCGACGAGGTGCTTGCCGAAGCCCGCTGGCCTGACGCTCCGCCCCGCATCGAAGACGTCAGCACCGCACTCACCCAGCTTGCAGCCTGGGGCAACCTTGAATCGCAGCCCGACACTGCGCGGGTTTCCAGCCTCAGCGATTTCTATCGCGCACGTTTTCTCTATCGGCTTTCGCAGGGCGGCGAAGCTGTCGAATCAGCGTTGGCACTGTTCGTGCAAACGCTGCAACGCCGTGCCGAGCTGCAAACGGTCGCGCTCGAAGACATCGCCAGCCGGTTGCAGGCACTGAAGATGCTCGCGGAGCAGACCGAACCGGATGCGGCCAAGATCCACGAGACGCTGCGGGATCTGGTGCGGGTTTTCGAGGGCCTAGCCGAGAACGCGCAGGCGTTTATGGCCGGCGTCGCGCGTAGCATCGAACTGCAGCAGGCCGAGGCCGGCGCGGTGGCGAGCTACAAGCGCCGGCTGATCGACTATTTGGAGCGCTTCATGGGCGATCTGGTGCGCCGCTCCGACATGATCGCCGGCCTCATGCTTGCTTTGGAGCCGAACATCGACGCCATGCTTCAACAGGTCGCCGCTCGCGAGGCCCGCGATGCCGCGCCCGGCGACGCGCAGGATCGGGTCGACTCGCAAGCCCGATCCTGGAACGCCTGGCGCGAGCGCTGGAAAGGCCTGCGCGGCTGGTTCTTCCGCACCGGTCACGAGCCCTCGCAAGCCGAATTGTTGCGAGCACGGGCAAGGTCGGCCATCCCGCAACTGCTGAGTGCGATTGCCGCGCTCAACGAGCGCCGCAGCGGCCGCAGCGATCGCTCCGCGGATTTCCGCATGCTTTCCACCTGGTTCGCCGGCTGTGCCAGCGACGATGAGGCGCATCGACTTGCGCGCGCCGCCTTCGCGCTCAATCCGGCGCGGCATTTTTCGCTCAATCCCGACGCCGACGCGGATCTCCCGAACAGCACGCGCTGGGCCGACGCTCCCCCACTGAGGATTCACCCGCGGCTGCGTGAATACGGCGAGGCAACTCCGCGCGGTCCGCTGGCCCGGGTACGCGACCGTGCTGAAGCGCGCGCCCGTCTGGCGCGCGAACTCGCCGAGGAATTGCAGCAGGTTGAGGCGGCTCGCAAGCGCCTCGCCACCGGGCAACCCACGCGGCTTTCGGACCTAGGCGAACTCGATCGGCATGCCTTCGGGCTTTTCCTAGGACTGCTTGGCGAAGCGCTGACGGAACAGGCCGGCCCGGGCGCCACCGCAGAGCGGCAGACCGGCGACGGGTTGCTGCACATCAGCCTGACGCCGCTTGCCGCGGACAGTCGTGCCCGGATCGACACCCCGCATGGCGTGTTTTCCGGGCGCGACCATCTAATCATCATTACGCCAACGCGAGCCAGCTGATGAAGCCTCTTCTTGATAGGTCTAGGGACAGTCGAAGCATCGGCCAGCAACAACAGCGATTCCAGCACGAGGAATTTCGCAGTTCCGTGCGCGCCCTGCTGATGACGCCGCTGATGAGTCGGGAGCACGACGATTTCCCCGCGATCCGCCGCCAGGCAGAAGCCCTGCGCGACTGGTTTGCACGCGAAACCGGCTGGCCGCTGCAGATCGAACACGAGGGCGCCCGCCTTTTTAAGCGGCCGGCGGACCTCGCCAGCGCAATGCGCGGACTTCCCGGCTACGATCGCCGCCGCTACGTGCTGCTCTGCCTTGCCTGCGCGGTGCTCGAACGCGCCGACCCACAAATCACCCTGCGCCTGCTGGGTGAGAGGCTTCTGCAATTCGCTGCCGAGCCGGCGCTCGCGTCATGCGACTTTACCTTCACGCTTGGGGCGCCCCACGAGCGGCGCGAACTGGTGGCGGTGTGCCGGACGCTGTTGGAATTCGGGGTGCTTGCGCGTGTCGCTGGCGACGAAGATGCCTTTGTGCATGCCGGCGGCGATCAGGCCGACGCGCTCTACGACGTGCAGCGCCGTGCGCTTGCCGGCATGCTGGCCGCCGTGCGCGGACCATCGACCTTTAGACCGGAAGACGCGCCGGTCACGCTCGAGGAAAAACTGCATGCCCTGGTCGACGAGCACGTGGCTGATAGCGACGAGGGCCGGCGCACAGCGCTGCGCCACCTGCTCGCCCGCCGGTTGCTCGACGATCCCGTGGTCTATATCGATACGCTGGACCTGGAAGCCCGCGGATATTTCGTCAACCAGCGCGGCGCCATGGCCGCCCGCTTATGCGACGCCGCCGGGCTCGTGGCGGAACAGCGCGCCGAAGGGCTGGCACTTGTCGATGAGGCCGGCGTGCTGACGGACGTGGCGATGCCCGCCGAAGGCACCGATGCCCACGCCACGCTGCTGGTCGCGGAGCACTTGGCCTTTGGTCACAGCCGGCGGCCGACGGACGCCGCCGGCGCGACGCAGCCATCCGGGTTCACCCGAGAGCACGAAATTGTCTCCTTCCTGCGCGACGCCAAGAACCGCTATGGTCGCTACTGGCGCAAATCGGCGCGTGAGCCCGGCGCGGAACGCGAACTCGCGGAGATCGCGATAGAGCGGCTGGAAAAACTCCAACTGATTGTTAGAGAGGCCGACGTGATTCAGCCGATGCCGGCGCTCGCTCGCTTCGCCCTTGGTGAGGCAGCAGTCCAGGAAACTCTTGAAGGCGCGCCGCGCGTCGCGGCCAACGATCTCTTCGGATCACCATGAACGATCGCCCGGTTTCGTTTCTTGCACAGGCCGAGAAGCCAGCGCTGCCGATCCCGACGCGGCCGCGCTGGCAACCGCTGCGGCTCGGTCTGGTGGAGCTATTCCACTACGACAGCGAGGAATTCTGGTTCCGCGACGGCCACCTGCTGCTACGCGGCAACAATGGTACCGGTAAGTCCAAGGTGCTGTCGCTGACCCTGCCCTTCCTGCTCGATGCGCAGCTTAAGCCCTCGCGGCTCGAACCCGACGGCGACAACGGCAAGAAGATGGCCTGGAACCTGTTGATGAACAGCTACGACCGGCGCATCGGCTATGCCTGGATCGAGTTCGGTCGCCTCGCCGACGACGGCACGCCGCATTATCTGACGCTCGGCGCCGGGCTCTCCGCGGTCGCGGCACGTCCCCAGGTGGATAGCTGGTTCTTCGTGCTGGAGGATGCCGACGGCGCGCCACGCCTCAACCAGGATATTTGGTTGATGAGCGACCAGCGCGTCGTCCTGACCAAAGAGCGCCTGCGCGACGCGCTTCAAGGCCGCGGCCAGGTGTTCGAAACGTCATCGAGTTATCGGCGCGCCGTCGATGAGCGGTTGTTTCGCCTCGGCGCCAAGCGCTACGACGCGTTGATGGATACGCTGATCCAATTGCGACAGCCGCAATTGTCGAAGAAGCCCGACGAAACCGCGCTTTCAAACGCACTGACCGAAGCCTTACCGCCGCTGCCAACCGAATTGCTTGCCGACGTGGCCGAAGCTCTCGGCCAGTTGGAGGAAGATCGACGTCAGCTTGAGGAATATCAGGCGCTGGCAAAGGCCATTGAGCGTTTCGTCCAGCGCTACCGCATCTATGCCGGCACTCAGACCCGACGCCAGGCCCGCGCGCTGCGCCAGGCGCAAACCGAGTTCGACAATGCCAGTCGGGCGCGCAGCGAAGCGCAGGCGCGGCTTGAACAAGCCCAGATCGACGAATTGCTCGCACAGAAAGCTCACGATGAGGCGGACCTCGGGCTCAAGCGCGCGCAAGCCCGTCTCGAAACCCTGCGCGCGGATCCGACGATGCAGGATGCCAACCGGCTCGAGGGCGCGGCGAAGGACGCGGTCACGCGGCAACACGCCTTGCAAGCCGCCACCACAGCGGTCGATGAGGCCATCCGGCGGCTGAAGCGCAACGCCAGCGAGGCGGAAGAGGCCGTGCAGCGAATGGTTGAGGCCGAACGTCAGATGGCCGAACTGCGCCGCGACAGCGCGGTCCAGGCCGCGACAGCGGGCATTGCGGCGGACCATCGCGACAATCCGCTCATAACGCTCGAAGCCGCGGCACTGGCCGGGTTGACGCCACGCGCTTTCGAGGTTGCGCGATCCGAGCTTCGCGCTTTGGTCGGTCAACGACGCGAACAGATTGCGCTGTTGCGGCGGCGCCACGAGGAGGTGATTGCGGCCGAAACCCTGCATGGCCAGCGACAGACCACGCGCGACGAGAGACAGGACGCGGCCGAGGATGCAGCGAACCGACGCGAGCAAGCCGACGCGAATGTGGAACAGGAGGGCCAAAACCTGATTCAGGCCTGGGAACGCCACCTCGACAGTCTGACGCAACTGCGCGTCAGCGCAGACGACGATCTCGCGGCGCTCACGGCTCTGGCCGATTGGGTCGTCGCCCTGCAGGGCGACAATCCGGCGCGACAACGCTTGCAAGTCGCCCAGCAGCAGGCCAGCGTACATTTCGCGCAGCGTCGGGTCTCGCTCGACGCGCAACGTCAGACCCTGCAAGCAGAACAAACAGCACTCGAGGGCGAGCGTACCCGGCTGGAAGCCGGCGTCGATACGACGCCGCCGCAGCCCTACACACGCGACGCCGATAGCCGGAGCATGCGCGCGGGTGCGCCGCTGTGGCAACTGGTGGACTTTCGCGACGCGGTCACGGCTTCGCAGCGCGCCGGCCTCGAAGCCGCGCTCGAAGCAGCCGGTCTGCTCGATGCATGGGTCTCGCCCGACGGCCAATTGCAGGTTAGCGACGGCGGCTCGCTCCTACACGACACGCAACTGCTGCGGCGGCAGCCGCATTCGCTTTCGCTCGCCGGTTGGCTACAAGTCGATGTGCCGACCGGCAGCACCGTGCCGGCAAGTGTCGTCGAGCATGTGCTGTCGGGTATCGCCTGCGCGGACGACGATCCAATCGACCGCGAGGCCTGGGTCGCCCCTGACGGTCGCTTTCGCCTCGGTGCCCTGGCCGGCGCCTGGATCAAACCCGCGGCGGCCTACATCGGCTATGCTGCCCGCGCCGCCGCCCGTGCGCGGCGGCTGGCCGAGATTGCCGGGCGCCTGGCACTGATTGCCGAAGAGCTCACGGCCTTGCAGGCAATGCATGCGCAACTCTTGCACGACCAGAACCAAGCCGCCGACGAATGGTGCCTGGCGCCCACCGACGAGGCGCTACGCGGCGCTCACCACGCTGCCGCAACCAGCGCCCGCGACGCGCAGATCGCACTGCAGCGGCTGACCGAGGCCGACGCGCGATGCCGTGAGGCCGAACAGGCCTTGCAGACGGCACGGCAACGACTTGCCGCGGATGCCACAGATCTGCGCCTGCCGGTCTCGCCCGCCGACTTGCCGGCGATCGAGACGGCGCTGAATCACTATCACGATGTCCAGTTCCGCCTCGCGCAAGCCGCCCACGAACTGCGCCTGGCGCTGCCCGATCTGCAGCGGCAACGCGATCGCGAGGGCGAAGCGCGCGATGACCTGAAAAAACGGCAGGAATACCTGGCGGCGGCCCGGATCGAGGCGGAAGAGGCCTCGGCTCGGCTCGACGTGTTGCGCGATGCCGTCGGCGCCAAGGTCGAGGAACTGCAACGACAATTGGCCGATGCCCGTGCCGCCGTCGACGTCAGCGATGGTGCATTAGATCTTGCGCGCGAGGCCCTGAGCAAATCCGGCGAGGCCCGCGCGATCGCGGGCGAACAGGCCGCGACCGCGAATGCGGTCTTCGCACAACGCAGTGAGGCGCGCGCCGAGTCCATCGCAAAGTTCCAGCATTTCGCTGCCACCGGTCTGCTCTCGGCGGCGCTACCGCAGGCCGAGTTGCCTGACCTCGGCAGCCGTTGGACGATCGACCCCGCGCTCACGCTGGCACGCCGCGCCGAACAGGCCTTGTCCGACCGCAAGGACGACGACGAGGCGTGGGCTCGGGTGCAGCGAGAAATTGCCGGGGACCTCACAGAATTGCAGCGCGCCCTCAGCGCGCTCGGCCAACAGGCACAGGCCGAAACCACCGATTGGGGACTGACCGTCCACATCGTCTACCAGAACAGGCCCGAACCGCCGGATAGCCTTGCCGCGCGGCTCGCCGAAGAGATCGCCCAGCGCAGCGAACTGCTCACCGCCAACGAGCGCGCAGTCCTGGAAAATCATTTGCAGGCCGAGATCGCCTCCGAGGTCCAGCGCCTGCTGCAGGCGGCCGAAACCCAGCGCAACGCGATCAACAAAGAGCTGCACAGTCGACCGACCTCCACCGGTGTGCGCTACCGGCTGCTGTGGCAGCCGCTGGCCGAAGAAGAAGGCGCTCCGGTCGGCCTCGAAGCAGCGCGCAAACGTCTGCTCAACACCAGCGCGGATCTCTGGTCGGCGGAGGACCGCCGGGTCGTCGGCGCCATGCTGCAGCAGCGCATCGCCGCCGAGCGCGAGCGCGCCGACTCCGGCTTTGGCAAGGATGGCGGCGGCAGCCTGATGGAGCAACTCGCCCGCGCACTTGACTACCGCCGCTGGCATCGCTTCCGCGTCGAGCGCTGGCAGGACGGTCATTGGCGCAAGCTCTCTGGCCCGGCCTCCAGCGGCGAACGCGCGCTCGGCCTCACCGTGCCGCTGTTCGCCGCGGTCGCCAGCTTCTACAGCCAAGGGAGTTCCTCCCTGGCGCCGCGGCTGATGCTGCTCGACGAAGCCTTCGCCGGGATCGACGATCCCGCCCGCGCGCACTGCATGGGGCTGATCCACGAGTTCGATCTCGACTTCGTCATCACCAGCGAACGCGAATGGGCCTGCTATGCCGAGCTGCCGGGCGTCGCGATCTGCCAGCTTCAGCGACGTGAAGGCATCGACGCGGTGTTCGTGTCGCGCTGGAGCTGGGACGGCCGCGCCAAGACACGGCAAGAGGATCCTGACCGCAGGTTTGCGCCGACATGAGTTCCTCGACCGACCCACGACTGCAACGCCTGCTTGGCGGCAACCATTTCGCCTTGCTGCGCAAGCGCCTGCGTCGGCATTTCGAACGCGCACCACTCGACGCCGTGGTTGAAAGCTTTCGTATCGGCAAGCTCACTATAGAGGAACATGCCGCATTGGCCTCGCTGCTCGGCCGTCCGCTGCGTTACGCCAATTCCTTGCAAGTCGATGTTCGCCTCGTCGATGCCGCGTTTCAGAACGCCGGCATCGCCTCGTCGCTGCGCGACGCACTCGAGCGGCTCGATGGCCCCATTACGAATCTAGCCACGACGCGCTTCACGCTGCAAACGCAGTGGTCGGATGTGCTGGGCGCCTGCGCCAATCGCGAACTGATTGGATTGCTGCGCGCTCCGGCGGGCATCGGGCTGCTCAAGCGTCTTTCCAGGCAGAGTCCGCTGGCTGCGGTCCAGCTCTGTCATCGCGTCGAAGCGGTGTTGCAACGCCTGCCGGCGAGCGGTATCACGCGTTCGCAATTGGCCGCCGAGGTGCTGGGCGACGCGCACGCGCTCGACAGTGGTCAGCCGACGGCGACCCTGGTGCTGGCGGTCTGGCGTCAGGTTATCGCTCAGACCTACGCCAACAATGATTGCGTCGATATCGAGCCAACCGAAGACAGCAAGATGGAACTGGACGGCGGCGCGGAACGCGACCGCGACGTCTGGGCCAAGGCCGGCGTGCTCGTCAATGAATTGGCGCGCCCGGCGCTGTTCCTGAACCTGCCCATCCGCGATGCGGAAGACCGCGATCAGTTGCCGGGAGAGCCTGTTTATGCGTCGCTGCGGTCGCTGTTGCGTTCGCCGCCGCCGTGGGACGTGGCGAATCGCAAGGTCTATGTCTGTGAGAATCCCAACCTGGTTGCGATCGCCGCCGATCGCTGGGGCTCTGATTGCGCGCCGCTGGTCTGTACCGACGGCATGCCCGCCGCCGCGCAGCGATGCCTCCTGTCGCAACTGGCCAAAGCGCGTGCGCAGCTTTGCTATCATGGCGATTTCGATTGGCCGGGAATACGGATCGGCAACCACGTCATGCGCGAGCACGGCGCCCAATCCTGGCGCTTTGGCGCGGCCGACTACGAGGCCGCCGTCGACGGGACCACATGTGTTGGACAGACTCTCACGGGGAAGGCTGCCCACGCATTGTGGGACGAAGGGTTGATGGCGGCCATGCAGCGACACCGGCTCTCCATTGCCGAAGAAGCTCTGGCCGTTTCATTGTTGGAGGATCTCAAGTCCCCATGGTGATTGGGTTCGCGGTTTTATTCTGAATGGTGGCAATTTGAGGCGCCCGAAGAGATTCGAACTGTTCGATCGCCTATGTCTCGGGGCCGCTGACCGGTGTCGGTTGAGCGGCAACGTCGCGGCTTCCGACCCTGTCCTTGTCCGCCTCGTTCGTGGCAGTGGCCGGGACGATCGAAGCGCCGTCGTGAAACGGCCGGTCCAGCGCAAGCTGCGATCTGAGTTGCTCGGGCGGCCGGGGTCGTGCCAGCAGGAAGCCCTGCAGCAGATCGCAGCCCAGCTCGGCCAGCAACTCGCGATGTTCCGCGGTCTCGACGCCCTCGACCGTCACCGAAGCCCGCATGACTGGGCGGGCGAGATGATGCCTCCCGAGAGCTCCCGCCGCTTTTCGGATCGCGCCAGCAAGACACCTCCCGCCCCAACCTACGGAGGTCAGGACGAGCGCGTACGTTCAAGCAGGCGCCGAACCGCGTGACGATCGACCGACGGTGCTGCTCGCTCAAGCCAATCGAGCGGCGTGAACCCGTTGTCGTCTCGGGCGGTCGGATCGGCGCCGTGATCGAGCAGGACCTCGATAGTCTTCACGAAGCCTGCCCTGGCGGCATAGTGGGCTGCCGTCGCCCGCCCGCTGTCGCTTCCCTGCCCGGTAAGACGCTTGTCCTCGACACGCGCGCCGTGGCGCAGCAGGGCCGCAACAAACTCGGGGTCGTCCTTTCGTCCTTGGTTCCCGGTACACGAAAGCCCGATCCACGACCCCGACCGATCGACGCCAGCTCCCGCGCGCACGAGCCTCGGCGCAAGCTCAGGATGGAGGACCCAGCGACCTGCCCCGATCGATGCTGCGCTCGCTCCATGTTCGAGAAGCATTGTGATCATCGCCACATTCTCACACGCTACCGCTTCGCGGACGGCGCGCGCACCACCGAGCAGGGGCGCATTGGATTGCGAGACGGCTGACAGGAGCTTGCGCAACGCTTCGACGCGCCCGCCGGCAACGGCATGGTGCACGGGTGTGACCAGCAGAGCATCGACTGCAGGATCAATGGCTTGCACCGACCCGCGGCCGACGTCCTCCTGGAGACGATCCAGGTCGCCGAGAAATGCGTGCGTGAAGATGTCCTCCTTCGCACCGCGCGCCAGCACAAGCGCTTCGATTTTGGTACGCCGTTTCACTCGTGCCGTGCCAAGCGGCGTCACCAGAATAAGGGGCTTGATCGGCGAAGGCGTGTTCACGTTGACCCCCGCATCGAGAAGGAGCTCGACGACAGCTTCGCGCCCGCCGAGCACGGCGAGATGCAGGAGACGCGCGGCATGTGGCGCGGAGTCGAGTATGTCGGGCGCACGCTTCACGAGTTGGCTTAGTGCCGCCGCATCCCCGCGGCTGGCAAGGCCAAGCGACTCGACCGCCGGCTTGTAACGCAAGCACGTCCCGTGCACTCGCGTGCGCAGCTCTGACGGCGCCGGTCCCGCGTTGACGAGCGCCAACGCGAGCATTGAGACTTTATCGTGGATAGCGCGACGCGCCTCGACGTCAGAGACCACCGAGCCCAGCGCATCGCCAAAATGCGCGAGCCACTGCTCGGCCACAGCGCGGGAGATGGGCAGCAGATCGTGGCGATGCTTGAGCGGCAGGTACGCACAGTCACTGTAGTGATTGTCACCGCCGAGCCACTCGGCAAAGAAACGTGTTTGCGCCTCACGCTCGTTGGTGAGATCGCGGTCGAAGAACGGCCGCAGCACGGCGTCGGCGCCGATCCGGTCGTAAAGCCGGCCGATAATTCTTTCGAGCGCAGCATGGCCTCCGATGCGCTGGAGCAGATCGCTGCCGGCGAAGGGATGATGCGCCTCAGGGTGGGTGAGGAGTCGACGGTGCTCCATTGCGCGCTCTTCACAGGTGGTGCCGCAATCCGGGAAATCAGCTACCTTTTCGCCGCGAATGGTCAATCGTCGGCGGGGACGCCGAAACCGCGATGACGACGGCCTCCATGCGCTGCAATTGCCGAGCATACACGCTTATCTGCTCACCTCGACGGAAATTGCCGCTTCACCCCTTGGCTCTACCGGTAGCCGAAGTCCGGCCGCCAAGTATGCATTGGTACGGTAATGTCCGGCCATAAGTATGAGCTGCAGAAGGGCCTCTTGCGTGAAATCCGATCGAAGATCGCTCCACAGTCCATCGCTAACCGATGCGGTGTCGTGCAGTTCGTCCGCCAATCTGATCAGCAGTCGGTCGTTCGGTTCCCAGGCCTCATCGTGAGGGGTGCCATGTACGGACGCCTCAAGCTGCGCGTCGGTCAATCCGGACAATTCTGCGAAATAGTGTACGCGGAGGCAACCACTCGAAGGCGTTGCGGCAGCGTCCGGTCACGCGCAGTAGAGAAACCTCTCGCTGCCGCACGTCAAATGCTTTGGGTCCGAGTAGGCGACGCTTTGGAGATAAGCGTCCAGCAGCTGTGGGCCCCGGGCAAGAATTCGGTAATGTAACGGTGGACCCCAGTCAGCGGGCAGCCGATCGAGCGCGCGCTGGACTTCGGCAGTGTAGGGGAGTGAAAGGACTCATCCGCATGGCGCGATATAACTCCCAAGTCCGTGATGCGATTGGCTAGGCTTTGGAAACGGCCTTCCTATGTTTGGCTCAAGGGGCAGCCGCACGCCATTGGCGACATAGGCCACCGTGCGATAATAGCCGGCCATCATGATCAACTGGAGAATTGCTTCCTCGGTGAGGCCGGCGCGCAGTTCGGCCCAGAGCGGGTCGCTGATCGAAACAGTATCATGCAATTTATCCGCCAGTCGGATCAGCAGGCAGTCGTTCGGGGATCAAGCGGAGTCATCCGGTTGGCCATACACGCTGGCGTAAAGCTGGGCTTCGTTTAGACCCGCCTCGGCCGCGAAGTAGTGCGCCCTCATCCCCCATTCGCAGGCACATCGACACCGTGCAGCAGGAGCAGCACTTCCCGCTGGCGGATGGTGACGTGACTTGGTTCCAAATAGCTGACTGCGCCACCAGTGAACCGCAGCAGAAGACGTTCGTCGCGGGCGAGCACGGTGAAGAGCTTGAACGGCGGCGGCCGAGACGCTGGAAGCCGGTTGAAGAGCGCCTGAACTGCTTCGCTGTGCGGAGGGCTTCCTGGTTTAATTCGCATGTGCAGTTCTCCTGGTTGGGAGAACGTAGCGAAGCAGTATGTATTTCTCCAGTACATGCACTGGGACGGCAAGGGAAAAGCGGCGCAGCCGTCAGCTTGGTCGGGGCTGCAAGTCTTTGCCTACACATTGGCTCGCGGCCATTGAGACAAATCGTGCCGCCACTGCATCACGCGCGGCGCCGGGCGTCAGCGGTCCGTTGGCCGCTGTTCCTGCGATGCACAGTTAGCGGCTCCCGGTATAGCGGACGCGCCCTCGTTAGCTGATCCGCGCCCATCTGGCCGGTCGCGATATCCCGAAGCGCGAAGGTCGCCGGGAAGCGTCTGTCTTTGGTTAAGGACGTGGCGGCCATAGGGGGTGAACTTGGCTCGGGGTTCGTGATCTAGCTGAGCGTGTCCGGTGCGACCTGTCGCCTATGCCTGGGAGCCGCTGACCTGCGTCGGCTGAGCGACAACGTTGCGGCTTCCGACTCGGTCTTTGTCCGGCTCGTTCGTGGCGGTGGCGGGGATGATCGAAGCGCCGTCGTGAAACGGCAGGTCAAGTGCAAGCGACGATCTCAGTTGCTCGGGCGGCTGGGGTCGTGCCAGCAGGAAGCCCTGCAGCAGATCGCAGCCCAGCTCGGCAAGCAGCTCGCGATGTTCCGCGGTCTCGACGCCCTCGACCGCCACCCGAAGCCCGCATGCCTGGGCGAGCGAGATGATGGCTCCCAGGAGCTCCCGTCGCTTTTCCGATCGCGCCAGGAAGCTCCTGTCAATCTTCACGACGTCGCAGGCGAGGTGCTGGAGATATTCGAAGTTGGCGTAGCCGGAGCCGAAATCGTCCAGCCACAACCCGACACCGATCTTTCGAAGCGCACCTAACCTGAGGGCCACGTCCTCCGACCGATCGATGAGCGAAGCTTCCGTCAGCTCGAGGACGAGCCTGGATGGCGAAAGCCCGGTTTGCTTGAGTACGCGCTCCACGGTTGGAACCAGCGCTGCGTCGCGCAGATTCAGCGGCGATAGATTGACGCTGACTTGAAGTTGCTGGGTCCAGCGCGACGCCTCCCGGCAGGCGCTCGACAACACCCATTCCGTCAGCGGTCCGATCAGTCCGTGTTGCTCGGCCGCGTGCACGAATTCGGTCGGCGAGATGCCGCCCCGATCAGGTGCATTCCAGCGCGCCAGCGCCTCAAGGGCGATCGGACGCCCGCTCGCGGATTCGTAGATCGGCTGATAGTGCAAATAGAGGCTGCCATCGCGCAGCGCCTCTGCAAGATCGTTCGCAAGCAGGCGCAGTTCATCGCTACGACCGTCGTCCACGAGGGATCGCCCGCGAGCTTGCGGGACTTCCGCTGCGCCGCCGATGTCTTCGAGACCATGGTCGAAAAGCGCCGGGACCCCGAGCTTCGCCTTCTTCGAAATATAGAGCGCCCTGTCGGCCACCAGGAGAAGTTGATCGCTGGATGCCGCATGATCGGGCGCGCAGGCGATACCGATGCTGGAGCCTATTTCGGCGGAGCCGAGCGTCCCCAGATCGTAGGCCTCGCCGAGCACCGAGGTGATTTGACGCGCAATTCGAAGCGCCACAGCCGGTGAAACGTTCGGCAAGACGATCGCGAATTCGTCGCCTCCCAATCGCGCGCAGGTGTCGTCGCTGCGCACGCAGTGCCGCAATCGTTGCGCTACGGTCTTCAACAGCAAATCGCCCGCGGCATGCCCGAGCCTGTCGTTCACGTTCTTGAAGCCGTCCAGGTCGAGACACAGCAGCGCACAAGGATTGCCCAGGCTCGCCTGCGAGATCGCATGATCCAATCGTTCCGTGAACAGAACGCGATTGGGAAGCTCGGTCAGGCCGTCATGATGAGCCAGGAACTCGATGCGGGCTTCTGCCTTGCGCCTTTCGGTGATGTCCTCGTAGGTACAAACCCAGCCGCCATCCTGCAGCGGTTGATGATATATCGCGATCAGCCGCCCATTTCCGAGCTGTTGCAGAAAGGTTCCCTTCTCGCGCCGGTCGATGAAGCGCTTCCGTGCCTGGTAGATTTCATCCACGCCGCGGCCCGAATAATTCCCGATGGTGCAACTGTCGGCGAGAACGTCGTACAACGTCATTCCGGTGTGCAGCCGGGACATCGGCTGGTTGTAGATCCGGCAAAACTGCTCGTTCACCAATTGAAGCCGATCCTGGGCATCGTACAGACAGATACCCTGCGGCATGTTGGCAATGGCCTGCTCAAAACGCTGTCTGAACGCGCCCGGGCGAGCGAAGCGCCACGACAGGTCATAACGGATCGCGGCCAGCGCCTGCGCGAATCGGCGAGCGGCGTTTGGGGCAGACTGACGGTCCCCGGCTCGACGCGACACGTTCGACTTCCTGTTAGTTTTAAAGGGATAAGGAAATAAATCGGCTTTCAGCATGGAATCAGAAAAGGCTGAGCAGAGCGTTAAAACGTCGCACGGCTGCTCGCTCAAATTAGGCGCAGCAAACCCGCGAATGACTGTCCCGACAGCGATACCGGAGCGGCGGTGCTTATCGGCGCATCAGCCGATGATCACATTTTGATCTGCAAGAAACGATTCACCACGATTGCGAGGACCGGCGCAAACCACAACGTGTCGTCGTCCCGGCGAAAGCCGAACCTTGAGCGAATCCCTGCTTGTCACTGTGGCGCGGCAACCGCATCAATTTGCATGACCCCGTACTGATCGAACAACTCGATCCGGTCGCCGTTGACCATCGCGACGAAGCAGCGACGACGGACATTGATCATACACAGCTGATCCTCCGCGATCGTCCATTTGCCGACTGCGGGTCCGAGATTCGGGTCCCAGTGCGGATAGGTGATCCGGCCGTCAAGCTCGAACCGCATTGTGTAGGGCCCGTCCTTCAGCTTGGCGCCGAAGCTGATCGTCTTGCCCAGGAATTTTGCCATCAGGTTCTCGCCCTTCGGCCGTTCCCCGGTCGCGGCGCCGATGGACGCATCGGGACCGGGGTCATAGCCCTCCGCCTTCAGGATCAGCCAGAACAGCCTCGCGAAACTGCGCGCCGAGGGTTGAGGAATGGCGGTGTCGCGGTCGACACGATGCACCACGACGAGGTCAAGCGTGGGTGCGACCAAAGCGTATTGGCCGCCGGCTCCTTCGGCCAGGAAGTTACCCTCGGGCAAGGTAACCGTAGGCGCCATAGCGCCGCCCAGAAAATCGGTCCACCAGAGATAGCCATAGCCCGAGCCGTACACCGATCTCGAATAGGCACGCGTGCTCTTCCACCCACCCCTCGGGCACGATCTGGCGGCCGACCCAATTGCCTTTCCGCAGATAGAGCAGCGCAAACCGCGCCAGATCACGTGCGCTCATGCGGATTGGATAGGCGGGGTGGATCGAAGCCTCACTGCGAAAGTAGCTGCCATCCTGCGGCCGATAGTCCTGCATGCCGATCGGCTTGGCGATCTTCTGGTCGAACGCATCGAAGATGCCGGTGCCGGTCGCGTGCTCATAGATCGTGCCGAGCACGTTGAAGTCCCAATTTTTGTAGTACCAGAAGGTGCCGGGCGCGTGGCTGCCGCGCGGCGGTATGGCCTTGGCCATGCCCGGTGTTTCATAGAGCGCCGGGTGGTAAACGCCGGATCGCGCCTCAAGAAGCTCGCGCACCGTCGCGGCTTTCTCGACCTCAGTCAGGCTGGGCGGATTATCGTCGATACCGAGTTCGCCGAGCGTGCTGTCGGGGTTGATCAGATGATCCGACACCGCAATGCCGATCAGGGCGCTGAGCAGGCTCTTGCGGACTGACGCGAGTTCCGTCGGCTTGGTCGTGTCGTCCCACTCGGCTACCACCTGGCCGTGCTGGACAATGAAAACCGCGCTCGAACGGATCTGATCCGAGAACGTGCGAGTCCCGCCTCCGACCGCCCAATTCCGTGGGAGCTCCCACTCGGTTCCGGGGAAGCCATCTTCGGCTCGGACTGGGCCGAACCGGACCAAGGCGCAAGGAGTACGAAGACGCAAACGATGTAACGAATATTCATGGAAATCACGCGTGGCGAGGCTGACTGACCCCACCCGGTACTATAATCCTCCACCGAGCCAGGCAGAACGCCCTAAAGTGATGTATGGAGGTTGTTCATGCGCCGAACCGTTGAACGCAAGGAGCATCCGATTTCCATGCGCTTGCCCGAAGCCGACATCGCCATCATCGATCGTGCCGCAACGCTGCGCGGCCGCTCACGCACCGATTTCGTGCGCGATGCAGCGGTACGAGCGGCTGAAGATGTGCTGATGGAGACAGTTCCCATTCGCATAAGTTCTACCGGTTTCAAGGCGTTCACGGCAGCGTTGTCCGGACCGGCCACCCCGGTGCCAGAAATGATTGAACTCTTCCGGCGGGGGGCGCCATGGGAGAGCGGTGGTTCGAACACCGGCAGCTGAGGCTTGGTGATCTCTGGCCCCGAATTGCTGACGGCGGCCCATGATCTCGACGGATTTTCCTGCGGCAAGCCATCTCTCGACCGGTGGCTCAAGACGCGGGGGCTATCCAACCAGGAAAAAGGCTTTACCGCCGTTCTGGTCGTCCATGAAGCCCATCGCGTCATCGGCTATTATGGCCTCGCGCCGACGGCAATCGTGCCATTGCACCTGCCGCGGTCGATCCGGACCGCTCAGCCGCCCGATCCGGTCCCCTGCCTGCTGCTGGGACAGCTCGCGACAGATCAGAATTGGATCGGCAAGGGAATTGGCACTGGCCTGCTCAAACACACGCTGCAGCGCTGTGTCACGGCCGCGGGCCTGATCGGAGGTCGTGCGCTGATTGTCAACGCGATCGACGTCGAAGCTGCCGCGTTCTGGCGGCGCCGCGGTTTCATTCCCTCAAAGGACGATCCGCTGATCCTGTTCAGGTCGATCGCCGACATTGCAGCATCGCTTCGCTGAACCGCCGCGGAGTCCCGGTGCGGCGCGAAACCGATCGATTGCGACCACGCGGCGAGATCGCGCAGCAGCTTGCGGGCGTAGCTCGGACCAGCGGAAACCAAAGGCGACCCGCCATGCATCGCGTCCGTCTCGAAAAGATTCCGCTTGGTGGAGTAGCGGGGCGTCAAATATTCTGGGGACATAGCTCCGATCGAAATTGCAGGCCCTGTGCCATGAGCTTTTCAGCCGACGCCTTGTACAAAATGTCTGATGTGGAATTGCTGGCGGCCTATGTCGAGGCCCGGCGACAATTCGTGGAAAAGAAATTCACGCGCGATACGCAGCGGGCGCGGCTATTGTGGATCAAGGCCAAGATGTTCACCGGCAGCTCGGGCGGGGTCACCGAGCGCAACATGGCCATCGACGTCTCCGAGGAGATTGCCCGCAAGGGTCAGGAATTGCGCGAGATGACGCGCGACCTCGATCTGCTCAAGGTCGATGTCGACAGCATCGCGATCGTCATTCGATTGCGCGGCGCATCGGCGCCGACGGGCGCGCACGGCGACGAGGCGAGCGACGGCGAGCCCGAGCGCGAAGGCTCTTGAGCTGCCTCGTCCGGCCGACGCGAGTTCTCGCCCCTCACTTCATCCTCTTGAACCGCACGCCCTTGCCGTCCGGCAGGCGGGTTGCGATGTAGCCGGCGGCAAGACAGGCTTCGCGCTGCGGCATCCTCTCCTGCGGGCTGCGCAGCGTCTCCCACCACGACGCGCGCTGCGCCGCACGCGGCAGCGAGGCGTCGAGGATTTCCTCGATCGCCTCAAAACTCAGCACGAACTCGGGCAGCTTCTGCTGTTTCAGATAATCGCGCAGGGCGTAGTAGTCGTTCACGGTTGCAACCAGAGATGCATTGGTTTCGGGATCCGCCGGCTAGCATCCGTCCGAGTCCGGCAACCACCCGTTAACTGATTGAGACATGATTGTCGTCATTTAAGCCGACGGCAATCAATAAAGCGCATCCAAGACAGCTGGGAGCGAACGCATGCTATTCGGACGGCGCATAGGGATAGCCGAACGGTCGTGGCGGCTGTCGGCGCGACTGTTGATCGCCTCGTCGGTCGCGACCGTGATCGGCTTCTCCGCCATTTGCGCCAGCGTCATGCTCGACATGCGACGCGGCGAGGAAGCGCTGGCACGCCAGTCGCTCGAGAACCTCGCTTCCGGCATCGATGCCGACATCAGCCGCAACATCGAGGTTTACGACCTGTCGCTGCGTGCGGTGGCCGGCAATATGCTGTCGCCGGAGATCAACGACGTTTCCAAGCCGATCCGGCATCTGATCCTGTTTGATCGTGCCGCAACCGCCAATCATTTCGGCGCAATCCAAGTGTTCGACGCGAGCGGGCAGCTGACGAGCGACGCGTCCACGCTGGATCCGTTGCCTGAAAATCGCGCCGACGAAGAATACTTCCAGGCTCATCGCGACCACCCCGACGCTGGCCTGTTCATCAGCCGCCCGATGCAGCATCGCGGCGCCTTTGCCATCGTGCTGAGCCGGCGCATCACCGGCCCCGACGGCAGCTTCCTCGGCGTGGTCGCGGGCTCGATCCGCTTCAGCTATTTCCACGACCTGTTCGGCCGCCTCAACCTCGGTCCGGAAGACACCATCACCGTGCTGCGCCGCGATCGCACGATCATCATGCGGACGCCGTTCGATCTCAATGTCGTCGGTAAGAACTTGGCAGCTCGGCGCGACTGGAGCCCGGCCAATCTGGTTGACGACGGATCCTATTCCGGAGTAGGCCCGGTGGATCCGATCCCAAGGCTTTATGTCCGACACGGCGGCACGACGCCGCTGATCGTCATTGTCGGCAAGCCTTTGGACAGTATCTTCAGCCTTTGGCGCACGGAGGCGATCCGGATCGGCGCGATCATGATGGCGCTGATCGCCTTCGTGCTGGCGGCGACGATGTTCCTGGCGCGCGAGATCCGCCGCCGCGCGGTGGCCGAGGACAAGCTCGAGGAACTGGCGACGACCGACGCACTCACCGGACTGAAAAACCGGCGCAAGTTCGATGCCGTGATCGAGAGCGAATGGCGGCGCGCGATGCGCCACAAGACCCCGATCTCGCTTCTGATGATCGACGCCGACCACTTCAAGACCTACAATGATACGTTCGGACACCAGGCCGGCGATCAGATCCTGATCGGCATCGCCATCTGCATTACGGATTCGGTCAGGCGCGCCGAGGATTGCGGTGCGCGCTACGGCGGCGAGGAATTCGCGGTGCTGCTGCCGGGGTTATCCGCGGCGGAAGCCATCAAGGTCGCCGAAACCATCCGGCTTAAGGTTGAGGGATGGTCTGACCGAGAGTCGCTCACTACCGTGAGCATCGGCGTCGCCAGCGTGACGCCGAATGCCGGGATGGATTGGCCGCAATTCGTGCATGCCGCGGACCGGGCGCTGTACGCGGCCAAGGCCTCGGGCCGCAACCGCTGCGCCCTCGCCGCGTCCTCGCTGTCGCTGGTGGCTTAAGAGAAGGGTGGGCTATTTCTTCTTCTGTGCTGGAGTAGGAATTTCGCAGTCGCGCTGCTTTCCCAAACCGTCAAGATAGGCTTTGGCATCTTCGAGCCCAGATTTAATCTTATCGAATGCAACCTTTGTCATTTCGTTCGCCGGTCATTCGTCATTGCAAGCGTCAGCGAAGCAATCCAGAGTGAGGAGACCACGGCTTTGGATTGCCTCGTCGCTAACGCTCCTAGCAATGACGGCAAAAGCGCCAGCGCTCTTACCGTCAGCTCTCTAGATACTTCTTCATCTCGGCGCGCAGGTCGTCGCGCAAGTCCGCGCGCGCCATGCCGTAGGCGATGTTGGCGCGCAGGAAGCCGGCCTTCGAGCCGCAATCGTGCCGCTCGCCCTCGAACTCGACGCCGTAGAATTTTTGCATCTTGGCAAGGCTGATCATGGCGTCGGTGAGCTGGATCTCGCCGCCGGCGCCGCGCTCCTGTGTCTCCAGGATCTTGAAGATCTCCGGCTGCAGGATATAGCGCCCGGTGATCGAGAAGTTCGACGGCGCGGTGCCCTTCGGCGGCTTCTCCACCATGCCGTCGACCTCGAACATGTTGCCGCCGCCGTGAGGCTTGCCGACGCCGCAGATGCCGTACTGATGCGTCAGATGCGAAGGAACCTCCTCCACCGCGAGCAGGTTGGATTTGCCGCCAAGCTTGCCCGCGGCTTTCACCATCTGGGCGAGACAGCCCGGCGTGTTGAGCACAAGCTCATCCGGCAGGACCACCGCGAAGGGCTCGTCGCCGACGATGTCGCGCGCGCACCACACCGCGTGACCGAGTCCCAGCGGCGCCTGCTGACGGGTGAAGCTGATTGCGCCGGCCTCCGGCTGGTCGCGCGCCAGGATTTCCATCTCGGCTTTCTTGCCGCGGGCGGCCAGCGTAGCGTCGAGCTCGTACATCCGGTCGAAATGGTCCTCGATCACGCCCTTGTTGCGGCCGGTGACGAAGATGAAATGTTCGATCCCGGCCTCCTTGGCCTCGTCGAACACATATTGGATCAGCGGCCGGTCGACGATGGTCAGCATTTCCTTCGGCATCGCCTTGGTGGCGGGCAGGACGCGGGTGCCGAGGCCGGCGACCGGGAAGACGGCTTTGCGGATTTTCATGGGAACTGTCGGAATACCTTTGAGGTGCAAGCGGGGGTCGTGGTTTGGTAGCCGGTTTGGCTTGACGTCGGCAACAAAGATAGACGGATAGCCCTAATGCGAAAACTTCGCCTTTGTTAATCTATTGGAAACCGAGACGGGGCCTCCTGAAAGCCCGATTTCGGGGGCAGTGCAGGGGACGGACATGGCAGGACTGGCGGCAAAATCGGCGATGCGACAAACCGGCGCGGCCATCGTCGCGGCGGCCTTGCTCGTCTCCGGCCAGGCTCGCGCGCAGTCCGCACCGAGTAATGGACCGCTGAACTTCCTCGGCAATCTCTTCACCGGCTCGAAGGGGAACCAGGCCGCCCCTACCGAGCCCGCTAACCCCGGGCCATCGGCGCCGGGTTCCACCAACAGTGCCGCGTTGCCGTGGAGCGGGGAGGATGGCGCCTCCGGCCATCCCTTGATGACCGCGAGTGCGATCCGCGAAGCGGCGGCGAATTTCGACAACTGTGTCACCTCGATGTGGCCGGACGCCGCGCGCCGCAACATCTCGCAGGCCAGCTTCGAGCGCTTCACCACGGGGCTTTCGCCCGACCTGCGCATCATGGACCTGCTGGATGCGCAGCCGGAATTCACCAAGTCGATCTGGGACTACCTCGACATCCTGGTGAACGACGACCGCCTCGCCAAGGGCCGCGAGATCCTCGCAAAATACAAGGCGCAGTTCGACGCCACCGAAAAAGCCTATGGCGTCGACCGCTATGCGATCGCGGCGATCTGGGGCATCGAATCCAATTACTCGACCCAGATGGGCGACCGCAGCGTCTTGAACTCCACCGCGACGCTCGCCTGCGTCGGCCGCCGCCAGGGTTATTTCAAGGATGAGTTCCTCTCGGCGCTGGAAATTCTGGACCGTGGCGATTTGCGCCCGGAACAGATGCACGGCTCCTGGGCCGGCGCGTTCGGGCCGACGCAATTCATGCCGACCGCGTTCAAGCGCTACGCCGTCGATGCCGACGGCGACGGCCGCCGCGACGTGGTCGACGATCCCGCCGACCTGATTGCCTCGACCGCCAACAACCTGAAGAAGGACGGCTGGCAGACCGGCCAAACCTGGGGCTACGAGGTCGTGGTGCCCCAGGGTTTCGATTACATCCTGGCCGATCGCGCCAAGACCATGACGATGGCGCAGTGGGAGCATCTTGGCCTCAAGCGCGCGGGCGGCGAGCCGTTCCCGCAAGCCACTGAGAAGGGCTATCTGCTGGCTCCGGCAGGCGCCGCAGGTCCCGGCTTCCTGATGCTGCAGAATTTCCGCGTGATCATGAAATACAACCCGGCCGAGGCCTATGCGCTGGCCATCGGCCATTTCGCCGACCGCCTGCGGGGCGGCGCACCCTTTGTGCAGCCCTGGCCGCGGCAAGAGCGGGAGCTGTCGCGGTCCGAACGGCTGGAACTGCAGCAGCTTCTAGCCCAACGCGGCTTCTACCGCGGCACCCCGGACGGCCAGTTCGGCGGCGAAACCCGGCAGGCGCTGCGAAGCTTCCAGGCCTCGATCGGCGCTCCCGCAGACGGATTTGCCTCCGCCGGGGTGCTGGAACGGCTCCGGGGCCACTGAAGGGATTTTTTCCGATTAAAAGTAACCCTGAAGGCGACTTCTGCGTTAACTCTTGACGGCGGCGCCCGGCGCCCGGTCTATGGGGCGGAATCTGCCCGCTTGCGGCCTGATTCTGCTATTATATCGAGCGTGGATTTACCTTCGCGAACGGGCCGCATGTTCAAGCCAAAACCCTTCTTCAAGGTGTTTACCGAAACCGGCCCGCTGATCGTGCTGGGGGTTACGATCGCAATCCTGGTCGCGGTCGCAGCACCCGCATCGGCGCAGTTCTTCAATTTCGGCAATTTTGGAGGCCCGCCACGGCCCGCTCCGCGCAGCAATGGCGGATTTGGCGGCGGTGGCTGGTTCGGCGGCGATTTCTTTTCGCCGTTCCAGCCGCAGCAGGCGCCCAAGCGCGTCTACCAGGATTTCTCCAAGCCGCCGCCGCCGGAGAAGCGCGAGACCGTCGCCGAGCGCAACGTGCTGGTGCTCGGCGACGCCATGGCGGACTGGCTCGCCTATGGGCTGGAGGAGGCCTACGCCGATCAGCCCGACATGGGCGTGATCCGGAAAGCCAAGACCTCTTCCGGGCTGATCAAATATCAGCCCAAGGGCGATCCCGCCGATTGGACGGCCGCAGCCAAAGCCATCCTCGCGACCGAAAAGCCGGACGCGATCGTCATCATGCTCGGCCTCAACGACCGCGTCGCGCTGCGTGAACCGGCGGCAGACAAGCCCGACAAGCCGGCCGACAAGAAAGGCGAGAAGAAGGACGCCAAGTCGGATACGAAGTCCGACGCCAAGAACGACACCAAAAACGATACAAAGTCCGATGCAAAGCCGGACGACAAGCAGGTCGACAGCGAACTACCGCAGGACGACGCCGACAATGCCGACGCGCCGCCGTTGATCGCGCCGGAAAAGAGCACGCGCTCGCCGAACGGCCTCTATGAGTTCCGCGAGGAACGCTGGGTCGAGCTCTACGCTAAGAAGATCGAAGACATGATCAGTGTGCTCAAGGCCAAGGGCGTGCCGGTGATCTGGGTCGGTTTGCCGGCGATCCGCGGAGCGAAGGGAACATCGGATATGCTGTTCCTGGATTCGCTCTATCGCGACGAAGCGGGCAAGGCAGGCATCACCTATGTCGACGTCTGGGACGGCTTTGTCGACGAACGCGGCGGCTTCCTGCTGAAGGGGCCCGACTTCGAAGGCCAGATCCGCCAGTTGCGCACCTATGACGGCGTGTATTTCACACAGCGCGGCGCGCTCAAGCTCGCCCATTTTGTCGAGCGCGAGATCACGCGGCTGCTCGCGGCGCGCTCAGGCCCGATCGCGCTGCCGACCGAGCCTGCGACGCCCGACGCCAACGCGGTCCCGGGTCAACCCGCGCCGCGTCCGCTGGCGGGGCCGATCGTGCCGCTGGTGGCTTCCTCCGTGGGCACCGATCAGCTGTTGGGCGGGCCGGGGTCACGACCGGCGGCGGTCGATGCGCTCGCAGCGAGAACTCTGGTGAAGGGCGAAGCGCTCAGCCCCCCCGCCGGCCGCGCCGACGATTTCGTCTGGCCGCGCCGCGACGTGGGGCGCGAGCAGTCCAAGGGCGACACGCCGATCGCCGCCACGACGCCGACCGATGGCTCTGGTGCGGCACCCGCGGCAGCAGGGGTGGCGCCAACGGCAGGATTGCCGAAGGCGGCGAAGAAGCCGCAGCCGCCGGGACAGGCGCACGCGCCCGGGGTGCGGGATTTCTTTGGATTAGGCGGCAACCCACCGCCGCCGCGCCAACTGGCTCCGCCGCCGCGCGGCACCAGCGTTCCGCGGCCGCCCGGAAGCATCGGACGGTCGGCATCGGTACCGGGCTTCTTTGAGCGCTAGAGCATGATGGCTTTTGATTGAATCGGAGACGCGCCACTTGCTCCACCTCGCCCCGCTTGCGGGGAGAGGTCGACCGGCGAAGCCACCGGGTCGCGCGAATGCGCGCCCGATGATAGGCTCCGCAAAGTCGGGCGCACTTCCGGCGCCGCGACAACTCAATCTAATGCCATCGCGCTCTAGAGTATCAGCCCGCCATCGACCACGATGGTTTGCCCGACGATATAGGACGATAACGGCGAGGCCAGAAACAGCGCAGCGCCCGCCATGTCGGCCGGCGTTCCCAGCCGTCGCAAGGGTATCCGCGCAAGCGCGCCTTCCAGGCGCTTCGGATTTGATGTCGTCACCTTGGTCATCTTGGTATCGACCAGCCCCGGCGCGATGCCGTTGACGCGGATGCCGTCCTCCGCCCACGCTTGTCCGAGCGTCCGGGTCAGCCCGACGGCACCGGTCTTCGAGGCATTGTAGGCGGGATTACCCATCGTCGAATGATAGGCCGCGGTCGAACTGACGATGATCAGCGATCCCTTGGCTTCTCGCAGCAACGGATGAAACTTGGTCGCACACGCCATCAGGCTCATCAAATTGACTTCGAGGACTTTCCGAAATCCGCTCATCTCGAACTCGCCGCGCCGGTAGATCACCGCGCCCTGCGCCAGCACCAGCACGTCGAGGCTGGAGAAGGACAGGCTGAATTGTTCGATCGCCTGGGGATTGCTGACGTCGAGCTGCGCGTAATCGAGGCCATCGAGCTGCGAGCCCTCCTCTGCAAGATAGTCGCCAGCGTTGACGCGCGTGCCGCAGACGAACACGCGTGCCCCCTTGGCGCGGAAGGCCCGCGCGATGCCGTTGCCGATGCCGCTGGAGCCGCCGACCACCAGAACCTGCTTGCCGCTGAAATCCAGTTCGTTCATCTCCTCACCTTTTTTTGGAGCATGATCGCTGCGGAAAACCGCCACCCACTCTGCGCAAACGCGGCCCTTCGGGTCCGGGATCATGTTCTGGTTTGACCGAACTTAGGCGCGCAAGCCCCTAGTTTCAACTATGGGGTGAGCGCCTCTTTGCTATTAGACATCAGCCAGGTATATAATAGGCTATGGCGGACTTCAGATCGAACAGGAACGTTCTCTTCTCGTGCAAATACCACGTGGTGTTTTGCCCGAAATACCGTAAGCCAGTTCTTAATCCGCCTATCGACGCCAAACTTAAGCTGCGGTACAAGCTATTCGAGCAAAGATTTACTCAGCCACAGGAGAGAGCTATCCAGCTTTAGCAGATGAATGCAGTCGGCAATTGATGCGTAGAGGACTGTGATGCCGCGCGTTAAAACCCTGTCCTTCGTCGCCGAGTTCCCGCTTCAGACGACTGCGGCGGATGAGAAGACATTGGATACGCGGCTGAACGCGGCCCGGCACCTCTATAATGCCTGTTTGCAGGAGTGCCTTCGCCGCCTCGATCTGATGAAGCAGTCGAAGGCATGGCAAGCCGCACGCGCCATGCCTGCGACAGTGGACAAGCGTCACAACAAAGCGCGCTCGCAAGCGTTCCGGGCCGAACTGGAGCGGTTCGGCTTCACCTCGCGCGAGATTGAAAAGCATGCGCTCTCCTGCCGCAATGCCTGCTGGATCGGCGATCACCTCGGCAGCCACGACACGCAAACCACGAGTTTGCGCGCGTTCCGGGCAGCCGAGCAGTATGCGTTTGGCAAGCGCGGCCGCCCACGGTTCAAATCGTTAAACCGGCTGAACAGCATCGAGGGCAAAGCGGACGCTGTGATCCGCTACCGCGCCGAGCCGGTTCCCGCCGTGCACTACAGCGGCCTTGTGCTGCCGCTTATGCTCGATCCAAAGGACAAACGCGATTGGCAAAGAGAAGCGCTCGCGGCCAGGACCAAGTATGTCCGCATTATCCGGCGCGAGATCAAGGGCCGCGTTCGCTGGTTTTGCCAGTTGGTGCAAGAGGGCTTGCCGCCCGCTACGCACACCACCAAGGACGGTACTGTCGGACTCGACATCGGGCCGTCCAGCATCGCGGCGGTATCAAGCGACGACGCTATTTTGGAGCAGTTATGCCCGAGCGTCGTCGAACCGTGGAACGACTGCCGGCGGATCCAGCGCGCGATGGACCGCTCGCGACGTGCAACCAACCTGGACAACTTCGATGCCAAAGGGCGCGCGATCAAGGGTAAGAGAAGGTGGAACAGGTCGCAGCGCTATCAGGCGCTTGCCGCTTCGAAACGCGAGCGCGATCGAGTATTGGCTGCCGAGCGCAAGCGATCGCATGGCGAGTTGGCGAACCGCATTCTCGGTCAAGGGACAACCATCAAAACAGAGGAGTTGAGCTACAAGTCATTTCAGAAGAACTACGGTCGCAGCGTGAAAGTGCGTGCGCCGGGAATGTTGATCTCGATGCTTCAGCGCAAGGCTGCAAGTGCTGGCGGTGGAGTGATTGAGATCAAAACCCGGCATACACGGTTGAGCCAGTTCGATCATACCACGGGCGAATACATCAAGAAGCCGCTCTCGCAGCGGGTTCATGTGTTCGGCGATGGCAGGACAGAGCCGGTTCAACGTGATCTCTACAGCGCGTTTCTTGCGACATGCTGCGATACGAATTTGCTCGACATTCCCCAAGTCAAGATCGCTTGGGCCAGTGCGGAACCGCTCCTGAGGACGGCGATGTCGAGTGTACTTCAACCTGCAAGCGGGAAGGGCTTTGCCCAACCCCACGTCCGTAATGGCGTTAGAGCGGGTCGCCGGATCGAAGAGTGTTGGGCCGGCCGTCGAGGCCGGGGATGATGTAGCGCCTCTGCAAACAGAGACCGCGAGAGCCCCGGAAAGACTGCCTTCTGCCTCTCTCAGAACCCCCTGGCTTTAGCCATGGGGAGGTTCAGCTGTCTGGGGATCGGTGCCAGCCTTGTCAATCGATCGCCCACATTGAAGCGAGCGCAAGATGTCCGATTTCAAGCAACTCAGCCGGTCGGTGCAGGGATTGACCGCGCTGGTCACCGGAGCTGCCAGCGGCATGGGCCGCGCCACCGCGCGCGTGTTCGCGGCCGAAGGCGCCAACGTCGCCGTGACCGACTATAACCTCGAAGGCGCACAGGCCGTCACCAACGAGATCGCAGCAAGCGGTGGCAACGCCAAAGCCTGGCGGCTCGATGTCGCTGATCGCGAACAGATCGTTTCCGTGGTGAACGACGTCGCCGCGCAGTTCAGCTCCCTCGATATCGTCATCAACAATGCCGGCATCTCCGTGCGGGTCGCGATTGACGATGACGGCTATGAGGAAGCCTGGGCCAAGGCAATCGCGGTGATGCTGACGGCGCATCCGCGCATCATCCGCGCAGCACTTCCGCATCTGCGCAAGTCCAAATCGCCGCGCATCGTCAATATCTCATCGACCGAAGCACTGGGCGCTACCGCACTGCACAGCCCGTATTCAGCGGCAAAGGCGGGCGTGACAGGATTGACGCGGTCGCTCGCGGTGGAACTCGGCCGCGAGGGCATCACCGTCAACTGCATCTGTCCGGGGCCGATCCGCACCGCGATCACGGACCGTATTTCGGAAGAGCACAAGACGATCTATGCCAAGCGCCGCACCGCACTCGGCCGCTACGGGGACGCGGAAGAGGTCGCCCACATGACGCTGAGCCTGTGCCTTCCGGCGGCCTCGTTCCTGACCGGCGCCGTGATCCCGGTCGACGGCGGGCTGATGGCCAGAAATGCGTGAAGGCACGATCCTCGTCGTTGCCGGTCGTAGCGGCCTGAAGCACGGCGTCGCTTTGGCTCGCCTATGCCCGGCAATCCATTCCCTCCGAAAAACGCTTCGCGAAGATGATGGATGCCCGGGTCAAGCCCGGGCATGACAGATGTGCGTGTCGCTTGCCCTGTGAAGCGTTGACATAGCACGAACTGCGAGTAGCTTTTTTCCCAAACCGAGCGGGATAACTGCCCTCTTCCTCAGGAGAAACGCCATGGCGATCGCAATCCGGCAGCTTCACAAGCATTTTGTGGGCGAGGTCTCAGGCGTCGATCTGTGCAAGCCCCTGACCAAGGACGAAGCGGCCGCGATCGAGGCCGGCATGGACAAATATGCCGTGCTGATCTTCCGCGGCCAGGATATCACCGACGAGCAGCAACTGGCGTTCGCGCTGAATTTCGGCGAGCGCGAACATGCCCGCGGCGGCAACGTAACCAAGAAGGAAGACGCCCGGCTTAACACAGGCCTGAACGACGTCTCCAACCTCGGCAAGGACGGCAAGCCGCTGCCGAAGGACCACCGCACCCATCTGTTCAATCTCGGCAATTGCCTGTGGCACTCCGACAGTTCGTTCCGGCCGATTCCGGCGAAATTTTCGCTGTTGTCGGCGCGGGTGGTGAACCCCAAGGGCGGCAACACCGAATTCGCCGACATGCGCGCCGCCTATGACGCGCTCGACGACGAGACCAAGGCCGAGATCGAGGATATGATCTGCGAGCATTCGCTGATGTATTCGCGCGGCTCGCTCGGCTTCGTCGACTATACCGACGAAGAGAAGGCGATGTTCAAGCCGGTGCTGCAGCGCCTGGTGCGCACGCATCCGGTGCATGGCCGCAAGTCGCTGTATCTGTCCTCGCACGCCGGCCTCGTGCGCGGCATGAGCGTGCCGGAGGGACGGCTGTTGCTGCGCGATCTCACCGAGCACGCCACGAGTGCGGAGTTCGTCCACGTCCATAAATGGACGCTGCATGACCTCGTGATGTGGGACAACCGCCAGACCATGCACCGGGTCCGCCGCTACGACCAATCGCAGCCACGCGACATGCGCCGGGCGACGGTAGCCGGTACCGCACCGACGGTGGCGCAGCAGCAGGCGGCGGAGTAATCCACCACCACTTCGTCGTCCCGACCTTGAGCCGGGACCCATAACCACATGCTTTCGTGCCTGCGCACGGCGTCGGCCCACGGTATGTTATCGATAAATTCCGTGCTATGGGTCCCGGCTCAAGGCCGGGACGACATTGTACTTGTGTCACGCGCTGGGCGCGACGGATGATGCCTATGCGTGCCCGGCTTCGTTCGATAGCATGCCGGGATCGATGCCGATCTTGCGCAGCGCGCGGGCGTATTTTTCCTCGACGTCGCCGCCGAAGATCAGGTCCGAGTCGGCGTCGCAATGCAGCCAGCCGTTATCCTGGATCTCGGTCTCCAACTGTCCGGGCGCCCAGCCGGCATAGCCGAGCGCGAGGATCGCGCGCTTCGGCCCGGTACCCTTGGCGATCGCTCGCAAGATATCGACGGTCGCCGTCAGGCAGATCTTGTCGTCGATCGGCAGCGTCGCGTTCTCGATATGGAAATCGCTCGAATGCAGCACGAAGCCGCGGCCGGTGTCGACCGGGCCGCCCCTCAAGACCTTCATGCCTTCGGCATTTTCCGGCAGCTTAATCTGATCGGCCTTCTTGATGATGTTGAGCTGGACCAGAAGTTCCGGAAATTCGATGCTACTGGCCGGACGGTTGACCATGATACCCATAGCGCCTTCGGCGGAATGAGCGCAGAGGTAGATCACCGAACGTTCGAAACGGGGATCGCCCATGACCGGCATGGCAATCAACAACTGGCCGTCGAGATAGCCGCGGTCAGCCGAATTGTCGCCGATACCGACAACCGTACGGCGAACCTTACCCGGTCTTTTGCCTTCAGGGTCCATCCGCCAACCACTGTGATGTCAGGCCACATCCTGATATTGGGTGGCGGTTCTGTCAATCAAGCATCAAGGCTGGGGGCATGCGACCCATCACAAGCAATTCAATGGTTCGCACCCTGGCTTACCTGTAAAGACGTGCCATGATTGCGATAGTTCCTACGCGCGCCGCACTCGGCTTTGCCGCTTCAATATTTGTTTCATCGCTTGCGATCGAAGCCCGTGCTCAGGACGCCTCGCCCTGGCAGCGCGACGGACATTCCGCGGTCCGGCTGCTGGCGGGATCGCGTAGCGGCTCGGTGCTGCTCGGCGGCATCGGCTTCCAGCTCCAGCCGGGCTGGAAGACCTACTGGCGGACACCCGGCGATTCCGGCGTGCCGCCGCGCTTTGATTTCTCGAAATCGGATAATGTCGAGGCGGTCACTGTCTTGTGGCCCGCACCGACGAAATTCGACGACGGCGCCGGCGGGAACTCGCTCGGGTATCACGACCAGGTCGTGCTTCCGCTGCGGATCGTCGCCAAGAACACCGACAAGCCGGTGACGTTGCGCGCCGACGTCAACTATGCGGTCTGCGAAAAGCTCTGCATCCCGGTTGAAGCCAGTGCGGAGCTCGCCTTCAACAGCGTGGCGAGCACCGAGGACAGCGCGCTGTTCGCGGCTCTCGACACCGTCCCAAAGCCCGCCAATGTCGGCGACCCGAACCCGCTGACGATCCGCGACGTCAAGCGCGAGGGGAAATCCGAGGTGCTGGTCGACGTGGTGACGCCGGACGAACGCCCGGTCAACCTGTTCGTCGAGGGGCCGACGCCGGATTGGGGCCTGCCAGTCCCAAAACTCGTCGAGCACAGCCCGCCCGGCGTGAAGCGCTTTGTTTTCAAACTCGACGGCGTACCGCCCGGCACCAATCCCGAAGGGGCCGCGCTGAAACTGACGCTGGTCAGCGGCGATCGGGCGTACGAGTTCAATATCAATCTGGATTAGTCCTGCGATGTCGTCCCGGCGAAGGCCGGGACCGATAACCACCGCAGGTTATTGCTAGCAATGGCAACTGCCACCGCACTTCGCCGAGAAGACACGGCGTATGGGTCCCGGCCTTGGCCCGGACGACGGCGGCGAGATCGGAGGATGGCGGAGAGACCGAATCTTAACGAATGGTTGATAGACCGGGGCAATCGCCGCACGCGTGCGGTCTTGCTGGGATTCTCCTCGCCGTGGCTGTGATGGACGCCGAACCCGTTACCGCACAGGCCGGTTTGATTGCACGGCTGCGCGCCAAGTTGACCGGCGGCACCAGCGAAGCCTCGGTGACGCGACGGCTGGCCGGCACCATCTTCGCCATTCGCGTGGTCAGCGCGGGCCTGGCCTATCTGTCGCAGATCCTGCTGGCGCGCTGGATGGGCGGGTCGGGCTACGGCATCTATGTCTATGTCTGGACCTGGGTGCTGCTGCTCGGCAGCATGATGGACTTCGGCATTTCCGCTTCCGCGCAAAAGATCATCCCGGAATACCGCACTAGCGGCAATCGCGCGCTGTTGCGGGGTTTTCTCTCAGGCAGCCGCTGGATGACGTTCGCGGTCTCAAGCTTGGTCTCGCTGCTGCTCGCGGGCGTGGTCAAGCTGCTGTCGACCTTCATCGAAGCGGGTGCAATCGTTCCGCTCTATATCGGCTGCCTGACGCTGCCACCGTTCGTCGTCGCCAACACCCAGGACGGCATCGCGCGCTCGCACGACTGGATGCGGCTCGGATTGATGCCGCAATTCATCGTGCGGCAGGGTCTGATCATCGGCTTCACCGCCGGCGCCTTCGCGCTCGGCTTTCATCTTGGCGCAACGGCCGCGATGGCAGCGAGCGCGGCTGCGGTATGGATTGCGATGATCGGACAGATGATCGTGCTCAACCGCAGGCTCGCGGGCCATGTCGAGCCGGGAACAAAAGCCTATGACTTCCGCGGCTGGCTTGCGATCTCGCTGCCGATCCTCCTGGTCGAGAGCTTCTATCTGCTGTTGTCCTATACCGACGTGCTGGTGCTGCAGCAGTTCCGCCCTTCCGAAGAGGTCGGCGTCTACTTCGCCGTGGTGAAGACCCTGGCGCTGGTGTCGTTCATTCACTACGCGATGTCGGCGACCACAGCGCATCGCTTCGCCGAATATCATGCGCTCGGCGACAAGGCGCGGCTGTCGGCCTATGTCGCGCACGCAATCGTCTGGACGTTCTGGCCCTCGCTCGCCGCGACCGTCGCGCTGCTCGCCTTCGGCAAGCCGCTGTTGTGGCTGTTCGGGCCGCAATTCGTGATCGGTTACGACATCATGTTCGTAGCTGCCATCGGGCTTGTGGTGCGCTCGGCGATCGGCCCGGTCGAGCGACTCCTCAATATGCTCGGCCACCAGCATATCTGCGCGCTGGCTTACGCGCTGGCGTTCGTGATGAACGTCGCACTCTGCGTCGTGTTGATTCCGCGTTTCGGCGGCCATGGCGCGGCCGCCGCGACCTCGTTCTCGCTGACCTTCGAGACGGTGCTGCTGTTCTGGATCGTGCGCCGCCGGCTCGGCCTGCACGTGCTAGCGTTCGGGAAGTAGCGGTTCCTAACCTCTCGCCGCTCTCTTGCGGGGAGAGGTCGAAGCCGGAGCGCAGCGAAGGCTTCGGATGAAGGGCGAGGCGCAGTATCAGCCGAGAACAGATATCGTCGAACACCGCGATCCGGATATGTCACAATCGCGGCTGACGTCGTGCCCTGCCCCTCACCCGCTCGCGACCTCTCCCCGCAAAAGGGCGGGGAGAGGTTAAGGAGGCACCACTCGTGCCAAGAATTCCGCGCTACTCTGCGGTCCAGCCGCCGTCGATCGAGAGGTTGGCGCCAGTGATCTGGGCGGCATCGTCGCCGCACAGATACAGCGCAAGATTTGCGACCTGCTCCGATGTCACGAACTGCTTGGTCGGCTGCGCGTCGAGCAGCACGTCGTTGATGACCTGCTCCTTGGTCATATTGCGCGCCTTCATGGTCTCCGGGATCTGGTGCTCGACCAGCGGCGTCCAGACATAGCCCGGGCTGATGCAGTTGCAGGTGATCTTGAAGGTCGCAAGTTCGAGCGCGACGGTTTTGGTGAGACCGGCGATGCCGTGCTTGGCTGAGACGTAGGCCGCCTTGAAGGGCGAGGCCACCAGCGAATGCGCCGAGGCGGTGTTGATGATGCGGCCCCAGCCGCGCTTCTTCATGCCGGGCACGGCGGCGCGGATGGCATAGAACGCCGAGGACAGGTTGATCGCGATGATCGCTTCCCATTTCTCTGGCGGGAACTCCTCGATCGGCGAAACGAATTGGATGCCGGCATTGTTGACGAGCACGTCGACCGAACCAAAACTCTGTTCGCCAAGCGCGATCATCCCGGCGATCTCGGCGGGCTTGGTCATATCGGCCGGCGAATGCACGGCCTTCACCTTGAAATCGATCTCGATGCCGGAGCGCTCCTTCTCGATATCGGCCGGCGCGCCCATGCCGTTTAGAACGATGTTGGCGCCGGCGCCGGCGAAGGCGCGCGCATAGGCCAGTCCGATGCCGCTCGTCGAACCTGTCACCACCGCGGTCTTGCCTGTCAAGATACCCATTGCATTCACTCCTGTTTGACCGGGGGTTCGTCCCCCGTGAGATCGTAGGTCACCATGGTTTCGCCGGTTTGCGGCCGCTCGAGCCAATCCTTGTGGCACATCGACACGTGAACGTCGCGCACGCCCGCCTCCCAGTGCTCCACCATGCCGACATGCGAGAAATCATAATCTTTCGATGAGGATTCGTAGTTCTTGCTGCGGTAGATCAGGTGCACCACCGTGACGGTGCTTTCCCGTGAGAGCTTGCAAAGAATTTCCACGGAAGGATCGTTCTTCAGGTAGTCGGGCAATTTGCCGATCAACTCGCGCAGCGCCTTGCGGGCGTTATGTATCTGCTTGTTCTTGTCTGTGTTCATCCGGGTGCGGCTGGAGAAGCGGATGTCCTTCTCGCGCTCGGCGGCTTCCAAAAGGCTCACCGGCAGCGGCCCGCGCGCGCTGAACAGATCGATCTGGAAGATCAAGAGATCGCGATCGATTTCGGCATCGAGCACGAAATCGAGCGGCGTGTTGGAGGCGATGCCGCCGTCCCAATAATGCTCGCCGTCGATCACGATGGAGGGAAACCCCGGCGGCAGGGCGCCGGACGCCATGATGTGCTCGGGCCCGATTTTCTTGCCTAACTTCTTGAATTCGAGATTGTCGAAATATTTGAAATTGCCGGTGGTCACACCCACCGCGCCGACGCTGAGCCGGCATTTCAGATCGTTGATGCGGTCGAAATCGACCAGCCGCTCCAGCGTCTTCTTCAGCGGGGCGGTGTCGTAATAGCTCTGCGCTTGCGGGCTGCCCTGTGGCCACAGCGGCGCCGGCGGGATGCGCGGGGTGAAGAAACCGGGAACGCCGAAGGTCGCGATCAAGGCGGCCGAGGTCTCGTTGAAGACGGTGCGGCTGCGGTCGCCCTTCAGGATCGGATTCCAGGGTACCGGCTTGGACACCATCTCCCAGAATTCCTTCAGGCGATCGACGCGCTGTTCCTGTTCATTGCCGGCGATGATCGCTGCGTTGACCGCGCCGATCGAGATGCCGGCAATCCATTCCGGCTCGAAACCGGAGCGACACAGCGCCTGAAAGGCGCCGGCCTGGTAGGAACCGAGCGCGCCGCCGCCCTGCAACACCAGCACGCGCTGGGCTTGCGCAGGCGTACGTGAATGTTCGGGATTGGAATGGTCCATGATGGGGATCTGTCAAAAAGTTAAAAATGCCGCCGCAAGGTGGCGTCAGTTCGCCACGGCGTCAACCTGGGAGAGCACCGGCAGAGATCACACAACGCTTACCGGTGGCTTGGCTTTGGCCTACCCGTTGTCCGTCGACGCCATGATCAGCGTCCAGAACACCTTGTATTTGGTGTTGGGAGCATAGCTAGCGGCTATGCCTAATTTTGTGACACCATTCTTCAGCATGTTGGCGCGATGCGGGGGTGAATCGCGCCAGCCCGAAAAGGCCTCGGCGAGGGTGTGGTACCCGGCCGAGACGTTTTCGACCGCCACCGTTGCCGGATAGCCGGACGAATTGAGGCGTTTGGGCAGGGGCGCCCTGACATCATGGTCGAGCTTGTTCTGGCTCGCCATCGCCAGCGATTGCGCCTCCGCGAGCTTCACCAGCGCGGGATCGACCACGACGGCGCCGAGCCCGTTATTCTGCCGGTATTGCGAGATCATCGAGGCCGCCGCGACCGGATCGAGCCTGGCGCCTGCTTCGGCCATGTTGACATACATGGCCGGCGTCTCGACCGGAGCCTCCGACGCACAGCCTGCAAGCAATCCTGCAAGCCAGAAAGTTACCAGAACAGCCGCCAGCCTGCGCATGAATCAGCCCCAAATGAGGGGCCGTTGTTGCATACTAACCGTGGCCGAAGGGTGAATTTTTTCAGGCCCCGGACGCGAAAATCCGGTAGCGGCGGGGCTTTAGTCCGATAATGTCACCGGCGCGGAGTTCCCGATCCCGGGGCGCGTCGATCTCGATCGTGGTGTGGCCCTGCATCAACGCCACTTCCGCACGCTGGATCGGGCCGAAGGCGCGGACATGGGCGACCCTGCCTTCCAGCACGCTGCTGCCGGCCGGCCCGACCTGCATGTCGTGGCGCCGGACAAACAGCTTTGAAGCACCCGGGAGCGCTCCATCCGCCGCGATGCCAAGCGACTGGTCGCCGAGCCGGATGTGACCGTCGCTGACCTCCACCGGCAGCACGATCGACTCGCCGATGAAGCCGTGCACGAAGGCGGTAGCCGGACTGTCATACACTTCGGAAGGCGTACCGACCTGCTCGATGCGGCCCTTGTCCATCACCACCACCCGGTTGGCGACCTCGAGCGCCTCTTCCTGGTCGTGGGTGACGAAGATCGACGTCACGTTGATTTTGTGATGCAGCGAGCGCAGCCATTGCCGCAGCTCCTTGCGCACCTTGGCATCGAGCGCGCCGAAAGGCTCATCAAGCAACAGAATCCGCGGCTCGATCGCAAGCGCCCGGGCCAAGGCGATGCGCTGGCGCTGGCCGCCGGAGAGCTGGTTCGGATAGCGGCTGGACAGCCAGTCGAGCTGCACCAGATCCAGCAATTCCTTGACGCGCGCGTGGATCCTGGCTTCATCCTTGCGAACCGCGCGCGGCTGAACCCGCAGGCCGAACGCGACATTTTCGAACACAGTCATGTGGCGGAACAGCGCGTAATGCTGGAACACGAAGCCGACTTGACGTTCGCCGGCGCCGCGCCCGAGGGCGTTTTCGCCGTCGAACGAGACCTCGCCGGCATCCGGCCAGTCGAGCCCGGCGATAATCCGCAGCAGCGTGGTCTTGCCCGAGCCAGATGGCCCGAGCAGCGCCAGCAATTCGCCGTCCGGGGCCTTCAGGTCGACACCGTCGAGCGCAGCGAAGGCGCCGAATTTCTTGGTCAGATTCTTGACCTCAATGCTCACGCGGCAATTCCTCCTCGTCGAGATGCCGTTCGAGAATTGTCTTGGCGACCAGCGTGATCAGCGCCAGCATGGCGAGCAGCGACGCGACCGCGAACGACGCTACGAATTGATATTCGTCGTATCGGATTTCGACGAGCAGCGGCATGGTGTTGGTCTCGCCGCGAATGTGTCCCGAGACCACCGAGACCGCGCCGAACTCGCCCATCGCGCGCGCATTGCACAATAGCACGCCGTAGAGTACGCCCCACTTGATGTTCGGCAGCGTGACACGGAAGAAGGTCTGCAGGCCGGATGCGCCGAGCGAGATCGCGGCCTCTTCCTCCTGTGTGCCTTGTTCCTGCATCAGCGGAATCAAGGCGCGAGCAACAAACGGGAACGTCACGAAAATGGTTGCAAGCACGATGCCCGGCACCGCGAAGAGCACATGGACGTTGTCGGCCTGCAGCCAGGGGCCCCAGAAACCCTGCGCGCCGAACAGCAGCACGAAGACCAGACCCGAGATTACCGGGCTGACGGAGAACGGCAGGTCGATCAGCGTGATCAAAAAGGTCTTGCCGGCAAAATCGAACTTTGCGATCGCCCAGGCCGCGATCAGGCCGAACACCAGATTAAGGGTCACGGAAATCGAGGCCACCAGCAGTGTAAGCCGGATCGCGGCCAGCGCCTCGGGATCGGATAGCGCCGCCAAGTAGGCGCTGGCGCCCTTGGAAAACGCCTGTGCAAACACCACGACCAGCGGCAGAACAACGAATACCGAGAGGAATGTAATCGCGATCGCGATGATCACCACGCGGACAGGCTTGGGCTCGGTGCCCAGGTCGCCAGGGACGGCAGATGCACGCGGCGGTGCGTTCTGCCCGAGCGGAGCGAACGATAGCGAATGCTGCAATTCCATGGTCATCGATTGGCCCTCAATGCGCGGGGATGCGCGTCTGCGCCCAGCGCTGCAGCCGGTTGATGACAAAGATGATCAGGAACGATGCCACCAGCATGACGACCGCGATCGCGGTCGCATCCGCGTAGCGGTATTCCGAAAGCCGGATCACGATCAGGAGTGGGGCGATTTCCGAGATGTTCGGCAGATTGCCGGCGATGAAGATCACGGAGCCGTATTCGCCGACGGCACGCGCGAATGCGAGCGCAAGCCCGGTCAAGAGCGCCGGAATCAGGCTCGGCAGGATCACCCTGAATATCGTCTGCCAACGCCTGGCGCCCAGGCTGGCGGCGGCCTCCTCGATCTCGGGGTCAAGATCGATCAGCACCGGCTGCACCGTCCGCACCACAAAGGGAATGCCGATGAAGATCATTGCGACGAAGATTCCGATCGGGGTGAACGCCACCTTGACGCCAAGCGCCGCCAGCGGCGCGCCGAGCCAGCCCTTTTGCGCGAACAGCGAGGTCAGCGCGATGCCGGCAACCGCGGTCGGCAAGGCGAAGGGAACATCGACGATGGCATCGAACAGCCGGCGTCCTGGAAAACGGTAGCGAACTATTGCCCAGACAATGATCGTTCCCATCACTAGATTGACAAGTGCTGCAGCAAAGGCGAGGCCAAATGAAATCTTCAGCGCGTTCAGCGTGCGGCGGCTGGTGAGAATATTCCAGAACTGATCGGGGCTTAGTTCTAGCGTCTTGAGGAACAGTCCTGCGAGCGGGATCAGAACGATGACGGAAAGCCAGGTCAGCGTCAGCCCCATGGTGAGACCAAACCCCGGCAAGGTGCTGCGCCGTCCTGCGCTTGTGCTCACAAAGGCCATCTATTCGGCCGTTCGGTCAGTTCTTGTAAATCTGGTCGAACACGCCGCCTTCGCCGAAATGTTCCTTTTGCGCCCTGGTCCAGCCGCCGAACACGTCATCGATGGTGAACAATTCAACCTTGGCGAAGGAATTTTCGTACTCCTTCGCAATCTCGGGATCGCGCGGACGATAGGAATAGCGTGCGGCAATTTCCTGACCTTCCTTGGTATACCAATATCTCAAATAGGCTTCGGCCACGGCCCGCGTGCCTTTTTTATCGGCAACTGCATCGACGACGGCGAGCGGCGGCTCCGCCAGGATCGAGAGCGGCGGCGAGACGATCTCGAACTTGTCCTTGCCGAACTCGCGTTGCGCCAGGAACGCTTCGTTTTCCCAGGCAAGCAGGACATCGCCAACACCGCGCTCGACAAAGGTGACGGTTGAGCCGCGCGCCCCGGTATCAAGCACCGGCACATTCTTGTAGAGATCGGCGACGAATTGTTTCGCCTTGTCGGCCGAGCCGTATTTCTTCACCGCGTAACCCCAGGCCGCAAGATAGTTCCAGCGGGCTCCGCCGGAGGTTTTCGGATTGGGCGTGATGACCTCCACGTCGGATTTAATCAAATCGTCCCAATCCTTGATGCCTTTGGGATTGCCCTTGCGCACCAGGAAAACGATCGTCGAGGTATAGGGCGAGGCATTCAGCGGCAAACGCTTCTGCCAGTCGGCAGCGATCAGGCCCTTCGCCGCAATGGCGTCGATATCGTAAGCGAGCGCGAGCGTCACCACATCGGCCTGCAGGCCGTCAATGACAGCGCGTGACTGCGAGCCGGACCCGCCATGCGACTGCTTGATCTCGACGCTCTTGCCGGTTTCCTTTTGATAGGAAGCGGCGAAGGCCTTGTCGAAGTCGACGTAGAGTTCGCGCGTCGGGTCATAGGACACGTTGAGCAAGGTAACGTCGGCCGCGTAAGCCGAACTCGCCCACAGCAGCGCCGCGACGAGCGGCAGAATGCGACGGATCATCAATCAACTCCATTTGCCTTGACGATAGTATCGTCGTCGAAGGCGCAGGGATACAAACTCTGGATGAAACGCGCTTAAGTCAACGAAACCGGATTTTCTTGTTTGCGGCGCGGCAACTTCATTGTGCTACGAAGCCTTGGCCGTATGGATGCCGCATTCCGACTTGGGTCTGCCGCGCCAACGGCCCGCGCGCGCATCCTCACCGGGCGCGGTGCGGCTGCTACACGGCATACACCCGACCGAGAGATAACTCGATGCGACAAGTGGATGCTGCGGCAGGTTGGCGCGTTTGTAGATCGCCTCGATTTCCTCGCGCGAGACGTTGGCGAAGGGATTGAATTTCAGCCTCGCGCCGTCCGCTTCGACAACAGGGATTGCGGCGCGCAGGCCGCCCTGAAACCGCTTGCGTCCATTGATCCAGGCCGCGAAAGGCTTCAGCGCGCGCGCCAGCGGCTCGACCTTGCGGATCCGGCAGCAGGCATCGGGATCGGAGAACCACAAATCGCGCTCCGAGTCCTCGCGCGACAGCGTCTCTTCCAACGGCTTGATCGAACGCACGTCGCGCAGGCCGAGCGTTGCAATCAGGGTGTCGCGATAGGCGAGCGTTTCCTCGAACAACCAGCCGGTATCGAGAAAGATCACCGGGATGGACGGATCGACATCCGCCATCACCTTGAGCAGCGCGGCAGACTCAGTGCCGAACGAGGACACCAGAGCAAGCTGATCGCGACCGACCGTCCGCAAGGCGGCCGCGATGATCTCCGCGGGCGTTGCATCACGAAGCGCGCGATCGAGCTCTTCCGCCGGCGGCAGCGTGCCGGCCGCGGTTTGAGAGGAGATGTGATGCGCGTGCGCGTTCATGTGCCGGCACTCTCGGAATGGCGTAATTGCATGCGCCGGTGCAGCGCCGTGATGCGGCCGTCGCCGGTCGGCTGATAGAACACCGAATAGCGCTGCACGGTCTCGGCAAAGGCTTCGGCGTCGCTCTGCTTCTTGACGTCGAAGGCATCGAAGCCGGCGCGCAGCATGAACACGAACTGGTCACGCAGCACCTGACCCGTGGCGCGCAACTCGCCGCGATAGAGATAGCGCTCGCGTAACAGCCGCGCCTGACTATAGGCGCGGCCGTCGCGGAACGTCGGAAACACCAGACCCACCACCGCCAGCCGGTCGAGATAGGGCACGAGGTCATCGACGTCGCGGTTGTTCGGCCAAATCACGCCGACCTTGTCGGCACGCCGCAAGATCGCTTCGGGGTCCTCGAGGAACCGCGCGGACGAAATCAGCACCGCACCGTCGACCGGCAGCGGCGTGTCGTCCGCGGCGGGCAGGAAGGCATCGGTTGAAATCTTTCCGCCCTTAACGAGTGGCATAGACGCGCTCCCTGAATGGTTCGACGCCGAGCCGCTTCACCGTGTCGACGAACAGCTCGTCGGGCCGCGCGCGCAGCGCCAGATACGCCTCGACGATATCCTCGACCACGTCGGCGACTTCCTCGAAGCGCACCGCGGGGCCGATCAAAGTGCCGAGCTCGGCGTTCTCGTCGGCGCGGCCGCCGATCGTGATCTGGTAAAATTCCTCGCCGTTCTTCTCGACGCCGAGAATGCCGATATGGCCGACATGGTGATGGCCGCAGGCATTGATGCAGCCGGAAATGTTGATGTGCAGCCGGCCGATCAGATTGGCGGTGTCGTGATTGGCGAAGCGCTTGGTCAACTCCTGCGCGATCGGGATCGAGCGCGCATTCGCGAGCGAGCAGTAATCCAGCCCCGGGCAGGCGATGATATCGGTGATCAGATTGACGTTCGGGGTGGCGAGCCCGATCTTGTCGAGCGCCTTCCACAGCGCCGGCAGATCGCGCCGGGCGACATGGGGCAGCGCCAGATTCTGCTCATGGCCGACGCGGATTTCGCCGAAGGAATATTTGTCGGCGAGGTCGGCGAGCGCGTCCATCTGCTCGGCGGTGGCGTCACCGGGCGGGCCGCCGACCGGCTTCAGCGAGATCGTCACAATGGCGTAGCCCTGCACCTTGTGCGGAAATACCGAATTCTTGCGCCAGGCCTCGAACAGCGGATCGTGCGCGGCTTTCTTCAACTCGTCGGGCATGTGCGCGAGCTTCTCGTAGGCCGGATAGGTGAAGCGCGCGCGGATGTCCTCGACCACCTCGTGGTCGAGCTTCAGCGCGCCATCGCGCATCGCTTGCCATTCGTCCTCGACTTCTTGCGCGAATTTCTCGACGCCGAGCTCGTGCACCAGGATCTTGATGCGCGCCTTGTAGATGTTGTCGCGGCGGCCGTACTGATTGTAGACCCGCATGATCGCTTCGACGTAACTCAGGAGATCGCTGCCCGCTACGAACGGCTTGATGGTCTTGCCGATGAACGGGGTGCGGCCGAGCCCGCCGCCGACCAGGACCTCGAAGCCGGTCTCGCCTTCGGAGTTCTTGTGCAGGCGCAGGCCAAGATCGTAAATCTTGATCGCGGCGCGATCGTGCGCGGAGGCGGTGATCGCGAACTTGAACTTGCGCGGCAGGAACGAGAATTCCGGATGCAGCGTGGTATATTGCCGCAGCAATTCAGCCCAGATGCGGGGGTCCTCGATCTCGCCGGGCGCTACTCCCGCCCATTGATCGGAGGTCACGTTGCGGGTGTTATTGCCGGAGGTCTGCATGGCGTGAATGCCGACCTCGGCGAGATCGGCAAGCGCGTCCGGCAATTCGGCGAGCTTGATCCAGTTGAACTGGATGTTCTGCCGGGTGGTGAAATGGCCGTAGCCGCGGTCGTAGCGCCGCGCCACATGCGCGAGCCGCCGTAGCTGTTTTGACGATAGCGTGCCGTAGGGAATGGCGACGCGGAACATGTAGGCATGGAGCTGCAGATAGACGCCGTTCTGCAGCCGCAGCATCTTGAACTCGTCCTCGGTCAATTCGCCGGACAGGCGGCGCTTGACCTGATCGCGAAACTCGGAGACGCGCTCGTTGACCAGCGTGCGGTCGATTTCGTCGTAAGCGTACATGAGAAGATGCCTTAGACCTGAACCGGCAGACCGATGGTGACGCCGGAGCGGCGGATCTGTTCGCGCAAATTGCCCGGCTCGACCCTGCCGCCGTCGCCGATCTCGACCGGCGCGATATAGGCGCCGATCGCACCGAGATCGTCGGCGACCGATTCGGCGAGCAGCGCGCGCGCCTCCTCGGCGGCGCGGACGATGGCGGCATGCGACAGGTCGGTCGACCAGTCCTTGGCGGCGGTGCGATAGATCACGACGCCATCCCAGGTGCGGTTGGCGGTGACAACGGAAGGGCGGGTGATCTTGATTTTCTTCTGTTCCAGGGGCGAGGTCATTCGACAGCTTCCAACAGTTCGGAGATGGTTTGGGTGAGGTTTTGGCGGCGCCAGGGCGCGGAATGCGCGACCACGTCACCGATGATGAGAATGGCCGGGCCGCCATCGATTTTTTTGATGAGATCGGGCAGTTGATCGAGCGTGCTGACGGCGGCCTGCGCATCCGGCCGCGTTACCCGCGCGAACACGCCAACCGGCGTGTTCGGCGAGCGTCCGGCCGCGAGCAAGCCGTCGCGCACGGACGGCGCCGCGGTCATGCCCATATAGACCACGACCGTCATCTTGGTATCGGTCAGCGCCGACCAATCAACCGTCTCGGCGTCCTCGGCCTTGTGCGCGGTCAAGAAGGTAATGCGCAGCGCCTTGTTGCGGAACGTGAGCGGCACTTCGTATTGCCCGGCGGCGCCGAGCCCAGCGGTGATGCCGGGCACCACCGAATAGGCGACGCCGGCCTGACGCAGCGCCTCGACTTCCTCGCCGCCACGGCCGAACACAAAGGCGTCGCCGCCTTTCAGCCGCACTACGCGCTGACCTGATCTGGCCGCCTCGATCATCAGCCTGTTGATGGCGTCCTGACCGATGCCGGGCTTGCCGACGCGGCGGCCGACGGGCACGCGCGCGGCATCGCGCCGGATGCGGTCGAGAATCTCTGGTGATACCAGCTCGTCGTGGAAAACGACATCGGCATCCTGCAGCGCGCGCAGCGCTTTCACCGTGAGCAAATCGGGATCGCCGGGGCCGGCGCCGACCAGGATCACGCCGCCTTGCGGCTGGCCTGAGGCCGTCGCGCCCGCGAACGCGGAAGGATCGGCGATCGCTTGCAGCGCCGCTTCCGCCTCGTCCTTTTGTCCGGAGAGAACGAGCGCGCCGATCGGGCCGTCGATCACGCGCTCCCAGAAGCGGCGGCGCAGCAGCATTTCGGGAATACGGGCGTGGATCGATTTACGAAAGCGTCCGATGAATTTGGCGAGATCGCCGATCCGCGCCGGCAACACCGCCTCGATGCGCTCGCGCACCCGCCGCGCCACCACCGGCGAGGTGCCGCCGGTGCCGATCGCGACCACGACGTCACCGCGATCGACGATCGCCGGAAAGATGAAGCTCGAATGCGCGAGGTCGTCCATCACATTGACCGGCAGCCCGACCGACTTGGCGCGCTCCGACATCGCCACCCCGATGTCGCCGGCGCCCGCGCAGAACACCGCAACCACGCCCTTGAGATCGGCCTTGAGCGGATCGCCCTTGGCAAGCTCGATCCGCGCCAGCTGCGCCGGTTCAAGCCCCTGCACATCGTGCTCGGCGGAAGTAGCAAACCAGCGGATCCGGGCGCCTGCAACGGTGAGCACACGCAACTTGGCGCGCGCGAGCTCGCCGGTGCCGATCAGAAGCACCGGGCCAGTCTGCAGATCGAGAAACACCGGCAGATAGCGCATGTGACACTCGCTTCCCCCACTTCGGGGTTGACTGGAATTATTTTCTATATATGTGTCTTTCAACACCCGCAAAGAGAAAATTATTTCTTCTCTATTGCGCTGCAACTATAGAATTTTCACCTCTCAAGGCCAAGGGTCGGAAGATGCATTTTCTCAATCGCGAAACCGCCCGGGACCGCGTGCGCCGGATGCCGGCAGACCAAGCATCTTCCGTGCCTACAATTTCGACTGAGACGCCATCGATGGATCATCTCGACGCACTGGAAGCGCAGAGCATTTACATTCTGCGCGAGGCCTTCGCGCGGCTGAAGAAGCTCGCGCTGTTATGGTCGCTCGGCAAAGATTCCAACGTCATGATCTGGCTCGCGCGAAAAGCCTTCTTCGGCCAGGTGCCGTTTCCGGCGCTGCATGTCGATACCGGCAAGAAATTTCCACAGATGTATGCGTTCCGCGATCGCTACGGCAAGGAATGGGGACTCGATCTGCGCGTCGAGCCCTGCCCGCCGATCGACGCCGTCGATCCGACCTTGCCGCCGGCCGCGCGCTCCGCCGCGCGAAAGACCGAAGGCTTAAAACTCGCGCTCGCCAAATTCGGCTTCGACGGATTGATCGCCGGCATTCGCCGCGACGAAGAGGCGACGCGCGCCAAGGAGCGGGTGTTCTCACCGCGGGGCACCGAGGGCGGATGGGACGTACGCGACCAGCCGCCGGAGTTCTGGGACCAGTTCAACGCTTCGCCTCCACCAGGCGCACATTTGCGCATTCACCCGATCCTGCATTGGACCGAGGCCGACATCTGGGCCTACACCAAGCGCGAAAACATCCCGATCATTCCGCTCTATCTTGCCAACGACGGCAAGCGCTATCGCTCGCTCGGCGATGCCGACATCACCTTCCCCGTCGCCTCGCTGGCGTCCTCGATCGAGGAAATCCTGATCGAGCTCGAGCAGACCAAAGTGCCGGAGCGCGCGGGGCGCGCGCTCGACCACGAAACCGAAGACGCGTTCGAACGGCTGCGCGTAGCCGGCTATCTCTGACCGACATTCAAGATGGGCGTTGCCATGAACATGATCGTCCCCGCAACCATATCGACGACGCCGAATGGCACCACGCGCCCGCAAGTGCGCATCGTCATCGTCGGTCATGTCGATCACGGCAAGTCCACGCTGGTCGGACGGCTGTTGCATGAGACCGGCAGCCTGCCCGAGGGCAAATTGGAGATGCTGAAAGCCGTCAGCGGCCGCCGCGGCATGCCGTTCGAATGGTCGTTCCTTCTGGATGCGCTGCAGACCGAGCGCGACCAGGGCATCACCATCGACACCACGCAGATCCGCTTCCGCACCGGCTCGCGCGACATTGTGCTGATCGACGCGCCGGGACATGCCGAGTTCCTGCGCAACATGATCACCGGCGCATCGCAAGCCGATGGCGCGGTGTTAATCATCGACGCGCTGGAAGGCGTGCGCGACCAGACGCGGCGCCACGGCTATCTATTGCACCTGCTCGGTGTCAAACAGGTCGCGGTCGTCGTCAACAAGATGGACCGAGTCGATTTTTCCGCCGCCCGATTCAACGAGATCAGAGACGAGATCACCGCGCATCTGACCGGCCTCGGCGTGACGCCGACGGCGGTGATTCCGATTTCGGCGCGTGACGGCGATGGGGTCAAGATCCATACGCCGCGGATCGGTTGGTATCGCGGCCCGACCGTGGTGGAGGCGCTCGATGCGCTGGAGCCGGCGCGCCCGCTGGAAGCGCTGGCGCTGCGGTTGCCGGTGCAGGCGATCTATAAATTCGACGACCGCCGCATCGTCGCGGGGCGCATCGAGTTCGGCAGCCTTGCTGCCGGCGACGAGATCGTCATCATGCCCGCCGGCAAGATAGCGAAGATCAAGACGGTCGAGAGCTGGCCGGTCACCCCGGTGAGGGGCAAGCAGGGCGCCGGGCGCTCGGTTGGTATCACGCTCGACCGCGAGCTTTTCATCGAGCGCGGCGACGTCATTGCCCATGTCGGCACCAGCCCGCGTGACACAAGGCGCTTGCGCGCTCGCATCTTCTGGCTGCACGAAAAGCCGCTTGCCAAGGGCGAGCAGATCCTGGTCCGGCTCGGCACGCGCGAGGCGCGCGCCACCGTGGTCGCGATCGAGAAGGCCGTCGACCCCGGTGAATTGTCGAGCACCGAGAACAAGGCAATCGCGAAGAACCATGTCGGCGAGATCGATATTTCGCTCAACCAGCCGATTGCGGCCGACGCCTACGCCGACAACCCGCGTACCGGGCGATTGGTGATCGAGGTTTCCGGCCGCATCGCCGGCGGCGGATTGGTGCTGTCGGTCGATGCCGGGCAGCGCGCGGTTCCCGTCGATATCGTGCCGGTGGAATCCGCGCTGCGGCCGGACGAGCGCTCGGCGCGCTATCGCCACAACGGCGCGGTGGTCTGGCTGACGGGATTGCCGGGCGCCGGCAAATCGACATTGGCGCGGGCGCTGGAGCGGCGGCTGTTTGCCCGCGGCGGCTCGCCGATCCTGCTCGACGGCGACACCTTGCGCGCTGGATTGAACGGCGATCTCGGCTTCTCCGCGGAAGACCGCGCCGAAAACATCCGCCGCCTCGCCGAAGTCGCAACCCATCTGGCGCGCAACGGCCACGTCGCGATCGTCGCCGCGGTCTCGCCCTCCCGCGAGGACCGCGCTGCGGCCCGCCGCATCGCGGACGGCGCATTCCGCGAGGTCTATGTCGCAACGCCTGCCGAAGTGTGCGAGAGCCGCGATCCCAAGGGCCACTACGCCAAGGCGCGCGCGGGTAATTTGCAAGCCTTCACCGGCATCGGCAACGATTACCAGCCACCGGCGCATGGCGAATTGACGCTCGACACCTCGACCCGTTCGGTCGCTGACTTGACCGACGAGATCGAGCGGATGCTGGCCAAGACCAGCGTCCTGTTCGACGACCTGGTCGACCTCGCGGCGAATATCTGACGCTTGTCCGATCCGACGCTTCTTTGATGACTTCTTGGCCTTTCTTATGAGCAGTCCGGCGCGACCGGGGGCCTTCCTATGCCCCCGGCTTTGGCGCTAAAAGAACCTGCCCGCCGCGCCTCTAGCGGCGCTTTTTGCTGTTTGCTCTTGGAACGTCCGCGTCCACCCGTTTTTCGCGAGAAAAGCCCATCATGAAGCGTATCGATGCCCATGGATTGAAGATCGCCCCGGTCCTGTTCGATTTCATCGCCAAGGAGGCGACGCCCAAGACCGGGATCGACCCCGACGCGTTCTGGGCCGGGCTTGCCGCGATCCTCCGCGATTTAGCTCCGAAGAATCGCGAGCTTCTCGCCTTTCGCGACACCTTGCAGGCCAAGATCGACGGCTGGCATCGCGCCCACAAGGGCAAGCCATTTGACATGAACGCCTATACCGCGTTCCTCCAGGAGATCGGCTACGTGCTGCCCGAGCCCGCGACCAAGACCGTCGAGACCGCCGATGTCGACGAGGAGATCGGCAAGATCTGCGGGCCGCAGCTGGTCGTGCCGCTCACCAATGCGCGCTATGCGCTGAACGCAGCGAACGCGCGCTGGGGCAGCCTGTATGACGCCTTCTACGGCACCGACGCGATCCCGCATGACCCGAGCGAGCAAGGGGTCAAGGGCTACAACAAGGCGCGCGGCGACAAGGTGATCGCCAAGGCCAAGACGTTTCTGGATTCCGCCGTGCCGCTCGCGACCGCGAGCCACACCGACGTCACTTCCTACAGCGTGATCGCCGGCCAGCTCGCGGTGAAACTCAAAAGCGGCAACGCCACCGCGCTGAAATCAAACGCGCAGTTCGCGGGCTACCAGGGCGATGCCACTGCACCCAGCGTGATCCTGCTGGTCAACAACGGCATGCATATCGAGGTCAAGATCGACCGCAAGCACATCATCGGCAAGGACGATCCCGCAGGCGTCGCCGACATCATCCTGGAATCGGCGGTCTCCACCATCCTCGACATGGAAGACAGCGTCGCCGCGGTCGATGCCGAGGACAAGGTGCTGGTCTATCGCAACACGCTCGGCCTGATGAACGGCACGCTATCCGCCGATTTCGAAAAGGGCGGCAAGACGCTGACGCGCGCGCTCAATCCGGACCGCGTCTACAAGACGCCTGACGGCAAGGAATTAAAGCTGCACGGCCGCAGCCTGCTGTTGATGCGCAATGTCGGCCATCATATGTTCACCGATGCGGTGCTCGACGAGAAGGGCGAAGAAATTCCGGAAGGCATTTTGGATGCCGCCGTCGCCGGCCTGCTCGCGATCCACGACCTCAAGGGCAACTCCAGGGCCAAGAACAGCCGCACCGGCTCGGTCTATATCGTGAAGCCGAAGATGCACGGCCCCGACGAGGTTCAGTTGACCTGCGAATTGTTCGGTCAGGTCGAGAAGCTGCTGGCGCTGCCCGAGAACACCATCAAGGTCGGCATCATGGACGAGGAGCGCCGCACCACCGTCAACCTCAAGGCGTGCATCCAGAACGCGTCGAAGCGCATCATGTTCATCAACACCGGCTTTCTCGATCGCACCGGCGACGAGATCCACACCTCGATGGAAGCCGGCCCCATGATCCGCAAGAACGACATGAAGGCGCAGCCCTGGATCAAGGCCTACGAGGACTGGAACGTCGATATCGGCCTGATCGACGGATTGCCTGGCCACGCCCAGATCGGCAAGGGCATGTGGGCAGCGCCCGACAAGATGTCGGACATGCTGGCGCAGAAGATCGCGCATCCGCAGGCCGGCGCCACCACCGCCTGGGTACCGTCGCCGACCGCGGCCACGCTGCACGCGCTGCACTATCACCAAGTCAACGTGCTGGCGCGGCAGCAGGAGCTCGCCAAGGGCGGACCGCGTGCAAAACTGTCGGATATCCTCACCATTCCGGTGTCGCAGTCGAACTGGGCGCCTGACGATGTGAGGCAGGAGATCGACAACAACTGCCAGGGTATTCTGGGCTATGTCGTGCGCTGGATCGACCAGGGCGTCGGCTGCTCCAAGGTGCCCGACATTCACGACGTCGGCCTGATGGAAGACCGCGCGACCTTACGGATCTCCAGCCAGCATCTGGCGAACTGGCTGCACCAGGGCGTCATCACCAAAGAACAAGTGATGGAATTGCTCAAGCGCATGGCGATTGTGGTCGACAAGCAGAATGCCGGCGATTCCCTGTACAAACCGATGGCGCCGTCCTTCGATGGGGTGGCCTTCCAGGCCGCCTGCGATTTGATCTTCAAGGGGCGCGAGCAGCCGAACGGCTATACGGAGTACATCCTCACCGCGCGGCGCCGCGAGGCCAAGGCTGCCGGTTGATTATCGTCGATGGCTCCGCTGTCAGGTCGCGCGAATGATCAGGCCGCACGGATCGTGTTCAGGAATTTCCCCACCTCAAGTTTGAGGTGATTGCCTTGGCTCGCCAGCGAACGAGCGAAACCGTGGACCTGTTCGGCCGCCGTTCCCGTATTTGCCGCGCCGCGACCGACAACTCCGATGCTGTCGCCGACCTGAATTGCACCCTGCGCGGCTTGCTGGACGTTGCGCGTAATTTCCTGCGTCGCCGCACCCTGCTGTTGGACGGCCGCCGCGATCGCCGTGGATATCTCTGAAATCCGCCCGATGGTCACGCCGATTTCCTTGATGGCCGCAACGGATTGCTGCGTCGCCGACTGCATTTGGGTGATCTGCATTCCGATTTCCTCAGTGGCCTTGGCCGTCTGGGCGGCAAGCGCCTTGACCTCGGACGCAACCACGGCAAAGCCCCGACCTGCCTCGCCCGCGCGCGCAGCCTCGATGGTTGCATTCAACGCCAGCAGATTGGTCTGCTCGGCGACCGCCGCAATCATCTTCACGACTTCGCCGATGCGGCCGGCGGATTGCGACAGCTCGGAAATCCGCGCATTGGTCTGTTCCGCCTGACGCACGGCCGCGTGCGTGATCGTTTCCGACTGCTGAACCTGTCGGCCGATTTCCGTCACCGACGAAGCCATTTCCTCGGATGCGGCGGCTGCCGACTGCACATTCGCCGAGGAGAGGTCGGATGCCGACGCGGCCGCTGCCGTCAATTCCTGGGTCTCATCTGCCGTCTTGGTTAGGCTACCCGCGGCACGCTCGATTTCGGAGGATGCCGTCGACACGGCCTCGACGATCTTTCCGATGGCCTGCTCGAAACCGTCGGCGACGCGGCTCATCGCGGCCTTGCGATCTTCTTCCGCCTTGAGCTTCAGCCCGGCCTGTGCGGATTCCATCGCTTTAACCTGCTGGGCGCTTTCGCGGAAAATCTGCACGGCCCTTGCCATGGCGCCGACTTCGTCGCCACGATTCAAGGACGGGATCTCGATCTCCACGGTCCCGCCGGCGAGCCGTGTCATCACGCCGGTCATCCGGGTCATCGGACGAATTACACCCAGCCCGACGCCGAACAGCCCGCCGCCGATGACGAGGAAGACCAATCCCGAAATACTCCAGAGCATGGTGGTGAAAGTGCCGACGCGTTGGGTGGCGGCCGCTTCGATTGCCGCGTTGTCGTCATTGGTCTTCTTGACGATTTCATCGATCAGAGCCCGGTGCGCCTGATAGGCTGCCGTGATCTCCGAATAGGATTTGGCCGCGGCAATCGTGTCGGCCTTGGCCAGCGCCGGAAGGAACACTTGTTCGACGGCCTGCCAGAAGCGCTGCACCTCGCGATGCGATTGGTCGACCAGCTTCGCCTTGATCGCCGGATCGAGGTCCGATTTCGACCAGAACTCGCGGCGTTCGTCATAATCCTTTTTCAATTGGGCCAGGCGTTCACGACGGGTCGCAAGCTCAGCCGGATTATTCAGTGCAAGCGTCGCCTCGAGGTAAGCTTCGATCACGTATTCCGGCGGAGGCAATATGTCGGCGACGAGATCGTTGCCGAGCTTGATCTGGTCGTAGAGTGGACCGCCAATCTTGACGTCGCTGAGAGCATAGATTCCGGTGAAGACCACCGCTGCCAGGCCTGTCGCCGTGACCAGACCGAACAGCACCATCGCGCGCGCGATTGTCAGGCGAAGCTTCATGCGAAATCACTCCCGATCGGTTGCAATCGGAAGTCCGGAGGACCTGGCCAGCCAGCTTGTCCCGCCGCGCATTTCCGTCTCTCAGCGCCGTCGCGTTGCTCTGATTATGCAACCCCATTCACTATCGGACGGTTAATCTCCGCCTCCCGTAAGAGTACGGAGAGGCCGAAGCCAGCCTCCGAAGCAAGCCAGCCTTGGGCATTCACATGCGATGAGCGCCTGTGGTCTCCGAGCGCCGGGAACGATTCGATGACCGGCCGGTTGATCTGCCATCAGAACAACCAAGCAGGAGATGGCAATGGATTGGAACCGGGTCGAAGGAAACTGGAAACAGTTCAAGGGCGCCGCCAAGGAGAAATGGGGCAAGCTCACCGACGACGATCTCAACGTCATCGAGGGCCGGCGCGACCAGCTCGAAGGCAAGCTGCAGCAGCGCTACGGCTTCGCCAAGGATCAGATCCACAAGGACGTGGACGACTGGTTCAGGACGCTGAAGTAAGTGCCGACACTTCGAAGAAGCCCCGGCCATCGCCGGGGCTTCTTCGTTGGGATTTCTCCTATTTCCCCCGTCATTGCGAGAAGCGAAGCGACGAAGCAATCCAGACCGTCGCCGCGGACAGTCTCTCGATTGCTTCGCTCCGCTCGCAATGACGACTGTAGGTGCAGCTGGGGACGTCGCTAGAACACCGCGATGTATTTCAGCAGCGAGATCACGCCGAGGATGATCACCACCACCCGCGCGATCTGCTTGGCGCGGGCATCGAGCGGCAACATGTTGATCAAATAGAGAACGAGAATAACGACCAGGAAGGTGACGAGTACGCTGACAAGCATCGAGAAAGCCCCCATGAAACGCGGTTAGTGGTTTATTAAAGCCTCGCGGCGTGGGGGGTTCCCGCATCCGCAACTCCTTACCGAAGCGTCAAAAAAGATCGGGTGCCTTTAAGAGTACCAGTAATATTACGGCAAGAATACTGTCTAAGTCTTTACCCTTTTTCGGCCAAATGCATGAAGCTTTGGGGGTCTTCATGCTGAACCGTCTGACTGTATCCGCGCTGCTGCAAACCGTGATCCTGGCCACCGCATTCTGCGTGGTGATCGGATTCTCGCTCAATGCCTGGGACTCCCGGGGACGCCTGCAGCTGGCGAACCGGATCTCGCTGGTCGCGGATGCTTCGGCGAACCTGTTCAAGGCGATGCACAATCTGCGCACCGACCGCGCCACGACCAGTCGCCTGCTGAATGCCAATTCCTCGCCCGACAGCGAAGTCGACAAATACCTGCGCGGCACTCGCGATGCCGAAGTGCCCGCCATGCGCGACGCGCTTGAGCTGCTTCCGACCATGCAGTTTCCGCAGCAGAACACGCTGGTGCCGGAGTTCGATCGGCTGTTCCAAGCGCTGACCGGCGAGCAGAAGGAATTTTGGGAGGAAGTGGCCAAGCCGAAGGCTTCGCGCCGCCTGGCGCTCGCCAAGGAATATATGGACACCACGCAGGGGCTGCTCGAAACCCTCGACAAGCTGTCCGCGGCGCTGGCCGCCGACGTCAACCACCAGGACGCCACGATCGACCAGTTGCTGGCGATCAAGCAGATCGCCTGGCTGTTGCGTAACACCGGCGGCGAGGCGTCGCTCCTGGTCTCGAACTCAATCAACGCCGGCAAGGTGACGCCGGAATCTCGCCAAATCTATACGAAGCTGGTCGGCGGCACCGAAGCAGCCTGGAGTGCGCTGCAACTGGCGACGTCGGGAATGCAGTTGCCACCGGCGCTCGCCGCCGCGATGGCGGCGACCAAGACCGCCTATTTCGAGCCGCAATATCTCACGCTTCGCGATCGCCTGATTGCGACGGTCGCGAACGGCGAAAAGCCCGAGCTCACGGCGAACCAGTGGACGCCGGTCACCGTTGGGCGTCTCGCCGCAGCCGTCAGCGTTGCCGAAGCGGCCCTCGACGCCGCCAAGGAGCACACCGTGGACCAGCGTTCCGCCGCTCGCAATTCGCTGCTGCTGCAGCTTGTGCTGCTCACTGCCGCGATCGCCTTGACCGCGGGTGCCATGACGGCGGTCAGCCGTCGCGTCATCAAGCCGCTGCACAATATGCGCGATGCCATGCTGAGCGTCGCCAACGGTGACCTCGACGTCGACACCGGCTATGGCGAACGCCGCGACGAGATCGGCGCGCTTGCCGGTGCGCTGGAGACCTTCAAGCAGCAGGCCGCGGACAAGCTCAAGATCGAAGCGCAGGAACGCGAGCGCAATGCCGGAGCCGCGGCGCGCCAGCGCGCGATCGAAAGCCATGTCGGCGAGTTCGAGGCCATGGTGCGGCAGACGCTGCAGCAACTGGGCAATGCCTCGGGCACGATGCGCACGACTTCCTCCGACCTGTCGCAGGTCTCGCGCCAGACCAACGAACGCGTCGAGGTCGCGCAGCGGGCTTCCGGCGAAGCCTCGATGAGCGTCGAAAGCGTGGCGTCCGCTTCGCAACAGCTGAACGCCTCGATCAACGACATCAGCCAGCAGGCGGCGCATGCCGCGGGTATCGCCAGCCGCGCGGTCGACCAGGCGCGCCAGACCGACGGCACCGTGCAGGGGCTCGCCAAATCCGCGGGGCGGATCGGCGAAGTGGTCGGTCTCATCAACACTATCGCGGCGCAAACCAATTTGCTGGCGCTGAACGCGACCATCGAGGCCGCGCGTGCCGGCGAGGCGGGCCGAGGCTTTGCGGTCGTCGCCTCCGAGGTCAAATCGCTGGCCAGCCAGACCGCGAAGGCGACCGAGGAGATTTCCGAGCAGATCGCCGACATCCAGAAGGTGGCGGGCGAGGCCATCGACGCGATCAAGGGCATCGGCAGCACCATCGGCGAGGTGAACGAAGTCGCGACCGCGATCGCGGCTGCGGTTCAGGAGCAGGGCGCCGCGACGCAAGAGATCACCCGCAGCACCCAACATGCCGCGCAGGGCACCAAGAACGTCTCGGCGAACATCACCGGCGTCAAAACCGACGCCGACGCCTCGGCTGCGGCCGCCGAGAGCGTGAAGCAGGCCTCGAAAACGCTGGAGACCCAGAGCCAGCACCTCGGCACTCAGGTAAACGAGTTCCTCGGCAAAATCCGCGCGGCGTGATTTTCTGCGTCGTCCCGGCCTTGAGCCGGGACCCATACCGCGTGATCGATCACTTTTTGCGCTGGGGGCGTTACTTTCTACTAACTACTACAAACTACAAACTATTCTCGCGCCACGACCGGCACTTGCTTGAAGCGTGCGCGCACTGATTCCGGCAGCGGCGAGAAGTTCAGCTCGGCGTGCTTGTAGGCGGATTGATTGGCGACCATCAGCCCGTTGGCGGTCGCGACGATGTCGCCCTTGCGCAAGGTGGGATCGTTGTCGATGTTGATCTGCGCCAGCCCGAACTGGTCCTTGCCGTTGCAGGTGCAACCCGCAATGATCTCGTTGCGATAGCGGAAGGCGTTTGGCCATTCCGAATAGGGCTTGCCGGTCTCGGTCGTGGCGCCGTCGATATTGCTGCCGTAGACCAGGCTGGTCGCGGCCGCCGGGCAGAAGCTGTTGCAGGCTGCCACGCGGCTCTGATTGTCCGGTCCGGTGATCGGGAAATAGCGGCCGTCGCAGGTCCGCACGCACCAGGCCTGGCCGCCGCCATGGTCGACCCGCGCGGGCTGTGCTTCGCTGCGTGGAGCGCCCTCGTTAGCGAACGGCAGTGGCACCGGCGGCGCCGCCGACCGGTGGCCGCCGAACGCGCCGAACAGCGCCGACAGGAAGTCCTCGGCCCGCGCGGCAGACGTGACGCACGATGCGCAAAGCAACATCGCCACGCCGATGCCGACTTGCCTGCCTGGAACCTTAAGCATGTGCGCCTCCCTAACCGGCCCTTCCGCTCAGTAAATCGACGCGCTGGAGCGGTTCATCGCCTCGCGCCCCGAGGGCAGCGTCAGCGCCACGGGCCGCGACTGCACCGGCGCCGGGACGGTCGCGACCGGTGTCCGCAATGATGCGTTCTTCGGCAGCACCACGACCCTGGTGCCGACGTTCACGCGGTTGAAGAGATCGGTGACGTCCTCATTGGTCAGGCGGATGCAGCCCGAGGAGACGAACTTGCCGATCGTGGTGGGATCGTTGGTGCCGTGGATACGGTACTCGCTGGAGCCGAGATACATCGCCCGCGCGCCCAGCGGATTGCCGGGACCGCCGGCCATGAAACGCGGCAGATAAGGTTGGCGCGCGATCATCTCCGACGGCGGGTACCAATCCGGCCACTCCGCCTTGCGGCTGATGGTCTCTGCGCCGGACCAGGTAAAGCCCTGGCGGCCGACGCCAACGCCGTAACGGATGGCGCGGCCTTCACCCAGCACGTAATAGAGCGCGGTGTTGCCGGTATCGATGATAACCGTGCCGGGCGCCTCGCGCGTGTCCAGGTTGACGATGGTGCGGCGGAGCCGCTCCGGCAGCACGCTGTCTTCGTCCTCAGGCGCCGGCGCGATAATTGTCTGCTCCCGTGGAAATGCCCTTGTGTCGGCCGGCGCGTAGCCGAGCACTTGGGCCCTTGCCGCGCTGGAGAAGGCGATCGTCGTAAGCAGGAGAGCGCTCACCAGAACAAGCGGGTTCGCCGCGCGCGACGATGGTCGGCGGTTGAGTGGAAGGATCCGTGTCATGTGCTGCCCCAAGGATTGCGAGAGTTAACGGGATTGCAAGAATTGAGGCATCGCGTGAATGCCTCTCGCCAACAAACGTCCTGAGGACGTCGCAGTTCCGCCGCGAGTGATTGCGAACACGAAGCTGTCAAGCGCGGCGAATTTCACGTTTCTGCGATGGAACTTGAATAGACCGCCGGCGTTGTGATTCCAGAAATTCATTCGGGCGGCTGCGCAATTTTGCGCGGGGAGATCTAGGGTGCGCGTGCTTCCCGGTGAGCGTCCGCTTTCGAACATGCGTGAGAGCGCGCCGGTCCCTGACAGCGAAAACGAGTCACCGCCGATCGTTCGCCGCGCCGAATTGGTCGCCTTCGCGCTGGTCGCCCTGCTCGTGATCTGCGTGGTCGCCGTGCTCTACGTGGCAAAGGCGTTCTTTCTTCCTGTGGTGATGGCTTTCGTGGTCGGCACCATGCTGTCGCCGGCCGCGAACTTTCTTGAACGCTACCGGATTCCCCGTAGCGTCGCGGCGGTCGCGATCGTGGCGACCGTGGGCGCAGCCATCGTTTTCATGGTCGGCCTGATCTCCTCACCCCTGATGGAATGGAGCACACGGCTGCCGGAGCTCGGCTCGCAGCTGAAGGACAAGTTGCACGTCTTCGACCCGCTGCTAAGGCTGTGGCAGGATTTGCAGAGCATGGTCGGCGCTGCCGACACTTTCTCGACCCTTCAGATGCCGAAATTCGACTGGCTGCAGCCCACGCTCGAATTCCTGTCGCCGACCTTCACTGAGTTTCTGCTGTTCTTCGCGACGCTCGTGCTGTTCATCGCGAGCTGGCGCGACCTGCGCCGCGCCCTGATCATGAATTTCGGCGGCCACGAAGCCCGGCTGCGCACCTTGCGGATCCTGAACGAAATCGAGGTGCAGCTCGGCAGCTATTTGCTCACGGTGACCGTGATCAATACCGGCGTCGGGATCGGCACCGGCGTCGTCTGTGCACTCACGCATATGCCGAATCCGGCAGGGCTTGGCGCGTTGGCGGCGACGCTCAATTACATTCCGATCATCGGCCCGGTCGCGATGTTCGTGGTGCTGACTGTGGTCGGCGTCATTGCACTGCCGTCGATCGGCGCTGGCCTGATAGCGCCGCTGGCATTTGTCGGGATCGCCTTCCTGGAGGGCCACTTCGTCACCCCGACCATCATCGGCCGCCGGCTAGAGCTGAATGCGCTTGCCGTCTTCATGGCGCTAGCGTTCTGGGCCTGGCTGTGGGGCCCGATGGGCGCGTTCCTGTCGTCGCCGCTGTTGATCGTGGCCCTGATCCTGAAAGAGCATTTGTTTCCGGTTCATTCGCCGCAATTGCCGCCGGACTGACGCGGTTGTGCAATGGGAACTTCCCGCGCAGCGGCGCGTTGGCGCTTCAAGCACTGCCAGCACCCGGAGTGTTCAATGTCGATGACGAATGGTGAAACCCCGATGAGCAACATGACGGACAAAGCGACCTATGAACGCCTTGAGAAGGATGTAACAACCGTGAAAAGCGATATCGCCGCCTTGACTGAACAGATCACCGACGCGCTTAACAGTTTCGCGGGCACCGCGACAAAGCAGGCGCGGCGCGGCTACAAGCAGGCCCGCGCCAACGTGGATGCGACGGTGGACGACATCAGCGAACGCGGCGGCGCCATGATGGATGCGGCGCAGGACGCCGCCTCCTCGATCGAGGAGACGCTGGAAGACGTCATTACGCAGCGCCCGCTCGCAACCGTTGGCATCGCGCTCGCCCTCGGCTTTCTGATCGGCGCGACTTGGCGCAGGTAAGAGACTTGGCGTCGGTAAAGGTTTAGCGCCGGAAGTGGTGAAGAAATGATTCAGCGCATTATCGATGATTTCAAGGAAACGACCGGCGCGGCGCTGCGGTTGACGTCGCTTGCGGCGGCGGCAGCGGTGGCGCTATTCATCACCCTATCGTTCCTCTGCGCCGCCGCCTTCGTCGTCGTGCTCGACACCTACGGGCTGGTGCAGGCCTGCCTCGCCGGCGCGGCGGTGTTCTTCGTGGTCACGCTGATCGCCGCCGGCATCTACATCGCAAGCAAAAGGCAGGCCGAGGCGCGCGCCAAGGCGGCGGCGAAATCGGCCATGCATACTGCGCTCGCCGATCCCATGGTGATCACGGCGGGCCTTCAGGTGATCCGTGCGGTCGGCATCAAGCGGCTGATCCCGCTGCTCGCAGTCGGCGGACTGGCGCTGGGTTTCTTGGCGAGCCGGCAGAACGTCGGCGATCAAACGCCGGCCGAATGAGTCAGATAAAGGATTCCCGCGAAATCGATTAGAGCATGATCCGGAAAGATGGACACCGGCTTTCCGAAAAGATCATGCTCCAACAAAGAGACTTAGATCAAGATCCGATACAATCGGGTCATGATCTTAAGTCACGCAGCGGCCGGGCTGTAGGCGCTTGGCGACCTCGGTCAGCACGCTGACCACCGGCTCGCAGTCGACCGCCGGCTTGTGTGCACCGAGCTTCGTCCGCGGCGACGCCGGCGCGGCGTTGCCATGGGTTTCGACCGTCAGCGGGATCCGCGCCAGGATCGAGGTATCGGCAAGCTCGGCAAGCTTGAATGAAATCGTCCAACTCGGCGCAGACGACGCCCGGAAAGCGGTCACGCGATCAGCCTTGGCGGCGCGGTTGACGCCGGTCGGCTGCGGTTGACCCAAGGCCTGAAGGCCCCCGGTGAGATCATGGCCAGACGCGAACTGCGCGGCGCCGAGCGTCAGCGAAATCGCGACGCCGCCGAGGACTCCCTTGACTGTGTGTGACATGCCCGTCGGTCCCTCGCCCCATGGCGATCAGCGACTTAACGTTGTGTCGCGGGAACAGGGTCCGCGGACGGGCGATCACTTAACCGTGTCCGAAATATTTGCAGGCGGCGAGGAACGACTTTTGGCGCGGAGCGTAATCCCGGCAGCCGGTCATCCCCCCCTGCCCCATTGACCGGTGACGTAGGGCGCGACTGTGGTGATGCCAGTCGCGCCCTGCTTTTTACCTGTAAATTTTGCTCGTTTCGGATTTACCGCCCCACCTTGGAGCGAGCCGGCTGGCCCCTGCCTGCCAGTCTCTTCGCAAGCACCCTCAAAACATGATCACCGGTCGCCAAGTTGATTGTCAAACGCGACGGTCCGGCGATGTCCGCGTTAGTTCGGCTTTACCCGCGAAAACCGACATTTATCGTCAGGAACGGCATGTCTGAAAAGTGCCCCATCAGCGGAAATGTTCGCTTCGAACTTGCGGTGCGGAAGGCCAAAACAATGACAGCTCGATGCCGGCGCCTTGGAAGCGGTCCTGCTACTTGCGCCACATTGTTGGAGGGCCTGATACGGTCTGCGATCTCGGTCCCCATCAGCCTGCAAAATGGGCGCAAAATTGCCTAGAGGGACTCGTAGTCAGGCCAGACGGGCTTGGGCGCTTCCCCAAGCTTTCATCCTGATGCTGTCGGCTCCGTCTGCGAGAACGTCGGGCGTGACGAACATCAGGGGTTCAGCATGTACATGTCGACGCGGCCGTCATAGGTCGGAACAAACAATCGTCCGTCAGCCACGACCGGCGGAACGAATTTGGCGTGATTGAATATCATGCCGCTACGACGGCTATCCCACAGGAGCTTGAGTCTGGGAGTTTGCGGGTCGATAGGCGTTGGATCGAGCGTTGCAGCGTCGTAAGCCCTGGCAATCCCCTCGACGACACCGTGGTTCGCATCGCCATCGACGGGCGCAAGCGCCCAGACGATGCCGCTGTCGGAAGCTTGCCCGTTCGATGACACGGCCAGCATCCCGCCCGGCATTCCTCCCAAGCCAGTAGGGCTGAGTGCAAGTGCGGCGGATGCCACCTCCATACCCTTGCCGACGAACGAGACGGCGCCGGTTTGGAGATTAAGTTTCCAGGCCCGCAGTGACTCGTTCTCTCCCCATGTGAAGATCATCGGCCCCCTGGAGCCGTTCCAGAAAACCGGAGAACCGTGCAGATGATGGGTCTTGCTCGGGTTGCGCGTGGGGTCGCCGAGCGGAAAATCGATATCGCTGGTCACGGGCAACCCGACGCCATTATAGGTCACGTAGATGGGCGGCGATTTCAGGACGCTCATGTCGCCCACCTTCTTGCCCAGATTGTCGCGGTTGAGCACGTAGAGGATGCCATCCTTGCCGCTAGCCAGAAGCAGATTGCTCCCGGGCGGCAAGACCGGTCCGGCCGAACCGAAATCCTGGTCGCGATAATCATAGTTGGGCATCGTACGTCGATCGCTGTCCCGGAACGGAATGAACCAATCATCGAGCGTGAGCGCCGCGCTGTTCACAGCCTTCTCATATTTGAGGCGCACGACCGCTTCGGCGAAATCGGTGGTGCCGTTGAAATCGTGGACTCCATTCGGATGCTGCCTGATATAGCCTCCATTCCCCGTGATCGCATATACATGGCCGCTCTCGTCTGCTGCAGGCCCCTGCGAGCCTTGCCACATGCCGCCGCCGAAACTGGACGGGGTTGAGACCCAGGCGGCTGTTTGTTTGAACGTGTCGACGTCGAAGGCGACCATCCATCCACGTGGAGAGCCTGGATCCTCGCCGCCGGTCGTCGCGACGAACAGCGTCTTGTGTTCGCCCCTCAATGGCACCAGCAGGAGAGCGGCACGCTGCTTTTGATCCGGCTGAAGCTTCACGGGCTTGCCATGCGCGTCGACGTCAGCGCCAAGGCTCGCCTCGATCGGCTTGGGCGTGCCGATTTCGGTCATCGTCGCTATATCGATGCGATGGGCGAAGAGGGCTGGCGTACCGTTCTGTAACATCCAATTGACGCAATAGATCCGGTTTGCGTCGAGGTCGATCACAGGTGTGCTCAGGATTCCCCAGGCAATGTTGATGCCCCAACTGTCGATGGTCGTGGATCGGTGCCCCTGATTGGGCACCTCCGGCGGCACGAACGGTGCCCCGAGTTGCGGTGTTTTCCAGGTCCCGTTGCCGTCCACGTCGAACGCCCAGATATGGTTGCCCATGGAGGCGACAAAGAGAACATCGTGCGCCTTGCCGTCTGGCATCGTGAGATGCGGAAGGTAAAGCGGCTGAGCCTCGATGCGCGGATCGTCGTCAACGACAAAGCCCCGAACGCGACTTAGGCCTTTCGCGGCTACAGCGGCGGGAGTGAGTACAGTCTCGCTCATGTTGGCGCCCGTTCGGGCGTTGTCGTGTGAGCGAGTGAGGACGGCAGTTTGTGCTGTGACCTGCGCGGCAGTAAACAGACCGCCGAGGCCGAGCGCGATGGCGACGAAGGCTCGGCCGCGACTAACTCGTACGCGCCTCGGCAGGAGCGACCCGCAAACAGAACGGAGAACTCCGTGCCGCAGGCTGCTCTCGACCAGGTTCAGCTCGAACGACCCGATAAATAACGCTAGATCATTGCGGAGCCGGCTTAACTTAGGCAGTCGAAAGACCTGAAGAGCATTAGCCATGGTTCGTCTCCTCAAGACCGATCAATGCCAAACAACTCCGAGCGGCACCATAGGAGTAGCGAGAGACAAGATCTCGTTCGCACACTGGAGCGGCGGCTTGTGGCGTAAGCGTATAGGACAGAATTGTCGACTATGCCGAAGGAATAATGCAACCCCCACGCGATCGACGGGAGGTCTATTTTTGGCGCAGGACCGCTCAGTTCGAGTGCGAGTCGACTTGAGTCCCCGATCGGCGCCGAACCTCGCCTCAGCACATGCCGTGCAAGTGATCGCTAGAGAGGTTGCTCCTTGGACGGGTCATGGAGCAAGCCGAAGGGAGCAAACTTCGCAGCCGCTTCAGGGATACCTATTTTGCGAGCCGCTTCAACTCCGCCACCGCGTCCGCATATTCGTTGAAGTCTGTTGGGCAGATCTTCACGACCTTGCGCAAAGCATCGATAGAAGCCGCTCGTTCATCCCGCAGCAGATGCCATTGCCCTAAATAAAATTGGGCTTCGCAGAGTTCGTTTGGCTTGATCGCCGCAGCCATCGTCTCCAGTGGCGTGCGCCGCCCGAGGAAAAGTTCGATCACGGGGAAAGGCCATTCCGCGTGGTTCAAGCCCGCAGATTTTTCCTGCAAGGTCTTGACGTCCTGTGCGCCCATGCGCGCACTCGCGAGATGGAGCCAGAGGATCCGATAGGCAGTTCCATCCCCCGCCTCCCGGAAGTGATCAGCGGCAGCAGCAAAATCACCACGATAGAAATGAGCGAAGCCCAGGTTTTCTTGCGCCTGGGCGATGCTCTTCAGGACCTCGTCTCTCTGGATCGGCATAAGCGCGTGGGTGGGGTCCTCCAGAGCGGCGCGATAGGCTGTGATCGCCTCCTCCAACCGGTCCAACTGCGCTGGGCCGGCTTCGCGATCGCCCAGCGTGGCGAGCGCGCTGCCGAGACTGATCTGCGTCGCAGTCCGTTGGCCCGGTACCTGATCGAGGGTCTGTTCCGACAACGCCGCGCGATAGGCGAGGACGGCCTCTTCGAGTCGTGCGGTGCCGCTCTCGCGGTCGCCCAGCGCGGCGAGCGCATTGCCGAGACCAATCTCAGTCGCAGCCCATTGGCTCGGCACCCGGTCGCGGGTCTGTTCCTGCAACGCCGCGCGATAGGCGACCACGGCCTCTTCAAACCGCGCGGTGCCGCCCCCGTGCAGGCCGAGCATCCAGAGGGCATTGCCGAGACTGGCCTCGGCCGTGGCCCACTGGACCGGTGCCCGCTCACGCGTAAGCTCCTTGAGGGCGTCGCGATTGGAAGCAACGGCCTCTTCCAGTCGTGCGATGCCGCTCTCGCTCATGCCGAGCGTGGCGAGCGCGGTGCCGAGACTGATCTGGGTCGAAGCCCATTGGACCGGCGCCCGGTCTCGGGTCTGTTCCTGCAGCGCCGCGCGATAGGCGACGACGGCCTCTTCGAGCCGCGCGGTGCTGCTCTCGCGTAGGCCGAGCATGGCGAGCGCATTGCCGAGGCTGACCTGGGTCCCGGCCCATTGGAGCGGCATCTGGTCGCGGGTTTGTTCCTGCAACGCCGCGCGATAGGCGACCACGGCCTCTTCGAGCCGCGCGGTACCGCTTTCGCGCCCACCGAGCTTTGAGAGCCTATCGCCGAGACTGACCTCGGCCCCAACCCAAAGGATCGGTGCCCGCTCGCGCGTGAGCTCCTTGAGGGCCGCGCGATTGGAAGCAATGGCCTCTTCCAGTCGCGCACCGCCGCTCTCGCGCTCGCTGAGGGTGGCGAGCACATTGGCCACACTGATCTGGGTGATAGCCCATTGCAATGGCCTGCGCTCGCGCGTGAGTTCCTTGAGGGCGTCGCGAAAGGCCGCGACGGCCTCTTCCAATCGTGCACTGCTGCTCTCGCGCTCGCCAAGGGTGACGAGCGCATTGCCAAGACCGATCTCGGTCGCGGCCCATTGGAACGGCACCCGCTCCCGGGTACTTTCCTCGAGTGCGCCGCGATAGGCTGCAACGGCCTCCTCCAGCCGTGTCGTGCTGTTCTCGCGCACGCCGAGCGTCCAAAGCAAAATACCGAGATTGCTCTGTGTCATGGCCCAGTCGAGCGGTATGCTCTCGCGGGTATCGACCTGCAACGCATTGCGATAGGCTGCGGCGGCTTCCTCCAACCGCGCGCTTCCGGTTTCGCGGACCCCGAGTGCGGCAAGCGCGTTGCCGAGATTGTTCTGGGTCGTAGCCCATTGGAGCGGCACACGCTCACGGGTTCTCTCCTTAAGGGCGTCGTGATAGGCGACGACAGCTTCCTCGAGCCGCGCAGAGCCGCTCTCGCGCACGCCGAGCGTCCAGAGCGCATTGCCGAGATCGTTCTGGGTCGTCGCCCACTCGAGTGGCACGCGCTCGCGGGGTTGCAGTTCGAGCAGCCGACGATACCGTTCGATTGCTGAACGCAGTACGCTGCTGTCGCCGAATTCATCGCCCTGCTGATAGAGGGCGCCTGCCTCTCTTCTCAAGTAGTCGATTAGCTTGTCCTCGTAAGTGTTCCCCGGAGGCACCAGATTTGCGGCCTCCTTGAACAGGTCGGCAGCCTGCAGGTAATGAAGTTCGGTCATCGACAGATCGCCTTCGGCAGAGCTCGCCGCCGCAGCCTGGATCAACTGCTCGTCCTCCGCGACCTCAGCCTTCCGACGAAGCTCCCGCGCCTGTTGTGCTGCGGCAATACCTGCTTGCGTCACCTGACGGAGCAGCTGATGAGCCTTCTCAAAGCGACCGGCCTTGATCTCCGTCTCGGCTTGCTCGGCAAGGCTGCGCGCCAATGGGTTCTGCGGGTTGAGCGCAGCAAGTTGCGCCTGAAGTTTCTTGTATTGATTGGCAATTTCGCCCAGCTTCTGCGGCAGTCGCTCAAGCGGCACATCTTCTTCATCGAGGACGTGGAGCAGGGTCAGAACAGCGTTCTCGGTAACTCCGAGTCGCTTGCTCAGGTCGACAATCCTATCGGCAAGCGAACCAGCAGTTCCCGCGGCCACCGCTTTGCTCAGTTCCTGTAGTTGCTCCGGCGTGGATCCCGTAGAATAGTTTGCGATGGCGTCTCGACCAGCGATGAGCGCAGGACTCTGATTGCCGCTTGTCTCTGCCCGCTGCTGGGCCGACAGGGGACTGGAGCCGAGAAGTCCGATCAGCAGCAAGGGCAGAATGATGGCCTGTCCGATCGGTATTTGCAGCTTTCCGGCGTCGAACATTGCGGCCGTCCTCCCGTTATGGCGGCTTGGGCCTCGAGGAATCTGTTGGCATCGAGACGGTAGTAGCGTTCCCACCGGAGACGATCGCGGGCGATCGGTCTCCCTCGGTCTTCGCCGTCGCGTTTGGCGTCACACCCATCCGAGATGCGGGTGCAACTGATCCCGTCGAGTTGGCGGGACCGATCGTGACGTTCCCTCCGCCGATGATGGCAGGTAAATCATTGCCGCGGGTTGAGGCTCTCTGACCAGCGGACCAACCGCTGGCGACCCAGGCCATGATGCCTAATGCGCCCAAACCGAAAGCACCGATCGCCAATAGGCGAAGCATCGCTGCTCGTTGCCTGGCAGGCACAGATGCGGTCTTGTCGAGAATTTCGCGGAAGATGACAACGACTGCACCGATAGCGATGCCGCCTATTCCAGCAACTTTACCCAAGAGCTCAAGCTGCGGCAGGTCCAAGGCAACCTCCTCTTACGCCTGCTACGGACACCTTGCATTGGGCGCCATCCGGTGCTTAGGAGCGATCAAGAAACCACAATTGCAATATGCGCGATTATTTCAGCCTGCTGTGTGAAATTGCGCACATTGTGGTGAAAATCTCGCCATCCCGGACCCCACCACGACCGTCATCGGACGCTTACCCCCATTGAACGACTGCGAGATAAAAGTGCCGCCGTCGGCCGGGCGCATATGGTCGGGATGACGCGAAGATTCCGATTCCGCTCCGGCGCACGAGCTGGTGCTTCGATCAACGACATGAATGCTTTCAATGCCCCGAGAGCCAGTCGCCCGATCGAGTCCCGCGAGGAGTGATCCGTGAGTGGGAGTGCCGCCGACCTGAACATTCGGCTCGGACGCATCTCTAACACCGCGGCAGCGGGCGCCGCAGACCTTCCTCGGCCAGTGATACTGCGCGCGAGGCAGGGCCAGTGGCACCGGCGCGACTTCGGCCGGATCACGGTCGACAGCTGCTCACGCCACAGGCAGCACAGCGCTTACCCTGTCTCTGCGTTTGCCCTCTTGTCGGGCGATGACGAAGGCGCGTAACTTCACCCGCTGCCACAACTCGTCATCGACGATACGAAGCTCCACCTCGGTCCTGATCCATTTGGCCTCGGGGTTCGGACGTGACACGCGCTTGCCTGTCTTCGGATCCTTGATGAAGCGCTGCCGATTCCAGACCAGCACGCCGGCATAGAGTTCGTTGTTGACGATACCGTTGCCTCTGCAAGCGTGGCCCCGGATCGTCGTGTCGCCCCAGGTGTGGCCGAACGGGCAGGGAATGCCATCCCGGTTCAGATCGGTCGCGATGGCGCGTGGCGATCTTCCAGCCGCGAACTCCCTGAAGATACGGCGGACAAATCACGGCCCGGCTTCATTGATCCTGCGTTCGCCACGAACCGGCTCGCCCTCGCTGTCGGTACGCTTCACCACATCGTAGCCATAGCAGAGCCCGCCTCCGGCCTTGCCTTTCTCCACCCGGCCACGCAGACCTCCTGCGCGATCGACGTCAGCCCGCCATTGTTGGGGCAGGCATAGTCGTAAAGCGCCGCGATCTCCCCAGTGGAGGCGCTACACGACCGTGGCGCGAGTTGCGTTGCCGAGCCATGCCGATAGCTTTGCCGACGTCTTTCGGATCTGGACTGGCGCAGACCGCCGCCATTGCGCGCGTCACAGTACCGCCGGTAGATCAGCCGCACAAAATCTATGATTGCGAACCTTGCGCTTTGTCGAAGGAGACGGCGGCCGACGACGGGCTGCGCGCTCACGAGCGCCACCTGATCGCGACGTTCCGGAGCGGCACACTGTGATTGCTGATCACCGACCACGGTGCGGAACGGCGAGTCCTGCAGCAGCGCAGATCACACGCTCGGTCGAGAACAGCAGCAGGTGGTAGCCATCCTCTTCGTACATAGGATATTGGCCGACGTCGTAGCGCTCTCGCACATACCGCAGCGCCACCGCCGCTCCGGTCAGGCTCGCCGGCACTGTCTTGGCGAGCCGAAGCGAGGCCTTCATCTCAGCACAGCCGAGTGGTCCTTCTGCCTCGCAGAGGTCAGCCAACTGGGCCTCCAGCGCGGCCCGCCTGCCCTTGCGCGCACGCCGCAGCTCGCGCTCGGCAGCATCCTGAAAATCGCGACTGAACCGTATTCGCCGGAGGCCGAAGCAACCATTACGCGGCCGCCGCGATCGTACAATTTCGCCCCGATTGCTTCGCCTGGTAGAGCGCCTCGTCACATCGCTCGATCAGGGCCTCGAAGCTCTCCCCCGGCTTGAATTGGGCGACGCCGGTCGAGATGGTTACCTGGCCGATTTCCTGGCCGGTCCCTCGCCTTGTCACGCGCGCACCCGCAACGCGCGCGCGTATTCTGTCGGCGACTTGCCGACAGATCTCCAGCGACGCTCCCGGCAGGATGCACATCAGCTCTTCCCCACCGTAGCGGGCGGCGAGATCGCCCTCTCGAATTCCGTCCTGCAGATATTTTGCTACCACGCGCAGCACCTGGTCGCCCACCTGGTGTCCGTACTTGTCATTGAATTTCTTGAAATGATCGACGTCGATCAGGAAGACACTCAGGGCATCGCCGCTTTCCATCGCATTGATCTGGGCGGAGCGGAGAAACATTTCCATGGCGCGGCGATTGGCCAGTCCAGTCAGCGCATCGGTTCGCGACCTCGCTTCGGCTTCTTCGAGAGAGGCCCGCAGTTCAGCCAGTTCCCCGGACAACTCCGCCAGCTTTGCTTCGAGTCCCGAGGCACGCTGCGTTGCTTTCGCCAGTTCTTCGCCAAGGCGCCGCAGAGCGTGTTGCGAATCGTTTGTGGCGCGAAGCGAGCGGCCTACTTTCGTCAATTCTGCGGTTTGAGCGGTGTTGTCGACGATGGCGCCTGAAAGGTCATCCCTCACATGGGCAAGGATCGAACCGAGCTCCTCCGAAATGCTGTCGACGTCCTGCCTGAAACTGCTCGAGCCCAACAAGGTGCTGTACAGTTCGCGATTCAGGGTTTTATCGAAACGGCGCTTGTTGGAACGCAGGATGTCTATGGTCTTGCGCAAAGCCGGCGATCGACCGAGCACGTAGGCAAACCAAACCGTGAAATTCGCTGGCGTGACCGGCACGTCCAGTTGCGCCATGAGCTGAAGAGCCTGCGCTGAAACTGAGGCCACATGCTCCGGTTCGAGATCGCTCTCCATCTGTGAGGCTCACCGCATCAATGACGCAAGCGTGCGCATCACGATCGAAACGCCACGCGCGAGCGTCCGACAGCCCTGCGGGGGTCGCGAAAGGGAGGACGAGGTACGCTGGATCACGCGAACAGCCGGGGTCGCTCCAGCCTGAGCTGCGCTGCAGCGAAATTGTTGAATATGCATTTCGGCGCCTGTCCTTCCCGTGCCTCGAAGTCGTAGGCTGAACGCAGCGGTGTTTCATGCAAGTTAACCGAATCGTTGCCCTTCATCCGTTGGTTACATTTCGATAAAGCGGCATGTGAGATTACGGGTCAAATCCGCGCATATCCCGTATTGTTACGGCGCTGGAGCATGATCCGAACAGGCATGCCTCGGGCCGCGACCCGATAGGTGGGGTGCCGGTTTTTCCTTAGCTTTCGCGTGGCGCGGAGGTCCTGCTCAAACAGGGAGTGAGAGGCGCGATGATGAAATCATCGCGCTCGACGCGGGGGCTCGCTTCGCTCTGAAGCTCTCGCAATCGAGCGTCAGCGCGATCAACCCGTCGCAACGCCGCAGCGCACGATGCGAAAAAAACCGGCGCGCTCTTTGTGGGCGCGCCGGTTCGAACGTAAACACAAGAAAGACCCCAATCAGGAAGCCGCCGCCCTCGGCGCGCGGTTGCGCGAGTTGCGCTGGAAGAACAGCGCCTGGCTCGCCACCGCCGAGACCATCGCCGGCTGGAACGGTTTCGAGATCAGGAACGCCGGTTCGGGCCGCTCGCCGGTCAGGAAGCGCTCGGGATAAGCGGTGATGAACACCACCGGGACCTCGAAGCCGCGCAACAGCTCGTTGACGGCCTCTAGCCCGGAGGAGCCGTCGGCGAGCTGGATGTCCGCCAGGATTAGGCCCGGCTTCCTGTTCTTGGCGAGCGCCACGGCGTCAGCGTGGGTACGGGCGACGCCGATGACGTTGTGGCCGAGGTTGCGCACCAGGCTTTCCAGGTCCATCGCGATGAAGGTTTCGTCCTCGATGATCAGCACATCGGTCGCGATCTCGGCGGCCATCTCACGGCCCGCGGCGTCTGCAAGCCGGCGGGTGTCGGCGACGTCAGTACCGAGGACGAAGGCCGCTTCCTCCTCCGAGAACCCCTCCAGCGACAGCAGCAGGAAGGCCTGTCGCGGTAACGGGGTAATGTTCGACAGCCGCCGCTCGGGCGGCATCGGCAGCGGGGTGACGTCGGCGTCGTCGTTGAGCGCGACCGAATTCCAGATCTGGGTGAACAGCCGGAACAGGCCGGCGCGGGGCCCGTGCCGCTCGTCGAGCAGCGAGGGGTCCTGAAGCAGGGCCTCCAGCATGGCCCCGACATAGGCGTCGCCGGAGGCCTGGCTACCCGTCAGGGCGCGGGCGTACCGGCGGAGCAATGGCAAATGTTCAGCAACAAGCTGTGATCGGGACATCCCCACTCCATCATTTTGTTGATCAACTCTTGATCATCTGTTGGGCCTGGCATCCGAAAAGGGGCGGCCCGGGCTCCCTGACTGCCTGATTACGCTTAACGCCGATAAAAGTTCCATTTGCGCTGGGAACTTTTGCTTCGACTTTGCATTAGGGGTTAGGCAGGGGCCCCGACGCTGAGAATAATTCTTGAAGCTACAGGGACTTAACTCTCGGGGAAACGTGGAACAGGTCATGAAGGATGTAAAGTCTCAAGCCAGCAAGAATGCGGCACCCGGCAAGCAGGGCGGCCTCAACGCCGAGATTCAGTCGCGAATCGGACATCAGCTCCGCGCCATGTACGACGACGTCGTCCGGCAGGGAGTCCCTGAACGGTTCGCCGACCTGATTCGGAAGCTTGATACGCCCGGAGACTCTCCCCAACTTGATGGTAGTGGGGGATCGAACGACCCAGAAAACGGGAGGGACTAATGCCTCTCACGGATTCCCTTCGCGACGACATTCTGGCGTCGGTACCAAGCCTGCGTGCGTTCGCGATCTCGCTTAGCGGCAACGGTGACCGCGCCGACGACCTGGTGCAGGAAACGCTGCTGCGGGCGCTCGCCAATATCGACTCGTTCCAGCCCGGCTCGAACTTGCCGGCATGGTTGTTCACGATCTTGCGCAACCTGTTCCGCTCGGACTATCGCAAGCGGCGGCGCGAGGTCGAGGATGCCGATGGCAACTACGCCAAGACGCTGAAGACGCAACCGGCCCAAGGCGCGCACCTGGAATTCGAGGAATTCCGCGCCGCGCTCGACAAGCTGCCGCAAGACCAGCGCGAGGCGCTGATCCTGGTCGGTGCCTCCGGCTTCTCCTATGAGGACGCCGCGAACATCTGCGGCTGCGCGGTCGGCACCATCAAGAGCCGCGTCAACCGTGCGCGCTCGAAGCTCGCGGCACTGCTCTATGTCGATGGCGCCGAGGATTTCGGGCCCGACGAGACCGTGCGCGCGGTGATCGGTGGAAACGGCTGATCGCAGCCGGGCTTCACCGGGCGAATCTAGAGCATGATCCGGGAAAGTGGGCACCGGTTTTTCCGAAAAGATCATGCACAAAGAATAGAAGATAGCGCGTCGGGATGCGGTTCACCTCACCGGTTCCGGCGCGCTCAGATCGCCGGCCGCACCGGGGCTGAGATTTGTTCGGTACGGTCGCGTTCGGTCATGTCGACCACGGTACCCATCGGTGCGGTCAGCTCATAGACATAGCTGACATCGGTGAAATAGCGCTTCGAGGTGCCCCCGAGCGCCTCCGGCGCGACGCGGTCGAGCAGGATGAGGCCGAAATCGCTGTCCGGCCGGCGTGTCGCCTCGCTGGTGTTGAACTCCTCCCAACGGAAATGAAAAATCGTGTCGGGTTGCTCTCCGGTAACTTCCCACTTCGCGACGACATGCGGATGCTTGCCGACCAGCGACAGCCCTTCGTCGGAATGTGACGCCAGCTCGAAGAACAGCAGCGACAGGCTCTGCGCGGCGCGCGCGCTGACGGCGATATCGGGCCCGCTCACCGCGATGCGCTCGGCATGCGGGATGGCGCGCGCCTCGAACAACCCCTTCAGCTTCACGCCCTGCCACTGGCTTTCGCTGAGCAGCGAGACCACATTCGACATCGCGTGAATCCGTCCGATCAGGAGTTCGCGCGCGACATCGATATCGGAGCCGTGCCGCAACGTGCGTGTCACGATCGACTGGATCACCGCGAGGATGTTCTTGACCCGGTGATTGAGCTCGTCGATGACGGCGGTCAACCGGCGCTCGAAGCCGATCCGCACCTGGATCTCGCGGCTGAGGCGCAAGTTGTTGTAGGCGACGTAGCCGAACAATCCGCAGATCATGACGGTCAACGCCAGGCCGATGGCGCCGACGATCGCGGCCGTCTGCTGGGCGCGCTTGGTCGCGTTGATCTTGGCGTAGTAGGCGAGCGACCAGTCGCGGTCACCGAAGGCCACGATACGCGTCGCGGACGGTGCGGGCCCGTCGGCCGCGGCCTGTCGCGACGTGACGACGCCCTGGTCGTTGGCGATCAGTTCGCCATCAGCGCTGCGGGGATCTTTCAACACCACCGAAAACAGCGACTGGTCGTCGTTGGTCAGCATCAGCGGCGCCAGCTCGTAGGAAAACGTGACAAAACCCGCCGGCGATGTGGTGCCGTCCTGTATCACCGGCGCGGCAAGGACGATGCCGACCGGACCGTTCGGGCGTACCAGGTTAACCGGATCGGAGGCCACCGGCTTTCCCTCGACCATCGCCCGCGCCAGCATGGACCCGATCGACGGACTCTGGTCGAGTGCCCTGCCGGCGAGCGCCATGTTCTCGGCATTGCGCGGCTCGACATCCATCAACACGTCGATCGGCTTGTCGAGCGAGCGCGGATCGATCGGCTTGCCGTCGAAATTGCGGATCTTCGGATTGGAGAATCCGGCGCTCGCAAGTTCGCGCCCGGCTTCATCGAGTTCGCCGGGCTTGAGCCGCGCGATCCAGCTCGCGACCAGGAAATCGGTCTTGAAAGCATAGATCGAGGAGCGCAGCGGCTGCAGCATGTTGGCCTTGACCAGCGATGGCGCACGAAACAGGCCTGACGCGACCCGGGCCAACAATTCTCGTTCGGTCAGGCGGTCCTGCACCAGACTGGCATGAACGTCGATCGCCCGCGCCAGCGCGATGCCGTCGATCGTGAGTTCCTGTTCGTGCACGCGAAAGGACGCCGCCCCGGAGAGCATGAGCCCGATGAGCGCGATAAGACCAATAATGAAACCCAGCCGAACCACTCGCTTACTCGGACGTGCGGGGTTGGCAAGAGCGCAAGTGAGTCATCGGAAACTTGCCGGAGCGCAATGTGGCATGACGGAATGAGAGCCAACCGGCAGACATAATGCTGGAGCCATGATGGTTACGCAACTACGGCCGGCTTTTAGGCTTAATCGGGTTGGCGAGCGATCGCCCCCGGCAGAACCCCGCGGAATGGTAATTGCCGCAAAGCCGCTTTGTTCCAGGCCTTTTCTCGAAATTCGTTAATGGTTAAGGGCGGCGTGCCTGCGGTTGAAGGCCGCCCTTGGCCTCGATGAAGCCGATGATGCGCTCAAGGCCTTCGCTCTTCTTCAGATTGGTCATGACGAAAGGCCGCGCGCCGCGCATTCGCTTTGCATCGGCACGCATCTTTTCCAGTGAAGCCCCGACATAGGGCGCAAGGTCGATCTTGTTGATGACGAGGAGATCGGAGCGGGTGATGCCGGGTCCGCCTTTCGACGGAATCTTGTCACCGGCCGCCACGTCGATGACATAAATCGTGAGGTCGGCGAGTTCCGGTGAAAACGTCGCGGCGAGATTGTCGCCACCGGATTCGATCAGCACCAAATCGAGGTTCGGGAATTTCGCGCGCATGTCGGCCACCGCAGCGAGATTCATCGAGGCATCCTCGCGGATCGCGGTATGCGGGCATCCGCCGGTTTCGACGCCGGCAATGCGATCCGGCGTCAGCGACCCCGAGCGCACCAGGAATTCGGCGTCCCATTTGGTGTAGATGTCGTTGGTGATCGCGGCGATGTCGTAGCGCTCGCGCATCGACTTGCAGAGCAGGTCCATCAGCGCGGTCTTGCCCGACCCGACCGGACCTCCGACACCGATACGAAGCGGGCCGTGCGAATTAGCCATCTGAGCCGTCCCTCAGTTTTCGTCGTCCCGACCAAGCGAGCAAAGCGAACGCTGAGCCGGGACCCATACCGCGAAATCTATCGAAGAAGCAGAAGGGCCGACGCCTTTCGCAAAAAAAATAACGCCGGTGGTTATGGGTCCCCGGGCTTCGCCGGGACGACGGGTCGATAAAGGTCACGACCTAAATAACCTCGTATATTGCGTCTCGTGCCGGAGGCTGGCGAGGTCGGCGCGAAAGGTAGCGCCGCCGAGATCGTCAAGCGCGGCCACAATCGCGCGGGCTGCCGTCTCCGCGACAACAGGCTCGAGCGCAGCGATCACGCGCTGGCAGTCGGTTTGTCCGAGCGGAACGAGCCGGCCGCCCGCCGAAATCCAGTTCGACACCAGCGCGTGCAGGAACGCATGCAGCGTGGCGGGAAGCGGGATAGCATGCGCGGCGCTGACGAGACCGACCGCGACGGGATAGACGATTCCGACCGCGCACTGCGCGATCCCCCGATCGAGACCGTCGCAGTTCCATGCCGACCGCGCGATCTCGATGAAAGCGCGCCCCTGCGTCGATGTTTCCAACTGCCGTTCGCGCGACGGCACGAAGGCGGCCGCGAGCTCCGCGATATCGCGAAGCGCGGCACCCTCGCCGGCTTCCACGGCGCGATGCGCATGCGCTAGGAACACGCCGTCGCAGAATCCCGATCCCTCCGCGAGCATCGCGGCCAGCCATTCCCTGAGCGAGGCGGCGTCGGTGATGTCACCGGCCTCGACCGCCCATTCGATGCCCGAGGAATAGGAGAAGCCGCCGACCGGGAATGACGGCGACAGCCAGGTCATCAGTCGGTACAGCGCCGCGGCTTCGCCCTCCTTCATCCCACAGCCCGCATCGGCCGGCTCGGATCTACTCGTGGTCATGAGCATGGGAATGGCCGTGGTGATGCTCATGCTCGCAATGCTCGTCATGGTGATGATGATCATGGCCGTGATCGTGATGATCGTGCGCATGGTCGTGATCATGACCCTTGTGACCGGTATGAAGCGCATGGTCCTCATGCGCGTGGCCATGGCCTGTGCCGGCATAGGCTCCGCCCTCGGGATCGAACGGCGCCTCGATCTCGACAACGCGCGCACCGAGCCCCCTCACCATCGCCTCGATGACGTGGTCGCGCCGGATCCGCAAGCCCTTTGCCATGATCTGCGTCGGCAGATGGCGGTTGCCGAGATGCCAGCCGACCCGGATCAGATGATGCGGATCGGCCCCGCGGATTTCGACCAGCGGCTCGGGCGCCGCGACCACTTCGACGAGGCGTCCATCCTCGAGCACCAGCGCGTCGCCGCCGCGCAGCGCCACCGCGTTCTCCAGATCGAGCAGAAATTCCAAGCCGCGGGTGCCGGTCATCGCCATCCGCCGCCGGTGCCGATCGTCGAAATCGAGCACGACGGTATCGGCGGGGGCTTCCGCCCAGCGGTGTTGCGGCTTGACCTCGGTCGCGCGGATCATGAGAACACCCCTAGAGCTTCTCGACCTTGCCGTCGCTGATGATCTCGATCACGGTCGGCGAGACTTTCAGCGGCGCGGAATATTCCCGCCAGAGCTTCATGTGCGGCGCCTTGCCATGCGCGTTGAGGTCCTCACGGCTTTCCCAGCGCTCGACCACCACGAACAGGTTGGGGTCGTTGATGCTGGTGTGGCTCTCATAGGAAAGGCAGCCATTTTCCTTGCGGGTTGCCGCGATGCATTCCTTGGCGCCCTTGATGAAGGCCTCCCGCGAATCCGGCTTTACCTGCGTGGTGGCGACGACATAGATCATCGAATTGTTCTCCCGTTATTGTTGCTTGTTAGCGGACGTCGACCTTTTCCGGTGTGATGACCTCGATCTTCGGCGGGGCCGAGAAGCATCTCACGGCGACGCGGCCAAACGTCTTCATGTGCTCGGCGGCACGATGCGGCACCAACGCCTCGGCATTTTGCCACTGCTCGACGAATACCATCTTGCTGGGGTCGGTGACGCTTTCATGCAGATCATAGGCGATATTGCCGGGTTCCTTCCTTGTCTCCTTGATGCAGGCGGTGGCGGCCGCAATGAATTCGGCGCGCGTCTCAGGTTTCACGGTCAGCGTGGCAACGACGTAAATCACGATATCCTCCCGGCTCTTGTTCTGGCTCTGTTTTGCCGGCGGGACCTTAACCAGAAGCGCGATCGAACGCAAAACCGGTACCCACTTTTGCTGATCGCGCTCTAGAACATGAAATAGCGCTGCGCCATGGGCAGCACCTCGGCCGGCGGGCAGGTCAACAATTCGCCGTCGGCGCGGACCTCATAGGTTTCGGGATCGACCTCGATCTTCGGCATGGCGTCGTTATGGATCATGCTCTTCTTGGAGATCTTGCCACGGGTGTTTTGCACCGCGTAGAGCTTTTTGCCAATGCCGAGTTGCCGGGCGAGACCGGCCGTGACCGCGGCCTTTGAGGTGAATATGACCGAGGACGCCGTCAGCGACTTGCCGAAGGCCGCAAACATCGGCTGGTAGTGCACGGGCTGCGGCGTCGGGATCGATGCATTGGGATCGCCCATCGGTGCGGCAACGATCGAGCCGCCCTTGATGATCAAGTCCGGCTTGACGCCGAAAAATGCCGGCGACCACAGCACGAGGTCGGCGAGCTTGCTCTTCTCCACCGAGCCGATCAACTTCGAGACGCCGTGCGCAATCGCTGGGTTGATGGTGTATTTGGCGATGTAGCGCTTAACGCGGAAATTGTCGTTGTTGCCCTTGTCCTGCGGCAACGAACCGCGCTGCTTCTTCATCTTGTCGGCGGTCTGCCAGGTGCGGATGATCACCTCGCCGAGCCGGCCCATCGCCTGCGAGTCGGAGGACATCATCGAGAGTGCCCCAAGGTCGTGCAGGATGTCTTCCGCCGCAATGGTTTCTTTGCGGATGCGGCTCTCGGCAAACGCCAAGTCCTCGGCGATCGAGGGATCGAGATGGTGGCACACCATCAGCATGTCCAGATGCTCGTCGATGGTGTTGCGGGTGAAGGGGCGCGTCGGATTGGTCGAGGACGGCAGCACGTTCTTCAGCGCTGCGATCTTGATGATGTCAGGCGCGTGGCCGCCGCCGGCGCCTTCGGTGTGGAAGGCGTGGATAGTGCGGCCCTTGAAGGCTTTCACCGTGTCCTCGACGAAGCCCGACTCGTTCAGCGTGTCCGAATGCAGCATCACCTGGACGTCGTAGTCGTCGGCAACCGACAGGCAATTGTCGATCGCGGCCGGCGTGGTGCCCCAATCCTCATGCAGTTTGAGCGCACAGGCGCCGGCCTTGATCATCTCCACTAGCGCGGCCGGCCGCGACGCGTTGCCCTTGCCGGAAATGCCGAGATTGACCGGGAACGCGTCGAACGACTGGATCATCCGCGCCATGTGCCAGGGGCCGGGCGTGCAGGTGGTGGCGAAGGTGCCGTGCGAGGGGCCGGTGCCGCCGCCGAGCATCGAGGTGACGCCACTCATCAGGGCGTGCTCGATCTGCTGCGGGCAGATGAAATGAATGTGGCTGTCGAAGCCGCCGGCGGTGAGGATTTTCCCCTCTCCCGCGATCACGTCGGTACCGGGACCGATCACGATGGTGACGCCGGGCTGGATGTCCGGATTGCCGGCCTTGCCGATGGCGCTGATCATACCTTCCTTGATCGCGACGTCGGCCTTGACGATGCCCCAGTGATCGACGATCAGCGCGTTGGTGATCACGGTGTCAGCCGCGCCCTGCTTGTTGGTGACCTGCGACTGGCCCATGCCGTCGCGGATCACCTTGCCGCCGCCGAATTTCACTTCCTCGCCATAGGTGGTGAAATCCTTCTCCACCTCGATGATGAGGTCGGTGTCGGCCAACCGCACGCGGTCGCCGGTGGTCGGCCCGAACATGTCGGCATAGACGGAACGTTTGATCTTTACGGACATTTCGTGCTCCAACTCTCGGATCGCGTATAATTCAAATTGCTCGTGCCTATGTGGACGGGCTCTTGCAGAGTTCCTGGAATCTGGCGACGCTCTCCAAACCCACCTTGAACTCCTTTTGAACGGACGTACCGCCTGCCTTTAATTGGAAGGTGCCTGCGCGCTTGAGCTGCTCGAAGGCAGCACCTGGCACGGACAGCTCGAAACGGTATCGCCAACCGGTCAAGTAGCTGAAGAAGAACCTTGCATTTTGCGCGCTGGCGTTGCCTGGCGTCAGACTAATTGCTGCATCCTCGTCATGAAGCATGAGCGCGGCAATCGTGCTGCGCAGATCATCGTTCGTATCGCCCTCCGCAGTCGCAGTGCCCGCGGCCTTCTCGCCTTCGAACAGAGGTAACCCGAAATTATCCGTCGCATCGCTATCGGCAATTACGAGGAGCACCGTCTGGTCCTGATCAAAAACGCGCCAGCGCAGTTCGCCTTCAGCAGGATATGCTGCGCCTGACCACAGCACGGCGCATGCCGCGAGCACGCAGCACGGCACAGAAAAAGGCACGTAGTTGCCATTTCTCACAGCGTGCTCCTCGCTAGCGCAATCGCATCGTCGAAGGTTTTGTCGAGCCAGGCGTTGCCGCCGCGGCATCCCGCCACCACCTGCCCGGCCCAGGCGGTGTAGTCGAAGAGATCGTCACGCTCCTCCGGCGTCGGCTCCGACAAGATGCGCGCGCGGATATTGCTGATCTTGTCGGCGATCTTGATCAATTTTGCGCCCGGCGACTTTTTCGAGGCATCCACCACCTGCAGCCGCCGGCGCTCGCTCTTGGGCAGCGTCATGTCGTCGGTAACCTCGACCACGAGACTTGCGACGCGCTCGCCGAATTTTTCCGCGAGTTCCGCGCGCGTCGTTTCAGTGTCTTCGATGGTGTCGTGCAGCCAGCCGGCCCCGACCAGTTCGGCATCCGCGCCATCGGTGGCGGCCGCAAGCAGGTTCGCGACCTCGGCGAGGTGATTGATATACGGCTCATCACCGCGCCCCTTCCGCGCCATGCCATTGTGGCGCCGCGCCGCGAGCTCGGCCGCTTCGGAAACGAGGCGGATTCCCGCAAGCATCGGATCACAGCTTGCCCATCAAGTCGCCGCGAAAGCCGTAGATGGTGCGCTTGCCGGCGAGCGCGACGAGCTGCACGTCGCGGGTCTGCCCCGGCTCGAAGCGCACCGCGGTGCCGGCCGCGATGTCGAGCCGCATGCCGCGCGCTTTCTTGCGGTCGAACTTCAGCGCCGGATTGGTCTCGAAGAAATGGTAGTGCGAGCCGACCTGGATCGGACGGTCGCCACTATTGGCGACCGTGAGCGTCACCGTCTTGCGGCCGGCATTGAGCTCGATCTCGCCGTCCTGGATGAAGAGTTCGCCGGGGATCATTGCACGCTCCTATCTGATCGGCTCATGCACGGTGACGAGCTTGGTGCCGTCCGGAAAGGTCGCCTCGACCTGGATGTCGTGGATCATCTCGGGGATGCCCGGCATCACCTGCGCCCGGGTCAGCACCTGGGCGCCGGCCTGCATCAGCTCGGCGACGGTGCGGCCGTCGCGCGCGCCCTCGACGATGAAGTCGGAGATGATGGCAATCGCCTCGGGGTGGTTGAGCTTGACGCCGCGCTCCAGCCGGCGCCGCGCCACCATGGCGGCCATCGAAATCAAGAGTTTGTCCTTTTCGCGGGGGGAGAGATTCATGCGAGCACTCGAATCATCCTGATCGATCTAGTTAAGCCAGAGCCGCGGTAACGGCGAACCAGAGGCACGGCCGAGCACCGACATCATATCGGCGCGAAGCCGCGCCGCATCTTGGGCACAGAAGCGCGCCATTGCAAATCCATTCCAGGCGGAGAGGCCGACCTCGCCGCTAGAGGAAGCCGCAATCTCGCGGATGCGCTCCACCAGCGCCTCATCGCCGGGCACGATCAGGGCCGTGGCGATGGCTACGCCGCCCTTGGCGATCGCGCCCCTTGCCAGTTTCTCGCCGATCTCACCCTCCAGCCGTACGGTTTCGGCGAACACCAGCCGGCCGCCGCGCCTGACCCGCCAGCGGTCGACAAAGCTGCCGTGCCGCATGCGTTCGCCCATCGCGGCCCGGCCGAACACGACGATTTCGCACAGCAGGAGCGAGGCCTCCTCGGCAAGCTCGATGTCGATCCGCCGCGAGATGCGCGCCTGGTCGAACAGGATGGTTTCCTGGGGCAGCCAGGCGAGGTGCGCGCCGGCTGCCGCCTTGAGGCGGATGTTGAGCTCAGCGGGCGCGCCAGGGGCGCGGTAGACCTTTTCCGCCGCGGCCGTGGTGAGGGTGAGACGCGCGCCCTCGCCGGCCGCGACCGCAATATCGAAACGATCGCCGCCGGCGACGCCGCCCGCGGTGTTGACGAAGACCCCCGAGAGCCCCTCGCCCTCGGGCGAGGGAAAGCGGACGCGGAGCGAGCCCGATTCATGCAAGGATCGGCGTCGGGTGACGCCCTCCACGAGCCCGACGTCGAAGGCGACCGCGCCGCAGGCGCGATTGGCCGCGAATACCGCCGAAGACGCGCTGGAAAGTTCGCTCGGCATCCGCCCCCCCGCCCGGTTCCCCCGAGGTTCGCACGCGGCCTTGGCTGGCCGCGTTTTGGATTATAGCGCCATCTGGCGGCTGATCTCGGCGGGGTCGAGATTTGAACGATCGCAGGAAAATTTCACCGCGCCCCGGTCCATGACCGCAAAATTGTCGCCGAGCTCGCAGGCAAAGTCGAGATATTGTTCGACCAGCACGATGGCGATATTGCCGAGGCTGCGCAGGTAGGAGATGGCCCGGCCGATATCCTTGATGATCGAGGGCTGGATGCCCTCGGTCGGCTCGTCGAGCAGCAACAATTTTGGCCGCATCACCAGCGCGCGCCCGATCGCGAGCTGCTGCTGCTGGCCGCCGGAGAGGTCGCCGCCGCGGCGACCCAGCATCGACTGCAGCACCGGAAACAGCGAGAACACGTCGTCGGGAATGTAGCGGTCGTCGCGCTTCAAGGGGCCGAAGCCGGTCTTCAGGTTTTCCTCCACCGTGAGCAGCGGAAATATCTCGCGGCCCTGCGGCACCAGACCGATGCCGCGCCGGGCGCGCTCATAGGGCCTCAACGCCGTGATGTCGGCGCCGTCGAAGGTGATCGAACCAGAGGCGATAGGATATTGGCCGACCATCGCGCGCAACAGCGAGGTCTTGCCGACGCCGTTGCGGCCCAGCACGCACATCACCTTGCCCGGCTGCGCCGAAAGCGAGACGCCGCGCAGGGCCTGCGCCGCGCCGTAGTAGAGGTTGATGTCTTTTACTTCGAGCATGCCCTCAGCGTCCCAAATACACTTCGATCACACGCTCGTTCGACGACACCTGATCGATGGAGCCTTCCGCCAGCACCGTGCCTTCGTGCAGGCAAGTCACCTTGACGCCGAGTTCGCGGACGAAGGTCATGTCGTGTTCGACCACCATCACCGTCTTGTCCTTGTTGATCTCTTTCAAGAGCTCTGCGGTCTGGTGGGTTTCGACGTCGGTCATGCCGGCGACCGGCTCATCGACCAGCAGCAGCTTCGGGTCCTGCGCCAGCAGCATGCCGATCTCGAGCCATTGCTTCTGGCCGTGCGACAGGCTGCCGGCCAGACGGTTGCGCGCATCGGTGAGGCGGATGGTTTCGAGCACGCGCTGGATGCGCTCGGTCTCGGGCTTGGTCTCGCGCCAGAACAGCGTGCCCCTCACGCTGTGATCGACATTGAGCGCGAGCAACAGATTGTCCTCGATGGTCTGGCTCTCGAACACGGTCGGCTTCTGGAACTTGCGGCCGATGCCCAGCTCGGCGATGTGCGTCTCGTCGAGCCGGGTCAGGTCGGTGACGCCGTCGAACAGCACCGTGCCCTCGTCCGGCTTGGTCTTGCCGGTGATGATGTCCATCATCGTGGTCTTGCCGGCGCCGTTCGGACCGATGATGGCGCGCATCTCGCCGGGCGCGAGCGTCAGCGACAGATTGTTGATGGCGTGGAAGCCGTCGAAGGAGACGTGCACGCCGTCAAGATAGAGCAGCGCGGAGGTGGCGCGGGTATCCATGACGTTCATGCGTTCACTCCGCCATGTTGGGTTCGCTGACGCCGTCCTCGCGCGCCGCACTTTCGGCGGCGGGCGCGAGGCGCCGCGTCTTCCACGGCTCCCACCAGCTGTTGAAGGTGCCGACGATGCCCTTCGGCAACAACAGCGTCACCAGGATGAACAGCGCGCCCAGCATGAACAGCCAGTATGGCGCCAGCGGACCCGAGGTGAAATAGGTCTTGGCATAATTGACGACGATGGCGCCGAGCGCCGCGCCGACCAGCGTGCCGCGGCCACCGACCGCGACCCAGATCACCGCCTCGATCGAGTTGCCGGGCGCGAATTCGGAAGGGTTGATGATGCCGACCTGCGGCACATACAGTGCGCCGGCGACGCCGGCCATGCAGGCCGACAGCGTGAACACGAACAGCTTGTAGGATTCGACGCGATAACCGAGAAACCGCGTGCGGGATTCGGCGTCGCGCACCGCAATCAGGACCTTGCCGAGCTTCGAGGTCACGACCGCCCGGCACATCAGGAAGCCGATGATCAGCGCAAGGCAGCTCAGCGCAAACAGCGCCGCGCGGGTGCCATCGGCTTGCACGTTGAAGCCCAGGATGTCCTTGAAATCGGTGAGGCCGTTGTTGCCGCCGAAGCCGAAATCGTTGCGGAAGAATCCGAGCAGCAGCGCGTAGGTCATCGCCTGCGTGATGATCGAGAGATAGACGCCGGTGACGCGGGAGCGGAAGGCGAGCCAGCCGAAACAGAAGGCGAGCAGGCCCGGCACCAGCACGACCATCAGCGCCGCGAACCAGAACATGTCGAAGCCGTGCCAGTACCAGGGCAGCTTCGGGTAGTTCAGGAACACCATGAAGTCGGGCAGGTCCGGATTGCCGTAGACGCCGCGGCTCCCGATCTGGCGCATCAGATACATGCCCATCGCGTAGCCGCCGAGCGCGAAGAACGCGCCGTGGCCGAGCGAGAGAATACCGCAATAGCCCCAGATCAGGTCGATCGCGAGCGCCAGGATGGCGTAGCAGACATATTTGCCCCACAGCGCCACCAGATAGGTCGGCACCCGGAATATCGATCCGGCCGGCAACAGCAGGTTAGACAATGGAATCAGGATCCCGCAGGCGACCACCAGCAGGATGAACGTGGTCGCGGAGCGGTCCAACGAGCGCGTGAGCACATGCGGCATCATGCTTCCACCGCCCGTCCCTTCAGCGCGAACAGCCCGCGCGGGCGTTTCTGGATGAACAGGATGATTAGCACGAGAATAGCGATCTTGCCGAGCACGGCGCCGGCGACCGGCTCCAGGAACTTGTTGGCGATGCCGAGCGTGAAGGCGCCGACCAGCGTGCCCCAGAGATTACCGACGCCGCCGAACACCACCACCATGAAAGAATCGATGATATAGCTCTGGCCGAGATTGGGGCTGACATTGTCGATTTGCGACAGGGCCACGCCGGCGATCCCGGCGATTCCCGAGCCGAGGCCGAAGGTCAGCGCATCGACGCGCGAGGTCGCAATGCCCATCGAGGCCGCCATGCGGCGATTTTGCGTGACTGCGCGCATCTCGAGGCCGAGCGCCGTGAAGCGCAGCATCGCCAAGAGGATCACGAACACCGCGAGCGTGAAGCACAAAATCCACAGCCGGTTATAAGTGATCGTGATCTGCCCGAGCTGGAACGCGCCGCTCATCCAGGAGGGATTGCCGACCTCGCGGTTGGTCGGTCCGAACAGCGTGCGCACCAATTGCTGCAGCACCAGCGACAGCCCCCAGGTCGCAAGCAACGTCTCCAGCGGACGGCCGTAGAGGAAGCGGATGATGCTGCGTTCGATCAGGACCCCGATCGCGCCCGCCACCAGGAAGGCGAGCGGCACCGCGATCAACAGCGAATAGTCGAACAAAGCAGGATAGCTGGTGCGGATCGTCTCCTGCACCACGAAGGTGGTGTAGGCCCCGAGCATCACCATCTCGCCATGGGCCATGTTGATGACGCCCATCACGCCGAAGGTGATGGCGAGCCCGATCGCGGCCAGCAGCAACACCGAGCCGAGCGAGAGGCCGTACCAGGCGTTCTGCAAGGTGGACCACAGCGCCAGCGAACTCTGGATTGAGGCGATCGCGCTCGTTGCCGCTTTCGCAACGTTTGCCGGCTGGTCGGCGCCGATGTCGCTCAACATGGCCAGCGCTTCCTGATCGCCGCGCGCGCGGATGGTTGCGATGGCCTTGAGCTTGTCCTCCTCAGTGGCGTCGGATTTGAACAACAGGATGGCCGCGCGCGCGTCGCCGAGCGCCGCTTTCGCCGTCCTGTCGGTCTCCTTGGCGAGCGCACCTTCGACGACCGGCAGCAGCGCTTCCTCGTGAGACTTGAAAACCGACTGCGCCGCCGCAATTCGCGTATTCGGATCCGGCGACAGCAGCGTCAGGCCGCCGAGCGCGGCCTCAACGTGGCGGCGCAGCTTGTTGTTGAGGCGTACCGGCTCCGCGCCGTTTGGAAGGCTGTCGACCGGCGCGCCGGTCGCGGCGTCGATGATCTTGCCGTCGACCTGCTTGACATAGACCTTCTTGGTATCGGGATCGGCCATCAGCCGCTCGTCATGAAGCGCGTTGATGATCGAATAGGCCAGCGGATTGCCGGAGGCCACGATCTCGGCGACCGCATCTTCGCTATCGGAGAAATCGTCGTTGGCGAATTTGCTGACCGAGTCCTCGAACGGGCCGGCAAGGGCCGGCAACGCGAAGGCGATCAGAACGATCGAAAGCGCGAGCGAGCGAAGACAGCAAAGCAGGTTGGCAGGCACTGGCGGACCCCGGCAAAAGGTAAAAGAAGGCGGCGACGCGCCGCCTTCTTCGTTCGCTTAGGATTAACGGCGGCTCAGGAACCCGAGCCCAGGCACTTCTTGGTAACCTTGTTGTAGTTACCGCACTTCAGCGTCACCCAATCGGCTTCAAGATCCTTCGAACCTTCGAGGTAGTCCGACCAGGCGTCGCCCGGAACCAGCTTGGCCTTCTTCGGATCGTCCGGCGACACCACGTTGAACTGGCCGTCGGCCCGGATTTCGCCGATCAGGACCGGCTTGGTGATGTGGTGGTTCGGAAGCATTTCCGACACGCCGCCCGTGAGGTTGGCCTGCTTGATGCCAGGCAGCGCGTCGATGACCTTGTCAGGATCGAACGACTTCGCCTTTTCCACCGCCTTCACCCACATGTTGAAGCCGATGTAGTGCGCTTCCATCGGGTCGTTGGTGGTGCGCTTCGGATTTTTAGTATAGTCGTGCCACTCCTTGATGAACTTGGTGTTGTCCGGAGTCTTGACCAATTCGAAATAGTTCCAGGCGGCGAGATGGCCGACCAGCGGCTTGGTGTCGAGGCCCGCGAGCTCTTCCTCACCGACCGAGAACGCGACCACCGGGATATCGGTCGCCTTGATGCCCTGGTTGCCCAATTCCTTGTAGAAGGGAACGTTGGCGTCGCCGTTGATGGTCGAAACCACCGCGGTCTTCTTGCCGGCCGAGCCGAACTTCTTGATATCGGCGACAATGGTCTGCCAGTCGCTATGACCGAACGGGGTATAGTTGATCATGATGTCTTCCGGCGCGACACCCTTCGCCTTCAGATAGGCTTCCAGGATCTTGTTGGTGGTGCGCGGGTAGACGTAGTCGGTGCCCGCCAGCACCCAGCGCTTCACCTTCTCTTCCTTCATCAGGTAGTCGACGGCGGGGATCGCCTGCTGGTTTGGCGCAGCGCCGGTGTAGAACACGTTGCGCTCGCTCTCCTCGCCTTCGTATTGCACCGGATAGAACAGGATGTTGTTCAGCTCCTTGAACACCGGCAGCACGGATTTGCGCGAGACCGAGGTCCAGCAGCCGAACACCACGCTCACCTTGTCCTTGGTGATCAGCTCACGCGCTTTTTCGGCAAACAGCGGCCAGTTCGACGCGGGATCGACGACAACGGCCTCGAGTTTCTTGCCGAGCACACCACCCTTCTTGTTCTGCTCGTCGATCAGCATCAGCATCACGTCCTTCAGCGTGGTCTCGCTGATAGCCATGGTGCCGGAGAGCGAATGAAGGATGCCGATCTTGATGGTGTCGTCCGCGGCGAATGCCGGCGACAATGCGAAGCCGAGCGCCAGCCCGGCGGTCGCCGCCAGCCAGCGACGACGGCTCATCGTCGCTATTTCGTGAGTGATTTTGGTAAGCATGAGGTGTCATCTCCCTGACGCAGACGTGAAACAGCGCTGCGACGGCCCCCGCGGCCGCCTGCCTTAAGGGAATCGCAAGAACCATGCCACGGGGAAAGATCCAGGTAAGCCGATGAAACCACTGGGAAATTTGCCGCTTAGGGCGCAAAGCGCTGCCCAATAGTTAGGCTAAGAAAATGTATGCGTAAGCGGCATTCTGCGTATTTATTGAGCAGATATGTCGTTTTGGCTAAATTTCCGGCATTGATTTTTCTATCTTGCGGTCAAGGGGCGAACAACCGAAGCGCATTTCCGGTGCGGTTTCTAAACCAAACCGGACGCGGTGCGGTAATTCACCTTGAAAGCGCCGCGTTCATGTTCCATATGAGGCCGAAGACCTTCGAGAATCATCGGGTCATCGCGAGCCGCGTGTTCTTTAGCCCTCAAATCGGGCTTCTGGCTTGCCCTTTCAGCCAACCAGAACCGACGCCCCAAACACGCGGGTGTCTCCAAGACACTTGCGCGCCCCCGGCGAATGATGCCGGGCGCCTGCCTTTTTACGGAAAGAACCCTCCTTTTGACCTCCTTTCAGGATTTCGGCCTCGCCGATCCCATCTCACGTGCCCTTCAAGAAGAAAATTACCTCACACCCACACCCATCCAGGCCCAGACCATTCCTCTCGCCCTCGCCGGTCGTGACGTCGTCGGCATCGCGCAGACCGGCACCGGCAAGACCGCGGCCTTTGCGCTTCCCATCCTGCATCGCATTCTGCAGAACCGCATCAAGCCGCAGCCGAAAACCTGCCGCGTGCTGGTGCTGAGCCCGACGCGGGAATTGTCGGGACAGATCCTCGACAGCTTCAACGCCTATGGCCGTCACATCCGCCTGTCGTCGGCGCTGGCGATCGGCGGCGTGCCGATGGGACGCCAGGTCCGCTCGGTGATGCAGGGCGTCGAAGTCATGGTGGCGACCCCCGGCCGCCTGCTCGACCTCGTGCAAAGCAACGGCTTGAGGCTCAACCAGGTCGAGTTCCTGGTGCTTGACGAGGCCGACCGCATGCTCGACATGGGCTTTATCAACGACATCCGCAAAATCGTCGGCAAGTTGCCGATCAAGCGGCAGACGCTGTTCTTCTCGGCGACCATGCCGAAGGATATCGCTGAACTCGCCGAACAGATGCTGCGGGATCCGGCGCGGGTGGCGGTGACGCCGGCGGCCTCCACCGTCGAGCGCATCACCCAGCGCATCATCCAGGTCGATCACTCGGCCAAGCCGGCGTTGCTGGCCCAGCTCCTCAAGCAGGAAACGGTCGATCGGGCGTTGATCTTTACCCGCACCAAGCACGGCGCCGACAAGGTCGTGAAGGGCCTGGTCAAGGCCGGCATCAACGCCGCCGCCATTCACGGCAACAAGTCGCAGAATCAGCGGGAACGCGTGCTCGCGGACTTCCGCGCCGGCAAGATCCGCACCCTGATCGCCACCGACATCGCCGCCCGCGGCATCGACGTCGACGGCATCAGCCATGTGGTGAATTTCGATCTTCCCAACGTGCCCGAAACCTATGTCCATCGCATCGGCCGCACCGCGCGCGCCGGCGCCGACGGCATCGCGATCTCGCTGGTCGCGGGCGCGGAGGAAATGGCGTATCTGCGCGACATCGAAAGACTGATCCGCATCGCACTGCCCCGCGAGGACCGCCGCACGCCCGGCCATCGCGATACCGCACCCGCTCCGGCCCAGCATCGTTCTGGCCGCCCGGCGCCGCGCCCCCACGCGGCCAGGACCAATGAAACCGGTCCAGCGTCGTCGAAAGGTCCTCGCCGTCGCCGCCGTGCTGGTGGTAAGAATGGCGCCCTGCAAGCCCATCGTCAGGAGCCGCACCGTTCGCCCCATGGCGGCAGCAAGGCAGAGGGAATACAAGGCGTTGCTTTTTTGCACCGCGAGAGCCGACCCAATCATCGTCCCAACCGCAACCAGAAGCCCAACTAGCCGTCGATCGTTCTGGAGATAACCATGGCTAAAGAAGAGCTGATCCAGTTCGAAGGACTGGTCACCGAAATCCTCCCCGACGCGCGCTACCGCGTGCAACTCGATGCCGGACACGAGATCGTTGCCTACACCGCCGGCAAAATGAAGAAGAACCGGATCAAGACGCTGGCGGGCGACCGGGTCACGATCGAGATGTCCCCCTATGACCTCGAGAAAGGCCGGCTGATTTTCCGCCACAAGGACGAGCGTCCGGGCTCTGGCGGCGGCGCCCCGCGCGGCGCGCCGCAACGCGGCGGTCAGTTTCGCCGGCGGTAGAGCGTTTTCCGGCAAGCCTGCCCCGCACCTGGATAGCGGGGGTGGCACCGGTTCGTTGCCTGTCACAACAAAAAGCTAGAGCCTCCCCCCGGTTCAATCGGGATGGAGGCTCTGGCATCGTTCCTCAAAAAAGCCGCATCCGACGTCGCGCATGAGGGGATCATGTCGGGGCTCGGATTGGCCGCGACGGAAGCCCGCAATCAAAAAATCGTGCACCTCAGGATTGTTTTGAGGGCTTGCTTCACATAATATACGGGTAATCGATTTTCGGCCGGACGACATTAGCTATCCACCGGTACAGCCGGTTTAGACGCTGACGACCCTTCCAAAAATTCGATCTCGCCAGCCCACCAAAAATGGGTTTCGACATTTTATATCTGAGAAGGGACTATCCCGTGAGCATGGGAACCGTAAAGTGGTTTAACGCTACCAAGGGCTACGGCTTCATCCAGCCGGATGACGGCGGCAATGACGTGTTCGTACACATCAGCGCGGTGGAGCGGGCCGGACTTGGAACGTTGCGTGAGGGTCAGAAGATCTCCTACGAGATCGTGGCGGACCGTCGTTCCGGCAAATCGTCGGCCGACAATTTGCGCGCCGCGAACTGAGGACTTCCGCAAGGTCTGGGCTTTGCGGAAGTCCTTCCCGAACAAGCATTGGAGAGAAAAGGCCGGGCCAATCGCGCGGCCTTTTTGTCATGCCGGGCACGATCCGGACAAGCCTGCCCCGCACTTGGACCCGCTCTTGGATCGCGGGATGGATACCGGTTTCCGGATCATGCGCTCATGCAACACTTACGCCGTCAGCGACGGCCCGGCAGTTACGAGGTCGGACACGGCGGGTTGCTCGTTGTGGACGGCGGATAAAACACGCACATCGACTGGCGCGGCCTCGTATAGGCCACGTCGCTCAGGTTGACGCCGGCTTTTGCCATCACGTAACCGATCGTCGGCAGGTATTGAAAACTGATCTCACTAAAGAGAAAATATTGGTTCTGAAGGATGGCATGCGTGGTCGGATCGGTGCCGATCAGACTTGCCGGCAAGGGAGCGGGAGTACCGACCGCCCGGGGTGCAGATCCTTGGCTCCATTGCACGCGCGCGACGCCTGTGGTGGGGTCGATATAGAGCTCGGAGATGGTCGAGCTCACCGGATTCGGTGTCGGCGGTGGCGACGACACATAGGGCCACATGATCGCACCAGAGGCGCTGAAGAAGTTCTGCAGTTGCGCGTCGGTGACCGAGGTGTTCTGCGAGGTCAGGTCGGCAAGCGTTCGCGCCATCAGCGACACCTTGCGATCGACCGCGACGCCCGAGGAAAATTCGACCGTGCCGAAGAACATCACCAACATCAGCGGCACGATGAAGGCGAACTCCGTCGCCGCGAGACCGCGGCAGTCGCTCGCTAGTTCGGCGATACTGCGCCGGGTGCGCTGCCACATGGATGAGATCGTTTTCATCGCTTTCCTATGTCAACAGGGAGCCGAGGGCGCCGTGAAAGGCTCGTTCTGGAACACCGCTGTCGCCTGCAACAGTCGCTGGTTCCCCGTCAGATTTGCGATGTTGTAGCCAAGTCCGGTGACGAACAGCGGCCACTGGTAGAACAGCCTCACGACCACGATTCTCCCGGCATTGCCGGGGCAATAGGTCAGGGTGCTGGTGTCGAAATTGCCGCTGGAGTTGATCTGGCTGGTGATGGCGATCAGCCCGAACGAGTCGTAGTTCTTGACGTCGATAGAGATGCTGCTGCAATTGAACAGGATATTACTGCAGACATTGTTCTGGAAATTCTTCAGGAACAGGGCCTGGCTGTTGTAGGTGCCATTCTGCGCCTGCCCGGTCAGGACCAGGCGCGCGGCTTCCTGGGTGTAGGTCTCCAGCAGCTGGCTCGCGAAAAACATGATCGCGGTTTCGATGATCGCAAACAACAGCGCGAAGAACACCGGCGCGACGAGAGCGAACTGCAACGCCGCCGAACCCCGGCGGCTGTGCCGAAACCGGCGCAGCAAATTCCGGAACGAGGCGGTTGAGGCGGCGGGCGGCGACATCGAGCTTTCCCCAGACGGTGCAGCGATCATCTGCATCGAAGAAATAGCCTAAACTGATTGTTGAAATCTTTCGCGCGATCCGAGCGGACTGACCCGCTCCGTCAATTCGGCATTAACCATCGTCGGCATCCGCGAGCTTCTCCAGCCGACGGATGAAGCGCGCGCGCCATCGGCATCGGTGCATTCGATTGAAGCAAACGGTCAGTTGGTCTTGCCAGCGGCGGCGGCGGCGGAGGTACTGGCCTGGCCGCTGAGCGAGCCGGCCTGCTCCATCACCGACTTGAAGTAGTTGTCGCCGTCGCCGAGTGTCGCCCGGCGCTGGCAGATCGGCATGCAGCTATAGGTCTCGCGCTCGACGCCGCGGTAGACGGTGACGAGCTGATCGGTCGGCCCCTCGACCTGGATGACGCGGTCCACCAGGATCTCGCCGCCACGGTCCATGGCAATGAAGTTGGTGGCGCCGTAACCCTTACCGGTCACCACGATGACACCGCCGGTCTGCAGGGTTACGTCGGCAATCAGCGGGTTTCCGACGACGATGGTCGCAACCCGGCTGGGCAGCTTGACGAGCTTGGCCTGGTCGACATTGACGGCGATGGCGTCGGGCTCGGCGAAAGCCGCGAGCGGCCACACCAGCACCAAGACCGCCAATGCGAGCAGCGGGCGGTTGCGATTGCACAGGAAACTAAACGACATACTCTACCCCGGGGCGTTGACTGGCCGGCGAAAGCGATACGCAGCGGAACCGGCGCCCGACACCGCAACTGTGACCGCAATTTGTGAAAGAACCGCAAATTCGGTCGAGAACCTTTTCCCTATTGGCGGAACGGATAGGCCAGTTGCCCGACGATCTCGGTCGGCATCGCCGCTTCATCCTTGCCGTAGCTCTCGGGCAGGGCGTGCTCCGGCATCCGGAAGGTGCCGAACAGAATATCCCAGATCGGGAACGTGCCTGCGAAATTGGTGTTGCCGCCCTCTTCCAGCGCGGTGTGATGCCAGCGGTGGAAGACCGGCGTCGCCAGCACATATTTGAACGGCCCAAGCGTCCAGTTCAGGTTGGCGTGCACGAAGGCCGAATGGAAGGTGTTGAACGGTCCGACCCAGAGCATGATGTTCGGGGAAATGCCTGCCATCAACAGGATGACGTCGACGCAGATCGTGCCGAGGAACAGGTTGACCGGGTGGAAGCGAGCCGCCGAGATCCAGTCGAGCTCCTCGGAGGAATGGTGGACCGCGTGGTATTTCCAGAAGCCGCCGCCGTGAAACAGCCGGTGCAGCCAATACAGCATGAAGTCGGACGCCACCAGGAACAGCAGGCCTTGCGCCCACAACGGCAGCTGCGCCAGCGGACCGTGGCCATTGTCGTAAAACGCGATCAACTGATCGGCGTCGTGAATGTTGAAGACGGCGGCGGCGCCCAGCACCAACAGGCCGATCCGCAGCACACGGCCGAACACCGGAACGAAAAACCAGTACACGGTGTCGGTAACGATCTCGCGCTTGTGCCACCACGGCGCCGATTGGTTGCAGGCCCAGAAATGGGTGAGCACCGTAAAAACCACAGCCAGCAATATCGTGATCGGCACCACCTTTTCGATGGTCTGGCCGATCATCAAAAGCACTTCCATGGGCAGGTTGGACATTGCCGCCTCGTCACATCAGAGAGCTGGAGGGTGATCCGGAAAAAGCCTGCCTCGCAACTGGATCGCGGTGCGGAAGATTTTCCGAAACATCATGCTCAAACAAGAAGCTAGGGCGCGATAGCAATTCGATCCGGAGCCTTCGCGCTGTTTAGCCGTACTCCCGCGTGCTTAAGGAGGCGTGAAGCAAGGCGCCGACGTCGCCGCGCAGACTTTATAATAAGGATACGCCGATCGGTCTATTATACCGATCGAAACCAACATCGAATCGCAACCAAGCGCTTTACGCCAAATTTACTCTGCGCACGAACGGCTAGTTGTAGCGATGTTTCCGCGGTCGAATTAACTGCGCTGCAATCCTCCGACTTTAGGCTGCCGCATGGTCACGGTGCTGAGAACGCCGTCTAGACCAGACCTAGTTCGTCCAGCCACGTGTACATGGAGTTTAACTTATGAAGAACCTGATTGCGCATTTCGTGAAGGATGAGTCCGGCGCCACCGCCATCGAATACGGCCTGATCGCAGCCGGCATCTCGCTTGCGATCATCGCTGTGGTGAACGGCCTCGGCACCAACCTGAACGGCAAGTTCGCCTCGATCAACAACTCGCTCAAGTAAGCGATCGTTCGATCGAGCATCAAAGGCCCCGACGATCCGGGGCCTTTGTTGTTTCGGTGAAAACACCGAGTGGCGTTGCATATGCGTAAAGAAAATGTCGCCGCAGCCGCGGCAAGATCGTCGTTGCCGGCTCCCGGCAGCCGGGACAGCGCGTCCGTGCAGTTAGTCTGCCTGGCGCTGATACTTGCACTGGTCGCCCTCGCCTGCCGGATCGTCAGCATCTGGTGAGATGCTTGGCCCCGCGTTTTCCGATTGTTCACCAATCACCGCTAGACTTCGGCTCCCCGATCCCTGCGCAGCAACGGCCGAACGAAATCCCCATGATCCTCGACGTCGCGCGCCTCTTGCTGTTTCCGGCCCTGATGGCGTTCGCGGCCGCCAGCGACCTCTTCACCATGACGATTTCGAACCGGATTTCGCTGGCGCTGGCCGCGGGCTTCCTGGTGCTGGCCGTTCTCAGCGGCATGGGCCCGACCGACATTCTCGCGCATGTCGGCGCCGGCGCGGCGGTGCTGGCGGTGGCCTTCGGCTGTTTCGCGATGGGCTGGGTCGGCGGCGGCGACGCGAAAGTGGCCGCCGCGGCGGCGCTTTGGTTCGGTTTCGCCCATCTGATGACCTACCTACTTTATGCCTCGCTGTTCGGCGGCGCGCTGACGCTGCTGTTGCTGCAGTTCCGGCAATGGCCGTTGCCGTATGCCTTGACCGGCCAAGCCTGGCTGTTGAGGCTGCACGCCAAGGAGAGCGGCATCCCCTACGGCATTGCGCTGGCGATCGGAGCGCTCATGATCTACCCGGAGACGGACTGGATGAAGGCGGTCGACCTCGCCCACTTCGCGGGTGCGCTGACCGGGCGCGGATAAACTCCCCGTTAAGGCGATTTAGATACGCCTCATTAACCATGCTTTGACGAATAACTGGTCAACTCCCGTTACGGCGACGGAACCGTCGCAGCGTAATGTGGAAAGTGAAGCGTATGAACACCGCACGCATCGTGGTCCTGGCCATCGCCATCGGCGCCGGTGGGATTGCCGCCTATCTTGCGAGTGGGTCCGACAACAAGGCCGCCCCTGCCGCGCCCGTCGTGCAGCTGGAGACGGTCGACGTTCTCATTGCGAAATCGGATATCGGCCTCGGCCAAACGGTCAAACCGGAGGATCTGCAGTGGCAGACCTGGCCGGCGGCGACCGCCAGCAGCACGTTCATTCGCCGCAACGATCGCCCCGACGCGACCAACCAGGTGGCTGGCTCGATCGCGCGTTCGCCGTTCATCGCCGGCGAGCCGATCCGCGAGCAGAAACTGATAAAGGCCGACGGCTCCGGCTTCATGGCGGCAATTCTGCCAACCGGCATGCGCGCGGTCTCGACCGAAATCTCGCCGGAGACCGGCGCCGGCGGCTTCATCCTGCCGAACGACCGCGTCGACGTCATCCTGACCAAGCATGAGAAAAACCCCGACAACACTTCCGCGCAGGATATCGTGGTCTCCGTCATCATCCTGATGAATATCCGCGTTCTCGCGATCGATCAGGCGCCTAAGGAAAAAGACGGCCAGAACGTCGTCGTCGGCAAGACCGTGACGCTGGAATTGAAGCCCGAGCAGACGGCAACGCTTGCCGCCGCGCGACAGGCCGGCACGCTGTCGCTGGCGCTGCGCAGCATCGCCGATGTCAATATGGTCGACAACACACCCGAGCTTTCCAAGGGCGGAGAACGGATCAACGTCGTTCGCTACGGTGTTCCAAGCGCAACGGTGACGACGAAGTGATGATGAGGATGCAAGAGATGAGAAGCTGGGGAAATCAGCGGAAAATGCGGACCATGATGGTCCGCGCCCTGTCGTTTTCGGCTGCCGCTGCGCTGATCCTCAACCCGGCGCTCGCTCCCGTCGTGGCGAGCGACTATCGCGTCGCGGCTCCGCTCACAACCGACGGCCAGATGAACGCGCGCTTTCTTGCGCTCGGCATCGGCAAATCGATCGTGATCGACCTGCCGCGTGACATCAAGGATGTGCTGGTCGCCGATCCGAAGATCGCCAATGCCGTGGTCCGTTCCGCGCAGCGCGCCTACATCATCGGCGCCGCGATCGGTCAGACCAACATCGTGTTCTTCGATGCCGCCGGCCAGCAGATCGCGGCCTACGACATCGCCGTCAAGCGCGACCTCAACGGCGTCCGCGCAGCGCTGAAGCAGGTGCTCCCGAACTCCGATATCCAAATCGAAGGCGTCGGCGACGGCGTCATTCTGACCGGCACGGCGTCGAGCCCGATCGAGGCGCAGCAGGCGGGCGACCTCGCAGCCAGGCTCGCCGGCGGCGCCGACAAGATCGTCAATTCAATCACGGTGCGCGGCCGCGACCAGGTGATGCTGAAGGTGACAGTCGCGGAAGTCGCGCGCTCGATCATCAAGCAGATGGGCATCGATCTTACGGCCAACCTGAACTACGGCACCTCGGTCGTGAAGTTCAGCAACACAAACCCGTTCACCGTCACCGGCCAGCCGCTGGTTTCAGGCAACACCGTGGCGACATCCTTCGGTGCTGCGCCGTCCGTGCAAGCCACGCTGCGGGCGATGGAAAGTGCGGGCGTGATACGAACGCTTGCCGAGCCGAACCTGACGGCGATATCCGGCGAATCGGCCACCTTCATCGCGGGCGGCGAGTTTCCGATTCCGACCGGCGTGACCTGCCAGACGACGGCGGCCGGATCGGTCGGGCAGTGCTCGCCGTCGGTCGCATTCAAGAAGTTCGGCATCTCGCTGAATTTCACGCCGCTCGTAATGACCGAAGGCCGGATCAGCCTGCGCGTCATGACGGAAGTCTCCGAAGTATCGAACGACAATTCGATCTCCATCAGCGGGCTGACCGTCCCCTCGATCAAGACCCGCCGCGCCGAAACGACACTGGAGATTCCTTCGGGAGGCTCGATGGCAATGGCCGGCCTGATCCAGCAGCAGACCAAGGCGGCCATCAACGGGATGCCCGGAATAGCCCAAGTGCCGGTCCTCGGGTCGCTGTTCCGCAGCCGCGATTTCGTCAACAACCAGACCGAGCTGATGGTGCTGGTAACTCCCTACGTGGTTCGGGCGGTGGCGCAAAAGGACCTGTCGCGCCCGGACGACGGATTTGCCTCCGCATCCGACCCGCAGACCGAACTGCTCGGTTCCGTCAATCGCATCTATGGCGTGCCGGGCCGGGTCGAGCCGACGCAGAACTATCGCGGCAAATACGGCTTTATCACCGACTAAGGCGGGATGGGACTTGAACCGATGACAACTAGAACATCCCTTGCGCGCAATCGCGCGCTGCGCATGGCGGGAGCGCTGGTCGGCGTCGCCGTCGCGCTCGGCGCCTGCACGCATACCGACGACGCGGTCTCCACGGCGAGCATTCCCGAGGATTACCGGATGCGCCACCCGATCGCGATCGAGGAAGCCAATCACTCCATCGTGGTTTTCATCGGCCAGGGCCGCGGCGGCCTTTCCGCCGACCAGCGCGCCGACGTCATGGGGCTGGCCTCGAGCTGGCAACACGAGGCAACCGGCGCCATCACCGCCGACGTGCCGGTCGGTACCCCCAACGCGCGGGCGGCCGCGGATTCGTTCCGCGAAATCCAGGCGCTGCTCGCGGCGGCCGGCGTCCCGTCGCGCGGGCTCACCATGCACCGCTATCACCCGGAAGATCCGCGCCTGATGGCGGCGATCCGGCTGAGCTACCCGAAACTGAAGGCTGAGGCCGGTCCCTGCGGCCTGTGGCCGGAGGATCTCGGGCCTTCGGTCAACAACAAGGGCTACTACGAGAACAAGTCCTACTACAATTTCGGCTGCGCCTATCAGCGCAACATGGCGGCGATGGTCGACAATCCGTCCGACCTGGTGCAGCCGCGGCCGGAAACGCCTCCCTATACGGCACGACGCAGCGAAGCTTTCGAGAAATACCGCAAGGGTCAACCAACCACGACCACTTATCCTGAGGCCGAAAAGGCCAAACTCAGCGACACAGGCAAATGATCAGCTACGCCCGTCAAAACCAAGGCGACGCGCCGGATGGCGGCTCGCCGCATGCGGAAGATCACATCGCGCCGGCGCCGCGGGTTTCCCTGCAGGCTTTCTGCGAGACCGTGGAAACCGCTGCCGCCGTGCAGTCGGCCAGCGAGGACCGCCGGCTCGGCAAGGCGCACATCAAGATCCAGATGGGTGGCATGGCGGCCGCGATCGAAGCCTATCGCTCCGCGCCTACGCCGAACGTGATCGTGCTGGAAACCGACGGCCGTAACGACATCCTCGCCGGCCTCGACCAGCTCGCCAGCGTCTGCGACTCCGGCACCCGCGTTGTGGTGATCGGCCGCATCAACGACGTCACGCTGTATCGCGAACTGGTGCGCCGCGGCGTCAGCGATTACGTCATCGCGCCGGTCACCGCGATCGACGTGGTGCGCTCGATCTGCAACCTGTTCTCGGCTCCCGAAGCCAAGGCCGTCGGCCGCATCGTCGCGGTCGTTGGCGCGAAGGGCGGCGTCGGCGCCTCCACCGTCGCCCATAACGTCGCCTGGGCGATCGCGCGCGACCTCGCGATGGATTCGGTCGTCGTCGACCTCGACCTCGCCTTCGGTACCGCCGGCCTCGACTACAACCAGGACCCGCCGCAGGGCATCGCGGACGCGGTGTTCTCGCCCGACCGTATCGATACGGCGTTCATCGACCGCTTGCTGTCGAAATGCACCGACCATCTGAGCCTGTTGGCGGCACCGGCAACCCTGGAGCGGGTCTACGATTTCGGCGCCGAAGCGTTCGATTCGATCTTCGACACGCTGCGCACCACCATGCCCTGCATCGTGCTCGACATTCCCCATCAATGGTCAGGATGGACCAAGCGCGCGCTGGTCGGCGCGGACGATATCCTGATCGTCGCCGCGCCCGATCTCGCCAACCTGCGCAACACCAAGAACATCTTCGACCTGTTGAAAAGCCTGCGGCCGAACGACCGCGCACCGCTCTATTGCTTCAACCAGGTCGGCGTGCCGAAGCGGCCGGAAATCAACGCGGGCGAATTTGCCAAGGCGATCGAAAGCCAGCCGATCGCCGCTATCCCCTTTGATCCGCAAATGTTCGGCTCGGCCGCCAACAACGGCCAGATGATCGCGGAGATTTCCGCCAACCACCGCACCACCGAGATGTTCCTGCACATCGCTCAGCGGCTGACGGGCCGCAGCGAAACCAAAAAGCCGAAGGGTTCGTTCCTGTCACCCTTGATCGACAAGCTGCGGGGCAAGTAGGCCGCCCGTTTGGAGTAGTACCGTGTTTGGTAAGCGTAGCGATAGCGACACCAGGGTGACCAAGCCCACGGCGAGCGTGCCGGAACCAGTTTCCAGCGCGGCGGCCGCGGTTCCGCGCGCCACTGCCGCGCCCGCCGTCGCGTCGCCGCCGCTCGCGCCCTCCAAACCGCCTCCGCCGCCGCCTGTCGCCGAAACGCGGCGCTCCGACAACTACTACCAGGTCAAGGCGACGATCTTCGGCGCCCTGATCGAAGCGATCGACCTCGCCCAGCTCGCCAAGCTCGACGGCGAGTCGGCGCGCGAGGAAATCCGCGACATCGTCAACGAGATCATCGCGATCAAGAACATCGTGATGTCGATCGCCGAGCAGGAGGAACTGCTCGACGACATCTGCAACGACGTGCTCGGCTATGGCCCACTCGAGCCATTGTTGTCGCGCGACGACATCGCCGACATCATGGTCAACGGCGCCGGAACGGTGTTCATCGAAGTTGGCGGCAAGATCCAGCGCACCGGCATTCGCTTCCGCGACAATCAGCAGCTTCTGAATATCTGTCAGCGCATCGTCAGCCAGGTCGGCCGCCGGGTCGACGAATCCTCGCCGATCTGCGACGCGCGCCTCGCCGACGGCTCGCGCGTCAACGCCATCGTTCCGCCGCTGGCGATCGACGGCCCCGCGCTCACCATCCGCAAATTCAAGAGGGACAAGCTGACGCTCGACCAGTTGGTCAAATTCGGCGCGATCACGCCGGAAGGCGCGGAAATCCTGCAGATCATCGGCCGCGTCCGCTGCAACGTGCTGATCTCCGGCGGTACCGGCTCGGGCAAGACGACGCTTTTGAACTGCCTGACCAATTATATCGAGCATGACGAGCGGGTCATTACCTGCGAGGACGCCGCCGAGCTGCAACTGCAGCAGCCGCACGTGGTGCGCCTGGAAACCCGCCCGCCCAATATCGAGGGCGAGGGCCAGGTCACGATGCGCGAACTGGTGCGAAACTGCCTGCGTATGCGTCCCGAACGTATCATCGTCGGCGAAGTCCGCGGACCCGAGGCGTTCGACCTGTTGCAGGCGATGAACACTGGTCACGACGGATCGATGGGGACGCTGCACGCCAACAATCCCCGAGAGGCGCTGTCGCGCTGCGAATCCATGATCACGATGGGCGGCTTTTCGCTGCCTTCGCGCACCATTCGCGAGATGATCTGCGCCTCGATCGACGTCATCATCCAGGCCGCCCGCCTGCGCGACGGTTCGCGCCGCATCACCCACATCACCGAGGTGATGGGGATGGAAGGCGACACCATCATCACCCAGGATCTGTTCGTGTTCGACCTGGTCGGCGAGGACGCCAATGGCAAGATCATCGGCCGCCACCGCTCGACCGGCATCGGCCGGCCGCGCTTCTGGGAGCGCGCGCGCTATTACGGCGAGGAAAAGCGGCTGGCGGCCGCGATCGACGCCGCCGAAGTGGCAACGGCCAAATAAAGGGAGCAGGTCATGAAAATGCAGACACTAGCGCTGGCTTTTCTTGCCGCCGCGGCCATCGGCGGTATCGCTTGGGTGTTCATCTATCCGCTGTTGTCGGGAGAGAAGAAGGCCGAGAGCCGCCGCGCCTCCGTCGCCAAGCCTGAGCCGGCCGCCAAGCGTCAGAGTGAAAAGAGCCAGCGCTCGCGCCGCGATCAGGTCGAAAGCTCGCTGAAGGATCTCGAGGCACGCCGGCTGAAAGAAAGCAAGGTTGCGCTCAGCGTCCGCCTGACCCAGGCCGGCCTCGACTGGACGACCCAGAAATTCATGGTGATTTCCGGCGTTCTTGCCGCAGCCTTCTTCGGGCTCGCGATGTTCGCCGGCGGCGGGCTGTTGGGCGCCTCGGGCCTTGCTTTCGCCGCCGGCTTCGGCCTGCCGCGCTGGGCCTTGAGCTTTCTCAAGAAGCGCCGCGAAAAGGCGTTTCTGAAGGCGCTGCCGGACGCCGTCGACGTGATCGTTCGCGGCATCAAGGCCGGCCTGCCGCTGTTTGAATCCATCAAGGTCGTCGCCGCTGACGCACCAGAGCCGCTGCGCGGCGAGTTCCTGGCGATCATCGAGACCCAGGCCATCGGCATGCCGCTCGGCGATGCCTGCGCGCGGCTGTACGACCGGATGCCGGTGCCGGAAGCGAACTTCTTCGGCATCGTCATCGCGATCCAGCAGAAATCCGGCGGCAACCTTTCGGAAGCGCTCGGCAACCTGTCAAAGGTGCTGCGCGACCGCAAGAAGATGGCCGAGAAGATCCAGGCGATGTCGATGGAGGCCAAGGCCTCGGCGGGGATCATCGGCGCGCTGCCGCCGATCGTGATGCTCCTGGTCTACCTCACGACCCCCGACTACATCTCGCTGCTGTGGACCCATCCGACCGGACAGTTGATGCTGGTCGGTTGCGTGGTCTGGATGTCCATCGGCATCTTCGTGATGAAAAGAATGATCAATTTCGACTTCTGACGGTGCCCCATGATCGCTTTCCTTGTCGACAAGATCCACGACCCGCACTTCATGACGATGCTGCTCGCCGCGATCGCGGTGAGCGCGACCGCCTATACGCTGATCATGCCGTTTTTCGCCAGCGAAGGTCTCGACAAGCGCATGAAGGCGGTGGCGAACGAGCGCGAACGCATCCGGCAGCGCGAGCGGGACCGCCTTGCCAAGACCGAAAAGGTCTCGCTGCGGCAGACCCCGAAGCACCTCGTCTCCAGGGTGGTTGAGGATTTCAATCTCACCAAATGGCTAGCGCAGGAAGCCGCGCGCGACAAGCTCACCATGGCCGGCTATCGCGGCCAGGCGCCTTACATCACCTTCCTGTTCGCGCGCCTGGTGACGCCGATCGTGCTTTTCCTGGCGTCGACCCTCTACGTATTCGTGATCTCGCACATGGAGAAGTCGATGCCGGTCAAGATCGGCATCTGCGTCGGCGCCGCCTATCTCGGCCTACAGGCACCGATGCTGTTCCTGAAGAACGCGATCTCCAAGCGCCAGCTCTCGATCAAGCGCGCCTTTCCCGACGCGCTCGACCTGCTCTTGATCTGCATCGAATCCGGCATGTCGATCGAGATGGCGTTCCGTAAGGTGTCGACCGAGATCGTGACCCAGTCGATCGCGCTGTCGGAAGAGTTCACGCTCACCACCGCCGAGCTGTCCTATCTGCAGGACCGCAAGGTCGCGTATGAGAACCTGGCGCGGCGCACCGGGCTTGAAGGCGTGAAATCGGTCTGCCTCGCGCTGCAGCAGTCGGAGCGTTACGGCACGCCGCTCGGCCAGAGCCTGCGCGTGATGGCGCAGGAAAACCGCGACATGCGCATGAACGAAGCGGAGAAGAAGGCTGCCGCCTTGCCGCCGAAGCTGACGGTGCCGATGATCCTGTTCTTCCTGCCGGTGCTGTTTGTCGTCATTCTCGGACCGACCGGCATCAAGGTCTCGGCGATGATGTAGGCGACCATAGCGCGATAGCTCGGTTCGACCCGCTGTCGCGGTTAGCTTGTTGTCTGAGGTGCCGACCCATCGGGGCGTGGTCCATAGATGTCGAGGCCCAACCCGATAGGCAAATCTGCGAGAGCGGCCAGAATTTTACAACCAAATCCCTCGCCAGTATCTTCTTCGCAGAACCATCCAACGGCAAAACTGATTCGTCCGCCAGACAAAGAGAGCCTCCGCAAAAAGGGCTTGGTGCGGTTTGAACGACTTCACTACGGCTTCGATCTTCTTCGATAGGTCTAGCTTTGATGCCGCCCCAAAGTCGATCGAACCGTAAGAGCTCTCGCGTGTACCCCCGATGCTGGTTCCTTTGGGCGTTCGCCGTTCATCGCCCTTCTTCCAAATAATCTTCGGGCAATTCGAGAGTTTGGCAGACACTCAATAGATCGCGCGCCGGGTGTCTGATGTGTAACGAAAGCTGCGTCCGCTGCCCTCGCACTTTCACCTTCTCATCTCGGACGTGGAACTGCTTCAAGGTCGATTGGTGAAATCGTCAACATGACCGAGACTATTCCGGCCGGTTGAGGTTGGCCACCGGGATGGCGCTGCGGCCGGAGCGCGGGTTTTCCCTGCCCTTCAGCATTTCCTTCAGGTAGGCGACATTGGCCGCCGCCTCGTCCGGCGGCAGGTCGGCCCTGACGATGGTTTCAGCATCGCTGAAGCGGCCCTGCAGGCCAACCACCAGCGCCAGATTCTGCCGCACCCGCGCGTCGGCACGGGGGCTGGCATAGGCCTGACGCAGCGTTTCCTCTGCCTTCGGCAGATCCTTCGACAGCATGTAGGAGAGGCCGAGATTCGACAGCGCCGAGGGCTCGCCGGGCACGATCTTCAGCGCGTTGGCGTAGTAGCGCCGCGCCTCGTCGTGCCGGCCGAGCTGGTCGAGCGCGGTGCCCTGCACCGACAGGATGCGCCAGTCGGGATTGTCGGGCGTGTGCGCGCGCGAGAGCACATCGAACGCCTCCTGGAAATTGCCGTTGTCGACAAGCGCGCGGCCCCAGGCGGCGAGTAGCGGCTTGTTGCCGGGATTGGCGATGTTGGCCTGTTCGAGCACGGCGGCGGCCTGGGCGTGCTGGCCGTTGCTGCGCAATGCCTGGCCATAGGCGATGGCGGCGGCGGTGTCCTTGGGATTGGCGCGGTAGCGCTCGCCATAAGTTTCCGCGCTGCGCTGCGGATCGCTATCCGCACGGGCTGGCGCGTCGGTCGCAATCGAGCCCGTGACGTCGGACATGGTTTGGCAGCCGCCGAGACCTGCGGCCAAAACGGTCGCGACGGCCGCGGATGCAAGAAGCCGGGCAGGACGGTACTGAAGACGGATAGGCACTGTGACTCTCGCGCTGGATCGAGCCGAACACGCGAGCAATAAACCGTTAACCCTAACGCCCGGTTAACCCCGCCTGGCAGGCAGGGGGGCCGCAGCGCGAGGCTCTTCAATATTCGATTGCCAAACGCTTCCTGATCTCGTCGACCCGCTTCTCGAGCGCGTCGAACCGGGCGTGCAGGGCGCGGTCGTGGAGGTAAAAAATGTAACCGAGCGCGGCAAAGCCGAAAATCCAGTGGTGGCTTTCGATGTAAGCGAGCACCGCCTCGATCGCGTGACCGACAAAGGTGATCGCGCCCAACAACGCGTCCATCGCACTCCCCCTTGACGGGGAATGATCTCCCGATCGCAAACAGGATCGGCCCAGATCAAAGATCATTCCCGCTAAGCTGTATTTTGATGGGCGGAACCTAACATGATTTCCGGCGACTTGCAGCGCGCAAGGCGCTGCAGATGGGTTCGCGGCGATTGCAGCTACGCGAAAACTCTGCGAAATCTGGCCGACCCGGCCCATGGCCTGATCCGGCCGGCCCTTTCAATGGACGACGAGCGAAGCATGCCATCCCCCTTCGAGACCGCGCCCGGCGCATCCGCAGTTCCCATTACCTTTGCCACCAAATCGTCGTGGGAAGCGATTCGCGAGGGCCTTTCCCCGCTGGAGCGGCAATTTGCGCTCGCCAATGGCTTTGCCGCCAAGCCGGGGGCCTGCCTGTCCTTGCCCACCGCCGACGGAAAAATCGCGCAGGTGCTGTTCGGCCTGGAAGAGGCGGACAGCAAGTCCCGCGATCGCTTTCGGCCCGGAGCGTTGCCCGGCCTGCTGCCGCCCGGCGTCTATCGCTTCGCCAACACGCCACACGATGCGCGGCTTGCGACGCTTGCCTTCGCGCTCGGCAGTTATCGCTTCAGCCGCTACCGCAAGGCGGACGCGCTAGATGCGAGGCTGGTGCCGCCCGACGGCGTCGATGCCAGGGCTATCGCGCGGATCGCGGAGGCCGCGGGGCTTGCCCGCGACCTCATCAACACGCCGTCGAACGACATGGGGCCGGCGGAGCTCGCGCGAGCCGCCAACGACATCGCGACGCGCTTTGGCGCCAGCTTCGGCTGCATCGAAGGCGAGGAGCTAACGCGGCAAAACTTCCCGCTGATCCATGCGGTCGGCATGGCCTCGACGCGCGCGCCAAGGCTGATCGATTTTTCCTGGGGCGATCCCGCCCACCCCAAGGTGACGCTGGTCGGCAAGGGCGTCTGCTTCGATACCGGCGGGCTCGACATCAAGCCTTCCGGCGGCATGCTGATGATGAAGAAGGACATGGGCGGCGCCGCCAATGTGCTGGCGCTGGCGCAGATGGTGATGGACGCCGAGCTGAAGGTACGGCTGCGCGTCCTGATCCCGGCGGTCGAGAATGCGGTCGCCGGCAATGCCTTCCGCCCGCTCGACATCCTTCCCTCGCGCAAGGGGCCTACCGTCGAGATCGGCAATACCGATGCGGAAGGCCGGCTGATCCTCGCCGACGCGCTGGCGTTTGCGGATGAGGAAAAGCCCGATCTCTTGATCGACATGGGCACGCTGACGGGTGCCGCGCGGGTGGCGCTGGGTCCGGATTTACCGCCGTTTTACACCAATGATGAGACGCTGGCGCTGGACGTCGCGCGCTGCGCCAACGAGGAGAACGATCCGTTGTGGCGAATGCCGCTATGGCCGCCTTACGACGCCTGGCTCGATTCCAAGGTCGCGACCATCAACAACGCGCCGTCGGGCACGTTCGCGGGCTCGATCACCTGCGCGCTGTTCCTGCAGCGTTTCGTCGAGCACGCCAAGAGCTGGTTGCATCTCGATATCTATGCCTGGACGCCATCGTCGAAACCGGCACGGCCTGAGGGCGGCGAGTGCCAGGCCGCGCGCGCCGTCTACAAGCTTCTGGGCGAACGCTATGGGTGACCCGCGCCTGACGCCCGCTCGCGGTGACCTCGCCGCGAAATATCTCGAGGGCAAGGTTGCGGCGGCGCGCTTCGTGTCCGGCGAGACGTTCGAGGTAACCGATGCGATCGCCCCGGTGCGCGAAAAGCCCTCCGCCGATGCCATGCTGCTGACGCAAGCGCTCAGGGGCGAGCGGGTGACGATCTACGACCGCAACGGCGAGGGCTGGGCCTGGGGTCAGCTTGACGGCGACGGTTATGTCGGCTGGCTGCCGGATTCGGCGCTCACGAAGCCGGTCGCCGCGCCGACCCACCGGGTCAGCGCAATCCGGACGTTCGCGTTTCCGGGTCCCTCGATCAAGCTGCCGCCAACGGAAACGCTGGTGATGGGATCGTGGCTCGCAATCGCGCGCGAAGACGGTGCCTTCGCCGTCACGCGCCAAGGCTGGTATCTGCCGAAACCGCATATTTCCGAGATCGGCCGGAATGAGCCGGATTTCGTCGCGGTCGCCGAACGCTTCGTCGGCACGCCCTATCTCTGGGGCGGCAAGAGCAGTTTTGGCATCGATTGTTCCGGCCTGGTGCAGCTGGCGCTGACCTCCGCCGGCATCGGCTGCCCCCGCGACAGCGACATGCAGCAGGACGCCCTCGGCCGGCCGCTCGAGCCAGCGGAAGCGGAGCGCCTGCAACGCGGCGACCTGATCTTCTGGAAAGGCCACGTCGCGATCGCCCGCGATACCACGACCATCGTGCATGCCAACGCCCATCACATGGCGACCGTGATCGAGACCACGGGCGCGGCAATCTCGCGCATCAAGGAGGCGGGCAGCGAGCTGGTTGCGATCAAGCGGCTCTAGCTAGAGCATGATCCGGAAAAGATCATGCTCAAACAATAAACTAAAGCGCGATAGCGCGTTAGACCCCGACCGACCCGTCGGCCGTCGTTTCATTGCGGAAGGCGGCGGCGAACAGCGCGCGGGTGTAGTCGGTCTTCGGTTGCTTGAACAGCGCCGCAGCCGGGCCCTCCTCCACCACCTGGCCCTCGCGCATCACGATCAGATGGCTCGCGAGCGAGGCGACCACCCTGAGATCGTGCGAGATGAACATGTAGGTGAGATCGCGCTTGCGCTGCAGCTCGCGCAACAGATCGACCATCTGCGCCTGGAACAGCATGTCGAGCGCGCTGGTCGGCTCGTCCAGCACCACGAAATTCGGTTCCAGCACCACCGCGCGCGCGATCGAGATGCGCTGGCGCTGGCCGCCGGAAAATTCGTGCGGGTAGCGAAGGCGCGTTTCCGGATCGAGCCCGACATCCCTGAGCGCCTTGACGACGCGCGCCTCGCGCTCAGCTCTCGACAGCGCCTTCTGATGCACGCTCAGGCCTTCGGCGACGATGTCGCCGACCGACATTCGCGGGCTGAGCGCGCCGAACGGGTCCTGAAACACGATCTGCATGTCGCGGCGGAATGGCCGCATCGCCTTGAACGGCAGGCCCTGGATATTGCTGCCGAGAAAGACGATCGGCCCGTCGGAAGAGATCAGCCGCAACAGCGCCAGCCCGAGCGTGGTCTTGCCGGAACCGGATTCGCCGACCACGCCGAGCGTCTCGCCCTTGCGTACGGCGAGGCTGACGCCGTCGACCGCCTTGATGTGACCGACGGTGTGGCGCAACAGCCCGCGCTTGACCGGAAACCAGACCTTCAGGTCCTGCGCCGAGATCACCACCGGCGAGTTGGGCCGCGGCGGCGCCGGGTCGGGCTTCGGTTCGGCCGCGAGCAACGCCTTGGTGTAGGGATGTTTCGGCGCGGTGAAGACCTGCTCGACCGGCCCCTGCTCGACGATCTTGCCGCCATTCATGACGCAGACCACATCGGCGATGCGCCGAACGATGCCGAGATCGTGGGTGATGAACAGCAGGCTCATGCCGAGCCGCGCGCGAATTTCCGCCAGCAGCGCCAGAATCTGCGCCTGCACGGTGACATCGAGCGCCGTGGTCGGCTCGTCCGCGATCAACAGGTCCGGCTCGTTGGCGAGCGCCATCGCGATCATCACCCGCTGCCGCTGGCCGCCGGAGAGTTGATGCGGATAGCTCGCAAGCCGCGTCTCGGGTTCGGGGATGCCGACCTGCCGCAACAGTTCGAGCGTCCGCGACCGCACCATTGAGCCGCTGACGCGGTTGTGCAGATGGAGGATCTCGCCGATCTGGGACTCAATCGTGTGCAGCGGATTGAGCGAGGTCATCGGCTCCTGGAAGATGATCGAAATGTCGTTGCCGCGAATTCCCCTGATGTCGTTTTCCGACAGGCTGATCAGCTCGCGCCCCTTGAAGCGGATGCTGCCCGAGGGGTGCGAGGCAGTCGGGTACGGCAACAGCCTCAGGATCGACAGCGCGCTGACCGATTTTCCGGAACCGGATTCGCCGACCAGCGCCACGCATTCGGCGGGCTTGATCTCGAACGAAATGCGGTCGACCGCAACGGAGGTGCCGCTCTGCTGGTGGAAGGCCACCGAGAGATCGCGAACGGAGAGCAGCGGCTGGTTGATGGCGTCCATGCGCTTTCTACCTGAACGTCTTGCGCGGATCGAAGGCGTCGCGTACGGCCTCGCCAATGAAGATCAGGAGCGACAGCATGATGGCGACCGAGAAGAAGCCGGTGAAACCGAGCCAAGGCGCCTGCACGTTTGCCTTCGCCTGGGACAGCAATTCGCCGAGCGACGGCGAGCCCGGCGGCAGGCCGAAGCCCAAGAAATCGAGCGCGGTCAGCGTCATCACCGAGGACGAGACGATGAACGGCAGGAACGTCATGGTCGCCACCATCGCGTTCGGCAACAGATGGCGGAACATAATCACGGCGTTGGAGACCCCGAGCGCGCGGGCCGCCTGGATGTATTCGAAATTGCGGCCGCGCAAAAACTCCGCGCGCACCAGGCCGACCAGCGAGACCCAGGAAAACAGCAGGAGAATGCCGAGCAGCACGAAGAAACCCGGCACCAGCACCGATGACAGGATCAACAGCAGATAGAGCGAGGGGATCGAGGTCCAGACTTCGATGAAGCGCTGGAAGCCGAGATCGATCCAGCCGCCGAAATAGCCTTGCAAGCCACCGGCGGCGACACCGATGATCGAGGAGATGATCGTGAGACTAAGGCCGAACAGCACCGAAATGCGGAAGCCGTAGATCAGGCGCGCGACCACGTCGCGACCCTGGTCATCGGTGCCGAGCCAGTTGTATTCGAGATCGCGGCAGCTCTTCAGGCCCTTCTTCTGCACCACGTCCTTGCACTGCGCTTCCGTCAGCATCCAGGTCGGCGGCGATGGCGCCGGCGTCGGCAAATCGAGATTGTGGGTGTCGTAGGAATAGCGGATCAGCGGCCAGACGATGAAGCCGCTCTTGTCCTTGATCAGCTTCTGCAAGTATGGATCGCGGTAGTCGGCAGCGGTCTCGAAGTCGCCCCCGAAGGTGGTTTCAGAATAGGTGATGAAGGCCGGCCAGTACAGATGGCCGTCGAACTTGATCAGGAACGGCCGGTCGTTGGCGATCAGTTCGGCGAACAGCGAGACAAAGAACAGGATCATGAAGATCCAGAACGACCAGTAGCCGCGCTTGTTGGCCTTGAAGTTCTGCCAGCGGCGGCGGTTCAGCGACGAAACGCGGAGCGGCTGGCCCGTGACCGGCACCGCCTCGCCGAGCGGCGACTGCGTGGTGGTCTCGACCGGCGGCGGCGCGATGATCGTCATCAGACCTCCCGCGCCTCGAAATCGATCCGCGGATCGATCCACATATAGGTCAGATCGGAGATCAGATTGACCACGAGGCCGACCAGCGAAAAGATATAGAGCGTCCCGAACACCACCGGATAGTCACGGTTGAGCACGCTCTCGAAAGAAAGCAGCCCAAGCCCGTCGAGCGAGAAGATGGTCTCGATCAGAAGCGAGCCGGAAAAGAAGGCGTGGATGAAGGCGCCGGGAAAGCCCGCGATCACGATCAGCATCGCGTTGCGGAAGATGTGATTGTAGAGCACCTGCCGTTCGCTGCAGCCCTTGGCGCGCGCGGTCATCACATACTGCTTGCGGATCTCGTCGAGGAACGAGTTCTTGGTCAAGAGCGTCATGGTGGCGAAGGCGCTCAGCGCCATCGAGATCAAGGGCAGCGTGAGGTGCCAGAAATAGTCGATGATCTTCCAGTACCAGGGAAATTGCGACCAGCCGTCCGAGGTCAGCCCGCGCAATGGGAAGATGTTGAAGAACGACCCGCCGGCGAACAGGATGATCAGGAGGATCGCAAACAGAAATCCCGGGATCGCAAAGCCGATGATGATGACCGCCGAGGTCCAGGTATCGAACTTCGATCCGTCCTTGACCGCCTTGCGGATGCCGAGCGGGATCGAGATCAGGTAGGTCAAAAGCGTCATCCAGATGCCGAGCGACATCGAGACCGGCAGCTTCTCTTTGATCAGTTGCAGCACGCTGATGTCGCGGAAATAGCTCTTGCCGAAATCGAAGCGCGCGAAATTCCACACCATCAGCGCGAAGCGTTCCGGCGCCGGCTTGTCGAAGCCGAACTGCTTTTCCAGGCTCTTGATGAAATCGGGATCGAGCCCCTGCGCGCCGCGGTATTTCGAGTTGACGGCGCCGGCCGCCCCGCCGGGCTGGACACCGCGCGGCCCGAAATCGCCGCCGCCACCGGAAATACGGGAAGTGCCGCCGGTATCGGCGCCGGAGAGCTGGGCGATCACCCGTTCCACCGGCCCGCCCGGCGCGAACTGCACGACGATGAAGGAGACGAAGAGGATGCCGAGCAGCGTCGGGATCATCAGCATGATGCGGCGGGCGATATAGGCGCTCATTATTTCGCCTGTTCGATCTTGGCGGCCTTGGCGGCGTCAAACCACCAATTGTCCGGCGCGCCGACACCTTGCGCATAGCGCGGCAGCTTTTCCGGGTGACTGAACTCATCCCAATAGGCGATCGGATGCGTCGTTCGATACCATTGCGGCACCCAATAGCGTGCGGCGCGGAACACCCGGTCGAGCGCCCGGCAGGCAATCGTCAAATCCGCGCGGGTGTCGGCGGCAATGGCCTTTTCAATCAGCGCGTCGATCGCGGGATTGGCAACACCCGCGAGATTGTAGGATCCCTTGGTCGCGGCTGCCTGCGACGAAAAATACGGCCGCAGGCTGTCGCCCGGCGTCGCCGACATGCTCAAGCGTTCGGTCGTCACGTCGAAATCGAAAGCTTCCACGCGGGCCCGGTATTGCACGGGATCAACCTGGCGTATGCTGGCCTCGATCCCAAGGAGTGCGAGGTTCTTGATGAAGGTGGCGTGATGCGGTTGAAATGTCGGCTCGTCGAGCAGGAATTCGATGCTCAGGACTTCGCCATTCGGCAACAGCCGCTTGCGGTCCTTGGCGACAAGCCCGGCGTCGTTGAGCAATTGCTGGGCTTTGAGCAACAACGCGCGGTCCTGCCCCGATCCGTCCGACACCGGCGGCACGAAGGGCTCGCCGAACACTTCATCCGGCACCTGGCCGCGGAACGGTTCCAAGAGCTTCAATTCTTCCGGCGACGGCGGCCCGCTCGCCACCATGTCCGAATTCTGGAACGGCGAGACCGTGCGCGCGTAGGCGCCGTACATGATGGTCTTGTTGGTCCACTCGAAATCAAACGCGTAAATGAGCGCCTCGCGCACGCGCGGGTCCTTGAACTTGTCGCGGCGGGTGTTGATGAACCAGCCCTGTCCGCCCGACGGAGTCTGGTCGGGTAGCGTTTCGAGCTTGACCCGGCCATCCTTCACGGCCGGAAAATCGTAGCGGGTCGCCCATACCCGCGAGGTGAACTCCTCGCGGAACAGATAGTTCCTGCCGGTAAAGCCTTCGAAGGCGACGTCGCGGTCGCGATAGAATTCGTAGCGCACCACATCGAAATTGTAGCTGCCGCGATTGACGGGCAGGTCCGCAGCCCACCAATCCTTGACCCGTTGGTATTCGATGAAGCGATTGACCTCGTACTTGCCGACCTTGTACGGCCCCGAACCGAGCGGCTCATCGAGCGTGGATTCATCGAACGGCCTGGTCGAATAATAGCCTTTCGAGAAAATCGGCAGGCTCGCGACATAGAGCGGCACGTCGCGCGCGCGCTTCGGCGCAAAGCTGACGATCAGCGTCGCGTCGTCGGGTGCTTCCGCCTTCACCATATCGCGCAATTGTTGCGTGATCAGCGGATGGCCTTTTTCCTTCAGCGCGGTCAGCGAGAAGGCAGCATCATGCGCGGTCAGTTTCGAGCCGTCATGAAACTTCGCTTCCGGCCGCATCGTGAACCGATAGGTGAGCTTGTCGGCTGAAATCTGCACCGACTTCGCCGCCAGACCGTACATCGCGTCCGGCTCGTCGCCCGCGCGTGTCATCAGGGGCACAAAGGTCATGTCCATGCCCTGCGCGCCCTCGCCCTTCAGGATGTAGGCGTTGAACGAATTGAAGGTGAAGAACGACTGATTGTAGGCGCGCACCGACGGGATCAGCGAAAACAGCCCGCCCTTGGGTGCTGCCGGATTGACATAGTCGAAATGCGGAAAGTCGGCCGGATATTTCAGATCGCCGAACACCGACATGCCGTGAACTTCGGCACTGGGATCAGTCGCCGCCATCACGGGACGAAACCACGGCGCGCCCAGCGCGCCGACGCTGAGACCGAGTACATGCCGGCGCGACAGCGAAAGCGTGCGCGAAAACCGGCTCAAGCGCGTTTGCCCGTCTTGGCCGCTTTCTCAGCGTCCCACCACCACAGCGTGGGGAAGCCGGCAACGCCGTATTGCGGCAGCGGCTCGGGATGGCTGAAGCGGTCCCAGCGCGCATAGCGCTGGAAGCCGTAGGTGAATTGCGGCACCACATAGAAATTCCACAATAGCACCCGGTCCATCGCCTTGCTGGCCGCAACCAGTTCGGCGCGGTCTTTGGCGAAGATGATGCGGTCGATCAGGGTGTCGATCGCGGGGTTCTTGATGCCGGGAAGGTTGCGGCTGCCAGGACGATCCGCCGATTGCGAGCCGAAGAAATCGCGCTGCTCGTTGCCTGGCGACAGCGATTGGCCCCACACCACGGTGGTGAGATCGAAATCGAAATTGCGCAGGCGGTTCTGGTACTGCACGTCGTCGACAGTTCGGACGTTCACGGTAACACCGAGCCGCTCCAGGTTCGGCTTGTAGAACAGCGTGATGCGCTCGTCGCCCTGGTCGCGGCTGAGAAATTCGACCGTCACGGGCTGGCCTGCGGGATCGACGAGCTTGCGATCCTTCACTTCGAAGCCCGCTTCTTTCAGAAGCCGCGTGGCTTCGCGCAGGTTGGCGCGCACGTTCTCCGGATTGCCGTTGACCGGATTCTGATAGGGCGTGGTGAAAACCTCCGGAGGCACCTTGTCGCGGATGGTTTCGAGTATCTGCAGCTCCTGACCTTCCGGCAGTCCGGCGCTGGCGAGTTCGGTGCCCTCGAAATAGCTGTTGTCCCGCGAGTACTCGCCGGTCGAAAGCTGCCGGTTCATCTCCTCGAAATCATAGACATAGTTGAAGGCGCGGCGCAGCCGGACGTCCTGAAACAGCGGCCGGCGCAGATTGAAGGCGAAACCCTGCATCCGCCCCGAGCTGCGGATCGGAAATTTCTCCAGCAGGACCCGTTTCTCGCGCACCGCCGGGAAATCATACGCGGTTGACCACTCCTTGGCGCTGCGCTCCAGGATCCAGTCGAGCTGATCGGCCTTGAAGGCTTCGCGCGCGACGGTATCGTCGCGAAAGAATTCGTAGCGGATCTGATCGAAATTATTCTGGCCGATGTTGTGGGGGAAATCTTTGCCCCAGTAATCGGCGACCCGTTCGAGCACCAGCGAACGGCCGGCGTCGAATTCCTTGATGCGATAGGGGCCCGACCCCAGCGGAATCTCCAGCGTGGTCGCGGTGATGTCGCGCTTGCGGCCCTGCGAGTCCGTGCCCTCCCACCAGTGCTTGGGAAACACCATCAGTTCGCCGGTGATCAGCGGAAGCTCGCGGTTGCCCGGGCCGTCGAAGGTGAACTTGACATCGTGCTCTCCGACCTGCTCGCACTTGGTGATGTGCCGGTAATAAGCGCTGAACATCGGACTGTTCTTCTTCAGCGCGTCGAAGGAGAAGATCACGTCGTCCGGCAAGACCGGCTTGCCGTCGTGCCAGCGCGCCGCGGTGCGGAGCCGATAGATCACATAGGAACGGTCTTCGGGATGGCTGACCGATTCGGCGAGCAGCGCGTAGGCGGTCGACACCTCGTCGAACGCCTGCGTGGCGAGCGTTTCAAAAATCAGACCCACGCCTTCCGCGATCGATCCCTTCAACCCGGCAACCACGATGTTGAAATTGTCGAAGGTGCCGACCTCGAGCTGACGCACCGCGCCGCCCTTCGGGGCATCCGGATTAACGTAGTCGAAACGCTTGAAGTCGGCGGGATATTTGATGTCCCCGAACAGCGACAGCGCGTGGCGCCAAGTCAGTCCATCGGAAGCGGATTGGGCGTGGGCTGAACCGATGGCGGGAAGGCCGGCGATGTCGCCCAGGGCCGGGGCGATGGCGACGAAGGCGCCGCTTTGCAGAAGGTGTCGTCGGGTAAGGGCCAAATGAGATTCCTGTGGTGCTAAGGCGCGCTATTCAGACGGCAATATACGGCAAGGATTCGACCGATAACGTTGCTTTTTCCTCATGATAGCACGCCTCTGTGCGGCGAAACGTCCCGATAACAAGGCCGCGAGCCCTTGAAAATGCGGAAACGGCCAGGCCGGAGGCCTGGCCGTCGGGGAACAGGCACGTCCGGAGACGTGCGCGTTTACTTCGCCGCCACCGGAAGCGGAACCGGGCTGTCGGACAGCGTGTGCAGATAGTCGATCACGTCGGCGCGTTCGCTGTCCTTCGGAATACCGGCAAAGCCCATCGCCGTGCCCGGGACGAAGCCCTTGGGGTTGGTCAGGAACTGGTTGAGGTCGTCAAAGGTCCAGGTGCCGCCCTTGGCTTTCATGGGCGCCGAGAAGTTGAACCCGTTGCGGCCTTCGCCCTTCTTGTCGCCGACGATGCCGTAGAGATTGGGACCGACCCGGTTCGGACCGTCCTTCTCGAAGGTATGGCAGGCTTGGCATTTCTTGGCTGCGGCTGCGCCCTTTTCGACAGAGGCGGTTTGCAACAGCTTTTCGATCGGCTCGGAAGGCGCGGCCGGTGCCGGCTTGGCGCCGGCCTCCGCCTCTTCCTTGGCGGCGATTACGAATCCTGGTTTTTCCGGCATCTTGGGGGCGAAAAGCGCGTTGGCGGTGAAGCTCGTCACCAGTAGAACAAGGCAGGTGCCAAGAATGGCCCCGAGAATCTTGTTAATTTCGAAGGAGTCCATTTCGGATCAGGCTCCAGCCCTTAAAGGTCGACTCTTTGGCCGCCTCAAGCGGCCGCGGATGCCCTGAGGAATCAGGCTTTCGCACCGCACCCCCCAAGCAAGGCTCAGATATCGGTTTGCCCGTGCTCTGGCAACCCGTATAAACGCGCCGGCTTTGACCCCATCCCCATCATTTCCGGACGTTTGCCGGCCGATCGCTGACCCCAACTGGATGACCGAAACCCGCAATCTGGTGCTGATTCCCGCCCGCATGGCTTCCACCCGCCTGCCGGGCAAGCCGCTGCTCGACATCGCGGGACTGCCGATGATCGTCCATGTGCTGCGCCGGGCGGAAGAGGCCAACATCGGCCGTGTCGCGGTTGCGACCGACACGCCGGAGATCGCGGCAGCGGTCCAGGCCAATGGTGGCGAGGCGGTGATGACGCACGCCGACCACCCCTCGGGCTCGGACCGGATCTTTGAGGCGCTTTGCAAGCTCGATCCGGAACGGCGAGCTGAAATCGTGATCAATCTGCAGGGCGATTTTCCGACCATCGCACCGGACAATATCCGCGACGTGCTGCCGCCGCTCGCCGATCCCGCGGTCGATATTGCGAGCCTTGCCGCGGAAATCCGCGATGAGGAAGAACACACCACGCCGAGCGTCGTGAAGTTGGTGGGATCTCCCCTGGACAGCCGAAGGCTCCGCGCCCTGTATTTCACCCGCGCCACCGCGCCTTACGGCGATGGCCCGCGCTACCATCACATCGGCCTCTACGCCTACCGGCGGGAGGCGCTGGAGCGCTACGTCCGGCTGCCCCCATCGGTTCTGGAAATGCGCGAAAAGCTCGAGCAGCTCCGCGCGCTAGAAGCCGGCATGCGCATCGACGTCACAATCGTCGATACCGTGCCGCGCGGCGTCGACACGGCCGCCGACCTCGAAACCGCCCGTCGCATACTGGCGAAAAGGTGAGCGACTGACACAAGGCGCCAGGAAATCAAAGCAGAGATCATGACAAAGAAGCTGAAAATCGCATTCCAGGGCGAGCCGGGCGCCAATTCCCATATCGCCGTCATCGAGGCCTATCCCGACGCCGAGCCTTGGCCCTGCCCGACCTTTGAGGACGCGCTCGCCGCGATCTCATCGGGCGAGGCCGAGCTCGGCATGATCCCGATCGAGAACTCGGTCGCGGGCCGCGTCGCCGACATCCATCACCTGCTTCCCGCTTCCGGCCTGTTCATCGTCGGCGAATGGTTCCTGCCGGTCCACCATCAGCTGATGGCGCCGCGCGGCGCCAAGCTCGCCGACATCAAGACGGTCGAAAGCCATGTCCACGCGCTCGGGCAGTGCCGCCAGATGATTCGCAAGCTCGGCATCAAGCCGATCGTATCCGGCGATACCGCGGGCGCCGCGCGCCTGATCGCCGAGCGCAAGGACAAATCCAGCGCCGCGATCGCCTCGAAGCTGGCCGGCGAAATCTACGGCCTCGACGTGCTGGCCGAAGACATCGAGGACGAGGCCCACAACACCACGCGCTTCGTGGTGCTGGCGTGCGCGGCGAAATGGGCCGAACAGGGATCGGGCCCGCTGGTCACGACCTTTGTATTCCGGGTGCGCAACCTGCCCGCGGCACTCTACAAGGCGCTCGGCGGCTTCGCCACCAACGGCGTCAACATGACCAAGCTCGAGAGCTACATGGTCGACGGCAATTTCTTCGCCACACAGTTTTATGCCGACGTCGACGGCCATCCAAACGACAAGGGCCTCGCCTTCGCGCTGGAAGAGCTGCAGTTCTTCTCGCGGGAGTTCAGGATTGTCGGGGTTTATCCTGGTCATCCGTTTCGAGCGACGTTTAGTGAGACGACGGGGTGAATTAGTCGCGGAATCTCTCAGCGAGCCGTCCCGGCGAACGCCGGGAGCCATAGCCACCGACGTTCGTTTTGCCCTATCGATGGATTCCGCGGTATGGGTCCCGGCGTTCGCCGGAACGACGCTGCATTTATGCCGCGAGCTTCTTGCCCAACCCAAACGCGTCCGCCACCAGGTCATACGACTTTTTCCGCGCGTCGTGATCGTAGACGGCGGTGATCACCATCAGCTCGTCGGCCTGGCTCGCCTTGATCATCGGCTCCAGCTTCTGCATCAGCGTGGCGGGGCTGCCGACGAACAGGCGCGAGCGGTTGCGCGCAATCGAGGCGCGCTCGGCGTCGCTGTAGGGATAGGCCAGCGCCTCCTCCGGGCTCGGCAGCGGCAGATACTGCCCGCGGTCGCGGCGCAGCCGGTTGAGGTCCATCGAGGACGCAAGTGTTTCAGCCTCGGCGTCGGTGTCAGCTGCGACGACGGCGACCGCCAGGATCGCATGCGGCGTTGAGCGCCAACCTGACGGCTTGAAGTGCGCGCGGTAAGTCGTCATCGCCTCGATCGCATCGTGGGACGCAAAATGATGCGCGAACGCGAAGCCCATGCCAACTTGGGCGGCGAGCTCGGAAGAATAGTCGCTGGAGCCGAGCAGCCAGATCGGCGGCAGCGGGGTGTCGTCGGGCATCGCCACCACGTTGTTGTAGGGGTGACCGGGCGGAAAATCCCGCGTCTCCCACAGGGTCAGCTCATGGAGGCGTTCAAGAAAATCGTCACCCTCGCGACGGTCGAGCCGGCTGCGTAATGCATAGGCGGTAGGGCCATCGGTGCCGGGCGCGCGGCCCAAGCCCAGATCGATCCGGCCGGGAAACAGCGCCTCCAGCATCTTGAAGCGCTCCGCCACCACCAGCGGCGCGTGGTTAGGCAGCATTACCCCGCCGGAGCCGACGTGGATGTTCTTGGTCACCGCTGCGATCTGCCCAATCATCAAATCGGGCGCCGGGCTCGCCACCGACGCCAGATTGTGGTGCTCGGCGAGCCAGTAGCGGACATAGCCGAGGTCATCGACGTGGCGCGCCAGATCGATGCTGTTGCGCAGCGCCGCCGCCGGCCGCGTGGCGGTGGTAACGACGGAGAGATCAAGGACCGAGAGCGGGATCATACAGACTAAGCTAATGCGCGATGGCGGGCTTACAACGGACCCCTGGGTGGGCCGGCCGGAGCATTTTACCCGCAACACAGGATATATCGAGGTGGGATACCTGAATGATTTTTGTCATCGTTTCCATTCTGCCCACGATCTGAGAAACTTCCGATATCCTTTTTTTACGGTCTTTTATGCCAATCTGAAGCTGCCCACCGAGCGTATATTCTACCCCATATTCCGTATTTCAATGGCTATATTGGGCAATTTCCCAACATCGATGGGCTGTTTGATCCGATCTGTTTGGCCTATTTTAGCCGTTTGAGGGCTAAACTCGACCCTTTCGAGAACCGTTAGACTGGAGTGAATGGCGCCATGACCGACGTGACGGCCCCCGACGGGCACCACGCACTGAAATCGCCGGCCATTTCCTTCGAGTTCTTCCCGCCGAAGAGCGAGGAGATGGAGCGGAGCCTGTGGGACACCATCAAGCGGCTGGCGCCGCTAAAGCCTAATTTCGTCTCGGTGACCTATGGCGCGGGCGGATCGACCCGCGAGCGAACGCACGCAACCATCGCCCGGATGCTGGCCGAGACCGAGCTGACACCGGCCGCCCACCTCACCTGCGTCGGCGCGGCGCGCGGCGAGATCGACGACATCGTCGGCCGCTATCACGATATCGGTGTCCGCCACATCGTGGCACTGCGCGGCGATCCGCCTGGCGGCATCGGCACGGCTTTCTCGACCCACCCGGACGGCTACCAGACTTCGCCCGAGCTCGTCGCCAGCATCAAGAGGCGCTATCCCGACATTGACGTTTCGGTGTCCGCCTATCCGGAGAAGCATCCCGAGAGCCGCGACTTCGATGCCGACATCGATGTCCTCAAGGCCAAGGTCGATGCCGGTGCGACGCGGGCCATCACCCAGGTCTTCTTCGACAACGACCTCTACTTCCGCTACCTCGACCGCGTCCGCGCTCGCGGTATCGCGATCCCGATCGTGCCCGGCATCATGCCGATGCACAATTTCAAGCAGGCGAGAGCCTTCGTGACCCGCGCCGGCACCACCGTGCCGGAGTGGCTCGCGCAAAAATTCGAGGGCCTCGACGACGACGCCGAAACCCGCAGGCTGGTCGCAGCGACCGTTGCGGCCGGGCAGGTGCAGAAACTTGCAAAACATGGCGTCGATACCTTCCATTTTTACACCATGAACCGCGCCGATCTCGTGTTCGCGATCAGCCATCTGCTCGGCATTCGCCCGGGCGGCGCGCAGAAAGCTGCCTGAATGTCCATACCCGTTTCTCCCAAGCGAACTGCGCTGCTTGCCGCTGCCCGCGAGCGCATCCTGGTGCTCGACGGCGCCATGGGCACCATGATCCAGGGCCTGCAATATGACGAGGCGGCGTTCCGCGGCGAGCGCTTTGCAGACTTCCACCGCGACGTTCGCGGCAACAACGACCTGCTGATCCTGACCCAGCCGCAGGCGATCGAGGACATCCACGCCGACTACTTGCGCGCCGGCGCCGACATCGTCGCCACCAACACGTTTTCCTCGACCTCGATCGCGCAAGCCGACTACGAGATGTCGGACCTCGCCTATGAACTCAACCGCGACGGCGCAAAACTCGCGCGCGCGGCGGCCGAACGGGTCAGCGCCGAGGACGGCAAGGAACGCTTCGTCGCGGGCGCGCTCGGGCCCACCAACCGCACCGCCTCGATCTCGCCCGACGTCTCGAATCCCGGCTATCGCGCCGTGACTTTCGACGATCTGCGGCAGGCCTATGGCGAGCAGGTCAACGGCCTGCTCGACGGCGGCGCCGATCTGCTCTTGGTCGAGACCATCTTCGACACGCTGAATGCCAAGGCGGCGCTCTACGCGATCGCCGAGATCACCCAAACGCGCGGCATCGACGTGCCCGTGATGGTCTCCGGCACCATCACCGACAAGTCGGGCCGTCTGTTGTCCGGGCAACTCCCAGAGGCGTTCTGGTATTCGGTGAGGCATGCCAAACCCATCACCATCGGCTTCAACTGCGCGCTCGGCGCGGAAGATCTGCGCGCCCACATTGCCGATATCGGCCGCGTCGCCGATGCACTGGTGTGCGCCTATCCCAACGCCGGCCTGCCCAACGAATTCGGCCAGTACGACGAGACCCCGGAATATATGGCCCGCCTGATCGGCGAGTTCGCCAAGGCCGGTTTGGTCAACATCGTCGGCGGCTGCTGCGGCACCACGCCGGAACATATCGCGGCAATCGCGGCCGCGGTCGCACCGCACAAGCCGCGCATGGTGCCGACAATCGAGCCGCGGCTGCGGCTGTCGGGGCTCGAGCCGTTCGAGCTCACGCCCGCGATCCCCTTCGTCAATGTCGGCGAGCGTACCAACGTCACCGGCTCGGCGAAATTCAGAAAACTGATCACCGCGGGCGATTACACCGCAGCCCTGCAGGTGGCGCGCGACCAGGTCGCGAACGGCGCGCAGGTGGTCGACGTCAACATGGACGAGGGCCTGCTCGATTCGGAAGCGGCGATGCGGACCTTCCTCAACCTCGTCGCCGCCGAGCCCGACATCGCCCGCGTGCCGGTCATGATCGATTCGTCGAAATTCGCCGTGATCGAAGCCGGCCTGAAATGCGTGCAGGGCAAGCCGGTGGTGAACTCGATCTCGATGAAAGAGGGCGAGCAGAAATTCATCCACGAAGCCACGATCGCGCGGCGCCATGGCGCGGCGGTCGTGGTGATGGCGTTCGACGAGGCCGGCCAAGCCGACACTTTTGCGCGGAAAACCGCGATCTGCCAACGCGCCTACGATATCCTGGTCAGCCGCCTCGATTTCCCACCCGAAGACATCATCTTCGACCCCAACATTTTTGCGATAGCGACGGGGCTCGAGGAGCACAACAATTACGGCGTCGATTTCATCGAGGCGACGCGCTGGATCCGCCAGAACCTGCCCGGCGCACATGTCTCCGGCGGCGTCTCCAATCTCTCGTTCTCGTTCCGCGGCAACGAGCCGGTGCGCGAGGCCATGCATTCGGTGTTCCTCTATCATGCCATCAAGGCCGGCATGGATATGGGCATCGTCAATGCCGGCCAGATGATGGTCTATGACGACATCGACCCCGAGCTGCGGCAGGTGTGCGAGGACGTCATCCTCAACCGCGACGCGAGCGCTTCCGAGCGGCTGCTGGCGCTCGCGGAAAAATTCCGCGGCAAGGAGAAGCAGGCGAAAGAGACCGATCTCGCCTGGCGCGAATGGCCGGTCGACAAGCGGCTGAGCCACGCGCTGGTGCGCGGCATCACCGAATACATCGAGGCAGACACCGAAGCCGCGCGCCAGAACGCCACCCGTCCGCTCGACGTCATCGAGGGCCCGCTGATGGCCGGCATGAACGTGGTCGGCGATCTCTTCGGCGACGGCAAGATGTTCCTGCCGCAGGTCGTTAAGTCGGCGCGGGTGATGAAGCAGGCGGTCGCCTATCTGATGCCGTTCATGGAAGAGGAAAAGGCGCGCAATCTGGCGAACGGTATCGCCGGTGACGGTCGCTCTTCCGCCGGCAAGATCGTGCTCGCGACCGTGAAGGGCGACGTGCACGACATCGGCAAGAACATCGTCGGCATCGTGCTGCAATGTAACAATTTTGAAGTCATCGACCTCGGCGTCATGGTGCCCGCCGCCAAGATCATCGAGACCGCGAAGGCCGAGGGCGCCGACATCGTCGGCCTGTCCGGCCTGATCACGCCCTCGCTCGACGAGATGAGTTTCTTGGCCGGCGAAATGGAGCGCCAGGGCCTGAAGGTACCGCTCCTGATCGGCGGCGCCACCACGAGCCGCGTCCATACCGCGGTGAAGATCGACCCCAACTACCGCAGCGGCCCGGTGGTGCATGTCAATGACGCCAGCCGCGCGGTCGGCGTCGCCTCCTCGCTGTTGTCGGTGGAGAAGCGCGAGGCCTATGCCACGGACGTGCGTGCCGAATACGCCAAAATCGCCGCGGCGCATTTCCGCGCGCAGGCCGACAAGAAGCGGTTGAAGTTGGCCGACGCCCGCGCCAACGCGGTGCAAATCGATTTTGCCAAGGCGCCGCCGAAGAAGCCCGCGTTTCTCGGCATCAAGAGCTTTGACAACTACGATCTCGCCGAGCTTGTCGAGTACATCGACTGGACGCCGTTTTTCCAGACCTGGGAATTGACTGGGCGCTATCCGGCCATTCTCAACGATCCCAAGGTCGGCGATGCCGCGCGTTCGCTCTATGACGATGCGCGAAAAATGCTGGACCGCATCGTCAAGGAGAAATGGTTCACCGCGCGCGCGATCATTGGCTTCTGGCCGGCGAATGCCAAAGGCGACGACATCGCGGTCTATGCCGATGAGAGCCGTAAGCAAAAGATCGCGACCTTGCACACGCTGCGCCAGCAATTGGAGAAGCGCGAAGGCCGCTACAACGCGGCGCTGTCGGATTTCATCGCGCCCGCGGCTTCTAAGGTAGCGGATTATATCGGCGGCTTCGTGGTCACCGCTGGGATTGGCGAGGACATCGTCGCCGACCGTTTCAAGAACGCCAATGACGATTATTCCTCGATCCTGTGCAAGGCGCTCGCCGATCGGCTGGCCGAGGCGTTTGCCGAGCGCATGCATGCGCGCGTACGCCGCGAGTTCTGGGGCTACGCGCCGGACGAGGCATTGTCGGCTGCGGATCTGATCCTGGAAAAATATCAGGGTATCCGTCCCGCGCCCGGCTATCCCGCGCAGCCCGATCATACCGAGAAGAAGACACTGTTTGCGCTGCTCGACGCCGAAAAAAATTCCGGCGTGAAGCTCACCGAGAGCTTTGCGATGTGGCCGGGCTCGTCGGTGTCGGGGCTCTATTTCGGCAACGCCGAAAGCTACTATTTCGGCGTCGGCAAGATCGAGCGCGACCAGGTCGAGGACTACGCCGCGCGCAAGGGCATGAGCGTCAAGGAAACCGAACGCTGGCTCGCGCCGGTGCTGAACTATATCCCGGCGCAGGATCAGCCGAGCGGGGCGCGCGCGGTGAAAGATGCGATGCCGAAGCTCGCGCCAGCGGCCGCGACGCCCGCCAATGACGTCGCGTCGCATCCGCAGGGGTGCACCTGCGCCGTGCATCTCGCCTGGCGCAAGAAGGCGGCGACGGGTTGAGATCCCATTTTGGGTTGTCCCCACGCTCTCTCCACACGTCGTCCCGGCGAAAGCCGGGACCCATAACCACAGGCCGTGGTTGTTTACGCAAGGCGACGGCCCATCATTCGGCATTTCGAGCGGCAACTTCTCGCGCGGCGCACGCTTGCGCGGTGTGACGAGCCAGCGCCGCTTCATGCTCGGGATGGTGCTGGCGACCGACGGCGAGGCGACGGCGTGGCAGCAGGAAGTCGAGTCCAGTGATTTTCTGATGGTGGCTCCCGGCCAGGAACGCTACAGCGTCTATCAGGACGCGACCAAATTCTCGTCGGCGCTTGTTTCACCCCAAGAGCTGGAGGCTTTTCTCGCCAGCCAGCCAGGCGCAAGGGACCGTCTGGAGTTGCTGCGGTCGGGAGTCCTGCGAAATACCGATCCAGCAACCTCTGCCGACCAGATCAGGAATTTGTCGACACTGACAACGGCGCTTGCTGAGCAAGGGCCAAGCCTGCCGGATGGCACCTTCGATTTTTACAAGCGCAACATCTTGGAGCTGGTGACTGCGCCGATCCGCAATGTCGTCCGCTACCAAGGGCGACAACCGAGGTCATACGCGGCGCTGGTGTGGGACGTCGAGCGCTACCTGATTGAGGCAGGCAACCGGCCCGTCTACGTTTCCGAACTCTGCAGCACGTTCAATGTGGGACGTCGAGCGCTGCACCGCGCCTTCATAAACGTGCTCGGCTTCCCGCCTATCGCTTTCGCGCGGCGCAAGCGACTCTGCGACGTGCATGAGGCGCTGTCGGATCGCGAGCGCATCGCGACGGTCAAGGAGATCGCGATAGAGCATGGCTTCGCTGATCTAAGCAGGTTCGCTACCGCGTATCGCCGGATGTTCGGTGAGCGGCCATCCGAGTCGCTGCGGCGTGGCGGCCGATTTTCAGTGATCTGGTTGGTCTGCTGCTACGGGCTTCACTGGGCTTCGATGATTGCGGCGCTGTTCTCGCGTCGGGCCTAGCGTTTGCCGTTCAACACTTCGGAGACGCACCGATGTTGTGCACGCCGACCACTTCGGAAATTTCGTGCAGCGTCATCTCGGTGGTGTTCGCCAGCCTGCGGATTTCGCGGGCTTTCTCGAACTCGGCAGATTTGCTGGCGCTTATCGACGGTTGTTCCGCCGAGTTGCCGTCCGGACCTTGCAGCGACGCATCCGAGCGTAGCGCCATTATCGGTTGCCGCGCAATCGCACGCAGCGGAGTCGCCAATGTCCTGAATTACTTCCGCTTTCGGCAGCATAGCGGACATGGCCGGCATTACTGCTGGCTCGACCCGGTCGCGAATGACCTTGACCGGACATCGTTGAAAAAACGTGCGGTTCTAAACCACCTGCGCCGGCGGCGACGAGCAGCTATCCCGCCACGCAAGAGGTGAACTGCATCAGGCCAGCCGGTCGAGCAGCGCCTTGGCGTCCCGCAGGACTGGCGTGTCGAAGCCTTCGGTGAACGAGCCATACACCAGCGCGAGAAGGTCGTGAGCTTCCGTGCACTTGCCTTGGTCGCTCCACAGGTGGGCGAGGCTGGTCGCAGCGCGCAGCCCAAACATCTTCGCGCTCTGGCGCTTCGCCACAGCGAGCGCTCGATGATAATTCTGCTCCGCAGCTCCGTAGTCGCCTCGCGCATTCATCATATCGCCTCGAAGTCGATGCAGTTCGACCTCACCGCACCGCTCTTGGGTCGTTTCGATCAGCTGCGCAGCCTCGACGAGGCACTTCTGCCCCTCCTGCAGATGCCCGACCTTGGCGTGAGCCTCGGCGAGAAAGCAGAGCGCGCGCGGCGTGTGCACGACGGCTCCGGCAGCACGAAGCACCGAGAGCCCCCTCGCGAGCGCCGCGAGGCCATCCTGCGCCTGTCCAAGTGCTGTCAATGACCGACCATGCTGAAGAAGTCCGACGCCCAACCACAGCGGAAAACCGTGCTCGTTCGAGAGAGCCACCAGCTCCTCCGCGTGCCGCCGTGCGTCATGCGGCAAGCCGGCGGCCGCCTCCACCGCACACACCTTGCTCAACACAAAGGCGACCGTGAACGGATGGTCGAGCCCGCGGGCTTCCGACAAGGCCTCGTCGACGCGCGCGCGTCCCTGATCGATGTGGCCCAGAAGCGCCAATGTCAACGCCAAGTGACCCAGGCTCGCCGCGTGCGGATCGGCCACCGCTATGGCGGCGCAAATCGCGCGAGCGGCCGGATCGCTCAAACCATCAAACAGCTCGAGAAGGGCGCGCGCTGTCGCAAACTCCCCGCGAAAGTAGCAACTGGCGCCGTGGACATAGTGACCCAGCAGCAGAGTGGCTTGATCTTTTCTTGTCTCGCCCAATCTCTCCATCTGCTCGGCAAGGGACACCGCCAGCTCGTGCTCGGCCCGAACCATATGGAAACCCCATTGGAAATAGAGCAGCGGAGCGAGACGATCCTGTCGATCGAACCGCTCAGCGAGCGCTCGCGCCCTGTCGAGGGTGTCGGCCACCACCGGCGCCGAATACCCACTAGCTGCCATCAGGGCCCGCCCGAGCGCAATTAGCAGGTCGAGCTCGTGCTGCACCGGCCGGGACTCCTCGGGCATGTTCGCCAGCAATTCCAGACCCCTCTGCAACTGCGCCACCGCTTCCGTCATCGCAGACCGCGCGACCGCCTGCTGGCCGGCCTTAAGCCGGTAGCCGACCGCCTTCTCGTTGAGACCGGCCTCGGCACAGTGGTGGGCCATGAGTTGCGGCTGAGCGGTCACGATTTCAGGGAACTGGCTCTCCAGCGTCGTCGCAATGCGGACATGGATCTGCTGGCGTCGACCGCGCAGCATGGTGCTATAGGCTGCGTCCTGCACCAGCGCGTGCTTGAAGGTGTACTCTGCATCGGGCGGGGTGCCCCGCTGGAAGACCAATTCGGCGCCTACGAGCTGCGCCAAGGCCCCGTCCACCTGTTGCTGCGGCATGGCCGCGACGGCGCTGATCAGCTCATGCGAGAACGACCGCCCGAGTGCCGCTCCGATCTGCGCCATCTCGCGCACGGGGGCCAAGCGATCGAGCCGTGCCAGGAGCGAGGCTTGGAGCGAGGTAGGGATGGCAAGCCGAGGCACGGGCCCCCGCGCATCAAAGCGGTCGCCCGCGTCGGTCAGCATGCCGCTCTCGATCACCGTCTTGGTCAATTCCTCGATGAACAGCGGTATGCCATCGGTCCGATCGATAATCTGTTCGGCGATCTCGTGGGGCAACGCCTTGCCGCCGGTCACCCGCATGATCATCTCGGCGCGCTGTCGACGCGGCAGACGACTGAGGCTGATCAATGTCACGTGCGAGCGCCCGATCCAGGCCGGCGCGAACTCTGGCCGGAAAGTGACGATCAGCAAGACCCGGAGGGTGGCTACCCGGTCGACGATGCGGTCCAACAAGTCGAGCGAGGTGGGGTCGATCCAGTGCACATCCTCGAACACCATCAGCACGGGCCGGCGCGCCGCCAGTCCCTCGAGCTGGGCCAGGAGGGCCCCAAGCGTCTTCTCCTTGCGTTTCTGCGGGGTGAGGCTGAGCGGTGGATAGCGATTGCCGATCGGCACGGACAGCAGGTCCGCGATCAGAGGGACGGCCTCGCTGAGGTCAGCGTTTGCCTCCGCGAGCAACGCCTCGAGCTTGTCCAACCGTTGCTGGTCCGTATCGTCACGCCGGAATCCCGCTGCCCGCTCGAGCTGTGAGATGGACGGGAAAAGCGCGCTGTCCTCGTGGTGCGGCGAGCAGAAGCGGCGCAAGCGGATGTGTGGATCATCGCTCAGCCGCTCCAGCGTGGTCTCGGCGAGGCGCGATTTGCCGATGCCGGCCTCACCCGATATCAGCACGACCGAGCCATCGCCGCGTTTTATTTGCTGCCAGCGGCGCATAAGCAGCTCGATCTCCTCATCGCGGCCGAGCAGTGGAGTTCTGGCTACGCGCAAGGCCTCGAAGCGGCTATCGACCGCGCTCGCACCAACGACTCGCCAGACCGGCACCGGGTCGCTGAAGCCTGTGATGGACATGCTCCCGAGAGCGAGATACTCGAAGAGTCCACCGACGAGGCGGCGGGTGCTGCCGTCGATGACCACCGTATTCGGCTCGGCCAGCGCCTGAAGCCGCGAGGCCAGATTGGCGGTCTCACCGACCACCCCATGTTCCTGCGACGCGCCCTCCCCAATGAGATCACCGACGATCACCAAGCCAGTGGCAATGCCAACTCGCACTCGCAATCTTGCCTCCGGGCCGGCATCGAGTCCTGCCACGGCCGCGACCAATGCCAGCCCGGCGCATACCGCGCGCTCAGCATCGTCTTCATCCGCCCGCGGATAGCCGAAATATGCGAGCACGCCGTCGCCCATGTATCTGGCAACGAAACCGCCAAACTTCTCGATTTGCTCGGCGCAGCAGCGATGGTACGCGCCCATGATTTCCCGCAAGTCCTCAGGGTCGAGTCTTGTCGAGAGCGCTGTCGAACCAACAAGATCAGCGAACATTAGCGTGAGATGACGTCTCTCGGCCTCGGTCCGAGGAGCAGGCGCGGATTTCGATCCGGCCTCGTCGAGCTCCGCAATCGCGCGCAATATCCTCCTGCGATGGCCGAGCGAGACACCGATTTTTTCGAGGTCATGGTCGGTCAGATCGCGCAGAACGCTTGGATCAATGTCGTTCTCGGCAAAGCGCTGCGCGTATTGCCCAAGCCCAAGCTTCTCGAGCCACTCCGCAATCTGCTGCATGGGCTCCACCGACTGTGTGGTTGGCGCCAGCCGAATTTTTAGACTAGGGCGAAGGAACGTTATCCCAACGTTTCAAGGATAGCATGTCGTGGTTTGCGGCATTCGGCCGCGGCTGGTGCGCGATTTTTGCCGAAGTGGTGCACGAGTACAGACGCCCGCTACCAAGCAGCGCATGGCATGTCGAAAACAACTGTACGCGCCCGATTTCGGCAGTAGGCAGCGTTGCGCGACCAGACCAACGTGACCGGCACCGGCAAATAATTGAGCGGGTCCATGAGCCGGCGACAAAGGATTGCGTGACGTCCGGTTCTGTGCAGGTTTTCGGACGCCGGCATGAGGAGGCTATCCACGCGCTGCGGCGGCCGGCGTCCGAAAAGCGCCAATGCACGAAGTCGCGGGAGTGTGGCACCCGGCAGTGCAGCGAGTGCTATGGGGATCGTATGTTGGTGGCGATCTCGATGGTGGACGCGGCGCGAGCAGAATGCATGAACGTTGCACAAGTGGATTTTTAATGTTCTTGGCTTGTGTAATTTCAAATGGTTGCGCGTGGCAGAAACAGCACATCCCACAACCATTGCGCGATTGATCGGTCGATCGGTGTTCGGTGGCATGGTGCGGATCAATTTCTTGCGAGTAGAAATATCCACGGCACATTCAAGCAAACTTGGTTTGCGCTATTCGTCAAGACAACTTTGTCATTGCGTGATGGCGGGGTCGATGTGACTCGCCGCATCAGGGTGCCGGCCTGCCAGATGATCCTTGCTGTTCTTGATCATGCGTTGCACGCCGACAATACATGAGCTGATCGTGTTGACCTTGCCACCTCGCCATCGCTGTCCTCTGACCTGGCTACCGGCCTCTCGGCTCTTGCTCCCGCGCAGCGGGCTGGAGCGCTGCGACTTCGTGCGTTGTGACATCGCGTCATTTCGGTACGATGCGGAATTTCGTCGCTATCGGGGCATAGCGGACATCGATCAAGCTCGATTTATGAGTAAGCGCCCTAAAACACCGGCACGCGGCAACCGCGCAGGCCTTGCGCGATGATCGCGCAGCCGGCGTCGTGGCGCTGCCGCCACGTGTCGCCATAGCCGCCGCGCTTGGCCGCCACCCAGCCGCTATCGCGGTCGAGCGAATGGGCGAACGCGACCGCGTTGACGGCGCGCAGCAGATCGGGACGCCGGCCCAGATATTCGGCTGGCCAGACGATGGCGGTTTCCATTTCGCTGATCGCGCGCAGGCTCGGCAATAGCCGGATGCGGTTTTCCAGCTGCTGGGTCCGCTCCAGTTCGCCTTGCGCCTGCTGGGCGCGTTGCACCGCGCCTTCTTGGGCGTAGTTGGCATGCCGCCGATCACCTTCCTTCGCCGCAAGCAACTCGGCGACGTGCACACCGCGCTGTTGATGGGCGGCCCTGCCACGACGGTCAAGGAGATTGCAGTCGAACATGGCTTTCTCGAACTCGGCAGATTTGCTGGCGCTTATCGACGGTTGTTCGGCGAGTTGTTGCCGTCCCGGACCTTGCAGCGACGCATCCGACCGTAGCGCCATCATCGGTTGCCGCGCAATCGCACGCAGCGGAGTCGCTAATGTCCTGAATTACTTCCGCTTTCGGCAGCATAGCGGACATGGCCGGCATTGCTGCTGGCTCGACCCGGTCGCGAAGGACCCGAACCGGTCTCGGGGCCGAGCTCGGGCGCTTCGCCGTGGCCTACCGCGCCATCTTCGGCGAAACCCCATCATCAACTCTGCGGCGCGCTTCAATCAAAACGGAATAATTAGAACGGTCTGCCGAATCCGCATAGCGCACTCAAGGCAAGGCTAGGAAGGTTGACCTCGACAGGAAGCGGATAGCTGCGGCGACAGCCGTCGGCGATCGAGACCTGTTTTCTGCAGCCGCCTACCGGACTTCGAAAGAAGTCTGTCTGTTCACGCATCACGGCCGCCCGCGCCCGGAGCGCCTCCGACGACAAAACCCATCGTCAGAAAGGTGCCGATTGCGCGGTCGACGCTGCTGCGGATGGTTAGCCTGAAGCAGTTTCCGCAGCCGATCCACATCAGCGAGAACCGGCGCGTGTGGTACGAGGACCAGATCATCGCGTGGCAGGAGCAGGTTGAAAATTCTCAGCACCGCCGCCGCCGAGGCCCGGGCCGGCCCCGCGTAAAGGGCGTGACCGCCGCCTGAAACCGGCCCCGCACTTTTCTGTCGGTCCCAAAGGACCCGCGCGGAAGCGACGATGGAGCGGTCAGGCCGTCACTGCCCGCGCGTTACGGCACCCGACGCAACCGTGTCGGCGCCACAACGACGGACACCATCCGTTGACCATGTCCGTTTCCAGAGGAAGACCGGAAGTCGCGGGCAGACCGTCAGCCGATGCGATTGACCCGGAGCCGACATCCGCCGGATCGAAATCCTGCAATGCAGCGGGCTCCTGCGCCTTGAGTTGATATTTGAACCTCACGGCAGCCGGAACATACTCACATTCATAGGCGATAACAAATTCGCTGCGGTCTGCACTTATTTCCGCTGCTCGTTGGCCATCTGGGAGGACACCATGATGGAAAACGTTTCGCTCGTCGGCTCGGGCGCTTCAGCCAGCCTTTTGCTCGGACGAAAGCTCGACAGCATTCCGTTCAGCATCTATCACGTGCAGATCATCCTGGTGCTCGGGGTGGTCGGCTTCGTCGAGGGCTACGACCTGGCGCTCACCGGCTCGCTGCTCGTGCTAGCCAAGGAGCCGCTGCATCTGACCCCCGAGCAGATTCGTTGGCTCGCGGTCGCGCCGATTCTCTTCCTCGTGCTCGGCGCCTTCACGGCCGGGTCGATTTCCGACCGCCTCAGCCGCAAGACCGTGATGCAGATCGGTGTTATTTCCAGCACGTTCCTCACCTTGCTGATACCGCTGACGCAAACTGGCACGCAACTGCTCGTCATCCGCCTGCTGACCGGTTTCGGCGCGGGATTTGCCGTGGCGGCGCCGTTCCCGATCGCCGCCGAACTGATGCCGGCCCAACACCGCCGCACTTACGGCGCGATATACGAGGTCATGCTGGCGAGCGCTTTCACGCTGCTGCCCTTTGTCGGCTTCGTTCTCGCCGGCAATCCGGAGGGCTTCCGCCTGATAGCGCTGCCGGGCGGCCTCGCGCTCGGTGTCGTGCCGTTGCTGTTGCACTTCGGTCTGCCGGAAAGCCCGCGCTGGCATTTGAGCCGGGGCAATCCAAAGGCGGCAGTCGACGCCGTCAACAGCATGATCGCCCGCAGCGGCGGCCGCATCCCGCCCCTGACGATCGCCGCGCTGGGGACCGGCCGGGAAACGGCGCGTGAGGCGCTGCCGCCGATCAAGGCGTTGTTCGGTCCCGGCCAGCTGCGCTGGACCCTCATCGGCACCGCCTGCTTCGCCGCGGCGGGCACCGCCTATTATTGCTCAGCTATCCTGTTGCCGAAAGCGCTGATCGACCAAGGCGCCGCGGTGACCCTCAGCTTCGGGCTCAGCACGCTGCTGTTCATGGTGACCATCCCGGGCAAGGCCTTCACCGGGTTCATCATGGAGATCATCGGGCGGCGATGGACGATCACCTATTGTTTCGCCGGCGCGATTCCCGGCCTGGCGCTGATGGCGCTGGCGCATCGGACCGGGGACTACGCGACGGTCGCGATGAGTGCCGGAGTGATCATTACCGGACTGACCGTGCTGTCCTCCTTCACGGCGGTGCGCGTCTATCTCTCCGAGCAGTTTCCGACCCCGCTGCGCGGACGCGGGCACTTTTTCGGAGAAGCGACCGGGCGAATTTTTTCCGGCGTCCTGGTGCCGTACCTGTTGGAACCGTACACCGGCTCCCCCACCATATTCTTCGGGACGGTAGCGGCGGTGGTGACAGTCGGCGCCTGCATTCCATTGCTGTTCGGCAAGGAGACCGTCGGCCAGCTCGAAATGGTCACCGCGGCGGCGCCCGAGCTGGGCAAGGCGTAATCGGGCATCGAGGCACTGCAACCTACATCGACAGCAATCCTAAAAGGAGCGCGGCGCAGCGACCTGACCGTCTATCAGCCAAGCAGGCTCGAGCGGGTCTCAAGCCTGCCAAGACGCTGCGCCTAACGCCCACGATCTCTGCAGCGGGCCGACGAGATCATCGAATAGGACGCAATTCGCTGCAATGCATGAGTCCGGAGATGTGCAGGTTTTCGGACGCCGGCATGAGGAGGCTATCCACGCGCTGCGGCGGCCGGCGTCCGAAAAGCGCCAATGCACGAAGTCGCGGGAGTGTGGCACCCGGCAGTGCAGCGAGTGCTATGGGGATCGTATGTTGGCGGCGATCTCGATGGTGGACGCGGCGCGAGCAGAATGCTTCCACAACTTCCGCGCTTTGGCATGAACGTTGCACAAGTGGATTTTTAATGTTTTTGGCTCGTGTAATTTCAAATGGTTGCGCGTGGCAGAAACAGCACATCCCACAACCATTGCGCGATTGATCGGTCGATCGGTGTTCGGTGGCATGGTGCGGATCAATTTCTTGCGAGGAGAAATATCCACGGCACATTCAAGCAAACTTGGTTTGCGCTATTCGTCAAGACAACTTTGTCATTGCGTGATGGCGGGGTCGATGTGACTCGCCGCATCAGGGTGCCGGCCTGCCAGATGATCCTTGCTGTTCTTGATCATGCGTTGCACGCCGACAATACATGAGCTGATCGTGTTGACCTTGCCACCTCGCCATCGCTGTCCTCTGACCTGGCTACCGGCCTCTCGGCTCTTGCTCCCGCGCAGCGGGCTGGAGCGCAGCGACTTCGTGCACTGGCACCAACCCGACATGCCGACTGGCGCCGACGATGTCCGTTGATCGGGGTAGACCGGAAGTGATCGGCCGACGACTAAAGTGACGCGATTGACCCAGAGCTGTCATTGATCCCTCAAAATCAAAGGATGCTCCAGGTGATGCCTTTTAGCCCCCGATGGCGCCTTGTGTGCCCACATATAGCGAATAGAGCGAGTGACTCGCCGCCATGAACAGGCGATTACGCTTGATGCCGCCGAAGCAGACATTGGCGCAACTTTCGGGAAGCGCGATGAAGCCGATCCGCTTGCCTTCCGGATTGAACACCGTCACGCCGTCCGCGTCCGTCGTCGGTTGGGGTGCCGGCGGGCTTAGCGCCGAACTCCAGCCGCACCACAAGTTGCCGTCGGTGTCGCAGCGGAAGCCGTCCGGCCTCTCTGTAAGCGTGCAGGTCACGAACTCCTTGCCGTTGGCAAGCTTGGTGCCGTCGTCGATGACGTCGTAGACCCGAATGACACGTGGGAAAGGATGGAAGTCGGCGATATACATCTTCTTTTCGTCGGGTGAGAAGCACAGTCCGTTCGGCACGACATCGCCAATCACGACGGTGGCCTGTCCACTCCTCGGATCGAGACGGTAGACATTGGTCGGCAGTTCGGGCGTCGCGACGTGCCCCTCGTGATTGCCGAGAATGCCGAACAGCGGATCGGAGAACCAGATCGAACCGTCAGATTGGACCACGACGTCGTTGGGCGAATTGAGCAGCTTGCCGTCGAACTTGTCCATCAGCACCGTGACGGTGCCGTCATATTCGGTGCGCGTCACGCGCCGGGCGTCGTGCTCGCAGGTGACGAGGCGGCCCTGGCGGTCGCGGGTGTTGCCGTTGGAGTAGTTCGACGGCTTGCGGAACACGGAGGTGCGGCCGGTCTCCTCGTCCCACCGCAGGATACGGTTGTTCGGAATGTCGCTCCACAGCAGGCAGCGAGCGTCGCCGAACCATACCGGCCCCTCGCTCCAGCGCGCTCCGGTGAAAAGGCGTTCGACGCTGGCGTTGAAAACGCGATATTTCACAAAACTAGGGTCGATGAGCTTGATGGCCGGGTCTGGATAGCGCTCGGTCGGCTCCCAGCCGGCTAATGCGACTTTCGGCGTCAGCGCCGCCGCGGCGGCAGTCGCACCCGCTCCAAGAACATTGCGTCGCGTGATCTGCATGGTGTTTCCCCTGGATATATCTCCTGACCGTGATCGAGCAAATTGCCCGCAATCGTGAGGCTACACTGCTTGCGCGCCCTCGCGAAGGGGACGCGATGACCGCAGTTGTGCAGGTTTTCGGACGCCGGCATGAGGAGGCTATCCACGCGCTGCGGCGGCCGGCGTCCGAAAAGCGCCAATGCACGAAGTCGCGGGAGTGTGGCACCCGGCAGTGCAGCGAGTGCTATGGGGATCGTATGTTGGTGGCGATCTCGATGGTGGACGCGGCGCGAGCAGAATGCTTCCACAACTTCCGCGTTTTGGCATGAACGTTGCACAAGTGGATTTTTAATGTTTTTGGCTCGTGTAATTTCAAATGGTTGCGCGTGGCAGAAACAGCACATCCCACAACCATTGCGCGATTGATCGGTCGATCGGTGTTCGGTGGCATGGTGCGGATCAATTTCTTGCGAGTAGAAATATCCACGGCACATTCAAGCAAACTTGGTTTGCGCTATTCGTCAAGACAACTTTGTCATTGCGTGATGGCGGGGTCGATGTGACTCGCCGCATCAGGGTGCCGGCCTGCCAGATGATCCTAGCTGTTCTTGATCATGCGTTGCACGCCGACAATACATGAGCTGATCGTGTTGACCTTGCCACCTCGCCATCGCTGTCCTCTCACCTGGCTACCGGCCTCTCGGCTCTTGCTCCCGCGCAGCGGGCTGGAGCGCAGCGACTTCGTGCATTGGCACGTTTGAGACATGCCGACTGGCGCCGACGATGTCCGTTGATCGGGGTAGACCGGAAGCTGCCGGCCGACGACTAAAGTGACGCGATTGACCCAGACATGGTGCCCCGTTGTCATGCTGCCTTTGGCTGCTACACTCTGTGAGCATTCCAAGTGGAGCCGCGCGGCATGTTCGTTGGTCACTACGGAGTCTCATATGCCGTCAAATCCGTCGGGCCTCGTGTGCCGCTCTGGGTGTGGTTTCTTGCTGTGCAATGGATGGACGTCGTCTGGTCTATCTTGGTGTCTCAGGTATCGAGAAACTCCACATCGTCCCGGGTTTCACGGAGGCCAACGCATATGATCTCTACATGCCCTATACCCACGGTTTGCCTGGATCGATCGCCATTTCGTTAGTCCGCGGTGTGATAGTAGCGATGTTTACTTCCGGCGACCGCGCGATGACGATCTTTCTCGTTGCTGCGGCGTCCTTTTCACATTGGCTTCTTGATCTCATTGTGCACGTGCCTGATCTGCCGCTGTACGACAACACGGCAAAGGTCGGCTTCGGTCTTTGGAGGCACGTCACGCTCAGTTTTCCGCTCGAATTGATCGTTCTCGGGCTCGGTGCATGGCTATATGCGCGCATGACCAGATTCACGAGCGCCAACGGTCAGTATCTGTATTGGGGTTTCGTAGCTGTCCTCGCCGCGCTGCAGGTCTACGCGAATTTTGGGCCGCCGCCTTCGTCGCCTGAAACGATGGCGATGACCGCGCTGTTCCTCTATGTCACGCTGGCCCCATTGGCGGCATGGGTTGAACGCGTTGCGATAGCCGCCCCGACAGGCCGACCGCTGTCGTCGTTTAGTTTGGCTCAGCCAATTCCTAGCGCCTTCACGATAAGCGGCGTGTCGACAAGCGCGCGCGGCGCGACGGCGTGATACCCAGGGCATGAACCCAGTCGTTTCCCGTGCGCCGCAAGGCCGCCCCCGCGTTAAGGGCGGCGCAGCGGCCCGAAACCGGGAAAGGCGTGGTCAAGAGCCTATTACGAGCCCAGCCCAAAAAGCTGGGCTCTTCGCGTTTCCGGCGACAAGCGATAAGCGATTGAAATTAGTGGCGTTTTTCAATGTTTATTACGGCAAAACGGGACTGGACAATCAGGCCCACACGACTTCGCCGTATGCTTCAGTGCGCTCGTCTAGCGACACCGCTTGCGTCCAGCGCATCCCGCCTCAACGTCCGTGACGATCGCGAGCCGCCCCTGTTGTGAGGACGGGACGGCGATAGTTTTAGTCCTGATTTGGGGTAGAACAAAACAAGAGTATTGTTGCAAAGAGGGCTGGACAGTGGAATCAAAAAACGGCCCGTCGGGCAAATCAGTTCGCTTACCTCCCCTGGCAGGGGAGGGTAAGAAATCAATCCCCGCTCGGCGGCGCCAATGGCTGCACGATCTCGCGGAAGGGCGGCAGCGCTTCGCAACGGGCGGCGTGCGCGGCCAACGCCGGATAGCGCGCGGCGTTGAACAAGTGCGGATGTGCTTCCGTGGTGAAGCGCAGCACGCAGACGACCGCGATGTCGGCATGACCGATGCGTTCGCCGAACCAGTACGGCGTCTTGACCATGGCGCGTTCTTTTTCCAGCACGTCGAGCACGCCGCAAATCTGCGCCTCGCAGCGCTCGACCCATAGCTTCAATTGCTCCTTGCGCAGCACACGTTCGTAGACGAGGCTCACCGACTTGTCGCCGAGCCCGGTCGCCAGCGCGCAGATCCGCAAATGCCGCCGGCGCTCGGCACCATCAGGCGCGATCATCGCGTTCGCAGGCCCGACGAGTTCGTCGAGATAATCCAGGATCGCGGTTGAATCGATCAGCGCCTCGCCATCGTCGAGCACCAGCGTCGGCACCCGCCGCAGCGGATTATAGGGCGCGATCTTGTCGCCCTCTCCAAACGTCGACCACGGCCGATGCTCGAAGGCAACGCCATAAAGCCGCATCGCGATCGCCGTGCGCCGCACGAACGGGGAGTCATATTGGCCGATCAGAAACATGACTTTCACACACTCTCTTGAATGGCCCGCTTCACCGAAGCGATCACGCTTTCATTGCGCTTGTACATGGTCCACTGCTTGATCCGCTTGGCGCGCACCAGTTTTGCGGCGGTCAGGACCCGCATGTGCTCGCTCAACGTCGGCGCGCTGACGCCGAGTTTTTCTGCGATCAGCACGCCGCAAACGCCGTCCTCCACCAGATCCCCATCGGCCTGCTCGCGAAAATGTTTTCTCGGCTCACGCAGCCAATCCAGGATCTGCAGGCGGCGTTCGTTGGCCAAAGCGCGCAGCACTATTGCAACTTTCATTTAGTCATTTTGCCAATTAACTAATTGCTGTCAACGCCACGAGAGGTTATTGATGGAGGGTATTTTCGTAAGGAACGCCATGGAGCGCAACACCGAGATCACCCGCGAACGGATCGCTGCAACCGAGGCCGCGATCCGCCGCTATATCCGGCGCACGCCGCTGCTCAAATCCGACATGGCCGACTTCGGCCTGCCGCCGGGCCCGCTGACCTTCAAGCTGGAGATGCTGCAGCATTCGGGCTCGTTCAAGGCGCGCGGCGCGTTCGCCAACCTGCTGCTGCGCGAGACTCCGGCCGCAGGCGTGGTGGCGGCTTCCGGTGGCAATCATGGCGCGGCCGTCGCCTATGCCGCGCAGTGGCTGGGTGTGCCCGCCACGATTTTCGTGCCTGACGTCACCTCGCCCGCCAAGGCCGAGCGTATCCGCGGCTACGGTGCCCGCCTGATCTTCGCAGGCACGCGTTACGCCGATGCGCTGGCGGCAAGCGAGGTCCATGTCGCGCAATCCGGCGCCATGCCGGTTCACGCCTTTGACCAGCAAGAGACCTTGCTTGGCCAAGGCACGGTCGGGTTGGAACTGGAACAGGACGCGCCCGACATCGACACGCTCCTGGTCGCGGTCGGCGGCGGCGGACTGATCGGCGGCATTGCCGCGTGGTATCGCGGGGCGACGCGCGTCATCGCCGTAGAGCCGGAGCTGTCGCCGACCTTGCATGCGGCGATCGAGGCAGGCCAGCCGGTCGATGCGCCGGCGGACGGCATCGCCGCCGACAGCCTGGCGCCGCGTCGCGTCGGAGCCTTGATGTTTCCGATTGCCCGCGCGCATGTCGAACGGGTGGTACTGGTCAGCGACGATGCCATCCGGCAGGCGCAGGCGGCGTTGTGGTCCAAGCTGCGCGTGGTGGCCGAGCCCGGCGCCGCGGCGCCCTTCGCGGCGCTGCTGTCCGGCCGATACCAGCCGGCGGCGGACGAGCGGGTCGCGGTGCTGATCAGCGGCGCCAACACCACCGCGGTGAAATTCGACGGTTAGGCTTTTTAATTTTAACGGCTAGGCCCCGGCGCTGCCGTCACATTAACGATTTGTGAGTAGCGGAAGGGCACGAATCACCCGCTAGATGCGGCGGAGGCCCAAGGAGACGCCAAGGGGACACAACGGAGGCATCCCGTGTCGCGCCACCATATCTTGCCGCCGATCGTCTACACGCCGGCGCCACCGAAGCCGAAGGAAACCCGGCGCCGGCGCAGCATAGGCTTTGCCCAGGGCACGGGCGATGTCGACGAGACCGAGGAAGCGAGCGACGTCTCCAACACCGCCCCCGCCCGCGGCGCAGCCGCCCTGCCACAGCATTCGATCCCCGTCGAAGCCGCCGAGCGGCGCCCGCACCCGACCACCGGCAATCTCAGCGACGGCACCTTGAAGGCGATGCTTGAGGTGCAGGAGCAGGAGGGTGGGCAAGCGACCGGGGACGCGGCGGCGACGAAGGAGACGTAGGGCGCGCGATAAGCGAAGGGCATTGCGCCCCGAGAGCGAACGGCGGATTGCGTCGCTAATCCGCCGCATCAATGGGGCTGCATTTCCTGGACTGAACTTGTGGCTGCATCGGCATCGGGCGAACGGCGGACTGGGCGTACTTCAGCCAATGTCCAAATCGGCACCGTTTGAGGGCGATGAGATCAGTTTGAGTTGTCGCGACAATGGAAGTGCGCTCCCTCGAGTGGATAGACCTTCCCCCACCCGACGCGCTCGTTCGAGCGCGTCAACCTCCCCGGCAAGCGGGAGAGGTGCAGCGAACCCGCTGGCAGGTTTAGTCAATCGCCATGCGGTCAGGCCCCTCTGCCAGGGCTTACTGCGCAACTTGCATCGGTTTCCATCCCCATTGCGGTTGGAACGGGGCTTGTTGTGTGGGTTCGGCCGGGGCTTGGGGCCATCGTGCTGGCGTACGAGGCCTGGGTCAGGCTGCCCGCGTGCATCGTCCTGCCAAGATGCATCGCGCCCTGCGCCTGAGCAACTTCCCTTTGCGCCATGATCTTGCCGGGACCGTCGGCCATAGCCTCGACCGCCCTTCGGTTCTGGCCAGGTTTTCACTACTTCATCCAATGCCAACGTGTGCGGCATGTGCGGGCACAAAAGCATAGGCAATTGCAGCCATGGCGGCTGTACCGAGCAACTTCCCGAGCATTCATATCCGGCTTCATTGCCGGATACTCGACAACACCAATTTCCTTAAGATCGGCGCAGAAATTCGGAATAAACTTCGCGCGCCACAAATGTGATCATCGGTGGTTGCAATGCCTCATGCAGACAGCTCATTGCACAGATATTCCTGGAGCTCACGGGGGGTTCCGCTGAGGCTTGGGTTGGCTTGGCTGGTTCAGCCTCAAGATGAGGGAGCAAACCCTTGGGTTCGGGAGGTCTCCATGACCCTTTGACATGATGGCTCGCATGTCTGGTCACGGGGCACTTTTCGGACCTCGCGCGTGGCCGCGCTCATCGCCGGCTTGATGCGATGCGCAACCCACCAGTTGTCGGCAAACTTTGTCGGCTCGAGATAGACGCCGGCCCGCGAACCCCGCCAGATAGACGGCGCCGAGCGCGGTGGTTTCCTGGATCATCGGGCGGTCGACCGGCGCGTCCAGGAGATCGGCGAGGCGCTGCATGGTCCAGAACGCGCAGGGCGCAACGAGCGGAGCGAATTACGTCACGAGAGCGACCTGTCCCGGAGGACAATTCGGTCGCGCGCTGTGCTCGTCGTTGCGTCATTCAGGGAGCCCCGCCAGTCGCAGTCCCTCCAGCACTCTTTGCATCTTGCTATTGAATGCGGCGGTTCCGATCGTTGGCCCGAAGCTTTTCAAAGTTGTATTCGGCCACAGCTTGAGGTAGTGAGCCAATGCCTCGCGTGCCTCTTGCTCCCGACCCACCAACGCAAAGGCCGAGGCCAGATAAGCCACAGGGTGTCCCGCATTCGGCGCCTCAAGCGCTGCGCGCGTCAGCCACTCGATCGCTTTCTGATCCTGCCCCTGCATGAGATAGACCAAACCTATTCCCTGCTGCCAGCTCCAGCGCAACTGCGAATCCGGCGCTAGTCGGTCGGCTTCGAGGAATTCGGCAAGAGCCTCGTCGGGCTGGCCCATCATCAGCTTGTCATATCCCATTTCCTTGTGGGGATACACGTATTCGGGGAAGCTCTGAGCGAGTTCGCTGCATGCTTTGATGGCAGCTTCGAACTGTCGCATCGCACGCAGGATCTGACACTGGGCGCCGCGCACTCTCATGCTCCCCGGTGCAATCAGGAGGGCATCCTGCAGAGCGAGATCAGCCGCGTGAAGGTCGGCGATCGCATCATCCGACCAATGGTTCAGCACACCGGTCACAATTACAAAGGTCAAATCTGCCAGAGCAGCTGCATTATGACGATCGAGGTCGACCGCCCATTGCCGGAGCGCGCGGGCGGCTTCATAATCCTCCCGAGAAGTTATATTAATGGTTTGGGAGATCTGGGTCAGCTTTGCTGCTGTCTCGATATTCGTTCTGGTCCGTTCGGATTGTGCGGATCGCGCGAAGTAACTCCATGTCAGAACCCCGAGACATAAAACGCTCATTGCCGCAATGGCTGCTACGGTCACTCGTGGAACAGAAAAATAGCGCGACTCGCGCGGTGCAGGCATTGTGGGGGATAGCGCTTCCGAATGGCCGTCGATGATCTCCGTGCCCGGCACTTGCCACGCGGGCAGGCCTTCAGTGGCCTGGTGCACGTCGATGGTTTCTACGGCGCGGCGTTCTGATAAACTCGCGGACGTCGCCTCACACGGCTTCCGCTCCTCCCGCACTTCGCCAACAAAACGCAAACCCTTGCGAGGCAGGGTTTTGATCAGACGCTGCTCGGTTCCACTGTCACCCACGGCGCTACGCGCGGCGTTGATGCGCGTGCTCAGCGCCGATTCCGACACGATCCGGCCGCCCCAGATCGACTCGATCAGTTCGTCCCGGCTAACGACGTGGTCGCGGTGACGGATCAAGAGTAGCAATAGATCGAAGACCTGGGGCTCCATGGCAACTATGGTTGCGCCAGAGCGCAGCTCGCGCCTTTCCGGGTCGAGAGCGAAATTGTCAAAAATATAGAGCAAAATCAAGGCTCCGGTCGCCCGGACGGTCATCGATCACGTCTCTGGCGCAGCTTCGCAAAATAGAAATAAAGAGTTTCATAAGCAAAAAATAAGGTGTCCTGAAGGCATCGCGCGAGGGCTTCGGGCACGTTCGGCTGCGCTCCTCGGCAGAGCTGAGTCGCGGTTTTGAGATGATAGTCGATCGCTTTTGTAGTCTTCGAATTTGAAGCAGGAGGTCGCAATGACCGCTATTGCATATGCATTGTCACGCGCCTTTCAATCAGCCGGTGATTTCGACACTCTGAAGAAAATTGCGCTTTTTTGTGCAGTGGGTCTTTTGGTGTCCTTGCTTTGCTTGACCTATGGCCTGGACCTTAGCCCGGGCTTCTTCTGAGGCCGTCTCAACCGGTCGCCGCAACACAGGCGTTACGGCGCCACAGCTGCCGTCGTGTCCGCGCTTGTCCGGCTCACTCGATAATCGGAATATGCTTTGCCGCACCGCGCGGCAAAGTTCCGTCAAGCCGCGGATCGTCAGTGACTTCGATCTGTCGCCGAAACGGGCGGAAGCCCGACCGCCGATAGAAAGCCAACGCGCGCGGATGATCGAAGGTGCAGGTGTGCACCCAGAGGCGCGTGATGGCTTGCGACCACGCCCGCTCCAGCGCGCGGTTCATCAGAAAGCGGCCGGCACCTGTGCCGATCAGTTTCGCGGTGACGCCGAACAGGGACAACTCGCATTGGCCGGGGGTGCCGAAATCCAGATGCAACAGGCCTTGGTCCCGGCCATCGAGCAGCAGCGCGTATATTTCCGCCGACGGCGGCCGGATCCGCGCTGCCAGTTCGGCGTCCGACATGCGGATACGCGAGAACCACAGCCACTCCTCGCCGATGCGGCGATAGAGCTCGCGAAACCAGTCGAGCGCGGGAGACTCTATTCGGCGTAGCGTCCAGGCGCCGGGGGGATCGGGCGGAAGCACCGGCCGCTCGGTCATCTCCAGATGCGTCACCACCGCCGCAATCTTGCCGCTGGGAATATCGGAGTAACCGTCGGGCAGGATCATGCGAACCTACCCCTCCCCCTCATCGCTCGCCAAAACCCCCCTCACCGCGCGCGCCCAGCCCCTCAGTTTCCGCTGGCGCGTGGCCGCGCTCATCGCCGGCTTGAAGCGATGCTCTAGCCGCCAGTTGTCGGCGAATTTTGTCGGCTCGGGATAGACGCCGGCCGCCAGCCCCGCGAGATAGGCGGCGCCGAGCGCGGTGGTTTCCTGGATCATCGGGCGGTCGACCGGCGCGTCGAGCAGGTCGGCGAGGCGCTGCATGGTCCAGTCGGAGGCGGTCATGCCGCCGTCGACGCGGAGCACGACGTTGGCGGCTTTCGCCTCCGGCCAGTCGGCGCGCATCGCGGCCCAGAGGTCGTAGGTCTGGTAACAAACGCTTTCGAGCGCGGCGTGCGCAAGCTCGGCGGGGCCGGTGTTGCGCGTCAGGCCGAACAGCGCGCCGCGCACGCGCGGATTCCAGTAGGGCGCGCCCAGGCCGACGAAGGCCGGCACCAGATAGACCGACTGCGTGGAATCGGATTTGTCGGCGAGCGGGCCGGTCTCGGCGGGCTGCTTGATGATGCCGAGCCCGTCGCGCAGCCATTGCACCGACGAGCCCGCGACGAAGATCGAGCCTTCGAGCGCGAAGGTGCGCTTGCCCTGCAATTGATAGGCGATGGTGGTGAGCAACTTGTTCTTGGAGGCGACGGGCGTCGCGCCGGTGTTGAGCAGGGCAAAGCAGCCGGTGCCGTAGGTCGATTTCATCATGCCGGGCGAGAAGCAGGCTTGTCCGATGGTCGCGGCCTGCTGGTCTCCGGCGATGCCTTTGATCGCGATCGCGCCATCGAACAGGTCGGGCAGGCTGTCGCCGAAATTAGCGGAGGAATCCTTTACCTCGGGGAGCATCGAGCGCGGCACGCGCAGGATTTCCAGAAGCTCGTCGTCCCACTGTCCGGTGTGGATGTTGAACAGCAGCGTGCGCGAGGCATTGGTGGCATCGGTGGCGTGCACCTTGCCGCCGGTGAGCCGCCACAGCAGATAGCAATCGACGGTGCCGAACATCAATTCGCCCCGCGCGGCGCGGCCGCGCGCGCTGGGGACGTGGTCGAGGATCCAGGCGACTTTGGTGCCGGAGAAATAGGGATCGATGATCAGGCCCGTCTTGGCCGAAATCGCGGGCTCGTGGCCGTCGGCTTTGAGCTTGGCGCAGATATCGGCGGTACGCCGATCCTGCCAGACGATGGCGCGATGCACGGCTTGTCCGGTGGCGCGGTCCCACACCACCGTGGTCTCGCGCTGGTTGGTGATGCCGATCGCGGCGATGTCGTTCGCCTTGAGGCCGGCCCTGTCCAGCGCATCGCGGCAGACCATCACGGTCGAGGTCCAGATGTCCTCCGGCTCGTGCTCGACCCAGCCGGAGGCCGGAAAATGCTGCGGGAATTCCTGCTGCGCGGTGGCCGCGATGGAAATATCGCCGCGAAACACGATAGCGCGCGAGGAGGTGGTGCCCTGATCGATAGCCAGCACGAAGGACATGATGTTGGCTCCCAAAATTTTCCTGGCGTTGCTTCCCGGGGGGTGGTGATTGTTGATTTGAGGAGAGGCAAGCGGATTGGGGATGGTTCGTCAATATCCGAGGTGGCGGCCGCCATTCCGCCGTCGTCCCGGCGAACGCGGGGACCCATAACCACCGTCGTTCGTTGCTGCGAAGGACGTCCGCCACCTCGTTCTAGCCGAGAGCACAACGCGGTATGGGTCCCGGCTCAAGGCCGGCACGACGTGTGGAGACATCAGTGCCCGCTTCCTTACCGTGCCCCGCAAGGGCAGGGAGAGGACATCACGCCGACGCTGTCGTCACGCCGCCGTCGACGACGATGGTCTGGCCGGTCATGAAGGTGGAGGCGTTGGAAGCGAGGTAGGCGACGGCGCCGGCGATCTCGTCGGGTTCGCCGATGCGGCGGAGCGGCGTGGTGGCGCAGCGGCGTTTCAGGCGCTCCTCGTCTTCCCATAGCGCGCGGGCGAAATCGGTTTTCACCAGGCCCGGCGCCACGCAATTGACGCGCACGCCCTTCGGGCCCCATTCGCCGGCGAGACTCCGACAGAGCGCGAAATCGGCGGCCTTGGAAATCCCGTAGGCGCCGATCACCGTCGAGCCGCGCAGGCCGCCGATCGATGAGATGATGACGACCGAACCGTTGGCCCTCGCGGCCATCTGCGGGATCGCCAGCGCACAAAGCCAGATGTTGCTCTTGACGTTACTGCCCATGATCTTGTCGAAGGCCTCGTCCTTGATGTCGAGCAGCGGACCGTAATAGGGATTGACCGCCGCATTGCAGACCAGGATGTCGATCTTGCCGTAATGCTTGGTCGTGCCGGCAATCAGCGCCTCGACCTCGTCGCGGCGCGAGATGTTGCAGGGGATGACGTGGGCGTCGCCGCCGGCCTTGTTGATGCCGTCGGCAACTTCCTGACAGGCCTCCGCCTTGCGGCTCGAGATCACCACCTTGGCGCCGAGTTTTGCCAGCAGCTCGGCGGACGAGCGGCCGATGCCGCGGCTCGAACCGGTGATGACGGCGACCTGGCCTGAGAGATCGAACGGGGTGTTTTTCATTGTTGTTGTCTCCGCGTTTTCGCTCCTCGTCATTTCCGGGGCGATGCGAAGCATCGAACCCGGAATCTCGGGATTCCGGGTTTGGTCCTTCGGACCTCCCGGAATGACGGGGCTAAGCTAACTCAGTGCCCGGCAATGACGAATGTTGTTAAACCAGCCCGCCGCTCTCGGTGACGCGGCGCAGATGGTATTCGGTGTCGCCAAAGGTGTTCTCGATCATGGTCAGCCGCTTGAAGTAGTGGCCGATCTTGGCCTCTTGCGTCATGCCGATGCCGCCGTGGAGCTGGATCGACTGCTGGCCGACGAATTTCAGCGACTTGCCGATCTGCACTTTCGCGGCGGCGACCGCGGTCGCGCGCTCCTTGGCGTCCTCGAAATCGGCCGCCATGGTCGCGAACATCGACATGCTGCGGGCCTGTTCGACCGCGACGAACATGTCGGCGGCGCGGTGCTGCAGGGTCTGGAAAGAGCCGATCGCCACGCCGAACTGTTTTCGCGTTTTCAGGTATTCGACGGTGGTCTTCAGCGATTCGTCCATGGCGCCGACGGCCTCCGCGCACATCGCGGTGCGCGCCTCATCGACCACGCGCTCGATCAGCGGCAATGCATTTTCGGGATCGCCGATCACCGCGTTGTTGCCTACCTCGACGCCGGTAAAGGTGATGTCGGCGGCGTGCAGGCCGTCCTGGGTCGGATAGGTCTTTTTCGCGATGCCCTTGGCGTTGCCGGGAACGAGAAAAACGCCGATGCCGGCCTTGTCGCGCTGGCCGCCTTTGGTGCGCGCGGTCACCACCAGCGTGTCGGCGTTCTCGCCGTTGATCACGACGAATTTCTCGCCGTCGATGACCCAGCCGTCGCCCTTCTTCTTGGCGGAGGTGGCGACGTCGTTGAGATCGTAGCGCGAGTTCTTCTCGAGCTGCGCGAACGCAAAGGTCTTGCCGCCGTCGATGATGGACGGAATGTGCGCGGCCTTCTGCGCCGCCGAGCCGCCATGGCGCAAAAACCCACCGCCGATCACCACCGTTGCCAGATACGGCTCCAGCATCAGCGCCTTGCCGAGCGCCTCCATCACGATCATGGTCTCGACCGCGCCGGCGCCAAAGCCGCCGTCGTCTTCCGCGAAGGGAAGCCCAAGCAGGCCCTGCTCGGCGAGCTTGCTCCAGACGGCCTGGCTCCAGCCGCCCTTCTCCTTCATGTATTTCTTGCGCTGCTCGAACTCGTAACTATCGGTCAGGAGCCCGTCGACGCTTTCCTTGAGAAGCCGCTGCTCCTCGGACAAATCGAAATCCATGTTCTTTGCTCTCTCAAATCGAACGAAGCCAGTGGGCCGGGTTGAGCTCTTCGCGAAAACCCATCACACCATTTCGGTCTTGTGATGATGGGTATCGCTTCGCTCCCCACCCATCCTACGAATTTTTCCGCCGTCATCCCCGCGAAAGCGGGGATCCGGTAACCACAACCGCGTTCGTAAGCACGACCGCCGCGGCGTACTGGGTTCCCCTGCTTCGCGCGCGGCCTACAGCCCCAGCACCGCCTTGGTGATGATGTTGCGCTGGATCTCGTTGGAGCCGCCGTAGATCGAGACCTTGCGGTTGTTGAAGTAGCTCGGCGCGATCTGCGCGGTCCAGTCCATTGCCTCATTACTGCCGTCGTCGCCGTGCTCGTCATACGGCGCGGCGAACGGGCCGATCACTTCCATCAGCAGCTCGGTGGTGGTCTGCTGGATTTCCGAGCCCTTGATCTTCAAGACCGACGACGCCGGATTGGGCTTGCCCTTGCCGTGCTTGCCCTCGTCAGCGACGACGCGGAGCTGCGTCAATTCGAGCGCCTTCAATTCGATCTCGACCGCCGCAAGTTTTTCGCGAAAACCCTGATCCTGGATCACCGGCTTGCCGCCGGACTCGACCTTGGAGGCCAGTTCTTTGATGCGGCGCAGCCGTTCCTTGGAAACGCCGACGCGGGCGATGCCGGTGCGCTCGTTGCCGAGCAGGAATTTGGCGTAGTCCCAGCCCTTGTTTTCCTCGCCGACCAGGTTTTGAGCGGGCACCTCGACGTCGTCCAAAAAGACTTCGTTGACCTCATGGCCGCCGTCGATGGTTTCGATCGGGCGCACCGTGATGCCCTTACTCTTCATGTCGATGAGGATGAAGGAAATCCCGGTCTGTTTCTTCGCGGCGGGATCGGTACGGCACAGGCAGAAGATCATGTCGGCGTGCTGGGCAAGCGTTGTCCAGGTCTTCTGGCCGTTGACGATGTATCTGTCGCCCTTGCGCTCGGCCTTGGTCTTCAGCGAAGCGAGATCGGAACCCGAGCCCGGCTCGGAAAATCCCTGGCACCACCAGTCGTCGACACTGGCGATGCGCGGCAGGTAATACTTCTTCTGCTCCTCGTTGCCAAACGTGTAGATGACCGGACCGACCATGCTGACGCCGAAGGCGAGCGGCGCCGGCGCCGGGTGCATCTGTAGCTCCTCGTTGAAGATATAATGCTGCACCGAGGTCCAGCCGGTGCCGCCATATTCCTTCGGCCAGTGCGACACGCCCCAGCCCTTCTTGTTGAGGATGCGCCACCAGGCGACCATCTCGTCCTTCGACAGGTGCCGGCCCTCGACCAGCTTCCGCCGCGTCTCCGGCGGCACGTTATCCCTGAAGAACGCCCGCACTTCCTCGCGGAACGCCATTTCTTCCTTGCTGAAAGCGAGATCCATCGGATCCTCCTGTGAGCGAATGAATTAGGTTCGAACTACGCGATCTCTTTCTTTTCGTCGTCCTGGCGAAAGCCAGGACCCATAATCACCGGCGTTGGTGTGGAGCGAAAGCCGGCAACCAGACTGCCTCAATGATAAGTCTCAGCGTATGGGTCCCGGCTCGTGCTCGCTTGGCTGGGACGACGACCTTTTGTTATTGCACCACCTCGAACAAGCCCGCGGCGCCCATGCCGCCGCCGACGCACATGGTTACAACGGCATATTTGACCTTGCGGCGGCGGCCTTCGATCAGGGCGTGACCGGTGAGCCGCGCGCCCGACATGCCGTAGGGATGGCCGACCGCGATGGCGCCGCCGTCGACGTTGATCTTTTCAGGGTCGATGCCGAGCTTGTCGCGGCAATAGATCACCTGCACCGCGAACGCCTCGTTCAATTCCCAGAGCCCGATGTCGTCGACCTTGAGCCCGTGGCGTTTCAGGAGCCGCGGCACCGCGAACACCGGGCCGATACCCATCTCGTCCGGCTCGCAGCCTGCGGAAACGAAGCCACGGAAGATACCGAGCGGCTTCAGGCCGCGCTTGGAAGCTTCCTTGTCGCTCATGATCACGGAGGCGCTGGCGCCATCCGAGAGCTGGCTGGCATTGCCGGCGGTGATGACAAAACCGTCGCCGCGCACCGGCTTCAAGGCGGCCAAACCTTCCGCCGATGTGTCGGGGCGTGGGCCTTCGTCCTTCGACAGCGTGACTTCCTTGAACGAGATCGCGCCGGTCGCCTTGTCAGCGACGCCCATCTTGGTCGTGATCGGCGCCAGTTCGTCGTTGAACTTGCCGCCCTGCTGCGCGGCCGCGACGCGGCGCTGGCTCTCCAGCGAATATTCGTCCTGGCGTTCGCGCGAGATGTTGTAGCGCTTGGCGACGACTTCGGCGGTGTCGATCATAGGCATGTAGACCTCGCCCTTGATCTCGAGCAGCGCCGGATCCTGGGCGTGGAATGTATTCATCTTGTCGTTCTGCACCAGGCTGATCGACTCGCCGCCGCCCCCGACCGCGACCTCGACACCGTCAAAGATCACCGAGCGGGCCGCGAGCGCGATCGCCTGCAAGCCCGAGGCGCATTGCCGGTCGATGGTGGTGCCGGCAACCGTGACCGGCAGACCGGCGCGGAGCAGCGCCTTGCGCGCGATGTTGCCGCCGGTCGAGCCTTGCTGCAGCGCCGCGCCCATCACCACGTCCTCGACCTCCTTCGGGTCGACCTTGGCGCGGGCGACCGCCTCGCCGATGGCGTGGCCAAGCAGGGTTGCCCCCTCGGTGGCGTTGAGCGCGCCGCGATAGGCCTTGCCGATCGGGGTGCGCGCGGTTGAGACGATGACGGCGTCGGTCATAAACGATTTCCTGATGCGAGTTGCTGTTGCTTGACGGAGGTTGCTTTCGGCGAGGGCTGCTGCTGGCGCAATTCGTGGCGCGAAAGCTTTCCCACGGAGGTGCGGGGCAATTCGGTGACGAATTCGAGCGCGGCGGGGAGCTCGTGCTTGCCGAGCTTGCCGGTGAGGAAGGCGCGCAGCTCGTCCAGCGTGAACGGCTTGGCGCCGTCGCGCAATTTGACGAAGGCTTTTGCCGCCTCGCCGCGGTAATCGTCTGATATCCCGATCACGATCACCTCATGCACGGCAGGGTGCGTATAGATCGCCTGCTCGATCATCTGCGGATAGACGTTGAAGCCGCCCGAGATGATCATGTCCTTCTTGCGGTCGACCAGATAGAAATAGCCGTCATTGTCCATGTAACCGATATCGCCGGTGAGGAAGCGATCGCCGATAAAGGCTTCCGCGGTCTCCTTCGGCCGGTTCCAGTAGCCCTTGGTGACGTTCGGCCCCCTGATGCGGATCTCGCCGACCTCGCCGATCAGCAGCACCTTGGTCGGGTCCTCCAGCGACACCACGTCCATCTCGATGCCCGGCAGCATCAGCCCGATCGAGCCCGGCTTGTCGGGCCCGCCTTCGGGATGGCCGGTGCCGGGCGAGCAGGTCTCGGTCATGCCCCAGCCGCTCTTCAGTTTCATGCCGACCTTGCGCTCGAATATCTTTGCGACCTCGACCGGCAGCGGCGCGCCGCCGGAGCCACAGCTCACCAGCGATGACAGATCGCGCTTGTCGAGATCGGGCAGTGCTGCGATCGCGATCCACATCGTGGGCACGCCGGGAAATGACGTGGCGCGCTTGACTTCGATGTCGCGCATCACGGCCTCGACGTCGAAACGCTGGTGCAGCGAAATCAGATTGCCGCGCCGGATCGCCGACAACAGCACCACCGTCAGCGCGAAGATGTGAAACAGCGGCAGCACGCAGATCACGCGCTCGACCGCGTTGCGCTTTTCGCGCGCGGGCCGGCTCCAGACGTCATAGACCGACACCGCCGCGGTCAGGTTGCCATGGCTGAGCATGGCGCCCTTGGGCAGCCCTGTGGTGCCACCGGTATATTGCAACAGCGCGACGTCATCGGCTGAGATCGAAGGCCATTGCGAAGGTGTTGTCGCGCCGTCGACGAAGGTCCGATAGCTGATAACAGCAGGATTATCGGGCAGCGGCGTCTGCGGGGTGCCGACCTTGCCCCAGTGATCGTCCTCGCAGACGATCAGGCGGTCGAGCAGGCCGTGAGCGAGGAATTTTAATGCGGTCGGGAGCAGCGCGGAAAGATTGCTCGTGACCAGCACCCGCGCGCCGGAATCCGAAAGCTTGTGCGACAGTGCGATCTCACCGTCGAGTGGCGACAGATGCACGATCCGCGCGCCCGCCTTGAGCGCGCCGAAGAAATTGATGGGATGATCGGGCGTGTTGCCGAGGAACAGCGCCGCCGACGTGTTCTTGCCATAGCCAGCGCGCAGGAATGCTGACGCCGCCACTTCGGCCAGCGCCTCCAGTTCGGCATAGGAAATCGGCCGGTCGCGGAATTCGAGCACCGGCCGCGCGCCGCAGTCGCGTGCCGCCTGCGACAACAGGTCAGGCAGCGTGCCACGCGGAATCGCATCGTCCCAGTGCACGCCTTCGGGGTAGAATTGTTCGCCGGGATGGGTCATGGGCAACGTTGGCCGGGAGTAACAAACAGGGCGTCATTCCGGGGCGCGCAACGCGCGAGCCCGCAATCCATAACCTCGATCGGGGTAATGGATTGCGGGCCTGCACCAAGTGGCGCATCCCGGAATGACGAATGGAGAGAGTGAAGGCCCATCAAGCTGCTTTCGAATTGCCCGCCGCCAGCGACGCAAACGTCTTGCCTTCGGCGGCGAGACGCTTCAGCAGCGGCGCCGGCTCGAGTGAGGGATCGTTGGTCTCCTTGGCGTAGTAAGAGAGCCGGTCGGCGATGTGCTTCAGGCCGACCTGGTCGGCGTAGAACATCGGGCCGCCGCGATAGATCGGCCAGCCATAGCCGTAGAGCCAGATCACGTCGATGTCGCTCGGACGCGCCGCGATGCCCTCGTCCAGGATCCGGGCGCCCTCGTTGATCATCGGATACATCATGCGCTCGAGGATTTCGTCGTCGCTCACCACCCGCCGCTTGCGGCCGAGCCGCAGCAAGGTCTCGTCGATCAGTTTTTCGACCTCCGGATCGGGCAGCGGCGCGCGCGAGCCGCCTTCGTATTTGTAGTAGCCCTTGCCGGTCTTCTGGCCGAAGCGGCCGGCCTCGCACAACGCGTCGGCAATCTCCGACTTGATGCCGCGATCCTTGCGCGAGCGCCAGCCGATATCGAGGCCGGCGAGATCGCCCATCGCGAACGGGCCCATCGGCATGCCGAATTTGGTCACGACGGCGTCGACCTGCTGCGGCAGCGCGCCTTCGAACAAAAGCTTCTCTGCCTGCTTGCCGCGCTGCGCCAGCATGCGGTTGCCGACGAAACCGTCGCAGACGCCGACCACCGCCGGCACTTTCGCGATTTTTCGCGCGATCGAAACCGCCGTAGTCAGCGCGTCGGGGGCGGTCTTCGCCGCCCGCACAATCTCGCACAGCTTCATGACATTGGCCGGCGAGAAGAAGTGCATGCCGAGCACGTCCTGCGGACGTTTTGTCTCTTTGGCGATCTCGTCGATGTTCAAATAAGACGTGTTGGAAGCGAGCACGGCGCCGGGCTTGGCGTATTGGTCGAGCTTGCCGAACACTTCCTTCTTGACCGCCATGGTCTCGAACACGGCCTCGATCACGAGGTCGGCATCCTTGACGTGTTCAAGACCGACCACGCCGTTTATCAGAGCCATGCGCTTGGCGGGTGCGTCCGCCGGGATGCCGCCGCGCGCGGCGGTGGCCTCATAGTTCTTTTGCATCACGCCCATGCCGCGCTTCAGCTGCTCTTCGCCGGTCTCGATCAAGGTCACGGGAATGCCGGCATTGGCAAACGACATCGCAATGCCGCCGCCCATGGTGCCGGCGCCGATGATGGCGACGCGCTCGACATTGCGCGGTTTGGTCCCGTCGGGCACGCCGGCGACCTTGGCGGCCTCGCGCTCGGCGAAGAACGCATAGCGCTGCGCCTTCGACTGCTCGCTACTCACGAGCTTAAGAAAACCCTCACGCTCCTTCTTCAAGCCTTCGTCGAACGGCAGGTCGATCGCGGCGCCGACGGCGTCGGCGGCGGCGAACGGCGCCTCCAGCCCGCGCGCCCGCTTGGTCATCGCGGCGACCGCATTGGTGAAGATCGAGCGGTCGGCCTTCGCGGCCGCCAATTTGCTGTCGTCATCGCGCAATTTGCGCAACGGGCGCTGCTCGGCCAGCACCTTGCGGGCGAACGCCTCGCCGCCGGAGGCCGGGCCTTCGACGATCTCCTCGATCAACCCGTTCTTGAGCGCTTCGGAGGCGCTAATCGGATCGCCGCCGACGATCATCTTGACGGCGAGTTCGGGCCCAACCGCGCGCGGCAGGCGTTGCGTGCCGCCGGCGCCCGGCAACAGGCCGAGCTTGACTTCGGGCAGGCCTAATCTCGCGTCCTTGGTCGCAACGCGGAAATGGCAGGCGAGCGCGACTTCGAGACCGCCGCCGAGCGCGGTGCCGTGGATCGCGGCCACGATCGGCTTCGGCGAGTTCTCCATTTCGGTGAGCACTTCAGCGAGGCCCGGCGGTTTCGGCGGTTTGCCGAATTCGGTGATGTCGGCGCCGGCAATGAAGGTGCGCCCCGCGCAGGTCAAGACGATCGCCTTCGCTTCGGGATCGGCGATCGCAGCCTTGATGCATTCCAAAATGCCGCCGCGCACCGCGGCGCTCAACGCGTTGACGGGAGGGCTGTTGACCGTGACGACGGCGATGACGTCATGACGCTCGAGTTTTACGACTTCGCTCACGAGACTCTCCCTGGATACCGTGTTCTTGTTTGCACTGCTTTGTGCTTGCGCTGCTGACTTGGGTTTACACCCTATTCCGCACTGCGAAATTTAATTCCACATCTTGACAGCGAGGGTTATTTTGAAGCACGTCCGTTGTCAACGAGGACCGTGCAGCAGGCGATGAAACGTTCAAGCAAGAAAGTGGCGACCGATCGCAGCTTCGTCGTCGCGCTTTCCCGCGGACTTGATGTGTTGCGCGCATTCCAACCCAACGACGGGCTTCTTGGCAATCAGGAGATTGCGGCCCGTACGAACCTGCCGAAGCCAACCGTCTCAAGGCTGACCTATACATTGACCAAGCTCGGCTATCTTACGCCGGTTCCGAGGTTTGAGAAGTATCAGTTGGCGCCTTCCGCCATGGCGCTCGGCTATGCGGCGCTGGCCAATCTCGGCGTTCGTCATTTGTCCGAGCCGTTTCGCGAGGAAGTGATGCGGGCGACCGGAGGCGCGGTCGCCGTCGGCGGGCGCGACCGGCTCAGCATGATCTACTTCGGCCAAAGCCGCGGCATGACGCTAGGCGTTCAACTGGACGTCGGCTCACGCATCCCGATCGCAACCACCGCGATGGGCCGGGCCTATATATGGGCGCTGCCACCGGAGGAGCGTGCTACCTTGTTGCGCGATCTGCGCGAGCATTACGGCAGCCGCTGGCCCAAAATGCGTGACGGCATCGAACGCTGCGGTGAAATCGTCGCAAAGCACGGTTTTGCGATCTCCGCGGGCGATTGGCACGACGACATCCACGCGGTCGGCGTAGCACTAAAGTTAAATGACGGGACCGGCCCTTATGCGTTTAACTGTGGCGCGCCGGCATTCCGCTTTACGGAAGATCGGTTACGCAACGACATTGGACCTCGTCTCGTGGCGATGGTAAGGAACATCGAAGCGGCCCTTGGCGGCGCGGCGCCGCAACCGGCACAATCAAAAAAACAAGAAATCAAGAAAGTCAGATCAGGAGGGAAAGTTGCACGTGTGGCCGAGGGGATCAGGTAGGCTTCATCGCCACGACCGGCGAAGTTTTGGATCCGGTCGATCCCGCCCCATCAGCATGGGCGGGGCAACATGACGCAGGCACAGCTCGCGCACGGGCAACCACCCCTGCTCGCGGTTCGCGATGTCAGCGTCGTGTTCGGCGGCATCGTCGCGCTGAACGGTGTGTCCTTCGACATGCATAAGGGCCAGATCCTCGGCCTGATCGGGCCGAACGGCGCCGGCAAGACGACGCTCTTCAATTGCCTGTCCAGGCTCTATCAGCCGAGCTCCGGCGATATCCTGATGGAGGGGGTGAGCATCCTGAAGCGGCGGCCGCACCGGATCGCCGAGATCGGCATCGGCCGCACCTTCCAGAACGTCGCGCTGTTTCCCAACCTGTCGGTGATGGACAACGTCCGCGTCGGCACCCACGCCCGCACCTCCAGCGACATCGTCAGCGACTCGCTGAAGCTCGCCTGGGTTCGCCGCAGCGAAGCCAACGTCAACAAGAAGGTCCACGAGATACTCGGCTATCTCGACCTCGAGGACGTCGCGCATGTCACGGTTTCGGGCCTGCCCTTCGGCACCCAGAAGCGGGTCGAGCTGGCGCGCGCGCTCGCTGCCGATCCGAAAATCCTGCTGCTCGATGAGCCCGCCGGCGGCCTCAACCACGAGGAGGTCCATGTGCTCGGCGACCTGATCCGCCGCATCCGCGACGAGCGTCACATGACCGTGCTCCTGGTCGAGCATCATATGGGGCTCGTGATGTCGATCGCCGACCACGTGGTCGCGCTGAACTTCGGCCGCAAGCTCGCGGAGGGGACGCCGGCCCAGGTGCAGGCCGATCCGGACGTTATCAAGGCCTATCTCGGGAGCAAGGACCAATGACGGCAATGCTCGACGTCAAGGATCTGCGCGCCTATTACGGTCAGGTGCAGGCGCTTCACGGCTTGAGCTTTGCGCTCAACGAGGGCAGCCTGACCACGCTGCTCGGCGCCAATGGCGCCGGCAAGACCACCACGCTGCGGGCGATCTGCAACATGGTGCGTTCGACCGGCAGAATCGAGTTCGAAGGCCAGCCGCTCGCCAACCGCTCGACCGAGAATATCGTCCGCCTCGGGATTGCGCATGTGCCGCAGGGCCGCGGCACCTTCACGACCATGACGGTGGAGGAAAATCTGCAGCTGGGCGCCATCAGCCGCAAGGACAAGGCCGGCATCGTCTCCGATATCGAGCGCATGTACGTGCATTTCCCGGTGTTGAAGGAACGCTTCGCCCAGCAGGCCGGAACGCTGTCAGGCGGCGAGCAGCAGATGCTCGCGGTTGCGCGTGCGCTGATGCTGCGGCCGCGGCTGATGCTGCTCGACGAGCCCTCCTTCGGGCTGGCGCCGCTGATCGTGCGCGACCTGTTCAAGATCCTCGGCAAGATCAACCGCGAGGACAAGGTCACCATCCTGGTGGTCGAGCAGAACGCGCAGCTCGCGCTCGAGCTCGCCGACCAGGCCTATGTGATCGAGACCGGGCGGATCGTGATGGCGGGCGCCGCCAAGGAAGTCGCCACCAACGAAGACGTCCGTAAATCCTATCTGGGCTACTGAGGAGCGCAGGCCAATGGAGCTATTTACCAACCAGATCCTGGCCGGGATCTCGACCGGCGCGATCTATGCCTGCATGGCGCTTGCGGTCGTCATGATCTACCAGGCGATCGACCATCTCAATTTCGCGCAAGGCGAAATGGCGATGTTCTCGACTTTCATCTCCTGGCAGCTTATGCAGTGGGGCATTCCCTACTGGTTCGCCTTCGTGCTCACCATTGCCTTCTCCTTTGTCTGCGGCATCGCCATCGAGCGGTTGCTGTTCAAGCCGCTCGCGAAGGCGCCGATCCTCACCAACGTCGCCGGCTTCATCGCGCTGTTCTCGATCATCAACTCCTGCGCCGGCCTGATCTGGGACTTCACCATCAAGCAATATCCGACCCCGTTCGGCTCCTCGCCGTTCCTCGGCAGCCAGCTGATCTCGACCCACCAGGCCGGCATGATCGGCGTCACCCTGTTGATGCTGGCCGGGCTCTATTTCTTCTTCCAGTACACGCGGGTGGGGCTTGCGATGCGGGCCGCCGCCTCGCTGCCTGAATCGGCGCGGCTGGTCGGCATCAACACCTCCTGGATGATCGCGCTCGGCTGGGGCATGGCCGCCGCCATCGGCGCTGTCGCCGGCATCCTGATCGCGCCGGTGGTGTTCCTGGAGCCGAACATGATGGGCGGCGTCCTGATCTATGGGTTTGCTGCGGCCGTTCTCGGCGGCCTCACCAGTCCGCTCGGCGCCGTGATCGGCGGCTTCCTGGTCGGCATCTTCGAGAACCTCGCCGGCACCTACATTCCGGGCGTCGGCAATGAACTGAAGCTGCCGATCGCGCTGGCGCTGATTATTTCCGTCCTGGTCGTCAAACCCGCTGGCCTGTTCGGCCGGCCCATTGTGAAGCGAGTTTGATCATGAGCGCTGCGATTGAAGAAGTCGTAACGGAAGCGCCCGCCGTCGAGGCCGTTCCGAAGCGGGCCATGACGCTCGGCGCCGGCACCTCGCTGGTGGTGCTCGGACTGCTGGTCGCGTTTCCGCTGTTTGCGAAGAACTTCATCATCTTCCAGATGACGATGCTCCTGATCTATGGCCTGGCCGTGCTGGCGCTCAACATCCTGACCGGCGGCAGCGGCCAGTTCTCGCTGGGCCAGAGCGCATTCTACGCCATCGGCGCCTACACCTCCGCGATCCTGATGGAGCAATACGGCGTCAACTATGCGCTGACGCTGCCGGTTGCGGGCGTGCTCTGTTTCGGCGCCGGCTTCCTGTTCGGCCAGCCGGCGCTGCGGCTCTCCGGCGTTTATCTTGCACTCGCGACCTTTGCGCTGGCGACCGCGATGCCGCAACTGCTCAAGCTCAACTTCCTCGAACCCTGGACCGGCGGCGTGCAGGGGCTCGTGGTGACCAAGCCGGACGCGCCGTTCGGCCTGCCGATGTCGCAGGACATGTGGCTGTATTACTTCACGCTGGTGGTCACGATTGCGATCTACCTGTTCTCGGTCAATCTCCTGAGATCGCGTTCGGGGCGCGCCTTCATGGCGATCCGCGACAACGAGATCGCGGCCTCCGCCATGGGCATCGACGTCGCGCTGTACAAGACGCTCGCCTTCGGCGTCTCGGCCGGCATCACCGGCGTTGCCGGCGCGCTCGGCGCCATCGCGGTACAGTTCGTGGCGCCCGACAGCTACACCATTACGCTTGCGATCTCGCTGTTCCTCGGCATGGTGGTCGGCGGCGTCGGCTGGCTGCCGGGATCGATCGTCGGCTCCGCCTTCATCATCTTCGTGCCGAACATCGCGGAGGGGATATCCAAGGGTCTCTCCGGCGCCGTATTCGGCGTGCTACTGTTCCTGGTCATCTTCCTGGTGCCGCATGGCGCAAGGCAGATTGCTGTCGTCGGCGGGCAACTGGTCGGCAAATTCAAGAAGAACTGAGGTCAGAAAGACAGAGCCAGAAAGGCTTGGCCAGAAAGGCTTGGCTAGGAAGGCTTGGTCGAGTTAGCCAGAACGACTTGGCCGGATGAACTGAGGCAAGAAAATTTAGGAGAGACCGAGACTATGCACCGACAATTACGTATCGCCGCGCTCATGACGGCGGTCATTGCTTTAACGTCCGGCACTGCACTCGCCCAAAAGAAATACGACACCGGCGCCACCGACACCGAAATCAAGATCGGCAACATCATGCCCTATAGCGGACCGGCGTCGGCCTATGGCGTGATCGGCAAGACCGAAGACGCCTATTTCAAGAAGATCAATGCCGAAGGCGGTATCAACGGCCGCAAGATCAACTTCGTCTCCTACGACGATGGCTACTCGCCGCCGAAGGCGGTGGAGCAGGCGCGCAAGCTGGTGGAGAGCGACGAGGTGCTCCTGGTCTTCAATCCGCTCGGCACGCCGTCGAATTCGGCGATCCAGAAATATCTCAACGCCAAGAAGGTGCCGCAGCTGTTCGTCGCCACCGGCGCCACCAAGTGGAACGATCCGAAGGATTTTCCGTGGACCATGGGCTGGCAGCCCTCGTATCAGAGCGAAGCACATATCTACGCGAAATATCTGATCAAGGAGACGCCGGACGCCAAGATCGCGGTGCTCTTTCAGAACGACGATTTCGGCAAGGACTACCTAAAAGGCCTGAAGGACGGGCTCGGCACCAAGGCCTCGATGATCACGGCCGAGGAAAGCTACGAGACCACCGAGCCCTCGATCGACGGCCACATTGTCAAGCTGAAGGCCACCGGCGCTGACGTCTTCATCTCCATCACCACGCCGAAGTTTGCAGCCCAGGCGATCAAGAAGCTGGCCGAGATCGACTGGCACCCGCTGCACATCGTCTCCAACGTCTCGGCTTCCGTCGGCGGCGTGATCAAGCCCGCAGGGTTTGAGAACGCGCAAGGGATTCTGTCGGCCGCCTACGCCAAGGACGGCGCCGATCCGCAATGGGACAACGATCCCGGCATGAAGAAATTCCTCGACTTCCTGGCCAAATATTATCCCGATGGCAACAGGCTCGACGGTTCGGTGGTGTACGGTTACGGCGCGGCGCAGACCATGGTGAAAGTGCTGCAGATGTGCGGCGACGACCTGACCCGCGCCAACATCATGAAGCAGGCGGCGAGCTTGAAGGATTTCGAGCCCGACACGTTGCTGCCGGGCATCAAGATCAACACCTCGCCGACCGACTTCGCCCCGATCAAGCAGCTGCAGATGATGCGGTTCAAGGGCGAGAAGTGGGACCTGTTCGGCCCCATCATCACTGACGATTTGAGCAACTAGAGCTTGAAGGGCGAACGTCAAGCAAGCACCGAGAGTCCCTTTCCCGCGGCTCCGTGAGCACAACCCCTTCGACTAAATGACGCCCCCCGCGATAGCTTCGCGGGGGGCTTTTTGTTGCTGGGAATCTCCGATGGGTATTGAATGCGACGAGGAGCCAACAAGCGCTCCCAATCAAAAAAATCGACACAGTCAAACCAGATCAGGGAGATCAAAATGCCTGCTATCCATTTGCGATTGAGGTTGTTTTCGGCTGCCCTTGCGATCCTTGCAGCAAGTTCGACAGCCGCGTTAGCGCAGAAGAAATACGACATCGGCGCTACCGACACCGAAATCAAGATCGGCAACATCATGCCCTATTCGGGCCCTGCTTCCGCCTACGGCGTGATCGGCAAGACCGAACAGGCCTACTTCAACAAGATCAACGCTGAGGGCGGCATCAACGGCCGCAAGATCAACTTCATTTCCTATGACGACGGCTACTCTCCGCCGAAGACCGTCGAGCAGGCGCGCAAGTTGGTCGAGAGCGACGAGGTGCTGTTCATCTTCAATTCGCTCGGCACCCCGCCGAACTCGGCGATCCAGAAATACATGAACTCGAAGAAGGTGCCGCAGCTGTTCGTCGCTACCGGCGCTACCAAGTGGAACGATCCGAGCGAATACCCCTGGACCATGGGCTGGCAGCCCAACTACCAGAGCGAGTCCCGCATCTACGCCAAGTACATTCTCAAGAACTTGCCGAACGCCAAGATCGCGATCCTTTTTCAGAACGACGACTATGGCAAGGACTACGTCAAGGGCTTGAAAGACGGCCTGGGCGCCAAGGCCGCCTCCATGATCGTCGCCGAGGATAGTTACGAGACCACCGAACCGACTATCGACTCCCACATCGTCACGTTGAAGGCTTCCGGCGCCGACGTCTTCTTCAACGTCACCACGCCGAAATTCGCCGCGCAGGCCATCAAGAAGATCGCCGAAGTCGGATGGCACCCGCTGCACCTCCTTAACAATGTCTCGGCCTCGATCGGCAGCGTGATCAAGCCGGCCGGCTTCGAGAATGCGCAAGGCATCATCTCGTCCAACTACCTGAAGGACACCTCCGATCCGCAGTGGAAGGACGATGCCGGCATGAAGGCCTTCGACGAATTCCTCGCCAAGTATTTCCCCGAAGGCAACCGCGTCGATTCATCGGTCATGTACGGTTACACCGTCGCGCAAGGCCTCGTCTACGTGCTGAAGAACTGCGGCGACGACCTGACGCGCGCCAACCTCATGAAGCAGGCGGCCAGCATCAAGGAGTTGAAACTGGGCGGCCTGTTGCCGGGCGTCGAGGTTGACACCAGTGCCACCGACTTCGCCCCGATCTCCCAGCTTCAGCTGATGAAATTCAAGGGCGAGAAGTGGGATCTGTTCGGCGACATCATCAGTGGCGACGTCGGCGGTTAACCCGTGGGTGGTTAACGCCTAAGCCGCGCCGCCGAGTACTGTCCCTGGCTACTAAAGCAGCAGCCACTGCGGCTTTTGCCGCAGGGGCTTACGGTTGTGACCGTTCCGGCAAAATGGTATCGACTAGGCGCAAAGTCACAAGAGCTTTCGGTCAAGAAAGCCGCGACACACACTTTACACATTTTTGCAAAAGAGGGAGAGACATAATGCCCGTTATCGCCACACGGCTGGCAATTGCTTCGGCCGCGCTTGCCTTGTTCGCCGCTTCGAGCAGCGTCGCGCTCGCCCAGAAGAAATACGACACCGGCGCCACCGACACCGAGATCAAGATCGGCAACATCATGCCCTACAGCGGCCCCGCTTCCGCCTATGGCGTGATCGGCAAGACCGAAGCCGCCTATTTCAAGATGATCAACGACGCCGGCGGCATCAACGGCCGCAAGATCAACTTCATCTCCTACGACGACGGCTACTCTCCGCCGAAGACGGTCGAGCAGGCGCGCAAGCTGGTCGAGAGCGACGAGGTGCTGCTGATCTTCAATTCGCTGGGCACGCCGCCGAATTCCGCGATCCACAAATACATGAACTCGAAAAAGGTGCCGCAACTCTTCGTCGCCACCGGCGCCACCAAGTGGAACGATCCGAAGGATTTCCCGTGGACCATGGGCTGGCAGCCCAACTACCAGAGCGAATCGCACATCTACGCAAAATACCTCCTGAAGGAGAAACCGGACGCCAAGATCGCGGTGCTCTATCAGAACGACGATTACGGCAAGGACTACCTGAAGGGGTTGAAGGACGGTCTCGGCGCCAAGGCCGGCGCCATGATCGTCGCCGAGGAAAGCTACGAGACCACCGAGCCCTCGGTCGACAATCACATCGTCAAGCTGAAATCGACCGGCGCCGACGTGTTCATGGATATCACCACGCCGAAGTTTGCGGCCCAGGCGATCAAAAAGATTGCCGAGATCGAGTGGAAGCCGCTGCACATTCTCAATAACGTCGGAGCCTCGGTCGGCGCCGTCATCAAGCCGGCCGGCTACGAGAACTCGCAAGGCATCATTTCCGCGGCCTACCTGAAGGATACTTCGGATCCGCAATGGGACAACGACCCCGGCATGAAGCAGCTGCTGGCCTTCCTCGCCAAGGACTATCCGGAAGGCAACAAGCTCGACGCGTCGGTCGTCGTCGGCTACGGCGTCGCTCAAACCCTGGTTCAGGTGCTCAAACAGTGCGGCGACGATCTGACCCGCGAGAACATCATGAAGCAGGCGGCGAATCTGAAGGATTTCCGCACCGAGGTGCTGCTGCCCGGCATCACGATCAATACCTCGCCAACCGATTTCGCCCCGATCGACCAGCTTCAGCTGATGAAGTTCAAGGGCGAGAAATGGGAACTGTTCGGCGACGTTGTCTCCGGCGACGTCGGCGGCTGATCTTGATTTCAGGATAGTAGCTTCGCCCCCGCAGCATGGCCTGCGGGGGTTTTCTTTTTCGTCAATCGGATGGATAACCGGCGTCCCATGTTCCCTAGGCAATTTCCCGGCAGACAATGACCGACCGACGCCCCCTGCTCCGCGCCATCTTCGATGCCGCGGTTGCCGCTGCCCATCCCGACGTGGTGCTGGCGGCGCATCTTCGCACCGTCCCCAACGGCCGCGTGATCTGCCTTGCCGCCGGTAAGGGCGCGGCCGCCATGGCGGCGGCAGCCGAGCGGCATTATCTCGACACGCTCAAGCTCGACCCCCAACGCCTGACCGGCATCGCCACCACCCGCCACGGCCATGGCGTGCCGACCCGGCGCATCAGGGTGGTCGAGGCCGGCCATCCGATGCCCGACGAAGCCGGGCTCAAGGGCGCTGAGGAGACCTTGCGCCTGGCGCAGGCTGCGGAAGCCAGTGACCTCCTGTTGGTGCTGCTGTCGGGCGGCGGTTCGGCGAACTGGATCGCGCCGGTCGAGGGAATTACCTTCGCGCAGAAGCTCAACTTGACCCGGGCGCTGTTGCGCTCCGGCGCGCCGATCGGCGAGGTCAACACGGTGCGCAAGCATCTGTCGCGGATCAAGGGCGGCCGGCTGGCGCGTGCCGGCCAGCGCGCCGAGAGCGTCACGCTCGCGATCTCCGACGTTCCGCACGACGATCCGTCCGCGATCGCCTCGGGCCCGACGGTGCCGGACCCGACCACGCTCGCGGACGCCCGCGCCATCGTCGCCAAATACAAGCTCGAGGTCGACGACGCGGTCCGCCGCGCCCTCGAAGATCCCCGAAACGAAAGCTGCAAGCCGGGCGATAGCGCCTTTGCGCGCGCGCAGTTCGAATTGATCGCGCGTCCGCGCGCCTCGCTCGATGCCGCGGTCAGGCTGGCGCGCGAGGCGGGCTTTGCGATCATCGACCTTGGCGCCGACCTCGAAGGCGAGGCGCGCGAGGTGGCCGCCGATCATGCCCGCCTTGCGTTGAAAGCGAGAAGCGAGGGCAAGCGCGTCGCGATCGTCTCGGGCGGCGAACTCACGGTGACCGTGCGCGGCAATGGCCGCGGCGGTCCCAACCAGGAATATGCGCTCGCACTCGCCGCCCTGCTGAAGGACACGTCCGGCATCTCGGCGCTCGCCGGCGACACCGACGGCGCCGACGGCGGCGCAGGCAGCGCCACCGATCCCGCCGGCGCTATCATCGATTCTGCGACCTTCGCCAAGATGAAATCGCTCGGCCTCGCTCCGCAAACCTATCTCGACAACAACGACGCCACCGCGTTCTTTGGCCTGACCGGCGATCTGCTGCTGACCGGCCCGACGCTCACTAATGTCAACGACATTAGGGTGATCCTAGTCGAGGGGATGTGAGGTTCCTGATACCTGCGCCGTCCTTTCCGGGCTGTTCGCTTTGCCGGTCCTGGGACGACGTTAACGTTTTGTTCAGCGAAACTTGAAGAACTTGCCGAAGGTCCGGGCAACTCGAGGGGGCAGTTCACCAGCTTTGGTTTCTAATGGCGGAGTCGTCATTGTCGCAAGCGCTTGCAGATTTGCGCCACGGGAACGCCAAATGATGGAATCGACCGGGACTGCCATCGATCCAGGGCCTTTTGACCCGATCCGGATTCTGCAGGAAGCCATTGACCATCTGTCGCTCGGCGTCATCATCTTCGACGGCAAGCGCGAGGTCGTGTTCTGCAACAAGCGGTACATGGAAATCTATCGGCTTTCAGCCGAGCAAGTGAAGCCTGGAACCCCGACCAGCGAGCTGATCCGGCACCGGCTCAACCTGGGACTCAAGGTGCTTTCGAAGCCCGACGAGTACATCCGCGAGCGCGTCGGAGACGCAGTCGTCGCCGGCACGACCATCCAAGAATTCACCGATGGCCGGGTCATCGCTGATACGGTCCATCCGATGCCGGGCGGCGGTGGGATCGCGACCCATGAGGACATCACTGCGCGGGAAGAAATGAGCGCACGACTGAAAATGCAGAACGAACTCGGCAGGCAGCAGGAGCAGAGCTTAAAAGTCCGAAACCTGCAGTTCGACACCGCGATCAACAACATGTCGCAAGGGTTATGCTTCTTCGACGCGAGCCATCGGTTGATCGTCTGCAACGACCGCTACATCGACATGTACGATCTTCCGCATGGGCGCGTCGGTCCCGGCACGCCGCTTGCCGAAATCGTCGACATGCGCTTTGAGGCGGGGAGCTTTCCCGAGATGACCCGGGACGAATACCTGAAATGGCGCAACAAGGTTGCGATCTCCCACGAGCCCACCGACAGCATTGTCGAACTGGGCAACGGCAAGACCTTCAAGATTCGTCATCGCCCGATGCCGGACGGCGGTTGGGTGGCAACCCATGAAGACATCACCGAGCAGCGGCGATCCGAGGTCAAGATCGAATACATGGCCCACCACGACGCGCTCACCGATCTCGCCAATCGCGTGCTATTGAACGAGCGGCTGGAGCAGGCGTTGGGCCAGCGCATTCATCGCGAGGAGATGGTGGCGGTTCACCACCTCGATCTCGACCAGTTCAAGGCCGTCAACGATACGTTCGGCCATCCCGCCGGCGACAAGCTCTTGAAGATCGTCGCCGACCGGTTGCGCACCCTGGTGCGCGAGACCGACACCATCGCGCGGATGGGCGGTGATGAATTCGTGGTGGTGCAAGCCCCGATCGCCGATCCGGCCGAAGCGACCTCGCTGGCGCAACGCATCATCGCCTCGATGAGCGAGCCGTTTGATCTCGACGGCCATCAGGCCGTGATCGGGGCCAGCGTCGGCATTGCGGTCGGGCCTTCCGACGGGCTCAAACCCGACAGGCTGCTGCGCAACGCCGACCTCGCGCTTTATCGCGCGAAAGGCGACGGCCGCGGCACCTTCCGCTTTTTCGAGGCGACGATGGACCTGCAAATGCAAACCCGCCGCATCATGGAACGGGACCTGCGCAAGGCGCTGCCCGCCGGCGAGTTCGAGCTCTATTACCAGCCAGTGGTCAATCTCGCGAGCGGCGACATCAGCGGGTTCGAGGCGCTGATTCGCTGGAATCATCCGGAACAAGGTTTGGTCTCTCCCGCCGCCTTTATTCCGCTGGCCGAGGAGACCAGCTTCATTGTCCCGATGGGCGAGTGGGTGATCAGGCAGGCCTGCGCCACGGCGGCGCAATGGCCGGGCGACCTCTCGGTCGCCGTCAACATTTCGGCGGCTCAGTTCCGCTACCCCGGCTTGATGCAGGTCATCGTCGGCGCGCTCGCGACGTCAGGTTTGCAACCGACGCGGTTGGAGATCGAAATCACCGAGACCGTGCTGTTGCAGAACAGGGAAACGACCCTTGCCGTGCTGCATCAGTTGCGCGAGCTCGGCGTCCGGATCGCAATGGACGATTTCGGTACCGGATATTCCTCTCTGACCTATCTGCAGTGCTTTCCGTTTGACAAGATCAAGATCGATCGTTCCTTCGTCAAGGACATTACGGAAAATGCCGGCTCGCTCAATATCGTCCGTGCAGTCGCGGCGCTGGCGAAGGGGATGGGCATGACGGCCACGGCCGAAGGAATTGAAACCAGGGAACAGCTCGACAGGATAACCTGCGAAGGCTGTACCGAGATGCAAGGATTCCTGTTCAGCCGGCCGCTCCCCGCCAGCGAGATCGAGCGGCTGTTCCTGTCAGGGCGCGAGGCGCTGAAGGAGGACGACCGCGTTGTCGCGGCGTGATGGAGGCCGAGCAGCTTTACCTCTCCTCGTCCTTTACGGGGAGAGGTCGGAGACGCAGCTGCAGGAAGTCTCCGGGTGAGGGGCGAGGCACGGCACTCGCTACAGATACCGCGTTCCAAGACCAGCAACCACGATACAATTCGTGAAGGCTGAGGGTTAGACGAGCATCGCGCCTTGCCCCTCACCCGCTCGCAAGATGCTCGAGACCTCTCCCCGCAAAAGAGCGGGGAGAGATGAGATCAAAACTCCTCCGCGATCTTGGTCAGCATCGATAGCAGCGCGAGGCGGTGCTCCGGGCCCAACAACTGGTTGAGGCGCGCTTCGTGCTTGGAGGCGACAAGCTTCTTCGCTCGCGCCAGCACCGCGCGGCCCTTGTCGGTCAGCACCAGGATATGCGAGCGGCGGTCGTTGGTGGAGCGGATGCGCGCGCAGAGGTCGCGGCTTTCGAGCCCATCGAGCATCGCCACGAAATTCGGCCTGAGGATACCGAGCGTGTTGGCGATTTCGGTCTGGTTGCGGCCCGGGTTCCGATCGAGCAGCAGCAGTACCGAAAACTGCGCCGGCGTCATTTGCAGCGGCGCGACGCAGCGCAAAAAGTCCTCGAATACCTTCAATTGCGCGCGCTTGAGCGAATAGCCGAGCAATTCCGACAATTCGCCCATCTGCAGGGCAGCGCCTTCGACGGCCGCCCCTTCAATCAACTCCTTGCGGGCCTTGGCACTTTCCGCCATAGCGGTCTTGGAAGCACTCATCGGCTGGGCTCGAAACGACGCGGCTGAAGCTGCCGCCCTTGAGATTATAATTGATAATTGTTATGCACTATATCAAATATCGGCGGGTCATTTCAACTGCCGTCGTCGGACGATCGGTGAGGTTGTGACCCTTCGATCGGCCCGGGCCTTGAGGTGGAGCGTCCGGTCTTGAATACCACCATCATGCTGTTCCTGGTCCAGGACGGCATCACCAACGGCGCGATCTACGCGTTGCTCGGGCTGGCGCTGGTTCTGGTGTTCGCCGTGACGCGGGTGATCTTGATTCCGCAGGGCGAGTTCGTCACCTATGGCGCGCTGACCTACGCCTCGCTGGCCTCCGGCCGGATGCCGGGCACTGCAAAACTCGCGGTCGCGATGGGGGTAGCCGCCTTCGCATTCGACCTGTTCGCCGCGCGGCGCTCGCTGCACTGGCGGCGGGTCGCCCGCGCGTTCCTGGTCAACATCGTGCTGCCTTGCGCGGTGCTCGCGCTGACCTTCTTTTTCGTCAGCCGCCATCCGCCGGCTCTCGTCAGCGTCGCGCTGTCGCTTGTGATCGTGGCCTCGATCGGATTGTTTTTGTACCGCCTCGCCTTCCAGCCGTTGGCGCATACCTCGGTACTGGTGCTGTTGATCGCCTCCGTGGGCTGCCATCTGGCGCTGCAGGGGTTGGGGCTACTGTTCTTCGGCGCCGAAGGCCAGCGCGGCCCGACCATTGCGGATACGGCGCTTAGCGCCGGCCCCTTACGCTTCACCGGTCAGAGCATCGCGGTCTATGGCATCACGGTTGCCTTCATCGTCGCGCTGTGGCTGTTCTTCGGCCTGACGCTCTACGGCAAGGCGCTGCGCGCCACCGCGGTCAATCGGCTCGGCGCGCGCCTCGTCGGCATCCGGACGTCGCTATCTGGACAGATCGCCTTCCTGCTCGCCTCCGTGATCGGCGCACTCTCCGGCATCCTGATCGTGCCGATCACCACGCTCTATTACGACACTGGATTCTTGATCGGCCTCAAGGGTTTCATTGCCGCGATCATCGGCGGGCTGGTGAGCTATCCGCTCACCGCGATCGCCGCACTGATGGTCGGGATCGTGGAATCCTTCTCCTCATTCTATGCCAGCAACTTCAAGGAGGTCATCGTCTTCATGCTGCTCGTCCCCATGCTTCTGTTGCGATCGCTGGCAGCGCCCGCGGTCGAGGAAGAGAAGGACTGACGCGCGATGAAGGGGCGGTGGCCGATCCTGTTGTTCGCAGCTGTGATGGCGGCAATCCCGTTCGTGCCCGGCATGCCGCCGTTCTGGATCGTGCTGTTGGACAATATCGGCCTCTCCGCGCTGGTGGCGATGGGACTTGTGCTCCTGACCGGCGTCGGCGGCCTTACCTCCTTCGGCCAAGCCGCGTTCGTCGGCTTCGGCGCCTATACCAGCGCGGTGCTGACGACCACGTATGGCCTGTCGCCATGGCTGTCGCTGCCGGCATCGCTATTGGTGAGCGGGCTTGCTGCTGTGCTGCTCGGTCTCGTCACGGTGCGGCTGTCCGGCCACTATCTGCCGCTCGGCACCATCGCCTGGGGCCTGGGGCTGTTCTATCTCTTCAGCAAGCTGGAATTCCTCGGCCGCAATGACGGCATTTCCGCCATCCCGCCGCTGTCGATCGGTCCGCTGAAAATGCTCGACCCCGCCGCGATCTATTACGCGATCTGGATCGCGGTCCTCGTTTGCGCGCTGCTGACGATGAACCTGCTGGACTCCCGCACCGGGCGGGCGATCCGCGCGCTCAGGCGCGGGCATGTCGCCGCCGAAGCTTTTGGCGTGCAGACGCCGCGCGCAAAGCTTCTGGTCTTCATCTATGCCGCGGTGCTGGCGGGACTGTCCGGCTGGCTCTATGCGCATTTCGAGCGCGCGGTGAATCCGACCCCGTTCGGCGCGCAGGCCGGCATCGAATATCTGTTCATCGCGGTGGTCGGCGGCGCCGGCTATGTCTGGGGCGGCGTATTGGGCGCTGCCATCGTCGTCATCCTGAAGGAGATTCTGCAGAGCTATCTGCCGCTGCTGTTGCACGGCGAGGGTCAGCTCGAGACCATCGTGTTCGGCATCCTGCTGGTCGCGCTGTTGCAACTGGCGCCGACCGGCGTCTGGCCCTGGCTGATGTCGCTGTTGCCGTTCAAGCCGAACGGCAAGCGGCCCGACAAATCGCTGACCCTGCCCCCGCGCCCGCGAACTGCCGCCGAACCCAGCGTGCTGCTGCAGGTCGACGACGCGCGCAAACAGTTCGGCGGCGTGGTCGCGGTCAATGACGTCTCCTTCGACGTGCAGGCCCGCGAGATCGTGGCGCTGATCGGCCCGAACGGCGCCGGCAAGAGCACCACCTTCAACCTGATCACCGGCGTCTTGGCCGCAACCAGCGGCTCGATCTCGGTGCTCGGCAGGAAGCTTCACAACGCCCCGCCGCAGGAAGTGGTGAAACTCGGCATTTCGCGCACTTTTCAGCATGTCAAGCTGGTGCCTGACATGACGGTGCTGGAGAACGTCGCGATTGGCGCGCATCTGCGCGGGCAGGCGAGCGCGCTTGCCAGCATGTTCCGCCTCGACCGATCCGATGAGGCAAAGCTGCTGGCGGAAGCCGCGCGGCAGATCGAGCGGGTCGGCCTGTCCGACCAGATCGACCAGCTCGCCGGCTCGCTCTCGCTCGGCCAGCAGCGCATCGTCGAAATCGCGCGCGCGCTCTGCGTCGATCCGATGCTGCTGTTGCTCGACGAGCCGGCGGCGGGCTTGCGGCACATGGAGAAGCAGCGGCTCGCCGCGCTGCTGCGCCAATTGCGCGACGGCGGCATGTCGGTGCTGCTGGTCGAGCACGACATGGGCTTTGTGATGGATCTCGCCGACCGCGTCGTGGTGCTCGATTTCGGCACCAAGATCGCGGAGGGCACGCCGGACGCCATCAAGACCGACCCCGAGGTGATCAAGGCCTATCTTGGAGTTGCCGCATGAGCGCGCTCCTGGAGGTCACCGACGCCCACGTCGCCTACGGCAAGGTCGAGGCCGTGCGTTCGGTCTCGCTCCACGTCGCCGACAACGAGATCGTCACCATCATCGGCGCCAATGGCGCCGGCAAGACCACGCTGCTCAACGCCGTCATGGGCATTTTGCCGCTGAAGGGCCGCGTCGCGTTTGCCGGCGAGGACGTGGCGCGGCTCGAGATCGAGGACCGCGTCGGCGCGGGCCTGAGCCTGGTCGCCGAACATCGCGAGCTGTTCGCCACCATGAATGTCGAGGACAATCTTCAGCTCGGCGCCTTCCGGGTTTCGAAGGCGCAGGCGACCACTTCATTCGAGCGGGTCTACGCCCTGTTCCCGCGGCTGAAGGAGCGCCGCAAGCAACTCGCCCGGACCTTATCCGGCGGCGAGCAGCAGATGCTGGCGATGGGCCGTGCATTAATGGGCGCGCCAAAACTGTTGATGCTGGACGAGCCGAGCCTGGGGCTGGCGCCGATCATCGTCGCGGACATTTTCAAGACCGTTGGCGAGTTGCGCGCGAGCGGCGTCTCCGTGCTGCTGGTCGAGCAGAACGCGCAGACCGCGCTGAAAATCGCCGACCGCGCCTATGTGATGGAGCTTGGCGAATTCATCCTCGACGGCCCGGCCGCCGACATCGCCGCCAACCAACGCGTCGCCGCGAGCTATCTCGGATTCACGCACGAGCGGGAGAGCGCGGTTTAGATCGTAGCCATGGCCTGACCCTGCATTCGCGCTCCGCTTAGCCGCGTTGGATCAACGCTTGAGCGCATTCCCGACTAAAGTCAGACATCGCGCCATTTCCGAAACGTGCCAGAGGCCGATGCGTCCCGCTCTCATCGGCTCCAAATTGACCTTGTCATTTCGATCGCGCGAAGCGTGCAACTCCTTCGTGCCCCGGGTGCAATGCAAAAGGTGTGCTGAACTGCTCGCACCCCCAAAACTGCTGCCGCAAGTTGCGCAGGGCCGCCGTGAAGCCGTTTTGCAGCAGAATGTCGATATCGAGGTCCTACTCCGGAGCGACATGCATCGCGTTCAGCGTCTGATTCCATTTCTCCACTTCCACCTTGAGAAACGCGCTCAACCCCTGCGGTGTGGCCAAATCGTCCGAAGCAACGGTGGTCGCGAGCTTCGCTAGTTGTTGTGCCAAAGCCGGGTTATGCAGAGCTTGCCGCAAGGCGAGGGCGAGCTTGGAGACAACGTTCCGCGGCATTCCTCGGGGACCAAGAAGGGCGACCCAGACGCTTGTTTCGAGATGCGGAAGTCCTGCCTCGTCGCAGGTCGGCAAAGATGGCAGCTGGTCCAGCTTTTCACGGGCGGTCACGCAATATGCGTTGATGTTTCCGGCCTTGATCTGCTCAACCGTATTGGCGACCTGGTCACACATGAGGTCGACTTGGCCTGCCAGCAGATCGTTCAGAGCAGGATTCATTCCGCGATAGGAGACGGCGGTCATTGACGCGCCGATGGCCTGTGCAAAGAACAGGTTGCAGAGATAGGATGCGCTACCCCGTCCTGCATCGGCGAGATTGATGGTCTGTTGGTTCGTCTTGATGTAGGCGACGAGCTCACGCAAATTCTTCGCAGTGATTGCCTTCTTGGCTACGATGGCTTGCGGTGTTTCGGCTACGAGGCCGATCGGATCGAAATCCTTGAGGGGGTCATAGGTGCGGCTCTTATAGAGCGCGGGTGCCGCTGCAAACGTAATGTTATGCATCAGAAGTGTGTAGCCATCCGGCGCAGCCTGGGCGACGCGGCTTGCACCAATCGTACCGCTCGCGCCTCCCACATTCTCGACAATGATCTGCTGCCCCAGTTCCTTGCTCATCAAGTTTCCGATCCAACGCGCGAACAGGTCCGAAGGGCCTCCAGGGGCGTTTGGTACTACTATGGTAACGACACGGGAAGGATAGTCCTGAGCGACTGCAGGGCACGATGCGATCAGACCAAGAACACCGAGCAAGCTCAACCAGCGCATGGCAATCATGAGGCCCTCCTGAAGGCCGCGCCCTCCATCCTCATTTCGCCCGTGTCTAGCGACGACCCTTGAGGGGCGCAGAGGGGCGGGAATTTCCACCGAGTTCCCGCTCGAGCCGCCCATCAAGTTACAGTCGAAAACTCGCCGTCTAATCCGGCATCCGGGGTATCCCGCACGATCGAGGCCCTATCCATTGGAGGCGCTAGCGTCGTGATGGGTGAGGCTAGCTGCTCGAGCGTAACGACCTCGCGCAGAAATTGTCGGAGCGGCTTGGCGTTGGGAAAGCCGCCCCAGAGAGCCCCGGCTGGAACATCTCGCATGACCGAGGATCTCGCTGCAAGCCGAGCTCCTTTGCCAACCGTAATGTGCTGGCGGATGCCAACCCGTGCGCCGAGGACTACAAAGTCTCCCAAAGTTACGCTGCCACTCAATCCCGATTGACCGGCTATGATGCAATGGCGTCCAATAACAACGTTGTGGCCGATCTGAACGAGGTTGTCGATCTTGGTTCCCGCTCCAATAACCGTATTGCGAATCCCGCCCCGATCGATGGTCGTTCCAGCTCCAATCTCGACATCTTGTTCAATTGCAACAATGCCGAGCTGCGGTACCTTGAGATGCCCGGTTGCGCCCATGATGAAACCAAACCCGTCCTGGCCGATGTGACAACCCGGATGTATGATGACTCGATCGCCAATGATCGTATTTGTGATTGAACTCCCTGGACCGATCGAACAATTCTGTCCGATCTGAACGTCTGGCCCAATCACACTGTTGGCCCCGATCAGCGTTCCAGCGCCGACCTTCGCCCGAGGTCCGATCAGGGCGCCGGGATCAACCGTCACACTGCTCGCGAGTTGGGCGGAGGGATGGACGGATGCACTCGACGCGATGCCCTCGATTTCGAAAAGCGACGAGGGACGCAAGGTGTCAGGGTAGAGTTCGCGAGTCACCAACACGAAGCACTTATAAGGCTCCGGCGTGAGCAATACGACGAGCCCACTCGGGACGAGACATTGATAATGCTCGCTTATCAATACAGCGCCAGCTCGGGTTGATGTGAGTCCCTTGGCAAATTTCGCGTTATCTACAAAGCTCAAGTCGCCTGCCTCTGCCAGATCAATCGGCGCGACATTCGTCATTCGCTGTGAATGGTTTGTGACATCTTGAAGCTCAGCACCCGTCAAGGCCGCAATCTCGCCTACCGTTAGACCGGGTGGGTGACGTAAGAAATGCGGTTCGGTCAAATCATCCATCCCAATACGGCGATCCGCAGTTTGCGTGACCCACGAGAGCATTAGTTCTGTCTCCTAGCAATGTCGCAGATGGATCAATCTCGTCATTCTGAGGGTGCGCCGATCACTTCCGGCTCGGCGAAGGATCTCGCCGGTAAGGTCGAGAGCACCGTCGGCGATGTTGCCGACGACGCAAGGACCCGGGCGGCAGGGTCCGCGAGGCGACAGGCACGGCGCAAGACCTGTATGGCCACGCCAAGGATGCGGCGCGCGAAGCTATAGATGCCGCCGTCAGCTACGCCAAGGACGCTTATGAGATAGGCGGCGATACCTTCCGTGATGGCTCGCAAGCGATTGCGAAGAAGGTGCGGGACAATCCGCTCGGTTCGATGTTGATCGCGTTCCTGCCGGGAGTTGCCGTCGCCCGCCGCCGCACACCCAAGCAGCGCGGCCAACCTGAGCGAGGTGAGGCACGCGCCTACGATGGCGACCCAAGTTCGCCCAAGAGCCATCCAAGCGCATTGGATGATCTCATTGGGTCGATCGGTACCAGGATTTTTTCAACGTGATCGCATCTGACGCACTCGAATGTGCGCACGTCAAAATTCATACGTCCCGGCATGATACGGGCAAGCGTCATTGGGCCTTGGCATTTCGGACATGGATCGCTCTCAATTGCGATCCGTGGTATCGTGGCAGTGCATTTGGAATCGGCCATTGCATTCCACCGTTGGATCAGGCGGGAGCGTAAAACTCCCAGTCACTGCTAGACGCCGAGCGCGGGGCAGCGATAAAACCAGCATGCGCTTCGAGTTACCGGAGCGGCTGGTCAATATTGCTCACATTCCGCATCTTCTTTTTTGTCCCGCTAGGCTCGTTATTGGAGTCTCTGATCTCCATATTCGTGCGTATCCTGATCAAACATGGATATTGATCGGAACGCGCCAGGGACTTCCAATGAAAGGGCTCGGCATGTTCAAATCTCGGCAATATCCTGCAAAGACAGCCGAGTACGGTGAACTGCTCAAGGGTTCGACCGGCCCGGACGAAAGCCGCAAGCTTGAAGAGCTGCAGGACCGATCCCGCGGCGCGGCCCTTGCCGACGAGGAAGAGTACATTCTGCGCTGTCTTGGCGCTGCCATCATCATGCAATGGAACGCCTTGCCGACGACGCTGCAGCGGGAGATTTTCGACACTGCAGGATCGGTCGGAAAGCTGTTGGAGACGGCAGCGCTCCGCGGGCAAATCGCCCGATTTCTGCACAAGCACAAGAATGACGCCGGTTGCAATAAACCTCTAACCGAAGACGCGCGTCGCGAGGCGAGATTGGGCTCCGCGGCTTTGTCGAGATTTAAGAATGAGGAGAGCGAAGTCCGCGACGAACTGTCGATGTGAACAAACGCGACAACAGGAGGACTCCCATGTCACTTACACAATTTGGCGTCGATGACGGACCGCACAGCATGGACGGCTTACGGCTTTTTGCGCGGGATGGTTCTGAGCGAATCGAGGCGTTCATAGGCCGCAAGGTGATGGACGTGTGGGCCCACTCTGTCAAACACGGTGGCGGACGACAGAGTCTGTTCCGTGGTCAATACGATGCGCTTGGCAAGCTGAACCTTGCAGCGATCGGGCGGATCGTGAACGCGAAATACCAGCGGGGTGCCGAATTCAACCGCCAGCATCCCTTTATCGAGGTTTTGGTCTCGGACATCGAGGAAAGCGGCGAGGCTCTGGATCTGACAGAACTGGTGCGGGAGCCCTTGCCACCGACATTCCATCGGCTGACTTGAGCGAAGGCATTTCCGAAAGATGAGGGCGCGACCATTATTATGGGCCCGCGGAGGTTGCTATTGTGCACCGCAGTAGCCATCTGTACACACGATGCGATCGGAATCGCTCTGACAGACCGCGAAGCGCGACGCCTTAGCCACGCCACATCTTGACCAACGGCATCCACCAACGGCATGTCGCTTCGATATGCGCGTCACGGGCGAGGACAATCATGACGCCGCTCCACCGTATCGCCGTTATCGGCAACTCGCTGCCACGCCGCTGCGGAATTGCGACCTTCACGACCGACTTGCAGAAGGCGATATCGACTTCTCGCCCGAGCCTCGAGACCTGCATCGTGGCGATGACCGATCGCGGTCAAGCCTATGATTATCCCTCCTGCGTCGCTTTGCAGATCAAGGACGGCGATATCGAAGAATACAAGCGCGCAGCGGACTTCCTGAATGCCGGCCGGTTCGACTGCGTCTGCCTGCAGCACGAATTCGGAATTTTCGGCGGCGAAGCCGGCGCCCACATCCTCGTGCTGCTGTCGCGCCTCACCATGCCGGTGGTGACGACGTTCCATACCGTACTGGCCAATCCGACAGCGATTCAACGGGCGGTGATGGAGCACATCGTCGATGCGTCGTCGATGGTCGTGGTCATGGCCAAGAAGGCCCGCGAACTGCTGCGTAGCATCTATCAGGTGCCGGATGACAAGATCGAGGTGATCGCTCACGGCATTCCCGACGTCGCATTTGTCGGGCCCGACGCGGCGAAGGCCAGGCTCGGATTTAGCGGCAAGTCGGTCGTTCTGACATTCGGCCTATTGTCCCCCAACAAGGGCATCGAGGTCGTAATCGACGCCATGCCGTCGATTCTGCAACACCGTCCGGATGCAGTTTATGTTGTGCTCGGCGCGACGCATCCTAATCTGGTTCGAGACCAGGGCGAGGCTTATCGCGAGAGCCTGATGGCGCGCGTGCGGGAACTTGACGTCGAAGACCACGTCGTGTTCCTCGACCGGTTCGTCGATCAGGCCACGCTGCTCGAATTCATCTCGATGTGCGACGTCTATGTCACGCCCTATCTCAACGAGGCGCAGATGACGTCGGGAACATTGGCCTACAGCTTCGGACTGGGCAAGCCCGTCGTCTCGACGTCCTATTGGCACGCGCGCGAGCTGCTGACCGACGGCCGGGGCGTTCTGGTACCTTTCGGCGACGCGGCGGCGATCGGCGGCAAGATCGCGGAATTGCTCACCGATGACGCCCGCCGGCAGGCGATGTGTCTGCGCGCCTATGCGGTCAGCCGAACGATGACGTGGGAGCGCACCGCCGAGCGCTACATGTCCGTCTTCGAGAACGCGCGGCTGGGTCACTTGCCCAAGGTCCTGGCGCGCTCCGATGCCGGTGCGCCGCCCCCGCACAGCCCTGCGGCGCCTGACATGCAAATCGGCCATTTCCTGTCGATGTGCGACGATACCGGCCTGTTCCAGCACGCGGTGCATTCCGTGCCCGATCGCGCGCACGGCTACTGCGTCGACGACAACGCCCGCGCCTTGCTGTTGGCCTGCGCGCTCAATAATCCGGGCGAACAGCGCCTGTCGGAAGCCTTGACGGCCCGCTTTGCAGCCTTTGTGCAGCATGCCTGGAATCCCGACACCGGGCGATTTCGCAACTTCATGGGCTTCAATCGAACCTGGCTGGAAGACAGAGGCTCCGAAGATAGTCACGGGCGAACGCTTTGGGCCTTGGGTGAGGCCGCGCGCGGAGACGCAAGCCCGTCGCGGCGCCGGTGGGCCGCCGCCTTGTTCGCCCGGGCGTTGACGACCGCCGAGAGCTTTGGCTCGCCTCGGGCGTGGGCGTTCACGCTACTGGGACTAGACGCTTATTGCGCTGTAGCTCCGGACGATCTTCACGCCAAGGAGGTCCGGCATTCGCTTGCCGGCAGGTTGATCGCTTGCCTCACCCTGGTCGAGACGCCGGACTGGGTGTGGTTCGAGGAGGGGCTGGCTTACGACAACGCGCGGCTGCCGCAGGCGTTGATAATAACCGGCATGGCGACGGCAACGCCCGATTACCTCGATGCCGGATTGAGGTCCCTGCGCTGGCTTATGACGCAGCAAACGACATCGGTAGGTCATTTCCGCCCCGTCGGCACCTCAGGCTTCGGCGAACGGCGGCAACATCCCCGTGCCTTCGATCAGCAGCCCGTGGAAGCAACGGCGACCATCGCTGCCTGCCTTACGGCATGGCGGGCGGACGGCGATGCCGAATGGAAAGCCAAGGCAAGGCGCGCCTTCGCCTGGTTCCTTGGCGGCAACGATCTGTCGGTGGAGCTGGTCGATCAACACACCGGGAGCTGCCGCGATGGGTTGCACCCCGATCGCGCCAACGAAAATCGCGGCGGCGAGTCGGTTGTGTGCTATCTTCTTGGACTCGCCGAGATTCGCCAGCTTGCACGCGTCAATACCAGCCTGACAAAACCCACCGCACTTCGCGCCGTGGGCGGCTGAATTTCATCTCCTCATACACCGATCCGAGGACACCTTGTCGCAAGCCACCTCCCTGAAACGGCAGGCGCTTCCCCTGCGCCCCGATCCCGCGCGGGTGATCGTGCGGCCGTTCAAGCCGGCGACCGAACCGCGCGATCTGAACCCGACCGACAAGATGCGCGCAAACCATATCGTCGACCGGGTTGTCGCGCTCGATTCGGAAACCGTTGCCAGCCAGCTCGCTGACGTACTGGATAGTTTCCAGGATCGGCATCGTAACCTGGTGGAGACGTTCGAGGCCCGCGCAGATGAAATGGAGGAGGCGTTCGCAAAGCATGGTGCCTTTTCAAAGATCCAGCGCCAGCTGGTCGGCGCCTATTTTCTCAACGAATATTCGTTCGAAGCCTCTGCCTTGTTCAACCCCAGCATCGTGCCGCACCCCGATCAGTCGGATGCGCCGAGAGGCGGCGTGCGCTTCGTTCTCAGTCTGCGCGCCATCGGCGAAGGGCATGTGTCGTCGCTGACGTTTCGGACCGGCACGATCGCGGCCGACGGCAGCGTGACCGTCGATCCGGTGGCTCGCCTCGCCTCGCTTCCTCGGATTTGCCATCGCGTGTCCGGGCCGGACGGCGACAGCGTCGAGCTAATCTTCAAGCCCGAAGAACACTTGAGCGAACGCGTCATCTTCCCCGTCACCGAATCCCAATCGAACGGCATCGAGGACGCGCGTTTTGTCGAGTTCAATGATGGCAGTCGGAGAACCTACTACGCGACCTATACTGCCTACAGCGGGCGGGCGATCCGTTCCGAGTTGATCGAGACCGGCGATTTCATGTCGTTCCGACTGGCGCCCCTAAGGGGAGCTGCGGCACGAAACAAAGGCATGGCGTTATTCCCGCGCAAGATCGACGGCAGATACGCCATGATCGCGCGGCAGGACAATGAGAACCTGTATCTGATCTATTCGGACGACCTGTACACATGGGACGGCGGTCAGGCCGTTCTGAAACCGCAATTCCCCTGGGAGTTCGTCCAGATCGGCAATTGCGGGTCGCCGATCGAACTTGATGAAGGCTGGCTCTTGCTGACGCACGGTGTCGGCCCGGTCCGCAGATACTCGATCGGCGCGGCGCTGCTCGACAAGAGCGATCCCTCCAAGGTGCTGGCTCGCTCGCGCGAGCCGTTATTGCGGCCTGAGCCATCCGAGCGCGAGGGATATGTCCCCAACGTCGTCTATACCTGCGGCGCGATGCGGCACAACGACACGATCATTCTGCCATATGCGGTGTCGGACACCTTCTCCAATTTCGCGACCATCAAGATCGCAGCACTGCTGCAGACGATGAAAGGCTGATAGCCGCTTTGCGAGGTGATGCCAACACCGCAAGTAGATTCCATGGGGTGATGAGCGTGCATCCGTTAGGTTTGGGTTTGCACACTCGAACCCATGGAGACGTCAGATGCAAGCATCCACCGTAAGCACGCCCATCACAGACCGTATTAACACGATTTTTGTTGCCATCGAACTGAGCCAGAAGACCTGGTTGGTGACGATGCACAGTCCGGACAAGGATAAGATTTCCCGGCACAAGGTGCAGGGCGGTGATCACGCGGGCCTGCTGGCGCTGATCGATCGGGTGCGCGATCGGGCGGCACGGACGCTGGGAGCGGTCCCCGCGGTGGTGAGTTGCTACGAGGCTGGTTATGACGGGTTTTGGCTGCATCGGCTTCTGATGGCGGCGGGGATCACGAACTACGTGTTCGACCCTTCAAGCATTGCGGTGGATCAGCGGGCCCGGCGGGTGAAGACCGACCGGATCGACGGCGAGACGATGCTGCGAACGCTGATGGCCTACCTGCGCGGAGAGCCGCGTGTGGTTCGGATCGTCCGTGTGCCAATGCCTGAGCAGGAGGATGCGCGCCGTAACACGCGCGAACGGCATCGGTTGACCAAGGAACAGACCGCTCACACCAACCGGATCAAGGCCCTGCTGCGGCTGCACGGTTTTGCGGTCGGGCAGCCGCGCCGGCGCGACTGGTTGAACTGGCTGGCAGCGCAGCGGGATTGGCAGGGCCAGGGGGTACCGCCCCGGGTTCTGAGCGAGATCGAGAACGAGCATGCGCGGCTGATGCTGGTGCGCAAGCAGCTCGATGCGCTGGCGCGGACGCCGGCCGCGGCGGATCCGGCGCCTGCGGTGGCTGAGATGGTTCGACGCAGCGAACTTTTGCAGCGGCTCAAAAGCCTTGGCCCGGCGTTCGCGACGACGCTGACCCAAGAGGCGTTCTACAAGGACTTCCACAACCGGCGCCAGGTCGCGAGCTATTTCGGGCTGGCGCCCAGTCCATGGCAAAGCGGCGGAACCGATCGCGACCAGGGGATCAGCAAGGCGGGCAATCCGCGCGCCCGCTGCTCCGCGATCGAGCTGTCCTGGCTGTGGCTGCGGCATCAGCCGGACAGCGAGCTGAGCCGATGGTTCCGGCAGCGCACGCTCAATGCCGGCAAGCGCACCAGGCGCATCGCGATTGTGGCCTTGGCGCGCAAGCTGGTGGTGGCGCTTTGGCGTTACCTCACAACCGGTCTTGTGCCCGCAGGGGCGGTGCTCAAGTCGGCGGCAGTGCAATGATTTAACCACGCGTCAGCGTCGCGGCATCTGCCGCGGTCAGCGCGGGATGGATGATGACCGTGCCACCCTAGGGCCAACAAACAGGCTGTTTCGTAGATGGGTCTCATCCTCGTAGCTTCCTCGCCGCAAGCATGCGGAATGTGGGTACCGGGCCATGGCGGTCCGACCGGATATGAGGTGATGCAGTGAGCAGCTGCATAAATCGCCGGAAGCTAGTCCCTGAGCGCGTCGACCGCGGCGGTACGCTGCGCTACGCATGGCTCCGCGCACCGCCGCTGCGCCATGCGATAAAAATAAAACCCAAGCCCCAGTTGGGATGCTTGACTCAAGAGGCCCCATATGAGGGTGGGCAAAGGCGCCCTTGCGCCGTGCCCACCGTCTATGTCAGCCGATCGGCCGAGATAGTGGGCACGCTTCGCTTTGCCCACCCGATATTCGCTAGGGGTCAAGACGCCTACTGCGCCAGCACGTATTTCCCGTCCTTCACCGTCAGCAGGATGCGCGAGCGGTCGTCGAGGCCGTAGCGGTCCTTGTCGGTGAAGTTGTAGACGCCCTGGCTTGCAGCGATATCGCGCTCGGTGAGCAGGGCCTGGCGGATAGCCTCGCGGAATTCTGGCGTGCCGGGTTTTGCGGTCTTCAACGCAACCGGGATGATGCGTTCGAGCACCAGGAACGCATCGAAGGAGTGGCCCGCGAACTGGCTGCGGCTGTTGGGGCCATACTTGGCCTCATAGGCCTTGTCGAGCAGGAGGCCCGGCTTCTTGGTCAGCGCGCTGTCGGGCTGATCCTCCGGATCCATCACCGGGCCCGACGCCATCAAGACGCCCTCCGCCGCCTTGCCGGCGATGCGGATGAAATCCATGCTGGCAGCGCCGTGGGTCTGATAGATCAGGCCGATATAACCGCGCGCCCGCAACTCGGCCTGCGGCAGGCCCGCGGCGGTGCCGGAAGCGCCGATCAGGATCGCATCGGGATTGGCGGCGACGAGTTTCAACACCTGCCCGGTCACCGTCGTATCGGGACGCGCGAAGCGTTCTTCATCGACCAGCGTCATTCCCATCGCGACGCCCTGCGACTTGAAGTCGTTGAACCAGAGATCGCCGTAGGAATCGGAATAACCGATATAGCCGACGGTTTTGACGTTATGCGCCTTCATGTGCTCGTACAGCACCTTGCCCATGATCGGGATCGGCTGCGGCATCGACACCGACCATTTCATGCGCTCCGGCGTGATCGGGAACGGCGACAGGCCGATATGGGGAATGCCGGCCTCGTTGGCGACGTTGGACACCGCAATCGTCGGCGGCGTGGTCGACGAGCCCATGATGATGTCGGCCTTCGACTCCGTGACGAAACGCCGTGCATTGGTGGTGGCGTTGGTCGGATCGCCGCCGTCGTCGAGCACGATCACCTTCAGCGGCACGCCGCCAATCTCCTTCGCCACGAACTCCAGCGCGTTGCGCTCGGGGATGCCGAGTGCCGCCCCGGGCCCGGTGGTTGTCAGCGTGATGCCGATGGTGATCTCATTGGTCTGCGCGGTCGCGGGCGCCCCCGGCAGCGCAAGTGCGAGCATGATGGACACGGCAGACAGAAAAGCCTTTTTCATTCATTCCTCCCTAACTCACTTATTCAGTGCAGATCAAACTTCGATCGACAATTCAACCCTTCTTTACGCTGGACTTGTTCAGCCAGCCATGAATCTTGCGATGATTTCTTCCGGCATCGGCGCCGATTTCAGCCGGTCTGGATCGTTGGGGTCGCGCCCTACCAATACGCGCGTTTCGAACGCCTCGATCGCCAGCGCCTCGGCCTTGAACACCTTATGGGTGACCTCGAAGCTCGAGCGTTTGAAACTCTCGATCCGGCTTTCGATGGTGATCCAGTCGCCATGGGTCGAGGGGATATAGAATTTCGCCCGCGTATCCACCATGGGAATGCCGACCAGGCCATAGCGCTTGACGATATCCTGCTTGGAGAAGCCGGCCGCCTCGAACATGATCGACGTGGAATCGTCGAACATCGCGAAATAGCGCGGGTAATAGACGATGTTGGCGGGGTCACAATCGCCCCACTGGATCTGAACATCGCGCCGGTGCACGAACATGCGATCGGCCCTATTTCGGCGCCATGCGGAGCGAGGCGTCGAGCCGGACGACTTCGCCGTTGAGGTAGGGGTTGTCGATCATGTGCATCGCCAATGATGCGAACTCGTCGGCGTGGCCGAGCCGTCGCGGGAACGGGATCGCTGCGGCAAGCGAATCCTGCGCCTCCTGCGGCAGGTTGGCGAGCAAGGGCGTCAGGAACAGGCCGGGCGCAATCGTGAGCACGCGAATGCCGAACTGCGCTAGTTCGCGCGCGATCGGCAGCGTCATCCCGACGATGCCGCCCTTGGAGGCCGAATAGGCCGCCTGCCCGATCTGGCCGTCATAGGCGGCAACGGAAGCGGTGTTGATCACCACGCCGCGCTCGCCGGTCGCGAGCGGCTCAAGCTTCGACATTTCGGTGGTCGCAAGCCGCAACATGTTGAAGGAGCCGATCAGGTTGATCCTGATCACCCTGTCGAAATCGGCCAGCGGCATCGGGCCGTCACGGCCGATCACGCGCTTGGCAACGCCGATGCCGGCGCAATTGACCAGCACCCGCGCCGGCCCATGGGCCTTGGTCGCCTGCGCGACGGCGGCTTCCGCGGAAGCTGCATCGGACACGTCGCAGACGATCGCCGTGCCCTTGATCTCGGCGGCGACGCTCTCGGCGAGTTTGGCGTTGAGATCGCACACCGCAACTTTCGCGCCTTGCGCGGCCAGCCGGCGCGCGGTCGCGGCACCCAGTCCCGACGCGCCGCCGGTGACGATTGCGGCCATATCCTTCAATTGCATGATTTCCTCCCTCGAAACAGTCTTCCTAGTTCAGCGTTATCACGTGGGCCGGCGACGCCGGCGAATACAATTCCTCGATCAGGGCTTTGCGTTGCTCCAGCACTGCGCGCTGGTTGATCGAGCCTTTGTCAGTGACTTCGCCGCGGTCGATCGACAGCGGCGTATCCAGCAGGACAGCGCGGGTGATCCGCGTCGACGAGCCGGTCGCGGTCGAAAGGAAGCGGACGAAGCGCTCGCGGAAGGCGTCGCGCACCAGCCGGTCGGCGGCGGTCGCGGCAATATCGTCGAACGGCAGCGTCGCGTTGATCAGGCGGCAACCATCGAGATCGAGCACCACCAGCGCCGATACCTCGTCGCGGTTGATTCCGGCAATGACGACGTCGCGCACCAGCGGCGCGCAAGCCGCGATGAACCGCGCGCGCAACGGGCCGACGCTGACCCAGGTGCCGCTGGCGAGCTTGAAGTCCTCGGCGATGCGGCCGTCGAAATCGAAGCCGGCGTCAAAATCGTCCGGGTCCGAGGGCTTCAACGCATCGCCGAGCTTATAAAATCCTTCGTCGTCGAACGCGGCGGCGGTCATCCCCGGCTGGCGCCAATAGCCCGGCGTGACGTTCGGCCCCCGCGCGCGAACCTCGAGCTTGCCATTGTTCGGGACCAGCTTCGCATCATTGCCCGGGACCGGCAGCCCGACGTGGCCGGAGCGGCTGGTCGAGGGATTGACCGACATGAAGAACGGCGCGGTTTCGGTGGCACCGAGCCCGGTCAGCATCGGCACCCGCGTTCCGGTCTCCATGATCGACAGTTCGTCGAGGCTGTTCCAGATAAAGGGCGACAGCGCCGCACCCGAGAAGAACATCGCGTGCAGGCGGCCGAAGAACTTTGCGCGCAACGCGGCATCATCGCGCAAATAAGGCAACAGCGACTCGTAGCCTTTGGGCACGTTGAAATAGACCGTCGGCGAAATCTCGCGCAGGTTGCGCACGGTTTCCTCGATGCCGCCGGGCATCGGCTTGCCCTGGTCGAGATACATCGAGCCGCCGTTATAGAGCGTCAGCCCAATATTGTGGTTGCCGCCAAAGGTGTGATTCCACGGCAGCCAGTCGACGATCACCGGCGGCTCGTCCTTGAGGAATGCCATCGTCTCGCGGATCATCACCTGGTTGGCGCAGACCATGCGTTGGGTATTGATGACCGCCTTGGGATTGCCGGTCGAGCCTGACGTCAGCAGGAATTTGGCGATGGTGTCGGGGCCGATTTTCTCATGCGCCGCGTCGAGGCCGGGATGAAGCAGGGTCGCCATCAGATCGGCCAGCAGCGTCACCTCGCGGCCGGGCACCGCGCCATAGGCGGCGGCGATCTCGGTCTCGGCCGGCACGTTGGCGGAGAGCGCGTCGGCAAATTTGTCGGCGTCGTCGACGAATACCAGGCCCGGCGTCAACAGCTTCATCAGATAAGCGAGCTTGCCGTAGTCGCGCGAGACCAGCGAATAGGCCGGCGACACCGGGCAGAACGGGATTCCGGCATAGAGCGCGCCGAACGCCAGAAGCGCGTGGTCGATCGAATTGCCGGAGAGGATGACGACCGGCCTTTCGACGGAAAGCCCGCGCGCAAGCAAGGCGGACGCGATATGCCGGCTCGACGTCAGCAGCTCTTCATAGGTGATCTGACGCCAGCCGCGGCCGCCCTCACGCTCGGCCATGAACACGCGGTCGCGCGCGGCAGTTGCCCAATGGTGCAGGCGGTCGGTCAAGCGAACCGGATATTCGCCGAGCGCCTTTTTGGGCCGCAGATAGATGGTGCCGTCGGCCTTGCGCTCGACCGAGACTTCGGGATCGCCGAACGAGATCGCACGCAACGGATGGGCGTTTAGCGCGCGCGCCGGCGCATCGCTCGGTGCCGCAGTTTTTGCGATGTGCGGTTGCGCGCTCATGTCTAGCCCGGCTTCACCTTGGCGGTCTTGCGGTCGAGGAAGGCGCGGATCCGGCGTTTTGCTTCTTTGTCGCTTTGCGCGACGGTGGCCATCAGCGATTCCATCAGAAGACCGGTTTGCGGATTGGCTTCGGCGATCATCGGCAACGCCTGCAACACGGCGAAATTGGTCAGCGGCGCGTTGGCCGCGATGCGTTCGGCCAGTTCCATCGCCTTGGGCAGCGCGCCGCCCTCTTCGACCAGATATTGCGCAAAACCGTAAGACGAGCCTTCGGTCGCGGAATAGACCCGGCCGGTAAGCATCATATCGGTCATACGCGCCACCCCGATCAGCCGCGGCAGCCGCACCGATCCGCCGCCGCCGACGAAGATGCCGCGCTGGCCTTCCGGCAGCGCGAAATAGGCCGACGGCTCGGCGACGCGGATATGCGCGGCGCAGGCAAGCTCGAGCCCGCCGCCGATCACCGCGCCCTTCAGCGCGGCGATCACCGGCACGCGGCTATACTGGATGCGGTCGAACACCCGGTGCCACATCTGCGAATGCCGCAGGCCCTCGGTGGCGTCCTGCTCGGTCAGTTCCGACAGATCAAGGCCGGAGGAAAAATGATCGCCGATCCCGTGGACGATCACCGCGCCGATATCGTCCGGGAGATCGGCGAAGCAATCACCGATCGCAAGGATGATCCCGTCGTTCAGCGCGTTGCGCTTGGCCGGGCGATTGAGGCTGACGGTCAGGACCGCGCCTCGCTTCTCGATCTGAAGCAGCGCGGATTGATCCGCACTCGCGGCAGCGGCGGTTTCCACGGGCTTATTTGTGTCCGTTTTCATAATAGTTATAGTTTATAACTATTCGGGTGAGAGTCAATATGTTCCCGTCGTCGTTGCGAGGCGCGCTCGCGACGAAGCAATCTAGTTGTCTCCACTGAGGGATTTCTGGATTGCTTCGCGGAGCCTGTCATCGGGCGCGCATTCGCGCAACTCGTTGGCGCGCAATGACCAGGAGAGAGCCCTGCCGCCGCAGTCTCACAGCACCTGATGCACGTCGATGACGACGCGGTCGGCGTGGCGGGCGGCGGAGGCGACGAAAATGTGCTGCATCAGCCAGCGGTAGTTTGCCGCACCCGTTTCGAACTTCGGCACCGTGCGGAAATAGATCAGTTTTGGATCGACCGTCTCGCCGCGCTTCAGTTTCTGCAGCAATTCGACCGGCCCGAACCGGATGCCCTTGTTCTCGACATAGACCGCTGCGCCGTCGTCGGTCTCGAAAGCGTATTTGGCCTCGAGCTCGATCAACTCGTTGGGCCGGATGATCTGAAAATCCGCGCCGAACGCCAGGACCTTGCCGTTGATATCAGGTCCACGCACCTCGCCGCCGATGATCGGAATGATGCGGCGGACGCCATGGCCGATATCGCCGGCACTCGTCACCTCGCCGATGCGGGCGGTGATAGTGAAGACGTATTTTGTTTGCAGCACCGGTGTCATCAGAGCATGATCCCGAAAAGTAGGTACCGGTTTTCGGAAAAGATCATGCTCCACCTCTAATGGGCCATCATGCGTTGCGGCAGCCACGTCGCGAGCAGCGGGAAGGCGATCAGGATCACCAGCCGGACCAGGTCAGTCGCGACGAATGGGATCACGCCCTTGAAGATGGTGGCGAACGAGACATCCTTCACCACGCTCTTGATGACGAAGACGTTCATGCCGACCGGCGGATGAATGAGGCCGAGCTCGACCGTCATCACGATGATGACGCCGAACCAGATCGGATCGAAGCCGAGGTGGGAGATCACCGGAAAGATGATCGGCACAGTCAGGATGATCATCGCCATTGCATCCATCAGACAACCGAGCACCAGATACATCACCATGATCAGCGCCAGCACGCCGTAGCTGCCGAGCCCGAGGCCGGTCAAAAACTCCGTCAGCTTCTGCGGGACCTGCGTCACCGTGAGGAAGTAGCCGAAAATGAGCGCGCCGATCAGCACGGTGAACACCGCGGCCGCGGTGCGCGTCGCCTGCAGCAGCGACGTCAGGATCTTCTCCTTATCGAGCCTGCCGGTGACGACGCCGATCAGGAACGCGCCCGTCGCGCCGACGCCGCCGGCTTCGGTCGGCGTAAATCGCGGCAGATAGGGCAGGCCATAAAGTCCGCCGATGACGAAAATGAACAAGAGCACCGGCGCCCAGATGTCCTTCAGCCCGGCGAAGCGTTCGCGCCAGGGGATGTGCGGCCCCTTGGGCAGAAAGCCGGGCCGAACAAAGCCGATCAGCGCAATGGTGATCATGTACATCGTCATCGCCAAGAGGCCGGGAATGATGCCGGCCATGAACAGCTTGCCGATGTCCTGTTCGGTGATGATGCCGTAGACCGCGAGCACGGTAGACGGCGGCAGCATCGCCCCCAGCGTGCCGCCGGCTGCGATCACGCCGGTGGCAAAGGATTGCGGATAGCCGAAGCGGCGCATCTCAGGGTAAGCGACGGCCGAGAAGGTCGCGGCGGTTGCGACCGATGAGCCGCAGATCGCGGCAAAGCCGCCACAGGCGGCAACCGTTGCGATCCCCAGGCCTCCGCGCAGATGTCCGACAAAGCCGTTGGCGGCGCGGAACAGCTCGCGGCTCATGCCGGAATTGCTGACGAAGGTGCCCATCAGCAGAAACATCGGGATCACGCCGAAGGTGTAGTCGGTCACCGTGCGCATCGAGGTCTGGCCGACCAGTTTTAGCGCCGGCGTGCCGCCGACCAGATAACCGAAGCCGGAGACGCCGACGAGACCCATCGCCATGCCGACCGGCACGCGCAACAGCATCAGCGCAAACAGCGCGACAAAGCCCAGGATCGCGACGGCGTCGGTGCTCATGCCCTACTCCGTGCCCTTGAGCTTGGGATCGTGCATCTCCTCGGGATGGAAGATCAGGCGGTAGGTGCGGATCGCGATCAACAGCACCGCGGAAATATCGCCGGCCCAGGCGATCGCGAAGAACGGCCAGACCGGCATGTGTATGTCGAAGGTCAGCACGTGGTCGTTGTAAGTGCCGCGCACCTTGTCGAACAAGGTCCAGGTCTGCACCGTCACCACGAACAGCAATACCAGTGTCGCGAACACGTCGATCAGGCGCTGATAGCGCGGGCCGACATTGGCCCAGACCAGATCGACGGTGATGTGGGTGCCGCGATAGCTGGTGGCGGCGATGCCCCAGAAAATCAGGATGCCGAGCAGCATGCGCCCGATGTCGAAGGAATCGGGAATCGAATAATTGAGCGTGTTGCGCAACAGGACAGAGAGAAAGATATCCAGCGCGACGATGCCGACGAAGCCAGCGGCGATCCATTCGATCGTGTCGATGAAGCGATCCATCGAAGCGCGCTGCATGTCCCCTCCACTGCCTGCAAGGCGAGCGGCGGCAGGAGGCCCTGCCGCCGCGATCCGCCACGTGTAACCAACGTTATTGCGCCAAGGCGTCGTACTTGGCGAGCGAGGCCTTCAGCTCAGTGAACGCCGTGTCAGGATCGACGCCGGTTTTCTTGACATTGTCGGCCCAGGTGTTGACCAGCGGCTCGGCGGCCCTCTTCCACAGCGCGGTCTGCTCCGGCGTCAGCTTGTAGATTTCCTGACCTTGCTCCGCCCTCACCTTGTCGATGCCGGCATCCTCGAACTCACCCCAAGGTCCGCCGACGCGGCCGGCGGCTTCGGTGTTGCAGTTGTCGTCGATCGCCTTCTTCTGGCGGTCGGACATCTCGTTGTATTTGTCCTTGTTGATCACGAAGGCGAAGGTCGTGACATAGAGCGGCGCGTCCATGTGATACTTCGTCACCTTGTCGATGCCGAACAACACCAGCGATCCCCAGGGGAAGGTGATGCCATCCGCGACGCCGCGCTCGACGATGTCGCGCACTTCCGGCGCCGAGGACTGCACGTTGGTGCCGCCCAATTGCGTCACGAAATTGGCGATGGTGGCGTCGGCCGGGCGGATCTTCATGCCCTTGATGTCGTCGGGCACCACGATCTTCTTGCTACGCGAGTGGAACGGAGACGGCGCATGGATAAAGGCGAGGCAGAACTTGACGTCTTTCATCTCGGTGGCGGCATATTTCCGGTACCAGGCGTCGAGCCCCATCGAGCCGCCCTTGGCGCTCGACATCAGGAACGGCAGCTCGCCGGCGCCGATGATCGGAAACCGGCCGGGCTGATAGCCGGGATTGACGTAGGTGACGTCGGCGATGCCGTCGCGCGCCATGTCGTAATGGTCAAACGCCTTGCCGAGTTGCTGTGCCGGAAAAACCTGGTACTTGATGGTGCCGCCGGATTCCTTTTCGACCGCAGCGCCCCAGTCCTCCAGCGCCTTCTGCAGCGGATGCGAGGCGGGAACCCAATGCGAGATCTTTAGGTTGAAGGTCTTTTCCTGCCCGAACGCGGGCGTCATGCCGGCGACCAGCAGCAACGCCATTAACGTTTTCCTCATCGACATCTTCTCCCTTGACACAATCGGGTTTCATGGCCCTTTGCAGATATTGTTATATGATATAATTATCATTGCAAGGCTGCGACAACGGCCGCGGCCCGGCTGGCGTTGAAGCCTATAACATCGGGGGGAGCAAGTATTGCGGACGAAAGTAGCAATCATTGGCGCGGGGCCGGCGGGATTGTTGCTGGGGCAATTGCTGCGCACCTACGGCATCGACAACGTCATCCTGGAACGGCAGACGCCTGATTACGTGCTCGGCCGGATCCGCGCCGGCCTGCTCGAGGAAGGTACCGTCGCACTGCTCGACGAAGTGGACGCCGGCGCGCGCGCCCACAACGAAGGCTTGATCCATGACGGCATTGAACTGGCGTTCGGCGGTGAACGTCATCGGATCGACATGAAGGCGGCCACCGGCAGGACCGTGATGATCTACGGCCAGACCGAAGTGACGCTCGATCTGATGAACGCGCGCAAGGCCGCCGGACTGACCTCGGTCTATCAAGCAAGCGACGTCACGCCGCTCGATTTCGACACCGACCAGCCGCGTGTCACTTACGTCAAGGACGGCGTCACCTGCGAGATCGCCTGCGACTTCATCGCCGGCTGCGACGGTTTTCATGGCATCAGCCGCACCAGCGTCAAGCCGACCGCGATCGAGACGTTCGAGCGGGTCTATCCATTCGGCTGGCTCGGCATTTTGTCGGAGACGCCGCCGGTCAGCCACGAACTGATCTATTCCAACCACGCACGCGGCTTTGCGCTTTGCACCATGCGCTCGACCCACCGCAGCCGCTACTACGTGCAATGTTCGCTCGACGACCAGGTCGACCAATGGCCGGACGGGCGGTTCTGGGATGAATTGAAGCAGAGGCTCGACCAGAAGGCGGCCGACCATCTCGTCACCGGGCCGTCGATCGAAAAGAGCATCGCGCCCTTGCGTAGCTTCGTCGCTGAGCCGATGCGGTTCGGGCGGATGTTTCTGGCAGGAGACGCCGCCCATATCGTGCCGCCGACCGGCGCCAAGGGCCTAAACCTCGCCGCCAGCGACGCGCATTATCTGGCGAGCGCCTTGCGCGAATTTTACGACGAGAAGTCTTCGGCCGGGATCGACCACTATTCCGGCAAGGCGCTGGCGCGGGTGTGGAAGGCGGTGCGCTTTTCCTGGTGGATGACGTCGATGTTGCATAAATTCCCGGATACTGGGACCATCGGCGCGCGCATCCAGCTCGCGGAGCTGGATTATGTCGTGAATTCGAAGGCGGCGATGACGTCGCTCGCGGAGAATTATGTCGGGCTGCCGTTTTAGGCATTCGCGCGATGGATCGTAGGGTGGGCAAGCGTGCCCACCATCTTGTTCGGGTTGTCGAATGGTGGGCACGGCGCAAGAGCGCCTTTGCCCACCCTAAGCTTGGAGAGATTCCTCATGGTGAGGAGCGCGTCTTCGCGCGTCTCGAACCATGAGGCCCGCGGCCGATCCTTCGAGACGCGCGCAGGGGCGCGCTCCTCAGGATGAGGACGGTGTCTGTTGCTAACAGGGCGGCCACACCATGCTCACACTCTACTTCGCACCGGGCGCAAGCTCTTTTGCCGTGCACATCGCGCTCCACGAGATCGGTGCCGCCTTCGAGGCGAGGTCGATGTCGTTCAAGAACAACGACCTGCAATCGCCCGAATTTCTCAAGCTCAATCCGGAAGGCAAGGTACCGACGCTTCTGATCGACGGGCGGCCGCTGACCGAAGTCGCGGCGATCCTGTTCTATCTCGCGCGGCGCTTTCCCGAAGCCGAGTTGTTGCCACGCGGCGATATCGAGGCAGAGGCGCAGGTGATATCATGGATGTCGTTCATCGCATCCACCCTGCATCCGGCGCGCCGGCGCGGGCTGGAACATGCGCGGGAAGTGTATGGCATCGCCGACCGGCGACTAGGCCAGGGCTGGGCGCTCGGCGAACGCTACTCGATCGCCGACATCCATCTGTTCCGGCTGTATTGGCGGCTGTTCAACTCGCTGAAACCGATGCGGAACGAATTTCCGAACCTTGACGCGCATTATGCGCGGATGATGGCCCGGCCCGCGGTGCAACGGACCATCGAGGCCGAATCCGCGGTTGGCTATGAATTGCCTGGGTGAATTTTGTCTTGCCGCGGCTACTCGCCGAGGCTTTACTGACCAAGTGCCCGATAACCTGGAAATCGACATCGATCTGACCACTGATCAGCGCGGGGCTGAACGCGTCCGCGACATGCTCCACGATCTCAGGCGGCGTTTTGATTTGCGGCCATTCGAATATTCGACACAGGTGCGGATCGCACCGACCGAAATTCCGTACAGCCATCCCCGGATTACCCTCAATACCTGGGTCAGGGACGAGTCCGGCCTCCTCTCGATGTATTTGCATGAACAAATGCACTGGTATGTCACGTGGTATTCGCACGCGCGTGCCCAAGAGTGGCAGCTGGTGTTCGCGCGGCTCCACGAGCAAAACCCGAATGTCCCGGCGAGTGAGGCAGGCGGCGCCGAGGGTGATTTCTCAACCTATCTTCATCTGCTGGTGAATTGGCTCGAGGTTGAAGCCGTCAGCCAGTTCATCGATCGGCGCCAGATCGTGCAGCACGTGCGCGCACTGCCGTTCTACCGGTGGATTTATCAAACCGTCATCGAAGACTGGGAGCAGCTTGGCGCGCTCTATCGAGAGTTCGGCTTGCTGCCGATCCGTCATGCAACGAAGACGTCGGTCGATGATCTCACGCTCGCCGCGCGGACGGACGAATCGCCGGCGACGTAGGCACTCGTTTCAAACACCCAAGCGAATGCCGGGTAGGTAGGGATGTTGCCACCCCTACCCCCCACAGAACCGGACGTGCAGAATTACCGCTTACCGGTTCCTCACGGGAGAGCTTCGCTCACGGTGGGAACGACAGACACCCCCCGTGACTCGCTGGTCGACTGCCAGTTCAGCTATCCGCTGTCGTTTCGTGTACGGGATTACGAGGCTCGAAGTCCTCTCCCGTGTCCCGTCAGCGGTTCTCTCCTCGCGACGCCTCCCTTCCCTCGATTGGGTCCCGGTGAGTCCAGTTCCCCAACGTCATCAGTACTATGAAGGCGCTACGACTTCCCATCCACGCATCCCCGGTCACTTATTTGCTTTCGCTTCCGGGGCCCACGCGATTCCTCCTTGCTTCGTGCTCGCTGATGCCAGCGCTCCCGGGCGGATGGAGGTCCCGCTACGGGCCAGGATCCTTGTTCAGCCGGCGATCCTATTTGCCGGCGCGCTCTCGCGTGGACGTGAGTGGGATCTCTCAGGTTTCCAGGCGACCCATCCTGTGCCTTTGCCCCGGTCCAAGACCCCGCCGGCCGGACCGACGAACCCTTGCCATAACGGTCTCGTCGATGCTGCCCCTGCTAACCAGAAAGCAAAGGCTCCAGCGGAACGTTTATATCGAGGCTACCGCGGGGCTTAAACACCTGCTGTCTACGCTTCAAGAGCGGTGTTGCCACCGCCACATGCAAGACTCGCTTCCGGCTGGCTGACTAGCCTTCACCGGGTGGGAGTCGAACCCACTGGATCGCGATGAAAGGTTTCCGAGCTCTACATCCTCTTCCCCCTTTCCAGAATTTATCCTGACGCTACCAGTTTAAAACTTTGTAAGCGGTGAATTCGTCTCGCGCTTCGCGTTTAATGATCAGCGCACCAGATATTAGCGAGCCGCCGATGACCGCAACCCATATCCCCGAAGGTTTTGAGCCTCACTTCCGCAAAAGCCCGTTCACCGATCCCTGGGAGCCACTTTATTCAAGGAAGACGGACAAGGCCGTGATCATGGGACTGCGGCTCGCAACACCCCACACCAATGCGCGCGGGCTTATTCATGGCGGGCTGATCGCCTCGCTTGCCGACAACGCGATGGGCTATAGCTGCGCGCAGGCGATGGGCTGGGCCTCTTCGCTCGTGACGATTTCTCTTGCGGTCGATTACGTCGGCTCCGGCGAAATCGGGCAATGGCTCTCGGTCGAGAGCGAGGTGATCAAGACCGGCAGCACCATCTGCTTCGCGCAAAGCCGGATCAAGGCCGACGACGCCGTGATCGCGCGGGCGAACGGGACGTTCCGGGTGGTGCCGAAGAAGGGGTAGCTGTCGTTCCGGGGCGATGCGAGGCAACGAACCCGGAACCTCGAGATTCCGGATTCGCCGCTGTGCGGCGCCCGGAATGACGGTCATCCAAAATCCCACTCACTGGTCTCGACCACGAGATCGATGAAGGCGCGCACCTTGGCCGACAGCAGCCGCGAGGTCGGATAGACGATGTGGATCGGCAGCGGCGGCAGCTCGAATTTTTGCAGCACGATTTTGAGCCCACCGCGCTTGACGGCGTCGGCTGCCTGATAGGCCAGCACCCGCGTCAATCCGCCGCCAGCCTCGGCATATTGGATCGCGGCATCGGCGCTGTTGGTGAGCAGACGCGGCGCATAGTTGACGCGAATCTCGCGTCCGTTCTCGACGAAACGCCATTCGGCTGATCCCGACGTGGCGCCGAACTGGATGGTCTGATGGGAAACCAGCGCTTCCGGCGTCTTCGGTTCGCCGTGCGCCTTGAGATAGGCGGGCGAGGCCACCATGATCCGCCGCATCTCGCCGACCTGGCGTGCGACCAGGGAGGAATCGGCGAGCTGACCGATCCTGACCGCAAGATCGATGCCGTCCTCGACCAGGTTGATCACGCGGTCCTCGAGCCGCAATTCACCGGAGACCTCTGGATAGCGCTTCAGATAGGCCGTCACCATCGGGCTGACGTGAAGGCGGCCGAAGCCGACCGGTGCGGAGATCACGAGCCGGCCGCTCGGCCGCGTCCGTTCGCCCTCGGCCGCGATTTCGGCTTCCTCGACATCGGCCAGAATGCGCCTGATCCGTTCCAGATAGCGCGCGCCGGCATCGGTCAGCGTCACGGAGCGCGTGGTCCGCTGCAGCAGCCGCGCGCCGAGACGCTCTTCCAGCGCCGCGATCAGCCGCGTCACCGCCGACGGCGATAGTTTTAGCTTGCGCGCCGCCGGCGCGAACCCCCTGAGATCCGCGACCGTGACAAAGGCCTGCATGGCGTCGATCCGGTCCATGGCATTATTTCATATATCGCAATGATGAAGTGTCAATTGGGTTGATTGTTCAAATTATGGAATGGCCGATATTAGCCGGCAGGGAGAGCGGCTCAGTCCGCGGTCGGAGGAGAGATTCGGATGACGAATAGACACACTTATTCCAGCGACGTTGCCTTTACGCCGGCGGTGAAATCCATCCAGGTCCGCAAGGGATCGCGCGAGGCCTACGCCCATGTGGAGCAGAACGGCGGCTGGCGCACCGAGATTGACGAGAGGCTAGCGGGCCAACTTGCCGACACCAATAGCTTCTATCTCGCGACCGCCACCGCCGACGGCCAGCCCTACATCCAGCATCGTGGCGGGCCCAAGGGCTTTATCAGGATTTTGGACAAGAACACCATCGCGTTTGCCGATTACAGCGGTAACCGGCAATACCTGACGCTAGGCAATCTGTTGGAGAATCCGAAGGCGCATATCTTCGTGATGGACTACGCCCATCGCCGTCGGGTGAAAATGTGGGGCGAAGCGCGTGTCGTCGAGGACGATCCGGCGCTGATGCAGTCGCTGATGCCAAAGGGTTACAAGGCGCGGCCCGAACAGGTGATCCTGTTTCGGATATCCGCCTGGGACACCAACTGCCCGCAGCACATCCCGCAGAAATTTGACGCCGCCGACGTGGCGGCCGCACTCGCCGAGCGCGACGCGCGGATTGCGGAATTGGAGTCGGAGCTGGCCAAGCTCAAGGGCCAGCCTGCGTCAGCACAGTAGAACTTGATTGACTGGATTCGGCCTGCAATCTCAATTCCACCTCTCCCCAGCGGGGAGAGGTGGATGGTTCTGCCTCGGCAGGCAGCTTCGATCGCAAACTGCAGCCTCAAGCCGCCTCCCGCTGTTCCTTCCATGCAAAATCCGGATAGTATTGCTGCATCATCCTCTCGACATAAGCCGCAAGGTTTTCGAACTCTTCAGCCCGTGTCCGCAGCCTGGAATCGAAGAACGGCGTCAGGATGCCGGCCAGCGCACCGAACGCGGTGGCGTCGGTGCCGCAGGGTTTATCGCCCATCAGATAGGGCTTGTCGCCGAGTTGCACCGACAGGGCGAGCAATGAGCGCAAGGCAAGCTCGACGTCATCGTCGGGCGCGTGCCGGCCGAGGCCGCTTAGCAGATAATTCTCGGCGACGCGGAACTGTGCGTCCTCGCGCAGCTTTTCGCGGCGGTCTTCCGGCGCGCCGTCGAAGAAATGCGCCGGCCCCTTGGCAAAGTTTTCCGGATCGACCCAGCGCGCCCCGACCAAGGCCCAATAAACATGGCTCTCGATCATGCGCTCGAACGCCCAGGCCTGCGCCCGCGCCGGCCTGTCAAGGCCCAAGTCGAAATCGAAGCCGTATTTGCGCTCGATATGGGCGCGGATGAAGGTCGAATCGGCGACGCGCTGACCGTCGTCGTCGATGTAGGGCAGTTGGCCCTTGGGGGAAGCCGGCGGCATCGCCCGCTGCTTGCGGTAGGCAAGGCCTGCCATTTTCAGCTGGACCTCCGTCTTGGTGACGAAGGGGCTGATTTCCGGCAAGCCGAACCCTGGGCCAAAGCCATAGAGGGTGATCATGTGAGCGCTCCCAATCTCTTGAACAGACGCCTCACGCTAGCCACCCCCTGCTGCCACCATGGTGTCAGCAGCGGCGATACCACCGTCCAAATGTCGTAGCCGTAAAGAATGATCATGGACAAAATCCCCTTCGTTGGAGTGTTGTCCCGTTATAGAAACCGTCTGCTGCCAACATGCTGTCAGCATCGGCAGACCGCGCCTTAACATTTAAAGAGAAGTGCCATGAGACGTGCCGACCGGCTGTTTCAGATCATCCAGGTGCTGCGGCGGACGCGTAACCCGTTGACGGCGGATGCCATCGCCGCCGAGCTGGAAACCTCGAAGCGGACGATCTATCGCGACATCGCGACCCTGATCGGACAACGCGTGCCGATCCGCGGCGAGGCGGGCATGGGCTATATCCTGGAAAAGGGCTTCGACTTGCCGCCCTTGATGCTCACGCCCGACGAGATCGAGGCGGCGGTGCTCGGCGCGCAATGGGTGGTGGGACACGCCGATCCCGTGCTGGCGCGTGCCGCCGAAGACCTGATGTCGAAGATCGCCGACACGGTGCCCGAACGTCTGAGGCCGTTCGTGCTCGAGCCCGCGAGCCGCGCGCGGCCGTATTGGCGCAAAGAGCCCGACCGCATCGACATGTCGCGCACGCGGTCGCAGATTCATGAAGGCAAGAAGATCGCGCTGCGCTATCGTGACGAGCAGGGCCGCGACTCTGAGCGCACGATCTGGCCGATCGCGATCGGCTATCACGAGGCAGTGCGGATTCTCGCGGCGTGGTGCGAGCTGCGCCGGGATTTCCGTAGTTTTCGTACCGACCGCGTCGTCGAGGCGGATTACCTGGAGGAAAAATATCCGGAGCGGCGCGAGGCGTTGCGCGCGAAATGGCGACGGAGCCTGGTCTGGGAGCAGCCCAAGGATATCTAAAAAGGATGTCTAAAAAGCATGTCTGAGAGGATGTCTGACACGAAGACCCAAGGCGCTTCCGAGCAAAGCCCCTGTCAGGCCTGCGGCGCCTGCTGTGCATATTCGGCCAACTGGCCGCGGTTCACCACCGAGGACGATTCCGCGCTTGATCTGATTCCGGCAGCGCTGGTCAATGACGGATTGTCCGGCATGCGCTGCGAGGGCGACCGCTGCGCGGCCTTGGGCGGCAGGATCGGGATTGCCACGGCATGCACGATCTACGCGCTGCGGCCGGAGGTCTGCCGCACCTGCATGCCCGGCGATGCGGAGTGCGCGATGGCGCGGAAGAGGCACGGACTGCCGGTGCTAGCCTAGCTGTCGTCCCGGCCTAGTGCGCTGTTGCGCACGGAGGCCGGGGCCCATACCGCGTGATCTATCAGTGGGGCGCGGTAGTGGACACCCTTTAAAACAATTGGATTTTGTGGTTATGGGCCCCCGCCTTCGCGGCGGCGACCTGTGGAGAGAGATCAGGCCGTCAGCGCTTCGGCCAAGCCTTCGTCATCCAGCTCTTCATCGAGAGGTGACAACGCAGAGAGCGGCTTGGTGGAGAGCGTGATCGGCTTGCGGCCGCCGAGGGACGCCGCCATGCGTGCCGCCGGCGCTTCGCGGGAGAGCCCGTACAGCGTCGAGCCGACGCGGCCGCCGATCTGGATCAGATCGCGTTGGCTGCAGCTCGCGGCGATCGCCAGCGCCAGCGAGTGCAGGTGGCTTCTGCGATAGCAGAACAGCGCCAGCATCGCCCGCACATCGGACGAGACACTCTCGACCAGCTTGGCGAGTCCGCTTTCACTGGCGCGGTACATTTCGCCGAGCAGTTCGTCCCGAACCGGGCAAAAGTCATTGTCGTAGGCATCGCGGCTTGAAAACATCGCATTTCCCCCTGCGAGAGGGAAGATGCAGTGCTATTCTCTAACGAACGGTTAACCACGGATGGCGGTAGTCGTACGGGGTACTTGATCATCGCGCACGAATCGGAATCGCGCGCGAGATGCGCGCGACAGCATTCTTGCAGTGTCGTAACCAGCATTATCTCCTCATCCTGACGAGCGGCGCCTTCGCCACGTCTCGAAGGATCAAGCCCGGAACGAGTGCCCGGGGCCTCATGGTTCGAGACGCGCGCGACCGTGAGGGTTCAGTGATACAGCAAGACTAGATCGAATGAACCTGCATCCATTCCGCAATCGCGCGACCGATTGCTGCTCCTGAGTCCTCCTGGATGAAGTGCGAGCCAGGCACCGTCACCTCACGCTGGTTGTTCCAGTTCCGGCAGAAATCGCGGACGGCGCCGATCAGGATGGCGCCGGGCTCGGCATTGACGAACAGTTTTGGAATCTCGTTCTCGGCCATCCATTGCGCATAGTCGGCGACGATCTCGACGACATCGGCGGGCTCGCCCGCGATCGGGATCTGCCGTGGCCAGGTCAGCGTAGGCCAGCGATCCCAGCGGTTTGCAAAGGGCCTGCGATATTCCGTCATTTCGGCCTCGGTCAGCTTGCGCAAGACCGAACCGGGCAGCACCCGTTCGACGAACATGTTGCGCTCGAGGATCATGGCTTCGCCCTTGTCGGAACGAAAGCCCTGGAAGATCGGGGTCGCCGCCGCACTCCATTCTTCCCAGCCGGCGACGGGGCGGACGATCCCTTCCATATAGGCGATGCCGCGGACGCGATCGCGGTGGTGGTTGGCCCAATCGAAGCCGAGCGCCGAGCCCCAGTCGTGGATCACGAACAGGATCTTCTCGCTCGGCCCGATCACCGCGTCGATGAAGCCTTCGAGATATTTGCGGTGGATGACGAAGCGGTAGGTGTCGGGCCCGGGATTTTCCAATTTCGCCGACGAACCCATGCCGATCAGGTCGGGCGCGATCAGCCGGCCGCGGCCTTCCAATTCCGGAATGACGTCGCGCCAGAGATAGGATGAAGTCGGATTGCCATGCAGGAACACGACCGGCGCGCCCTCGCCGCGCTGGTGATAGGCCATGCGGTGACCGAGCACATCGACGGTGTTTTTCGTCAGCGGTTGTTCTGTCATTGATGTCCGCTCCCTGTGAGTTTCGGCCACCATGCCGCGCGATCGCACGGTGCGCAAATCAACGTCGCTCGCGTTCACGGCGCGGCATCGGTTCCGCCCTCGCCAGCCATGCAACCCAAGCCTGCGACCCAAGCCAGCAACTCAAGGGGCTTTTGGTTCGGCATCGGCCGCAGCTAGTTCGCCGCCATGAAGATCGACAGACCAAAACCGGTGAGGTGATGCAACGCCTGGTCGACGCCGATCAAGGTCCAGAACCAGGGATGCTCGGGCGTCATGCCGAAGGTCGAGGAGCACAGCCCCTTGGCGCGGTCGACCGTGATGTGGATGACAAAATCGATCACCGCGACGAACCAGAACTTCGGCGCGACGATCAGGATCAGCAGCATCGCAACCGCGAGATGGATCAGGCAATGCACCAGGAGCGGCAGCGCCCAGCCCTTCTTCTGGTCCTTACCGTGGGCCATCCAGGAGTTTTGCAAAACGAAGTCGGCGATGATGTGCTTGACCGTAAGCAGCAACATCCATCCGATCAGCGCACCAACCGGAACCGACGACGACATAGAAGGAAACGACAAAGCTGACGCCCTCGCGAGAGACCTTGGATCGCACGGGGACTGGAGGCGTTCAGCGCAACTTCTTTTCTAACCCGGCCAACTCGACCCGTATTGCTCTTTTATGACATCTCCGGGGCCGGATTGCACCTGTCGGGAACTCGAAAAACACCGGGTGTGGCGGGGCAACGCCAATCCCGCAAAACCGGAGTAAGGTTACCCAAGCGGCCGTATTTGCATTCCGCCCCAGGGTAGTTATCATCCGGCGTTGGCTAAAATTCCCGTTCTTTTCTGGATATTTACGACTTCGTTGGGCAACCCGAGGCCGCGTCAGGCGGCAGGTTCCCGCGGTCCCCGGTAAAAGCCATGAGCGCTGAATTCCCGACACCAGCCGTGGACCCACCTCGTCCACGTTCACAGGCTGTTAAAACCAACCGTCACCAGGTCATGTTGTATACCCTTTTGACGGTGATTGTGACCGTCGCCACGGTTTGGGGTGGCCGCATCCTGCTCAAGGATTCGGAGACGTTGACCTTCGCCGTCGGCGCCCCGACGGCAACGAGGCCCGCTTTTCCGCCAAGCTGGCTAGCCTGCTCAAGAGCATCAAATCGCGGCTGCGGCTGAAGATCGTGGCGAGCGGCGACAACGCCAAGGCCCTGGCGCAGTTCGACCGCCGCGAGGCCGACCTCGCGGTGCTGCGGACCGACGCGAAAATTCCGCCGCGGGGTCAATCGCGATCCTGGAGCACGACGTGGTGCTGCTGCTCAGTCAGGGCAGCAAGAAGATTAGATCGCTCGCCGAGCTGAGGAAAAAGAAAGATCGCGATCTGGGCCGAGGGCGACAACAGCGCGTCCTCTGTGCGTAACCTTTTCGACATCAGCGACTCGTCGGATACCGCCTCGCGAATCCAGATGGCGCCGCCCGGTTCGACGCTGGAGAAACTGTTTGCGTCCGGCTTCGGTGCGGTGATCGCGGTCTCCCATGCCTCGAAAGTGATGAAGGACAGGAGTTTCGAGCAATACGCCAAGCAAGGCGGGTTCACCCTGAACGCAATCGGCGAGGCGAAGGGCGCTGGCGCGGAAGATTCCGGCGATCACCGAGCAGACGTCGTCGACCGGCATGCTGTCGTCGGCGCTGGAAATTCCCGGCGACGACCTCGACACGGTCGGGCTGGAATGGATGCTAGTCGCCCGATCGAAGATGACGACGAGCACGGCGGGAGACCTCGCGCGCGTGATCTACGAAAACAAATCCGAGCTCGCGCGCGACGACGGTTTTGCTTCCAAAATCGAGCCGGCAGCAACCGACAAGGACGCCTTCATCATCGCCCATCAGGGCGCGGCCGACTACATCAACGACGACACCAAGTCGTTCATGGACCGCTACAGCGACATGATGTATTTCGGCGCCGCCGCGCTCAGCGTGATCGGGTCGATCTTCGGCGGTCTACACCAACCCGACCAGGGTCGCGCCGGAGAAGGCCAGCGAACCTGCGACCGCCATTCTCGACATCGGCGAGCGGATCGAACACGCCAATTCGCTGGATGCGATCGATACGCTGCAGGACGAGCTCGAAGCCATCCTGCGCGACGCCGTGATCGGGTTGCGCGACGGCAGCATCTCGACCGACGGGCTCGATACGTTCAAGCTCGGCTACGAATTCGTCCGCGACGAGATCGGCATGCGTCGCGATTACCTGAAGCGCCACGCTGGCGATCAGACAGCGCAAGATGACAACGTGGCGGTCGTGAAGGCAGCGCGAAGCGCGTAGACGGGATTTGAGCGAGCGCCGCTGACATCACAGGATCGTCGGTGGTCGGTCGGACACGCGGTTGCCTGCCTGCGTGACCCAGCGAATGCTCCTGGTATTGCCGATCTTCTCCAGTGGATTTGCGCCCAACAGCACGAGGTCGGCCCGACGGCCGGCTTCGATCACCAACATCCTTCGAGCGCAACGCCGCGCCGCGTTCTCGCCAGTCATTCGCAATACTTCCGCTGGCGAAAGGCCCGCAGCCACCAAGATCATGGCTGCGACCATCGCCAGCGGAACCACAAAGGCCACGCGCCAATGTCGAGCGCGAGCGACGTTATGCCGGTTATTGACCATCACCCCGCCGCCGCGTTGGCACCGGTGCCGGCGGCGCGCGCCCTGATCTGCGCGATGGTGCGCTTGAGCGCGGCTTGCCGCGGGTCGAGCACCGCGGCGTGACGCGCTTCCCTAACCGCACCGGCGAGATCGTCAAGCGGCAGCACGCCGTCAAAAGTCGGTTTGGCAAGGCCGTCGATAATCGCATGCCAGTCGGCGAGCCCGTGGCGATAGATATCGCCGTAACCCTGCACCATGGTCGCGGTTTCGACGATGGCAGCCGTCGATTGCGGCTGCTTGACCAGACAGCGGCTGATCATGTGCAGCCAGCGTTCGACCCAGGCGCGCTCCTCGTTGTAGCGCACCGAGAACAGGCGCCAGCGCCGCAGCGCCGCCTCGAGCTTCAGGCGGCGAAGGCCCCAGCGGCTCCTGGTCGAGAAGCGGATCGAGAGGCGCTTGTGCAACCAGCCCATGGTGTCGAGCACATAGAGCATCGGGTCGGCGGCAATCTCGGGAAGCGCGCCGATCAATTCGTCCAGCCGAAATTTTCGGACATCGTCAATGGACGCGTCGCCATTGCCGCTCTCAATTTCCGTCAGCTTGAGCTGCGCGATCCGGATCGCATCTTCGTAGCTCATGCGCGCGGCCATCAAGCGCGCGATGTCAGAGAACATCGCCGCATCGACGCCGGGGCGGCCGATGAACCGCCGCAACCGGTCGACATAAAGCTGGGCGTAGCTTGCGCCCTGGTATTCCATCAACAGATGGATGCCGTCGCTGACGACAGACGCGGCCGCGTCCGGCAGGCCGTCGGGCAGAAACGGCGGCGCGCCGCCGTCCTCGCCGATGAAGTCGGCGAACAGATAACGCAGCGAGGACAGGACGCTTGCCACACCGGCTCCGGTTTCTTCAAGCCGGCTTCGGCGTTGCCGCGGCGGTCGCGATCTGCTGCGCCAGCCGCTTTTCCAGCGTGTCGATGTTCTGGAACAGTCGGGCGCTGGCGAGACGAAGAAAGTAGAAGCCGAAGGCCGGATTCTGGACGTAGAGCTGCTCGACCTGGTCATAGCTGACGCTCAGGATAACGCCGGCCTCGACGCATTCCAGCGTCTGGGTCCGCACGTTCGACGGCGACAGCATGCCCAATTCGCCGACGATGGCGCCGACCGGCAGCTCGATGCCGGATTCGACCAGGCGAAAGCGGCCTGAGACGATGTAGTACATGCTCTCGGCCTTCTCGTCCTTGTAGAACAGCACTTCCCCTTCCTTGCATTTGCGTTCGGTCATGAAGGGTTTCAGCCATTCCATCGAGAGGTCGCTGCTGACCGACTTCTTCACGTCGCGCACCAGTTGCAGCATCTGGTGCAGCCGGTAGGTGTTGAGCGGCAACAGCACCGCGTGCAGCACCAGTGTCGGATAGTTGTGGATCGGGATCGCGGTCGCGATCAGGACGATGTTGGTGAGAATAGCAAACACCCGGAGCGGGATCATGGTCCGCATCGACAGGGTCGCGACCACGAAGATCGACGCAAAGAAGCTGCCGGCGGCGCCTGCGTGTTCGGCGAGATGTGAGGTATCCATCGGGACCAACCAACTCTTTAAAATATTGAGGGGTGTGCGCAATGCGGCCCACCATCATAATGTCCGCTCGATTTATTGATATATGACGAGAAGGCGGCGTTTTGTCCGGGAATATTCCCGTTCTTCGCTTGAAATCCACCCTTGCTGCGAGAAACAGCCCAGTTCCGGCATGGGGTCGCGGCCGCAACAACCGCCACAATAACGCTGTTTTGCAAGCCTCGTTGACGGCCCTCTGCCACCTTGGCACCTTATCGGACCGGCCACGGCCGGATCAGGTTTCTTGAGCGACAGGCACCTCCTTCGAATGTCCAAGCGGATGGTTTTTCCCGGTTTGGCGCAATTTCTGGCCGCTACAGCTGGCCGCAACATGACCAAGCCGGCCTATGTGGCGGTGGTGATCGGCGTTCTGATGGTGGTGATTCTCTCGGTCGATTCGGCCTATGAGGCGTCATACCTTTGGATCGACGCCGTTCTCTGGGGTTGCCTTGGGTTTTTCGCCTGCGAATGGCTGGTCCGGATCCGCTTCGCCGCGAAGATAGGGCGTGCATCGGCCTATCTGTTTTCCGGCCGCGGGTTGGTTGACGCCGCAGGCGCGATCGCGGTTCCGCTCGCCCTGATGGTTGGTGCCGACCCCAAGACCGCATGGCTGTTTGCGGTGGTCTGGCTCGTCAAGGTGATCCCCGGGATTCCCGGCCTCAGACAGCTGCGCCGGGTGCTGGTGCTGGAATCAGGCCCGATATTGAGCGTGCTGGTGCTGTTTCTGATGGTGCTGTTCCTGGGCTCGGTCACGGTCTACTTCCTGGAGCGCGACGCGCAACCGGAAACCTTCGGCAACGTGCCCTCGGCGCTGTGGTGGGCGGTGGTGACGCTGACCACGACCGGCTATGGCGACGCGGTGCCGATCACCCCGCTCGGCCGGATCGTCGCAGCGGTGGTGATGATCTGCGGCCTTGGCGTGTTCGGGCTGTGGACCGGTATTCTCGCGACCGGATTTGCCGCCGAGACCCGCCGCGACAATTTTCTCAGGACCTGGGAATCCGTCAGCAAGGTGCCGTTCTTCGCCACCCTTGGCCCGTCGGCGATCGCCGACGTGACGCATATGCTGCGCACCATCGACCTGCCGCCGCGTGTGACGATCATCCGCAAGGGTCAGCAGGGCGACTGCATGTATTTCATCGCCTCCGGCGAGGTCGAGGTCGATCTGCCGGGCAAAAAGGTGCGGCTCGGCGAAGGCGCGTTCTTCGGCGAGATGGCCTTGCTCGGCAACAGTCTGCGCTCCGCCAACATCGCCACCACACGGCTGTCGAAACTGTTGGTACTGGACCTCGTCGACTTTCGCCTCTTGATGGCGCGCCATCCCGACCTCGCCGAGACCATCGACGCGGAAGCCAACCGGCGGGCGCTGGAGAATAAATGATGCAACGACGCGGCACCACCGAGGCGGCCACGACGCCAATCCTCGATATCGAAGGCTCGCGTGCCACCATTCGCCTCAATCGGCCGCGGCATCTGAACCGGCTGCAACCGGAAGACCTCGATGCGCTGCTGAAACTGTTCGACCGGATCGAGGCCGACGCCGCGATGCGGGTTTTGGTCCTGACCGGCACCGGCCGCGCCTTCAGCGCCGGCTACGATCTCGGCTCGATCGCGGAGCGCGCTGGCGTCGAACAGGAACAGACCGCAGGCTCTGCGTTCGAGGTGGTCGTCGACCGGCTGGAAGATCTCAGCGTACCGACGATCTGCCGGCTCAACGGCGGAGTCTATGGCGGCTCGACCGACCTGGCGCTGGCCTGCGACTTCCGGATCGGCGTCGATACCAGTGAGATGTTCATGCCGGCGGCGCGGCTCGGCCTGCACTACTACAAGAGCGGCATCGCCCGCTATGTGTCTCGGCTCGGCGCCGACAACGCGAAAAAACTGTTCTTGACCGCCGAGAAGATCGACGCGCCGGAGATGCTGAGAATAGGCTATCTGACCGCCATGGTGCCTAGCGAGGCGCTCGACGCCGAAGTCGATCGGCTAGCGACGTTGCTTGCCGGCAACGCGCCGGTTGCCATGCGCGGCATGAAACGGACCATTAACGAAATCGCGCGCGGTGAGCTCGACGAATCGGCCGCCGACCGCCGCGCCCGCGACAGCATGCGTTCGGCGGAAATCAAGGAAGGTATCCGGGCTTTTACGGAGAAGCGGCCGCCGAAATTCTGACCAACCTCGTCCGGCCTGCCCGCCTTGCGGGCAGCAGTAGGATTAACAATCCGCGACAGGCTTTATTCCCACGCGAAAAATCATGCCGCTGCGATTTAGCACAGCCCGGTTGCTGTTTGCGATTGACTAAAGGTCGTCGCCGACCAGCCTGACCGTGGGGCGGAGACATTACGGGATACAAGGATTGGAAGCATATTGGGGTCGGCGCGCGCTGGATTTCGTCGATGCGATCGAAGCGTCGACCACGACCGCGTGCGTCGTATCGCAATTCGAGAAGATGATCGGCGATCTCGGATTTCACGCCTATATTATGGCGGGCATTCCGACGCCGGGTCAGTCGCTGGCGCAACTGACCATCGCCAATGGCTGGCCGGCCGAATGGTTCGAAATGTACAACCGCGAAAACTTGTGCGCGGCCGATCCGGTGCCGCGACACTGCTTCAACACGTTGAACCCGTTTGAATGGAAGGATGCGCCCTACGACCACGAACATGATGTAGCGGCCCATACCGTCATGACGCGCGCGCGCGACTTTCGTTTCTTTCAGGGATTCTGCATCCCGATCCATTACGACGATTCGACCGGTGCGGTCAGCATCGCGGGCGAGCGGCCGTATCTCGACGCGGAGACCAAGAGCGCGCTTCACCTCATGAGCGTCTTCACCCAGAGCAGGCTGCGCGCGCTCACCAGACCCGCTCCGGTGCTGCCCGGCCGGCGCCTCACCGAAATCGAGGCCGAAGTGCTGCGCTGGGCCGCACGTGGCAAGACCGCGTGGGAAACCGGTCAGATCCTCGGCATCTCGGAACGCAATGTGCGCTGGCACCTCGAAGAAACGCAGCGCAAGCTGATGACCAACAACAAGACAGCTACCGTCGCGGTGGCGATTGTCAACCGGGAAATCCTGATCTGAACTGGAAGTTCTACCAGTAGATCGATGTTTTGAATCACAGGCACAGTCGGCGCGCGATTGAGTCCCAATCAAGCGGTGCTTCCGATGCCCGAAATTCATGTGGTTCAAAGAGACAACCGACATTTGTACGAGAGTTACTTCGATCCCTATTTCAGGCTGCGCCACGACATCTACGTCAAGCAGCGCAAGTGGATGGCGCTGGACCGGCCGGACGGGCTCGAAAAAGATCAGTTCGACACGGAGGACGCGGTCTATCTGTTCTGCATCGACGGCGGACAATTGATCGGCGCTATGCGCGCGCTACCGACGCAGATGCCGACCTTGATGAGCGACATCTTTCCCTATCTCAACATCCGCGGACCGATCCGCCGGCAGGACGTCTTTGAGCTTTCGCGCATCTTCGTCATTCCGGAGCGCCGCGGCGAGCACGCCGGTCCACGCGTCGAGATGCTGCTGCTGACCGCGATCACGGAATACGGAATCAGCATCGGGCTGACCGGATTTTCGATCGTGCTGGAATCCTGGTGGCTGCCGCGGTTCGAGCGCATCGGCTGGAAAGCCCAACCCCTCGGCTTGCCGCAGACGATCGACGGCATGTCGGTGCTGGCGGTGCTGGTCGATTGCGATGAGACGACCTGGAAGTCGCTTTGCAACCAGATCGGCCTGACCCGGCCAACCCTGACCTGGCGCGGGCTCGCCGACGTCAATCGCCAGGCTCTGCCGGATATTTCCGTTCCTGTTCCACCAACCGCTCAGCCAGCGCGATGACCTCCTCACGATGCCGCCTCTCGCGCAATTTGAGGAAGCTGCGCATCAGCCGCAGGCCGAAAGCTGTCGTCTCGTCGGCCCTCAATGCTGCATCGGCGGCATCTGGATGCAATCCACTGCTGACATTCCGGACTTAAAGCCGTGACCCAATCTTCGCTCGACCGAATCATTGAGCAGTTGCAATTCTGCATCGTCGATGCAAGAACAATGCAACTCAAGATGTTAGAACGAATTTTGTCAATAGCATTGCTGGAAGCTTATGACAGCAAGGAGAAATCCAGCGAAGAACGGAAAAATAGCCGTTTTCAGTGACCCCGCGCGACGGATCCGCCTCCCGAAGCGCGTCCATGGTACCATAGGCTAGTTGTCGACAAAGGTAACGGTATCCGCGATCGCGGCGCGCGAGGTGCGGTAGCTGTTGGCCTTGTGCGCCCGGTCGGGATAGCCGAACGATATCCCGCAGACCACCCGGCGGTCGTCGCCGAGCCCGAAATGCTCGCGCACCACCTCGGAGTGAAACGCCAGCGCCGCCTGAGGTATGGTGGCAACGCCCAGCGCCTGTGCGGCCAGCATGAAGCTCATGAGATAGCCGCCGCAATCGATCGCGCCGTAGACGCCGAGCGCCTCGTCGGTGTGCACGATGGCGACATGCGGCGCGCCGAAGAAGTTGAAATTCTCAAGCGCCTGCTTGGCGTAGCCAACCTTGTCGCCGCGGGGAATGCCGAGCGAATTATAAAGCTGGAACCCGCTTTCGCGGCGCCGCTCCAGGTAGACGCCGCGATATTCGCGCGGGAACGGAAAGTCGCCGCTGTTCTGCCGGCCGCTACTGGCCACGCCGTAGATCAGCTCGCGGAACTTTTCGGTCGCAGCCCCTGAGGCGATCTCCAGCCGCCAAGGCTGGCTGTTGCACCAGGAGGCGGTCTTCTGCGCCGCGGCGAGAATGCGTTCAATGGTTGCACGCGGCACCGGATCGGGCCGGAACGCGCGGCACGAGAAGCGCTCGCCGAGCAGGTCTTCGAGAACTTCGATCGGCGCGGTGTCGGGTTTAAGGTCCATCACTTCATCGCCTCTTGATATCTCTAGCTATCATTCCGGGGCGCGCGCTAGCGCGAACTACGATGTGCAATTGCACATCTGAGAATCTCGATCCAAAACTTCAAGATTCCGGGTTCTAGGCTTCGCCTCGCCCCGGAATGACCGAACTTAGGCGCGCAAGCCCCTAGTTTCAACTATGGGGTGAGCGCCTCTTTGCTATTAGACATCAGCCAGGTATATAATAGGCTGTGGCGGACTTCAGATCGAACAGGAACGTTCTCTTCTCGTGCAAATACCACGTGGTGTTTTGCCCGAAATACCGTAAGCCAGTTCTTAATCCGCCTATCGACGCCAAACTTAAGAAACTAATTCGGCAAGTATGCGACGAGACGCAATCGGCGCTGATTGAAATGGAAGTCGTGCCAGACCACGTCCATCTGCTTGTCGGCTGCGATCCGCAATACGGCATCCACCGGCTGGTGAAGGGCATCAAGGGCCGGTCTTCGCGTGTTCTCCGTCAGCAGTTCCGGGTGCTAACCCCCTGGCTTTAGCCATGGGGAGGTTCAGGACTCGCTAAGTGCGCCCCTTGGTCGGGATCTTGTTGAACGGCACGTCCTTGTCGACGCGGATGTCGCCGGGCAGTCCGAGCACGCGCTCGGCGATGATATTGCGCAGGATTTCGTCGGTGCCGCCGGCGATCCGCATCGAGGGCGAGCTCAGCAGCATCTGCTGGAACTGGCCGCGCGCTTCTTCTTCCGCAGCCCCTGTGAAGACGCCGGCCGCGCCCTCGAGGTCCATCGCGTAAGTCGCGATGTCCTGCAGCATCGAGCCCGCGACCAGTTTGCCGATCGAGTTTTCCGGTCCCGGGCGTTCACCCTTGGAAAGCGCCGAGATCGCTCGGTAGCTGGCATATTTCAGCCCGCTTGCCTTCACCGCCCAGCTTGCAAGCTTGGAGCGCGTGGCGCGATCGTCGATCGCGAGGCCGTCCTCCGTCATCAGGTTCGAACAGAACTCGAACACTTCCGGAAAACCGGTGGCAAGCCGTGCGCCGATCGACATCCGCTCGTTCATCAGCGTGGTGAGCGAAACGTTCCAGCCGTCGCCGACGGCGCCGAGCCGCTGGTGATCGGGAATCACGACGTCGGTGAAATAGACCTCGTTGAACTCCTGCATGCCGTTGGCCTGCTTGATCGGGCGCACCTCCACACCAGGACTCTTCATATCGAGGAAGAACATCGTCAATCCCTTATGCTTGGGCACGTTGGGATCGGTGCGCGTGATCAGGAGGCCATAGTCGGAATAATGCGCGCCCGAAGTCCAGATCTTCTGGCCGTTGATGACCCAGTTGTCACCCTTCTTCTCTGCGCGGGTGCGCAGGCCAGCGACGTCCGAGCCGCCGGCGGGCTCGGAGAACAACTGGCACCAGATCTGTTCGCCGGAAGCGACCTTCGGCAGATAATGGCGTTTGTGCTCCTCGCTGCCATAGGCCATCACGGTCGGCCCGCACATGCCCTCGCCGATCTGGAACGGCTGCGTCAGCTTGCCGTAGATGCCCTCCTCCTGCTGCCAGATCACGCGCTCGATCGGGGTCGCGCCGCGCCCGCCATATTCCTTCGGCCAGTGCAGGCAGGCCCACCCCGCCTCGGCCTTCTTCTTCTGCCAGGCCTTGCCGACCTCGACGATGTCGTGGTTCCGCAGGCGGATGCGGCCAAGCGAGGATTTCGAAAGCTCCGCCTCCAGTTCCCTGGGCGCGTTGGCGTCGATCCATTTGCCCACCAGGCTGCGGAACTCGGCTTCCTGCGGGGTGTCGTCGAAATTCATGGCGGCTTCCTCTTTCCTGTCATTCCGGGGCGTGCGTGAAACGCACGAACCATGATGTGCGTTTGCACATCTGAGAATCTCGATCGATAACTTCTGGATTCCGGGTTCGCGCTTTGCGCGCCCCGGAATGACAACTCGCTAGGTTCGTCCCTTGGTCGGTATCTGGTTGAATGGCACGTCCTTGTCGACCCGGATGTCGCCGGGTAAACCAAGCACGCGTTCGGCGATGATGTTGCGCATGATCTCGTCCGTGCCGCCCTCTACGCGGGTGCCGGGCGCGCGCAACAGCATCGCCTGGAATTTTCCGGCCAGTTCCGCTTCCGGCCCACCCAAAGCGCCGGCCGCGCCCTGCAGATCGAGCGCGTAGGTCGCGACATCCTGGACCATCGATCCCGCAACCAGCTTGCCGATCGAATTTTCTGGCCCCGGTCGCTCGCCTTTCGACAGCGCCGAGATCGTGCGCATGCTGGTGTATTTCAGCCCGCTCGCCTTCACCGCCCAATTCGCGAGCTTCGAGCGCACGTTGCGATCGTCGATCGCAAGCCCATCCTCCAGCATCAGATTGCTGCAGAACTCGAACAACTCCGGAAAACCGGTGGCGACGCCGGCGCCGATGGACATGCGCTCGTTCATCAGCGTCGTCAGTGACACGTTCCAGCCGTCGTTGACCTCACCGAGGCGCTGCGAGTCCGGGATTCTCACATCGGTGAAATAGACCTCGTTGAAATCCGACTGCCCGCTCGCCTGCTTGATCGGCCGCACCTCGATACCTTCGCTCTTGATGTCCAGGAAGAACATGGTCAACCCCTTGTGCTTGGTCACGTTGGGATCGGTGCGGGTCAAGAGGATGCCATAGTCCGAGTAGTGCGCGCCGGAAGTCCAGATCTTCTGGCCGTTGATGATCCAGTCGTCGCCGCGTTTCTCGGCGCGGGTGCGCAAGCCCGCGACGTCGGAGCCGCCGGCGGGCTCGGAGAACAACTGGCACCAGATCTTCTCGCCGGAAGCGAGCGGCGGCAGATATTTGCGCTTCTGCTCTTCGCCGGCGAACGCCATCATGGTCGGCCCGCACATACCATGGCCGATGATGAACACGGCGCTGAGCTTACCGAACGGGCCCTCTTCCTGCTGCCAGATCACACGCTCGATCGGCGAGGCGCCACGCCCGCCATATTCCTTCGGCCAGTGCAGGCAGGCCCAACCGGCTTGCGCCTTTTTCTTCTGCCAGGCCTTTGCGACCTCAATGATATTGGCGTCCTTGAGCTGGGTGCGGCCGAGCGAGGACTTTTTCAGTTCCTCCTCATACTGCTTCGGCGCATTCGCCGCGATCCAGCTTCTCGCCTGGCTGCGGAAGGCTGCTTCCTGCGGAGTATCGTCGAAATTCATTCGCGTTGTCCTTCGTCGCGTTTCGCTTACCGGATACTCGCTGCGTAATCGGCCGGTAGCCCCAGCCGATTGGCAACGACGCGCAACTTTTCGTATTCAGGATTTGCCTGCACAAGCGCGTCTGACGGTGGAAGATTGAAACAAAGGGCGGGAAGGCACGATCGATCCATAAGCTGGGCGATCACCGCCTCCGGCCGGTATGCGGCGACGCTTGGCTCGGCGTAAAGCCGTTCCATTTCCTTGTGGGAAAGACCGATGACAAAGCCATAGGTGCATCTCGAGGGATCGGGGACCAGCGTTGCACGGCGTCCGATCTGAAGGGACATTCCTGGAACGCACGCCTGGCGGGCGTTGATCGGATGAAATCCGTTCGCGCGCAGGGCTTCAGCGTCCATGAACAAGCCGTAGAAGAAGACGTTGATGGGCCGAGAGTCCATATTTCACCTTCAAGCCGAAGCGCCGTTCGGGGAGCGCTACGCCGCGTTCCGCTTCCGCATCCGGTCGATCAGCGCATCTTCCCAATAAGAAAGGCTGCCGAGCCCGAGCGCGAGTGCAGCGGAGCGGCGGTAGTACATGTGGCAGTCGAACTCCCAGGTGAAGCCCATCCCGCCATGGACCTGGATGTTGTTCTTGGAGCAGTGCTGGAACGCCTGCGTCGCGCTGATGCGGGCGGCGGCGGCAGCCTCCGGCAATTCCGACGCGTTGGTCGAAAGCGCCCAGGCACCGTAGTAGCAGTTGGAGCGCGCCAAGGTCGCCGCGACATACATGTCGGCGAGCATGTGCTTGACCGCCTGGAACGAGCCGATCGGCCGGCCGAAGGCGATGCGGTCGAGCGCGTAGTCGCGGCCCATTTCCAGCGCGCGGTCGGCGCCGCCGACCTGCTCGAACGCCATCAACACCGCGGCGCGGTCAAGTACCTGCATCAAGGTGCTCCAGCCCTCGTCGGCGCGACCGAGCAGCTCGGCCTTGCAATTCTCGAAGGTGACTTCGGCTTGTCCCCGGGTCGGATCGACGTTGGTCAGGTTCTTGGCTTCGACACCCTCGCTTTTCATATCGACCAGGAACAGCGAAATGTCGGTCTCGCGCCCGCTCGATCCGGTTCGCGCGGCGACGATGGCGAAGTCGGCGATGGCGGCGTCGGGAACCGGCTTCTTCACGCCGTTGAGCATGCCGCCGGACGCGGTGAGCTTGATCGCCTGCGGCGACGGATTGCCCTTGCCCTCGAACAGCGCCAGCGTGCCGATCGCCTCGCCTTGCGCGATCGCGGGCAGCCATTTCTGCTTCTGCGCGTCGGTGCCGGCGAGCAGCAGCGCTTCGGCCGCGAGATAGACGGTGGAGGAGAACGGCACCGGCGCCAAGGCCCGGCCCATTTCTTCCGCGATCACGCAGAGTTCGAGATGGCCGGCGCCGGCGCCGCCATACGTTTCCGGGATCGCGACGCCGAGAAAACCCATCTCGGCGAGGCCCTTCCACAATTCGCGGTCATAGGGCGCCTTGCCGTCGAGCACCACGCGCACCGCTTTCGGCGGGCATTTTTGTGCGAGGAATTTTCGTGCCTCGCCGCGAAGCTGTTTCTGTTCGTCGGAGAAATCGAAATTCATGGTGCGGTACTCGGGCTGATAATGGCGGAATGTTTAGGCCGTCCTTTCCGGGACGATGCGAAGCATCGAACCCGCAATGACGATGTGGATGGATTTGAACCTCATTGCAGCATAATCACATCCTCTCCCGGATGATCGGCATAAAGCCGCTCCACCAGGGCGGCGCGACGCTCGAGGCCGGCGCGCTGGTTGATATAACCCTTGTCTGTCAGTTCGTTGCCGTCGATCGAGGCCGGCTCCACCATCAGCATGGCGCGCACGATCCTCAGGGAACTCGCGCCCTCGGTCGACTTGTTGTGCTGCTCCAGACCGCGCTTAAGGCAGGCGATCACGGCAGGGTGCTTGATGACATCTTCGTAGTCTCCGTCGACATTGCCGATCAACTGCTGGCAGGCATGGAGATTGGGCCAGGCCAACAGCCCGACGAACGCGCGATCCTGCCCGGTCACCAGCGCGTCCTGGATCACCGGCGTCGCGGCGGCAATCGCATCGGTGCGCAGCAAGCCGACATGGACGAAGGTGCCGGTCGTGAGCTTGAAGTCTTCCACCACGCGGCCGGCAAAGATGATGCCGGCCACCGGATCATCTGGATCGACGAACACGCCGGCATCGCCGATGCAGTAAAAGCCTTCCTCGTCGAATGCTGCCTTGGTCAGATCCGGCTGGCCGAAATAGCCGGGCGTGACGTTGACGCCGCGCAGCCGCAATTCGTATTTCGATCCGCACGGCACCATCTTCAGTTCGACCCCTGGAAACGGCAGCCCGATTAGGCCGACGCGCTCGGTGTCCCAATAGGTGCCGGTCGAGGTCGGCGCGGTCTCGGTCGAGCCCCAGCCCGTATAGAACACGATGCGCATCCCCGTGGCGCGCACCGCGAGCTGCTGCATGCGATCATAGAGATCGTCGGGCAGCCGCGCGCCGCCATAGGCCATCAAGCCGAGATTTTTGAAGAAGCTGCGGCACAGCGCGTCGTCCCTTTCCATCGCGGCCGCGAGCGCGGCGTAGCCCGCCGGCACATTGGCGTAATAGGTCGGCGAGATCTCGCGCAGGTTACGCAGCGTTTCCTCGATCATGCCCGGCATCGGCCGGCCGTCGTCGATATAGAGCGTGCCGCCCTCGGTCAGCACCGGATTGAACAGCGCGTTGCCGCCCATGGTATGATTCCACGGCATCCAGTCGAGATAGGTCGCCACCGGTCCGTTGGGATGGCGCGGCCGCACCTGCATCATCATCGCCGCATTGGCGCACATCATCGCCTGGGTATTGATCACGGCCTTGGGCACGCCGGTCGAGCCCGAGGTGAACAGCAGCTTGCCCACGGTGTCGGGCGCGATCTCTGCGATCGACTCCCCGACGTCGGCTGTGACGGGCGTCGCCGCAAGATCGGCAAAGGCAATGCTTTTGATGCCGTCACAGGGGCGCGCGACATGGATCACGGTAACGCCGTCGAGATCGAGCGCCTTGAGTGCCTTCTCGAAGGTCGGGCCGTCCTGCACCATCACGACCTTGGGCTTGATCAGATCGAACAGATATTTCAGCTTGAGATGATCGTGGCTCGTCAGCGAATAGGCTGGCGACACCGGCGCCGCCGGCAAGCGCGCCTGCATCGCGGCCTGCGTCAGAAGCGCATGCTCGATCGAATTGCCGGAGAGAATCGCAACCGGGCTGCCGGGCTCGAGCCCGAGATCGAGCAGGCCTTGCGTCAGTGCGTCAACCGTGCGCTTGGCTTCGCCATAGGAGACCTTGCGCCATTGTCGCTCGGTGCCGGCGCGCTGCGCGAGCCAGGTTCGGTCAGGCGCATCCTTGGCCCATTTCGCAAGTGACGCTGGGATATGCTTCTCGTAGGCCTTGAGAGGAATCCGCGATTTCAAAACGATGACGCCGTCGTCCCGCCGCTCAACCGCGATATCGCGCTTCAGCCAGTCGATCTTGCGAAAGGCCGGCTTCGTCAATACCGCGGCCGCATTCCCACTCATAATTGCGTCTCCCGAAATATCGGTCCTTTTCGGATCCTTGTTCGATCGCCTGATGATCGCCTGATATAGACAGGCTTTCGCTTGTTGAGGAAGGCCCTGATGGCTTCGTCTCGCTCACGTCGCACCTGCAACCGCGAATCGCGGCGCCGATTGCTGCGCCCCACCTTCTCCCACAAGGGGAATAATTGCCCCTCACAGAGCCTCATGCTATACCATGGTCCAGCCGTAACCTCTTGAAATCTCTCAAGTCTGCCTCATTGAGCATCATTGAAGCTCATAGAGCGACACCTACATGTGAAGGACATTTTGAGGGACACCGAAGGGACCATGACGTGGCACGCTCGATCTATTCCGACAAACTGAAGAACCGCACCAATCGCCTGAAGCTACCGATCAAGAAGAAGCCGTACAAGCTGCAGATCGCGCCTGGCATCTTCCTTTGCTACCGCCGCAACGAAGGCCCCGGCACATGGTCGGTGGAAGCCGGATGGCTGAAGCGTTTCGCGCTCGCCGACGATCACGAGGACGCAAACAACGTCAGCGTGATGTCGTTTCATCAGGCGCAGCAACGCGCGCTGAAGCTGGTTCGCGGCAGTGAAAACAACAGCGACAAGCCGGTCACGGTCGATGAAGCGTTGACGGCCTACGAGACCGATCTCGCGGGGCGCGGCGGTGCCAAGTACAACGCGACCTCGGTCCGCAATCATCTGTCTCCGGCGATGCTGTCGAAGGTGGTGATGCTGCTGACTGAGACCGAGCTGCGCGACTGGCGCAATGGCATGGTCGCCAAGGGGCTTAAGGTGTCGAGCGCGAACCGGATCGGGAAAAGTCTCAAGGCCGCGCTGGCGCTGGCCGCACGGCGCGACAAGCGGATCACGAATAGCCTCGCATGGAAGAACGGGCTGAAGCCGTTGAAAGCGAAGGGCAGCAAGAACCCGCCCCGAGACAACTATTATTTGCCAGACGCCACCCTGCTCGCCATCGTGCGCGAGTGCTACGTCGAGGATGCCGACTTCGGCGCGCTGATCGAGACCTTGGCCGGGACCGGCGTTCGCGAATCGCAGGCGCTGAAGCCGTACCCTGACGACATACAGGACGACGACGCAGAGAGCCCCCGCTTGATGATGTGGTGCTCCGCCAAGGGCCGGGATCGAGATCCCGAACAGCGCGCATTGCCTATCACGCCGAAGCTGGCGCAAATGCTGCGGGTGCGGGCGGTTGCGCGAGGCCGCAGCCGTCCGCTGTTTGACCGCATCTGGAATATGTCGCTGCGTTTCCGCGTCGTGCTGGAGCGGCTCGGCCTCGACCTGTCGCTGACGCCGTACACGTTGCGGCATTCGAGCATCATCCGGCAGATCAGAAGCAACACGCCGTTGCGGCTCGTCGCCTTCTGTCACGATACGTCGGTGGTTGAGATCGAGAAAACCTATGCCCGCTATCTCAACACGGCGGCGGACGACGCGCGCAAGGGATTGCTCGCCGATGAGGCGGCGCCGATGCTGGACAACGTGGTGAAGCTGGCCCGATAATGCGACCGGGCCGGTGGCGCTCTCAACGCCCCGGCCCGGACTAAACCAACCCCGGTGGAATGAACACCATGGGTGAGCCTGACGACGATCCTTACACCTCCCAACAGCGCGCCTGCATCAAGAAAATGCGGGCCCTCCCCACGCCGGAACAGCGCGCCGCCGCTCTCCAGAAGAAGTGCGAACTGGACAAAGGTCTCAAGCTCATCGACCGCGCCAGCGCCATCAGGGACGGCCTGATCCCACCGCCGTGGGCAGAGAAGCTGCTCAAGACCGCCACCGCGCCGAAGGCCAAATCCAAGAAGGTCGAAGCCGTCGAGACCGAGAAGGTCGAACCCAAGAAGGAACGGCATACGTTCTGGAAGGACCCGGTGGATCGTGTGCTGCGAGAGAATTTCCCCCACGACAGCGCGAAGAATTTTTCGCCCAAGGACGTCGTGAAAAAGGTTCTCGAAGTCCTCGATCCCCAGATCAAGCAATCCGGTCGCAAGCCGCCAACGCGGGGCCTGATCTGCCGCAGAAGCGGTCACTGGCGAAGCTGACCGAAAAAAGATTGCACGGGTGCAAGCCAACTGCACCCGTGCAGTCTGTGCACTTCGCGTTTTTGCGGTGTGGCCTGATGATCCCCCTTATCTTTCGATGAGGGAGCCAATCAATGCCGAACAAGACCAAAGCCGAGAACGCCGCTGCCGCAGCCGCTGCCGCTGTGCCGCGCAAGGCGCATTCGATCCCAGAATTTTGCGCCACCTATTCCATTTCCGAAGGTCTGTATCAAAGCCTCCGCAAGCGCGGTCTCGGCCCACGCGAAATTCGCGTTGCGCGCCGCGTGTTGATCACGGTCGCTGACGCGGAGGAATGGGCCTGCAAGCAAGAGGAAATCGCCAGCGCATAAGGCCGACAAGCGAACGCCCCGGTTGGGGCGGCGCTTCCGTATATCCGCGCGCGCGATGTCGGCGGCGCGCGGGAGTTGGAAGGCACAGTCCGACGCGGAGACGGCCCCATCACAGCGTTTGCAGCGCTCCGGGGCCGTCTGAAGAAGGAACTAGCCCCATGGATAATCACGAAATCCCGACAACGCAAGCCGTTCCCGCGGTCGAGCCCCGCTTCGTCCAAGTCCACCGCAAACCGAAAAGTCGGCGCCGGCCATTCGCGACCGAACGCCGGCGGCCTCGGCGGCGTTGCGTCATGCTTCAACAATCCCAGTGGGCATTCGAGGGTCTGCGGCGGCACGCTTACCGCGTGATCCTAGTCGACGCTCCCCTGAAGTTCTCGTCAGGGCCGAACAGGAATCCGAGCACCCACTACAGAACGATGTCCTTCGCAGAGATCGTCGCTGCCTGTGGGCGAGCTGGCGCACCCCGATGGCGGCCGCCTGATCTTGAGGGCGAAGACGGGCCGGTCATCTATCCTGATTCCTTCGCAGTCGGCTGCGGCTACGAGGTGCGCAATACCAGCGAGCTGCAGGTGATTGCCAAACGCGGCCGCCCGCAGCGACTCCCATCAGTGCAAGGCAAGGGCGTCAAACTGCGCGGCCACATCATTGCCCCGCGGCGTGAACACAGCCGCAAGCCCGACTGCGTTCGCGACGAACTGGCAGAGCTGTTCGAGGGACCGCGGTGCGAGCTGTTCGCCCGCTCGCGCCATCCTGCGTTTGAGGCGTGGGGCGATCAGATCGATCGATTCCGCGTTGGAGAGTCGCGATGAAGAGGAAAGCCAACGCGCCGATCGCATCGGTCGATCGCCAAGTCGAGCGATGGGCGTCACCATTGGCGACGCCGCGTTGAAGCAGGCCGCCGCGCTCGAAAAAGATGCTGCGCAAGCAGCCTGGCAGCACCGGACACTGATGTCGCTGCGAACTGTGCTCGACGTATGGGGTCGTCATGAACCGAGCGGAACGCCGACGCGCCGGGAAAGCGGGGGCGATAACGCCGGGGGTCGTCTGGAGCTTCATCATCGTCAGGCGCGAACGCGATCTGCCGAACCTGCTGGCGGCGCTGGAGGCCGGAGACCCGATTGCCCAGCAGTTCTTCACCGGGCTCCCGCAGTGGCTCAAGCTCTGGCGCGACGCGGCCGTGCCGCCACTGTGCCTCACCTGCGAGCACGCATTCGCTACCCAAGCGCCACCGCCGGGCACGTTCGCGAAGCTGGTCTGCGTCGCCATTGACGGCCGCCCTATCGGCTTCAGCAACACCCGCCCGGCGCCGGGCGTTCACTGAGCAGTTGAGCAAACAGGAGCAACAGGAAGCAGGCAACAAAGAAAACCAAATACGGCGGCCCCTCTCGCGGAAGAAGGGCCGCCGCCGACACAGAGTCTGAAGGTTTCTCGCGAGATGACCAATATAGGGCAAAACAACCCGACGGCCAACGGCAGCGACGATCACGCCGCCGAAGCGGCTGGAGCGGCCGCAGGGAGCGAGGGCGCAGCACTCGTCCCGAACCGGAACGATATCAACCTCCATCTCTTCGCGCTGTTTCATCCGACTTTCGTGCAGCCGTATCCTGACGCGCTGATCGAGATCGCATGGGCCGACCCGCGCACTGACGGCGACATCAACCAAAGCCAAATGTTCTCAGCCTTCGCGCTGGAAGAGGCTGGCGACTTCGCCGAGCGGATCAACGCCGGCGGGATGAATGTCTACATCGGCGCGGCGCTGCGGAAGGGAGGCACCACGGGCAGGGCTCGGATCGAGGATATTCTGAGGGGCTCGTACGCATGGTGCGAGTTCGACGACGAAGGGGATCTCGAACGCGTCACCAAGATTTTGATGCAATATGGCCTGCCGCCCACGCACACCGTCATGACCGGGTGCGTACCGCATCCGAGATTCCAGCATTTCTTCCTGCTCGACAGCGTCGGGGGCGCGACGCCCGATCAACTACGAACTGTCAACAAAGCCCTGCATGAACTGCTCGGCGGCGATCCTGTTCACAGTCCGCACATGGTGATGAGACTGGCAGGCACGATCAATTATCCGACTCCAAAAAAGCTGCCGCGCGGCCGTGTCATCGAGCTGACGGCGCTGAAGACGCCACAGAAGCCGCCGGTCTATACGTTCGAGCGGCTCGCTGGCGTCAACAGCCGCCCGACCGGTCCTTATCTCAACAAAACCACCCGCTCTCCCAGCGGGACCATCCGCAAGCCGCCGGCCGGCGCCAATGGCGGCGCCCGCGCGAGCGATGGCAATGGCGCTGACGCCGCTAAGGCGGACCGCAAGCCCGGCCGCAGCGACGACGAGGTTCTGGCGCTGCTCGAAGCCAGCCGCGAGCCCGGCAAGTGGCACAACAACGTCCGCGCCGCGATCGCCACCATGCTCGGGCGCGGCTGGTCCGACACCGCCATCAAGATGGCGTGCCAGCCCTACTTCATCGACGGCATCGCCGATGCCGATTTCGCCGACCTGATCGACAAGGCGCGGATCAAGTGGAGCAAGCCCGACGAGGAAACGGAGAACAGCGAGATTGCGCGGCTGGCGTCCCTCTCCACGCTCGAATACGAGCGCGAGCGCGAGGTCGCCGCCGAAGCGATGAGCTGCCGCGTCTCGATCCTCGACAAGCTGGTGAAGGATGCACGCGCACGCCTGTTCCCGGATGAGGCGGATGACGAAAAGCAAGGCCGCGCCGTTTCGTTCGCGGAGCCGGAGCCATGGCCCGATCCGGTCGTCGGGTCCGAGCTGCTCGACGAGATCGCGGCCGCCCTCAAGCGCTACGTCGTCATGGCCGAGCGGGCGCGCCATTCGATCGCGCTCTGGGTGCTCCACACTTACCTGCTCGACGTCTTCATGATCTCGCCGCGGCTGGCGGTCCGCTCGCCTGTGAAGCGCTGCGGCAAGACCACGCTGCTGGATGTGTTGAGCTGCTTGGTCCTGAAGCCGCTGCCGACCGCCAACGTGTCCACCGCTGCGGTGTTCCGTGTGGTCGAGGCGTACCGCCCGTGCCTGCTGGTCGACGAGGCTGACACCTTCCTGGCAGCCTCTGATGAGCTGCGCGGCGTGCTCAACTCCGGGCATCGGCGCGGTGGCAGCGTGTTGCGCACCGTCGGCGACGATCACGAGCCCCGGTCGTTCGCCACCTACGCTGCGGTCGCGATCGCGATTATCGGCGAGCTGCCCGACACCTTGGCCGACCGCTCGATTACGGTCGACCTCAAGCGCAAGCTGGCAAACGAGGACGCGGAAAGCTTTCGAATCGACCGCGTCGGCGCGCTGACGGTGCTGACCCGGAAGGCGGCGCGCTGGGTCGCAGACAATGCCGAGCGGATCGCCGCCGTCGACCCGCGCATGCCGGCCAGTGTCCACAGCCGCGTCGCTGACAACTGGCGGCCACTGATCAGCATCGCGGAGGTAGCCGGTGACGAATGGCCAAAGCGGGCGTGGGAAGCGGCCATGCAGGCCGCAGCCTCGACTGAAGCGACGTCCCAGATCGAAATTTTGCTCAGTGACATCAGGGACATTTTCACCAAGCGAGCAGCGAACGGCGGCGACGATCAGATGGCGTCGATCAGTCTGGTCGCCGCGCTGGTTGGCACCGAGGGGCGGCCTTGGGCCGAGATGGGGAAGGCGCGCAAGCCGCTGACCCAGAACGGGCTGGCGAAGCGGCTGAAGCCGCTCGGGATCGCGCCAGAGGTTATCCGGATCAACGACAAAACCACCGCGCGTGGTTACACGTTGGTCCAGTTCACGGAGGCTTTTGACCGTTACTTGGGCTTGGAGGGGGTTTCAAACCGTAACACCGTAACAAACCTCGATGGAATGGGCACTTCTTGCACTTTTCAAACCGTAACAAACGAGCCCGATGTTACGGTTGGAAAATGCGAGAAACCCAATAACGACGGGCTTTGTTACGGTGTTACGGTTGAAAAAGGGGATTCTTGCGAAGCGAGAGCATATAGGGACAAAAAGCCCGGGTCCGGACCCTCCATCAAGCCGAAGAAGAAAGGCCGCAAGCCTCGCCTGCCGCCGAAGTCGCGGTTGTCGCGCAGGAGGCCGCGTGGATGATGAAGATGAGTGAAGCCGATGACGATGACGCCTTCAGCGATGCGAGGAGGATCTTCGTCGTCTGCACCTTGGTGTCCCCTGGAATGGCAGCTATCGGTGGTTTCGATCGCCGAACGTCATTCCGCTTGAGCAGCACAGATCGCCCGGCTGGAAATGGAGCGATGCTCAGACGCGCTGATGAAGGCAGGCAGCGCTTGTGCCATCCAGCCCGCTGCCCCGCATGCGGTGCGCCGTTCGAGACGATTACGCCGCAGCGGCCAGCCTCCCGATCAACCATGCGCAAGCAGCGCTATCGGCAGCGGCAGCGCGAATCAATCGCCGCTCGCCATTTGCTCCAACTTCTCCCACGTTTCACGATCCAATTCGATGGGCGGGCCTTCTGTCCCGTCTCGCATGATCGGTGTTATCCGGTAACGATCGCGATCAAAGCGGAATTTCTTGATCCCGTAGCACCAAAGGTGGACCGAACTCGCGTTCACATCACTGGGAGTGCTCATGCGTTGCGCTCCTCGTCGTACCGCTCGAAAAACGGGCGCAGATTGGCGGTCGGGCCTTCATGGCTGTCCTCCATCATCGGCGTTAGCAAATATTTTTCAGGCTCGAGTTTCCAGTTCTGAATATTGAGGCCAGGTGGGCCGCGCTCGCCGCGCTGACCTGGCTCGCCGCGCTCACCTTTCACGCCCGGTTTGCCGGGACGGCCCGCCGACGCGATGAGCTGCCAGCCATCGCCAGGACATGGTCCAGGATTGTCGCGTCGCGCGATGAAGCTCGACCCGTTCAGCGCGACGATGTTGAGGAAGCCGTAGGTCTCGCCCTCGCGATAAGTGCCCTTGATGACAGGGAATGCCGCATCGCGACCCGGCAGCGCCAACGGTGTCCAATCGCCGTGCGGCGGTTTCTTGGAGGTGTCCTTGCCGGCCCGCCACGTGCCACCGCCGAAGAACACGACGTCGCCGGCATAGGAGACGTCGTCCTCGCTCCATCCGCGGATCATCGGCAGCTCACCTGGATCGCCCTTGTCGCCTTTCTGGCCGCGCTCGCCGGGCGGCCCTGCTCTCCCGTCAGCCGGCTGACTAATCTGCGCAAGGCGCTCCGAAATTGTTTGTTCCAATCTGCCGCAGATTTCGGCGGCGTTGGCCCTCAGCTCGGCAACGGTCGCCAGGCTCTCGGCCTGAATAGTCCGCAGTTGATTCTTCCACTCGCAATCGCGGTCGTGCAGAACCTGCCCTAGCACCCTGCGCCAGGCGTCGAGAACCACCTCCTGATCTTGCGGTGACGGAGGCGGAATTTCATCACGCTCTTCGACCACTGTGGCATAATCTTCACTGGTGCTGATCATATCTGTCTCCTCTTTCAACGGCCAGCATATCTGAAACGGAAAGGAACTGCAGCGATGACCGAAGCCGCAGCGATCGAGGAAACTGTCAATGCAAAGATGATCAATCTATCGCCTTGCACACCGCGCGCTGAGTGCCGACGAACGCGTTGGGCAACGCATACAGCGCAACGCTCGCGCCGAAATCGAGGTCCAGATGATGGCGATCGAGAAGCTGGCCCACGCGGCGTTGCCTGAGGTGGGTCGCGAGCTGCTGGATTTAGCTGTTGCCGAAGAAGAGACGGCCGCGATCTGCGCCGAGGGTCGGAAGGCTCATTGAGCGACCAGCGCGAAATCGCTGGCTAATCTTCGAAGCCAGTCGACTCGGCATCAATATTCGATTGCCGCGCCCACGGCCCGGAGAATTTGTGTTCGGCGAGACAAAGAGAGCATTGCAACGCAATCGAGGTCAAATCAGACGTCGGATGGTCACTGCTGGTATGTCGCATTTTGACGGGTCGGGGCGACAAGCGTCCGGGCCCAGCCTTTCCGCTAGGAGGAGATATGATAATCTTCGACTGGGCCAGCGAGGCCCTAAGCCTCTAGCGGCAAATGGAGCGGCGCAAATTCATCGCATTGGCTACAGTGCGGGTAATAATTCGAAGATAGGTCATCGCCTCTGGCCCGTGGAGTGTTTCATGGCCGACAGTCCTAGCTGGCAAATCACCGGCGAGTGGTTCGACAACTGTAGCTGCGCTGTCGCGTGCCCCTGCACCTTCGCTCAGCCTCCAGACAACGGCTTCTGCGAGTTGGTCCTCTTCTGGCACATCCAGCGTGGCCGGTATGGCGATGTCAATCTCGACGGTCTCAGCTTCGTCCGGGTCGGCCGATGGGAAGGGGATCTTTGGGCGGGGAAGGCCAAAGGAGCCGCCGGCCTCTTTATCGACGAGCGTGCCGACGAGCGCCAGGCCGAGGCGCTTTCTCTTATCATCGGAGGCCGCGTCGGAGGATTCCCCGCCCAGTGGGGCGCGATGTTTCCCGAAGGCCGGCAGGTTCGCGGCGTGGAGCGGGCACTGATCACGTTCGAGATTGCGCCCGATCGCGCCCATTGGGGAGTGGAGATCGCCGACAAAGTGAAGGCCTGGGCCAAAGCCCTGACCGGGCCTACCAGCCTGCCGGGGAAGTATCCACAACTTATGAACGCGCCCGGCTGCGAGACAGGTCCAGGCCCACAGCTCGTCACCTGGGGTAAATCAACGATCTGTTTCGTCGATGCGTTCGGCTTCAAATTTCAATGGACGGTGAACTCAAGCAAGCACATCCCGTTCGACTGGGCTGGTCCATGATGCCTGAGGGAGCTGGCGACATTCGTAACAAATGACCAATAGCACACTGGAGACGGTGTTGCGGCGAGATCGCCGGGTTGTGGCCGGCGCGCTCGGTGTGATCGTTGCGCTAGCGTGGGGCTACGTGCTCTGGCTCGCTGCCGACATGGACATGGGCGGCATGGACATGGCCGGGTTCCGCATGATCCCGGCCGGCATGGGAATTATGGCGCCAGCCAACGCGCCGTGGAGAGCTGTCGAGTTCGCGTTCGTGTTCGCCATGTGGGCAGTGATGATGGTCGGCATGATGGCGCCTTCGGCGGCACCAATGATCCTCATGTACGCCCGCGTGGGTCGACAGGCGAAGGCTGCGGGTAAGCCGCTGGCGGCAACCGGTTGGTTCGCCTCCGGCTATTTCCTGGCCTGGATCGGCTTTTCACTGGCAGCGACCTCCGTCCAGTGGGTGGTCGAACGGGCGGCTTTGCTCGATTCCCGGATGGCAAGCGCCAGCAACATGTTCGGGGGAATCGTGCTGATTGCGGCGGGCGCCTACCAATGGACACCGCTCAAGGACATCTGTCTCGCCGAATGCCAGAGTCCGTTCCGGTTCCTGATGCGCCACGGCGGCTTTCGCGGCGATTTGCTGGGCTCCATGCTGCTAGGGCTTCGCCACGGGGCCTATTGTATCGGCTGTTGCTGGGTTCTGATGGCACTCTTGTTTGTGGGTGGGGTGATGAACGTGGTTTGGATCGCGCTTCTGGCGCTGCTTGTGCTTCTGGAGAAAGTTACTCCGTACGGCGGTAGGGTCGCGCGCGCCGCTGGCGTTGCTTGTGTCGTCGCGGGCGTTTGGATGTTGTTATCTTCACCGCAGCGATGAGCTGTCTCCCTTGTTCACGGCCATGAATGATCCACTACATGGCGATCCTCCAGCATCCTTGGATCGTCCTGATCGCCGGATGGACGGGCGCTATAATACAAATACGTGCCGTTCGCCTTTCCAATCGTTACGTCACACCGGTTGTCCGGCGCCTTTTCCTTACGTCGCAAGCGTGGAATTGATATAGCGAGAGGTCGTTGACGTGGCGTCCGCTATTAAAGGGAGCCCGTGTCGGCTTACGTCGCATCACTCCAACTCCTCCAGTATGGCCTTCGCCTCCTTCAAGTCTGTCGTGTTGAATCCTTCGGAGAACCACCCATAGACCGGCGCGAGCAGTTCGCGAGCTTCGGAGCGCTTGCCTTCGTCGCCTAAGAGGCGGGCGAGGCTGCAAGACGCTCGGAGCTCCCACAGTTTCGCCTTCTGTGTGCGCGCTTTCGTGAGCGCACGGGAAAACCAGAGCTCGGCATGGTAAAGATCGACGTTGGTGAGAAGCGTCTCGCCGATGAGCCGATACAACTCTGCTTCAAACCAGCTCTCACCGGTTCGCTCAATCACTTCCAGCGCCTGGTTCAGCAGGGTCAACCCTTCCGAGGTTCGGCCTATTCGCCTGTGCGCCTCAGCCAAAAGACCGAAATAGTAGGGAATCTTGATGTCTGCTCCAGTCGCCCGCTTCGCTGCGAGACCACGGTGCAGCTCGTTGATCGCCTCCACAATCGGTCCTCCCAACGCTACCGTGGCCCACCCTCGGAAACAGGTCCCAGTACCTACAAAGTGCGGATAGCCCTGCTCCGTGGCGAGCGCCACGAGCTCCTGGGATCTTTCCTGAAGTTCCGGCCCGTCACCGCGAAGTTGATGAAAGATACAGCTAAGGTGCAGGCCGTAGGCCAACGTATGAGGCTGCAACAGCTCGCGCGCGCAAGCCAGCGCGTGTCGGCTCTGGGCCAGCGCCTGATCCGCGTACCCCAGGATCAGAAGTGTCCATGCGACAAAGCTCTCGCAGGCAACGCGGATGTCGTACGGGGTCAGCGTCGGGGGCCGATGCTCGGTCCAATCATAGAAGGTGAGCGCCTGCCTCAGGTGGTGTAGCGCGCGAGTGAACTCGGCACAAAACAGCTCGCTGGTGCCCAAGCACCAATTCGCCATCAGTTTGGTTTCGCGGTCCTTTCGGTGATCGGCAAGCGCGATTAACTCATCCGCGAGCTGATGAGCCACGCGAATTTCTCCGCGATTGTGTAGGAATGTCCACTCGCCGCCTAAAGCCATTGCTAGCTGTGACCCCTTCGGTGCCTCCCGACATAGTTCGCGAGCACGGGCATACGCATCACCAGCCTCGGACGATCCCCACCCCTTGACAGCCATCAGAGCGCCGGCAAGTGCGAGTTGAAGGGCAAGCTCTATCGCCCGTCGCTGCTCACCTTCCGGGCGGCTCGCGAGCAAATGGATCGCCTTGCCAAAGTGCGCCACGGCTTCGGCCATGGCCGAACGCTCAACCGCCAACCGACCAGCTTTGTCCCAATACTCGATTGCCCGATCCGCGACGCCAGCTTGTGCGTAGTGGCTCGCGACGAACTCTGGGCGGATTGAGGCTTGATCCGACATCCGCTCCTCTAGCATCTGAGCGATGCGGCCGTGCAGATGTTGGCGGCGGCTCTTAAGCAAGCTGCCGTACGCGACGTCCTGCACAAGTGCGTGCTTGAACAGGAAGGTCGCGCCAGGCAATGAACCTCGCCGAAAAACTAAGCCCGCATCAACAAGCTGATCCAACCCGGCGCGCAACACGTCATCACTTCGATCTGCCACAGCCGCAATCATCTCATAGGTGAACTCTCGACCGATGGCCGCGCCCACCTGCGCGGTTTCCCTAGCGGCAGTACCAAGACGGTCAAGCCGCGCCATCAGTGAGGCGTGAAGCGTGGCAGGAACAACAGGCGCTTGGCGCGGCGCCGTCGAATCCGCCCCTGTGACGGCTTCATCCAAAACCGCTTTCGTTAGCTCTTCGACAAAGAGTGGGATGCCGTCCGCGCGCTCGACGATCTCCGCCCTGACCCCCTTGGAAAGAAGGTTGTTTCCCGCCACCAGTTCGACCAACTCCGCGCCCTCCCGCCGCCCAAGACGACCAAGCGTAAGGGTAGACACATGCGCTTCCCCGGTCCAAGGCGGCTGGAACTCGGGTCGGAAAGTGACAATAAGCAGCACTGGAAGGCCTGCCACGCGCTCAACAGTCACATCCAACAGTTCGCGTGAACTGGGGTCAATCCAGTGCACATCCTCATAGACCACGAACGCAGGCCGCTGGCGGCTGAGGGTCTGAAGTTGCCGGAGAAGCAGATCGAACGTCTTTTCCTTCTTGCGCTGAGGGCTCCAATTGAGCGCCGAATAATCATTACCGGTCGCGATCGACAACAGCTCGGACAGAAGCTGCGCGCCGTTCTCCTGCCCGGACGATGGGTCTAGCAGCGATGTCACTTTGTTGAGCTTCGTTTCGGGTGTGTCCTCCTGCTCAAAACCAGCCGCGCGTTCGAGCTGACGGATTATTGGATAGAAGGCGCTGTCCGTATGATGGGGCGAGCAGAAATAGCGCAGGCGGATATGAGGCTCGCCACTCAGCCGCGCCAAGACGGTCTGAGCGATGCGCGACTTGCCGATGCCGGCCTCTCCCGAGATCAGCACGACGCAGCCATCGCCGCGTTTGGCCTGCTGCCATCGCCGGAGCAGTAGCTCGATCTCCTCCTCGCGCCCGACGAGCGGCGTCTCGATCGAGCCACGGCGCAGCGCCTCGAATCGGCTGTCTACGGCGCTCGCGCCGGTCACTTGCCAGACCGGCACCGGAGCGCTGAAGCCTTTGACGGACACCGTGCCAAGAGCGCGGGTTTCAAAGAGTTCACCGAGGAGGCGGCGGGTGCTGCCGGAAATGACCACAGTGTCCGGCTCGGCCAGCGTCTGAAGCCGCGCCGCAAGATTAGGCGTCTCGCCGACCACCTCATGCTCCTGCGCCACGCCCTCACTGCGGAGGTCCCCAACGACCACCAGTCCGGTGGCGACTGCGACCCGCATGTGCAAAACGCTTCCTGCGCCATCATCAAGCTTCCCCACCGCCTCGATCAATTCCAGGCCAGCGTGCACCGCTCGCTCGGCATCTTCCTCGTGTGCCTGGGGATAGCCGAAATAGGCGAGTATGCCGTCACCCATGTATCTCGCGACGAAACCCCCGGATTTCGCGATGACCTCAGCGCAACGGCGCTGATAGGCGCCGATGATCTTCCGCATGTCTTCAGGATCGAGCCGGGTCGAGAGCGCTGTCGAACCAACAAGATCAGCGAACATCACCGTGAGCAGACGCCTCTCGGCTTCGTCCCAGCCAGGCGACTCAGGCGTTATTCCAACCTCATTGAGCTCTGCAATCGCGCGCAATATTTTCTTGCGATGCCCGAGCGAGACTCCGATTTTTTCGAGATCCTGGTCGGTCAGATCGCGGAGAATGCTCGCATCAATGTCGTTATCGGCAAAACGCTGAGCGTATTGCCCGAGGCCAAGTGCATTGAGCCAGTGTGCAATCGGGTGCATGGTGGCCACCGGCTATTTCGGCGTGGCCAAAAGGAACCAGCACTATATCCCATTTTTTTCTTGATGGCGCGTCATGTGCCCGGTCATCGGGCTGTCCTTCAGGCCTTAGATACCACCGGGCCAGTTCGCCGCAACCCACGGACTCCGCGAGGCTACGGCCACAACCTGTAAGACCTATCTATGGTTTGTCTTGAGCGATACGACGACCGCGAAACCGGCAGGCGTCCGCCGTAATCAAATGCTCCGCATCGAAGCCGGTCGCGCCGATCGCCGTTGCGCGCTGATCTTGCCGAGATGAAGTTCTTGTCCGGCTGCAGTCATTGAATGGGAAATCAATCAGCACGAAAGCCGAAGATCCCGGGGTGACTTGCCAGTCCACCGGCGGCAGGCGTGACTGAAGGAACTCGCGTCTTGGTAACCGAGAAGCCAAGCGATTCTCGAAATCGACATGCCATCTTCCTCTAAATAGCGGATGGCCAAGCTCGCCTTGAGCTGCTGCAGGATTTCGTTAAATGTCACGCCTTCTTCGGCGAGCCTCCGCATCAGCGTGCGCTCGGAGTTTCTCGGCGACAACATTCGCCTTTGCCTGACCGTGCGGAAGTAAGGGTGAGATTGTATTCTCGACCGCGATGCGGAGCGTGCCACATGCGGGCGGCAGGTCTCAGAAGGGCTAAAAGTAGGAGCTGGAAGCTTCTATTCGATGATCTCGTCGGGGCGCTCTTGGGCTGGTGCTTTGTGCGCGCAACAGGCGACGCTTCATCGGGTAATGGCCCCGCGCTGCTTGGCGCACTCCTCAACTTAAAATCGTTGCGCGATACGTCGTGCAGGAGCCTTGATGTCGAGATTAGCGCACGACTTGTGTCGAGAGCTGACCCCAATGTCAGGCCGACCGTTGCATTACTATCTGCTCTTTTTGGCAAGACGCTCGTTGAACGAACGGAGATCTATCACAATTCGTTGGTGGGTCCCGTTGCCGATCTCCTCTTTGCCGTCGCTTGCCCACACTTTGAAGTCAACTCGTTTCCCCTCGACGTTGACTACCTCGGCCGTCGCGCACACCTCGTGACCTACAGGCGTGGCGGCGAAGTGTTTTACATCCACTGCAGTACCGACCGCGCTTTCGTCCGCGTCCAAAAACGGTCTGATGGCATTGAGCGCGGCATTTTCCATGATCAGAATCATCACGGGCGTCGCAAGCACTTGCGGCAATAAAGCGTCCTTGAATCGGTTGGCCAGATGCTCGGGTTGCACCCGCAATGTCGATGTTCCTCTGGCTCCTAACGGAATCTGCCGCATTCATTCGTCCTCGATCTCTATATAGACGCGTAGGCGTCGCCCCAACCGCAGCACAAAAGCGAGCATCTGGCTAGGTCAGACTGGGTCAAAATGCGATATGCCCGCAGTGAGTATCCAACGTCCGATATAACCTCACAAGCGCACCTCAGCCCGACAAGGAAATCCCGGCAAGCGCCCAGCGCGTCACCGCCCCAGCCTGCACGTGGCGAGGAATGTTCTCCGACGCCACGGCATCTGAACGCGTACGCAAAGGAGGAATGGCAGCACATCGCGCCGGAGCTGCACCGGCTGAACTTGTTGACCGTTCTCGATGTCGGTCCGCTCGCCGCTTACTGCTGCGCCGCAGCTCAGCTCCGACAGGCACACAGGGGGCTATCGAGCGGATGGCGAAACAAGATCGGCGCGGCCATGCGCTGACGATCGAGGGCAACGCCGGCAATCAAGTCACGAATCCACTGCTGCGTATCGCGTCGGCAATGGCCGACATGCAGCGCATCGGCTCGGCATTCGGGCTTACGCCAAACGGACGACTCCGTCTTTCCGGGGTCAGGCCGTCGCCTCCGCCGTCGAAGTTCGATGGGTTGCTCGGTTAGCGCCGCAACACACCGAGCCATCCGGACTTCAACGGCTGGTATACGGGCCACGAGTTGCAGAAAGCGCTTGCACCGGCTGCTTTTGGCACATCGCGTCATTGCAGTGCGATGCGGAATTTGGTCGCTACCGGGGCACAGCGGACATGGCAGGACTTGCCGCTGGCTCAACCCGGTCGCGAATGACCCACAGCAGTCATTCACCTCCCGCGGAGGAGAGCGCCAGGGTGCCGCATGGCTGGGCATAGAAGCTTCCCCAGATTGTGATATTTTACATAATTGTCGCAGTGCGGAATTCACGAATGGATGCGGTTGCCCCAACACCAGAGGTCAGGCTCAGGCATGGCGCGACAGGACTGTCTCGATGTTCTGAGTGGCGCCGTAGCTGCGCGCCGCGTTCGCTGCATCTTGGTACGACAACACAGCGCAATCGTCGCCATGCCCAGTGATCCGCCATGACGGCCGTCGTCGCCTGGTTTGAGGCAATCGTCAGCAGCATCCCCTTGCCGATGTTGGAGGTCTGGGGGCGGTTTGCCTTTGTCGTCGGACTCTTCCTGGCTATCTGCGCATTCGGCGGCTTTACCTTCCGGATCGGGGAGCATTGGGGATTCGGCCGTGCGCGGCAGAGGTGGGACACGAAGGCGTTCCTGAGCATGCCGCTGACATTCGTGCTGATCATCGCGACCGGCTACATCGGATCATTCATCGTGCTTGTCCCGGGCGCACAGACGTTCGAGTCGTTGAAAGATCTCGCTGTTCTGCTGAGCGTCGTTCTTCTGGGCTACCCGGCGCTCATCACCATTCCTTTCGCATACGGGTTGTCAGACTTGATTGAGGGCGTCCCTCCGGAATTCCTGCTCGCCTGGCTACCCGGATATTTCATCAATCCCGCGTGCTTCTGGATTGCCCACCAGCTCTTGGGCAAGAATCCCGACTTTCGGATAGCCAGGACGTGGTGGCGATACCTGGCGGCCGCCGCTTTGTTCATGACACTCGAACCCATGTTGTGGGGGTACGAGTGTTCGGATCAGTTTCCTTCGGGGATTTCGTACCACAGAATCACGGCGGCGCTGTTGTTCACGACGTCGATCACCTGGGTGATGGGGCCCGTGGCATTCCTGGCTGCTCTGCCGCTGGCCAGACGGTTCGGATGGTTCTGGGCGGAAATTCCCGGACACGTCAAAGAACGTGCGATCGGGACCAGCGAATGGATCTGGGAATCAGGTCGTGGCGAGATGCCGGAAGAGGTTTCCCCGATACAGGGACGCTTTCCAATCCGGATATTCATCTTCGCACCGTTCATCGCGCTGGTGCTCGTGATGGTTGGCGCCACAGCGATTGTCGCGCTTCAGACCGCAGACGACGATGCGCAGATGTTGGCGACAAGGCTCCATCAGGCGATGTCTGCGAACATCCGCTTGCAACTGGACGACTACGTCGCCCGTTCGCCGCCGCCGGCAGGCGTCCAGCGCGAAGAGACGCTCGACTCCTTGCTGCGAAGCGAGGCCGTCGGCACCAATGGTCGAGCTATCATCCTTGACATGACCGGCAAGACGGTCGCCTCGTCCGCTTCCGCCGGCGATCCGGTAGTCGCGAACGCCATTGCCGCTCTCGCACAGCACACCGGACCATCGAGGCTGTCTGGAGGGGCGACCGAGTTCCAGTTTGATCATATCACGGCAAAGCCGCTCTCGCGGGAAACGTGGCTGACCTATGCGACCGCGTATCGCGATCACGGCACCGGCCATGACTGGATCCTGATGACGGCCATGCCTGAATCGTTCTATCTGGCGGGTTTACGCAAGGCCAACAGCCGTTCCGCGATGGTGCTGGCCCTGGCGCTAGTGCTCGCTCTTGTGTTGGGCGCGGTGTTGGCGTCCATGGTGACCGCGCCACTCCGGCACATGGCCCACGCGACGCGAACGATGGCCGGCGGGGACATGAGCGTCCGGGTGCCAGGCGCCAAATTGGAGGAGCTGGATGCCCTCGCGGAATCGTTCAACGCCATGGCGGCCAAGCTCAAGACGTCGTTTGACGATCTGGTCGCAGAAGTCGCGGCGCGGGAGAGTCGTGAGCGCGAGCTGAAGGAAAGCGAAGCCCGCCTGGGTTTGAGTGAAGAACGGCTGAAGCTCGCTATCGACGCCGCGTCGCTCGGCATCTGGGATTGGGACGTCGAACGAGATCGCCTGGTTTGGGACAACTCGATGTACCGGCTTTACGGCGTTCGCAAGGAAGAATTCAGCGGTGCTTTCGACGCCTGGTCGAAGTGCATTGTGCCGGAAGACGTCGAACAAGCCAAGGCGGACGTCGAGGCGGCGCTTCGCGGCGACCGCGATTACCTTTCCGACTTCAAGGTGCAGCGAGCCGATGGTGCTATCCGCATTATTCGCGGCGTGGCGCAAATCATCCGAGCCGCGGACGGCAGGCCCGTGCGCATGGTCGGCATTAACCGGGATGTCACGGACCTGATTGACGCGGAGCGCGAACGCGTTCGCGCCAACGAGGAGCTGCAGGCGGCGCAGGCGGAGCTTGCGCACGTGGCGCGGCTAACGACCATGGGCGAACTCGCAGCGTCTATCGCTCACGAAATCAACCAGCCGCTCGGCGCTATCCTGACCAACGCCGAAACCGCGGACGCCATCCTGAAATCTCAGAGCCCCGACATCGCTGCACTCCCCGCCATCGTCGAACTCAAGGATATTGTGAACGATATTTTGCATGATGACCGACGCGCCGGCGAAGTCATCCGAAGGATAAGGAGCCTCGTGACAAAGGCACCCTTCGAGCTGAAAAATCTGGACCTCAACGACCTTGTTCGGGACACCGTGGAACTTCTTACGTCGGTGGCCGTCGCACGAAAGGTCGAACTGGTTAGTAGGATCGCGCAGGATGTGCTTCCAATCCTCGGCGACCGTATTCAACTTCAACAGGTCATTCTGAACCTTGTTGTGAACGGCATCGACGCGATGAAGGACACGCCGAGCGAAAATCGCATCGTCAGCATTCGGACTTCGTGCGTCGAGAACTTTGCCCAGTTATCCGTGTCTGATCGCGGCTCGGGCATTCCCAAAGACAAATTAAAAACGGTCTTTGAACCGTTTTACACCAACAAGGCGGGAGGCATGGGTATGGGTCTGTCCATCGCGCACACCATTATCGAGGCGCACCAAGGACTGATATGGGCAGAAAATCGTGATCACGGCGGCGCGTCGTTTAGGATCAGGCTTCCTCTTGTCCAATAGTTGGTGATCCTTATTGCCCAAACGATGCGGATGCATGAGGGTTATGTCGCCTATTGGCACATCGCGTCATTGCAGTGCGATGCGGAATTTGGTCGCACCCGGGGCATAGCGGACATTGCCGGACTTGCCGCTGGCTCAACCCGGTCGCGAATGACCCAGGCTGTGTGAAAACGCGAAAGCGATCAATCGCGGCAGAACAAGTTGCTCGTTCAAGACCATTTCATGTGCCGACCTCGGAAGCACATTCAATTTTGAAATCGAAATCGAGAATATCATTCTCGGCGCGCTTCGAACTTTTGAGTTTCCACACAGCCCTGGACCCGAAGCGGAAATTGTGTTGGCCACCCAGTTGTGGCGCGCCGGCGCGTTCAAGTGAGGACTTCGATGACGCCCATCATGCCCTTGTCTTCGTGATCGACTGCATGACAATGGTAGACAAACCGACCGACGATTGTGGGATCGGTGAAGGGGATGACGACCTTGAGCACGCCAGGCCCTTGGTCCGTTGCCGGCGGTACTGAAAAAGTATCGCGCAGACTATCGTCGCTCCAAGAAACGCCGCCTACTTCCGTCACCAGGAAGGGTGTCTGGTGAATGTGGAAGCTGTGGTATTGTTGATCCGTGTTGACCACCGTCCACTCTTCCGTATCGCCGAGCGCGACGGTTTGGTCGATGCGGGCCTCGTCCATAACGCGTCCGTCAATCATGAATATCTTGCGGTCGTCGGTGCGCGAATAAGCTAGCGTCCGGCGACGCGCAATCGGCGCGGCACGAACGTCGTCTATCCATTGCGGCCCAGTGACCCGCTGGCGCAAGATATCATCCTCGATTGCCGCACTCTGCGACAAACCGCTGGAGTAGATGACTGCCAATTGCAGCGCCGGTTCCGGCGGCCGCCAGGCCTCGTTCTGAAAAGAAATGGTTTGCATCGGGTATTCCCCTGCCGGCGGACCGATCGCAATGGCGTCAATCCGCTCGCCGGGGCCAATGAAAAATTCGGTCATCTTGCGTGGCTGCGACAACGCATGCCCATCGGTTGCCATGACGTAAAGCGGTACGCCCTCGACACGGAATTTGTAGAAATCCGACGCTCCGATGTGCGCGATGCGCCAAAATTGCATTTCGCCGGCGTGCATGGCGACCACGGGATTGACTTGACCATTGATCGAAACAATTTCGCTCTCGTCGGCAAGCTTGACATGCTTGATCAGAAAAAAGCGTTCCGGCAATCCGCGCAGAAACGGAAAAAGCTGGTCCATGCCATCGACGACCAGAGCGCCCGACAGACCGCCAAGGATCTGATCATTGACGAAGCCGTGCGCATGGGGGTGATACCAGAATAGACCTGGACCTTGCCGGCCGGAGGCCGGGATGCGCACCTGGTACTGGAACGCTTCACGGGGTTGAATGTGCACGAACACGTTATCGCTGTTGCCCTGTGGCGAGACGCTCATGCCGTGAAAGTGCAGGTTCGACGGGGTGCCGGCACCCGTACAAACAGGGCCCACATAGCCAGGACGATCGAGCCCGGAGGTCAGATCGTTGCGGAAGTTGATGCGTAGCGTATCGCCCAGGCGTGCTCGTAGGGTCGGCGGCACATAGGCGCCATTGTAAAGCAGTCCGGTGAACGCGCGATCGCCGAGTTGCACGCGCCCGGGCCCTGCCGTGATTGTCGCATCAAGTACGCCGTTGACGCTGCGCGTCTCTGGCGGCTGGACGAGCGGCCCGGTCGCTTTGGGCTGTGAGCGCGATGGGCCTAGCGATAGCAGACTTCCGGCTGCGGCCACCCCGCCGACGAAACGACTTGTGGTCTTGATGAAAGAGCGACGGTCGAGCCTCGAGGATTGGCGCATGGCATGCCTCATCACACGCGTGGCTATGGCAGACGATATTAGATTTGTATGGGCTAAATTGCCCCTGCCATCCGCGGCCGAGCGCGATGGCGACAGACGTTCGGGACGTGCGCACCTTACCGCTTGTCACAATTTTTTTGCAGGCCTCCTATCGCGATTCGCCCCGGAGAATGCCCAAGGCGGACAGCTGGGACTTCTGGAAATGGCCCCATCGCGACATATTGCAATGCCGCGCAATCTCGGTCTCTAACGAGGCATAGCGGAAATTGACCGGCAGCCTTCTATCGAAGAGGGCGACGCGTTTGACCCTCAACGGACCTCGCGCTGCTTTGGTTAGCACACTGCAAAAAGCCTTATGCCGCAAACAGTTCTTGCAAACCCAGATGGGACGCGCCCGGAGCCGCCAGCGCGTCTCCCGCTGTCCCGTGACGATCTTCACGCAAGCAAGGACACTTTATGCAGGGCCGCAAACGACCCGTGAGGCCCCGATATCTAAACGCATTGCTTCCTCCTCGTTTCCGCGACTGATCAATCGAGGCGGCACAAACGCGCTATGGAATGGTGATGACCTTTACATCACCAGAGCATTTTCCATCCGGCCAGATAGGCTTCGCACAATTTGATTCCCAGCTCCAAAGGGGTCCTCCATTTACCCAATCACTGCAATATTGCGCGTTCCGAGGGATGTTCTCTTGCACGGGCGTTGCCTCCTCACCACCGAGCATAAAAAAGCGCCCATTGACCCGGGCCTGGCCGGGCTCCCACCACAGCAGTGCAAATCGTGCTGGGGAAGCGATACCTGTACCAGTTTCAAACTTGACACTGCACGCCTGTGCAGAGCCTAAACCTAAAGAGAGGTATGCCGTTCCGATCAGCAACAAACTCAGACGCATTCCTTCCTCCTCTTGTTCCCGCAGCTTACATTCTCACGAACAGACATGACTTTGGTTTATTAGTTCCTCGCAGGCGCCCCGGTCATCACGGGCGCGGGGATGGTTGAATCCTCGTGCACCTGAATTGCGGTCCAGCAATTCCAACGGGTTAGCCCGTACCGCATGTCGCTTCCTGGCACTTCGCGACATATTGCACCGCCACTCATCCTCGGTCGCTAACGGGGCAGAGCGGAAATTGCCCGGCAGCCTTCTATCGAAGAGGGAACGCGTTTGACCCACAAGAGACATCGGCGCACCCGACCATATTTCGTGGATTGGCTCCCTGAAGTGATGTCGAGTTTGGTTGGATAGACTGCCTACAAAGCCATCCTTGGGGGCCAGGAGGTTGTAGCGGGCGTGGCCGTTCGCGGTGCGGGCGCAGCAACCAACCAAGACGAAGCCGCATCGCCGCCCCATCGGTGAAGGTCGCCGAGATGGGAGCGATCCCAACTCTGGGACTTTTTTTGAGGAATCAAAACGCCTCGGCTATTTCTAGGGGACTAACCTGTACAACCATGAACAATCATGGGTGGCATAGTCTTGACGGTTGTTCCTCGTAACTCGTAGACTTCTGGTAGTGGCCAACACGTGGGGCATCGGTGTCTCGCTAGGGAGATCCGGATGGAGATATCGTCGACGCAATGGTGTCGCCACTATAGTCATCCAATGCGGTACAGGCCCGCAGTCTTCGACGACTTCAAGCGTCATAGTCGCCGATCGATGAAACTTTGCCGTTGCTCTTTGACGTAATTCTCACAGACGCGATTCCCGCCTTTCACGATTACATTTTGAAACAAGGAGACCTGCAGATGATTTTTGTTCTTCGCAGATGGCTCATCCATTCGGTTTTTGTCTGGTCGATTTTAGGTGCCGCAGCCCCCCCTGGGTTTTCGCAGTCATCCGTGCGTGATCCTGGTGTGCGCCCTGTCGTCAACTGGAACAGAATTGGTGGTTGGCCATCGAATGCGTGCCCGAACAACCTGGTCGTTCCCGTTCCTGGGCTGACGTCTTCTGAACAGAAGATATTTTGCGCGGGTGCAGATGAGTTTGCCAAGGAGGACAAAGTCAAGGAGGATGGTCTAGGTCCTACCATGAATTTCACAAGCTGCCTCGGCTGTCATCAGTATCCGAGAAGCGGCGGCAGTAGTCCGCTCGGTAAAAATCCTCAATACGAATTCGCCAAGAGCTACCCGCCTGGTACGAACGTCGTTCCACCCTTTGTTCGACCGGATGGTCCTATTATGATCGCTCGGTTTAAGAAACACCTTGACGGAGACGGGAAGGATGACGGCGGCGTGCATGCGTTGTTCACCATTACGGGACTCGACGGCGCCGACGGCTGTATCCTGAAACAGCAAGATTTCGCAAAAGAAATAGCGCGCGACAATCTCATCAACCGCATTCCCACCCCGACCTTTGGAGCGGGCCTCATCGAGCAAATCGAGGATAAGACCATCGTCGACAATGTCGAACGCCAGGCTGCGCGAGCTTTCGGGGACAACAAGACTGCTTTCATACGCCGCGCGCGGTTGAACCTCGTTCAGCCCTTCCACACCCACGGATCTGAAAATCGAAACGGCAACGACGGAACGATAGCGCGCTTTGGCTGGAAGGCTCAGAATAAGTCTCTGTTGGTCTTTGCAGGTGAAGCCTATAACGTCGAAATCGGCATCAGCAACGAGGTCTTTCCGACGGAGCGCGAAGAGAAAACGGAGTGTCAATTCCATACCGTCCCAAACGACACCTCCCATCCTGAAAACCTCGATGATCCCGCCCCCGAAAAGCGGTTAGATGCATTCAGCGACGTCGAGAAATTTGCCGCCTTTATGCGCTTCCTCGCGCCGCCGGAACCCTCTACCGCTTTTCCCGGCGGGGCAGAATTGATCCGCCTCGGCGCGCAAGTGTTTGATACGGTTGGCTGTTCGACCTGTCACACGCCCGAGCTGCGAACGTCGCCCATCAGTTCAATCCCTGCGCTTCGCGACAAGCCCGTCAGGTTGTATTCGGATTTGGCACTCCATGACATGGGTAAACTTGGCGATGGCATAGCGCAAGGACTGGCGAACGGAAACGAGTTTCGCAGTGCGCCGCTGTGGGGGCTCGGCCAGCGCGTGTTCTTCCTGCATGATGGCCGCACGCGTGATCTAGTCGAAGCAATTGAGCAACATGAAAGCAGTGGGTCAGATGCAAACCAAGTGATTGGTCTCTATAAGGGGTTGAGCAATCAGGAAAAGCAGAATCTGCTAAATTTCCTGAGATCTCTGTAGAGTCATAAAGCCTTCTCACAACGCCTGCGGCTTGGAGCTTTCGATCATGTCTCGGCAGCCTCGCTTGCGAGGCTGCCGTTTCATATCCTGTGTGTACGGAAAACCTATTTAAATCTGGCTTTTTGGTTTGCCTTTGGCGCGCCCAGCGATGGGCCGCCGTGCATTCTGCAGCGTCCGTTCGGCATCGCTGGGGACTGGCAAGGCTTGCCGCTCCGGGTTCTCGCACCGCGGTCGTCCACCTACCGCGGTGTATGAGTCCGGTTATGACCCAGGCTGTGTGAAAACGCGAAAGCGATCAATCGCGGCAGAACAAGTTGCTCGTTCAAGACCATTTCATGTGCCGACCTCGGAAGCACATAGCGCGGCGGGAAGTTCAAGGCGAGCGCCTTCGCGGTCTTAAAGTTGATCACAAGTTCAAACTTTGTCGGCTGTTCGATCGGCATTTCCACCTGGCCTCAGGCCCAGGGGCAGCACCGTCGATTGAAGGATCCGAAACGGGCCGCCGCCATCTTCGCGCGCCATCGTATCCTCCAGGCGCCGGATGTGCTGCTCGAGCCAGCCAGGCGTGGTTGCGCCGAACACAATGAGGCCGAACGCGTTGCCGAACCTCGCCTGCAGCGCAAGTAGGTGCTGCTCGTCGGACAGCGAGAACTTGTACTCGAACTGGTCGTTCAAGAACTTGCCGGATCGAACCAACGCCGGCGCCTCGCCGGCCATGTCCTTCATGACGTCGAACAACTGAAACTTGCCATCGCGCAGCAAGTCGGTGTTCGTGAACCAGCACATCACGAGGCAGCCGTCCGCGGGGAAGATCGCGCCCGCGTGCATGTAGTAGATCCCCTTCACGAGCTTGCCCGCGAACACGTCGACGGCTTCGCGCATCTCGTCGGTCACGTTGGCAAGATGCGTATCCTGGTGTGTCTGTCCCGGACCCGGCCGCAGCCCCAGCTCACGGTTCGCGCCCATCATCATTTTCCGGAACAGCTCCGGGTGCTGACGATGCGCCGCCTTCATGAGACCTTCCGCAGCGCCGTCGAGGTTGCCCTTGTCCTCGAACGGATCCATACGCGCGAGCATCGCGATCACGAGATCATGGTCGCTGCTGCCCTTGTTGCACGCCTGACAGGCGGGAAACTCGAAGCCTTCGGGCCACTGGCGATGCTGGAACATCGAGCGTGGCGGGCAATGCTCGATCGTCGAGGACGGCGCGCCTCCGCCGCAGAAGGCACACGTCTTGTGATTTCGCAGGAAGGCTTGCCGGTGTCGTGTCGCTGCGCCCATGGGTGATTCGCTGCCGCAGTGTAGCGGATCACGGGAAAACCGGAATGTTGTTCGCCATTAAAATTTTGTAGTATGCGGCCCCAAGTCCTGACACTGCACCGGGGGGCAATGACCGCGCGGTTTCGCTACGTTCTCGCTGGTGTCCATATCATCAAAACATGTCTGGACCAATCTGTCATACGTATGACTGTTAGGTAAACTTCGAATGGTCGAATTTCTTTATCCCCACGGAGTTGTATATGTTTTTGAAAACTCCAAAGCACAGCGCGTGAAAGTTGGTATGACCGGTATTGGCGTCAACAACGTTGACGATCGGCTTAGAGATGTCAATGACATGTGGCTAGAACGCAAGGTCACTTGCCAGATTTGTGGAGGACGTTTGCTTAACATCGGGGGGCTTGTTCCTCAACATGTTAAAAGTGGTAAACGTTGTCCGGGAGGGTGCGCGTTACCCCTTGAGAAAGATGTGGCGCTTGCTGAGTCTTATCTAGAGAACACTAAAAATCGTCTCGGCGGGCTTGCTGATAGTGAAAAAGGATCAGCCACTCGAATAGTTAATACGCTTGCAAAGCGAATAGAAAGGTATCGGCGCCACAATCGACAAGTTGGAGAGTGGGAATTCAGGGTCGCTTTTTACACGGAAGGTGTTGCGGAGGTTGAATTGCTCTCACATAAAATCCTAGCGGAGCGTCTAGATAAGCTAGCACCATTTGGAGAAGTCTTTTGTTGCTCAGTGTCAGAAGCCACGAAAGCGGTTGAAACAGCGCTGAGTCAGCTAGGATTGTTACATTCAGCTAGGAAAGCAACTCAATTATGAATTTGCTTGCGCGCGGAAGGCCTCACACGTTGAGGGCATTCGGCATCTCGTCATCGGCCTAATGCGCATCCCACTACATCATCGAGCCGCCGACGCAAGGATAAGCAGCAAACCGAGGATGGGCACGATAGTGGCAAATCGCTTCAAGCGATCCCCCTGTCGCTGCACTGAGGCCGAGTCACTTGGCTCCAACAAGTCAATTATAGCAGGTTCAGGCCGACCGAGCGAACACGAATGTCCGCAACGGGTTCAAAATGCGAAATACTCTGTGCGAGCAGATGTTTTCCGCTTCGCCCCCAAATTCTGACATTGCTCGATGCGGTAGGCACTTCGCATTAGGGCCACAAGCAGAAATTACCCTACAGTTTTTGTCTCAAGGCTACACCGTCACGGTCAGTCGCCGCTCAACGAAACGTAGAAATGCGGTGGGGCACGGCTTCGCGCTTCTGGTTAGTCAAAACCAAAGAACTTGCTGACCTAATACTCGGTAGTTAGGCCAGCACTTGCGATACAACATCGTCAGACGTAGTATTTTGGCATAGTAGGGCATGGAGAGATCGATGATGAAGAGCATCGCAGTGGCCATCGCGTTCTTCTTTGCAATGCCTTCATTACCCTCGGTTGCACAACCGCGCTATGATTACGGACCCGGCGGCAATCCATATCCGCGCACTTATCCCGGACCACCACGCGGCACTCCGTACTGGTCGGGCTATGTCGATGCCCCGGTTGGAGAGGCGATCCCTCCCTGCCACTGGATTACCCAGCGCTTCTGGGAGGGGCAGGGCTGGCGGGAGCGCCGCGTGCGAATCTGCGACGTCGATCGGGCTTGGCCTTCCAGCCCTTCTTTTTGATATCTTCCCGCGCCTGATCGTCGGTCTTGCCGATAACTATCGGCGCCCACAGGGCCCAATAGGTCTTTGACGGATGATCTGTCTTTGACGACCTGCGATCTCCGCGAGGACGTAGCCTCTAACTCAACCACCAGAGTGCAATCATCGTCCAGGGAAAATGACGCGTCTAGGGGAGACCCGTGATGACCGCTTTGGTTCAAACGCGTCGCCCTCTTCGATAGAAGGCTGCCGGGCAATTTCCGCTATGCCTCGTTAGCGACTACTCATGCACTGCCAGCAATTGCGTCCTATTCGACCACCTCGTCGGCGAGCGCTAGCAGGCTAGGTGGGATTTCCAGACCTACCGCCTTTGCCGTTTTGACATTAAAAGCGATTATTGGCGCGCGCCGATAAGGTGATCGAATAGGATGTTTTTTGCATGCGATTTGCTGAAGTCTGCTTCTGGCACATCGCGACATATTGCAGTGCCGCGCAATCTCGGTCGCTAACGAGGCATAGCGGAAATTGCCCGGCAGCCTTCTATCGAAGAGGGCGACGCGTTTGACCCATGTGCGACAACATTCGCCAGCAGTGTTCTTTCGCGATGTAGTAGGTTGTCGTTATCGGCCGAGGAGGAAGTCCGTGAGGCGGCGGGACTTCAAGCGGCTGGGGTGGTCTGAGGACCGCAACATCCGCGTCCACTCCGCTATGCGGCCGGAATCGCAGAGCACTATCCCGCACTCGCGAAGGAGCTGGCTGCGCTCCAACCCGACGTCTTTCTCTTTCAGAGTCGACGCCGGCTGCTGCAGCGCTAAAGCAGGAGACGCGGACGATTCCAATCGTATTTGTTGGGGTCTCCGACCCGGTTGGCTCGGGCTTCGTAACGAGTTTGGCGCGACCAGGGGACGATCTCACCGGCCTGATGCAGTACGAGAGCGGCATTTTGGGAAAGTGGCTCGCGATGCTTAAGGAGGTCGCACCGCATCTCACCCGCGTCGCATTGGTCGCCAATCCAAAATTCAAAGGGTACGACTACTTCTGGCGATTTGCCCTGGCGGCGGCGCCCGCACTTGCGATCGAACTCGTCCCAAGTCAGATCAGCACCGATATCGCCGATGTCGAGCGAACTATCGAATCGTTCGCAACGGTTCCCAAGGGCGGCCTCCTCGTAGTACCGGATGCGACGATCATCGCCCACCGCGATCTCTTCATTGCACTTGCTGCGCGCTACCGTTTGCCGGCCGTCTATCCTTGGCGCTACTTCGTCACAGCTGGCGGACTCATGTCTTACGGAGTTGACAACATCGACATGCTGCAGAAGGCGGCCACCTATGTCGATCGCATCCTGCGCGGTGCAAAGCCCGTCGACCTACCAGTGCAGGCGCCGACCAAATACGAAACGGCTGTAAATCTTAAGACCGCAGAGACACTTGGATTGACTATTCCACCGACGCTGCTCGCTACCGCCGACGAGGTGATCGAATGAGCGGGGCGATGTCGCCTACTGGCACTTCGCGACATATTGCACCGCCACTCATCCTCGGTCGCTAACGGGGCAGAGCGGAAATCGACAGGCCGACGTCTATTGCAGAGGGCGACGCTCGTGCCTTCCATATTGGCTCAGCTTCTTGAAGGTTTTCAGCGTTCGCTTTGGCGGTTTACCTCAGCAGGACGTTCGAAGCGCGCGCTCAAACTGACTTGAACTCACGCAAAAATTGTTCGTAAAATTGATAGTTGCGGGAGGACCGATCATGCAAATCAATGGTGTTGCCCATACGTTCATCACTGCTGGAAATTTTGCAGCCGCACGTGCCTTCTACGGACAACTATTACCGTTTATGGGCCTTACGATCGTGGCCGACACAGTGAACAGCTTCTATTGTGTCGGCGGCCGTACGGGATTCGGCATTCATGCGCCCGCAGAGGAGTATGCTGGCCAACGATTCCGCCAAGGCTCTGTCGGATTACATCACCACTGTTTTCGGGCGCGAGAACGTGCCGATGTCGACGAGGCGTATGACTTTCTTGTAAAGATCGGCGCACATATCGTTCGCGCACCGCGAGAGAACAGTTTTGCCCCCGGCTACTACTCGGTGCTGTTCGAGGATCCGGACGGCACGAGGCTGGAGATTAATTATGTCCCGGGCAAGGGATTGCTGGCACCCGGCACACAGATCGGCGGTGGCTACGCGGATGGTACGCAGAACGGCTAGTAGTCTCGCGCTCGGGGCACCAAGTCAGGTCATGAGTGCGCGAGCAAGAGACCTGGCGATCCTCCGCAAGCTTGAGGAGCCGTAACGAAAAGTGAGCGAATTTATACGACGCCATGGCGTAGCACGACGTTGTGGTCGTTCCAGCAATTCGGCAGGCGTTGGACGAGATACTCGACGCCGAGCATCGGCGCAGCAGTGCTCGCGGTGCTGGCATGATCGAGTTGCACCTGTTTTACCCTGATCGCCCACCCGGACTGACGATCTGGCGGACCGGCAACCGTGGCCAAGCGCCACCTCGGCAACGATCTATCAAAAATCCAAGTACGGCAGGCCGGCGCTCTATTTCTTCTTGCCAAGCATGGTGCGCGCGTCATTGCAGACGGTCCTGACGGCAGCGCGGTCGTTGTTGGTAGCCTTCTCATAGACCGGATGCTCATTCAGGAATTGACCTATCATCGACTTCTCGCCGTAGACCACTTGCTCCCATGTGAGGCCGTGGCGCTCGATCTCGGAGATGGTCATTCCGCGAAGCTTGCCGTCTTCCGCTGTGGTCAGGTTGCAGCGCTTCTGCGCAATCGTGTAGATCACGGCAGCCATCGCCGCATCGTTCTCCTCCTCGGTATTCTGGGCGAATGCTGGTGTTGATGCCGCTAGAACGATGGCAGCGGTGAGGGTCAGGCGTTTCATTGGCTCATTCCTCTGGGAAAACGAAAGGGACAGCCAACCGAACCGCCGTTGACATGGATCAAGAACCTAGCGCCCTGAGCGCTGGCCAGAGCCGGCGAGGATTATCCGATCGCGAACTGAGCGATGTCAGCCGATCGGCTGACATGTGTCACGCGATGAGTCCCCCAGATCCCCTAGCGAGCCCGCCCATGCGGACACCGAGAGACCTGGGCAGTCCCCAGCGAGATTCGACGCATCAGCGACCGCGACAGCCAGCCGTCGGACGGATCAGCTAGTGGGGGCCGAGTCCCGGACGGTCTCCCTCTTTGAAGGGCGGAGGGGGGAGCATCCAAAAAGCCGGAGGGAGGTGGTCGCCGAGCGCGGCGGCGCCTCAATTTGGCAACGTGTCGCAGAACCGATGGGCCTTCCGAGCGCTCCGATAGGTGGCTGAACCGGCGATCCGTCCCCTAGCGACCTGGCGGCAATCGGCATAAACTTGGTGCCAACTTGGCGCCAACCTTTCGCAACCACAATGCCTCGTCGATCGGCCAACGAGCAGGCATTTCCCCGCATCGGTGGATCGCCCGAACGACTGCGTGCGCCGTCGGAGCTGAGCGAAATCGAGCGTCAAATCTTCGTCGGCCTCGTCAGCGCTTGCAAAGCCAACGCCTTTCAAGCGTCCGATCTGCCGCTATTGGTCAACTACGTCCAGGCCGTCGCGGCGGCGCGTGAGGCCAACGATCATCTCCGCGTGGAGGGCCGCGTCGTTAACGGCCGCCAGTCGCCCTGGCTCGCGGTTCTGGCGCAGGCGCAGAAGACCATGCTGGGGTTCGCCCACCGCCTTCGGCTGAGCCCGCAAGGGCGCTCGCCGACCAATCCATCGCGCCCGAGCCGTCCGGAGCGACCGCTATCCATCTACGAGACCATGGCATTGGAGGCCGACGATGGAAGCGCATGATCGAAGAGCGATGGAGCTGGCGATCGAGATGGCGCGCGCCGACAGCGAGACGCAGCGGAGGGAAATCGACGACAGGCTGCGCACTCAACCGTGGCAGCAAGTCGCGGAGTTCGCGGTATGGCGTTGTCAGGACCGCAGCTTGAAACTTCGCCCGTGGGACTGCCCGCCCTGCCGCACGAAAGATGTCGAAGATCCCTCCGATGATTGGGGCTGTCGGCCGAACGAGGTCGCGCTGTTGCGCCGCATGCTCACGGCTGGCGTCTCACGATTCCATCCCGACCCGATGAGGGCGATCGAGGCTAACGAAGCCGAGCGCAAGCCCGCCGCCTGAACAAAAAAAGGCCCCGTCGCTTGATCCAACGGGGCTTAAAGTACTCTCGTAAATAACCAGCGCATCATAAGGCGCCCAACCGTCGCACGTCCGGGAGCCTCCGTCCATGCTGCCAATTTCGAAAACTCCAATCTCGCTTTCCGACCAACAGCTCGACGCCGTGCTGCGCGCGGCTGAACCGCTGCAGCCGCGCGACCGTGGTCTGTTTCTCGAAGAGGTCGCGCGCGAGCTGGCCACGCTGCCGGACATCGGCGACGGCGCTTTGCATCGCATCATCATGACGGTGCAGCACAAGCATTTCGATCCGCCGCGAGAGGCCGGAAATTTCACAGCCCCCAGGCACCCGGGCGCACGCCGCCGCTAGGTGCGGACCAGGCGCAGCCGCATCGGTTCGCGTTTTGCCGGCGTCTCGGCGCGCGCGTGGCGCCAGATCTCGCGCAGCACCGCGTCGCGCTCCGCCGCTTCGCGCCCGGGATAGGCGTTGCTCCAGGCGCTCTCTAGCGCGCGCATGACGTTGTCATTCTTCATCCCGATGAGATAGGGACGGCGCGCGAGAATGCGCGTGCCGGGGCAGGAACCGGCTGCAAGGGACGCTATACGGACACCGATTTAAGTTTCCCTTGCGCGATCAATCAGTTACATAGAGCCACATATTCCCACAAGGGGAGAAGGGAAGAGGCGCGGGCCTTACCGCGGCGCCATGCGGATCGCGCCGTCGAGGCGGATGGTCTCGCCGTTGAGCATCGGGTTCTCGACGATGTGGACGGCGAGGTTGCCGTATTCTGAGGCATCGCCGAGCCGGGCCGGATGCGGCACCTGGGCGCCGAGGCTCTTGCGCGCTTCCTCGTTCAATCCCATCAAGAGCGGCGTCAGGAACAGGCCGGGCGCGATGGTGTTGACGCGGATCTTCTGGCTGGCGAGATCGCGCGCGGCCGGCAAGGTCAGGCCGACCACACCACCCTTCGAAGCGGAGTAGGCGATCTGCCCGATCTGGCCTTCATAGGCCGCGACGCTTGCGGTGTTGATGATGACGCCGCGCTCCTCGCCGATCGGCTCGGCGGTGACCAGGCGTTCGGCGAACAGCCGCAGGCAGTTGAAGGTGCCGATCAGATTGACGTTGATGATGCGCGCGAACTTGGCGAGCGGATAGACCCCGTCCTTGCCGACGATGCGCTGCGAGCCGCCGATGCCGGCGCAGTTCATCAGCACCCGCGCGATGCCGTGCGCGGCCTCGGCCTTGGCAAGTGCCGCCTTCACCCGCTCCTCGTCGGTGACGTCGGCGTGAAGGGCAACCCCCTTCACCTCGGCCGCGATCTTTTCGGCATTCTCCTTGCTCTGGTCGAGCACACCGATCTTCGCGCCCTTGGCGACCATGGCGCGGGCGGTCGCGGCACCCAGGCCCGAACCACCGCCGGTGATGATAACGGCAACGTCTTTCAACTGCATGGTAGATTCTCCTTGGGCGTTTCTTCTCTAGACTTGGCAAATGGCGAGTAGCGAATGGCGAATAGGGGCAGACAGACCTGCTACCTGGGCATTAACTTCTTGCTCCCTATTCGCTATTCGCCCCGTTCAACATTCCGCCGCAGATCAGCGCTTCCATGTGCCTGATGTACTCGCGGCAGACCTCGTCGGTGACGGGCCCGACGCCGGTAGCGCGCGACATCGCGTGGCGGCCGAAAAACAGGTGATCGCAGGCGCCGATCAGGCTGGTGTAGAACAAGACCGGATCGATGTTACGGAACTCGCCGGCGCGAATGCCCTCGCTAAGCAGGCGGCGGTGAAAATCGAGCAAGGGCGCGACAAAGAATTTGGAAACCTCATCGGCGGCCTCGGCGCTGCTCTCGTGCAACAGATAATGGATCAGCCGGTTCATGTAGGGGAACCGGTGATAGGCACGGATGATGCCGGTGATGTGCAGGCGCAGTTTCGCGGTCGGCGTGATCGGCTGGCCTAACAGATATTCGAGGTTCGACACCTCGGTCTCCGCGTCGCGCGCCAAGAGCGCCAGCAACAGCCCGTCCTTGTTGCCGAAATGATATTTCACCAGCGCGGCGTTGACGCCGGACTTCTGCGCGATGTCGCTGAGCGAGACCTCGATCGAGGAACGCTCGATCATCAATTCGCTTGCCGCTATCAGCAGTTTCTCGGCGGTCGAGTTGCTGCCGCCCGGCAGCCTGTTCGGTACGCTGGTATTCAACGGATATCCCATTCTGCCTGCCGCCAAAGTCGGATTGGGGCCAGATAAGCCGAAGCCGCGCTCCACCTCAAGAGTTAATTGATTGATTGACTAAATCCCCACCCGCCCCTTAAATCGGCTCCCTGTCATTCAAACACGAGCCGAAAAACAATCAGGGAGATCACGAGATGGCCGAGGCATATATCGTCGCCGCCGCCCGCACCGCCGGCGGCCGCAAGGGAGGGCGTCTCGCCGGCTGGCATCCGGCCGATCTCGCCGCCGTCGTGCTGGATTCGCTGATCGAGCGCGCGAGCGCCGATCCCGCGCAGGTCGAGGACGTGATCATGGGTTGCGTGATGCAGGCCGGCGAGCAGTCCAACAACGTCGCCCGCAACGCCATCATGGCCTCGAAACTGCCGGAGAGCGTGCCCGGCACCTCGATCGACCGACAGTGCGGCTCCTCGCAGCAGGCGCTGCATTTCGCAGCTCAAGCGGTGATGTCCGGGACCATGGACTGCGTCATCGCCGCGGGCGTGGAAAGCATGACGCGGGTGCCGATGGGGCTCGCCTCGCAGCTTCCCGCCAAGAACGGCTTTGGCCACTACAAGAGCCCGAACATCGAGAAGCGCTACCCGAACATCGTGTTCAGCCAGTTCACCGGCGCCGAGATGATGGCGGAGAAATACGGCCTCTCCAAAAACGATCTCGACGAATATTCCTATAACAGCCACCAGCGCGCGATTGCCGCCACCCAAGCAGGCCAATTCAAGGACGAGATCATCCCGGTCCAGATCACCCGCGCCGACGGTTCGACCGACACCCACCATATCGACGAAGGCATCCGCTTCGACGTCAGCCTCGACGGCATCAAGGGGGTCAAGCTGATCGCCGAGAACGGCAAGCTCACCGCGGCCAGCGCCAGCCAGATCTGCGATGGCGCCTCGGGCGTGATGGTGGTCAACGAGAAGGGGCTGAAGTCGCTCGGCCTCAAGCCGATGGCGCGCATCCATCACATGACCATGATGGGCGGCGATCCCGTGATCATGCTGGACGCACCGCTGCATGCGACCGAGCGCGCGCTGAAAAAAGCAGGCATGTCGATCGACGACATCGACCTGTTCGAGGTCAACGAAGCCTTTGCTTCGGTGCCGACCGCGTGGCTGAAGACCACCGGCGCGGACCCCGCCAGGCTCAACGTCAATGGCGGCGCGATCGCGCTCGGCCATCCCCTGGGCTGCTCCGGCACCAAGCTGATGACCACGCTCATCAATGCGTTGAAACAGCGCGACAAGCGCTACGGCCTGCAGACCATGTGCGAAGGCGGCGGCATGGCCAATGTGACGATCGTGGAGCGACTGTGATAGCGTCGGCGTAATAATAGCGTCCGCATAAATAAAAGGTGTCGTCCCGGCCTTGAGCCGGGACCCATAACCACAGGCGTTCGTGGTTAGGCCAAGCTGGAGCTCCCGCTCGTTTCAAAAATTCACGCCCGTGGTTATGGGTGCTGGCTTCGCCAGGACGACCACGTTGATTGTTTCGGGATCGCCTCATGACTCATCCCTCCATCCACGCCCGCGCCCACCCCGACAAGATCGCCTACCGGATGGCGGCGACAGGCAAGGCGATCAGCTACCGCGAGCTCGACGGATTATCGAACCAGGGCGCGCAACTGTTTCGCTCGCTCGGCCTCAAGGCCGGCGACCACATCGCGCTGCTGATGGAAAATCGGCTCGCCTTCATGGAGATCTGCTGGGCCGCGCAGCGCAGCGGGCTCTACTACACCGCGATCAGCCGCTATCTGAAAGAGGACGAGATCGCCTATATCGTCAAAGACTGCGGGGCCAAGGTCTTCATCACCTCGCCGAAATGCGCTGAGCAGGTCAAAGGGCTCAACACGGGCGAACCCGGCGAACCTTTGTTCTTCATGCTTGACGAGCCACTCGAAGGTTTCCGTTCCTGGGACAAGGAAGCGATTGTGCAGCCGGTGACGCCGGTCGCCGACGAGGTCGCCGGCTACGACATGCTGTATTCGTCCGGCACCACCGGGCGGCCCAAGGGCATCAAGAAACAATTCGAAGGCAATCCGATCGACCTGGCGAATCCGTTCCTCAAAATTCTGTGCGCCAACATGTGCGAAATGAATGCAGAGACGACCTATCTGTCGCCGACGCCGCTCTATCATGCCGCTCCCTTGCGCTTCAACATGATGGCGATCGTGCTGGGCGGCACCTCGATCATCATGGAATCCTTCGATGCCGAGGAATTCCTGAAGCTGGTCGAGAAATACAAGGTGACCCAGTCTCAACTGGTGCCGACCATGTTCGTGCGGATGCTGAAGCTGCCGGACGAGGTACGCAATCGCTACAATGTCTCCTCCCTGAAAGGCGCAATCCATGCCGCCGCGCCCTGCCCGGTCGACGTGAAGGCAAAAATGATCGACTGGTGGGGACCGTTCCTGATCGAATATTACGCCGGCTCCGAAGGCAACGGTGTCACGGTGTCGACCTCGCAGCAATGGCTCACCCATCGCGGCACCGTGGGCCGCGCCGTGGTCGGCAAGGTGAAGATTCTCGACGAGAACGACGCGGAAGTGCCGACGGGACAGATCGGCACGATCTATTTCGCGGACGCGCCGGCCTTCGTCTATCACAACGATCCGGAGAAGACGAAGCGGGCTCATAATTCGAGGGGCTGGTCGACGCTTGGCGACGTCGGCTATGTCGACGACGAAGGGTTTCTCTATCTCACCGACCGCAAGTCCTACATGATCATCTCGGGCGGGGTGAACGTCTACCCGCAGGAGACCGAGGACGTGCTGATCACCCATCCCGATGTCGCCGACGTCGCGGTGTTCGGCGTGCCGAACGAGGAGATGGGCGAAGAAGTCAAGGCCGTGGTGCAGCCGCACGACATGGACAAGGCCGGCAAGGCGCTGGAGGCCGAGCTGATCCTGTTTTGCCGAAACAAACTGTCGGCGATCAAATGCCCGAAGAGCATCGACTTCGAGGCCGAGCTGCCGCGCACGCCGACCGGCAAATTGGTGAAGCGGCATCTGCGCGATCGATATTGGCCGAAGAAAGCCGCGGCGTGAAAAATCTCCTTTGTCGTCCTGGCGAACGCCAGGACCCATAACCACAGATGCTGGTTGTGATAAGGATTGGGCCACAGCTTCGTAAAACATAACCATTCGTGGTTAGGGGTCCCGGCTCAAGGCCGGAGCGACGGGAGGAATGCGCGGTGATGACGACGACAACAACTTCCCTCCCCGACACCCCGCTCCCTCCCGGCATCCGCTCTCGCTATGTCGAGAACATCAACGGGCTGCGGATGCACGTGCTCGAGGCTGGCTACGAAAGCAAAGACCGCCCCTGCATCTTGCTGCTGCACGGCTTTCCCGAGCTGGCCTATAGCTGGCGCAAGGTGATGCCGGCTCTCGCCGAGGCCGGCTATCACGTGATCGCGCCGGACCAGCGAGGCTATGGCCGCACCACCGGCTGGGACGCGAGCTTCGACGGCGACCTGCATTCGTTTCGGCTCACCAACCTGGTGCGGGATGCGCTCGGGCTGGTGTCGGCGTTCGGCTGCGCAAGCGTCGACGCCGTGATCGGCCATGATTTCGGCAGCCCTGTCGCTGCCTGGTGCGCGCTGGTGCGGCCCGACGTGTTCCGCTCGGTCGTCATGATGAGCGCGCCGTTCGGCGGCCCGCCCTCCTTGCCGTTCAACACGGCGGGTGCGGCGACGAAGCCGGCGCCGGACGATCCCGTGCATCGCGACCTCGCCGCCCTGGCGCGGCCGCGAAAGCATTATCAATGGTATTATTCGACACGCGAAGCGGATGGCGACATGACCCGCGCGCCGCAGGGCGTGCATGATTTCCTGCGCGCCTATTACCATCACAAGAGCGCGGACTGGAAAGCCAACGCGCCCTATCCGTTGCAATCATGGTCGGCGGGCGAGCTCGCAAAACTCCCGACCTATTATGTGATGGACCTCGCCAAGACCATGCCCGAAACAGTCGCAGAGGAAATGCCCAACGCGGCGGCGATCGCGGCCAACCGCTGGCTGCCAGATCGCGAGCTTGCCTACTACAGCGCCGAATACGGCCGCACCGGATTCCAGGGCGGCTTGCAATGGTATCGCTGCGGCACCTCGGGGGCTTTCAACGCCGAGCTACAGACCTGGTCGGGCAAGACCATCGACGTGCCGTCGTGCTTCATCTCGGGAAAACAGGATTGGGGCACCTATCAGCGCCCCAAAGTATTCGAGGCGATGCAGAAGCTCGCCTGCACCAACATGATCGGCTGCCATCTGATTGACGGTGCCGGCCACTGGGTGCAGCAGGAACAGCCGGAGCAGGTCAATCACTTGCTGTTGCAATTCGTGAAGCAGCTCAGAGCGTGATCCGGAGAAGTAGCCACCGGTTTTCCGAAAAAGATCATGCTCAATCAAAAAGCTAGAACGCGATGGTGCCACTCCATCCCATCGCGCTTCCAGAGAATCCGCGGCGCGATAGGTTCACCGCCGGTTCATGCTCAGTCTGACATCGTGACAAACAGCCGCAGGAACGATTTTTAGATCGTTGGCGTTCACGGCTACCGGGTACTGTGCCCGGCGACAGTCACTGGAGGAGAATCATGGAAAAGAGGATCGCTGGACTCTTGGGAGCGGTGGCGACGCTCGGGGCCTTCAACGCCGCGCAGGCCGCACCGACGCCAAATCCGACGGATGTCCTGCGGGCCAACTCCTACGCCGATCTGCTCGAACCGATCCCGAACGCGGCTTCGTTGCTAAAGGCGGTCGACGAATCAAAGCCCGTTCCGTCGGCGGACGAAAATGTTCAGCTCGCGCAGTTCTATCATCATCATCATCACATCACCACCATCATCACCACGGCTACTATCGCGGCGGATACGGCTATGATGCGTATGGGCCCCGCGTGGTCATCGTGCCGCGGTACCGGCATCACCACCATCACCATCATCATCATCATCATCACGGCTATTGGGATCGGTACTGATTGCTGACCGGGTGATGTGACAACGGGCCGGGCGCTCGATCTGGAACGGATCGGGCGCCCGCTAGCGTTTCCGCAATCAACTCTCGCGGGTTTTCTCCTTCGCCGCACGATGCAGATGCCGGTATGTCCCGTCGAACACGGTATCGCTTGACGACGTCCATTCGGTGCCTTTTGCCAGCGTCGGCCGGCTGTTGTAGATGCGCCGCGCCTGCAGCTCACGTTCCGCTGATTCCTCCTCGTCCATCCTCTCGAGCTCGAAGGGAGCTTCCTCGGGGATCACGATGAGCTGCATGAACGGCTCGTTCGGCCGGAAAATATGAGTGCGGCCCTCGGCCGGCGCCTTGAACACGCAGAAGAACACCATCGGCCACCAGTTGCGGATCAGCGCCGGAACGGCAATCGGCACGGTGTCGGTGGGATCGGTATAGAATTGCGGGTGCGGCTCGGTGCGGACCGCCATGCCCTTTTCGACCTTGAGATCGAGCAGGAGCTGATAGGTGTAAAAGGTGTCGCCGAAATTTCGGAATGGCGGCCACTGCACGCCGCCGTCCGGCGGCGGGCCCCAATCCCCTTCGAGGATCAACCGGCCGTCCTTGGTCGTTACATGCAGTTCGTTGTCATAAGGATAGACCAGCTCGATGCCGTATTGCGCTCCTTCCGAAAACGGAACGCAATGCCAGACCTGTTCGCGAGAGCCGTCCGCGCGCGGCTCGCGCTTGCCGGCCCAGCCGGGAATCTCGAGCTTGGTCCGACGCGGTGCCAGCCGCGGGTCGTTCAAGCGATATTTGACCTTGTCCATGAGAGCTCCGGTTTGACAGACGATCCTGCGATGCGGACCCGAACGGCCCACGAGGGTAACGGTTCCACATCGCGCCGATCCAGAAATTCGGAGTGCACACTCTCTCGCGCAGCGCGATTGACCCCATCGGGACGACCCTTTATACGAGATTTAGAATAGTTCTAAATACGGGCGCCCTGTCATGAAGAATTTCGCCGATCTGACCGAGCGCGAGGTGTTGGCGGTTGCGATCTCCTCGGAGGAGGAGGACAGCCGCATCTACATGAGCTTCGCCGAGGACCTGAAGGAACGCTACCCCGATTCGGCAAAGATCTTCGAGGAGATGGCCGAGGAGGAACGGGGCCATCGCCACATGCTGCTTGAATTGTACGAACAGCGTTTCGGTCCGCATTTGCCGCCGATCCGACGGGACGACGTCAAGGGATTTCTGCGCCGCCGTCCGATCTGGCTGACCCAGAACCTGTCGCTCGACACCATCCGCAAAGAGGTGGAGACGATGGAGTTTCAGGCCGAGCGGTTCTACGTCAAGGCCGCCGAACAAGCCCAGGATGTCGGCGTCCGCCGCCTGCTCGGCGATCTCGCCGAGGCCGAAAAAGGCCATGAAAAGACCGCGGAGCGGCTGACCGACCAGATTCTCAAGCCCGACGTTCGCGCCGCCGAGGACCGCACCCGCCGGCGCGTGTTCGTGCTGCAATATGTGCAGCCGGGGCTGGCCGGATTGATGGACGGCTCGGTGTCGACACTGGCGCCTTTGTTCGCGGCGGCGTTTGCGACCCACCACAACTGGCAGACCTTCCTGGTCGGGCTTGCCGCCTCGATCGGCGCCGGCATCAGCATGGGTTTTGCCGAAGCCTTGTCCGACGACGGTTCGCTGACCGGGCGCGGTTCGCCTTGGCTGCGCGGCGTCACCTGCGGATTGATGACGACGCTTGGCGGGCTCGGCCACACCATGCCCTATCTGGTTCCGGATTCCTGGGCCAACGCGTTCTGGATCGCGACCGCGATCGCCGGCATCGTCGTGTTCTTCGAATTGTGGGCGATCGCCTATATCCGCGCCCGCTACATGGATACGCCATTCCTGCAGGCGGTGTTCCAGATCGTGCTCGGCGGCGTCATCGTGCTCGGGGTCGGTATTTTGATCGGGGCGGCTTAGCCGCGAGCGCGATGACCCGATCTCGGTTTGGACGAACATTTCAGGGCATTGTTTGTCTTGCGACCGGCGCGGCCTTGTGGGCCTTGTCAGGACAGCAGGCGAACGCGACCGATGAAATCCAGGTCTACGACGCCGGCATCGCGGCGGTCGGCCAGTTCACGATCCAGCAGCACCTCAATTACGTGGCCGGGGGACAGACCAATCCGCCGTTTCCCGGAGGGCTTGCCTCCAATCACAGCCTGAACGGGACGCCGGAATTCGCCTATGGGGTGACGGACTGGTGGGAGATCGGGCTCTATCTGCCCTTCTCGATCACAAATCAGCAATTCTACTCGGACGCGTTCAAGCTCAGGACGCTGTTCGTCTCGCCGCACGCCGAACAGCACGACTTGTTCTACGGCGTCAATTTCGAACTGAGCAACGAGACGCCGCCCTTTGCACAGACGCGGTGGGCCATGGAGATCAGGCCGATCATTGGGGTCCGCAATTCCGAGTACGAGTTGATCGTCAATCCGATCGTCGACATAGGCTTCGGCAAATATGGCGAGGCGGATTTCACGCCGGCGGTTCGCGTCGCGAAAAAACTCGGCCAGGACCTCTCTGCAGGCTTCGAATATTATTCCGACTTCGGCAAGATCGGCGACTTCTCCGCGCTTTCCGAGCAGCGGCACACGTTGTTCGCCGTGACCGATTTCAAGATTGGCGTCTTCGACGTGGACCTTGGCATAGGTCACGGGTTGACGCCGGCGTCGGACCGCTGGGTGGCCAAGACAATCATCGGATATGCGTTCCCCGTACCCGGAGCCAGCACCCATGCGAGCGAGCCCACCAGCGCGGGGCCGGTCAATCCGATGGCTCGTTCTTCCATGCGAAATTTTCAGCCCTGACGAATAGATTAGGCGACGCGTGCCCCTCGCCTGGCTGACGCCCTCGTCAGCCGGGCGCCCCGGGATAGCCCGGAGCGTGATCGGAATTTACCCTATTGCTATCGCGCTCTTGGGAATTTTCTGAACCGAAGCCGATATCCATCACTTGGCAAAAGGAGAATCCATGACCGCTCGCCTGGAATACGGAACCACGGCCAAGATCTTTCACTGGCTCATCGTGGCTCTGCTCATCACGCAATATTCGATCGGATGGCTGATGCCAGACATTCATCGCGGCATGACGCCGGGCACCGCCATGACATTTCATATCTCCATCGGCATGACGATTCTCGTTCTCATCGTGCTACGGTTCGTGTGGCGGTTGATGCATCCGGTGGCGCCGGAAGGTTCATTGACGCCATGGCAGCGGGTGGGCTCGGGAGCCTTGCACTGGCTGCTCTATGTGCTGGTGCTGGCGACCTCCGTGTCCGGCTGGCTGTTTGCGTCATTCCGCGCCTGGTCGGTACCCTTCTTCTATCTGTTTCCGATGCCGATGCTGGCGTCCGACAACGCAGCCGCCGGCAAAGCGATCGACGGCCTGCATCAGACCATGGAATGGACGCTCTTGGTGCTGATCGGCCTCCACGTCGCGGCCGCGCTGGCGCACCGCTTCGTCTACCGCGACCGCGTCATGCAGCGCATGCTGCCCGGATAATTTTTTCGTGCAGCAATTCCCGTCAAACCCGCCTTGCAGGCGGCGGCTAAACTGATCATCATTCGAGTGCATCGAAGAGATCAGGACGGGAGAATAAATTGGCCAAATCGCAATGGAGTTTCGCGAGCGCGGTCGAATTGTCGGTGGCGCTTGCGGCCAAAGAGGTTTCAGCGCTCGAACTTGCGCAGGAAGCGATCGACCGCATCGAACGTCACGACGGCAAGATCAACGCGGTTTGCGTGCGCGATTTCGATCGCGGCCTGGAGGCGGCGCGCGCCGCTGACGCGGCGCTGAAGCGTGGCGAGAAGCGGCCGCTGCTCGGCATCCCGATGACTGTGAAGGAGTCCTACAATATCGCAGGCCTGCCGACGACCTGGGGCTATCCAGCGCAGAAGGATTTTGTTGCGAGCGAGGACGCGCTGTCGATTTCGCGCGTCAAGGATGCCGGCGGCGTGGTCCTCGGCAAGACCAACGTGCCGATCGGGCTCGGCGACTGGCAGAGCTATAACGAGATCTACGGCACCACCAACAACCCCTATGACCTCAGGCGCACACCCGGCGGCTCCTCCGGCGGATCGTCGGCCGCGCTCGCCGCGGGATACGGACCGCTCTCGCTCGGCTCCGACATCGGCGGCTCGCTGCGGGTGCCGGCCTTTCACTGCGGCGTCTATGCGCACAAGCCGACCTTTGCGCTGGTGCCGCCCCGCGGCCACACCCAGCCGCCGCTGCCGCCGCTGCCGCTCGATCGCGACCTCTCCGTCATCGGCCCGATGGCCCGCTCGGCCGCCGATCTGGCGCTCCTGCTCGACGTGATCGCCGGCCCGGACCCGATGGAGGCCGGCAAGGCCTATCGTCTCGAATTGCCGCCGCCGCGGCATGCGCAATTGAAGGATTTCCGGGTGCTGCTGATCGACAGCGATCCGGTGCTACCGACCGACAAGGACGTGCGCGCCGGCATCGAGAAGCTGGCCGCAAATCTCGGCAAGGCCGGTGTTGCCGTGACGCGGCAGAGCCCGCTATTGCCGGACTACGCCGCGTCCAGCCGGCTCTATATGCGGATGCTGCTGTCGTTCCTCGGCGCAAATTTCCAGCCCGAGACCTATGCAGGCGCCCAGGCCGGCGCGGCCCAGCTGGCCGCCGATGACTTCAGTCTTGGCGCGGAGCGGCTGCGCGGCATCGCGCTCAGCCATCGCGACTGGGTGATGGCCGATAACGGCCGCGCCCGGCTGCGCGCCCAATGGCGCGAACTGTTCAAGACGTTCGACGCCGTGATCTGCCCGATCATGCCGACGCCGGCCTATGTGCAGGATCATTCGCCGGAGCAGGAAAAGCGCCGCATCAATATCGACGGCAAGGATTTTCCATATTCCGATCAGCTCGCCTGGCCCGGCATCGCCACCTTACCCGGCCTGCCCGCGACCGCGATCCCGACCGGCTTCTCGCCGCAAGGTTTGCCGGTCGGCGTGCAGATCGTCGGCCCCTGGCTCGAAGACCGCACGCCGCTCAAGCTCGCCGAATTGATCGAGCGCGAGTTTGGTGGTTTTGTTCCGCCACCGATGTTTGACGATTAATAACGCGCCGGAGAGCGCGAGTTGAAGATGCGCCACCGCCGTCATTGCGAGCGCAGCGAAACAATCCAGTGCCGTAGCAAAGAACGAATGGATCTTTCGTCGCTCTTTGCTCCTCGCAATGACGGGTGAGAGATTGGAGGAAGCCAATGACCAAGGACTTAGATGAACTGACGGCGCTCAACCGCGACTATGTCGCCTCGGTACAGAACTCCGACGTCAAGCGCTTCGACGAAATCCTGGCGCCGGATTTTTATTGCTCCAACCCCGACAAGTCGCTGGTCGATCGGGCCGCGTTCCTCAAGCAGACGGCGCAGCCGGTCGCGATCAGAAATCTCAGAGCGCATGAGGTGAAAATCCGCGTGATGGGTGATTTCGCGATCATCCATGCCGCAACGAGCTACACGACGCCCGATGGCAAAGAGGCCTCCGGCCGTTACACTGATTGCTGGGCGAAGCAGAACGGCCGCTGGCTCGCGGTCTCGGCGCATGTGTCGCGGTGAGGGCGTTAGGGTATTTTGAGCGCATCTAAGCCGGCGAAACCGGGATCTTGCATCGCGACCTCATTGTCGCTCTCCTTAGCGAGTTTGCGACTTGAATTTCGCAGCTCAGAAGTTCTTTGTAGGCTTGGTCGACTTTTTCTCGATCTTCCTGCCGGGCGCAACGCTGGCCTATGTCACAAGGGACTGGGTTTACTCGACGTTTCTTGGCCCCAATATGCACCCTCCGATCGATCGCGGCGAAGCCGGCCTGGTATTCCTGTTTGGTAGCTATCTGCTCGGCCATCTGATCTTTCTGCTAGCCACCATATTGGACGAGCGGATCTACCACCCGCTCCGCGCATTGATCGACTGGGGGCAAATCACCAAGCGATTGGTGAAAGACAAAGACCTGTCGACGCATTGGCAACGCCAGCTTGCCACTTCAGATTTGTTGTTTGGCGCCGATGCCGACGAGGCCATCATGCAGGCGCAACGAATGAAGGCGCGCGCTCCAGGCCCTGGAAGGCGAACACGCCGTCAACGCTTATTCAGTGGTGGCAAGGCGCGTTTGACGAAGGACCTGCCTGCAGGTTTGTCGGCCGTGCAACGCTTCGAGGCCGATTCCAAATTCTTTCAAAGCTTTTTCGTCGTGCTGGGAGCGCTGTCAGCTATCTACGCATTGCGCCGACAAGAGCCTGCGGTCAGGCTCGGTTTCATTGGAATGCTGCCTGCCCGCCCTATGGCGCTATATCGATCAGCGTTGCAAAGCGACACAACAAGCATATTGGTTCGTACTCACGCTGGATGCGGACAGGGCCAAACCAGCGCCTGTACCGCGCGATGATCGACTAACCCATGCTGGCGGCGTCGTCTACCGAGAGACTAAAGGCACGAAAAGCGAGGTGATCGAAAAGCCAGCAAAAATCGCGAGGAGAAGGTGCTCCCTAAAGGCCACATTGAGCCTGGCGAAGATCCCCGTGTCACCGCCGTGCGCGAGGTCAGGGAGGAGACAGGTCACTGGGCGAAAGAAGGACTGGCTCGACGACGGCCAACTCGGCGAAAGGGCAGATGCCCGGTTTGTGGGCTGGTTTCTGCTGGAGCGGTGCAAAGAGCAGAAGGCGAGGCGACCCGAGGAGCGGCAACCCCACTGGCTTCCTGTAGATGCAATCGAGCGAGAGCAACAGGTGTTTCCCGAAACTAAAACTCTCCTGAGAAAAGCCGCCGCGAAGATTGCAGAGATAAAGTCGGCTTCCCAAGCGGGACGTATCACGCATCAAACATGATCACGCTGCGCACGGTCTTGCCGGCCTTCATCGCGGCAAAGCCATCGTTGATCTCGGAGAGCTTCAGTTTCGCCGAGATCCAGTCCTCAAGGTGCAGCTTGCCGCGCAAATAGAATTCGATCAGCCGCGGCATGTCGACGCGGAAGTGATTCGAGCCCATCGACGAGCCCTGGATCTTGCGCTCGCGCAGGAAATCGAAGCCGTGCAATTCGATCTTCTGGCCGAACGGGATCATGCCGACGATAGTCGCGGTGCCGCCGGGGGCCAGCATCGCAAACGCCTGCTCCGCGGTCTCCTTGCGGCCGAGCACCTCGAAGGCGTGATGCACGCCGCCCTTGGTGAGATCGCGCACCTGCTGCACCACGTCGCCGTTCCTGGGATCGACCACGTCGGTCGCGCCTAATTTCGTCGCCAGCTGCAGCTTGGCGGGGTTGGTATCCACCGCGATGATACGGCCGGCGCCGGCGATTTCCGCGCCATTGATCGCGGCCATTCCGACGCCACCGCAGCCGATCACCACCACATTCTCGCCGGGCTGAACTTTTGCCGTGTTCACCACCGCGCCGAAGCCGGTGATGACGCCGCAGCCGATCAGGGCCGCGAGATCGAGCGGCATCTCGTTGCGGATTTTGACGATGGCGTTTTCGTGCACCAGCATCTGTTGGGCAAACGACGACAGATTGAGAAACTGGTGGAGTTTTTCCGGCCGCGACCAGGACATCCGGTTCGACGCGCCCGGCAACATTTTTACCGTGGTGTCGGTGCACAGCACCGTGCGGCCGGTGGTGCAATTGTCGCAGGTGCCGCAAAATACCGACAGGCAGGTCACGACATGGTCGCCCGGCTTCACATAGGTGACGTCGGAGCCGACCTGCTCGACGATGCCTGCGGACTCATGACCGAGCACCGCCGGCAGCGGATGCGGATAAAGCCCTTCCATGAAATGCAGGTCGGAGTGGCAGAGGCCGGCTACCGCAGTGCGGATCAGAACCTCGCGCGGACCCGGTTTCGGCAGGCTGACGTCCTCGATCACGAGCGGCTTGTTGACTTCCATCAGGACGGCGGCCTTCATCGGTCTTTCCTCATTTGTTTATCGTTGCGGCACAGGACTCTTTACCTCATCCCAAGGGGCCCAAGGGGAGAGGTGGAATTGCGCTCGCGGCGACAAGCAGCCTACGCTGCCAAAACCAATTCGCCAACCTCGGCCATGCCGACCGCTCGCTCGCCGAGCAGAAGGCTGACGATTGCATCCTGCGCCTTATTTTCCGTGAGCCGGAACGGATCGCTTGCTGTCACGCGATGATCGATCACCAGCCGCGACAACAGAAGCCTGCGCGCGTCGCCGCGCCTGTCGTGGATACGGCCGGCTTCCCAGCCAAGTGCGACGGCGCTTGCCACATGATAAAGCAGGCTGGCGGCGCGCCGGGCCTCGGCTTCGTTCTCGGTGCGCGCGGCGACGTCGCGTGCAAAGGTAATCGCGCGGTCGGTCAGTCCGCGCAGCCGGTCGCACCAGGCTTGCGGTACCTGAGCGCTGTCGTCCAGGCGCGCATGCAGATCGGCGGCGAGCGCCAATTCCGCGCCGTGGCGGCCGACCGCGCGCTTGAGCGCATCGAGCGCGACGATGTTGCCGGTGCCTTCCCAGATCGAGCCGAGATGCGCGTCGCGCAGCAGCCGCGCGGTCGCGAACTCCTCAATGTAACCGATGCCGCCGCGCATCTCCATGGCATCGCCGCAAACTTTTCGCGCATCGCGCGTGGCGCGGAATTTCAGCGTCGGCGTTAGGATACGCAGCAGGGCGGCCGCGTCCTGACTGCCGGCTTCCGCGCGGTCGAGCGCGTCGGCGGTGAGAAAACTCATCGACAGCCCCTGCTCGGTCGCGAGCATGATCTTCATCAGTTGCCGCCGCCCCAGCGGCAGGTCGACGATGCGGCTGCCGAACACCACGCGGTTGTTCGCAACCGTCATGGCGTCGTGATAGGCGCGGCGCATCAGCGCGGTCGATTTGACTCCGTTGGACAGCCGCGACGAATTGACCATCTCGGCCATCTGCACAAAACCGCGGTCGAGCCGGCCGACCGTATAGGCGATCGCGCCTTCCAGCTTGATCTCGCCTGATGCCATCGAGCGGGTGCCGAGCTTGTCCTTCAGCCGCACGATCCGATAGTGGTTCTGCGAGCCGTCATCGAGCAAACGCGGCATCAGGAACAGGCCGACGCCACGCGTGCCGCCGACCGCGCCCTCCGGCCGCGCCAGCAACATCACGACCTTCGCGTCCGCATTGGAGCAGAACCATTTTTCGCCGGTGAGACGAAAATAATCGCCTTCCCGCACCGCCGTGGTGGTCAGCGTGCCGACGTCGGAGCCGCCTTCCTTCTCGGTCATGAACTGGCCACCCTGGGTCAGCTTCTCCATGTCGGTCTCGGTCAACCCATCGAGATATTTCGCCTTCAAGGCGTCGCTGCCGAAATTCGCCAGCAGTTTGGCGCAGCCGTCGGTGACGTTGATCGGGCAGCCGAGGCCGAACTCGGCCTGATTGAACAGGAAGGTGAACGCGTGCTTGGCGAGGACCGGGTATTTGTCCGGCCAACCCAGAATACCCTTGCGGATCGACATCGCATGAATGCCGAACTCGCCGAAGGCTGTGCGCTCCAATTCCCGATAGGCCGGATGATACTCGATCCACTGCACATCGCGGCCGAACTTGTCGCGCTGATGCAGCACCGGCACGTGCCGGTCGGCGAGCCGTCCGCAATCGTCGAGATGACCGCCTGCGAGCGCGCCAAGACGGTCGAGATGCGGCTCGATATGGCGAAACAGATTGTCGGACAGATGGATGCGCAACAGATCGGCCAGCGCCGGATCGGCGCGATAGAAGTTCATTCCGGTCGTATCGGGGGCGAGCAATCCGCCCTGGCCGGCTTTGGCCGTCGCATCGTGCTTGGGGAGCTGGTGCATTGTTGTCTCTTGTTCGTTTCCGCCCTGATCGCATTCTTGTCGGTTAGGTCTTGTCGCTTTAGACCTTGCCGCTTTGGATGATGTGGATCATGCTCCAGATTGAGCGGCCGATAAAGCCGCCAGGCGATGCAAAGGGAGAGGGACCCTATGGCGGAAAGCTATCGCATCTTCGGCGCCGAGATGTCGCCCTATTCGGTCAAGGTGCGCTCCTATTTTCGCTACAAGCGCATTCCGCATCAATGGATTTTGCGCAACGCCGCAAGCCAGCCGGAATACGAAAAGCTCGCCAAATTGCCGATCATCCCGCTCCTGGTAACGCCGGAGGACACCGGCATCCAGGATTCCACCCCGATCATCGATCGAATCGAAAAACTCCATCCGGAGCCGGAGGTCCATCCCGGCGATGGCGTCGTCCGCTTCATTTCCGAACTGTGTGAGGAGTTCGGCGACGAGTGGGGCAACAAATGGATGTTCCACTACCGCTGGGCGCGCGACGTCGACCAGCGCGCTTCAGCGGGCCGCATCGCGCGCATGCGCGCGCCGACGGCAGGCGAAGCGGAGCTAGCGGCATTTGCCGCGAAGGTCCGCGTCCGCATGGTGGAGCGGATCGGGTTCGTCGGCTCCAATGAGGTGACGGCGCCCCAGATCGAAAGTGGGTTCATCGAGATGCTCGGACTATTGAACAGCCATCTCGAAAGCCGGCCCTATCTGTTCGGCGCCCGTCCGGCCTATGGCGATTTCGGCCTGTGGGGCCAGTTCTATGAGTTGTGGACCGATCCGACCGCCGGCGCCCTGATCGAAGGCGGCGCGCCGCATGTGCTGGACTGGGTGCATCGGATGCTGTGGCCGAAGGCGGAAGGCCGGTTCGAAACCTGGGCCACGCTGAAACCGACCCTGATGCCGATCCTGACCCGCCAGGTCGGCGCGCAATTCATGACCTGGACGGTCGCCAACGAGAAGGCGCTTGCCGAAGCCAGGGACGAATTCAGCGTCAAGCTCGGCGACAAGGCCTGGATCCAGAAGCCGCAGAAATATCACGCCCGATCGCTTGCCGTGCTGCGCGCCAAATATGCAGCCGTTCCCGACAAGGCCGCGCTCGACCCGGTTCTCGAAGCTGCTGGTTGCCTGGCGGGATTGCGCGCATAGATAACAGCCTTGGTAAGATTCCTGGCAAAAAACCTAAGGACGGCGCCCATGGAGAAACCTGCCTACAAGATCGCGCTCATAGTCGGCGCCGGCGAGGGCTTGAGCGCGTCGCTGGCCCGGCTGTTTGCGCGGGAAAACATCAAGGTCGCACTCGCCGCGCGCAAGATCGAGAAGCTGGGCGCGCTCTGCAGCGAAACCGGCGCCCGCGCCTATGCCTGCAACGCCACCGAGCCGGACGAGGTCGAGCGCCTGTTCGGCCTGGTCGAGCGCGAGATCGGCACGCCGGATATCGTGGTCTATAACGCCAGCGGGCGGGCGCGCGGCACCTTCGTCGACCTGGTGCCGGCGGAGGTCGAGCAGGCGATCGAGGTCAGCGCATTCGGCGGCTTTCTGGTGGCGCAGCAGGCGGCGCGGCGGATGCTGCCCAGCAAGCGCGGCGCCATCCTGTTCACCGGCGCGTCGGCGAGCGTCAAGGGCTATGCGCAATCGGCGCCGTTCGCGATGGGCAAGTTCGCGCTGCGCGGGCTGGCGCAGAGCATGGCGCGCGAACTGTCGCCGCAGGGCATTCATGTCGCGCATTTTGTCATTGATGGCGGCATCCGCAGCGCGACGCGCATGGACCCTTCCGATCGCCCGGACTCCATGCTCGATCCCGACGCGATCGCGGAAAGCTACTGGAGCGTCTTGCAGCAGCCGCGCAGCGCCTGGACCTGGGAGATGGAATTGCGGCCATGGGTGGAGAAGTTTTAAGCCGCCGCCGTCATTCCGGGGCCCACGAAGTGCGAACCCGGAATCTTGAGATTCCGGATCTGGTGCTAACGCACCATCCCGGTATGACCGGGCTAAATTCAAGGAAATCGACATGACCACTGAGATAAAAATCGACGCCGGCACCGACGAGCTCCTCTGCGTGATCCGCGACCGCGTCGCGATCATTACCTTGAACCGCCCGGAAGTGCGCAATGCGATGTCGGACCATCTGACGCCGGCGCTGCGCTCGATGATCAGAACCTGCGGCGAGAATCCGGAAGTCGGCGCGCTCCTGATCACCGGCGCCGGCCAGGCCTTCTGCGCCGGCGGCAACGTCAAGGGTATGGGCGCGCACCGCGACAAGAAGAAGCTGGAAATGTCGTTCGACGACAAGGTTGCCGATCTGCAGGAGCGGCAGCGGCTATTGACCGGCGCACTGGTTTCGGTGCGCAAGCCGACGATTGCGGCGCTGCCCGGGCCCGCGGTCGGTGCAGGGCTCGCGCTCGCCATGGCCTGCGATATCCGCATCGCCGCACAATCGGCGTTTGTATCCACGGGCTATCTTCGGGTCGCGCTCAGCGGCGACTACGGCATCGCCTGGCTGCTGACCCGCCTGGTCGGCACCGCCCGCGCCCGGGAACTGATGTTCACCGCAGAAAAAGTCGATGCGGCAAAATGCGAGGCCATCGGCCTCGTCAACCGCGTGGTGCCGGACGACCGGTTGCAGGAAGAAGCCTTTGCGCTCGCCAAATCGATGGCCGAAGGGCCGACGCTCGCGCTTCGCTACATGAAAGACAACCTCGACGAGGCGCTATCGTTCGACTTCGCTACCGCCCGCGACCAGGAGGCCGAGCGCCTGATCCGCCTGACCACCACGGCCGATCACAACGAAGCGGTGCAGGCTTTTATTGACAAGCGGAAGCCGGTGTTCACGAGGAAATGAATCTGTGATCCTCATGCTGAGCAGGCGCTCTTGCGCCGTCTCGAACCATGAGGCCACGATGGGGCTTTCATGCTTCGAGACGCGGCTACCGCCGCTCTTCGGTCCTCAGGATGGGCAAAGGCGCCCTTGCGCCGTGCCCACCCTTACTTGTCCCATGCTGGATAGGGTGGGCACGCTTCGCTTTGCCCACTCTACGATTTTCGCTATGCGTGGCCAACCTTCGAGACGCCCGGCTGCGGCGGGCTCCGCAGGATGAGGGGACTAGACGTGGTCCAATCGAGAAACGCTCTGAGATTTTAGTTCGCCGCCGCCTCAAGCGCCACCTGTTGCGCCGCGATTCGCCAGCTGGCGCAGGGAATATCCTCCCGCGCGACATCAATGGGCTTCTCGAACCGCACCAGCTTCCAGTCGTCTGGATTGTTGGTGAATGTAAATCCGGATTTACGCGCCAGCGCGATCATGACCTCGTTGGAACGCAGGGTGTCGCCGAACAGCCGGCGGGCACCGAACGCGGCGGCGCGGCATTCAAGATTCTTCAAGAGCGCCGAACCGATGCCGTGGCCTTGCCAGCGGTCGTCAATCGAAAGACCGAACTCAAAGCTTTCGGTGTCGGGGTGGAACGCGTAGCGCGCTTCGCCGACGATGGTCTCGAAGCCGTCGATCCGCATGGTCGCGACCACCGTAAAGCCGTCGTCCAGGCCGACATGAATGAAATGATCGAGCACCGATTTCGGCAGCTCGCTGGTGGCGCCGAGAAAGCGGTTGTAGCGGGAACGGGTCGACAGCGAACGGACGTAGTTCTGCAGTTCCTCGGCGTCGCGCGGCTCGACAAAACGCAGCTTGACCGGATCGCCGCGGCGCGTGCGCAATTCGTCCGAGTATTGCTGCAGATTGTCGACTTGAAACCGGATCATCGCGTGCTCCCATCGACCGAAACGAAAACCGGCCGGCGCCCCTCGTCAGAGGCGGCGCCGGCGTGGCGGCTATCAAGCCCGCCAGAACGGTTTTTCAGCCTCATGGATGATGTCGCTCCAGGAGATGCCGACATCGCGCAGGTCCCGGTCCGTCCATTGGCTCAGCTCGCGGCGGGTTTGGTAGCGCCGCCGCCACAGATGGAGGGTCTCACTCAACTGGGCGAAAATCCCCGGAACATGATGATTTGTCATCGTGCGTTGGCTGCAAGTGGACATTTTCGGCTCCTACGTCTAAGGTTTCAACGGGAATATCTGCGCGAATCCCGCTTTCGACAAACGACACTTTGTACCGCTTCGGATGATATAAACTCATGTATCGGGGGCATTAGGGATGACCGCGAGGCTGCCGTCGCTGAACGGATTACGGGCGTTCGAGGCGGCGGCCCGGCATTTGAGCTTTACCCAGGCCGCGGCCGAGCTGAACGTGACGCAGACCGCGATCAGCCATCAGATCCGGCGACTGGAAGAAGAATTGGGGATCCGGCTGTTCGTCCGGCAGAACCGCGCGCTCGCCCTGACGCCGAAAGCCCGGGACTATCTCCCCGGCGTCCGGGCCGCCTTCAACGACCTGCGGCTGGCGACCGACCGGCTGTTGCGCAAGGACGACGACAATGTGCTGACGATCTCGACCTTGGCGTCGCTGGCGGCAAAATGGCTGCTGCCGCGCCTCACCGCGTTTCAGGAAGCGCATCCGGGGATCGACGTCCGCATTACCACCTCGACCGGCCTGGTCGATTTCAAGGGCGGCGATGTCGATGCCGCGATCCGCTACGGCAGGGGGCATTGGCCGGGCCTGCGCGCGGAATGGCTGATGGCGGACGAGGTTTTTCCCGTGTGCAGTCCGGCCTTGCTTACCGGCAAGCGGCCGCTACGAAGACCTGAAGACCTGCGCGATCACGTCCTGCTGCACAACACCAACAACAGCGACGATTGGCGGCTGTGGCTGACGGCCTCCGGCCTGCCCGCGGACATCTCGAAACAGCCCGGCATCACCTTCGACCTGATCCTGATGACCGTGCAGGCTGCGATCGACGGGATTGGCATTGCCATGGGCCGGACCTCTTATGTGCAGGACGACATCGCCAAGGGCCGGCTGGTGGTTCCGTTCGAGATCGCCCTGCCCGCGGACGCCGGCTTCTACCTGGTTTCACCTGAAGCCACCGCCGATCCGCCGAAACTACGCGCCTTCCGGAACTGGCTGACCGCTGCGGCGCAGAACAAAACCTGAAAAAGCCTCTCGTTGCGAGCCCTGATCCTAATTGTCACGTTATTTGCGGTTGGTCGGGCCGCGACGGCATGGCAGATTGGCGGACCAACTCAGTAGTCGGCGGGCGTGAGACTTTCCATTCCGGCCAATCTGTAAAAGACGGGGGAGAAACTCGCGATGTCACAAACGTCAACCGCGCAAGCGCCGGTCATCAAATCGCGCATCGGCGCCATCCTGCGCGCCACCAGCGGCAATTTCCTCGAGCAGTTCGACTTCTTCCTGTTCGGCTTCTATGCCAGCGCGATCGCCAAGGCGTTTTTCCCGTCCCAGGATGAAACCGCGGCACTGCTCAACACCTTCGGCGTGTTCTGGCTCGGCGCCCTGATGCGCCCGGTGGGCGCGGTGGTGCTCGGCGCCTATATCGACCGCATCGGCCGCCGTCTGGGCCTGATCGTCACGCTCTCGATCATGGCCATCGGCACGGTGGTGATCGCGTTCTGCCCGAGCTACGCGACCATCGGCGTCGCAGCACCCGCCATCGTGTTAATCGGCCGGCTGCTGCAGGGATTTTCTGCCGGCGTCGAGATCGGCGGCGTCTCGGTCTATCTCGCCGAGATTTCCACCCCGGGCAACCGGGGCTTCTACACCTCGTTCCAGTCCTCCAGCCAACAGGTGGCGATCTTCGTCGCCGCGATCATCGGCTTTGTGCTGAGCGAGGCGATGCCGGCTGAGACCGTCGCGGCATGGGGCTGGCGCATCCCGTTCTTCATCGGCTGCCTGATCGTTCCGGTGATCTTCTTTCTGCGCCGGACGCTCGAGGAGACCCCGGAATTTCTAGCCATGAAGAAACATCCGACCGCCTCCGAGGTGTTTGCTTCGGCGGCTGCGAACTGGCGCATCGTCATCCTCGGCATGATGATCGCGATCCTGACCACCACAACGTTTTATTTCGTCACCGTCTACACGCCGACCTTCGGCAAGAATGTGCTGAAACTTTCCTCGCATGACGCCCTGCTTGTCACCCTGCTGGTCGCCGTCACCAATTTCATCTGGAATCCGGTCGGTGGCGCCCTTTCCGATCGCATCGGCCGCAAGCCGGTGCTGCTGGCGATCGCGGGCCTCTCATTCGTGACCGCCTATCCCGCCTTGCACTGGCTGGTGGCCGATCCAAGCTTCGGCAAGATGCTTGCGGTCGAAATGATGTTCTCGTTCTATTTCGGCACCTATAGTGGCACCATGCTGGGCTCTCTCGTCGAGATCGTGCCGGCGCATGTTCGCACCACCTGCTTCTCGCTCGCTTTTGCTCTGGCCGCCGCCCTATTCGGCACCTTCACGCCGTTCGCCTCGACCCTGCTGATCGAGCATACCGGCGACAAGGCTTCCCCTGGCTATTGGCTGATGTGCGCGGCGGCGCTGGGCATCATCGCAGCACTCACCGTCTATCGCGGCGGCAAGACCATCGAAACGCGCGAGGCCGTCACCGCATAAGACTGCTCCGCACAGCAGGCCGGGCAGACCCCGGCCGGCTGCCGCTTCTTATTTCCATGCCAATAAGATAACAAAATCGCATGGTCGAATTTTCTCGCAAGTTTGACGTGCTGGTAGTCGGCGGCGGCAACGCCGCGTTGTGCGCGGCGATCGGCGCGCGGCGCCTCGGCGCGTCGGTGCTGGTCCTGGAAGCCGCACCGAAATTCTATCGCGGCGGCAACACCCGCCACACCCGCAACATGCGCTGCGCCCATGACGCGGCGACCGACATCCTCACCGGACCCTATACCGAAGAGGAGTTCTTCGAAGACCTGTTGCGCGTCACCGGCGGGGACACCGACGAAGAACTGGCGCGCCTCATGATCGCCGAGTCCAAGGACATCCTGAACTGGATCGTCGAACAGGGCGTGCGCTGGCAACCTTCGCTCGGCGGCACGCTGAGCCTCGGCCGCACCAACTCGTTCTTCCTCGGCGGCGGGCGGGCCATGCTGAACGCGCTCTATCGCACCGCCGAGCAGTTGGGCGTCGATATCCGGTACGACGCCGAGGTGATCGATCTCGAGATCGACAACGGCATATTCCTTTCGGCAACCTTGAAGCAGGGCGACGGTCACGTCAGCGCCAAGGCTTCGACGATTAAGGCTTCGACGCTGGTGGCCGCGGCCGGTGGATTCGAGGCCAACATCGAATGGCTGAAACAATATTGGGGCGAGGCCGCCGACAATTTCCTGATCCGCGGCACGCCCTATAACCGCGGCTCGATCCTGAAGATGCTCTTGAACAAGGGTGTGCAGGAGGTCGGCGACCCCACCCAGTGCCACGCGGTCGCGATCGACGCGCGCGCGCCGAAATTCGACGGCGGCATCATCACGCGCCACGACTCGGTCGTGTTCGGGATCGTTGTCAACAAGCATGCCGCACGCTTTTACGACGAAGGCGAGGATATCTGGCCGAAACGCTATGCCATCTGGGGCCGGCTCGTCGCCGCGCAGCCGGATCAGATCGCCTACATCATTTTCAATTCGACCGTGGCGACGAGTTTCATGCCGACGCTGTTTCCGCCGATCGGCGGCCAGTCGGTCGCGGAGTTGGCCGGAAAGCTGGAGCTCGATCCGGCGGCCCTCGAAAAAACGGTTACCGATTTTAACGCCGCCGTGCGCCCCGGCACCTTCGACCACACCATTCTCGACGATTGCCGCACAGATGGAGCGACGCCGCCGAAAACGCATTGGGCGCGCAGAATCGAGACGCCGCCCTACTATGCGTATCCGGTGCGGCCCGGCATCACCTTCACCTATCTCGGCACCCGCGTGAACAAGGAGACGCGCATGCTGATGAAGGACGGCAAGCCTTCCGCCAACATGTTCGCCGCCGGCGAGATCATGGCCGGCAATGTGCTGGGCAAAGGTTATGCGGCCGGCATGGGCATGACCATCGGCAGCGTGTTCGGGCGGATTGCGGGACAGGAAGCGGCGAAGAATGCGAAGAACTGAGCACGACGGTTTTGAGCCTGTCCCCGCGTACCCGAATCACCTCGCCCCGCTTGGGGGGAGAGGTCGAAATTGGCGCCAAGCGCGAATTTCGGGTGAGGGGGGACTCTCCGCGAGCGCAATTGGTGGAGGGAAACAAGATGAGGGAGGAGCCATGTCACGCCTTGCAGCCGCTTCGGTCGCAGCCATTCTGATAGCCTCTCTACCGGCGAGCGCCGACGAGCCGATCTCACTACGCGACATGGGATCGTTCCATGTCGGCGGACGGCTTGTGGAAATTTCGGGCAAGCCGGTCAAGGAAGTCACCTTCACGCCCGGAGGCGTGCCGGCCAAGGTCGATCCGAACGGGGTCTACCAGGTCGAGCAGATGTATGTGCAGTACTTCCTGCCGGCGAACGAAAAGGGCTCCTATCCGCTGCTGCTATGGCATGGCGGTGGGCTGACCGGCGTCACCTATGAGACCACGCCGGATGGGCGCGAAGGCTGGCTCAATTATTTCCTGCGCAAGGGTTTTAGCGTCTACGATTCGGACGCGGTCGAGCGCGGACGCGCCGGATGGGCGCAATATCCCGACATCTTCAAGGGCGAGCCGGTCTTTCTGACCACCGCCAACCCGTTCGAGCGCTTCCGGATCGGCGACGGCCCCGGCTCCTACGATCCCGATCCGGCGAAGCGCAGATTGATGCCGGGAAGCCAATTCCCGAACGAGGGGTACGAGAATTTCGTCAAGCAGAACGTGCCGCGCTGGACCACGACCGACGACGCGACGATTGCCGCCTATATCGCCGAGATCGACCGCGTCGGCCCCTGCATCATCCTGTTCCACAGCCAGGCCGGCACCTTCGGCTTCAAGGCGGCGCAGGCGCGGCCCGACAAGGTCAAGGCGCTGATCGCGATCGAGCCTGCCGGCGTCGGCGATCCCGCCAAGGTCGACGTGCTGAAAAACATCCCGACGCTGTTCGTCTACGGCGACTACATCGACCGCGATTCGCGCTGGCCGAAAATCCGCGCCACCGGCATCGCCTTTGCCGAGGCCATGAAGGCCGCTGGCGGCAGCGTCGATGTCGTCGACCTGCCGAAAGCCGGCATTCATGGCAATTCGCACATGATGATGATGGACAAGAACAATCTCGAGGTTGCCGCCCTGATCCAGAATTGGCTGGAAGGGAAAGGCCTATTGAAGAAACCCTGAGCAACATGCACGGAACCAAGATCCTCGACGAGGCCGACCGCCTGATGACGGTCTGCAATTCCTGCCGCTATTGCGAAGGGTTGTGCGCGGTATTTCCGGCGATGGAGATGCGCCGCGCTTTCTCCGACGGCGACCTCAACTATCTCGCCAATCTCTGCCATGCCTGCGGCGCCTGCTACACCGACTGCCAATTCGCGCCGCCGCATGAGTTCAACGTCAATGTGCCCCAGACGTTCGCGATCGCGCGCGCCAATTCATGGGCCACCTACGCCTGGCCGCGGGCACTGTCCGGCCTTTTCGCCCAGAACGGACTGGTCATCAGCATCATTGCCGCGCTCAGCGTCGCCGCGTTCATCTTCGGCTTTGCCGCGTCGAACGACAGGCAGGTCTTATTGGGCATCCATACCGGGCCCGGCGCGTTCTATGCGCTGATGCCGCATGACGCGCTGGCCGCACTGTTCGGCGCGGCGTTTCTCTATGCGATAACAGCGCTCATCATGAGCGTGCGCGCATTCTGGCGCGACATCGGCGAGCCGATCGGCATGAAGGCGGATGCCGGTTCGCTGTGGCAGGCGATCAAGGATGCCAGCCAGTTGCGCTATCTCGACGGCGGCGGGGTCGGCTGCTTCAACGAAGATGACCAGCCGACTGACCGGCGCAAGATTTTCCATCATTTGACCTTCTACGGCTTCATCCTCTGCTTCGCCGCGACCTGCGTTGCCACGCTCTACCATTATCTGCTGGCGCGCGAGGCGCCGTATCCGTGGTGGGATCTGCCTGTCGTGCTGGGCACGCTCGGGGGCATCGGGCTTCTGATCGGACCCGCAGGATTGTTGGCCGCGAAGTCGCAGCGCGATCCCGCACTCGTCGATTCCGAGCGCGGCGGCATGGACACCGCCTTCATCCTGATGCTGTTCCTGACCAGCGCGACCGGCATCGCGCTATTGCTGTTACGCGAGACCGCCGCGATGGGACCGCTGCTTTCGATCCATCTCGGCTTCGTGTTCGCGCTGTTCATCACGCTGCCCTACGGCAAGTTCGTGCACGGCCTCTATCGCTTCGCAGCCCTGGTACGATATGCGCGGGAGCGGAAGATGATGGGGCATGCTTGAGTTGATCCCGTCATTCCGGGGCGATGCGCAGCATCGATCCCGGAATCTCGAGGTTCCGGGTTCGCTCGCAGCCCCGGAACGACGAATTACAAATCCACCACCACGTAGTCGCTTTCGACCGCGACCTTGATCGTCTCCGCGACATACGGCCCCTTCATCACAGCCGAGCCCGGCTCGACATTCACCGGATAGGCCTTGGCGCGAAACCGCCTTGGATCGCAGTAGGACTGCCCGGTGCGGATGTCGAACTCCCAGCCGTGCCAGGGGCAGCGGATGATCTCGCCCAGCCTGGTGTACTCGATCTCGCCGGGATCGGTGGATTGCGCGAGCCCGATCAGCGGGCCTTCGCACAAGGCCGCGCCCTGATGCGGGCAGCGGTTTAATAGGCCGAAGAACTCGCCCTTGACGTTGAAGACCGCGATCGGCCGGCCGTCGATGGTCAAGAATTTTCGCGTGCCCGGCGGCAATTCGTCCACCGGGGCGATCACATGTCGCGTCATGTTATTTTCTGCACATTATCTTTTTCGGAAAACCGGTGCTCACTTTTCCGGATCATGCGAGCCCGTAAACCCTCCGCGCATTGCCGAGATAGAACGCTTCGCGGTTGGCTTCGGAAACGCCGGCCGGCAGCACCCGCGACGGCTCGTCGTAATCCCAATGCGGATAGTCGGTCGCGAACAAGAGCTTGTCCCAGCCGATCCAATCGATCAGTTCGAACAGGTGATCGCGCCGCTCCGGGTCCTCCATCGGCTGTGTGGTCCACCAGATGTGGTCGCGAATATATTCCGACGGCGGACGTTTGACGTGCGGCACTTCGCTGCGGAGCCGCTGCCAAACCTTGTCGAGCCGCCAGGCCAGCGACGGCGCCCAGCCGAAACCGGCCTCGATCATGATCATGTTCAGTTTCGCAAAGCGCTCGAACACGCCTTCCAGCACGAGGCTCGCCAGTGTGGTCTGCTGGCACTGCGAATGCCCGACCATCTCCTCAATATAAAAACTGGGCCAGCCCGACGCCGTGATCGGATTGCCGCCGAAGCCGAAGGCGTGCACGCCAACGGGAAGCCCGGCCTCTTGCGCCGCCTCATAGATCGGCCAGTAGCGGCGTTGGCCGAGCGGCTCGACATTGCGGCTCAACAGCAGCACCTGTACGAAGTTCTTGTCGCCCGCGCGCTTCCTGATTTCGGCGGCTGCGGTCGGACCATCCTCGTTGCCGACCACGATCGACGCCCTCAGCCGCGAATCCTTGCTGGTCCATTTCTCGATTTGCCAGTCGTTGATTGCCGAGCAGATCGCAGCCGCGAGATCATGGTTGCGGATGCCCTGCCCGGTGTTGAGCGGGTTGAGCACGCCAAGCACGACATTGTTCGGATCGAGATGCTGCTGCTGCATGAACGACAGCGAGGAACCCTGCGGGCCGCCTTCCGGCGGATACGCGTCGCGGCGCGATGCGTTCGGCTGCGCCTTGGGGTAAGGCGGACCTTCCATCATGCCCTGATAGGGATGCTTGTCGTAGGTCTCAAGATGCTCGTGCCAGCGTTTTGCCAGATACGGGTAAAGTTCGGTCTTGGTCGCGCGCGCCGGATGGATGTCGCCATCGGCGATCGCGGTCTTGGCGCTGCCGGATGAAGCGGGCTCCGGACGTTCACGGATCTGGACGTTCATGGCGTCGTCTCCTTGGTGAGCTGCTTCAGCCGGCCGTAGGTCGCGAAGGGATTGTCGATCATGATCTTGCGCACGAGATCGGAGGATAACCCTTCCGGCAGCGCTTCGTCGCCTTCGAATTGCCAGTGCGGATAGTCGGTCGAGAATAGGAGCAATTCGTCCGACTGCATATGTTCAAACAGCCAATTCAAGACCGCCGGATCCGGCGGCGCGTCGACCGGCTGCAGCGAAAAGCGGATGTTGCTGCGCACAATTTCCAGCGGCGCGCGATCGACCCACGGCGTTTCCATGCGGATGCCGCGCCAGAACTTGTGCAGCCGCCACAGGAACGGTGGCAGCCAGGTGAAGCCTGACTCGAGCATCACCATCTTCAGCTTCGGATGCCGCGCGAACACGCCCTCGACGATCAAGCTCGTGAGCTGGGTCTGGAAAGCTTGCGCCTGGGCGACATAATCCTCGATGTGATAGGAACCCCAACCCACGGATGTCGGCGGGTTGTGATAGGCGGAGCCAGCATGAACGCCGATCGGCAAGCCGAGCCGCTCGGCCGCGGCATAGATCGGCCAATAGGCGCGCTTGCCTAGGGGCATGTCGCCCATCACCAGCATCAGGACCTGGACGAAGCGATGATCCCCAGCGCAGCGCTCGATCTCCGCGACCGCTTTTTCCACGCTTTGGGTCGGAATCACGATCGAACCGCGCAGGCGTTCGTCCTTGTCGAGCCACTCCCTGGCGAGCCAGTCGTTCAGCGCCCGGCAGAACGCATCCTGCATGTCCTCGGAGAACACCATCTGCACGCCGAACAGTGGATTGCAGATGCCGAAAGCGACCTTGAACGGGTCGAGCGCCTGCTTCTGCATATCCTCAAGGTTCGATCCCGGCTTGCCCTTTGCCGGCCGCCAGTCGGGTCGCGCTGAGATCGGCGAATGGGTCGGATAGGATTGCGACACCAGGTCGGTCATGCCGCGCGTGGTCACCTGGTCGCGCCAGTAGTCGTTCAGATAGGGCAACAGGCTCGTGAGATGCGGGACGGCCGGGTGCAGGTCGCAATCCACGCCGCCCGCGGATGGTGACGTCATAGGGCCGGTTTTCCTCGTTCGGGCGCTTGGCCGCGCCGCTTCACTCGGTGCATTGAAGCAGGCCCGCTTGTCGCCCGCAACTCGGCAAGCCATGCATTCCTGTGCTAGGAGTTCTTGAAGATTGACACTTGCGGAGAGTTTTCATGATCCGGACTGCCATTGCCGTTGCCTCAACCACCCTGTGGCTGGCCGGAAATGCCTTCGCGCAACAGCAACCTGCGCCGGCCGCTCCCCCGCCGGTTGATTTCTCCACGGCCGAGATCAAGACCACCGACCTCGGCGACGGCATCTACATGCTCGAAGGCCAGGGCGGCAACATCACCGTGGCAACCGCCAACAACGGCATCATCATGGTCGACGGCGAGTTCGCGCCACTCCATGACAAGATCAAGGACGCGATCTCGCTGGTCTCGAACCAGCCGATCAAATATCTGATCAACACGCACTTTCACGGCGATCACACCGGCGGCAACGCGCCCTTCGCCAAGGACGGCGTCATGGTCGTCTCGGAAGTCAACGTCAAGAACCGATTAGCGGCCGGCACCACCAACGGGCTGACCGGGGTCAAGACGCCGCCGGCGGCGGCGGAAGCGTTGCCGCAAAAAACCTATACCGAGGCTTTCAAGATCAGGCTCGACGGCCGTGTCGCCGATCTCAAGTATATCGCCAATGCCCATACCGACGGCGACACCTATGTGTGGTTCAAGACCGCCAATGTGCTCGCGACCGGCGACACCTTCACCAACGGCCGCTATCCCAATATCGACTTCGCCAATGGCGGCAACATCAGGGGCATGATCGCGGCGAGCGATCTCTATCTGAAGTTCGTCAATGACAAGACGCGGATCGTACCTGGTCATGGCCCGATCGCCGACAAGGTGGCGCTCGCAGCCTATCGCACCATGCTCATCACCGCGCGCGACCGCATGGCGAAGCTCGTCAAGGACGGCAAAAGCGAGGACGACGTGGTGGCGGCAAAGCCCTTCGCCGATCTCGATGCCAAATGGGCTCCGACGGATTTGGCCAGCAAGAATTTCATTCGCGTGGTCTATCACTCGCTCGCCGAGAAACCTGACACCCGGCATCCGCTTCTGAAGCGGCTGCTTCGACGGAGCTAAACGATGCAAGAACTCGTCACCATCGCCGAACGGATCGCCGCCAAGCTGATCGAGCGCAAGGAAACCATCGCGGTCGCGGAATCCTCGACCGGTGGGTTGATTTCGGCGTCGCTGCTCGCGGTGCCCGGCGCGTCGGCCTATTTCCTCGGCTCTGCCGTCGTCTATACGCGCGACGCGCGACGCATCCTAATGGAGATTCCCGATGAGGCGATGAAGGGAATCCGCTCGGCCTCCGAAGCCTATGCCGGACTGTTGGCGAACCGCATCCGCCAGCGCTTTTCCAGTCATTGGGGCTTGTCGGAGACTGGCGCCACCGGCCCGACCGGCAACCGCTACGGCGACGCCGCTGGCCATAGCTGCATGGCGGTCGCGGGCGTTGCGACGACAGTGATCACGCTGGAGACCGGAAGCCCCGACCGGCTCGGCAATATGCACGCGTTTGCGGGCGCAGCGTTGAATCTGCTGCTGAAGGAATTGGCGCGATAACAGCCAAGCAATCAGTGTCGTCCCGGCGAAGGCCGGGACGACACCGTGGATAGTGCCGGGGCGACGTCGGGGGTTGTTGCGCAGAGAAAATCACTTCTCCCTAAACGCCCGCATCAGCTGGTCGTTCAGCGGCTTCATCAGGTAGGAGAACATGGTGCGGTCGCCGGTCTGCACGAAGGCTTCCGCCGGCATGCCGGGGATCAGCTTGGCGTCGCCGAGGCGGGCGATTTCTTTCGTCGGCATTGAGACGCGGATGGTGTAATAGCTCTGCCCGGTGCGCTGGTCGGTGGTGACGTCGGGCGACACGCGGCTGACGATGCCGTTCAGTTCCGGCGTGGTGCGCTGGTTGAAGGCGGACAGCCGCAACAGGGTTTTTTGGCCGACCTGCAGCTTGTCGATGTCCTGCGGGTTGACCTTGGCCTCGACCTGCAGGTCGTCGGTCTGCGGCACGATCAGCATGATGGCATCGCCCGCGTTGATCACGCCGCCCACGGTGTGAACGGTGGACTGCTCGACGACGCCGTCCTGCGGGGCGCGGATGTCGACCCGCCGCAACTGGTCTTCGGCCGTGACCTTGCGCTCGATCAGCTCGCCGATCTTGTCGTTGGTCTCGCGCAAATCCTTGGAGACTTCGCTGACCATGTCCTTGTCGACCTGGATGATCTGCAGTTCGGTCTCGGTGATCTTGCCCTTGGCCTGGGCCCGCGAGGCGACGTATTGCGCGCGCTCGCCGTTGAGCCGCGCGGCGTCGCGCTCCAGCGTGGTCAGCCGCGATATCTGCACCAGGTGCTGGTCGTAGAGCTGGCGGACGCCGGTCAGCTCCTTTTCCACCAGCGCGGTTTCCTGGTTCTTGGCAGTCTCCTGTGCGGTGAGCCCGTCGATCTCCTCTTTCAGCTGCGCGATGCGCTCGTGCAGCTGGGCCTTTTGCCCGACCCTGCCGTTGACCCGGACGTCGAACAGCTTGCTCTCGCTCGCCATGACGTTGGCGACGTCGGGATCGCTGGCGCGGTTCATGAGCTGCGGCGGGAACTTGAGCTTGTCGAGCCCGCGCTGTTCGGCTTCCAGCCGCGCGGCGCGCGCCATCGCGGCATCGAGGTTCTTGGTGACGATGGCAAGGTTCGCCTTGGTAACGGTATCGTCGAGCCGCACCACGATGTCGCCGGCCTTGACCACCGTGCCGTCGTGCGCGAGCAACTCGCCGACCACGCCGCCGGTCGGGTGCTGCACCTTCTTGACGTTGGATTCGACGACGATCTGCCCCGGCGCGATCAAGGCGCCCGAGATCTCCTGCGACGAGGCCCAGCCGCCGAGGCCGCCGGCGAGAACTGCGACCACGGCCAAGCCCACGATCAGGTGCAGCCGTATCGAGCGCCGCGCGCCTTTCAGCTCGCTGCCGATCATGATTTGCAGCCCGTCGCCGATCATGATTTGGCGCCCCCCAATTCGGACACGATCTTGATCGGGGTTGGTGCCGCGACCCGCGGCTGCAGCACCTGCGCCAGCACCTGCTCTTTGGGACCGAACGCCTGCATGCGGCCGTCCTTCAGCACCAGGAGCTGTTCCACCGCCTCGATCCCGATCGGCCGGTGCGCCACCACCACGACAACGGCGCCGCGTTCGCGCGCGCCGCGCACCGCCCGCGTCAGCGCCTCGTCGCCCTCGGTGTCAAGATTGGAATTGGGCTCATCGAGCACGATCAGGAACGGATCGCCATACAGCGCGCGCGCCAGCGCCACGCGCTGGGCCTGGCCGGCCGACAGCGCGGCGCCCTGTTCGCCGACTTGCGTGTTATAGCCGTCGCGCATCTTGATGATCATGTCATGAACGCCAGCTTCCTTGGCGGCGGCGATGATGGCGTCGGACTTGGCCTCGGAATCGAAGCGGCAGATATTCTGCGCGACCGTGCCGCCGAACAATTCGACGTCCTGCGGCAGATAACCGATATGGCGGCCGAGCACGTCCGACGACCACTGATCGAGCGCCGCGCCATCGAGCCGGACCTTGCCACGGACCGGCTGCCACACCCCGACCAGCGCACGCACCAGCGAGGATTTTCCCGAACCGCTTGGCCCGATGATCCCGAGGCCGTTGCCGGCCGTGAGCGCGAAGGTGACGTCCTGGACGACGACCTTCTGATCGCCCGGAGGCGCGATGGCGACCCCCTCGACCGACAGGCGGCTCATCGGATTCTGCAACAGCGTCGGGATGGGCCGCACCGGCATCTGTTCGAGCAAGCGGTTGAGCCGTTCCCAGCTCTGCCGCGCAGCGACAAAAGCTTTCCAATGCGCGATCGCGAGATCGACCGGCGCCAGCGCCCGCGCGCTCAGGATCGAGCCCGCGATGATAATGCCGGCGGTCGCCTCCTGGTGGATCACGAGATAGGCGCCGACGGCGAGCACCGCCGACTGCAGCATCATCCGCAGCACCTTGGCGATCGCGCCGAGACCGCCGGCAACGTCGCTGGCGCGCTGGTTGCCGGCGAGATATTTCTCGTTGGCCTCGCCCCAGCGCTGCGTCAGGCGTCCGGTCATCCCCATCGCGACCATGACTTCGGCATTGCGCCGGCTGGCGGCGGCGAGATCGTTGCGGCGCGCCGCCAGTCCCGTCGCCTCGCGCGCCGGCTGCCGCGACATGTACTCGGTGACCAGCGTCAGCGACACCAGGATGATTGCGCCGATCAGCGCGGTGAGACCGATCAGGACATGGAAGGCAAAGCAGATCGCGAGATAAAGCGGCAGCCACGGCAGGTCGAAGAACGCGCCCGGCCCCATGGTGCCGAGAAAGGCGCGGACATTGTCGAGATCGCGCAACGGCTGCAGGCCCTCGTTGCGGCCCCCGACCAAGAGCGGCAGCCGCACCACGGTATCGAACACCCGTGCATTGAGGGCTTCATCCAGCGAGGTGCCGACCCGCCCCAGGATGCGTCCGCGGATCAGGTCGAGGATGCCTTGCCCGATGTATAGCCCGCTGGCGAGAACGATCAGGCCGACGAGGGTCGGCACGCTGCGGCTCGGCAGCACGCGGTCGTAGACCTCGAGCATGAAGATCGAGCCGGTTAAATAGAGCAGGTTGATGATGCAGCTCATGACGCCGACGCCGACGAAGGCGCTGCGGCAAGCCCGCAACGCATCACCGAGCTCGGAACGCTGGACAACGGGCGCGGCTGCCATCAATGCCTAATCTCTCAAATGGGCGCGCGAGCCCTGATTCAGTATATGATTCCAAGGAAATGCGATGGCCGAATATTACAAACTCTTGGGCGAATGGTCCAATGAAGTCCGATTAACCTAAACGGCCTCCGCGACCCCGCCACGTCATGCATTGGCACGCTAAGAGCCTCCGTTCCAATTGAATTGGAACGGAGGCTCCAGTTTTTTTGTTTTGACGCGTTTTCGTTAGGCGAACCGGGGCCCACCCCGCTATCCAAGTGCGGGGCAGGCTTTCGCTGGAAAACGCTCTAATTTGCCGCAGGCGCGGATTTCGGGAATGGCACCAGCACGACCGACATCGAGACGCGGCCGATCTCGCCGTGCACGTCAAGCAGGACCCCGCTTCCCACCCCCAACCCCGCGACGGGTCGCCAGCTGGTTTGGGCGCGGATACCCACCCATTCACCCACAGGCGGCCTAAAGAGCTGGACCGTCAGGTTCGGATTGGGATCGGCAACGACGTTCTGGAACGGCCGCGAGATGCCATGGGTCCAATCCGCGGGTCCCAGCACCGAGGACAGCGGGCCGGCGCCCTTGATGACCGGATGGTTGAGGCGAAACCAGGCAACGTCATCGCCTGCACGCGCCTCCATGGCGTCCATGAACCATGGCCGGCCATGGGCGGCCTGCGCCGAGCGCCGGGGAAACCGTGAGGGGTCGATGACCTCGCCGCCGGCGTCGGCTGATCCCAGTACCTCGACCGCGCGCTCGCGCGACAGCGTCACGCGCACGGTGGCGCTCGGCTGTTCTTCGTTGTCGGGCCATAGCGTGTTGTCGATGACGCTGACGCGGCCGCCCTCGGTCAGAACCGTGAGGTGCGTTCGCAAATCAGCCATCGGCGTCGGCCGCAAGAACCACGCCGTCGCGGAGACGGCCGTGCCCCAATTTCGGCCTGCGGAAATCGCCTCGATTTCCGCCGTCAGAAGGCTCGCGACCGCGCCGCCCTGCAGGCCCGCGAACGGTCCAGCCGCCAAGGCCGAGGGCCGCCAGTGGTTGGGAGTGCCGAGCCGTTCGAAGATCGCCACCGAGATTCCGTTCAATTGGCGCATGGCCGTACCGCCAAACCGCTTACACGTCGGCGGATCGTACACAGATGAGAAATATTGAGCGCTGGCGCAATCTGATCGATATTATTCCCGACAACAAAAGGGATTTTCTGACCAGAGATGAGCAATATTCACCCATCTGCGCCGCGGGACGTGCCGCTACGGGCGATCCCTCCGCTGACAGCGCTGCTCGCGTTCGAGCGCGCCGCTTCGCTATTGAGCTTCCGCCGTGCCGCGCGCGAGCTGGCACTGAGCCCGTCCGCCATCAGCCATCAGATTCGCGGATTGGAGGCCCAGTTCGGGGTGAAGCTGTTTGTTCGCGGCGTGCGCTCGGTACGGCTGACCGCCGATGGGGAACGCTATCGCGCCAAAGTCTCGATCGCGCTGGCGGCATTGCAGGACGCCGGAATGGAGATGCTGCGGCATCGGCGCGACGGCGGCGGTGAACTCTGGATCAGCGCGCTGCCGTTCTTTACCAGCGCGGTCTTGATCCCGGCGCTCTCAGATTTCAAGCGGCGCCATCCCGCAACGACGCTGCGCATCGAAGCCACCCATCAATACGCCGATTTCAACGCTTCGCGCGTCGACGTCGCCATTCGCTATGGACGCGAGCATTCGAGCGGACTGAAATTCGAACCGCTGGTCGAAGTCAGCGGTTTGCCGGTCTGCGCGCCGGCGCTGATCAAGGGCGGCCTGCGTGACCCGCAAGGTTTGTCCCGCGAGGTCCTGATCCATCTCACCTCGCAGCCGCGCGCCTGGCCGGCCTGGCTCGCGCAGGCCGGGATTGCCGACCTGATCCCGCGGGGCCATCTGTGGCTCGATAGCGTACCGGCGATGCTGGAGGCCGCCGAGCATGGGCTCGGCGTCACGCTCGCGATGGCGCCCTTGATCAAGGCGCGGCCAGGATTCGGCCAGAAGCTGATCGCGCCGTTCGATGTCGAGAGCAGTCCCGCTGAAACGATCTATCTAGTCTCCCGCACCGAGCACGCGCGCGACCGTCGGATCGGCGCGCTGCGGCGATGGATCGTGGATGCCGTCGCCCGCGCCAGCTAAAGCCGACCGCCGGTCCGAACCAGCCGCACGATCAACAAGAGGATGATGGCGCCGATCGCGGAATAGATGATTTCCGAGACCAGGCCGCTTCCGAGATGAAAGCCGAGGCGCGGAAACAGCAGGGTGGAGATCAGCGCGCCGACGATGCCGACCACGATGTCGCCGATAATGCCGAAACCGGTGCCCCGGACGATCTTGCCCGCGAGCCAGCCCGCAACCAGGCCGACGAACAGGATGACGATAATGCTTTCACTGGACAAATACATTGGAAACTCCCCCCGGATTACAACTCGCGCTATCCCGCGCGGTATCCGAGAGCCTAGCCATAATACGCGTATGTGACGAGGCCCTCGGCCCCCAGGGCGCGGCTTGAGGAGGCTTTAGCCGCCGACCGTTACGGCGCGGCAACAGTCTCGGACCGCTCGGCCAGGGTGCAGCGCGCCAGGCGGTCCGGCCCGATTGCCACGTTCGGCGGTGTCCGCTCGATGCAACGCGCTTCCGCGAACGTGCAGCGCGGCGCAAACGAGCAATTGGAAGGCTTCTTGTCCAGCGAGGGCGGCGTGCCCGGAATGGTCTCCAGCCGCTGGCCGCGCTTGGCGCCGTGGATGGTGGAAGCGAGCAAGCCCCTTGCATAAGGATGCACCGGCGCGCGGACGATCTCGCGCAGCGTGCCCTGCTCGACGATCTGGCCGGCATACATCACCGCGACGCGGTCGCAGATTTCGACGGCGACCCCGATATCGTGGGTGACGAAGATGACCGACATGCCGAACTCGCGCTGCAATTCGCGCAGCAGCAACAAAATCTGGATCTGCACGGTGGCATCGAGCGCCGTGGTCGGCTCGTCCGCCAGCAGGATTTTCGGCTTGCACGCGAGCGCCAGCGCGATCATGGCGCGCTGCCGCATGCCGCCGGACATCTCGTGCGGGTAGGCCTCGAGCCGGCGTTTCGCGGAGGGAATGCGGACGACTTCGAGCATTTCCAACGCGCGCGCGCGGCCTTCCGAATGGCTTTTTCCCTCGTGGCGCATCACGGTCTCGGCGATCTGCGCCCCGATGGTGTAGACCGGATCGAGCGCCAGCGCCGGCTCCTGAAAAATCATCGACACGGTCTGGCCGCGGAACGCCGACAATTCATCGCCGTCGAGCGCGAGCACGTCGCGCCCCATCACGGAAATCTTGCCGGAGATCTGCGTGCGCTTCTTCGGCAATAGCCGCATCAGCGCGCGCAGGGTGACGCTCTTGCCGGAACCGGATTCGCCGAGCAGCCCGAGCACTTCGCCGTCGCCAAGCGACAGCGAAAGATCGTTCACGGCATAGACCGTGCGTTCGCCGCTGAAGCGAATGTTCAGCCCGCTGATATCGACGAGTTGGCTCATGGCAGCTTCGGCACCTTATCATGGAAATCGGTGGCGCGCTGGAACGCCGCGCCGATCCCGAGCAGAGTGGCTTCGTCGAAGGAGCGGCCGATCAACTGCATGCCGACGGGCAAGCCGCTCTTGGTGAACCCTGAGGGGATCGAAAGCGACGGCAGGCCGAGATAATTGATCGGGCGGGTGAACCGCGTCAGCCGCTGGATCACCGCCTCTGCACCGGGGCCGTTGCCGACATCGCATTCGGCAAGGGTGGGAGCGGCGACGGGGGCGACCGGCGCCAGCACGGCATCGACGCCTGCGGTGGCGGCGATGTGCGCGGCGAGCGCCGCGCCGCGCCAGCGCAACGCTTCGAGATAGGTCACGCCGGGGATCGCGAGCCCATTCTGCAGGCGCATCAGCACCTGCGGGCCGTAATCCTGCGGCCGCTCGATCAGCCAGCGCTTGTGGAAGGCGGCGGCCTCGACCGCGAGAACGAGCTGGCTGGCTGCCGTGAGCTGGCGCTGGTCCGGCAGTTCGACCTTGACGATATCGGCGCCTTCGCGCTTGAGGACAGCGATGGTGTCGTCAAGGATGCGCGCCACTTCCGGATCGAGGTCGTCAACATAGAAGCCGGTGGGGACGCCGATCTTGATGCCTTTGAGCGAGGTCGTCGTCGCCGCCATATAATCAGGAACGGGCGCCGTGCTTGCGGTGGGATCCTCGGGATCAGCTCCCGCCATCAGGCCGAGCAAGAGCGCGCAATCCTCAACCGTGCGCGCCAGCGGGCCGACGGTGTCGAGCGACTGCGACAGCGGCATGGCGCCGGCGCGGCTGATGCGGCCCCAGGTCGTCTTCAACCCGGTGACGCCGCAGAAATGCGCGGGCATCCGGATCGAGCCGCCGGTATCCGAGCCGAGCGCCGCAAAGGTCAGTCGCGCCGCGACCGCCGAACCCGAGCCTGAGGACGAACCGCCGGTGATGTGGCCGAACACAAAGGGGTTATGGACCGCGCCATAGTGAAAGTTATGGCCGGTCGGCCCATAGGCGAACTCCACCATCTGCAGCGTACCAAGACGGATCGAGCCCGCGCCCTTCAGACGCTGCAGTGCGGTCGAGGTCGTGCTGGCGACGAAATCGCGTCGGATCAGCGAACCGCAGGTGACCACCTTGCCGGCGTCGTAATACATATCCTTGTGCGCCAGCGGCACGCCATGCAGCGGGCCGCGGTTGTTACCCTTTGCCAGCGCCGCGTCGGCTTCGTCCGCCGCTTTCAGCGCGCCTCTCGCCTCAATCGACATGAAAGCATTGAGACGGGGCTGCCACTGCGCGATGCGATGCAGACAGGAACGCGTCACCTCACGCGACGACAATTGCTTCGCGGCGATCGCCTGCGCGACCTCCGTCAGCGACATCAGGGCCGGCTCATCACTCATTTTGCAACCTTCATGGCCTGCGCGAGCAGGAAGCTCGCAGGTTCCAGATCGAACGGCAGCGTTCCAGCGATCGCCTCAAAGCCTTCGAACGCGGGTCCGATGGAATTGGCGATGCGGGTGGCGACCTCCGCATCGACGGGCGCGCCGCCGACGTCGGCGATCGCCTTCACTTCTTTTGGACTAGGTTTGGTCATGTTGCGTTTTCTTCCTTGTTCGCTGCGTTGGCCGGCGCGCGGCTATGGCCCGAACCTGGAATGGCCATGTAGCACGCCGCCTGATGCCCCATTGTATCCAGCGCGGTGAGTTTGGGACTGGCTTTTGCGCAGAGCGGCTCCGCGAAAGGACACCGGGTGTGAAACCGGCAGCCCGGCGGCGGGTCGATCGGATTGGGCGGATCACCGGAGATCGGCGGCGTTTGCGTGCGGTTATCGGGGTCGGCGGACGGCATCGCGGCGAGCAGCGCGACTGTATAGGGATGTGCCGGCGCATCCCACACCTGATCCACCGGACCGAGCTCGACCACCTCGCCGAGATACATCACCAGCACGCGGTCGGAGATATAGCGCACCACGTTGAGATCGTGGCTGATGAAGAGATAGGTCAGACGGAATTCGCGCTTGAGATCGGCCAACAGATTGAGCACCTGTGCCTCGACCGATTTGTCGAGCGCCGAGACCGCCTCGTCGAGGATCACAAGCCGCGGCGACAGCGCTAGCGCGCGCGCGATATTGACGCGCTGTCGCTGGCCGCCGGAAATCTCGTGCGGATAGCGGTTGGCGAACGTATCCGGCCGCAAGCCCACCTTGCCGAGCAGTTCGCGCGCCAGCGTGCGCGCGGCGCCATCGGCCATGCCATGCACCTTCGGCCCGAAGGCGATGGATTCCTCGACCGTCAGGCGCGGGTTGAGCGAAGCGTAGCTATCCTGGAACACCATCTGCATAGCGCGGCGCAATTCGCGCAGCGACAGTGCCTCGCCAACCTGCATGCCGTCATAGATGATTTCGCCGGCATCGCGCTTCATCAAATGCATCAGAAGCCGCGCGGTGGTCGACTTGCCACAACCGGATTCGCCGACGATGCCGACGGTCTCCCCCTTGGCAATGGAGAACGAGACGTCGTCGACCGCGCGCACGGTCTTGCGCGCGCTGAACAATTCGCCGCGCACCGGAAAATGTTTGGTCAGGCCCTTGACCTGGAGTAGCGGCTGCGCCGCCCCGCCGAGGTCCTTGAGCGGCTCCAACATATCGACTGTCGTGCTGATCTCATTCATGGCTCAGTTCCGGATATCCATGGCGCTGCGCATGCCGTCGCTGAGCAGGTTGAAGCAGATCGAGACCGCGAAAATCATGGCGCCGGGCAGCGCCGCCACCCACGGATTGACATAGATCGCGGTGCGCAGCGTGTTGAGCATCAACCCCCATTCCGGCTCTGGCGGCTTGGTGCCGAGCCCGAGGAAGGACAGGCCCGCCGCGAGGATCATCGACACCGAGATCAGGCCGGTGGCATAGACGAAGATCGGTCCCAGCACGTTGCCGAGCATATGCACGCGCATGACGGTGAAGGGCCCGGCACCGGAGGCCCGCGCCGCCTCGACAAAATCCATGTTGCGCACGCCGGTGGTGACGCTTTCGGCGACGCGGGTGATCTGCGGCACGAAGACGATGGTCAGCGAGACGATGGAATTGACGATGCCGGCGCCGAGCGCGCCGGAAATCGCGATCGCGAGCAGCACGGACGGAAAGGCATAGAACACGTCGACGGTGCGCATGATCGCGGTATTAACCTTACCGCCGACATAGCCGGCGACCAGGCCGAGCGAGGTCCCGACGCCAAATGCGAGAATGACGGGCAGGATGCCGATCAGCAGCGACAAGCGCCCGCCATAGATCAGGCGCGCCAGCATGTCGCGGCCGAGTTCGTCGGTGCCGAGCGGATAACCTGCGGTACCGATATGACGAAGCCTGCGGATCATCGAGCCCTGATAGGGATCGGCCAGGCCCAGCCATGGCGCGATCAGCGCGCAGAGAAAAATCGCGATCAGGATCAGCGCACAGGCCATGCTGACCTTGTCGCCCAGGATGCGGCGGCCGACGGTGGTCCAATAGCCGCGCGCCTTCGTGATCGGCGCCGGCTGCAGCGCCGAGTCCGACAACGCGCCGATCGGGAGCTCGCTCACATTAACCCCTCTTGATGCGTGGATCGATCGCGGCCTGCGCGATATCGACCAGGAGATTGAGAATCACGAAGAACAGCGCCAGCACCAGGATGGTGCCCTGCAACAGCGGCAGGTCGCGCTGGAAGATCGCGGAATTGAGCAGGAATCCCGAGCCGGGCCAGGAGAACACGGTCTCGATCAGGATCGAGCCGCCGAGCATGTAGCCGAGTTGCAGGCCCATGACGGCGAGCGCCGTCGGAGCCGCGTTCTTGACGACATGGCGAAAGACATCGGTCTCGCGCAGGCCCTTGGCGCGCAGGGCCTCGACAAAATCCTGGCTCAGGATGTCGCCGGTCAGCGCGCGCACGGTGCGCGTGACGATACCCATCGGGATCACCGAGGTGGTGATCGCCGGCAGGATCAGAAAGCGCAGATGCTCCCAGTCCCATGCCCAGGCGCCTGAGCCGCCGGAACCGGCGCCGACCGCGGGCAGCCAGTTCAATTCCACCGAGAAGATGATGACGAGCACCATGCCGAGCCAGTAATGCGGCACCGAGACCCCGGCGATCGCAATCGAGGTCGCAACCTTGTCGACCCAGGTGTCGCGGAAATAGCCGGCGATCAGGCCGAACAACAGCCCGAAGGTAAATGCGATGATCGCGGCCGCGATCGCGAGCGTGACGGTATTGCCGACCGCGCGCAGGACTTCCGATAGCACCGGGCGTCCGGTGGCGATGGAATGGCCGAGATCGCCGTTGACTGCGCGCCACAGCCACAAGCCGAACTGCACCGGCAGCGGACGGTCGAAGCCGTAGGCTGCGCGCAATTGCTGCGCGAGCTCCTGCGATGCGTCCGCCGGCAGCACGGCGACCAGCGGATCGCCCGGCGTGATGTGCACCAACATGAAGCACACCAGCGCGACGCTGATGACGATGGGGATCACATAGACGATGCGTCTGGCGATATAGCTGAGCACGGATGACCCTTGGTTATCAGCCGAGAATTTTTCTGCGTCACGCCCGGGCTTGACCCGGCATCCATCCCTCTTCAAGAGAGTCTCTCGAAGACGATGGATGGCCGGGTCAAGCCCGGCCATCACGATCAACCAATCACGGCGTCATCGAGACCGGCGAGAAGTCTACGAACCAGCTCTTCGGCTGCACAAAACCCTTGATCTTCGGGCTCAGCGCGCGCGGTGCGACGTCGTGGGCGACATAGAGGAACGCCGCGTCGTCGACGGAGGCCGCGTGCAGTTCGGCCAGCACCGCATCGCGCGCGGCAGGATCGAAGGTCTGCCGCGCCTTGGTGACCAGGGCGTCGAATTCGGGGTTATTGATATAGCCCCAATTATTCGACACGGGAGGTGCCATCGACGACTGCAGGAAGCGCACCAGCGCGAAGAACGGGTCCATCGCCGCATAGGTCACGTTGACGGCATTGGAGCCGTTGGCGGACGGATCGGTAGCGCCGCGCCGCCAGTTGGTGAGCAGCGTGTTCCACTCGATGACGTCGAGCTGCACGTCGAAATAACATTCGGCGAGCGCCTGCTGCAGATATTCGTTCATCGGTAACGGCATCATTTGGCCCGAGCCCGAGGCCGAGGTCTGGATCTTGACCGAGAGATGCTTGCTCGGGCCAAAGCCCGCCTCCTGCATCAATTTCTGCGCGGCCGGCTTGTCGTATTTGATCTGGAAGGTCGGCTTGCCCCGCCAGGGATGGCCGGGCTCGAAGGTGCCGGTCGCCGGCGCCATCAATCCGCCAAGCAGGCCGTCCTTCAAGCCTTCGCGGTCGATGCAGAGATTGGCGGCCTTGCGGACGCGGATATCGTTCCAGGGCGAGTCCGGAAGGCGCGAGAACTGCCACGGCCAGACATGCGGCTCCTCGTTGCTATAGACCAGGAAGCCGCGCTGCTTGATTTCGGAAAGCGCGTCGGGCGCCGGCGCTTCGATCCAGTCGACCTGGCCGGAGAGCAACGCTGCAGTACGCGCGTTCGCCTCCGGCATCGGCAGCAAGACCATCTCGTCGACATGGGGAACGCGCGCCTTATCCCAGTAGTCGGAGTTCTTGACGAGTTCGAGCCGCTCGCGCGGCGTAAAACTCGACATTTTCCAGGGGCCGGTGCCGGAAGCATCTCGCGCGAACGCCTCCCATGCGGCCTTCGACTTCGCCTTGGCGTCATCGCCTGTGGCTGCGTCATAAAACTTCTGCCATTTCGCCGGGCTCGCCATGAACAGATTGGCGAGGTTGATCGGCAGAAAACTGTCCGGCTCCTTGGTGACCAATTCCACCGTCAGATCGTCGATCTTGCGCGCGGACTTGAGCGTCGGCATGCGCGAAGCGGTGAGGCCGACCTGACTGCCGTCGAATTGCGGGGCATCCTGCTTCAGCACCTTTTCGACGTTCCACACCACCACATCCGCATTGAACGGCGAACCGTCGTGGAATTGGACGCCCGGGCGCAGCTTGAACGTCCATTTCGTCTGGTCGGCGTCGTCCACCTTCCATTCGGTCGCGAGCCCCGGGATCAGGACGCTCGCCTTGTCGGCGGAGGAGAGATCCCACATCGTCAGCGCGTCATACATCGTAAGCCCGGTGAAGCGGTTGCCCTCAAAACCCTGATCGGGCTGCCCTAGCGTGCGCGGAATATCGGCAGCGGTCATGCCGATGCGCAGCACGGTTTCCGCCCCGGCGCTGCGCGGCAGCGCGATCGCCGCCATCGCCAGCAGAACGGCCGCCAGCGCGGCGCGGTTCTTCCCGGATCTAGCCCGCCCCATCGTCACAATTCCTTCTTGGCTTTGATGATTAATTGTTATGCAATCGTATGCAACGGCTGTGCCAATGAGCCGAACGCGCCGGGCATTTGCCCTTGTGTTCAAAACTCTTTGTGCATTCGCACCAAATACGGGCGCTTGTGCCTAATCTGGCACCAAGCTTGCACACTTAGGTTCTGAAATACCGCCCTGTCGATTGTTCGTCCAACGGAGCTTGGTTCATGCGCGCCCGAATTTCGCTGTTTCTTGCCGCTCTTGCCTTCGCCTTGTCCGCCGCAGCGGCGCAAGCCGAGACCGTGGTGCGCTACGGCATGTCGATGGCGGATGTCCCGCTGACCACGGGGCAGCCGGATCGCGGCGCCGGTGCCTACCAGTTCACCGGCTATACGATCTACGATCCCCTGATTTCCTGGGACATGAGCATTGCGGACAAGCCCGGCAAACTGGTTCCGGGGCTGGCGACCGAATGGAAGGTCGACGACAAGGACGAGACCAAGTGGCGCTTCACCTTGCGCAAAGGAGTAAAATTCCACGACGGCAGCGATTTCAATGCCGACGCGGTGATCTGGAATTTCGACAAGGTGCTCAACGACAAGGCGCCGCAATTCGACAAGCGCCAGAGCGCGCAGGTCAAGACCCGCCTGCCTTCGGTCGCGAGCTACGCCAAGATCGACGACGATACCGTGGAGGTCACTACCAAGAACGTCAATTCCTTCTTCCCCTACCAGATGCTCTGGTTTTTGATTTCGAGCCCAGCGCAGTATGAAAAGCTGGGTAAGGATTGGGACAAGTTCGCCAGCCAGCCTTCCGGCACCGGCCCGTTCAAATTGACAAAACTCGTGCCGCGCGAGCTTGCCGAGCTCAGCAAGAACGCCGACTACTGGGACAAGAAGCGGATCCCGAAGGTCGACAAACTGATCCTGGTCCCGATGCCGGAAGCCTTGACGCGCACCAACGCACTGCTGGCCGGACAGGTCGATTTGATCGAGACGCCAGCACCGGATGCGGTGCCGCAGCTCAAGGCCGCCGGCATGCGGATCGTCGACAACATCACCCCGCATGTGTGGAATTATCACTTGAGCGTCCTGCCGGGCTCGCCCTGGACCGACATCCGCCTGCGCAAGGCGCTCAACCTCGCCATCGATCGCGATGCGGTCGTCGGCCTGATGAACGGTTTGGCAAAACCCGCTAAGGGCCAGTTCGACCCGTCGAGCCCGTGGTTCGGCAAGCCAACCTTCGACCTCACATACGATCCGGCGACCGCGAAGAAACTGGTCGAGGAAGCCGGCTACTCCAAGGACAAGCCGCTGAAGACGACCTTCATCATCGCGCAAGGCGGCACCGGGCAGATGCTGTCGCTGCCGATGAACGAGTACCTGCAGCAGAGTTTTAAGGAAATCGGCATCGATATCGACTTCAAGGTCGTGGAGCTCGAGACCCTCTACACCCATTGGCGCAAGGGCGCAGCCGACGAAATGAACGCCGGCATCACCGCCAACAATATCGCCTACGTCACCTCGGACCCGCTCTACGGCATCGTGCGGTTCTTTGCTTCCGACCAGGTCGCGCCGACAGGCGTCAACTGGGGCGGTTACAAGAACCCGAAGGTCGACGCGCTGATCAACGAGGCCAAGCAGACCTTCGATCCCGCCAAGCAGGACGAATTGATCGCGCAGGCGCATGCCTTGGTCGTCGACGACGCCGTCCTAGTGTGGGTGGTGCACGACACCAACCCGCACGCGCTGTCGCCCAAGATCAAGCAGTTCGTGCAGGCGCAGCACTGGTTCCAGGACCTGACCACGATCGGGTTGGAGTAGGGGCGGCGGACACTCTGCTGTCATTGCCTGGCTTGACCCGGCAATCCATCTCCTTGGAAAGAACCTCTTGCGAAGATGGATGGATGCCCGGATCCAGTCCGGGCATGACGAGTGTGTTTGTGCCGCCGTCCTTTGCAGACGCAGTGCGCAGATTCCATGGGAGCGTGTATCCGTTAGGTTTGGGTTTGCGGAGACGTCAGATGCTAACACCCACCGTAAGCACGCCCATCACAGAGCCTATTAGCACGATTTTTGTTGCGATCGAACTGAGCCAGAAGACGTGGTTGGTGACGATGCACAGTCCGGACAGGGATAAGATTTCCCGGCACAAGGTGCAGGGCGGTGTCGTCGAGTGCCAAGGCGATGCGACGACAATTTCCGGCGAGCGATATGCCAACACCTATTGCTTCGTCATCCGCATCGAGGAAGGGCAACTGCGCGAGCTGACGGAACATATAGATACGGCCCTCGTCGAGCGCGTGCTGAAGCCCCCGCCTCCACGTCGGTGACGGAGCCAGCAAGGCAGCCTCACGGTCGACCGACCATCTGTAATGCGCGCATCGCCCTGGGCACGCGCCGATGCGGCTCGACGGTTGGCCTTTCGCCATTGGCCATCCATTCGTCGTAAAACTCGACCTTGGCATCGATCAAGGCCAGGGCCTCGGTCCAGCGGATGATGTTTTCGCGCACACGCTGCTGGTGTTTCGCGAGCAATGCGCGGCGCCTCGCTAGCCGCCACGGCGCCCTGCTTTGCAAGCGCGGTGTACTCCAGCATCTGCGTGATCGACATTCCGGTGTAACGCAGCCGCTCCATCAGATCGAGCCAGCCGACATGATGCTCGCTGTAACGGCGTCGGCCGCTGCGGTCGCGGGCGACACCCGGAAGCAATCCCTGCTGCTCGTACCAGCGGATGGTATGGACGCTGCGTCCGGTCCGGTTCGCCACTTCTCCGATTCGGATCAGCTAAAGCACCTGCTCTGGAAATCGGGATAGGGGGGAGTCTCGCGAACTCCGCCCCTCCCACACCACCGTACGTACGGGTCCGTATACGGCGGTTCGGCGGGTTAAGCACGGTCGGTTGTTTCACGCTGTGCCGGAGAGTCGCTTCGGTCCTTTTCGAACGGCGCGTCGGGGCTTCACCCTTTCCCATCGCTCCAAAAGCCAGTGACCTGGATATTCGGCCGCATGGCCGGTTCGAGGTCTCCATGTCCAAGCGTCCTTGCGTCGTTCGGGCCTTCAGCGAAACTCGTTCCGCCTACTACGTCTTCTGCTAACTTCTGCGCCGCGGTCAGGCCGCCTTGCGACGACCTCAGTCCCGACTGAGGGAGACGACACAGATCTCCCGAGGTAAGATCGACCGCCTTCGCCGCACGCCCGCCGAATTTACCACCCCGACCCTTGATGGTTATGGACTTCGCGATTAGTAGCTCGCTCGTCCGGCCGGGTAGGCCTCACTATCCGATTTTTGTCCATCGGGCCGCGGCTTTGCTCCACGCTTCCTTCAGACCTCGCCTCGCGACGACGCCCTTGCGCTTCGCTAATCCTTCGCCACCATCAGGCTGGATAGAAGACTTTCACCTCCAAGCTGTCGACCATGCTCGGCACACTAGTGGATCACCCGCCTTCGCGGGCGACGACAATTTGCGAGCGAAACGCGCGCACTACTTTGTCAACAACGCATAGGCGCCGTTCCAGTCGTCCGGCGGCGGGTTGTTCTGGTAGCCGAGGATACGCGCCTCATAGAGATCGTACAGCAGCGCCAGCGCGTTCGCATCGTCGGTCTTGCGGCCGCGCTCGATCGCAGCCAGCGCGCCGTCCCAGTCGCGGGTGCGGTAGCACGCCAACATCTCAATGGTCAGGTTGCGTAGCCGCTGAAATTGCCCGGACTGCGCGACGTCCTCGCGGCCGGCAATGGCATAGATCACCTCGGGCTCCTTCTTGCCCTTCACCATGATGAAGTCGAGCTCGAGGATCGCGAAGGCGTCCTTCACCGCAAGCGCGGTCTTGGAGCCGACGATGATCGGAAAGCCGTATTCCTTGGTTTGTCCTTCCAGGCGCGAGGCCAGATTGACGCTGTCGCCATAGACGGAATAGTCGAAGCGCAGGTCGGACCCCATGTTGCCGACCACGCAGGTGCCGGTATTCAAGCCCACGCCGACGTTGAGCGGAATATAACTGTGGCCGTCCTCCTCGGCCTCCTGCTCGCGCAGCTTGTTGAGCGCGTCGATCCGCTCCAGCATGTCAATGGCGGCCCCGCAGGCGTTGAGCTGATGTTGCTTGTCATCGAGCGGCGCGTTCCAGAACGCCATGATGGCGTCGCCCATATATTTGTCGATGGTGCCCTTGCGTGCCAGGATCGCGTTCGTCAGCGGCGTCAGGAAGCGGTTCATCAGCCGCGTCAAGCCTTGTGGATCGTTCTTGTAGGTTTCGGATATGGTGGTGAATCCGCGGACGTCGGAGAACATGATGGTCATCTCCCGCTCTTCGCCGCCGAGCACGAGCTTTTCCGGCGATTGCGCGAGCTGCTCGACCAGCGCCGGCGAGAGATACTGGCCGAACGCCGAACGAATCTGGCGCCGCTGCGCCTGCTCGCGGACGAAGCTGGTGAAGATCAATGTCAGATAGATCGCGGTGGTCGAGAGCAGCGGATAGGTGAAATCGACCAATAGCCGGTCGTGGATGTAGAAGAACCAGGAGGTCCCGATCAGAAGCGATGCGAACAGCGCGCCAACGAAGACCAGGGTGACCGGTCCGAAATTCGGGGCAAACGCAATCACCAGAAGTCCGAGCAGCAGCGCGCCGAAGAACTCGAGCGCGATGCCGTAGTTCGGCTGCGAGACCACCGCGCCGGTCAGGGCGCTCTCCAGCACCTGGGCATGAATCTCGACGCCCGGCATGACGGCCGAGACCGGCGTGGTCTTGATGTCGTTGAGCCCGACGGACGAGGTGCCGATCAGCACCAGCTTGCCGGCGATCTTTTCCGGCGGCGCGCGGCCTTCCAGTACGTCGACGGCCGAGACATAGATCGAGGGGTCGCGATGCGCGTAATGCACCCAAAGCTGGCCGTGGCTGTCGGTCGGGATCTGAAAACCCTTGACGCCGATGCCCTTGATGCCGGCTTGATCGGTCTTGATCAGGATGGTGCTGGAGCCGCTTGCGACGCGCAGCATCTCGAAACTCAGGGAAGGCATGATCACACCCTGGGCCAGCATGATCATCGGCACGCGCCGGACGATGCCGTCGCGTTCGGGCAAGACCGTGAACAGGCCGCGCCCGGCGGCCGCCTCTTCAAGCACCGGAATGTTGCGCAACAGACCGTCCAACTGGAACATGAATGGCTGCGGGTCCTCGCCGAGCGTGGCGAGCCCGGTCACCGGAAGGCTCTTGTCGAGGTCAGCGTGAACGTCGGGCCCTCCGAATTCGCCGAGCACCACCCGCGATTGGCGGATGGCGTCGGCGAGGATCTGATCGTTGCTGGGCAGCGCCTTGAGCTTTTCCCGCGTCGCCTCATCCAGATTGCGGAACGTATCGGCGGCGATATCTGGATTGAGACGGTCGGCTTCCGAGAACATGGCGTCGAACGCGATCGCGACGGCGCCGAGCCTTGTCAGGTTGTTAATGAGATCGGCGATCCGCGTCCTCGGCCACGGCCATTGGCCTAATTCCTTCAGGCTCTTTTCGTCGATGTCGACGATGGTGACGGGCCGTGCCTTCTTCACCCGGGGGTCGATGACTTGGAAGTTGTCGAAGGTGCGGACGCGAAGCTCCTGAAGCGGCGCGGGATCGAGCATGCGCAAGCCGGCAAAGCCGATCAATAGCGCAACACAGATCAGCCGCGCGTAGCCGAACCGCCGCTTGAACCACCGTCGCAATCTCCAGAAGCGCTTCATGCTGTTTCAGATATCACGCTGCGGCGGATTGATCACGTTTCTTGTTCTTGGACTGTGAGCGGTACCGGATTTCGCGCGGGCCAAGATCACGGACGAACCGGTGCTGGAAATCAGACAACATGGAAGTCGGTGGCGTGCAACTGCGCCTTGAGAACACCGCTCAAGGTGACGGTGTCGTGGCCGTCGAGGGCGACGACCGTATTTCCGAGGCCGTCGTCATGCGTCGCGTTCAAGGCGGCTAGCGCGTTCGCAAAGATCGGGCTGGCGAAGTGCAGCGTATCGGTCGCCGAATGGAAGTTCGTCACCGTGTCGCGGCCGACACTTGCGAAATTGAAAACGAAGTTGTCGCTGACGGCAGCGCCGGTCAATGTCTGGTTCGGAGCGGTTGCAACGATGGATTGACTGGGCGCTGCGCCAGGGTCTTGCGTGACGGCGTCGCCCGCGGGCTGGCCACCGGCATCATCTGGCGGATCATGGATCAGAATTCCGCCGTGACCATCGCTAACCGGATTGCTCCAATTGGTTGAATTGGCGCCCACTTGCAGGTGTGCGGTCGCGTGGTTCGCCTCGCTGACGGTAACCGTGCCGCCAGACTTATTCCCGGAATAGCTGACCGAGGCGTTGGTGTCGAAGCCGGACAGATCCACCACATCGGCGGCGGTCATGCTGCCGCCGCTGTCGGAAATGATCCCGCTGAAATGCGCGGGGTCCTTGAGGATCAGTTCGCCGGAGCCGGCAAAGGCCACGTCAAGCGCGTCAGCGTGGTCGAACTGCAGGCTGTCTCCGGCATCGATCGTGAACTTCCCTTCGCCGGAAGTAGCGTCGCTCGCAATTTCCAGCGTACCCGCGGCGGACTCGACAGTTCCGTTGTCGGTGAATGTCCCCGTGATCGTTGCGGAGGCGGCGTTGTCTATCAGCGTCGCCCCGGAATCGATATGAAGCTTTCCTGCTTCGATCGTCAGGTTACCCCCGAGGGTAAGTGTATCGCCCCCGATGATTTCAACCGTCGCCCCGGTATCGTTCAGGACCAGGGAGTGCGCAGCGGCAGCATGGTCGATCTCAACCGTGTAGGTGCCGCTGACGTCGACGAGTGCGTTATCGGTGGACGTTGGAGCGCCGGACGGGGTCCAATGACCTGTTTGCCAATGATCGCTGCCATCCACCCATTCCTTGGCCGCCGCGACAGTGCCGAGGGAAGCGGTCGTGCTTTCATGTTCCCCGGAGTCCACGTAAGTAACGACCACCTGCAGCTGCTCGCCGGCATCGGCCGCCGTGGGCGTAAAGCTGGAATTGGTGCCGACGGTCGTCCAATGGCCGCCGCTGAAAACTTGCCAGGCGTAACTAACACCGTCCGATACAGCGGTGCCGCCGTCTGCCACCCCGGTGACGTGGATCGCCAAACCCTGCTGCGCCGTCGTGCTGTCGAGGGTAGCGACCAGATCGTTCGGCATGCCGAGACTGTAGGTGCTGCTTTCGCTGCCCGATGCGTCCGTATAGGTCACGACCAGCTGCAGCAACTTGCCTTCGTCGGACTCACCCGGCGTAAAGCTGGAATGACTGCCGACAGTAACCCAGCTAGAGCCATTGTTGCTGGATTCCTGCCAAGCATAGCTGAGGCCTGTCGATACGGCGGCGCCGCCGTCCGTCACCCCGGTGACGCGGATCGTCACACCCTGTTGCGCGGCCGTGCTGGAGAGCGTCGCAACGAGATCGCCCGTCGCAATCTCTTGTACCGTGCCTCCGGAGGCCGAACCGGTCTTGGAATCGCCATTGGTGTCGTGGAACGAAACTGAGACGCTAAGCGTCTTGCCCTCGTCCGCTTCGGTCGGTGTATAAGTGTTGCCGGTGTCGCCCGACACCGTCTTGCCGCCGACCGTCCAGGTATAGATGAGGTCGCTTCCGGCATTCGGATCGTTCACTGTCGCGGTGACTTGCGTGCCTTGGGCGGCGTTGTGATTGCCATCCAGGCCGCCGAGCGTAATCGTCGGATTGACCGTCACCGCCTCGGTCACCGTCGCCGTGCTGGTTTGCGCGGGGCTGTCGCGGTCCTGCTCCGTCGCCGTCACGCTCAGCGTGAAGTTGGTGTCATTGGTCGGCGTGATCGTCAGGTGCGACGAGTTCCAGCTGTGAACGTCGACCTGCTGATTGCCGCTGCCCACTGTAGCCGTGAAGGTATGGCCCCGATCGTCGGCCAGCACGGCACCGACCGGGATGCTGCTGATCACCAACGACTGCAGCTTGTTGGTGCCGGGGACATCGCCGGCTTCGCTCTTGATGATGTAGCCTATCGTCTGCAGCGCGATCGCCGAGCCTTCCGTACCCGATGCCGTGCCCGTTCCCCACGTGACCGTCGGCGCATCCGGAGCAACCGTCACCGTCTCGGTGTTTGTTGTCGTCGCGCTGAGGTCACCGTCGGCATCCTTCTCGGTAGCCGCCACGCTGAGCGTGAAGTTCGTGTCGTTCGCCGGCGTGATGCTCAGCGCCGTAAGGTCCCAACTGTGAACGTCGACCGGCTGATTGCCACTGCCCGCCGTGGCGGTGAAGGTGTGGCCCTGATCGTCGTGTAGCGTCGCCCCGACCGGGATCGCGCTCACGACCAGCGACGCCAAGCTGTTGCCGTCACCGGAGAGGCCGTTGACCTTGGTCCCCAAATCGAGCGCAATCGGCGTGCCCTCGATCCCGCTCTCAGCAACCGGCGACACCGTCGGCGCATCCGGGTTGACCCTCACCTGTTCGGTCGCCGTCGTCGAGGCGCTGACGTTACCGTCGGCATCCTTCTCGGTTGCCGTCGCCGTCAGGGTGAAGTTGCCGTCGGGTACCGACGCCTTGCTGGTATTGGCGGTCAGGCACGACAAATTCCACGCGCTGATGTCGATCGCATTTTTGCCGTCGCTGGTTGCGGTGTGGACGCCGTCGCTGAGCACCACGCCTTGCGGCGCGCCGCTGATCGTCAGGGTGTTAGCGCTGTTGTGGTCGCCGGTATGGCCGGTGATCGTGTCGGTCAGACTGCCCAGCGCAACCTGCGTCTCAGTCCCCGAGACCTGCGCCGCCCACGTCAGCGTCGGGGCCGTCGGGTTGACCGTCACCTGTTCGGTCGCCGTCGTCGCGGTGCTGACGTTGCTGTCGGCGTCCTTCTCGGTTGCCGTCGCCGTCAGGGTGAAGTTGCCGTCGGGTACCGACGCCCCGCTGGTATTGGCGGTCAAGCACGACAAATTCCACGCGCTAATGTTGATCGCGGCGTGGCCGTCGCTGGTTGCAGTGTGGACGCCGTCGCTGAGCACCACGCCTCGCGGCGCGCCGCTGATGGTCAGGGTGTTGGGGCTGTTGTTGTCCCCGCTCGCGCCAGTGATAGTTTCGGCCAGGCTGCCCAGCGCAATCTCCGTCTCGGTCCCCGAGACCTGCGCCGCCCACGTCAAAGTCGGCGCCTTCGGGTTGATCGTCACCTGTTCGGTCGCCGTCGTCGTGGCGCTGACGTTGCCGTCGGCGTCCTTCTCGATCGCCGTCGCCGTCAGGGTAAAGTTGCCGTCGGGCACCGACGCCTTGCTGGTATCGGCCGTCAGGCACGACAGATTCCACGCGCTGATGTCGATCGCGGTTTGGCCGTCGCTGGTTGCGCTGTGGCCGTGGCCGTCGCTGAGCACCACGCCTTTCGGCGCGCCGCTGATCGTCAGGGTGTTGGGGCCGTTGTCGTCGCCGCTCGCGCCGGTGATGGTCTCGGCCAGGTTGCCCAGCGCAACCTGCGTCTCGATCCCCGAGACCTGCGCCGCCCACGTCAGCGTCGGGGCCGTCGGATTGACCGTCACGACTTCCGTCGCCGGCAAGGTGTAGTCAAAGCCGTTGCTGTCGACGGCGGTGACGATTGCCGACAATGTGAAGTTGGCGTCGTTGGCCGGCGTAATCGTCAGGCTCGATAGATTCCAGGAGGCGACATCAACCGAGCCGTCGGCGCTGCCGGAGATGTAGCTGTGGCCTGGAGTACCGTCGCTTACTACCGCGCCGTCCGGAATTCCGCTGATCACGAACTTGGACAGGCTCGCACCGGTGACCGTATCCGAGAAGTCGAGCTGTATCGCCGCGCCCTCGACGCCGGTGACCGGAGACGGTGACCCGACCGCGAGCACCTGCGGCAACACCTTGAGATCCGTTCCGCCCGAACCGTCGCTCTTGAAGGCAACGGTGTCGCCCGCCGGCAGGCTCGAAATTTGAAACGAGGTCGGCTGACCGTTCACGAGTAGCGTCGAGCCGTCGAAATACGCGGCCGTGACAACGGTCCCGGCAAGGTCGATGACGTCGCCGGTCGCAAGACCACTGATTGTGCCTGTGAAGTTCGCTAAATCTTCAAGCTTTAGCGTGCCGGCACCATCGAACGTCACCGTCTGAGCATCCGCTCCGCCAAAATCCAGCGTTCCGCCGTCGGTTGTCGTGGCAGCTCCCGCGCCACTCACGTCACCCTTGATGAAGAGCGTACCGCCGTCTGCCTCGAGCGTGCCGGTGTTCGTCAGGCTGCTGGCCGCGTCGATGGTCAATGTGCCGCCGGTCACGTCGATGGTGCCGGAATTGTTGATGTTCGCTTTGTCGATGAAACTGGTGCCGGTCGACTCCAGCACGCCGGAAATCTTAACAATGCCCCCGTCGATCGTGGAGCTTTCGAGATCGAGCGTCGAGACATGCGTCGCGTCGGTGGCATCGACCTGAATGGTGCCGTTGATTACTGCGAGGATGTGGGGGTCGGGGATGCTGTTGGTGACGGTCTCGCCGTTGAGCACGAGAGTGCTGTCATCCGTCACCAGGATCGTCCCGGTATTGGTCACTGGGGTCGGGTCGATCGTCAGGGTGCCGCTAGTGACCTCGATGTTGCCGGGGTTGACGATCGACGCACCGGTGATGAAGCTGGAGCCGGTCGAATCCAGCATGCCTGAGACGGTGAGCAGGCCGCCGTTGATGGTGGATCCGTCGAGATCCAGCGTCGAGTCGCGGCCGATCGTCACCGCAACGTTGTTGGTGTTCGCGCCGTCCGTGAGCGTCAGCGTCGCGGCGCCGGAAAGCCCGACCTCGATCGTACCACCACCGGAGACGCTGACATTGTCGAGCGTGGCGTCGGCAGTGCCGACGCTGAAGGTGCTCGGGCCGGTCTCGACATCGAGCACGCCGAGGCTGCCGAGCGTCAGCTTGCCGCCGCTGATCGTGGTGCCATGGTCCAGCAGCAGCGTCGGATCACTGGTGCTGGTCGCGCCGACATCGATATTTCCGCCGTTGACCACCGCTGACGCCGTCCAGCGTGGCGTCGGGCGTGCCGGCGCCGAGGGCGGTCGGGCCGGTACTCGACATCGAGCACGCCAAGGTTGCCGAGCGTCAGCTTGCCGCCGTTGATCGTCGTACCATGGTCGAGCAGCAGCGCGCGGTGATGTCGATCCCGCCCGAGCCGTTGTTGGTGATCGGATCACTGGACGCCGGTCGTGCCGACATTGATCTTTCCGCTGTTGGCCAACCGTGGGACGCGCCGTCCAGCGTGGCGTCGGGCATGCCGGCGCGCAGAATGGTCGGGCCGGTCTCGACATCGAGTACGCCAAGGTTGCCGAGCGTCAGCTTACCGGCGCTGATGGTCGTGCCGTCATCCAGCAGCAGCGTCGGATCACTGGTGCTGTCGTGCCCACAGTGTTTCCGCCATTGGCCACCGTGACGCCGTCCAGCGTGGCGTCGGGCGTGCCGGTGCTGAGGGCGGTCGGGCCGGTGTCTCGACATCGAGCACGCCGAGGCTGCCGATCGTCAGCTTGCCGCCGCTGATCGTGGTGCCGTCGTCGAGGATAAGCGTGCAGTAGGGGGAGGCGGCGGGCCAACATCTGTATTCGGCAACGTGAACTCGTGCCGCCCGAGTTGTCGACGCTGACGCCGTTGAACGTCGCGCCCGAGGAGGCCTCGACGTAGACGTTGCCGATTGATGAGATTGATCGGCCGGATGCTGGACGTGTCCTTCAGCGTCAGCGACGCCCCGAGGTGGACGGTTTCGGTGTTGCTGACGGTGCCGTCCGTAACCGTCGCATCGTTCAGCGTCAGTGTCGCGGTGCCATCGACCGTCACCGAGCCGCGGCCGTTGGCCCGATGCTGGCGTGGTCGAGCAGCGTCAGCGCGCCGGTGATGTCGATCGCCGGTATTGGTGACCGCATCATCGTCGAATGCATCGATCCCGCTGACATTGATCTGGCCGGTGTTGGACAGGATCCCGTTCCGCAGGAAACTGGTACCTTCGAGGTCCAGCGTGCCGGCGATGCTGACTGTGCCGCCGCAAATAAAGGAAGTGTCCTGCAGCGTCAGCGAGCCCGTGCTCTCCACCGTCTCGGTATTGCTCGCGACGTTGGCGATGCTCGCAGCAGTCCTTCAGCGTCAGCGCGCCGGTGATGTCGATCGCCGCGGCGGCGCCCATGTTGGCCACCGCCTCCTTGTCGAAGGTAACGGTTCCGCTGACGTCGACTTTACCCCTATTGGTCAGGGTCCCGTTCTTCAGGAAACTGGCACCTTCGAAGATTCAGCGTGCCGTTGATGGTGACGGTGCCGCCATCGATGGTGCCGGCATCGAGTGCCATCGTGGCGCCGGCATCGACGCTGATCAGGCCGGAATTGGCGACATCAACCAGAACATTGAGCGTGCCGCTGGCGACTTCGATGGTCCCCGACGCGAAATTCGTGATCGTGCTTTGATCCTTGAAGTCGCCGCCGCCCTGGAGCGTGATCTGCCCGTAATTCTGCAGCGAGCTCTGATCCAGCACTTCCATCTGGCCGGCAACGCTGATGGTCGCCGACTTGTCGTTTTCGATGATCGAGTCGGCGCTGAGGCTGATCCCGCCTGAACCGACCGTCAGGGTGCTTTGATTGATCAGCGTCGGAGAATTAGTGAACAGCATCCCGAAATCATTCATCGTCACCGACTTGGCCAACGCCGGCAGGTCGATCGTGACCGGATAGACCGGTGTCAGGCCGATCAGCTGATTGGTGATGATGATGACGTCGTCGGTTGCGGTTGGGACTGTCCCGGTTTCCCAGTTCTGTGCGGTGCTCCACAGCCCGTCCGGCGAACCGTCGCCCGTGGTGTGAATCCAGACCACGGCGGGATTGCTGGTGCCGGTGATATCGACCGTGACGGTTTGGGTCGAGGTCGCGCCCTGCGAATCCGTCACCGTGATCGCATAGGTGAGCGCGAGCGTCTGTCCCTTGGGGATGAAGTCCGCCAGATAGACCGGAAGGTCGGCGAGCTTCCAGTTCACCGTTCCGGTACCGGTCCCGGTGCTGTCGGCAGTGATCGACGCGCTAAGCGCGTCTTCGAATAACTTCAGCGGCAGCGGCGGAATGCTGCCCCCCGACAGCACCGCGCTGGTCAGCGCCGTCGAAACCGTATGCGTATCGGTCAGGTCGACGTCGGTAAACATCATTGTTCCCGACGTCGGATCGCTCGAAGTGAGGTCGCCACCGGGCACGCTGGTGCCGCCGGAAAAATTGATGGTTTGCGCGCTGGTCGTGATCGCCGGGGCATCGTTGGTGCCGGTGATCGTGATCGTGATCGGAACGATGGTAAATTCGTCGCTCGGCGCGTAATTGTTGTCGACGCGCACAAGATAAGTCAGCGTCAAGGTCTCGCCGGCGGCAAGGAAGTCGAACGCCTTGTCCGGAACGCTATAGGTCAAGGTCGAATTGCCGTTGTTGTTGTTGCCGGAATCCGGAACAACGACGAGCTTGATTGCGGTCTTGGCGATGTCGGCGAGTTGCGGGGCGTTCAGCTTCGCGGTGACGTCCTGGTGCTGGGCGTTCTGGTAGGTGAAAGAAGAGAAGTCCGCCTTCACCGTCGGCTGGTCGCCGGCGTTGATGTCGGCAAAGTTGACCTTGCCGACAACGATATCGTGGTCGGTAGCGTCACCGGTTTTCCCGGCAAGCTCGGTCACGCCGAAGCCGGTCGTAGGCTTGCCCGACGCGTCGAGGCTGACGACTATCGGCGGGCCGGGGATGTGCTGCAGGCTCAGTCCCCCGTTCGGATTCGACGAGGCTGGGTCATTGCCGCTGCCGGGGTTGACGATCAGAAAGACCGGCGTCGCGATCGCGCCGCTCGCGAGCTTGAACGTCGGCCCGAACAGGTCCGGATTGATTGTATCGGTCTGGGCGGTAGTCGTTTTCGTATTTGTATTCGCATCGGAAAATTTCAGCGAGAACACATCGGTGATCAGCTTCTGGATATCGGGCGACAGCGGGGTCGATGACTGGCTGATGACGCCATTGCTGATATTGATCTGCTGTCCGGCAGTGTTGACCATCGCGATCGGCTGCAGCGTGATCTTGTCGAACAAGATGTAGGATCCGGTGGTGCCGTCGGGCTCGACCAGAACCTGGAACTTGGCATCGGGGGTTGCGCCCTGACCCGGAACCGTGAAGTCGATCTCGACCAGCACCGCGGTGCCGCGGATGCCCATGGTCGCGACCGGCGTGTCGATCTTCATATCGCCGTGCTTGGCGGTCTCGCCGGCGACGAAGGTGATGGTCCCTGCCACCAGGCTGAGCAGCGAGGAGTTGTTCGACCCGTTGGGATCGTAGACCATCTCGTTGAGCACCATCCGCGCATTCGACGACAGGCCGAACACGGTGCCGTCGATGAAGGTGACGCCGAGCGTCGAGTCCGAGCCGGACTGCACGACGTCGCCCTTTTCGACGTTGTCACCCATGTTCAGGATGATCGAGACGCCGTTGCGGATCGCAGTCGCGCTGCCCTGAAGCTTGGTGATGTGGCCGATCACCTGGTGATCGACGACGGCGCCGCCGGCCTGGCTATATTGCACTTCGCCGGTCAGCGCGTTGACGAGGTCGCCGGTCAGGTGGGCGCCGTCGGGCGAGGCCAGCGCGGCGCGCTTCTCGCCCTTGAAATAGTCGTGCAGGACGAATTCGCGGTCGTCGTTGGAAAGGATCAGATCGACGCCGGATCGCTTGAAATCGCCGTGGAACAGAAGCTGCGCGTCGGAAACCAGGATCGCATCCGCAGGGGCGTGCGCGGGCACGTGATCGACGTGGAAATACGCTGGGGAATGCGCACCCGGGTCATCAGAAAAAAGCGTGGCGTCAAATTTGCCAACGTAATTCAAAGGGGCGCACCGCGAATGGTTAATAACTATTTAAAATTCAAGGTCTAAGCGTGCATATCATCAGCAGCCGCGTTGCGAAACCATCCCTAGCTTGTGTGACTCTAGCTAAAGAGGCGCGAGGCGCCGGAGTTCTTCTCAAAGCTGCGATAGGGCTAAGTATTCCTCGTCCATCTTATCAGTATTGTCATGTATTTAGACGTGGAATCTGGATCGATGAATGCAGTGCAAGGATTATGTTCTTTTGTCAATACTTTCATCATCTTGTACCTGCATTTTCTTGCAGGATACTGCGCTAATTTCCGAGCTATAATTGTAATCTGGACAACAAAACCGCCAAATTGATGCAAATTAGCCATAACCAGCGGAAATCGGCGTCCGCACAACCTCTGAATGCAGCTTCAGGTCGTTCGCGACCGGTTCGCGGCCGTGCCGGAGCCGAGTGCCTAAAATTGTCGGCAAACCGGCGAGGAGGACTTCAGCCTGTTTCGAGCTCTCCCGCTCGCAAGGCCGGTCTTAAGCGGAATAAAAGCCCCCTCTTCCATCATCGCGGCCGAAACGATCCAGTCACGCGCAGGCCAAACCCGCCGCGCGATGCCCGGACAAGAGGCGTCAGATGGGGCTATTTGGTCACCGGCACGCGTTGCGCGCTGCAGCACTTGTGTGCGTCTTGGTCTGGTTCGGGCCAATCGCTGGGGTGAGTGCGGGCACGCTGGATTCTTACCAGGCGCTGGAAGTGGCCGGGCCATCCGCTGAGCCGTTCGGACTTTCCAGCACTCCGGTTTATGCCGGAGGCTTGCGCGACAAATGGCTGGGCGTTGCGCACAAGCTCGACGACGAACGGGTGCAACTCGCGCTTTGCGACGGTGACCGCGACAATTGCGCCTCGCCCGCCGCGCTGCAATTCCTCTCCATCGTCGATAGCGGCCGGGCCCGCGACGGCCGCGCCCGTCTAGGCGAGATCAATCGCGCGATCAATCTGGCGATCCACCCGATGAGCGATCTCGCCCAATACGGCGAGGTCGACGTCTGGAGCTCGCCGCTCGTCACCTTTTACCGTCGTGCCGGCGATTGCGAGGACTACGCGATCGCGAAATATATTGCCTTGCTCGAGGCCGGCATCGCCGCCGACGACCTGCGCATCGTCATCCTGCGCGACACCCTTAGCGGCGACGACCACGCCGTCGCGGCAGCGCGGCTCGATGGGCATTGGCTGATGCTCGACAACCGGCGCATGGCGATGATCGAGGACAACTACGTCCGCAATTACCGGCCGATGTTTGTGATCGACCAATCCGGGCTGATGAAATATGCCGATCCGCTGCTGGCGAGCCTGCCGGATCGCGGCTCGCTCCCCGCCGTGTCGTCCGATCCGACCGCCCAGCCCGGCTTGATCGCCGCTTCCAACTAGAGGACCCCGCCAGGTCCGGCGCATAATTTCGTTTCGCCGCGCCGTTTCCGAAGCTAGTGTCCTCGCCGTGATGTCTGCATCGGGGGCGAGCTTTAGAATGCGCGCGATTTGGTCGACGCTTGTTGCGATCCAACTCGGCCTCGCCCATCCCGCATGCGCGGAGGAGACCGCCGCCCCCGACCATTCGATCAGCCAGAAGCTGCCGCTGTTTGCGCAAAATCATTGCGAACGACACAAGGACCCGGCCAATCAATTGTTCTGCGCCGACCTCGAACTTGGTGCCGCCGGCGAAAAGCTGAGCAGCGCGACTCAGGAGCGGCTGAGCCGGATTCCCGACCGCCTGATGGCGGTCGAGGAAAACGCGCAATGGGTTAGGGACCGCAATTCAAGCTGTGGGATTCTCGTATCCGAGCCGGTGCGCTTCGACGACATCGACGCGGTCAAAGCGTGCCTGTTGAGGGAAACCGAGGAGCGGACCGCGATCCTGCTCGACCCGAATTTCGATTGCCTGGCCGCGAACAACGCCGCCGGCGCGCTGATCTGCGGCGATCCGTCGCTACAGATCGCGGAATCCGAACTCAATGCCCACGTGCTCGCGCTCATCGCAAAACTCGGGGAGGACCAAGCCAAAGAGGCGTTCGCCGAATACGCGCGGTGGACCAGAGATCGCGACCGCAAATGCAATCTCGCCGGCAAGGACAATGTACCGTTGCAGGAGCTGTCGCCGTCGGAGAGTTGTCTTGCGGAATTCATGAGCGGGAAGGCTGCGGAGATCGCCGCCGCCAAGGGCGTCCCGCGAAGGATCTTCGGACGGCGCCTCGCCTCGCCGCTACCCAATGCCGACGCCGTCGATCTCTGCGTCGCGCAAATCCACATCGCCAATAGCTGCGGCGACTTCCTCAGGACCATCCGGGTGTTCGAGATCGACAGCCAGGTCACCGAGCAGAACGCGCTGGTGACCGCCGGGGTCGAAATGATCGTGCTCTCTCCCTTCGCGGTCTGCAGCCCGGTCGCATCCAACTGCACCGGCACCTGCTGGGATCTGAAAGCCGGTAACGCGCAGGCGCAGTCGGCACCGGCCAGCCGGGACAGTTTTCCGGTGTCGCACCGGATCAGAATCGAAAAGGCATTTGCATTTCAAAAGACCGACGGCGGCTGGCGCTGCAACGCCAGCGCGCTGCGGCCGGTGAATTTGGGCGTCGCGCTTGGCGCGCGTTGAACAGCGCTGGCGCTTAATTGCGCTTGTAATAGAGCGTTTTCCAGCGAAGTGGGCCCCGGTCCGCTGTCCAAGAAAACGCATCAAAGCAAAAAACTAGCGAGGCTTCGCCGCAGACCGACGAGCCATGTTGCGCCGCGCAAACTTGACACATCTACACCAGCTTTGGTCACTCAAGCTAAGCTAGAGCCTCCGTTCCGATCTAATCGGAACCGACACGGCTCTGGCGCGTGGCGGGTTGAATTTGCATCACCTGAGATGTTGCACCGCATCGGGAACTCGCAAAGTATTCGTTTGGCGAAAAGATGACGAAACGAATCTTCTCTTTTTGCATTTGCCTCGACCTCTGATTGACGCCGTCGTTTCTCCAACGATACCATCGATGCAGATCCGTTAGAGATCGTAGGGAGGCAACCAATGAAACGCGTCGTCGCTGCCGCTTGTCTTGCGATCCTTGCTCCGTTCGGTGTGAGCGCTCAGACCGCCGATCAATTGAGCAAGGGCGCGACTGACACATCGAACGTCCTGAATTACGGCATGGGTTACAATCTGCAGCGGTTCAGTCCGCTGACCCAGATCAACCGGGACAGCGCCAAGGACCTGGTGCCGGTGTGGAACTACAGTTATGCCGACGACCGAAGCGAGGAATCGCAGCCGCTGGTCTATCAGGGCGTCATCTATGTCACGACCCACAACGCCACGATGGCGGTCGACGTCAAGACCGGCAAGCAGATCTGGAAGACCAAGGTCGAGTATCCGCCGGAAACACCGCGTATCGTGTGTTGCGGTATTATCAACCGCGGCGCCGCGATCTTCGATGGAAAGCTGTTCCGCACCACGCTCGACGCCAATGTCATCGCGCTCGACGCCAAGACCGGCAAGGAGCTTTGGCGTCAGAAAGCGGCCGACATCAAGGAAGGCTATTCGATGACGGTGGCACCGCTGGTCGCCGACGGGGTGGTGCTGACCGGCATCTCGGGTGCGGAATTCGGCACCCGCGGTTTCATCGATGGATGGGATCCGCAGACGGGCAAGCATCTATGGCGCACTAATACGGTACCCAGCCCCGATGAGCCCGGCGGCGATACCTGGAAGGGAGATACCTGGAAACTCGGCGGCGGATCGACCTGGATCACTGGCTCCTACGATCCTGAACTGAACACGGTTTATTGGGGCGTCGGCAACCCCGGGCCGTTCGACGCGGCGGTGCGACCGGGCGACAACCTCTTCACCTGCTCGGTTCTCGCGCTTGAGCCGAAAACAGGCAAGATCAAATGGCACTATCAGTTCTCGCCGAACAATCCGTTCGATTATGACGCCGTCGCCGAGATGGTGCTGGCCGATCTCACCGTCGAGGGCAAGCCGACCAAGGTCCTGATGGATGCGAACCGCAACGGTTTCTTCTATGTGCTGGATCGGACCAACGGGAAACTGCTCGCCGCCAATCCTTATGTGAAGGTGAACTGGGCGACCGGCATCGACATGAAGACCGGCCGACCGATTGAAACCGACGTCTCAAGGGATGCTCGCGAAGGCAAGAAGGTCGTGGTCTTCCCGTCCCTTCTCGGCGGCAAAAACTGGGAGCCGATGTCGTTCAATCCGCAGACCGGTCTCGCCTACGCCAACACGCTGGCTTTCGGCGGCCACTACAAGACGGAGCCGGCCACGTACAAGGCTGGCGAATGGTATCTCGGCATGGACCTGACCGATTTGTGGGAGTGGGGTAATGGACCGCGCGGGCATCTCTCCGCTATCGACCCCCTCACAGGAAAGACCAAGTGGGAAGTGCCGAGCGATATTCCGCGCTTCTCCGGCGTGCTGTCGACCGCGGGCGGGGTCGTGTTCTCCGGCCAGTTGACCGGCGAGTTCGAAGCGTTCGATGCCGACAGCGGCAAAAAGCTGTGGCAGTTCCAGACCGGCTCGGGGATCGAAGGACAACCGGTGACCTGGCAGCAGGACGGTGTCCAATATGTCGCCGTGAACAGCGGCTATGGCGGCGTCTACTCGATATTTTCCGGCGATGAGCGGCTGGCCAGCGTGCCGGCCGGCGGATCGCTCTGGGTGTTCGCAGTCAAGCCCCGGTAGGCGGTTTGCGCGTGATTGAAGGACGTTTCGGTTGGACGGCGGCGTGTTTCGCCGCCGTCATCATTACGGTCATCGCAGAGATCGCGACGCAGCGTGCAAACGCGCAACAAACCGCCGACATCGATCAGGCCAAAATCGATCAGGACAAGGTCGATCATGGCAAGGCGATCTACGCCGAGAGATGCTCGCACTGCCACGGTCCAGGCATGTTGAACCCCGGCACGATCACACCCGATCTGCGCCGGTTCCCCAACGACAGGAACCGCTTTGTCAGCACCGTGAAACTGGGCAAGAACAACAAGATGCCGCCGTGGGGCGACCTTCTTGGCGACGAGGAAATCGCAAGCCTATGGGCGTACATCTCAAGCCAGAGAAAACCATGAGAAAGCGGCTGACGGATCTCCACGCGATCCTGCTGCAGGCCGCGCTTCTCACCGCGATTTCAGCCATGCCGGCCGCCGCCGACGAGGCGCTGAAGGTCTGTCTCGACGAGGATTTGCCTCCGCTTTCGGCCCATCATAAAGGCGCGCCCGATAGCGGCTTCGATGTCGCACTCGCCGAGGCGATCGCAAAACAGCTCGGCAGGCCGCTCAAGATCCAGTGGTTCGAAAGCAAGTTGGATGAAGATTCAAGCCCGGCGCTTGAGGCAAATGCGCTGCTCTCGGACGGCCGCTGCGCGTTGGTCGGCAGCTATGCCTTGACCAGCGATTCCCTCGTCGTGCCCGGTGTGAAGACGGCAAAGCTGCCCGATTTCGAAGGCGCCACGCGCGATGACCGCAAGCACCGCGTTCCGCTTGGCGTGCTTGCGCCAAGCCAGCCCTATATCTACTCGCCGCTGACCGTCGTGCTCGGCGCAAAGGCGCGCGACCGCCGGATCACCAATATCGACGACCTTGCGGCACTGCGGATTGGAATCGAAAGCGGTACGCTTGCAGATGCCATTCTGATGAATTTCGGCAACGGACGGCTGATCGACGACATTACCCATTTGGTCGCCGGCAGGAGCGATCTGCTGGGTTCGTTGGAGCGCGGCGAGTTCGACGCGACGCTTCTGGACCTGCGCCGGTTCGACGCCTATCGCGTTGCCCATTCCGACACCAGGCTCACTGGTTCCGGCTATTATTATCCGATCGGCGCCAATCGCGGCTATGTCGGGCTGGCGAGCGACCCGGACCTTCTCGTCGCCGTCAACAAAGTGCTCTCTGACTTGCAGACCCGAGGCACCACAGCCGAGTTCGCCCGGGCGGCCGGAGTAACCTATCTTCCGCCCCGGGAGCCGGCGGTCCTCGGCGGCGACCTGCTGATGAAGATATTGCAGAAGCAGAAGTAGTCGAGTGTTCGTCGGCCGCGCCCGTATTTGCATCGACCTCTGATTGAGGTCGACAATCAAAAGGGCCGCGCGGTTCCCGCGCAGCCCCTTTAGCTTTCGACGATTAGATCATGATCCGATTAGATTGAATTGGATCATGATCTAATCTGTTTGGTTTGGGCATGATCCCTTCCCTTCGGAGAACCGGTTCCCACTTTTCCGGATCATGCTCTAGAACATCAGATTGTCCTTCACCAGCACCCAGCGGCCGTGCTGGATCTGTTGCACCTGCGTGATGGTGTTAGCGAGGTGATCGGTCTTGGAGAACTTGGTCGGCGGCGAACTGAAGATGTCGTTGAACTTCTCGCCCGACTCCAGCGAACTCGAGCATCTTCTGGCCGGTCAGGTCCTTGCCGGCCTTCTCCGCATAAAAGGCAAAGGTTTCGACCGCGTTATAGCCGATGATCGCCTGCGTATTGGCATCGGTGTGGAACATCTTCTTGTAGTTCGCCAGCCAGTCCTTCACCTTGCCCCTGGCGGTGTCCTCATAGGGAATTTCGAAGCCCGACGCGGCGTAGAGTCCCTCGACCGCATCCTTGCCGAGCGTCGGCACCTCGAGCACGTTGGTCGGCGTCGCTCCAAGGAAGGTCACGTCCCAGCCGAGCTTCCTGGCCTCGCTCATCGCGCCGATGGTTTCGCGAATGATGGTGCCAAGCACCACCAGATCGCAGCCGTCGGATTTCATCTTGGCGACCTGGGCAGAGAAGTCGGAGGCGCCGCGCTTGTAGCTCGTGATCGAGGCCGGCTGCACCTTCATCGCATCGAGCTGCTGGGTGAAGCCGTCAAGCACGTTTTTGCCGTACTCGTCATCCTGGTGCATGATGCAGGGCTTCTTGAAACTCTTCCAATCCATCATGTATTTGAGCGCGGCACGCGTACTCTCGACATAGGGCAAGAGGTTATTGAACTTCAGCCGTTCCTGCGCCTTTGCCGGATCGAACTTGAAGGTGAATTCGGCCGCCGTCAGCGGGAACAGCTGCAACACGCCGGCATCGAACAGAATGTCCTGCGCCGCGAGCACGGTCGGCGACCCCATCGGCCCGATCATGGCGAAGATCTTGTCGCGCTCAACCATCTTTTGCGACGCCAGCACCGCCTTCTTCGGGTCGTAACCATTGTCCTCGAGGATCATCTTGAGCTTGCGGCCATTGATGCCGCCGGCCGCGTTGATCTCCTCGACCGCCATCTTCATGCCGTTGGAAACCGGCACGCCCCAGACCTTGATCGGACCCGACAAATCCTGATGGGTGCCGATCACGATCTCGTTCGCCGAGATGCCTTCATTGGTAACCTTGGTCGTCTGGGCCGTGGCCGGCAGATGCGTCAGCGCAAGTGCGCCGAAAACAAGGCCGAGCGCCTTGAACGATGTCGACATTCCACTCCTCCTCTTCCTCGTTTGGTTTCCCTGGCCCTTGTTGCGCGAAGGGATGGACCTCTTGTCCTTCGCTTTTTTCACGCTTTTCGATTTACGCCGCCGCCCGGTCGCGATACATGGCGTCGATCTCGGCGGCGTAACGCTTGTTCACGAAATTCCGCTTCAGCTTCATGGTCGGCGTCAGTTCCTCGTCCTCCGGCGTCAACTGACGTTCGATCAGGAAGAATTTCTTGATGGTCTCGACGCGTGCGACGTTGGCATTGACAGCCTCGATCTCGCGCTGGATCAGGTCCTGGATTTCCGGTGCGCGGCACAGGCTCGCGTAATTGGTGAAGGGAATGTCGTGGTCCTGGGCGTATTTCTCGACATTCTCCTGATCGATCATCACCAGGCAGGTGAGGTAGGGCCGCTTGTCGCCGATCACCACCGCGTCGGAAACGTAAGGCGAGAATTTGAGCTGGTTCTCGATCTCGGACGGCGTGATGTTCTTGCCCCCGGAGGTGATGATGATGTCCTTCATCCGATCGGTGATCTTGACAAAACCTTCATTGTCCATGGTCCCGACGTCGCCGGTATGTAGCCATCCCCTGACGTCGACGGTCTCCGCGGTTTTTTCCGGCTGGTTCAGATAGCCCATGAACAGAAAGTCGCCCTTGATCAGGATTTCGCCTTCCGGCGAGAGCGCAACCTCGCCCCACGGCACCGCCTTGCCGACCGAGCCGAGCTTGATCCGGTCCGACGGCATCAAGGTCGCGACACCGCAATTTTCGGTCTGGCCATAGACCTCGCGCATATCGATACCGAGCGCGAGATACCAGCGGATCAAATCCGGCGCGATCGGCGCAGCCCCGGTAAAGGCGAGACGGCAGCGGTCGAGCCCAAGCATACGGCGGATGTTGCGGAACACCAGCCAATAGGCGAGCCGGTTGGCAAGCCGCAGCGACAGGGACGGTGTCTCGCCCTGCAGCCTGCAATCGGCCATTCGATAGCCGATCGCGAGCGCGCGGCGATAGGCCCAGTTCTGCAACGCGGTCGCGTCTTTCAATGCAATGGTGATGCCGGAGTAGAACTTCTCCCAGATGCGCGGCACCGCGAGAAACAGAGTGGGCTGCACCTCGCGCAGATTGTCGGGCACCGTTTCCGGGCTCTCGGCAAAATTCATCACCGACCCCAACGCCAGCGAGACATAGTAGCCGCCAACCCGCTCGGCGACATGGCAGAGCGGCAGGAACACCAGCCGCTCCTCGCGGTCGGTCGAGGGAAACAGTTCGTTGGCGTGGCGCATCTGGTGCGTGACGCTGCGGTTGGCATGCATCGCGCCCTTCGGCGGGCCGGTCGTGCCGGAGGTGTAGACCAGGATCGCAAGGTCATTCGGCCCCCGGCTCGCAATCATGTCCTGCCACAGCGCTTCTCGGCCGATCATGTGGTTACGCCCGAGCGCTGAGAACTCGGCGAGCGACATCACCCTGGGATCGGAAAAGCCGCTCAAGCCTTCCATGTCGAATACGACGATCCGTTGTAGGGTCGGACAGCGAGACCGGCAGGTCAGGATCTTGTCGAGCTGCTCCTCGTCTTCGACGAAGATCACTTTGGTGCGGGAATCGTTGACGAGGTACTCGACCTGCATCGCCGAGTTGGTTGGATAGATGCCGGATGAAACGCCACCGGCGCAGAGAATGCCCATATCGGCAAACACCCATTCCGGCACCGCATTGGCCATGATGGAAGCGAAATCGCCGGGCAAAAAGCCGACCGCGTGCAGCGCATGGGCGATTTCCTTCGATATCTGCAGCCATTCGCGCCAACTGGTCGGTTGCCAGATGCCGAATTTCTTCTCGCGGATCGCAGATCTATCGCCGCGCGTCTCGACCGCAAGCAGAAAGCTTTTCGCGATCGTGTCGGCGACCGTCAGCACCGCCGGTCCGGCCATGCCATTCCCTCCTCTCGCCTTACCCGCTTCGGCATGCCGGCTCTTGCGACCGGTACTGTTGTCCGAAGCAGGAGTTGGTATTTAACGCCAAATCGCTTTCAAATACCACGTCCTTAATGCCAAGCGCTGCTCAACGCCAAGTCTTGCTCAACGCCAAGTCTTGCTCAACGCCAAGTCTTCTTCTTTTTCCAGCGCCGCTCGCCCCGCGCGCCGGCTTCCTTGGCGCCAAGGTAAAACTCCTGGATATCCTTGGAATCCATCAGCCGCTCGCAGGTATCGTTCATGACGACCCGGCCGATCTCGAGCACATAGCCGTAATGCGCGGTCTGAAGCGCCACCCTGGCGTTCTGTTCAACAAGAAGGATCGACATGCCCTGCTCTTCGTTGACCCGCCGGATGATCTCAAAAATTTCCTTCACCAAGATCGGGGACAGGCCGAGCGAAGGCTCATCCAGCAGCAGCAATGTCGGCCGGTTCATCAGCGCGCGCCCGATCGCCAGCATCTGCTGTTCGCCGCCGGAAAGCTGACCAGCCGGTTGATCGAGCCGCTCCTTCAGGCGCGGAAAGTATCCGTAGACTCGTTCCAGGTCGTCTGCGACCCCATCGCGATCCCGGCGCGGATAGGCGCCCATCATCAAATTCTCGCGCACCGAGAGGAACGGAAACACCTCGCGCCCCTCCGGCACGTGGCTGAGGCCGAGCCGCACGATCTTGTCGGCCTCCATGCGCTGGATCGGCCTGCCCATGAACTCGATCGAGCCCTTCTGCGGATCGAGAATGCCGGAAATCGTCTTCAGCACCGTGGTCTTGCCGGCGCCGTTGGCGCCCAACAGCGTCACGATCCGTCCGCGCCGGACCTCGAGACTGATGCCCCTGATCGCCATGAACGGCCCATAATAGCTCTCGATGTTGCTGAGTTTGAGGATGATGTCGGGCGCGCTCATGGCATCCTCTTCAAGCGCCGAGATAGGCAGCAACGACGTCGGGATGGTGCTGCACTTCGGCCGCCGTTCCCATCGCCAGCACGCGTCCATAATTCAGCGCAATTACCCGATCGGAAACACGATTGACCAACGTCATGTCGTGCTCGACCATGACCACGGTGATGCCGAGCTCGGACTTCATGTCCCTGATCCAGAACGACATGTCGTCGGTTTCCTCGACGTTCAGCCCGGAGGACGGCTCGTCGAGCAGGATCAGTTTTGGTTCGGAACAGAGCGCGCGGGCGAGCTCAATGACCTTGCGGACGCCGTAAGGCAGCCCCGAGATCAGCTTGTCGCGATAAGGTTCCAGATCGAGAAATTCGATGACCTGCTCGACACGGCGGCGATGGGCCTTCTCATTCGCGCGCACGCTCGGCAGGAACAGCAGCTCCTGCCAGAGTTGCGTGGTGGAATGCCGGTGCCGGCCGACCAGGAGGTTGCTGAGCACGGTCGCGTTCGCGAACAATTCGATGTTCTGGAAGGTGCGGGCGATGCCAAGCCTGGCGATGCCGTAGGCAGGCTCGCTGGTGATGTCCTGGTCCTCGAAGAAGATTTTTCCCGAGGTCGGGGAATAAATGCGCGAGATCAAATTGAAGATCGAGCTTTTGCCGGCGCCGTTCGGCCCGATGATCGAGAGGATTTCGCCCTTCTCGACCGCGAAGGAGACGGCGTCGACGGCTTTCAGGCCGCCGAAATGCAGCGAGAGATTTTCGGCGCGGAAATAACTCATCGGTTCCGCTCCGATTTCACATAGATTTTCTGCCGCCTGAAGGTGGCGCGCTTGTAGAGCGGGAACAGCTGGAAGAATAATTTGATCTTGAGCCAGCGGCCGTAGAGGCCGAGCGGCTCGAACAGCACGAACAGTACGATGATGACGCCGTAGATCGCGCCCTTCAGGCCGTTCGCCGAGGCAAAGGCCGCGACGTTGTCTTGAACATGCGCGGCGCGCGCGCTTCCTGCGCCGAGCGCGGCGGCAAGACCGCCGATCAGGCCTGGCATGTCGTCCTTCAGATAGGTCAGGAACGGATCGATCATCACGATGAAGATCGCCCCCAGCACCGCGCCGTGCAGGCTGAAGGTGCCGCCGATCAGGATCACGATGATGAACTCGATCGAGAGCTGCAGGGTGAACATTTCCGGGCTGATGAAGGAGAGCTTGTGGGCGAACAGCACGCCGGCAAAGCCGGTGATGGCCGCGCTGATCGCAAACGACTTCACCTTGTAGAGCGAGACGTTGATGCCCATGCTGCGCGCGGCCGTCTCGCTGTCGCGGATCGCGATGAAGGCGCGCCCGGTCGGCGAGCGCAACAGGTTCAACGCGCCGACGATGGTCAGGATCAAGACCGCAACGCAAAGGAAATAGAAGGCGGGACTGTCGCGCGACACCTGCGTACCGAGCCACTCGATGGTCTTGACCCGCATGCCCTCGTTGCCATGGGTGACGCTTTCCCACCGCGCCAGGATTTCCTCGACAATGAAGGCAAAGGAAATCGTGGCGATGACGAGATAAATGCCCTGCAGCCGCAGCGCCGGAAATCCGACGATGGCGCCGATGACGCCGGTCAATAGCCCGGCGGCAAGGAAGTACGCCGGAAAGGGGACGTTGAACTGCTGCAGATAGGCGGCGGTATAGGCGCCGATGGCGAGAAAGGCCGCATGTCCGAGCGAGGCCTGCCCGGTGAAGCCGGTGAGGATCAACAGCGCCACGCCGACGGTGGCGTAGATGCAGACAAACACCAGCTGGCTGACCATGTAGCTTGAGAGAACGAACGGCGCGATCGCCAGCAGGATCAAGAGCGTGCCGTAGGACAGCAAATGACCCGCATGCGGGAACAGTCGGATGTCATCTTCATAATCGGTCTTGAACAAGAATCGCATGCTTCAGACCTTCTTGCGCATGGGAAGGCCGAACAGGCCCTCCGGCTTGAGCAACAGCACCAGCAGCAGCACGATGTAGGGCGCGACGTCCTTCCACCCCTCCGGCAAATAGAAGCCGGCCATGCTCTCGATCACGCCGATCAGGACGCCGCCAACGACTGCGCCGGGGATCGAGCCGAAGCCGCCGAGCACGGCGGCCGGAAACGCTTTCAGCCCCAGCACCAGGCCGACATTGGAATGGATGAAGGTGATCGGCGCGAGCAAGACGCCGGCGCAGGTCGCGACCGCCGCGCTGATCGCCCAGACGATCGACACCACGCGCTTGACCGGGATGCCCATGTAATAGGCGGCCAGCATGTTCTCGGAACTGGCTCGCATGGCCGTCCCAAGCGTGGTCTTGTTGAAGAAGAGATAAAGCAGGGCGCAAAGGATGATGGTTGCCGCGATCACCGAGAGCTTGTCATAGGCCAGCACCAGGCTGCCCAACCGCAACACGCCCTCGCTGAACGGCGTCTCGATCTTGAAGTCGTCGGTGCCCCAGATCATGCCGGCCACCGAGCGCAGGAAATAGCCGAGCCCGATGGTTGCCATGATGATCGAGAATTGCGGATAACCCAGGATCGGACGCACCACCAGCCGCTCCGCCAGCACGCCGAACAGCGCCATGGTGAGGACCGCGGCGGCGAAGCCGATCCAGTAATTGAGCCCCAAAATACCGATGAACGTGAAGGCGAAGAATCCGCCCAGCATCATCAGGTCACCCTGGGCGAAATTGACGACTTCGGTGGCCTTGTAGACCAGGACGAAACCAAGCGCGATCAGGCCGTAAACGCAGCCGAGCGCAATACCACTCACCAACTGCTGAACGAAGTCCAGCATTTGCCTCCCTCCCTGGGCGCGCGGCAATTCTCCTGATCGCCTTCTAGCGCCCTGTCTCTCGCGCTCCTTCACCGAAACGCTGAAAGATTGCACATCGTCCGGTGCTCATTCAGCCCAAAGCGCCGATCCCTGTCAATAAAGCGCTGATCGTCATTTTCGGAATTTGCGCCCCGGATTCACCGTGCCGAAACATCTTCGGTCCATGTTCGCGTGCAACGCAAACCGTGACGGTGACGATTTCATGAAGCCCGGACCATCCGCGCTTGAAGTGCGAGGGTTAACAAAGCGTTTTGACCGCCCCGCGGTCGACGCGCTCGATCTCACCGTCCGTGCCGGCGAGTTCTACGCCCTCGTCGGACCCAACGGTGCCGGCAAGACCACGACGCTGCGCATGGTCGCTGGGCTTCTGCGGCCCGACGCCGGATCGGTCGGGATCTTCGGCATCGACGCGTTGCGCGAACCGGTCGCCGCCAAGCAGGTGATGGCGTGGGTATCCGACGAGCCGATGATCTACGACAAATTGACGCCGCTGGAATATCTCGAATTCGTCGCCGGTCTCTGGGGCATCGAGCCAAGGATTTCGCAAGCTTGCGCGCATGAGCTTCTGGGCTCGCTCGGTCTTGCGCCGCATCTCAACGAGCGCTGCGAGGGATTTTCCAAGGGCATGCGCCAGAAGGTCGCGCTCGCAGGCGCGCTGGTCCACGATCCCCGCCTGATCATCCTCGACGAACCTTTGACCGGGCTTGACGCGGTGTCTGCCCGTCACGTCAAGGGGCTCTTGGGGGAACGCGTCCGCGCCGGCTGCACCGTGATCATGACCACGCATATTCTCGAGGTCGCTGAACGCATGGCCGACCGCATCGGCGTCATCGCGTCGGGGAAGCTGGTCGCCGAGGGCACGCTGACCGAGTTGCGGCAACAGAACGGCCGCACCAACACCAGCCTCGAGGATCTGTTCATCGCACTGGTTGATGTGAAGGCCGACGCCGCATGAGCTCGGCCACTGCGCTTTCCTGGTTTGCCCGGCATGAGCTCAAGCTCGCCTGGCGCGAATGGCTCGCCATGATGACCGGCGGGCGGCGCGGGCGAAAGCGCACCGCCGTCGTGGGCTTGATCCTGTTCGCCGCCGTCATGCATCTACCGGCCTGGGCCGTGACCGGCCGGTTCGCCAATCTGCAGGCGCCGCTCGACATATCCTCACTCATCGTCATGACGGCGACGATCTTCCTGGCCTGGGCCCTGATGCTGTCGCAGGCGATCGAATCGGTGACGCGCGTATTTTATGCCCGCGCCGATCTCGACCTGATCATGTCTTCGCCCGCGAAACTCGCCAACATCTTCTCGATCCGCATCGCCGCGATCGCGCTTGTTGTCACCGGCATGGCGCTGTTGTTCTCGACGCCGTTCGTCGACGTGCTCGTGCTCGGCGGCGGCGCCAGATGGTTTTCAGCCTTCGGCGTCGTCATCGCGGTTGGCATATCGGCGGCCGCGCTCGCGATCGCGGTCACCATCGCGCTGTTCCGCCTGATCGGCCCGGCGCGGACGCGGCTGGTCGCACAAGTCCTCGCCGCGATCATCGGCGCCGGCTTTGTCATCGCGCTGCAGATCGCCGCGATCCTGTCCTACGGCACGCTATCGCGCTTCGCGGTCCTGACCTCGGATGCTGCAGCGGCATACGCCCCTGGCGCCGACAGCATCGTCTGGTGGCCGGCGCGGGCGCTGCTCGGCGACACCGAAGCGCTGCTGCTGTTGCTGTCCGCAAGCCTCCTGCTGCTCGGCGTCGTGATGTCGATCTTTTCGCCGCGCTTTGCCGACACCGCCGTCAGCGCCGCGGCGCAGGGCGCCCCCAGGCGTTGGATTCGCGGTGCAAATGCGTTTCGCGGCGGCTCGCGACAACAGGCGATGCGGCGAAAGGAGTTCGTGCTGCTGCGGCGCGATCCCTGGCTGATCTCGCAGACGCTGATGCAGCTGCTCTATCTGGTGCCGCCGGCAGTGCTGCTGTGGCGGAGCTTTTCCGACCGTTCCGCGGCGATCGTGCTGGTCACCCCGGTCATCGTGATGGCGGCCGGCCAGCTCGCGGGCGGCTTGGCCTGGCTGACGATTTCGGGCGAAGACGCCGCCGATCTGGTCGCAACCGCGCCGCTGTCGCGCTCGCGCGTGATCCGCGCCAAGATCGAGGTGGTGCTGATTGCGATCGGCGTGATTTTCGCGCCGCTGGTCATGGCGCTCGTCTTGGCCGCGCCGCTGCAGGCGGCCGTCACCGCCTGCGGCATCATGATCGGTGCGGCTTGCGCTACTGCTATCCAGCTCTGGTTTCGGGTACAGGCGAAGCGCAGCCAGTTCCGCCGCCGCCAGACCTCCTCGCGCCTTGCGACCTTCGCGGAAGCCTTCTCCTCGATCGGATGGGCCGGAACATCGGTGCTGGCGCTGTCTGTCCCCTCTGCCGCCGTCATCAGCGCCTTGATGACCACAGCCATTGTCGCTGTGACCTGGAAGCTCAGCCCGCGGCGGGAGTGAGCGTGTCGTCGGGGATTCTTTCCATGACCCTTGATAGTAAGGCTTTTTTGCCTTACATTGCTAATGGAGCAAATTACGAGACTTGCCATGAGTACACTCACGGTTACCGCCAAAGGCCAAGTCACGCTGCGCAAGGACCTGCTTGAGCATCTGGGTGTACATCCCGGTGAGAAAATCGCCGTGGAGAAGTTGCCTGATGGACGGATTGAAGTGAAGGCGGCCCGGCCCACCGGCAAGATTTCGGATGCCTTTGATTTCCTGAGACGCAAGGGTGGCAAGGGTGGCCCGTCTCTATCGATCGAGGAGATGAACAAGATCATAGCCGATGGTTGGGCCGGCAAACGATGAAGATCACGGCCGATACCAACATACTGGTTCGGGCCGTTACCGGCGATCACATCGAGCAAAGCGCCGCCGCCAAAGCTGCGTTAGAAAGAGCGGAGCTCGTTGCTATATCGATATCCACGCTGTGCGAACTGGTATGGGTGCTTTCGCAAGGCTACAAGAACTCGGCGACCGACATAGCGGAAGCGATACGCCGATTGATCAATGGTTCGACTGCCGCTGTGAATCGGCCTGCAGCTGAAGCCGGCTTGGCCATGCTGGACGCGGGCGGCGACTTTGCCGACGGCGTCATCGCCTACGAAGGAAGTTGGCTTGGCGCAGACATTTTCCTCTCCTTCGACAAACGGGCCGTCAAGCTGATGCAAAGCCAAGGCAAGCCATCACGGCTGCTGTCCTGATACCGCGGCTCGGGAACAATTGAACCACAGGAGTCGTCGGGATTCGACCGCGCCATCCGGCAGACCCTGCGGATAGGCCGTACCTTATTGAAATTGGACTGGATTTCCGACGGCTCCGAACCACCTGACGTCGAAGAGACTGTCATCTATTCGTCCGCTTGTCTGGGCTATCTTGCCGAAATGACACCCCGGCACCATGCGCCACGTCAACGAAGATGCACAAACGAGGAAGCGCGATGAGCGAAGCCATCAAGGTCCCGGCGGTCATGATGGACGCCTCCGCGGTCGCGCGTATCAAGTCAGAGATCGACATTTCCGACCGGTCGCGCATCGTGACCTTCGGCGATCGCGCGCAGCGTTCGGTCGTAGAATTCGCCGACCGGATCCTTGCCCAGACCCAGAACCGCGAGCTCGGGACCACCGGCAAATTGTTGTCGGACATCCTGGCCAAGGCGCGCGGGCTCGATCCCGCCACGCTCAAGGACAGCGGCCTGCTCGCCCGGCTGTTTTCTTCGATGGAATCGCGTCTCCGCCGGTTCTCCGAACAATTCGGCGACGTGGCTTCGCAAGTCGACCGCGTCTGCGTCGAACTCGACCGCAACAAGGAGACCTTGCGGCGCGACATCGCCGTTCTCGACGAGTTGCACGAGCAAACCAAGACATCGCTCGGTGACCTTGATGCGCATATCACGGCCGGCAAAAGCTTCGCCGAGGATTTCCGCCGCACTAAACTGGTCGAGCTGGAACAGGCCGCAAAGGCAACGGGCCCAGGCAGCGACACGCTGCTGGCGGCACAAACCTATCAGGATGCCGCCCAAGCGCTCGACCGGCTCGAGAAGCGCATCTTCTATCTTCAGCAGGCGCGCCAGATCGGCATCCAGCAGTTGCCGCAGATCCGGATCGTCCAGTCCGGCGACGAAACCTTGATCGAGAACCTGCAGGCGACCACTGAACTCACGATCCCGGTCTGGAAACAAAAGATGATCCTGCTGCTCGGCCTCAGCCGTCAGCAGTCCGCACTTGCCTTGCAAAAGACCGTCACCGACGCCACCAACCAGATGATGCGGCAGGCCTCGGAGATGATGAAGACCCAGGCGATTGAGATTGAGAAGCAATCGCAGCGCGGTATCGTCGACATCGAGACGCTTGAAAAAACCAACAGGGATCTGATCGATACGATCGGAGGCGTGCTCAACGTCCAGGACCAGGGACGCAAGAAGCGCGCCGAAATCGAGCAACGAATGGCGCAGCTGACCAACGAGCTGAAATCGGCCTTGTCCAACTCTCCAACATGAAGTCTCCGGCATAAAGTCGCCGACATGCACACCGCAACGCTCCGATACTTTGCCGGCCTGCTCTTGGCGCTGACCCTTGGCTCCTGCTCGGCGCCCAGCCCACAATTCACGATTCTATCCGGTTCGGAGAACGATGTCCTGGCGCCACTGGTGCAGGAATTCTGCCAATCGCGCCGTGCGAACTGCACGGTGCGATTCCAGGGCTCTCTGGATATTGCGCTGGCGCTCAAACCCGGCAATGACCCCGAGGCCGACGCGGTGTGGCCCGCGGCATCGATCTGGATCGACATGTTCGACACCGCCCGCCGTGTCAAATCGGTCAAGTCGATCGCCCAAATGCCGGTTATTCTCGGGGTGCGGCGGTCAGAGGCGCAAGAACTGGGCTGGATCGGCGCCAAGGTGACGACAAAGGACATCCTCGCCGCGGTTGAAGGCGGTCGCCTGAAATTCCTGATGACGTCCGCGACCCAATCGAATTCCGGCGCTTCCGCTTATCTGGCGATGTTGGCCGCCGGCATCGGCAAGCCTGACCTCATCGAGTTCAGGCGATCTCGACAAGCCCGAAGTGCTCGCCACCGTGCGCGGCCTGCTGCGTGGCGTCGAACGTTCTTCGGGTTCCAGCGGCTGGCTCGCCGATCTCTACCGCGACGGCGAACGAACCGGCGCGCATTACCAGGCAATGTGGAACTACGAGGCCGTCATCAAGGAGACCAACGACAAGCTGATCGCCGACGGAAAAGAGCTGCTTTACGCGATCTACCCGGAAGACGGCGTATCGGTCGGCGACTCGCCGCTCGGCTTTGTCGATCGCGGGCGCGGCAAGGACGTCGAAAACTTTTTCGCCGACCTGCAGGCCTTCTTGCTCAACAGCGACACGCAGGCGCGGATCGCCGCGACCGGGCGGCGGGTCGAGCTTGGACGCGTCGCCTTGATCAAGGCCGACGCTAACAGCAATGTGGACCCCAGCCGTCCCCTCACGGTGGTCCGGCCGCCGGAGCCCGCCGTCATACAAAAGGCCTTGGCGCTCTATCAGGAGGCGCTTCGCCGTCCGTCGCTCACCGCGTTGTGTCTCGATCTGTCCGGCAGCATGCAAGGCCATGGCGAGCAGCAACTGCTCGATGCGATGCGATTTCTGCTGACCCCGGCGCGGACCCGCGAGGTGCTGGTTCAATGGTCGAAGCAAGACCAAATCCTGGTGTTGCCATTCAGCGATCACGTGCTGTGGACCGCAGCAGCGAGTGGTGACGACTCCCAACAAGCTGGCCTTCTCTCCAGAGCACTCGAACTGCACGCTGGAGGCGGCACCGATTTCTACACCTGCGGCGCGCAGGCGCTTGCCGCCATGAAGCCAGCTCTCGACGCCGGGCAGCACTTGCCGGCGATCGTCATCATGACGGACGGCAAGAGCCAGGGCACCATGTCGACGTTCGAGTCCGCATGGCGCGCCGATGGCCGGCGCGTGCCGGTGTTCGGCGTCACCTTCGGCGATGACGCCGACCGTAGCCAGCTCGACAACCTGGCCAGGCTCACCGGCGGCAGGGTGTTCGACGGCACCAAGAGCCTCGCCGAGGCATTTCGCGCGGTGCGGGGGTACAATTAGCATGCCGCCGGCATTGTCAGGCATGAACTGGGTCGTCGGCGGGGCGACCGCCGCCGTTCTGTTGCCGGTGCTCGCGATCGGCGTTGGCATGCCGTTTTGGATTGCCTGCATCATCGGCGCGGCGACGGGCGGTGGCCTGGCGGTCTTGCTCTCGCCGCGCCAGCTGTTCGAGGGGCTCGATGCCAGCGGGGCTGCGCGGGGCAAAATAGAATTCGCTCGCGGACTTCTGACCGATGCCGAGCCGCTTGCGGTGCGCCTGGAAGTCGCCGTCAGCTCGATCCGCACACCCAAGGTTTCCGAACGCGTCCGTCATCTGGCGCGCGTTAGCCGCGAGATCTTCGCTGGCGTCGAAGAGGACCCGTTGCGCGTCGATCGGGTGCGGCGCTTCCTGACTTACTACCTGCCGCGCGCGGCCGAACTCGTCGAAGCCTGTGCCTTGTTGGAGAAGGGCAGCCCGCGCGACACGACCCGGCTTGCCGCTACCTGCGATCTGATCGACCGGCTCGATGTCGCGTTCACGCATTATGCGACCAATCTGCAGGAGGCCGATCTCGGCAACCTCGACATCGAGCTCAAATTGCTGAAGAGTTCGCTTGACGAGGACCTCGGGCCATCGAAGATCGGCGTTCCACCCGATCCAGATATCGGCGCACAGCCCGATCCAAATAACAGGAGAGCCTGATGGCCATTTCGCGCCGGGCCTTCGGAATTGGACTGCTCACCGCCAGTGCGGCGGGCACGGGCGGCTACATCTATCTGCGCGAACACCCCGAAATCGCCGGCCGGTTCGGCGAACCGAAGCGATTATTTGGATTTGCCGGCGGCGAGAAGGAAGGATTCCTCACCAATGCGCGAGTTCGCAACCTTTTGGAACGCCGGTTCGGGCTTATTCTCGACGCGCGGCGGGCCGGATCGGTCGAGATGGTGCGCGAGCGCGCGTTGCTTGATCAAAAGCCGCAATTTCTGTGGCCCTCATCCTCTGTCCTCGTCGAGCTGGCGCGGGATTCAGGCGTCAAGATTTCGCGCGACCAGGTCATCTTCAATTCGCCGATCGTGCTGTATTCCTGGGACCGCATCGCCGATGGCCTGGTGAAGGGCGGCTTTGCCGAACCCGCTGGCGGGCCGCGTTATACCGTCGACTTGTTGAAGGTGCTCAAGGCGATTATCGCGGGCGAAACCTGGGAAGCGATGGGAGTGAGCGGTCTGTTCGGCCGCGGACGCGTTGTTTCGACGGACCCCAACAAGTCCAATTCAGGCTTCATGTTTGCAGGGCTCACGGCAAGCCTGCTCAGCGGCGACGTGATCGCACTGGACCAGCTCGGACGCATCGACGGCGACGTTGCGACGGTATTCCGCCGCATGGGCTACAAGCCGCCGTCATCGGGCAAACTGTTCGATGACTACGTGGCCGGTGGCGCCGGCGCTCAGCCTTTGATCGTCGGCTACGAAAACCAGCTGATCGAGTGGGTGCTGCAGGACGCCGATCGCTGGAAGCGCGTCGAGGCCAGCGCGCCTTCCAAGCCGGTGATCCTCTATCCACGGCCGACGGCCTTTTCGGCCCATCCCCTGATCAGCATCAATGGTGCCGCCGATGAGCTGATCGATGTCCTGCTCAGCGAAAGCCTGCTCGAACTCGCCTGGGAAGAGCACGGATTCCGCGGTCCACTCGGAACGATCGGGAAAGCGCGCAACGCGCTGTTGGAATCCCGTCTGCTTGAGCGAATCGACGCGGTGCTACCAATGCCCGATGCACCGGTCATGCTGGCCCTGCTCGATCGGCTGGCGGCTGCTTGACGGGCGACAGTCTATGGCCTCACCAACTCCATCACCGCAGCCGCAAACGCCTCCGGCTCCTCCTGCGGCAGATTATGGCCGGCGCGCGGGATGACGCGGTGGGTGCGCGGGCCGGAAAATTTCACGGCCTGCGCGGTGCCGTCGGTGGCAGGCGCGACGCCATCGCCATCGCCGTCGAGCGTCACCACCGGCACCGTGATCACCGGCAGCGCCGCGAGCCGACGCTGGATGTCGGCATAGCGCGGGTCGCCCTCGGCAAGGCCGTAGCGATGGCGGTAGCTGTGGATCGCGACGTCGACATAGTCGGGGTTGTCGTGGGCGACCGCGGTACGCTCGAACGTCGCCTCATCGAAGCGCCAGTTCGGCGACCATTGCTGCCATAGTATTTTCGCAATCTCCCGCCGGTTGGCGGCAAGGCCGGCGCGACCGCGCTCGATCTGGAAATAATACTGATACCAGTACGCGACCTCGCGCTCGGCTCGCGCCGGCTGCATGGCGCGGGCGATGTCCTGGATCAGATAGCCGTTGACTGACACCAGACCCACGCAACGCTCCGGCCACAGCGCGGCGCCGATGCAGGCGCAGCGCCCGCCCCAATCGTAGCCCGCGAACACCGCGCGCTTCACCATAAGTGCATCCATCAGCGCGATCAGATCGGCGCCGATCGCGGCCTGCTCGCCGGAGCGCGGGGTCGTGGAATCAAGAAAGCGGGTCGGACCGTAACCGCGCAAATAGGGGACGATGACGCGGCAGCCTTTCGCGGCGAGCATTGGCGCGACATCCACATAGGAGTGGATGTCATAGGGAAAACCATGCAGCAGCATCACGGCCGGACCATCCGCCGGTCCTGTCTCGAAATAGGCGACATCGAGCACGCCGGCCTCGATGTGGCGGAGCGGTTCCAGCCGCTGTGAAGACGATGCGCGCGACGCCATTTCTGCAACTCCCGATCTGCTGCCCGTCAGGCGACGCTGACGGTCTGTTGATCCGGCGATCATAGTGCGGTTCCGCAATAGGCGATACAATCGGTCGTCGTTGCAGATGAGGCTTGCCGTGTTCCGCGCCGTTTCCACCGTTCTAGCCGTGCTCGGCGTCTTGATCACACCCGCCGCGGCGCAGGATGGCCCGCGCAGCGAGTGCCTTGCGATGTCGAGCGCGCCGCCGCCCGTGATGCCCGCAAGCCTTCGCCAGGCGGCTGCGGCAACGGGCGAGGTCGCGATCACCTATGTCGGCCATTCCACCTATTTCATCGACACGCCCGGCGGCGTGCGCATCGCAACCGACTATAGCGGCGCCTACCAGATCGGCCGCCTGCCCGACGTCGCCACCATGAACCGCGCCCACTCCACCCATTACACATTGTTTCCCGATCCGCGCATTCCGCATGTGCTGCACGGCTGGGGCGACGACGGGCAGCCCGCAAGAATTTCCGAGCGGATCGGCGACGTCTTCATCCGCAATGTCACGACCGACATCCGCCGCTATTTCGGGGACTCCTCGGGCATGGACATGATCAAGGACGGCAACTCGATCTTCATCTTCGAGGTCGCAGGGCTCTGCATCGGCCATCTCGGCCACCTCCACGTCAAGCTGGACGACTCGCACTTCGCGGCGATCGGCCGGCTCGACATCGTGATGGTGCCGATCGACGGCACCTACACCATGTCGCTGGACGGAATTTCCGAGATCACGAAGCGCCTGCGCGCCTCGGTGGTGCTGCCGATGCACCGCTTCGCAACCCCGCTGGAACAGTTCATGGAGCGGATCGGCAAGCAGTTCGAGATCGACGTGCGGAGCGAGCGAACGTTGCGGATCTCGCGCGACACGCTGCCGGGCGCGCCGACGGTGATCATTCTCGACGGGGTTTGAAGCCGGCGTCGAAGCAATTTTTTCCAAGTCACCGCACGGCCAGCCGTGTTGATCTGTCGCAAACAAAGGAAGCGATGAACATGGATGCTCGATTTTCCGATTTTGCCGCGGTGCTGCACGCCAATGCACCCAACCCCGAGCACGCCGGGGCGCTTCAACTCTACGGACGGTTTGTGGGCGACTGGGACAGCCAGATCATCGCCCACAGCCTGGACGGCGCGCGCCACCATGCGCAGGGCGAGATCCACTTTGGATGGATCCTCGAGGGCCGCGCGATCCAGGATGTCTGGATGATCCCGCACCTCGCCGATCGCGCCACCGCGCCACCATTCCCGATCGCCGGCAATTGGTATGGCACGACGATCCGCGTCTACGACCCGACGATCGAGGCCTGGCGCATCACCTGGATTGATCCAGCGCGCAGCACATTTCGCCAGCAGATCGGACGCGCCAGGGGCGAGGACATCGTGCAGGAAGGCACGACCGAATCTGGCGCTTTGTCGCGCTGGAGTTTTACCAAGATCACCGAGAAATCCTTTCGCTGGCTGGGCGAAGCCAGGCCGGCCGAGGCTTCGGACTGGCAACTCGTCGTCGAAGTGCTAGCCGAACGGCGGCCTCCGGTACGTTAGCGACCGTCATTCGACCCGGCGGCGCCTCGGCCCGGCTCACGGCAGCCCCTCCACCGAAACGATGCGAAACGTAGCCCCGCTGCGGCGAATCTTTGCGGCTTCCTGATTTTCCGGCGAATCGAACCAGTTCTTCGCTGCCTCCACGCTTGGGAATGACAGAATGGCGATGCAACAGGGCGTGCTGGTGTCGCCTTCGAGCAGCGCGTTATGTTGGCTTCGAGCGAGATAGCGGCCCCCGAACTTCGCGACAATTTCTCGCGACAGCTTACCATATTGTTCCTGGATCGACTCTGGCCCCGTCGTGCCTAGCCGTTCGACGATGACAAAAGCCGGCGCGGTCGCTTGCTGGGCAAACAAGCGCGCCGACGCGGTGAATGCGAGAACCGCCGCAACGGCAAGCATCGCCCTCAACCAAAATATGCGTTTGAAGGGCCGCATGTTTCATACTCCCGATGGTATCCTTGGATCAGCGAATTGTGCCCGATGTCGCTTAGGGCCTCACGCTGTTGGTCTGGTCGCCCGATGCGATAATATCCGTATCTGCTCGATAACGTTCTTCAAAAATCAGGGAGTGACCTGCTTTGCGCTTTTGCAAATCAGCTATAATTGGCTCGGCGCGCCCGTAGCAGTTCGAGATCGACCGGGTTTCACAAGAGAAGTTCGCGGCCACCCCGACGGTGATCATCCTGGACGGTGTCCGATGGCCGCGCCGGACGGCCGTTTCCAAGCAGCCGATCCTCAAGCTCGGCTTAGGGTTCAGTCTTTGCGCGTCGATAGTGGCGCCGCGACTTCGCCAGGTTGCCGCAGTCGCCCATCGAGCACCATCGGCGGTTTTGCGCGCGGCTCTCATCGACAAAAAGCCATCCGCAGCCCCGCTCATCCTGGCATTGCTTGATCTTTTGCGCATGCGGTCCGGTCAGCAACCCCGCCGCGGACCAGGCAATCGGTTTGAGCAAAGCCTCCGGTACCAGCCTTCCCGAGGACCGTTGCCATCCCAAGGTTTTGTGAGACAAGGCGACACCAAGGCCTGCCGATCCGGACAGATGCATGTTGAGAACTCTGGCTGCCGCAGGATCCGCTTTGCGCACCTCTATTCTCGCGATGAACAGCTCATAGATCGCTTCGCGAAGCTCAACTGCGCTCTTGAGAAACGCACCGCCCTCGCGCGGCGCGTCTTTCCATCGGGCTTTGATCTGCGAGACGATCGGCCGCTCCGCCAGCCTTGCAGCCGCCAGCCATTTCAGCATGGCGTCGGGCGAAGCGGCCCGCTCCTCGACAACGTCGCGCAGCCGCCAGGCAACGGTGTTGACGAACTTGATGCTGAGCTCCTCGCGCGCAAGTACCTCAGGGGAGCTGGAATGCGATGCGACCATGGGTTCCCTGGAACCTTTAACCCGTTAAGGGGTTGGACTGATGTGCCGAACCGATGGTAGCGGCGGAGGCCATCTCATGACCAGAAGATTTTTGATACTCGGCTCGTTCGCCGCCATCTACCTGTTGTGGGGATCGACCTATTTCGCGATCGCACTGGGATTGAAATCGCTCCCGCCGTTTCTCTTGATGGCGGTTCGCTCGCTATGTGGCGGCCTGATCTTGATTGCCTTGAATGGACGGGAACTCGTCCAGGTATCGCGCCGCACCTGGCTGGATGCCGCCCTCTGCGGGTTGCTGTTCTTTGTCGGCTGCCACGGCGTTCTGGCCTTTGCGCAGCAGAGGGTTCCGTCCGGCGTCGCGGCAATTATTCTGGCCACCATCCCGTTCTGGATATTGCTGATTGATTTCACCTTTCCGCAGGAGAAACGGCCCACCCCTTATACATTGATGGCACTGGTGCCTGGGTTTGCCGGCGTCGCCATCGTGGCCTCGCATAGTGCCGGCCGAAATGGCGTCAGCGTCCGGCCGATCGTCTGGCTGCTCGCGGCAGCCCTGTCGTGGTCGATTGCGACGGTGCTGTCGCGGCGAACCTCAAGCGGAGCATCGTCGATGCTGGTCTCAGGATTGCAATTGATGATCGGCGGTGCCGTACTGTTTGCTATCAGCTTGATCGCCGGAGAAATGAGCGGTTTCTCGCCGCGCGACGTTTCCACAATTTCGCTTGTCGCCGTGGCCTATCTGATCATATCAGGCAGCGTGATCGGCTTCGCCGCCTATCACTGGCTCTTGAATAACGTGCCGACCTCGCTCGTCTCGACCTATACGTTTATCAATCCGATTGTCGCGGTGCTGCTCGGCACGGTGATCCTTGGCGAACCCTTCTCCATCTCGATGCTGCTGGGCGCCTGCCTTGTGATCGTGTCCGTGATTGTGATGTGGCGTGCGGAGCACGCCGAAAGCTCCCGCACGTCAAGCCAAGCGCGGTTCGACTGGCGCACCGGCCGCGTTTGACGCTTCGCCCTTGACTGCTATCCTGAGAACCGGCATCGCCCCACACTCGCGGTCGATCCGACAACAATAAGAACCGGGAGCGAAATTCATGGCCATCCGTACCGCCTCCGCCTCGAAAAGCGGGCTCTACGCCGATCCGCGCGAAGACTGGCTTGCGCAGTATACCGAAGACATCATCGATCCCGCCCGTCCGATCGTCGATCCGCACCATCATCTCTGGGATCGTGGCGGGTTGCGTTACATGATCGAGGAGATGGCCGACGACATCGCCTCCGGCCACAACATCGTCGCCACCGTCTATGTCGATTGCCGCTCGATGTACCGCGCCTTTGGCCCGGAGGCGTTCCGCCCGGTCGGCGAGGTCGAGTTCGCCAACGGCGTTGCGGCGATGGCCGCGAGCGGCGGCTACGGCAAGACGCTGATCTGCGCCGGCATCGTCAGCCATGTCAACCTCCTGCTCGGCGATGGCGCCAAGGCCGTGCTCGAGGCGGAGATCGCCGCCGGAGGCGGCCGTTTCCGCGGTATCCGCCATTCCTCCGCATGGGATGCGGACGCCAATGTCGCGCACATGTATGCGACGCGGCCGAAGGGCCTGCTGCTCGATTCCACCTTCCGCAAAGGCTTTGCCTGCCTCGCGCCGCTTAACCTGAGCTTCGACGCCTGGCTGTTTCACCCCCAGCTCGGCGAATTCACCGACCTCGCCCGCGCCTTTCCGGACACCAGGATCTGCCTCGACCATTGCGGCGGCCCGGTCGGCATCGGCACCTACGCCAACCGGCGCGACGAGATTTTCCCGATCTGGAAGGCTTCAATCATGGAGGCCGCAAAGTGCCCCAACGCCGTCGTTAAGCTGGGCGGGCTGGCGATGCGGCTGCTCGGCTATGACTTTCACGAGCGGCCAAGACCGCCTTCGTCCGAACAGGCGGCAGCGGCATGGCGACCCTATATCGAAACCTGCATCGAGGCGTTTGGACCTTCGCGCTGCATGTTCGAAAGCAATTTCCCACCCGACAAGGGCCAGTGCAGCTACCAGGTGATCTTCAACGCCTTCAAGCGCATCGCCGCGCACTATAGCGAGGCGGAGAAGACGGCGATGTTCTCCAAGACGGCGACGGATTTTTACCGGCTGCAGCTTGCCTGATCTTCAGACTGGCTTCTCGTCGCCCTCGGACCGATAAAGTCGCAGCAGCGCCGCGGTCGCGGCCTCGGCGCGCTGCGCGATTTCGCTGGCGCTGGGGCGTTCGGCGACGCCAAGCAACAGGCCGAGCATCCGGTTGCCCCAAAGCAGACCGACAAAATGGTCGGCCATCTCTGCGGGCTCGCCAGTGAGCAGCCGGTTCGAACGGGCGCGGGTCATGACCTCGCGCAACACGCCGCGGCTCGCCTCGATACCCCTTTTGTTCAGCGCCTGGGCAACTTCGGGCGTGCGGACCGCCTCCGCAATCGCCAGGCGAAATACCGTGATCACAGCGGGATCGCTGATCTCGCGCAGGTGCCCGGCTCCAACCCCCGTCAGCACCCGGGCGAGCGTTTCCCGGTCGCGCGGCTCGGGCAAGTCGGCAGGCATCTGAAATCGTTTGGCACGCTCGCTGATGCAGGCGATCAGCACGTCCTGCTTGCTGCCGAACTCCGCGTAAAGCTCGCGCTTGGAGGCCCGCGCGCGCGTGGCGATCTCGAGCGTCGAGGTCTCGGCAAAGCCGCGTTGCATGAACGCCGAAAAAGCCGCCTCGATGAGGCGTTGGCGGACCGGGATTTCGCCGGCGGCTTTCGGGCTTTGTTTCGCAGCCGTCTTGGTCGCCATCATCTTCCTTTCAAGATCTTTTGATCGATGCCTCTCGAAGCCATGCCTCTTGACGGCGGTACCCATAAGTACCATACATTTCAAGCTATTGGTACCACATGGTACCGTCCAATCCTAGAGGTGCAGCCATGACAAGACCCGTTCTCGTTACTTCCGCTTCCGGCGGTCGGCAAGGCAAGACCGGCCGGCACGTCTCTGAACTGCTGCTCAAGCGCGGGATTCCAGTGCGCGCCTTCGTCCACAAGATCGACGAGCGCTCGGAGCGCCTGCGCGCGCTCGGCGCTGAAATTTTCGAGGGCGACTTCCTCGATATCCGCTCGGTGCAACGCGCGGTACAGGGCACCTCCTCGATCTATTTCGCCTATCCGGTCCAGGACGGGTTGATGGATGCGACCGCGGCAATGGCGCTGGCGGCGCGCGAAGCCGGCGTTTCCCGATTGGTCAATCTGGTGATGCTGCAGTCTACACCCGATGCGCCCACCCCGCGGATGCGGCAGAATTATCTGTCCGAGCAGGTGTTCGAATGGGCCAATATCGGCGCGGTACATATCCGCGCCACCGTGTTCTATGAAAATCTCGGCGCGGCCGCGCGCCAGAGCCTGCCGGCGCAGGGCGCGGTTCGGCTGCCCTGGGGCAGCGAGAGCACCGTGCTGCCGCTGGTCGCGGGTGAGGACGTGGCGCGGGTCGCGGTCGGCCTGTTGACCAGCCCGCAGCTTGTGGCGGGAGCCGCCTATCCGGTGATCGGCACCACGATTTCGTTGCGCGAGATCATCACGACCTTCGCTCGGGTGCTGGGCAAGAATGTTCGCTACGAGGAGATTTCCGACGACGAATGGCGCAGCCACGCCGCGGCACGCGGCTACAACGAGCATGCGATCGCACATCTCTCCGCGCTCTGGCGGGCGCTTCGCGGGGCGGCGATCGATCCCAACGATCCCCGCTACGCGGTGACCGATACGATCGAGAAAATCGGCGGCGCCAAGCCAAAGACATTCGAGGCCTTCGTGCGCGAAGGCCAGAGCGAGCTGCTGGCGAAATCGGCTTAGTTAGTTCTACTGGGTCTGACCCAGTAGAACTAGATTAGCGCATGATCCGGAAAAGCAGGTTCCGGTTTTTCGAGAAAGATCAGCTCAAACAAAACGCTTAAGGGGCGGACATTCAATGGCCGTCGATCACGACAGGATATCTCGCTGTCCTCGCGCTGCTCTATGCGGCGCTCGCCATCTACGTCGTGCGCCTGCGCGGCAAGAGCCGCGCCGGCTTCGGTGATGCCGGTAATCCGGAGCTGCGCAGCGCGATCCGCGCGCACGCGCATTTTGCGGAATACGTACCGGTCATCGCGTTAATGGTCGCGATGCTCGAAATGTCGGGCCTGCCCACCTCACGGGTACATTTCCTTGAGCTTGCCGACCAAGCGCAGCGCAAAGCCGAGCCACACCGGCTGGGTCTTGCGGCACAAGGCGAGCTTCTTGACATGGCCTTCGACATGCCATTTGGCATGCGCGCCGTCTTTGAAGAAGATGACGTCGCCGGGCCCGTAGCGCACGGGCTTCACGCCCCCATATTCGAGCACGATCGAGCCTTCGAGGATCAGGATCGTCCCGTCGAAGTCGTAGTACAAGTTGAACCTGCCCTCGGTGCAGTGCCAGACCATGGTCGACGCCAGGCCATCGGCGCTCTTGGAAAGCACGCAGCAGCATGCCTCGGGCTTGCCCTCGATGATCCAGGACGGCGCGATCGGCCGCGGCGTCAGGTCGACGGTGAGCTTGGCGATTTCAACCAGCGCGCGCGACATCGAAAACCTCAAATCTTAAGCATTAGAAAAATTGCCGCGCGAAGGTTCTGCCCGACAGGGGTACCCCTAAACCTACCCGGCCAATTATAACCATTCCTTTCGGAGCGCCTTACAATCGGCGATAGACGGGTGCCGCCAAAGCCCTGATTCAGCCCACACCGCACCGACGAACTCGCCTGCGACAAATTAGACCACCACTCTTTCGCGGTAGATGCACCGGCAATCCATTTCGTATTCGAGCCCCTGAACCGGCGGCCGGTTGAAATGCCAGGTGAGGCCGCACCTCAACACGCCGCGCCGGCCGAGCTCGCTCTCGAGAATCGGGTAGACGTCCTGCACCGTGTACAGCTGCACCGCGGTGGTCTGGCGCCAATCGCCGCCGAACGCGCTCATGCGGCGCTCCATCTCGTCGAGCACAAATTTGGCCTTCTCCAGCATTCCCGCCGGGCTGGTATCGCCGGGGCGAACGATGTAGTCGCGATAATTGGCCTTGCCTTCGACCAACTCGCCGCTGCCGGCGATGACGAAGGAAGCGGGCGCCTCAGGCGCGGGTACCGTGAACGAGAACGCGTGAAAGCTCGCCTCGATCGGTGGATCGATCTTGGGACAGACATTGCTGCGCGCCACCGGATTGACGCCGTCTCGCATCACGCCCCATTCGATCAACGTCTTGATGTAAATCTCGTTGAAGGCCCCAAAACCCTCTTCGGTGAACGGCGCGGGAGAACGAAGCTCGCAGGCGCCGAACGCCGCGAGCGGCCGCCCGGCATCTTTGAGGATCTCGGCGATCCGCGCAAAACCCGCTTTGAGCGGCACCGGGTTGGCGAACCGCACCCGCTCGATGGTGAAATCTTCAAGTGCGGCAATGCCGCAGGAATATTGGCTGACGCCCGTTATGAAACGATAGCCGCTGTCGGGGGCTTCGACTGAAGTGACCATGGTGCCTCTCTGAATTGAACGGTGAAAGCCGTTCGATGAATTCCTCGAGAACGCCGAGATAGGCGTCGCCGACGATCGGATCGGCCAATAGCTCCGCGCCAGAGCCCACGATGCGCCCCATATCCATGACAAAGGCGCGATGGCAAAGGTAGAGCGCGATGGTGACGTCCTGCTCGACCAGGAGGATAAAGGTGCCCCCTCTCGCTGTATCATCGACGATAGGCCAATGCTGCGAGGCCTCGTCGATTGAATGTGACGTCCGGCCACAACCTGGACGCGGATACGGCATTCGCAGCCCGCTTCAACTCATCCCTCCCCAATAAAGAACACGTGATCGTCACATTTTGTTCTTTGCTTCGCGCCAGATTGGCGGGCTAAGGCCCTCATGAAGCGAACTGTTTCGAAGAAGCAAGGAAGTCACCAAGATGCGAAGAATCGCCTTTTTTCTCTTGATGTTGCTGTCGAGCGCGACGGTCGCCGGTGCCGGCGAAACGCCCGCACCCGCTGACGCCAAAGTCTATTTCATCAATCTCAAGGACGGCGACAGGGTCATCTCACCCCTTGTCATTCGCTTCGGCCTGTCCGGCATGGGCATCGCTCCCTCCGGGACCGAAGCTCCGAATACCGGCCATCACCATCTGTTCATCGACGCGCCCGTGCTCGAAGGCGACGCTCTCAACGAGGCGATCCCGATGGACGAACATCACGTCCATTTTGGCAAGGGCCAGACCGAGACGACGATCACCTTGTCCAAGGGACAGCACACGCTCCAGCTCGTGCTCGGCGACTGGACCCATATCCCTCACAAGACACCCGTGATGTCGGAACGCATCACTGTAACGGTCGAGTAGAGCACCGCGGCAGAAATCGCAGCTTCCGGTTCGAGAGCCTGCCGACCCCGTCGGCAGGCTCTTTGGTGCCGATCCGAGCGGCGCGCATGCGCATGTGGGTGCGGACTTTGTGCCGCCGTTGAACCTGCCATTCGTCGGATGCGATCAATGCGGGGATTACCAACTTCCGGCAGGCCAACATGCCACTTACGCCCGATGAAGTGAGCGACGAAGCCGCGGAGCGGCTGAGCTGGCCGCTTGATTTCAGGATTGAACCGCCCTCCCAAGGTGGCGGATGGTTCTGGCGTCGAACAATTTCAGCAGATCGGCAGTGACGCCGCAGGCGGCGCGTTCGTGCTGCTGCCACCCGCGCAGCGCGTGCTCTATGTCTCTTCCGAGGGCCAGGCCGGCATCGTCGCCGCTGATTTTGAGGAATTCATCCAGCTGATCGTGGCGTGCCCCTGTTGGCACGACATTCTCAAATATTCGGCCAATGGCAATCTCCATCAGATGCGAGCCGCCGCGGCCGCGCTCGAAGCAACGCCCGAGGATGAGGACGAGGTGAATGAGGCGCGCGACGTGGTGAGATCGTAACTCGGGTTGGCGGAGCCTGTTGATCCGGTTGGCGCACGCATCGCGCGGTCACGACGTCAGATGCCATCGCACGCGCGCCCGACGACAATCCCTGCATAGGCCTGCTTGGTCGCTTCACCGTCGACGACACGCCGTTTCTGCGCGGCATCGTCGATTGATCCGTTCCGCGCGCCCCGCGTGCGATCACTTCACATCAACTCCACTTGAGTTTGACCCGCCGGGCCGCGACCATCTCAATTGAATCGTTTAAGCCGTTGAGCGTCCAAGCCTGTTGTTCGAACGCCGGCAGACGCGAATCATGAATGAGAACACCCAGCCAGACACGCTGAGCAAGGTTCCGGAAGTCACCCTCGTCTTCTGGATCATCAAGATTGCCGCCACCACGCTCGGGGAAACCGGCGGCGATACCGTCACCATGACCCTGAACTGGGGCTATCTCGCGGGCAGTGCGCTGTTCCTGGCCGCGCTCATCGCGCTGGTGGTCGCGCAGATCCTGGCGCGAAAATTTCACCCGGTGCTGTATTGGGCGACCATTGTCGCTTCCACCACCTTCGGCACCACCATGGCGGATTTCGCCGACCGCTCGCTCGGTGTCGGCTATACCGGCGGAGCGATCTTGCTGTCGCTCTGCCTGGCTGCAACGCTGATCCTCTGGCGGTGGTCGCAAGACACCATCGCCGTCAACACCGTCTCCACGCCGAAGGTTGAGGCCTTCTACTGGGCGGCGATCACCTTCTCCCAGACATTAGGCACGGCGCTCGGCGACTGGATCGCCGATACCGGCGGCCTCGGCTACGAGGGCGGGGCGCTGATCTTCGGTGCGGCCCTGATCGGGATTGTCGCGCTCTATTTCTTCACCAGTACCTCGCGCGTGCTGTTGTTCTGGACCGCGTTCATTCTGACACGTCCGCTCGGGGCGACCGTCGGCGACTTTCTCGACAAGCCGGTCAGCGACGGCGGACTGGCGCTGAGCCGGCCGCTAGCATCTGCCGTGATCGCCGCCTTTATCGTCATCTGCGTGCTGGTGCTGCCGCAGCGTGCCGGCAGGCATCCCGGCGCGGGCAAGACGGATGCGGAATTCGCCGGCGGATAGCCCAGGGTCCGGAAAAGTGGGTACCGGTTTTCCGAAAGGATCATGCTCAAACAATAAGCTAGCGCAGATATCTCACGCCCACTCGCCCTGACGGAACACCGGCACGCGGCTGCTGTCGGCGCGGATGCCGTCGATGTCGGTCTTGTCCGAGCCGATCATCCAGTCGATGTGGATGAGGCTCTGGTTGCCGCCTCGCGCCACGATCTGCTGCATCGTCAGATTGGCGCCGTCGATGAAGCATTTCGAATAGCACTGGCCGAGCGCGATATGGGAAGCGGCGTTCTCGTCGAACAGCGTGTTGAAGAACAACAGCCCGCTCTTGGAGATCGGCGAGGAATGCGGCACCAGCGCCACCTCGCCGAGACGGCGCGCGCCCTCATCGGTATCGAGTACCTTGCTCAGCACCTCTTCGCCGCGCGAAGCCCTGGCCTCGACGATGCGCCCCTCTTCGAACTTGACCGCGATGTTATCGATCAGCGTGCCCTGGTAGGACAAAGGCTTTGAGCTGACGACATGGCCAGAGACGCGCCGGCAATGCGGCGTTGTAAAAACTTCTTCCGTCGGGATATTGGCGTTGCAGGTGATGCCGTTCTTCGCGCTCGAGGCGCCGCCTTCCCATTCATGGCCGTCGGCGAGCCCGATCGTGAGATCAGTGCCGGGCGCGGAATAATGCAGCTCGCGGAAGCGCTGGCCGTTCAGCCACTGGGTCCGCTCGCGCAGAACCGCGTTGTGCTTGTCCCAGGCGGCAATGGCGTTGTCGCTATCCACGCGCGATGCCGCAAAGATCGCAGCCGCGAGCTTCGCCACCGCGACATCTTCGGCAACGTCGGGAAACACCTGCTTCGCCCACGACGGGCTCGGATAGGCGACGATGTTCCAGTTGGTGTCGAAATTGACGATCTTTTCCAGCGCCGGCTGATAGGCCACCGAATTGGCCTTGCTGGCGCGCGCGACCCTCACCGGGTCTTCGCCCGACAGCAGCATCGGATTGTCGCCGACGATCGCAAGCCGCGCGGTGTTTGCCGAAAATGCCTTCGCCATGCCGTCATAGAGCCAGTTCGCGGCGCGGTCGAAACCACCGTCGTGGCCGAAGCGATAGCGCGCCAGCGTCACCGCCTCATCCGACAGGATCGGCGTCACCAGACCCGCGCCGGCCTTGTAGGCGTGCTCGGCGATCTTGCGCACCAGCGGCAGCGCCACCGCGGGCGCGGTCATCAAGAGGTCCTGCCCCTCGCGCAGCCCCAATCCGACCTTCACGGCGACTTCCGCAAGGCGGTCGAGTTTGACGGGGTCGATGGGGGTCGAGGAACTATGTGCGGTCATGGCAGGCCCTTCTGCGAACGAGAGACCCTCTATTTAAACCTCGCGAAGCCAGATTTAAACCCCGCGACGCCAGGCACAACAGCGAAGCGCATCGCTACCGGCTTGCTAATCCAGCGGAGAGCGCCTCGCCCATTCGGTCTTGGTGCTCAGAGGTTCGAGCAGACGGACATCGCGCCGGTGCGCGTGCACGGCAGGTTCTGATCCGGGTCGAAATAATGCACCGTTCCATTCGGGGGATCGCAGACCTTGGCGCCGCCGATGCACTGGCAGTTCATGCCGTTGTCATGGTCGATGAAATGGCCGGGCTTAACCTTGGCGTTCGAACTGAAATAGGGGTCGGCTTGTGCCGGCGCCGGCTGCACGTCCGCGTCACATAGCTGTACTTCCAGCCATGCGCCAGCATGCAGCTGCGATAGGTCGCCGAAGGCATCGCGCGCTGCACGCCGACGGCATCATCGCAGGTCACCGTGTCGGCCTGAAGCTGGGCGTCGAACCGAGCGTCGGGAAGCGCGGGCTTACCGACGTAGCCATAGTGGGGGTGTAGTCGTAGCTCGCGGCGCTTGCCGCCGAGCTGACGACGAGTGCGGCGAACAGCGCGATGGACGTGATGGTGGACCTTTTCATGGCGACCTCCTTCTGATGAAAGTTGGTCGGGCCGCGAAGCGCCGTCGTTCGGCAACAGCGAATTACAAACTCACAATGCCGATCGGCAATTGGCCGGCATTCGCAGTTGGATGAAATCGCCAACGGCGTGGGCCTTCGTTTGCCGGGACCAGGCAAACGCCTTTTTTCACTTTCCTGAATCGCCCGCTTGACGGCCACGGCCTTTCGGAATGTTCTCTCTTTGTTCTTTCCGGCTTTGGTTGCGTTCAGGGTGTTTTCATGGCCGACGTTTCCGCCGGTTCTCTGGGCGCCTATGAACCTGGCGCGCCTCCTGCAGCCGTCCATGGTTATGATCGAGGACGTCGATCTGATCGCGCGCGACCGCGAGCAGATGGGGCGTTGCGAGGAGCCGTTGCTCAACAAGCTGCACAACGAAATGGACGGATTGAAAGAGGACGCCGACATCCTGTTCGTCCTCGCCACCAACCGGCCCGAACAGCTCGAGGGCGCGCTGGCCGGTCGTCCCGGCCGCATCGACCAGGCAATCGAGGTGCCGCTGCCTGATGAGATCGGCCGCGGCAAACTGGTTCGGCTCTACGGCAAGGGCCTGCCGCTCGATCAGACCGTCATCGGCGAGGTCGCGCGGCGCGCCGAAGGCGTCAGCGCCGCCTTCATCGAAGGAGCTGATGCCGGCGCATCGCGCAAGGCGGTATTACGCGCGACGGCGGCAACTCGGTCATTTCAGCCGACATCGACGAAGCGCTTGATGACATGCTGTTCGCCGGCGGTCGTCTCAATGTGAAATTGCTCGGCCGGGGGCGCGCGCGAGGACCCCGAATCCCTTCTCGTCACAACGTGATCGTCTCGTGGCGGCGGCGTTCGGAGGCTTTCGCCACGGCTTCGGTCCGGGTGCGCGCGCCCAACTTGCGGAACAGGGATTCGACATGGAATTTCACGGTGTGCAGTGAGATGTTGAGGTGACGCGCGATGGCCTTGTTGGTCATGCCTTCGGCGAGCGAGCCGAGCACCTCGAGCTCGCGCGGCGTCAGAAGCGCGTGAGCCTCGGTCTCGCGCATCGCGCCAAAACCTCTCGCCGTCGCACCGGGCGCGCGAACGATCAGGCCGGCGGCAACCGCCCGCAACGCGGCATCGATCTGGCTCGCGCCCGCATCGCTGGACAGCATGCCGGGCAGGTCATGATCGGCGCCACCGAGGGTGACGACCGGGCGCGTCTCGCCCGGCGGGCAGTCGCCGTCCGCGAGCACCACGTCCGCTGTGTTCCGCACACCGACGACAAGATGCCCGGCCTCGGCGACTACACTGCAGAGCGCGCTATGGCGCGACAAGCCGGCGGCGTGGACGGCGACACGCAGTCGTCCCACCGCCGCCAGCTTGCTTACCGCGACTTCTCTCATACGGCTTGCCGTTCCGCGATGGTCGCCTCTACCGCAATCACCTTGCCACTCCTGATCAGGCGAAGCTCGGCCTTTCGCCCGATGCTCTCTGCACCGAAGTGTCTTGCGATCTTGCGCAACCGATGCGTCGACGTGCCGTCAACGCTCAGGATGATGTCGCCCGCCACAATTCCCGCCTGCGAGGCGGGGCCGCCTTCGACGACCGACATGACCATCATGCCAGAGGACTGATCGGCGGTCTCGCGCAGCGCATCGGGTACGGCGACGGCTTGCAAGGCGACACCAAGCCAACCGCGCGCGATGCGGCCGTCCTTGGCGAGCAAGGGGGCGATGCGTTCGATGGTTGTCGTCGGGATGATGATGACCTGGCGGCGCGGCCCGAAGGTCGACATGCCGAAACAGCCGCCGGCGGCGTCGAAAACCGGCCCGCCCTCCTCGCGACCGGCAAGCCCAAGGTCAAGCACGATGCGCCGGTCGATGAGACCGCCGCGGCTGGAGTGCCACTCGGCACCAGCGAGATTAACGAGACCGAGCCGCGCACTCGCACCGCCCGTACCGTCCGCGCCGATTGCCAGCGCCAATGCTCCCGTGCGCGCCTCGCCGGAGGAAAGCGACGGCGCGGCAATCGGCTGCGCCGGCCGCAGAAGCGCGATATTGGTCGAGGGATCGCGCCCCGCGATCCTAGCCGCCACGGTTGCGCCACCTGCCACAACCAGCTCAAAATCGTCCGTTCGCGGCAGCGACTGCTCCGAGGCGACGACGATTTCCGATCCCCATACCGTGCCCGTGATATGCCGCCCATGGGCCAGGCGGATGGCGACGACGGCGTTTTTCGCAGCTTCCGCGCGCGCGGCGAGCGCGTTGGAAAATTGGACCAAGGGGTCCGCTTGATCGGTCATGGGTAACTCCTGTCCAGGTTAGATAGGGACAGACTCCACCTTTGCCCATGTCCAGACTATCGGCCGGACGGCCGGGTTCATCCCGGCCATATGACCGGGGCAACCTCGCGGCGCTGATCCGCCGGCCGTGCTTTTTTGCGAACAGCGGTATATCTTCCGCGACACGAACCTTACAGATCATCCTAACCCAATGCCCACCAGCTTTTCGGACATAGAGTTGTCGTTCGAATTCGTCAGCAGCCAAGGCTTCGGCATCAATGAGGCCTTCCTGTGCCGGCGGACGGGCAAGATCTATTGGCGCTCCGATTCCCTGGATGTCGAGGACTTAAACGACGAACTGCTGGATGACATCGAGGATGAAGAGAAATACATCGCCATTCCCAACAGGCGGGAGCTTGACCTCGGCAAGCCTCTGGTACTGGATTTTGCGCGCGAATTCCTGCCGAACGATTTTGATGAGGTCAGATATATGTTCAGCAAGAGCGGCGCCTACAGGAAGTTTCGCGCCCTGGTGACGCGAAGGAACGTCCTCGATCGATGGTACGAGTTCGAGTCGAAGGCGACGGAACGAGCGTTGCGCGAATGGTGCGAGCTCAACTCGATAGAGCTCGCCGATTGACCGCCTGCGCCGGAACCAGCCTTATTTCATCGGCTCCGTCGTCATCCAGAGCAACGACTTCGCGCCCTTCTCATAGGCCATGCCCTTCGGATAGCTGATCAACTCCATCTGCAGACCCCATGGCGTAAAGAAATAGAGGATCGACTGCCCGGCCGCCGGACCTTCCTTGACCGGGATCGGCCCCTGCATCGTCTTGACGTTCTTTTCCTTCAGATAGGCGGCTGCCTTGTCGATGTCGTCGACGTAGAGCGCAATGTGGTGTCCGCCGATATCGCTGTTCTTCGGCATCGTCGTGGCCTGGTCGGGCGCCTCATACTGGAACAGCTCGATGTTGGAGCCATAGCCGCAGCGAACCATGGCTATCTCATCGATCACGGCGCGCGGATTGACGTTGACGACGTCCTGCATGAACGTCCCCTTGTCATCCCGGAACGGCCCGAACGACATCGCATGCGTGCACCCGATCACGTCGGTAAAGAACGCGGTGGCGGCCTTCACATCGGGCACGGTGATGCCGGTATGATCGTGGCCGCGCAGACCGGGAATGGAGTCCGCCGATGCCGGCAGTGGCGACACACCGAGCGCCAGCACGGCGAAGGCGAGCAAGAATCTGGACTTTGTCATGATCGCTTCCTTATGGTTCGCGGTTTCTATTGGATTTTCGCACATTGCGGCTCAGCCCGGCGACGCCAGTTGACGTTCGACGGCCTTCGGATCATGCGCGAGGCCCTGGGCGAGGCCGCGCGCCATCTCGCCGACATAGATTTCCTCCTCGCCGGCTTCGAAGCCATTGAGGATCTCCGCAGCCGCATCGACCGTCGTCATTTTCGGGATCGTAAGCACCGCGGTCATGCGCGTGTCGACCGCTCCGGGCAGCGCGGCCGCGACCCGGACGCCCTTCGGCGCCAGTTCGCCGCGCAACCCCTGCGTCAGGCTGAGTCCCGCCGCCTTGGAGGCGCAATAGGACCCCATGAACGGCAGGTTGACCCGCGCCAGGATGGTCAGCAAGTTGAGCACGGCGCCATGGTTGGCGATCAGCGCGGGCGCAAACGCCCGCGTCACGCGCAGCGGCGCGAGATAGTTGGCCTCGATCTCCTCCTTGGCAATCTTAAGATCCGGCGCGGTCATGAAGCTGGTGTTGTGGTTGACGCCGGCATTGTTGATCAACAGCGTGACATCGGTCGCCGCCGCCGCGGCCTTAGCGACCTCATCGTCGCTGGTGACATCCATCTTGATCGGCACCAAATCACCTGATGCGGCCAGCGAGGAAATATCCCGCGCGGCGGCGTAGATCTTGGCGGCACCGCGGGCCTTGAGTGAGGCGATCAGCGCTTGGGCGATCGCGCCGGTAGCCCCGGTGATGAGAACGACAGAACCCTTGATGGTCTCGGTCATGCGGCTGATCCTTGCTGGTGGGAAATGACATTCGGGTTGGAATCATCTAACCAGCCTGGCTCGACGTCAGGCAATGGAATCGCGGACAGCAGCTGCCTGGTGTAGGCATGCCGCGGAGAGTTGAAGATCCGGGCGACCGGACCGTATTCGACGATCTCGCCAAGCTGCAGGATCGCGACGTCGTCGCAGAGCACCCGAACCACGGACAGGTCGTGGCTGATGAACACCACCGTCAGCCCAAGTCTCGCGCCCAGCTCCTTGAGCAGCAGCAGGATGTGCGCCTGCGTCGACACGTCGAGGCCGGAGACGATTTCGTCGGCGACGATGAAGTCGGGCTCCAGCGCCAAAGCGCGGGCGATGCCGGCGCGCTGGCGTTGGCCGCCCGACAGCTCGTGCGGATAGCGGTCGACGAATCCGATCGGCAGTCCGACCAGATCGAGCAGGGCTGCCGCGCGATCGCGCCGATCGCGCCGTCCTTTCAGGCGTCCGTACACCTTTAGCGGCCGGGTCAATGTCACGCCGAGCCGCAGTCTCGGATTCAGCGATGATTGCGGATCCTGGAAAATCATCTGGATGCGCGCGCGCAACGGCCGCATCTCGGCCTCGCCGAGATTGCCGATTTCGATGCCGTCGAACTGGATGCCGCCGGAGGTGGGCCGCAACAGCCGCACCAGGAGCCGGCCAAGCGTGGTCTTGCCCGAACCGGACTCGCCGACGAGGCCGAGCACGGAGCCGCGCGGTACGGCGAGATCAACTCGTTTGACCACCTCGCGTCGCGACCGCCGCCGAAACAGCCCGGCGCGCTCCGGATAAGCGAAGCTCAGGCTGCCGGTTCGGAGCAGGATGTCGGTCATGACACGACCACCGCGGACTGCCGGTCGAGCCGGTGCGCCTCGGCCCACAGGTTTTCGATCAGTGCCGGCGGCACCGGGCGCAACGCTTCGGCCGGCCGGTCGGCGCGCGGCGTCGCCGCCAGCAGCGCGCGGGTATATGGATGGTGCGGCTTGGTGAGCACGTCGGCGGTCTCGCCCTCCTCGAGCACACGCCCGGCATGCAGCACGGTCATGGTGCGGCAGATTTTTGCCACCACGCCGAGATCGTGGGTGATGAACAGAACCGCCGCGCCGTGGCGTTGTCGGAGCCGCTGGACCAGCTGCAGCACCTGGCGCTGCACGGTGACGTCAAGGGCGGTGGTCGGCTCGTCCGCGATCACAAGACTGGGATCGCAGGCGAACGCCATCGCGATCAGCACGCGCTGCCGCATCCCGCCGGAGATTTCGTGCGGATAAAGCTGCAGCACCCGTTGCGGTTCGCGGATCGCGACCTCTGCGAGCAGCTCGGCTGCGCGCTGCCACGCGTCACGCCTCGAAAGTGCGAGGTGATGCCGCAGCAGGGCCGCGATTTGCGCGCCGACGCGCCTGACCGGATTGAGCGAGGTCATCGGATCCTGCGGGATCAGCGCGATGCGGCGGCCGAGCAGGCCGCGTCGCTCCGGCTCCGGCATCGCGAGCAGATCGCGTCCCTCGAACCGAATGGTGCCAGCGGCGATGACGGCGTTGGCCGGCAGCAAGCCGAGCACGGCGCGCCCGAGCATCGACTTGCCGGCGCCGGATTCGCCGACCAATCCCCTCACCTCGCCGGCCCCGACTTCCAGGCCGGCGCCGCGCAGCACATTGGTCGCATGGCCGCGGCGGCCGATCGCGACATGCAGGCCGTGGACGGTGAGCACGGCCGTCATCGTCGCTGCACCGGGTCGAGCACCGTGCGCAGGCCGTCGCCGAGCAGATTGAACCCGATCACACTCAGGATGATGCAGCCGATCGGCAGCGCCATGATCCAGGGCGCCTGATAGACGATCTGGCGTCCCTCGGCGATCATGCCGCCCCAGGTCGGGGTGTCGCCGGCGACCGAGATGCCGACAAAGGATAGAATCACTTCCACCAGGATCGCAATCCCCATCTCGACCGACAGCAGCGTCACCACCAGCGGAACGAGATTGGGCAGAATCTCAAGGCGCAAAATTCCTCCGCGGCTGAGCCCGATAACGCGCGCTGCGGCGGCATAATCGCGCTTCAGCTGCACCATGGTTTCGGCCCGGACCACGCGGGCAAAGCGGGTCCAATCGACGACGACGATCGCTGCGATCACCGAGGTCAACCCGGCACCGATCACCGCCGCCAGCACGATCGACAGCAACACCGGCGGAAACGCCATCCAGACATCGATCAGCCGCGAGATGACCTGATCAACCCAGCCGCCGAAGCTGCCGGCGAGGAGCCCCAGCGCGATGCCGATCGCGGCTGCCAATGACGCGGCAATCAGTGCGACCGCCACAGCCGTGCGCGCCGAGTAGATCAATCGCGACAACACGCACCGGCCGAGACTGTCGGTGCCGAGCCAATAGGCCGGATCGCCGCCACTGCTCCAGGCCGGCGGCAATTGCGCCGACAGCAGATCCTGTTCGAGCGGGTCGTGCGGCGCAATCAGCGGCGCGAGCAGCGCGACCAGCAGGACGACGCCGACCAGCGCGGCACCAAGCCAGAGCCGCGGCCCACCCCGCCGCAGTCCGGCGATCAATCGCTGCGGGCGCGCGACCACGCTATCGAGAGCAAGGTCAGCCATGGCGCAGCCTCGGATCGAGCAGCGTGACCACGAGGTCCACGGCAAAATTGAGCGCGATGAAGAGAACCGCAAAGGTCAGGATCAAGCCCTGGATCAGCGGAAAGTCGCGGTTGATCACGGCATCGATCGCCATGTTGCCGATCCCTTCATAGGAAAAGATGCGCTCGACCAGCACGGTGCCGCCGAGCAGCAGCGTGACCTGGACACCGCCCAGCGCAACGGTTGGGATCAGCGCATTGGGAAACACCTCGCGCAGCAAAATCTTTGGCCGCGAAAAGCCGCGGGCGCGGGCGATCTGCGCGTAATCCTGATCCTCCGCTTCCGCCAGCGAGGCTTTCAAGATCCGCGCCACCAACGCGGAAAACGGCAGCGCCAGCGCCAAGGCCGGCAGCATCATGTGATGCAGCAGCGCATTGGCGATGTCGAAGCGCCCCGTCAGCAAGCTCTCGAGCAGATAGAAATTGCTGCGGAAGCTGACGTCGATGTCGGGGTCGATGCGGCCCGTGATCGGCAGCCACGGGATCAGCACGCCGAACAGCAACAGCAGGATCAATGCCCAGAGAAAATCCGGAATCGCCAGCAACGCACTGATGCCGCCGTCGACCAGCCATTCCGCGCGACGGCCGCGAAGCTGTATGCCGACTAAGGCTGCGATCATCCCCAACCCCACGGCGATCAGCGTCGCGAGCAGCGCTAGCTCGAGGGTTGCCGGCAATCGCGCCCACACCAATTCGAACACGCTCTGGTGCACGCTGATCGAACGTCCGAAGTCGCCGCGCAACGCCTGGCCGAACCAGGTGATGAACTGCTGCAGAATGGGCTGATCGAGACCAAAGAACGCCCGCAACCGCTCGATGTCGGCCGCTGTCGCGCCCGGCGGAATCATCATGGCGATGGGATCGCCGGGCACCACGCGCAGCAGCACAAAGACGATCACCGCGACGCCGCCCAGCGTGGGCGGGATGAGGACGAGTCGCCTGATGATCTCGCCCCAGCGCATCGTCGTGTTGCCTTGCGTTCGCGTTATTTAAGTCTGCGTGATCAGTTGCGGAAGGATCATGCCGTTCGACTGCGCCACGACCTTCAGGCCCTTCTTGTGGATGATCGGCTGCACGTACTGGAACAGCGGGATCACCTCGCCCTCTTCCGCGATGTATTTGTCGACGGCCTTATAGCCGGCGATCCGCTTGGCTTCGTCCTTTTCGCCCCACAGAGGACCGATGCGCTCGACCAGATCCTTGCCCTTCCAGGCGCAATGCGGCGACGGGCCGAACATCGCAAAGCCAGTCGAGGTCGAGGGATCGCCGATCGCATTGCCCCAGTTGTAGAACGCCGCCGGCGCCAGCGCATGGCGCGCGCGCAATTCGAAATGCTGCGCGATCTCGTAGACCTCAATGGTGGCCTCGATCCCGACCTTGCGCCACATCCCGACGATCGCCTGGATCATCTCGTAATCCTTCGGCTTGAAGCCGCGCGTGGTCTGGATGGTGAACTTGACCGGCTTTTCCGGCGAGTAGCCGCTTTTGGCCAACAGGCTCTTTGCCATTTCAGGATCGTAGGCGACCTTGATCGAGGAATCGAAGGCCGCATATCCCGGCGCCTCCAGGGTCGCGATCGGAACGCCATAGCCCTTCAAGAGCCGCTCGACGATCGCCTTTTTGTCAATCGCGTGATTGGCGGCGAGGCGGACGTTGCGGTCGAGCATCGGATCGATGTCGGTGATGAAGATCATCGCGATGTCGGACACCGGTTTTGTTTGTCCGGCCAGACCGGGTTTCGACTTCAGGCGGTCGAACTCCTCGTAGGGAATCTCGAAGGTGACGTCCGACCCGCCGGATTCCATCTCGGCGACGCGGCTCGTTGGATCGGTGACGAATTTGAACACCACCGTGTCGAAAGCTGGCTTGGGACCCCAATAGCCCGGATGCGCCTTGAGCCGCAGGAACGCATTGCGTTCGAAGGCGTCGACCTTGTACGGACCGGAACCGATCGGCGCCTTCTCGAAACCGTCCGCGCCAACTTTCTCGTAGTAAGCCTTCGGCAGGACGTAGGCGGTGAGAAACGCCATCCATTTGAACAAAGTCGGTTCGAATTCAACGATGTCGCCGGTGATGGTATTGCCGTCGATCTTGAAGTTGCCAACCTTGGACCAGACGAACTGGATCGGATTGCCGCTTTTGGTATCGGCGGCGCGCTGCAGCGACCAGACCACGTCCTCCGGCGTCACCGGCGAGCCGTCGTGCCAGGTCGCGCCCTTGCGCAGCTCCAGCGTGATCTTGGTGCGGTCGGCGTTCCAGCCCCATTTGGTCAAGAGGCCCGGCTTGAAGGACAGGTCGGGCGCCTGACCGATGTAGGTATCGAACACCGATTGATAGATCGACTGCAGGGTCGGATTGACCGCCGATAATCCGACGGTCGGATCGAACGACGGCAAATTGACATTGTAGGCGATGGTCAGCGTTCCCGCTGGCGCGGCTTGCGCGCTACCGCCGAGCAAACCGGAAGAAAGCGGTAGCGCAGCAGCGCCCGCCAGTTGAAGGACGTGACGGCGAGACAGCACTGACGACATGACCCCTACTCCATATACGAGAACGGCGCCCGTTAGCCGCCGCCGCTCATTGAATTGCGATTATCCGGCGGCCTTCGGCGCGCTTTCCGCCCAGCGCGCCATCAGCGTGTTCGACGGCAGCGTCTCGTCGACGAGTTTTTTCGCCGTCTCTACGCCGGCGACAGGCAGCGAAGCCGGATCGAGCTTTCCGATCTGCACCAGCACCGAAGCCTGATCCCAATAAATGTGTTCGTTGTAGAGCTTGTCGCCCCGGAAGCGGACGATCGCGACCAGCGGTATCTCCACATATTTGCCGGTCGGCGGCACGCCGGGCAGCATCCAGTCGATCTCGATGTCATGAGTGAAGCAGAACAGCATCTCGTCGACGACGCGATCGGCGCCGATGGTGCGCGAGATCGGGATCAGCTTGGTGTCCTTTGGCGTCTTCGGAATGAAATGATTGGCGTAGAAGCGCAGGAGGTCGCGATAGCCGACGCCGCCGGTCATGGTCGGGATGTGGTTGACGTATGGCTCCGCCACCATCGTTCCCATCGTCGCCTCGGCCGAGCGGGTGCCGAATTCCAATTCGGTATGACGGTCCCACAGCGTTGAGAGATCGTAATGCGGGCCCAGGACTTTTCGGAACAGCGCGATCGAGCGCGAATGCGCCATCAGGGTCGCTGGCTTGTTGAAGCTTGCGCGCTCCGGCGCCGCGAAGGCGTGGTCGCAGCCGGGATACAGATAGCATTCGACGTCGGGGCGTTTTGCGAACGCGGCCTTGATCTGCTCGCGCGCTTCCGCCGGGGCAAACCTGTCCAGTTCAGCGAAGTGAAACAGCATCGGGCCCTTGACCGCCGTGGCCTCGCCGAGATCGGTCTCGATGCCGACGCCGTAATAGCTGACCGCGCAATCGACATCGGTACGCGCCGCGGTGAGATAAGCGAGCTTGCCGCCGAGGCAGAAGCCGAGCGCGCCGACTTTGCCGACGCATTCGGGGCGCGCGCGCAACACCTTCAGCGCGTCAGCGGCATCCTTGATCGACTGATTGGTGTCGAAGCGCTGATAATAGCCAAACGCCTTGTTGAATTCGGCCTCGGAATAGCCGAGCTCGATGCCGGGCTCCAACCGCCAGAACAGGTCCGGTGCCAGAACAATATACCCTTCATCGGCATAATAATCGGCGACCTCGCGCATCGAGGCGTTGACACCGAAAATCTCCTGCAACAGCAGGATGCCAGGGCCCGACCCCGATGCCGGAACGGTCAGATATCCCTTGAAGCTGCCGCCATCCGCAGCGGCGATGTCTATCCATTGTCCCGCCATTGTGTCGACCTCCACCTCAAGGGCGCCAAACCAAAGCCTGGGCAATCGCGGCTTCCTTAGTGGTGCCGCTTCGCTGCTTTGGTGGCGCCGCTTCATCGGGTTTTCTTAATTGAATTTTTAATGTAAGAATCTCGTTTGTAAATAGCAGAGATTGGGCAGGCCTTGCCTACGCCGCGAGCGCGCGACATCAGGAGACCGTTTTGAAGAAGAGCCAAAGGACCGCGCTGAAGCGAGCGAGCGAACCCGCCAAGCCGAAAAATCAACCGGCTGCCGTGGAACGGCCCGGGTCCTGGCATCTCGCGCGCACTGAAACGGAGCGGCTTCTGTCCGATTTCGAATTCAGGCTGGAGCGACTGGCGCAAGCCTATTATCGCTGGAAGGCGGCGTGTCTGGCCGCCGTCTGCGACGTGCCGCTCACGGGCGACGACGTGGCCGTGCTCAACGTCGTTCGGATGGGCGACGAGCCGAAACGGCTTTCCGAGGTCGGGCAGTTGCTCAATCGTGTCGATGTCCCCAATCTGCAATACGCCGCGCGCAAGCTCGTTCGCGCAGGCTTGATCGAGACCGAGGGCGGCTCATCGCGCAAGGAAACACGCTATCGAGCGACCGCGACCGGACATTCGGTGACCGAAGCCTACGCCGCCCTGCGCGCCGCAACGTTGCCGCCGATGCTCGACGCGCTGGACGGCTGGGCGGCAAACTCGGAGACCGCGAGCATCCATCTGGATCTGATCTCGAGCCTATATGCTCAAGCCGCGCAGGCCGCGATCACGCGACGACACCAGCCGTAAAGATTGCGCAAGTGGACCGCGGTCGCGGACTTGCCAGGGAGGGACGCGAGTTTTCAAACAGCAACGCGCGAAGCGTTTGAAGTCACCTCGTCCCGCTCTTCTTGGGGAGAGGTCGCCCGGCGAAGCGCCGCGAAGCCGGGCGGGTGAGAGGCTCACAGTCCATGGAGAGAGCCCCTCTCCCCGCGAAGAGCGGGACGAGGAGACGCAAGACCCACGACCACGATCTCGCGGCACGATGCGTCCGAGTTTTACCAGACAATCCCGCCCAAATGAAATGAGGGCGCAGGGAAGACCGGCTGCCCAGTGCACCCGGAACCTCTGAGGGGTGGGACGGTGGAAGGATGCTGCTGATTTGGGGGCGGTGAAAAGCGAAATATTTTTGCGGTACAACTGAAAAACCCAAATCACGTTAAATCGGCTCAGGAAATTAGATTTTAGGCGCACGCGATTTCGAGGGCCTTCAGGCGAAGCGAGCGAGGCGGCATCCACAGCAATTGAAATGATTTGCCCGACGGGCAAATCATTTGTACCGACCGACGGGGATTCAGCGACACGGCCTTCGCGGAGACCTGTTTGACCGCAGCCCACGACACGTTAAGGTTTGTGAAAAAGGAGAGCATCCATGGAGGACATCGCGGCCCGGCACGCAGCCGAATCGCTGCTCGCTACTCACAAGGCCAATCTGCGCTTCGAGCGGCTTTCCTCGCTGCAGGCGCCCGCCACGATCTTGGACGCTTACGATATCCAGGAGAAATATGTCGGCCTTCTCCGCGACGAGCACGGCGGCACCGTGGGCTACAAGGTCGGATTGACATCGGCTGCGATGCAGGCGTTTTGCGGAATTGACCATCCGATCGCCGGGGTCGTGCTGGCAAGACGCGTGCATCGATCGGGAGCGGTCGTCCGGCGCGCGGATTTCGGGCGGCTGGGCCTGGAGTTCGAGATCGCCGTCCGCATCAAATCGGACGTTCCGGTCACAGGCATGCCGTACACCGCAGAAGGGATCCAGCCTCACATCGACGGCGTTGGCGCTGCCATCGAACTCGTCGACGATCGAAGCGCCGACTATGCCAACCTCGATGTGCTTTCGCTGGTCGCCGACAATTCCTGGAACGGCGGCATCGTGCTGTCGGAATTTGCAAACGCGTGGCATGATCTGGAAAGCGTGCCGGGGCGTGCGACGAAAGACGGTGCTGCGATCGGCGAAGGACACGGCCGCGACATCCTCGGGCATCCGTTCAATTCGGTCGCATGGCTCGCCACGCAGCTGGCTTCGCGCAGCGAAGGGCTGAAGGCCGGTCAAGTCGTGATGACCGGAAGCGTCATGAAAACGGTATTTCCGATCGAAGGCGCAAACTATCGTTTCGACCTCGAGCAAATCGGCTTTGTCGAGGTGCAAGTAAGCTGAGCCCGCCGGGCCGGGAATGCGGATAGCGGATGGTTGCAAGCGACAGCTTTGCCGAATTCCTGCGCGAGCAGCTCGCGCCGCTCGGCCTTATCACCACGCGGCGCATGTTCGGCAAGACCGGCGTGTTCTGCGACGACGTGATGCTTGGGATGGTGATGGAGAACACGCTCTATTTCCGGGTCGATGACCACAACCGGGCGACGTTCAAGGAAGCCGAGTCTTTTCCGCCGCTTAACTACCAGAAGAAGGGCTTTGCCATCGACCTGTCCTTCTGGCGCGTGCCGGAGCGGCTGTTCGACGAACCCGATGAGTTCGCCGCCTGGGCGCGAGCGGCGCTGGCGGCGGCGCACCGCGTTGCGGCCAAGCGAGAACGGGCGGCGCCAAGACGAAAATCAAAGGCTCGACCGACGTGATACCGGCAAGACCGTTCGGATGGGCGTGGGTCTGGGGTTCCCTGTGGTTGCGAAAATGGGAGCTCGTCGCGACCTTCATCCTGACTGTCGCGGTGTACGCGGCAGGCCTCGTGCTTCCCATTTTCACCCAGCGGGCGGTCGACATGATCGCCAACGGCACAGCCGGCCGACAACTCGTCTGGCTCGGCATCGGAGCGATCGCCGCCGTCGGGATCGAGGCGGCGCTGACCAGCCTGCGCCAAAGCCTGGTGATGCGCCTTATCAGTTTCCCGAACCGGCGGATTTCGCGCAAGGCTTTCATGCATCTGATGCGGATGCGCATCGATCTCGGCGTATTCCCGGCCGGCGACGCCCTCAACCGGTTCCAGCAGGCCGACAAGATCCCGCAATTCGTGTTGGAGCTGGTGCCACGGGTTGTCTTCGACACCCGGTAACGCGGTCGTGTCGCTACTGCTCATGCTCTACTACGGCGCCGTGATCGGCCTCACGATGCTGGTGGCGGCGGTCGCGTCCGGCGTCGTGTTGCGAAACCGGTTGGGACAGGTACACGAGCTCGCCGAGGGCACTTACAAGGCGCATGGGAAACGCCAGAGCATGTTGTCGGAAAGCGTGACCGGGAACCGACGTTTATTCCGCTAGCTTGCGAGGGTAACTTAAATAGTGTGTTTCCGGGCAATGGAGCCGCGGGTTAGTGTTATGAAGATCCTCTTGTCGCCATTGTGTGTGTCATCTTGACGCGGACGAAGCTGAATTCCGCGCCTTGCGTTGGACGCCATGCTCTGCGTGCTGAACTTCGCCGCGCTGGTCCCGGATGCTAATACGTCGCAGGAAGCTTAGCGGCTTGAGGCCGGCCCGCACCAACCGCAACGCAAACCGCACCGCAGCAAAAGCCCGCTCCCACGACGACTGCGTCGTCGAAATCGTCGACATAGGGCGCTTGTGTTGACGTAAACGAACACGGTCATCTGACGATCCTGTAGCGCTTGGCGCGCTTGCGGCGCGGTGCCGGCGCTGGATCAGGGGCACCGTGGTTCAGCGCCCTCAACATGGCAATGCGGGCCATCATAACAATGCCGCCCTTCTCGGCGGCAGAGATCAGAAATTCCATTGCTATTTGCCAATGCTCGCGTTCGGCTTCGGCCAGCGGCAGGGCAAGGATATAAACGCCGGCATCGCGCAGGGTTCGAAGTTCGCCACCGTCGCCGGTCGGAATCGGATCAAAAAAATGGCGGGACCAACCTGTTTGCCCGCCGAGCGCGCCTTGCAAATTACTCACCGGATTTAAAAACAAAGGTGCCCCCCGGCAGCAAGCCGGTGGCGGCTAAAAGTTGGGGACGTGCATGCAGGCCCCCCGAATATGCTTATAGGTTTCGGTGAGCGCTAAAAGGTTCAATCGACCTATATCTCCTGATCGAGCAATAAAGACGGAACTTGCTACCTTGGATTCTATTGGGGTTGGTCACAATCAGATTCCAAGGAGGAAATGATGTACAAGAAGTTCGCAATTGCAATATTGCTGTTGTCCGCGCCCGCATTTGCAGTCGCCCAAACAAACCCACCCAACACTACGGCAACGCGACCGACGAAAACGGGTCCGGAGCAAACGTCTGTTCCTAACGCCAGCCCCCCAGCCACAAGGACTCAGACAACCGGCGCGACTAATCAAGACCCGACAGTCAAAAAAATGAATGACGACGAAAAGAAGAAAGTCGAAAAAGAGGGCAAGTAGTCCTTTAGGAGAGCGGCCCGGCGACGTTCCGTAAGCACGCGCCGGGCCTGACCGAGCGAGGGCACGATAGCGCGGCACTATTTCAGGATCAAAGCGCTCAATGTCCTTTTGCCCTGATAGCGACCATAGAGCGGACGTCGCTGGAGATCCGAAGAGTGCCAACAACAGAAGTGCAGGTCGGTTTGCTGGCAACCTGTTTCCTCGCGTCAGGCTAGGAACTTCGAATTTGAACTCGTTTTGTCAGCTTTTGTAGCGACCGCATTGCAATGCAACCTCATCCGTCTCCCGCCGCGATGATTTCGCGCGGCTGCCCTTGGTCGCGCACCAGCCAATAGACGGCGCCCAGCGCGAGGATGGCTGCGGCGAGCGCCAGCAGATGGAAGGCATCCGTGCTCGACAGATCGAGAATGATCAATTTGCGTACCACCGCCAGCAGCGCAATCAGGATGACAGAGCGTACTTGCACAACACTGTCGCGCCGCTCCGCCACCACCAGCAGGGAGCGCTTGAACTCGAGTGCAATGATGACGGTAAAGATCATGCCGAACACCGTCTGGAACACACCATAATCGGTCGGATCGAAATTGGTTGCCCAGATGCTGAGCAGGATTTTCAGCGTCAGATTCCACAGCGCGAGGGCAATGATGATGGCGATCAGCGTGGTCAGCATCAGGACGCAGACTTGCTCGAATTTCTGGTAGAGCGTCAGCGGCTCGAACGACAGGCGCAGATCAGAAAATTCCTTTTTCAAAGGCATCGTCGGCTCCATCAGCCAGCGGGCTTTAGGCATAGCATGATTTTCACAATGATAGTGCCGTACGGTCGTGACGCCCGCTGAGGCTCATTAGCGTCGGATTTGACATGTCAGCGACATGTCCGGTTAGATCGCGATCTCGGACATTCCGGCGGCACTGCAGAGCAGTTTTGCGCGGGTATCCAGAGGGCGGTCGACAAAGGGTGGATGGTGCGGCACGAATCCGGGACCTATGTGAAGTTCACCCCGGCGGGCGCTGAGTTGTTCGCCTAAAGGACAGAGGCGACATTCGCGAAATGAAAGAGGCCGCCAACTTGAAGCGGCCTTAGTGGATGGATCCCAATTCCTTGATTGCGAGAGCCGGCTCGACGCTCTTGTGAGCCCCGGGCTCGACTAGTCCGGTACTGCTAGTCGCAACGGCGGACCCTGCGGACCGAACCGTCGTCGCGCTCGATCGTGACGGTGCGGCATCCGCGATATCCGCGATCATATCCGTAGGCGCGATAAGCGGGTCGATCATAGTCTCGGTCGTAACGGGACTGCGGGCCCACTCTTACGCCGCCGAGCGGAGTATCAACGGCAACTTGAGCTGACGCGGGTGCAATGGAGATCGGCGTGGCGATAGCGAATCCAGCAACCGCCAGCACGCCAGCCAGTAACAGAGTTCTCATGAGTGTTTCCTCCTGGGTTATTGCATTGCTTTCCAACGTCCCAGGTAGGGCAAGGTTCCTGCGCGAACTAATCAGCGTGGCATCTATCTGCTCAGAGACGCCGTGTGCTGGCCTGCATCGTCATGTACCTTGGGGAGTTGCGGAGGATAAGTCATGAACCCCATCGTACCTTTGGCCGCATTCTTTGCTGCGGCTGGCTTCATTATCGCCTTCTGTGCAGTAATTCTGACCTACCGGATTAATGATCTGATCAAGCTGGCCGATGAACGCGCCAATTTACCGCACGAATTGGTAACACTGGAGCGCCGTACCTTGTGGAACATATCGGGGCGTCGGGTTTAAACCCGAACCCCGGTGGAGCGGCCCCATACACCGCTCAATGGTGGCGATCCGTATGCGCCATTAGACGACGGAGATAATGGATGAACCCTGCACTCATGTTCCTGTTATTGGTGCTGATCATCATCGCCTTCGTTCTTTAAGACCTACGGGCCATCCCTTCGGGGTGGCCCTTTTTTGTGCCTTAATATAGCGATGCGGTGACGTCGGGTTTGACGCGCATTCCGGACTCAAGTCGGACATCGCGCCGTGTCGGAAATGTGCCAACAACGGACCTTCACTGGGATGCAACTGCTTTAGGGACCTCTGCCCCGTTGAAGCCCGACGATGAGTGAGTTTACTCATAGCGGCAATATCGGAATTCACACGGCCCTTTTTCTCCGTTCTTCCTCGCGACCCTCGCCCATGCATTGGCGTGGCTTGCCAATCATCGCGCTGTCGGCCCGCAGGGTTTTAGAGGCGGATCGCAACCTAACTCGCTTTGAAGACTGTTCAAAAAATTACTGACAAGAGGCGCCCACATCGCAATGCCGCTTGGTGAATCGATCAAGAAGTGCTCGTCACTGCCAGATGGAGGAAGTAAGTGATATTCAGCTACGCCGCCGGCGCTGGTGAATGCCTCGTGCACCCGCTGGGATAGCTCGGGTCCAAAATACGTATCGTTCGAAGGACATATCCAGAGCATGGGGATACGGGACGTCCGACCGAATTCACGCGCTGCTTCGACGAGCTTTTTGGATTCGCAATTATTGTTGGGCCCGCCATCTCCTCGCGCACCACGACCTACTGCAAAGTTGATGATCGCCCGAATCTGCGGTGGATTAAGACTAGCCAGGGCGATCGCCGCCCAGCCTCCAGCCGATTGGCCAACAACGATGACCTTGTCGGGCTTCGTCAGTCGCTGACGCGTCATGTAGTCGATGATCCATTTGTTCGCGGTTGCCCGTGCAGCGGTACTGCTGAGCGAGTATGGATCGTCGCAGTTTTCGACGGATGAGAAATACAGCTCGTAGAGCTTGCGGTCTCCTGGATCGAGGGTCCCGCTGTCGGAGCTGGGTCCGATAGGCGCAACAACCGCATAGCCCTGATGCGCGAACCAACGCGCTGCATCGCGGAATTCGACCGGTGGAAAGAAGCTGCCCTCTTGCCTGTCGTTTGAAACGCCGTCATTCATGATTACAAGCGGGAACGGCCCAGCACCGACCGGTCGCACGAAGTATGCGAGGATCGGAAAAGGCAATAACAGGCCCCAAACCTCCTCCTGAATTTGGGAGGCCGATTTCTCATCCGCCGAACCAACGGATGGAGGCATAGTTGCTAAAGCGACGAGCATGAGAAGCGAACAAGTTCGCAAGAGGTACTTCAGCATTTGGCGTTCCCGCATTCCTGCCCTGACACGTTTTATTCCGGCGCCGCGGCAATGTTTTGGCTTGATTTAGATCAACACCTGCGTTCGTGGCGGATCAATCTAGGCTCTGTTCCCCGTTCGCAGTTACGAAGTAAGTGTTGGTTTTGCGTGGCCTTGTTTTGCCCGTATGCTTCTGCGAAAGGTTCAGAACATGCGCGAGAACTTTGGAGAGGCTCGCACCGCTGTTCTAGCTGGCCCTGGTAAACGCGACCTGCGGCTTGATTTGTTGCGAGGCATCGGCCAGTGGATGGTCTTCCTAGACCATATTCCGTACAACTTCCTGAGCTGGTTCACCCTTCGCAACTACGGCTTCAGTGACGCAGCCGAAATATTTGTGTTTATTTCCGGCTATTCGATCGGATTTTCCTACGGACCAGCGGCCAAAGCCGACCAGTTTCTAGCTGTGGCCAAGCGCCTTTGGACGCGCGCATCGCAACTCTACGTCGCCCATATTTTCTTGTTTCTGTGTTTCACAGCTCAGATTGCTCGTACGGTAGCTCGGTTTGACAACCCGATGTACAAGGACGCGTTCAATGTCGCGCAGTTTCTCGATCGTACCGATATAATGATCGGGCAGGCCCTTTTGCTCAGGTACAAGCCTGTCAACCTCGATGTCCTGCCCCTCTACATCGTGTTGGTGCTTGCGGCGCCAGTAGCACTGTGGGGCCTGCTGCGTCGCCCGAACTGGACGCTGCTCTGCTCTGCGGTTCTCTACTTCGCAGCTCGACATTTCGATTGGAACTTGCCTTCGTTTCCAGGCGGCAGCTGGTATTTCAATCCCTTTGCCTGGCAGCTCTTGTTCGTCTTCGGCGTTTGGTGTGGTTTTGGTGGCGGTCCCACACTAAGGACAACGGCATTGTCCCGGCCAGTCACGATAGTCGCAGGGGCATGGCTCGTCTTTGGGTTCCTGATCGTGATGACATGGCACGTGCCAACCTTGGAGCGATTTGTGCCCCAGGCGCTAAATCGCGCGATTTATCCAATCGACAAAACCAATCTCGATCCCCTGCGTCTCACGCATTTCGTCGCGCTCGTGGTCGTACTGCTGCATTTTCTCCCGCCGGACTTGCCGGGGCTCACCTCAAAGTGGTTGCGGCCGTTGATCCTGTGTGGTCAACGCTCGCTCTCCGTGTTCTGCTTTTGCGTTTTGCTGTCATTCGCTGCTCACTGGATCCTGGTCCAGATTGCAGGTGGCATCGTCGCCCAGATGCTCGTCAGCGTCTTGGGCATCGTTCTCCTGATGGGCATTGCTTGGATCGCTACATTGTACCGCAGCCTTCCGACCTTGTTTGGGATCGAAACGCGCGTGATCCGGATCGGAAAAGACGTTCCGATGATCAAGGGAGAGTAGCCCCAGGGGCCGTCGGCCGCTTTGGGTCTTAGTTGTGCAAAAACGCGTTGGCAGAAGCACTAGCGACTTCGGGCGAATGTCTGCGACGACTATGCCCGCATCGCAGCCAGCGATGGTTGGGCACCCATGATGTTCATTGAGCGCGTGAAAAAAAGAGATCAGTCGTCACGCAATAGCGCGATCAGTTTTCCTCAAGGTTAAAGTCGTAAGTCTCTGCCGGCGGCCCTTTGTGAGCCGCGACGAACTGGTTGAGAGGAATGTTCATCGCGACCGTCGAAGAGTTGAAATCGGCTTGTTCCAGTTTGAGTATCTGCCCGGATTCCATCTCGCCGATCAGCTTGGGGCTCACGTGGTCTGCGGCGATGCAAATGTTAGTGAGACACCAATTGTACTGAATTTCGATGGGCGCTCCCTGATCGACGGTCGCTTTGACGCCCATCGCCAGATTTCCTCCTTGTGGAACGAAAAGTTGCAAGCGGGCGGCCCCTCCAGCAGGGCGTTCGATCAAGTCGACACGTACCACTACCTCGCCGTTATCCAGCGTGCCGGCCGACGTTGTCCGACATAATGTAGCCCCGTCGGATCCCTTGAAACAAAGTTTGCGCCACGCGGAATATTGGATATTTGGGGGCAATTGCAGGCGAGGCGGTCGGAGTTGAAGTTTTTCATTCTGAGCTGAGTTAGTGGGGAGTTGCGGCGCTTGCGCCATAGCCGAATGCTTCTCAAGAAACTGGCTTACCAGCGGTGCCCATAAGGGCACCGCATCTGGGGAATCGATCATAAAGTGGCCGTCGTTCCCGAAGGCAGGGAGCAAATGGTATTCTGCGTCGCCTCCCGCAGCGGTAAAGGCGTCATGCATGCGTTTGGTTAGCTCCGGCCCAAAATAGCTGTCGTTCTCCGCATATATCCAAAGCATTGGTACGCGCGCCGTACGACCGAAATCGCCAGTCGCGGTAACGAGTTTGTCAGGAGCGCAGTTGTTGTTTGGCTTGCCGTCCACTCGGCCGCCACGCCCCGCCGCAAATGTGATGATCGCACGAACCGATGACGGGTTCCGACTGGCAAGCGCTATCGATCCCCAGCCGCCGCCCGACTGACCCACGACAATGACTTTGCCGGGAGCAATCTGTTTTTTCTTCTGCATGTTCTCGATGACCCACTCGTTGAGAGTGGCGATGGCGAGCCCCGCGCCGCGGAAGTTCGGGTTGTCGCAACTGCCGACATGCGCGAAGACGGCCCCGTAGAGCCCACGGTCCTTATCGTCAAGACTGCTGGCCCCATATCTAAGTGGCGAGATTACGAAATAGCCGTGGCGCGCGAACCAAAATGCGGCGTCCCGGTACTCCACTGCCGGAAACATTGTCCGCTGGTTCGCGTCAAGCGAAATTCCATGGTTCATGACGACCAGCGGAAATGGTCCATCGCCGAGAGGCCGGACCACATAGGCAAGCACTGGCAAGGGAAATGGCAGTGCCCACATCTCCTCCTCGACCCTTGGAGGCGAAGCGGATTCGTCTCCCGACGCTGGGTGGCAAGCAAGCAGACCAATTGTCGCTAAAAGGAGAACCTGCAGAAGGCGCGTCGGCATGTCCTTCTCCTCCAATTGCAGAAGGTCAATGTTGGCTACGGGAGCGGTGGCCTTGGTTTGATTTAGATCAAGCTGAACAGCGCGTTGCGCATCGCAACAAAAAAGAGCGACAGAAAAGAGCAACAGGTCCGAAATGGGTCATTAGCGTCGGATTTGACATGTCAGCGACATGTCCGGTTAGATCGCGATCTCGGACATTCCGGTGGCACGGGCGAGCAGTTCCGCGCCGGCATCCAGCGATCGGTCGACAAAGGGTGGATGGTGAGGCACGAATCGGGGACCTATGTGAAGTTCACCCCGGCGGGCGCTGAGCTGTTCGCAGCGAACGGTTAAGCCACTCCCAACGACGACAAGAGGGCACACATGATAGCTCCGAAGCCGAATAGTAGAGGAAAGAAAATTTCGATGGTGACGCGCGCTCGACGAGGCCTTTCATAAGCCTCCGAATCTCGATAGAACAACGCGTATTGGGGCCCAAAACGCGTGATGTGATCTATATTTTTTGCCGTAGCGCGCGACACAATTATTCGGTCCGCTTTAGCCGTCGTACGTAGGCCAAGAAAAAATACCGAGAACCGTCTAATCAGGGGCAGTGCGCGCAAGAGAGGCATAGGAGCGCGAACGAGCAACGGAGCGCGTTGGATCTCGATTTCGACGTCGCCCGGACCTGCGCCCTCGCGTGATGCTGCCAAGTCAGCGTAGATCGCATCACCTAGCGACGTTAGATCCTGCCTGAGATGCTTGGCGTCGAGTTCGCCCATCCGATTCCGAAGGAGCCAGAGGTGCCATTCGCTGTACGAGCGAATGGCTACGAGCACCTCTAGATAGGCGAGCACGACAAGACCCAGTAGTGCGACAGTGCCCTTGGCGGTTGCCCCTGAAAATTTAATGCCAATGAACTCGACGTCACCAGAGAACTTGACCGCTCCAAGAACCACCAGGAAGAGCAGAAAGGAGAGTACAAGAAGCGCGCGCTGCGCTTTACGGGTTTCCTCCGACAATACTTCGGCGAAGCCGGGAGCTAACGCAGTTTCAACTTTGGCCGCGAAGGCCCGCAGTTCCTCTTGATCGCTGATCATGTAAGTCGATAGGGTTAATAAGCGCGGGCTGGAATCTCAAGTGAGGTTAGGCTCGCAATTTGAAGAAGCAAGCCATTAATCGCGAGATTGCCCGGCGCCGAGCTGTTTACGTGAGGCGCCCCGGATCAAGCGTCTGGAGTAGCGTTATGCGTGACACAGATTGGACGCCCTCGATTGTGCCAGGAGACGAGGATCGGGAGTCGTGAACGATTTCGGCCGGCGCGGGAGCGCCTACTGCGAAACCGATGTCGAGGCCACCGACCTCGAGACCGTCATCCAAGACCTACTCGATGGGCAGTATTGGCACCCCGTGTGCGTCGTCAGCTTCAACACCGGCGAGGGGTGGTCGCGTGACATCTCGGCCGACGTCGCCGATGAACTCCGCCGGCGCTGCGAGCTTGAGGCCCGCCAGATCCCGCCGAGCCTCGAGGGCTTTTTCGCGCGGCACGAGTCCCTCTCGCGCCAGCTGACGCTGCGCCTGGTCTAGGGGGGTGGACTAGCGAAATAATCCACTAAGGTCCTTGAAGTCGCGTGGCCCGCTCAGGTAGGCTACGCTGCGTGTCTGAATAGATCGATCCGTTAGAGCCGATCGTTCGCAGGTCGATGTAGATCGCAGCATCACCATTCGCGCTAATGCTGTCGCCCAAGAACTTAAGGGCATGCGTCTTGCCGGTGCCCCGTCGACCGTAGAGCACCTGATGGTTTCTGCTTGAAAGTTGAATGAACAATGGCTCGGCATCGACGAACGTTTTTGCAAGCAGGTCTTGAGACAGCTTCTCGGCGCGCCGATCGAATTGAATGAACGCCGCCTGTATCGTCTTGATGCTGCCTCCTTGATTTTCCGCGCCGTCGCTTGTCATGCCGTCGCTCATAAAGTACCAACCTTCCGGGATATCTGATTTCGCTGACATACCACTACTACGGCAGTCCACAACAGAACGCAATTACAGCGCTCTCCGGTCTCATGCTGCCGCCGAGCGATCTTCCTTGTCGGCCCCGCGCATGACGATCCTGAGTGCATCGTCCGGCAGCGGCCGTTAGAGCGCCTTCGCTTCATCCCACGGCGCGCGCATCCACACGTCGCGTTCTTTGTAGGTCGTCAGGATCACCGGCATCGCCTTGGGATGGATCGGCTCGACCACCGCATTCGGCGCGGATTACCGACGAAGCGGTTAATCGCGCGGAATAGCACTGCTTCCTGACCTGTCGTGATGCTATGGAAGTTGCACATCGGTCGCACTTTTCCGGTTCGCCCGCCGCTCGCATCCCGCCTGCGTCGATGTATTTGACGTACTCAACGGTTGTTGGCCATCAACTTGAGCAAGGAGACTAGAACCGATGCGAACAGTAGTAGACTTGTTAGCAACGCCGGGAAGATCCACAAGGATGATGTAAAAGTTCGGCGTCCATTGGGAATGGCGCATATCAAGCCAAACGCGGCGGCGAAGAGCCCCAGCGATAGTACCAACTCCAGTCCAGAAGTGAAATGCATCATCATCTTGCGGTAGCTATTCCTTCGACGTCGACCACCTGCCGTCGCCCTCTTCGGGGTAGGGTTGACCGGTCGAGTTGACCCATTTTAGTCATCCTCCTGTTCTTCCGGTACCTCCGGTACAAGGTCCGGTGACAGCCAGTGAAGGAAGGCAAAGGTGGCGACCACGATTAGGATGAGGCCCACCGTCAGGCCAACCGTAATTGCCCAACGGGGAATTCGCCGGACGAGTGTTGGCCATCTTCTCTCCAGGAGAAAGAGGCCGTAGGAGTATCCGCTGAGTACCGCAAACATGACCACTTGGCCGCATAGAGCGGACAAGTCTTCGAGCGTGAACATTCAGCCCTCCCTGAAACGGCCGACCAGGGAAGTCCGTGGCGACGTATCCACGGGGCTCACCGTTGACGCCCCATACCAAAATGCTGCAAGCGACGACGGCGGAGAACACGGTCGCCGTAAATCCTCTCGCGTGATTTGGTGCCCATACGAGCGAGGATGCGCCCGGCCAAGATGGACAGGCAAGCCGCTACAGATTGCGGTGGACGGCGTGCCGGGCACAAGGAGGCGACGCAGCACCGGGCGACGACACGCCTGACCATGGGCGGCTGATGGCCAAATTACCGAACCGCTTATCGAGGCTGTTATGGTAGGCATCCTCGGTGCGCAGGGCTTCTCCTTCACCAGTCGCGGAAAGACGATGACCTTGGTCGTTGATCGCCCGCCATTAATTTTGTTGTGCGACGTTATCGTACCTTCCAGCAAGCCTTGCTTGAGCAACCGTCTTGCCCTTTCGCGTGTGGCGTCGGGCGAGCGATGCAGGCGGTTGGCGATCCGCGTGACCGAGTTGGTCGGCCACATCCTGACGAGCGTGCTGATGTCCTCGTCGGTCCAGCGGCTAGACATGGCGCGTCTCCACGGCTGTGCGCGGTGCCATTTGGCGAACTCAATCCTTTCCATAGGACGTTGCATCCGTCCAGCACCGGCGTAAAATTTAAACGCGATCAAGGCGGTGGCCTAGTTAAGCATTGCGCCCGCCAGCACCGGCGGGCGTCAGCGTCGAGGGCCGCAGGAAGGCCTTACAGCGCGCCGGGAGCGCAGGGCCTCTGGACACCGGGCAAGCCGCGCCAGCGCGCATCACGCCATCGCGTATCAATGACAACATAATGACGAGGTGCAGCTCTACGCCTTCGATATCATGGCGCTAGACGGCGAGGATCTGCGCCAACTGCCATTAAGCCTGCGCAAGACCAATCTGGCGCGGCTGCTTGCCCGCCGACCCGACGGCATCTTCGTCGCACCCTATGAGCAGGGCGAGATTGGCCCGGACCTGTTTCGGGCGGCTTGCACCATGGGTCTAGAAGGCCTGGTGTCGAAACGACGCGATCGGCCGTATCGCGGCGGTCGTTCGCCTGACTGGGTCAAGGTCAAGAACCGGAAGCATCCCGCGATGGAGCGCGTGATGGACGCCATCCGATAGAACGTTCCGATCTACCTCCACAGGAATATCCGCTATGGCACCCGCATCGCGCCTTGAGCCTCGAGGAAGCGATGGAACTATGCCGACGGATTGAGGTGCCGGCCAAGAACACGGTGATCCTGGGCACTCCTTCGTCAACCCATTTGGGGGGTATGCACCTGTTTACGCTATACAATTTCAATAGGAGCCGTGGAATCGAACATTAGGCTGTCAATTGGTGTTGACGGTACAATGCCCGAAAATAAATAGAAGGAGTTCCATGAACCCCATTGCGAGGTGGCGCGCCGTACTAAGGCGGACGGATACTTCAGCGATAGCCCATCGCCAGAGCCGGGGCGCGCGCCCAGTGAAAATTCGGCCGGACGCCGGGCTCCCTTCTTGCCGCAGGCCTTGCACACGAAACGCGGTTCCAGGTCCGAGAGCCGGGACCTGATCAGGCCGTGGATCTGCGCTGATCGCGATCACACGAACGCGCTGTCGAGCCGGCACGAGGATCTGGCCGAAGTGATCGGGCGCGCCGCGCTTTGTCGTCGAGGGGGCTGACGATCCATTCGCATTTTGCATTTAGGGTCTCTGAAAAACCACTTTGGTTTTGGCCGGTTAATGCTGCGCCAAATTCGCCGTTTGGCGATCTCGTGGATGCACGCCACGGTGACGCCAAAGCGCTCTGCTAGCCTGGCGGCAAGGCCATGGGTGCGCGTCTTGTACCCGTTGGCCTGGCGGATGATGCGATCGTAGGTGAGGCAATAGATGATGAACTTGGCCTGCTCACGCCTCAGTATCTGTTTTTTTGGAAAGCTACCCAATCGTTTTCCATCGCTTCGTTGATTGGCATCGGCGCAGCGTGAACCCTCGCTTTGATATAGTAGACGTCCGGCGGCCGCTCGCTATAGGAGCTAATCTTGCCGTCGTCGACCAGGTGCTTGAGCGCGGCATACCATCCACGCAGTCCCCTGGGTGGCGGTGATTCGCTTTCCGTTCACAGTTTTTCTTCCTTGGAACGGTCAGAAGCAGTCGTTCGCCATTGAGGCTGGGTAAGCGCGATCGTTGGTGTGGAATGCTCGATTAAGACGTCGGATTTGCAGTGCCGCTTGTAAACCGGCATGCCAGCTGGTCACGGGGGCGCGACAGCGCGCTAGTTTTTAAGACGGTTGTAACCTGCAGCTTGATCTCTTCGTGTGGCCCGATTTCGCCGCCGTGGGTTCTCACCCTACCAATTCATAAATCTGGAATTCGGCGACAAAACCTTTGGGCTTGATGCGATCAACCGCGTGAAATTCGAAGCGCGACTCGACCCGCTGCTTGACGGCCTCGCTCACCAAGGCAGTAGTCTGATAGTTCTTGTTCAGGGATTCCAGGCGCGCGGCGAGATTCACCGTCGCTCCCAGCACGGTATAGTTCATCCGGTCCGCAGAGCCGATATTCCCGACCACGACATCGCCGACGTGCAGGCCAAACCGCGTGTTGTAGATTGGCCATCCCTCGTGCTCGAACGCGGCGTTGAGTTCACGGTTGGCCTCGATGCAGGCGAGCACTGCGGCGCAGGCATTCGCCACATGGTTCTCGTCCTCGATCGGCGCGTTCCATATCGCCATCACGGCATCGCCGATGAACTTGTCGACCGTGCCCTTGTTGGCCATGATCGCGTCTGACAAGGCAGCGAAGTAGCGCGAGGTGTACTGCATCACCTGAGCCGGGTCCCTATTCTCCGTAATCCCAGTGAAGTTGACGACATCGGTGAACAGGATGGTCACCTCTCGCCGCGCGCCTCCCAGCGTCATCGCCTCGCCGGTTTCCACGAGTTGCTGGACCAGCCGTTTGGGGATGAAATTCGAGAAGGTCTGCACCAGTGCACGCATCGTGGAAACGGAGTGGCCGAGTTCATCGATCTCGCGGATAATCGAATGCACCGGCGGAGCGGCGGATGGCTCGAATCGCTGGATGCGGTCGGTCTCCTCGGCCAGCGCCCGCAGCGATCTCGATAACAACGACCCCACGAAATAGACGATCGGAACCATGAGCCCGACAAAGGCCAGCGCCGCTGCGAACAGCCGCCCGCGCTCGGAAAGGATATTGGCGAAGAACTCGTCGACCGGCGCCACCACGGCGACGTGAAGCTTGGCCGGGCCTGAATTGAGGATTGTCCGAAAGGCCGCCGCGTACAGTCGGCCTGCCGGGTCCCGAAAGAACTGGTCGGACATTCCGTCGGCGCGCCAGGCGCGGATCGCCTTGAGTACGCCGGCCATGTCCGTCTCGCGCAGGCGGGGAAGAGTGCCCGACACCTCCCGTCCTATCATTTCCGACATTTTTGGGTGCGCCAGAATGCGATCGTCGTCGTCAAGCAGAAAGGCGACGGCGGACGGGGTCAGTTGCTCCCGTTTCAAAAGCTCTTGCGTCGCGTCCAGCAGCAGGTCGCCTGCAACCACGCCGCCCCTGCCCTGTTCCAGAGCCAGCTGAACGGTGTAACCCTGTTTGCCGGTCGCAAAGAACACGTAGGGTCCGGTCAGCCAGGTGCCGTCACGGCGGCTGGCATCCCTGTACCAGGGCCGCTCGCGCGGATCGTAGTCGAGAGGGCCCGGCAGCTCCCTGATCGTTTCGAGCTTATCGGAAAGAAACAGCCGTCTTGATTTTATTCGGACAGCGTCAGCCCTTGAAATAATGACCAGGCGGAACGCAGCCTGGTCGGGCGCCTCCAGCCGCGCGCGTGTTTCCCGTCGCGCGCCTTCGATAGCATCCATCTCGATGAACGAGCCGTCATCATAGCCCACATACAGGTTGAAGAGCTGGTCGTTATTCCGCAGCATCGCTGCCAGCAGCGCGGTGAACCTGGGATTATCGGCGATGTCAGCGGTCTGGATCGACGGTATGCTCTTCAAAACCTCCAGATCGTCTCTCACCCGCTTGAATTGGAAGCCAATATGGTCGGCCGATAGTTCGGCCACCTTGTCGATGAATTTGCTCGCGGCCGAATTCGTAACCGCCGTGATCCGTGAGAAACTGAGGTAGACCAGCGTCAGTCCGATGAAGAGGACGATCGCGACGAACAGCGCGATGATGGAAGTCTTGAAACCGAGCTTTGTGGCCCCCTCTTTCATTTCAAGTTCACCGTTCCGGACTCTCGGTAGATCCCGCCTCGCCCGCGGTGGATTGCGCGTTGATCAGCAAGCGAGCGACCGATCCGCAGAAGAGAGTGCTATTCGACCAACTCGCCGATCACTTAGCGATGCTTGCATCGGTGCTAGAACGTGCGATCGAGGAGAAGGCACCCTAGCGGCTTATTTCGCCGACAGCCACCGGCTCGAGGAGAGCCTGATCCACGTTCCCCATCTCAGCGCAGCCCATGAAATTCGTCGAACCGAGCCGCCTCACTGATCCCAACGCCATCGTTGCGCAAGCTCATGGAAATCGCCAACGCGACCGAGCCTGCCCAGGATCGCCGCATCTACATCGAGCTAGTCAACGCCGCCTTCTTAAAGGCCGGCGGCACGGCAGAGCAGTTCCACGACGGTATCAAGAGGGCGGTCGACAAAGGTTGGATGGTGCGGCACGAATCCGGGACTTATGTGAAATTCACCCCTAGCGGTGCCGAGCTGTTCGCCTGAGGTTTCGTTGGAGTATTGTGATGCGTAGCTCGAATTGGACACCTTCGATCGTAACCAGTAGCGACGATCAGGATGCCTGCCTGGTGGTAAACGATTTTGGCCGGCGCGGGGGCGCCTACTGCGAAACCGACGTCGAGGCCACGGACCTCGAGACTGTCATCCAAGACCTACTCGATGGGCAGTATTCGAACCCCGTCCGCGTCGTCAGCTTCAACACCGCGGAAGGCTGGTCGCGCGATATTTCAGCCAATGTCGCCGAGCTGCGTCGCCGGTGCGACTGTTCCACTGTCTCATGGACTGAATTGAGACAGTGACTTTGGATTGAGACAACGCAAGGCAATGTCTCGTTCTCCTTGCAATGACGTGACGAATTTTTAAGGTGAGCAAAGGCGCGCGGCGCCGTACTCAGCTTACTACTGGAATTGGCGGGCACACTGGGCCTTGCCCGCCCTACAGCTTCGGGCGCTTACCGCATGCGCGGTGTCCGACAAAGGAACCACAAACCCACTGACCTGAGATTGGATACAAACGATGTTCGTTTCATTTTTCCCCCGCCCAAAACTGTTCTTTCTGTCAGCCATCGTCTGGACGGCGCTGGCGATGGCGTTCTGGTATGGCTTTGCCAGCAATCTCATCGGGTCGTCTGCGCCCGGAGGTGTCGGCGTGGAGATATTCTGGTCGGCATCGTCGCTTTGGTTCGACCTCTATTTTGCCCTTTGCGTCGCAATCTTCGCCGGCGCCTGGATGGTGTTCGCGCCGCATCCCTGGGCGCCGTGGTCCATCCTCGGTTCAGCGCTGATCCTGTTCACTTCTTATTTTCAGGTTCAGGTCAGCGTCGCTATCAACAGTTGGTACGGGCCGTTCTACGATCTCGTCCAGGCCGCGCTTTCGAAATCGAAGCTGGTCACGGTCGAGCAGTTCTACAGCGAATTGTCGACCTTCGCGGGCATCGCCCTGGTCGCGGTCGTGGTCGGCGTGATGACGCGGTTCTTCGTCAGCCACTACATCTTCCGCTGGAGGACCGCGATGAACGACTTCTACATCACAAACTGGCCACAACTCCGTACAATCGAAGGCGCCTCGCAGCGGGTGCAGGAAGACACCATGCGGTTTGCGACCACCATGGAAGGTCTCGGCGTCAATCTGATCAGTGCCGTGCTTACGCTCTTGGCCTTCCTGCCGGTTCTCGTGAGGCTCTCCAGCAATGTCACGGAGCTGCCGCTGATCGGCTCGATCCCCTACCCCTTGGTATTCGCCGCAGTGATCTGGTCGGTGCTCGGAACCGGCGCGCTGGCGCTGATCGGCATCCGGCTGCCCAGGATCGAGTTTTTGAACCAGCGGGTCGAAGCAGCCTATCGCAAGGAACTCGTGCTCGGCGAAGACGATCAGGCCCGCGTCGATCCACCGACCGTGAACGAGCTGTTCGGTGCCATTCGCCGGAACTACTTCCGGCTCTACCTGAACTTCATGTACTTCAACATCGGCCGCATCGTTTATTTGCAGACCGACGTCATTTTTCCTTATATCCTGCTCGGACCAACGATCATTGCCGGCAAGATCACACTCGGTTCGATGAACCAGATCCTGAACGCCTTCACGCAGGTCAGAACCTCGTTTCAGTATCTTGTCAACTCGTGGAGCACGATCGTCGAACTGATTTCGATCTATCAGCGGTTGCGGGGTTTTGAGGCCAAGATCGGTGGCGAACCTCTGCCTTTGATTGAGACACCGACGGAGCCAAAGTCGTTGTGATAGTCATAGGGTGGCCAAAGGCTCGCCGAGCCGCAGCGATTCTAATTTTCCGCACGGGCTAACCCGTTGGAAATTTTTGGACCGCAATTCTGGTGCAGAACTCTTGATTGTGCATCGGCCTGGGGGTCCGACGCCGATCGGCAAGCCAACTCTCTGAAATCGCTAATCCGGTTGGGATCACTCCGCGGCGCCGGTTCACACCAAACGATCGAACTACGGGATATCGTCAGTGTTCCGTTCGGCCTTCCGTTGGAAGAGGCCACTGGGACCTTTCCATCTCCCGTAAGTGTGGCGGATGGCCGACTGAAGCGGTGGATGATGCGTCCTCGCTGGAGGAGGACGCGATGGGCCGTGGGGACTGCCGCAAGTGCAAGTGCTGTCTTAAGTTATTTCGTCCTGACCCACGTAACCGCCGGCACCAATATTACTGTTCGGCGTCTGGCTGCAGAGGCGGCCAGCAAGGCCGCCAGCCAAGCCCGCTGGCTCGCCAAGCCCGAGAACCAAAATTACTTCCGCGGCCCCGTAAACGTCGCCTGGGTCCAGGCGTGGCGGGCGCCCCACGCCATCGCGGCTATTGGCGCAAGGGTCGACCTGCCAGCCCTGCGTTACAAGATGTCTCAATGGCGCAACCCATTGGTTCCACTGTCGAAACAGCCATTGCGGCGCGGTCGCCGTTACAAGATGTCTGTGACGGGGCGGTGGCCGCGCTCTAGTGTTCTTCGGGCTGCAACTGCACCGGGGCCTGCGGCTGCGCTCTCGCCCGCGGGGACCGAAGTGCCGTCGCCGGTTTGCTCGTCAGAGTGGCAGTCGGCCGTGGTTGAGGCGTTGATCTCTTGGGCCGCAGGTTCTGCTCAGAAGCCTTAGGGACAAGGACAATTTGCTCTTGGCTCGCTTTGAGCTGCTCACTGAGCTTCGCATAATCGCGCGCCATTTGCTCCTGGCTGGCTTTAAGCTGCTCAGTGCCATTCGCATTGTCGTGGGCTGCTTGCTCCTGGCTCGCCTTAAGCTGCTCGATGGCTTTTGCATTGTCGCGAGCCATTTGTTCCTGGTCGGTCTTGAGCTGCTCGATCCCGTGCTCCAGGTTTGCAATCTCGCGCGCAATTGTCTGGAACGACTTGGCCAGCTCGGGAGACATTGGGGCAACTTTCGGAGGCACGTCTTGCGGTGGGGTCTGAGCCAGAGCTGCCGGTGGCGGAAGCGCTGCATCCGCTGTTGTTACTTCAACCCTAGGCGGCCGCGGCTCCGCCGGAGGCTCCTGTTTTACTAGCGACACTCGCTCTGGTGCCCACCGGGCAATAGCCTGCTTGGCCGCGTCGCCATACGACTGCCAAGCAAAGGCAGCAACAGAGAGGCTGGCTACCACTGCTACGCCGATGAGCCACAGTGAAGCCAGTCTGCCAGGCGATGACCGGCGGAGCAGGACAGCAGCGCGCTTCTGCTGGTCGAAAGGATCGCCCGCCGCATCTTGTTCTAACTTGGAAACCTGTTCCTTCAGGCCCACGAGCTGGTCATCGCCGGGTCCGATCTGTTTGCAGGCCTCCTTGAGCGCTGCGATAGCGACATTGCGCGGATCAGTTTGGTCCGGGCTCGGCGTGGAGTTCATTAGACCCTCCTATCCCGTCCATTTTCAACCCAAGGAAGGGCCGGCGAAAAAGGCGGCGAGACAACGCGAATTGCAAAAGTCCCTGAAAATGCCTCTGGTCGCGACACTATTGCACCCGATGAAACAGCGGCTTCTCACGAACGTTGACGAGTTGCGCTGGAAAAAAAGCGATGGGCTCCGCCCTCATCTCAACTTTCGCCTGCGCGGGTCCAGGCTCCGCCCCTGGGGTGCCCTACCTGCAAATCGTGGGAGCTCCAGCCGTCACACTGACCGCTGCGCCACCGAAAGTCGGAGCGCTAGGCAAGGTTGGTGCGCTTGAAGGTCCGGAGATTGTAGTGTTCCGCCAGGTGGGACTGCATTGTCGTGCCCACCGACGGCCAATTATACGTCCCCCACCGATGGCGCCGTCACCGTTCCGTATCCCGCAGTTCCGGCTGCTTAGGCCAGCGCGGCCGTGCTCGAGAGCGCGATGGCAGCGGCCAGTGCGACTGTCGCGAGTTTCATGGCTGTGTTCTTTCTATTTGTATTTCGAGACAAATGTGGGGAGAGCATCGACCGCTTACAGCGAACGTTTTCATCACGCTTATTCAATCTAGCGCGACTGGCCGGCTCCTTCCTCCCTTTCACCGGCATCGAACCAATCATCACGCGGAAAGCCGCGCGCCAAAAAAATCGGCGAGCGTCTTTGTCCGTTTTGGCGTGCCCGGCGCGCAACTGCCTCCAGTACGGCAACGGCGGCAGCGACTGCAGCTTCACCAGCAAAGCGCAGTGCGAAGCCACGGCGTCCGGCCAGCATGCCGACTGCTTCCGCAATTACTACGGCAAGGAAGGTGAGACGCTTCACTGGTAATCCAAGCCTAGCTGGAGCGGGTCTCACCCGCTCTGGCTGGCTCTTGCGAGACCTGCCCCTGCGATGTCCGATCCCGCGCCCTCCCGTAGCCGCGCAAAATCTGAGGACGCGGAGATACGCCCGAGGTGGTTTGGATTCCGAGTTTGCTATTCCTTCGGACGCCATGCGGATCGATCAATTTGATTGGCCCATTACCTGAGCTATTCGGCCATGCATCGATCTCTCGCAGCAGTGACCGTTTCGGGCGTGGGATCTCGATGCAGACGCCGAAAGCTTCCGTCGCGCACTCGCGACGGTCACGGGTTCAGTGAGTGCATCGTGCGCAAGAGGAATCGCCATGGTGAGCAGCAAGCCAGGACAGTTTCAGCCGATCCATGCCGTTTCCCGACGGCCCCTCATTTGCGTCCGCTTAGCCTCCAGAGTGAATAGGCTGCTATAAGCGCAATTGCTGCGCCTAAAACGGCGGCAAAGGCAGCGGTCTCTTGCATACTCCGTTTTCCATTCTCGAAGGTTGCGCATATCGGCACAATCCTGACGTAGGTTCGCAGACCCGCCGATCCCATTAAATTCGGTTTCAGTGAAGGGGTTCATTGCGGGGGTGAAGGGGTCGGTCGCGGCCGCGGCGCGCTCCGGCGCTGCGCTGGGGCAAGCCTGACTGAGATCATTGCTTAAAAATGCGCGGTAAACACGCACAGGCAATTCCGGCGGAGACCATCACATGCGAGCGCGTGAAGATCGACCGCGCGGCCTCCGACTGCCCGATTGTCAACTCTTGGTAAAAACAATGTTTCACCCTTCTGCTCTAACAATTCCGCGGGTTCAGACCTACGTTTCAGTTCGTGCACGAAAGGAGATCTTGAACATGAGTAGTAAGAGCGGAATCGTCGGGACTTGGGTCGGCATTTTCGCTTTGGTGGCGATCGTGCTCGGTGAGCTTGAGCACGCGTCTAAGACGGACCCGAGCTTCGTCGATACGGCGCACGTTTCCGTGAGAGGGAATGTCATTATCCCGCCATTCCGCGGCGAGTGACGGGCCACAGCGCGCTGGCGCGAAGGCGCCCTGGCCGGTGTGAAGCGGCCTCCCGGCTATCGGCCATCACCTCGCCGGTGTTGATTTCGATGACGTTGAAAAGGGGTCGGATCAAAATTCATACCCCTGGTGGTCGGCGCTTACAATGAAGTACTTCTTATGACCTTTAGGATTGATTTCCGGCGCCGAAGTCGGCGTTTGGGCTACAATCTGAGCTACCGCTGACACAGCTCGCTTTAGTCTTGTCTGTTCTAGCGCCGCCGACAGATCGCGGCGCGTGGCTGCCTGGGTGCAGCCAGCGTGTCGAGATCGAAATCATCGATCAACGGTGCGGTCGCTTAGGGTCATGCGCTACCCTGTCTGTAGTCCCCGCACTGAACGAAGCGGTAAACAGAGTTTTGAACTTGCCGCTCATCGCTGGACGGGGCGGCGTCACGTTCTCAAACCTGCTTTTCCGTCCCGCTTCACTAAAGCGACGTGGCCGATGATCGCGTTCTGATCGAGTGAGTAGAGCATGCCGGCATATTGCGTGCGGAGTCCAAGGAGAGACTTCACTTCCGCAGAAATGGCTAGACTGCGTCCATCCGGGGAAAGCGTTGCCGCGTCGACACGGCACTTTCCGCCGTTCACTGCGCTGACAGCTTTGGCACGTATCTCTTCCCAACGCTCGCTGCCATCGGCGGACCGGCGCGTGCCGCTTAGTAGCTCCTCGACCACCTGAAGCCTGCGTGTTTGCTCGGTCATGAACTGGAAGTGCACGGGCAGACCGAGCAGGGCGCAGGTCCGAATATCGTCCGGGTGAACCGCGTCGCCGCTCCATCGGCAGCGCTTGGCCTCAATTGGCGCACAGAATTTTCCATAGGCGGAGCGAATGCCTTCCGCTTCGAGGAAGCGTGCTCCGGAAATGCTGCTCGGGACCAAAAGATTACGCAGCACCCGTTTGCCGCTGACGGCCGAAGCTTCTAGTTCGGCAGGCAGCACGCTCTTGCCGCTCGCCGCGCAGTTTTCAAGGATGCCTGGGCGCACGAGCTTGCCGGTAACCGCGCAACGCTCGGCTTCGCTGGGCAGCAGCGGCTGGCGCGTCTCGTGGCAGGCAATGAATTCGGACTTGTGGCCTGTCATTCCCGAGACGGCAGAAGCCAGCTTCTGATCCGCACGATAAGGCTTGCTCGATACCTCGCTGACCGCAAGATGATCATTCAACACGTCGGCCATGGTGAAGACGCACTTCCCGAAATAGGCGGGCTCTCCTTTTGCACCGGTTATGCCGCAGGTTTTCAAGATGCGCAGATCGACGACTGCCTTGGTAATATCCGACATTCCTGCTTCGTCGAGAAGTAACTGATTGCCGGTAACGCTGCAGCGATAGCCATTCTCCGGCAGCGCATAGCGCCCGCTGACGTCGGATTTCATAAGACGGTGTTTGAGTGCCCGCTTGCCCGAAAGCTCGCACGCGGCAATGCAGTCGGCGGGCGCCTTCATGCCCGTCAATTCGCATGCGGCCATCGCGGGCGCGCCCGCGATCCGCCTCTCATCCGGCGCTATCGACAAAGTGCTTTCGTAATCCGCCCCGTCCACCCGGTAGCGTACATTCACACGCAAGGTTCGCCGCACCGCGCCCTGCAAGGCCACCAAGGTGATCTCGGTGCGCGGGGTAAAATCGTCCTCCAGCTTCTTTTTCTTAAGCGCGTCGCCGCCCGCCGCCACCATTTCCTGGGCGCGCCGTTCAAGGTAGAAGCGTGTGAACTCCGCGATATCGGGATCGCGCTCGGCGGCTTCGGCGACGAGCCGCGGATTGAGGCCTGTCGAGGCGGGGTCCTGCAAGAGCTCCGGCGTCGGCCGCACGCTCTCGGCCTTTGCCGGGCCTGCATGGTCGAGCGGATCGCAGGGGACATCGAGGAGCCGCTCGTAACTGTCATGCGCCGTGGTGGCGCGGACCCGTGCCGTGGCGCTGCCGGCGAAATGCCGCTGTGCCGAGAAAATATCGACCTCCGGACTCGTCGCGCCGAAACCCTCCACCCATACTTTCACAAGCTCTTCCGCCGTTCGGCGCGGCTGAGGATCGCCATCGGCCACGCGGTGCAGGCCCGACGCTGCGACCTTGTCCACCAAGCGCAGGAAGGGTGGCGAGCCCGGCGCATAGAGCGGCGCCTTGGCAAAGTGCGGGTCGACATCGTCGCACAAGCGCGCATATTCTCGGCCGCTGCGCGTGGCGATGTGAAGCACGCCCGGGGCAGCGTCGGTCACCGTGCCACCGAGGCTGGCGAATGCCGCGCGCAGGAACGGCTCGAATTCCATTGAACGGTGCGGAGGGGAAAGCGTCGGGGCGCGCGGGCCGACATATTCGTAGCCGTCCATCGCGCCGAGCGTCGCGTCGATATTGGCCTTTTCTTCCTCCAGCGTCTTCTTCGCCGCATCGATGCTCCTGGCAATTTTCTCGGCTGCGGCTTCCATGTTCTTGCCGGCAAGCGCCGCGAGCACTAGTTCGCGGATTTTATCATCGAACCCGCCTTCGTCGCTTTCGCCGCCGACGCCCGAGGCTTCCAGCAGGGATTCGATATCGCCAATGGCGTCTGTCGCCATTTGCAACTTCGTCATCAGGCGGCCAACGATATATTCCTCGAACGTGCCCGCCAGCATCACATTATAAATGATGACGTTCTGATGATTGGAGCCGAGGCGCTGGATGCGCCCGATCCGCTGCTCCACGATCATCGGGTTCCACGGCAGGTCGAAATTAATCAGGACATTGGCGACCTGGAGATTGACGCCTTCGGAGCCCGCCTCAGTGGAGACGATGGCACGAATCTCCGGCGGATCGGCGCGGAAACGCGCGATAGTGTCCTGATTCCGCTGGCCTGACGAGCCGTTGATGATCCCGATCTTCAGTCCTAGTTCTTCGAGGTAAGCTTGGATCGTCGTCTGCGTCTCGCGGCGGCCGGTGAACACCACCATCCGCCAGCCGGTGGGATCCTGTTGCTTGAGATGGGCTACGAGCTGCCCAAGACCTTGAAGCTTGGCGCTGGCCTTCATCGGCGTCACGATCGCCCTCACTGTGGCCGCAAGCTCCGGCGGCACCGTGCCGTTTCGCGCCATCGTATTGAGCTGCGCCATCAAGGCGTGCGGACTGCTGGTAAGCGCTTGAAGGATGCCGATCTGCGCAAGGCGGTTCAGCTTCTGAATCGGCTTGGCGATGGCTTCGATCAATTCGAGTTCGGGCGCCGTCGGCTTGACCTTATGCAATTGAATCTTGCGCTCGGGGAAATCGAGCTTGGCCTCGCCACGTCGCACGCGCGACATGTAGCCGTAGACAATCTTGCGGAATTCCTCGCGCGCGTCCGCTTTCAACACGCGCGCTGTCTCGCGCTTGTCGGAAATGAAGCGCCGCGCGAACAGGCCTTCGCTGCCGAAGGGGTTTTCGTGACCCCGTGCGCCTGACAGCAGGTCGACCAGCGAATAGAGGTCCCATAGCCGGTTCTGGATCGGCGTCGCGGTCAGCATCAGCACGTAGCGGAACCGACGCTCCTGCAGGGCACGCTGGAATACCTTGGCGACCTGTGGGGTCGGATCGACGCCGTAGAGATTGCGCAGCTTGTGCGCCTCGTCCAGTACCAGCATGTCGAAACGGTCTTCCGGCAGCTTGTCGAGATGCGCGCGGGCCGAATGATAGGTCGTGATTACCGCGCCCAGATCTTGCGGTTCGGCCGCAATCAGCTTGCTGCCGGTGACGAAGTCGGCCGGAATATCGAACTTGGTCTGGAGTTCGTCCTGCCACTGAGGCCCAAGTAGCTTAGGCGCGACGATCAGAATTTTCGAAACGCGGTTCCGCGCGATCAACTCGCTTGCCACGAGCCCTGCGGAAATCGTTTTGCCGAGGCCCACGTCATCCGCGAGCAACGTCACCGGCAAACGGCGGCAGAATGTAATGAGATTCTGGACCTGATGATGGAACGGCTCCAGCCGGTCCTTCCACCGGACCTCGGACTTAAAGTCGTCGCGGCTTTCGATGACGATCGGGTCGGTAAGTCCCCATTCGAGCGCGGCACGGTAAACCGCGAAGTCGTGATCCGACTTCGCGCGCTGCAGAACCTTGCTCTGAAAGGGGCCCTTGGATGCAACCATTGCTCGCCTGACGGTGATGTGCACGCCTAGATTGGCGGTCTTTCGCTCTGCTTGCAACTTGAGAAGACGCCGGCGCTTATGCGGAATAAAGTCATCCGGGCGCGCCGGCGGCGCCGGACGGCTCTCGTGAACCGGGCCGCCCAACGCGTCCCGGAGATGAGGATCTAACACGACGAGCAGAACAAGCAGTGGATTTTTCAGCACTCATCTTCGGGTTTGTCTGCAGCTAGGCACACGATCACCCTGACCCTACTGATCTTTGGGTTCGTTTTCTGCCAACAGCGCAAAATTTCATCGGCGAAGTCGCGCTCGATTCGGCTTCGCACGAACGCAGTCGGCGCGCTCAGGATGAGGCTCGGGTCCGCCCTGGTCCAACACCGTCAGCTTTGCCATCCATGCACCGCAGGCCCAAATCGGCGCAGTAGCAGCTTACCGGCCTCTCCTAGGGAAGCAGGATCAGCCCATGAAACAGCTTCGGAATTGACCGCCTCCAGGGCGTCGAGTACGGCCTTGATCGAGGGTAGGAACTCGCTCGACCGGCGCGCACCCGCCGGCACGCTTCGTTGAGCGTAGCAATACTGGGATTAGTAGCCGCCACGTCATCGAACAGCGTGGTCGCGTAGATCGACAAATCCTCCTTTTTCGAAGAGTTCGGGAAGCTGCCGATCAAGTGCTGCAGCGCCCGCTTGATCTCGTTCGACTCGGCCGGTCTATCCCGGTTTTCGTTGGAGATGACGCGAAGGGAGTTCTTCTTCCTTATCGATTAACGCCGGGGTCGACGGAGCGGGTGGCGCAAACCGTGGCGCACGCCGGCATCTGCAAGACCAGAAGATTCCGTTTCAACCTCCAACCGCCGCGTGTCGCGGCAGATGACGCAGACGGGGAGGCCGTCAAGGTCCTCGCTGGTCACGATATCAGCGCCGCAGTCCTGGCACGTAAACTCGATGGTATGGCTCATTGGCATCTCCTGATGAGCCGTTTGAGCGCTCGCATCTCGGCATCAAGCCGGCTTCCCATAGTAGCGGCTGCCTTCAGAGGCGGTCGACGATCCGGAGAAGCTGGTTCGCGAACGAGATCATGTCGACGACCTCGCGGGGATCGTCGAAATCGATCTCATGGTGCGACGACGGATTCTTGCAGAAGGAGATCGCGCCGGCGAACATATCGCGGGCGGCCTTCCGTCCCTCGGCGTCGTTCGCCATCAGGGGTCCGGTCTCGCCGAAGGCCCTCAGCATCAGTTGCCGGCCGTACTCGGAGCGCAGCCCAGCCTTCTTCCGCACGCGGGTCTCGACCTCCCTTGAATGCACGGAAAACGGCGGTGTCGTAATCGCCGCGCGAGAACAGCGGCTTGACGTAGCGCTGCAACGCCGCGTCGAAGTAATCCGGAAATAGGTGCGCCTTGCGCCACGCATCCAGATCGTCAAGCTGCGCCACCGCCTCGCCTTCGCGGGTAACGAAGTGGTTCTGTCCGTTCATGTCGTTCGGGGCCAGCGCGAGGAATCCTTGCCGCACCAACCAGCCCAAAGCCTCCATGAAGCGGAACGCGACCTGACCTCCCTGCACCATCCGCAGGAAGTTGAACCTGTTCGTCTCCGCGCGGCCCCTGGTCATGTACCTGAGCAGATGCATGCACAGGTCCTCGGGCGGCATCTGCAGAAGCTCCGCCTCCGGCGGGAAGTTGCGCATCATGGAATCGATCTGGTCTTGCTTCGCCATCGGACCCTCAGTATCGGCTGATCGGGGGCAGCGGCTGCCCCAAGTAGGTCATCCAGGCGTCGAAGACGTTCTGCAGCACCGACGACAGCACCCGCCGGTCGTCGTTGTTCATGGCGACGCAGACCTGTTCGACGCCGCCGTACTTGCCCTCGCCCCACCGCAGCATGCCGAAGCCGCTCCCGGCCGGGACGATGTCGGTCGACACGGTCACCGATCCGCGCGTCGGCCGGTGATGCTTGAACGCGACCGAGATGTCCCGCAGCAGGGTAACGTCCTTCGTCGGCGCCGTCGGCTCCCGCAGGAACCGGCACCGGGTCTCGACCGTCGACCGGACTATCCTCGAGCCCGGTGAACCGCTGGGGCCATTGCGACGGCTCCTCCCAGACCGAAGTCCGAAAGATGGTGCAGCAGGTCGGCGGCCTGCCTGGCCGCCAGCATGACGTCCTGGCGCGCGGTCGCCACCGCCGCGGCGTCGTTCGCGAGTTGCGCGTCCGTCAGCACCTTTTCGGCCGCGATGTACTTCCGGAGCGCCGGCCGGACGCCCTGCTCGATCTGGTCGAGTATCAGTTGCATACGAATCCTTGGGGGTTCCGTGCCAATATAGCACGCCACCGGGAAGCCCGCCGGCCGGCAAAGAAGCGAGTCCCGATGGCGTTGCGAGCGTACGAAGACCAGGTTTTCAGCCCGGATGGTGCCGGGCGCGACGCCCGCCGCCGAGATGCCCGGATTCGTCAAGCCGCAGTTGGCGACGTTGAAGCTCAAGGCCCCCCGACGGCGAGCGATGGGTCCGTGAGATCAAGTTCTACGGCTACAGGGTGCAGGTGCGCGTCGACCGCGGCCGGGTCCGGGTCTTCACTAGGTCGGGCCTGGATTGGACCAAGAAGTTCGCCCTGATCGCCGAAACCTTCGGGGGGCATGCCGATCGAGCGCGGCATCTTCGACGGCGAGGTCCGTGTCGTGAAGGACGGCCGCACCGACTTCTCCGCGCTGCAGGCCGAGCTATCGTCCGGACGGCAGCAAGCGCTGGTGCTGTACTTGTTCAACCTGCTTTTTACTTCGCTTCCAACATCTGCCGCTTGTAGCTGCCGTTCGGGCCAAGAGTTTCCCAAGCATCGTTGCAGAAAGCCGATGGGTCCTTGTCGTATTTATCGGAGTATTCCAAAAATATGATCTGTCCGACTGTACGCAGCATTTCGTCACGCATCTCTGGCGTTATCCCCGCCGCCGTAAGTTCAGCGTTTTTCGCTTCACCCATCAGTTGAAATCGAGGGCAATGGTCTCGGCTTCCCGCAAACACAGCCAACATCGTAGCGGCGAATGAATTTATCTGTGCTTCTGTGGGACGATTTCCCCGCGTTTCCGCAAACGCTGCGCCACCGCTCATCAGTAGCGCCAGCGCCGCTCCGATCAATTTACGTTTCATATTCCGTCCCTCCCTGTTAGCGCGGCGCCTTCGCGATGCGCTTCACCAGGGCGGCCTTGATCCTGGCGCTCCAGGCCGCGCGCGCCGCGGCTGCCTTGATGGCGCGATCGGCGGCGTCCTTGATATCGGGGGACGTTGGTCGCAATGGTCGCATCTTCGCCTCCCTCAAAAACCGGGCAGTTCTCATTCAATCATTCCTCATCCTCGAAAAACGCCTCGATCTCTCTACGGATGCGCGAACGTCGCCGCTCATAGACATCGATCTTTCGGGCGATGGTCGCGCTTTCTTGCTCGATCCGATCGAGCGGCCGTTGGAAATCATTTCCCTGAGTTACCAGCATATAACTAAGGCTCATGATTTCCGCCCGCGCTTTCTGGTATTCGGAGGGCTCCCACTGTTCCGGATGCGCCGCGTTGGTTTCGAGTTGCGTCTGGAGAGCCCGTGTACCTTGGGCCGCATGCGCGCGGGAATACATTCCGGAAAGGACGCTCGTAACGCTGCGGCGTGTGGCCGCGTCGGTTACTGGCAGCAATTCCTCTACGTCCTCCTCGAAGGATTTCGCAGAGCCGCCAAGGTGCAAATCGTTATTGATGACCTGGACGATTCCGTAAAAGTGCCGGATCGGCCGAAGTTGCGGCATGATCGAATCGCATAGGTTTCGCGCATCGTAGAGACCGGGCAGCTGCTTCTCGATCCGGTCCTCTTCCCGGTTAAGGATCGAAATTCGGAGCTGCCTACTGAAGTTGCGGGCACCAATGACAACGCCGCTGGCAGCGATAATAGCCGCGAGCAACGGCTGCCAGTTTTGCAGCTTGCTCACATCAATAGGCCCGGAGATACCAAGCCAAACCGTTATCATCGCGGCCAGCATCAGCGCGGCGATGGTGGGAAGCGCCTTTTTTCACCGCAACTCGACAAGCCTTGGCGCGCCGTTCCGTCCCTCATCGTGACACACTGGACCGCAAGGCGGGGAACCGCGCAAGCTGTACAAAAGGCGTTTTGCACCCTTAAAGCAATGAAAGGCGGCAGCGGTTTTCACCTAGTGGGGTCCGGTGGATAGCCGCCGGGCCGCAAAACGCACCACGAGGCCGCGCCGCCTCGGGAAACTCACCTTCCCGGTCGCCTGCCGCGCCGCCCGCCGCCAATCGCGTGGACGCCGTCCGAGACGGACGGGTATTTGGCGGCATCAAGTACCCGGCGTCGTCGTGTTACCCGCCCCGTTACCCCAGCCGAACCAAAATCAAAATTGGTATTGATTTTATTGATGAAATGGCGGCCTGAGCCTGGAATTCGTCGGAAAGCGTGACCGGTATCATCACCATCAAGGCGCTTGCGCTCGAGGCGCGGCGATTCCGGCGATGGGCGGCGGCGACCGATACGTTCATCACGGCGTGGCGACGGCTGTTCGATCACATGCGCCGCTTTCACGTCAGCGTTCAGATGGTCGTGCACGCCCTTAGCCTGATCGTTCTGGCGTTCGGTTGCTACCGCATCCTCCGTCACCAGCTCACCTTCGGCGAGCTATTGGCGCTGCAGATGCTGGCCGGACGCCTGATCGCGCCGATCATATCAAGTGGCGACATCTGGCGTCAGTATCAGGAGACCCGGGTCGCACTGACGGAGCTTGGGCGATTCATGGCTGAGCCGCAAGAACGTGCGACAACCCTGCCTCCGCTTCGGCAGCTCGCGCTCGGCGGCATCCGCGTCGCCTACTGCGCTACGCGCCGACGGCGCGGCCGGCACTCGACAGCATCTCGTTCATGCTGCCGGCGCGCGGCAGGTTCGCACTGGTAGGCCGCAACGGGTCGGGCAAATCGTCGCTGATCCGCGTTCTGCTCGGCCTGCAGCCGCGGCTTTGAAGGCGAGGTCGTCATCGCCGGCCACGACCTACGCCACTACGATCCGCGCTCGCTGCGCGCGCGCATCGGCATCGTCGACCAGGACACGATCCTGTTTTCCGGCACGATCCGCCAGAACATCGCCGCCGGGATCGCGGGTGCCGATGATGCCCGCATCCGTGGCGCGCTGGCTTTTGCCGACGCACTCGGCTTCGTTGAGGCCATGCCGGACGGTCTTGATGCGGAACTCGAGGAGAACGGCCGCAACCTGTCGGGCGGACAGCGTCAACGGCTCGCCGTCGCCCGCGCCGTCGTCCGCGATCCACGTCTCATGCTGCTCGATGAGCCGACCGCGTTTCTCGATGCCGAGGCGGCCGTCGCGCTCGAAAAACGCCTGGCCGCCTGGGGACAGGACCGGCTACTGATCCTCGTCACGCATCATCTGGCTGCAGCCCGCAACGCCGATGCTATCCTGGTGCTCGATCAGGGCCGGCTCGTCGGCTTCGGTGCACACACGAGGCTGCTGGCCGGCTGCGCGCCTTATGCCGCGCTGTGGTCCGACTATTCCCGCTCAATGGAGGAGAGCTCACGTAAGCAGCGCCTTGAGAGGCTCTATTTCTTCCGCACCGCGGCGGCGCGGTCGGCTACCTCATCGCTACGCGTGCATCCCATCTGGACCGAAAGTTCCTCGCTCAGCGCCAGCATCTGTCTGGCGAGCGTGCCAGCCAAGTCGGCGTCGAAGCGTGGCGCCATTCCGAGCGCGGTCACCGCGACGACGACCCGCCCGTCGTGATCGAAAATTGGCACCGACAGCGCGTTGAGGCCGCTGCGACGAGCGCCCAGCGAATTCGCGATTCCCCGCGCCCGGATCTCGGCATATTCCCTGTAGACGAGTTCAGTCTGCTCCGCGGGTTCCATATGACGCTCCGCCAGCTCGCTTCTCACCAGCGGTTCGGTAACCTCGCGCGCCGAATACGCGGCCAGCAGCTTCGCGGTCGCAGACGTCGTCACGCCGAGCTGCATGCCCGGCTTCAGGCGAATGGAAAACTCCGGACTGGATTCGAACCAGTTGACGAAGGCGACGCCGTTACCTACCCACTGCGCGACGCCGACGACCTCGCCGACATGCTAGCTGAATTCGGCGAGCCGCGCCTCGATCTGCGCAACGACATCGTTGTCGCGGGTCACAACCCTGACCGACCTGATGCGCCAGCAAGCCGAAATCATAACGGCCGCTGCCGCCGTGCCGCCGTACCAGGCCGCATCTGATCATGCTGAGCAGATAGCGGTGGATTTTCGCCGAGGGAATTCCAGTCGCGATCTCGATATCCTTCAGGCGCGCCGGCCGCGGGCACCTGAGCAGGGCCTAAAGAATCGCGCCGGCGACCTCGACGGCGTCGATGCCGTGACGGGAGGGCTCACCAGGCAAATCAAAATCCTTCGCAACGATAGAGCTCTTTCAGTCTATCATCCCCGCTCTCGCCGATGAAGCCGACCACGCTTACGGCCGTGGCCGGGGGCGGCAGCCTCAGACATAGGCCGGCTCGGAGGCGAATTCGGGCATGACTTTCGCGGTGAACAGCGAAAGCGAATGGACCAACTCGTCGTGCGTGAGATCGCCGAACGCGAAACGCGTGAGCACGTAATTGACGCCCGCGATGCCGATCTCGCGCTTGAGAGCGCCGCAGACCTCGTCCGGCGTGCCGACGATCACGATGCCGGCGTTCACGGCAGCCGAAAAATCCTCCGGGATCGGATAGCTCGTCAGCGGATTGCCGTGCTTGCGCCACAGCAGCATCAGGTTTGCGTACCAGATGCCGAAGGCACGCTGCCCGATCTCGAACGCCTCCTTGGCAGTCTCGCCGACCACCAGATGGCGGCCCAGCCCCAGCAACGGCAAGGCGCCGCCGCTCGATCCGAAAGCCTGCTGCCATTCCTGCCGATAGCGATCGGTGATCGCACGTATCGGCGCGGACGGTCCATTGCAGACGATGTTGACATTGTTTTGCGCGGCCCACGGAACCGCGTTGGGATGGGACATTCCGTACCAGATCGGGGGATGGGGCTTTTGCACGCATTCCATGGCGACCGGCACGTTCTTCAACTGGAACACTTCGCCTTCGAAGTTGATCTCGCGGGATTGCAGCCCCTGCAGGATGATCTGATAGGCCTCGGTGTAGATCTTGGATGATCGCTGCGGATCTACTCCGAAATAGCCGATCTCGTACGGAGAGACGCCACGACCTACGCCAACTTCGAGGCGGCCGTTGCTCATCTGATCGAGCATGCAGATTTCTTCGAGAATACGTAAGGGATGGCTGAGGCTCAGGATGTAGACGAGTGGGCCGAGGCGCAAGCGCGTGGTACGCTGGGCGACGGCCGCCAGGAAGACGCTCGGCGACGACGCCATGCCAAGCGGCGTCGCATGATGCTCGGCAATATGATAGGCGTAGAAGCCGCTGCGGTCATAGATCTCGGCGAGCTTGAGCCGGCTTTCATAGAGCTCCGCGAGGCTCGATGTGCCACAGTCGACGTGATCGAAGACTCCAAATTTCATGTGTTTTTTCCTTGGAAGATGCGCCGCTCGACTTGGCCAGATCAGCGAGCTCAGCCCTTTTTGACGAGCGGATCGTGCGCATCGATCAGGATGAACGCGATCCTGCAGAAATCCGACGATCGGTTCACCCAGGCGTGGTTGGTCGCCTGCTGGATGACGATATCGCCGGCCTTGAGATGAACTTCGGAATCGTCCAGCAGCATGTCAATCTCGCCGGACAGTACGATGCCGTAGTCGACGCTCTTGGTGCGATGCATGTAGGCATGCCGGCTCGGCGCGCCCGCCGGCCCGCCATGATCGACGCCCATCGCCTGCCGCAGCACCGTACCATCCATCGCATCGACCTCGGCGGTGACCGGCGGAAAGTCGACGATCCGCAGAATGGAGCCGTTCGCCGGCGGCGCCACGCCAATGGTGCGGTCGGCACGGTCAATGCGCACACCCGCATTCGCCGGCGTCTCGTCGGTGACCCACAGCAAGGTGCTGACGAAGCCCGCACCTTCGCGAACCCGTACATTGGGCGCGGCGCCGTCGCTTTCGATAATCGCCTTGCCGTTGTCGTCGTGGCCGGTCACGACACGGCGTGTTGCGTGATTCATGCGCTTGATCCTGATGGGGAGAGCTGGAGATCATTCGGCGGCGCCGGAAAGCTTGATCACGGGTTTCCAACGCTCATATTCATCGCGTACGAAGGCTGCGGTTTCGCTCGGCGACAGGATCGGCATGGCTTCCATCAGCGAGTTATGCAGGGCGCCGGCGTAAAGCGGCGTCGCTTGAAGCTCGGCGACCTCCGTTGCGATGCGGGCCACGACAGGTTTCGACATGCCGTGCGGTCCTGCAATCATGATCCAGCCGGACCAGTCGAAGCCCGGCACTGTCATAGCGATCGGCGGAACGCCTTCGACCAGGTCGGTCTGCTTGGCCATCGTGGTGCCCAGCGCCTGCAACTCGCCATTCTTGATATGAGAAACGGCCTGCGAGCCGTCCAGGAAGGCCATGTCGACGCGTCCGGCCAGCAGGTCCGGCATCGCCTCGACACTGCCCTTGTAGGGCACATGCGTGATCTCGAGGCCGAATTGCTTCTTCAATAGCTCCATGAAGATGTGATGCGGCGTGCCGATGCCAGCCGAGGCATATCGATACTTTCCGGGATTTCGCTTCACCTCGTCGATCCACTCGTGCATGGTCTTGGCGGGGAATGACGACCCCACGACCAGAAAGAAATTTGTCCCGCCGAGCCGCGCAATCGGCGTGAAGTCGTTGATCGGATCCACGCCGGTCTTGAGATTGAGCTGAGGCGCGATGCTGAACGTCGTGACGGTCGGGATCAACAGCGTGTAGCCGTCCGGTTCGGCGTTCGAGACCACCTTGGCGCCCAACAACGTACTTGCACCTGCTCGATTTTCGACGACGACCGGCTTGCCAAACTGCTTCTGCAATTGGTCGGCGATCATTCGGCCGAGCGTGTCAGGAATCGAGCCCGCCGGATAGGGAACGACAATCTTGACCGGAAACAACGGATAGTTCGCGGCTGCGTCTTGTGCCTGTGCGCGCCCAGCCGAATGGATCCCGCCACCCATCTCCAGAACACAGGTTGCCGCAAGCACGGCAACCACCAGGCACATCCTCATGACGCACGCTCCCAAATTACGCTATTCATAATTTATATTTTTATATCATAACTAATAGAGAGCCCAAAAATCCCCTGTCAAGCGGTGCAGAGACGGTTGGGCAGGAGCTGCGACTTCGACAATTCCCTCGGGGGTCAGGCCTGATCAAATTCCCGCATCGCGCGGCAGCCGGATTCCGTAGAGGGATCACGCCGGGGGACGAATTGAGGGGATTGGCGCGCGCGACTGCCGGGCGTGAGAACTAAATTGGTGAGGTCTTCGTCATCGATTGCCGAGCGGCGATATGAGACCACCATGCCGCCAAGTTTCCGAATTGCTGGACCATGTCCTTTCCTTCTGGTGCCATCAGGAAGTAATCGAACATTGCAGCCGCGTAGAGGTCGGCGAGCGTCAATTGCCGACCTGCAAGCCAAGGGTTATCGGCCATGAGGTCGGATATTGCCTTTAGGCACGCTTTCGCGTTCAGAATGGCGGCCGCAATCTTCGCCTCGTCCGTGACGGCGCCTCGCTTCGGCTTGGACACCCGCTCGACATAAATGCCCCAAACCAGTTGTGGATAGGCATAATTATCCGCAATGCTGATCAACTGATTGCAGCGAGCGCGTTCTCTGATGTCTGCCGGTTGAAGTTTCGGTCCCTCGAATGCTTCATCGATATAGCGCGCGATGGCACCGGTCTCGTACAGACAGAAGCCGCCATGCTCGAAGGCAGGAATGCGGCCAAATGGATGTCGATCGAGATAGCCGGGCGGAGGCCCTTCTTTCGCGAAGATATCAACCGGCACGAGGTCATATTCGACCCCTTTTTCAGCGAGTGAGAGCCGAGCGATCCTCACGTAGACGCTGTATTGCGCGCCGAAGAGATGCGGCTTTTCCGTCATTGCTACCGTCCATATGCGGATCCATGCGTCGGGATGCAAAGAGTCCCTGATCATGATAACTATGCCGTGGCACATCTTCCTGTCTTCTGACCTTCTTAATCATCCGCTGCGGTTGTTGGGCGTTGTCCGGTTTCTCCGCCGGCATTCCACCGGCGGCATGCGGACAATCGGAGCTTGCCTCGGCCTTCAATATTTATTATTTATTTTGAGAAAATTGAAAGATCAGGAAGGACTCGAGCTTCGGAAGCCGCTTCCGTGAAACGGGGCTAGCCTCGCACCTGTCCTCGCAGCCAGCGCACGCACGCTGCTACGTTCTTGCTTTGGATGACACCGGATTTCTCTTGGTCTGCCGGCGCGAAGGACAGCTCCACCGGTGGTAACGACCACCGGCGGAGCTGACGTGAGCGCTTGGTCCGGCGGTGCCGGGTCAGGCCGCTTTGGATTTCGCCACATGCGTGGCGATCGCATCCATCAGCGGGGGCGACAGACAGTCATAAGGCTCAAGCCCCAGTTCTTTGAGGCGCGACCTAATCCCGTCCATCTCCGAAGGCGGAACGCCGGATTCGATCACCGAGGATACGAATGCCGCAAATCCCGGAGCTGCCCAGCCGCCTTCGGTGAAAAGCTCGGGATGGATGAAGTCGAGACCATAGAACGGATGTCCCTTGTTCTCGATGCGGCCGTACATGTGCGTGCCGCAAACCTTGCAGGCGTAGCGCTGGATCGCCGCCGACGTGTCGACGATTTGAAGCTTGTCGCCGTTTTCAAGAACCGTCACGCTGTCGCGCGGGACAACGGCGACGACCGAGAAGGCAGCGCCCTCGGGCTTCCAGCATTTGGTACAGCCGCAGGCGTGGTTGTGGGCGACATCTCCCTTGATGCTGACCTTTACCGGCTTGTCCTTGCATTTGCAGACCAGCGTGCCGCCGGCAAAGCTGCCGGAGCCCTTCGTTACTCCACTGTCGACCGATGGGTGGATATGAACAGTCATAGGCCTATCCTCCTTGTGTTTGACGCTCTAGTTTTAGAACGCGACTTCGATTTAGAACACGACGACCGAACGGATCGACTTACCTTCGTGCATCAGATCGAACCCCTTGTTGATGTCCTCAAGCTTGAGGACATGGGTAATCATCGGGTCGATCTCGATCTTGCCATTCATGTACCAGTCGACGATTTTGGGCACGTCGGTCCGGCCTCGCGCGCCACCGAACGCGGTGCCCTTCCAAACCCGGCCGGTGACGAGCTGGAACGGCCGCGTGGCAATCTCCTTGCCGGCTTCGGCCACGCCAATCACGACCGATACGCCCCAGCCGCGATGACAGGCCTCCAGCGCCTGACGCATCACGGTGGTATTGCCGGTGCAGTCGAAGGTGAAATCGGCGCCGCCGTCGGTCAGCGCAACCAGATGCTGGACGATATCGCCATCGACCTTCTTGGGATTGACGAAATGGGTCATGCCGAAGCGGCGACCCCACTCCTCCTTGGAATCGTTGAGATCGACGCCGACGATCTTGTCGGCACCCACCATCCGCGCGCCCTGGATGACGTTGAGGCCGATGCCGCCGAGGCCGAACACGACCACATTGGAGCCCGGCGTGACCTTGGCGGTATTGACCACCGCGCCGACGCCCGTGGTTACGCCGCAGCCGATGTAACAGCTCTTGTCGAACGGCGCATCGGCGCGAATCTTGGCAACCGCGATCTCCGGCAGCACGGTAAAATTCGAAAACGTCGAGCAGCCCATGTAGTGGAAGATCGTCTTGCCCTGATGGCTGAAGCGTGAGGTGCCGTCGGGCATCAGGCCCTTGCCCTGCGTGGCGCGGATCGCGGTGCAGAGGTTGGTTTTTTGGCTGAGGCAGCTTTTGCACTGGCGGCATTCGGGCGTGTAAAGCGGGATCACATGGTCGCCCGGCTTGAGCGAGGTGACGCCTGGCCCTACGTCCCGGACGATGCCGGCGCCCTCATGGCCGAGGATCGAGGGAAAGATTCCCTCGCTGTCGAAGCCGTCGAGCGTATAAGCGTCGGTGTGGCAAATACCCGTCGCCTTGATCTCGACCAAAACCTCGCCCGCCTTGGGGCCCTCTAGATCGAGCTCGACGATTTCGAGCGGCTTTTTCGCCTCAAACGCCACTGCGGCGCGTGTCTTCATCTTATGCTCCTGTTGCGCTCTTCAGCACCGCGTATCATGTCGTCACTTGGGCTTGCGCTCATCTGCAACATTCCCACGCCGTCATTTGATACCCGTGCAGCTTGCCTCGGCCTCTTTGGCGGCCTGCGGCTTGTCTTCGTGATTGGGCGGACGGCCGCCGGGAATGGCATTGTTGGCCCGCGCGCGCAGATAGACGTAGATGTCGTCGATGAAGCACATGACATTCACGTTCGAGGCGAACGCCGGCATCACCTTGTCATTGGCGGCGTCAACATTCTTGCGACCGTTGGTGACGACGTTGACGAAATCGGAATAGCTCATCGTCTTCAGCGAATTGGCCAGCGCCGGCGCATAACTCGACCCCTCGCCATTGGGGCCATGACAGACATGGCAGTCCGAATGGTAACGGCGAAACCCCGAATAGGTGTACCAGTCGACGGTCCCGTCCGGACTTATCTTGTAGGTCGGATCGCCGTTCTTGTCGGAATATTTGCCATTGTCCGATGCGGCCACGGCCGGATCGCCCGGCCCGTCGGCATAGGCTGCGCCTCCGGCAAGGGTACAAACGAAGACAACGACCGCGAATTTCCAGTAGCTGATGTTCACGCAATCCATCCTCGCGCAATGTTGAAACGAATCGGCGCGCTGCGAAACAGCGGCGCGCCGATCCTTGTCACTTCAATGCCGTAGCTTACTCGCTCGGCAGCGCAAATACCGTCAACGTGCCGCCCAGCGAGGTATAGGACGCCAGGCCAGCATAACCGCCGACCGCACCGAGACCGGCGGTATCGACCGTCTTGTCCGCGGTCGGCAACTTGCCCTGATCGACCGCACCATGCCAGGCGGCGGCGTTTTCAGGCTGCAGCAGACCGGCCGCCAAGCCAATGCCCGCCCAGCCGCCGACACCCGACAGCACCGCAACATATTGCTTGCCGCCGTGTTCGTAGGTCATGACGTTGCCGATGATGCCTGACGGGGTCTTGAATTTGTAAAGCTCCTTACCCGTCTTGGCGTCGACCGCCTTCAGATAGCCTTCCAGTGTACCGTAGAACACAACGTTGCCGGCCGTAGCCAACGCGCCGCCCCAGGCCGAGAACTGCTCCTTGTTGGACCACACGATCTTCCCGGTCTTGCCGTCCCAGGCGATGAAGTTGCCCATATTGGTTTCGCCCTTCGGCGGATACATCGCGACCGCCGCACCGACATAGGCCTGACCCGCGGTGTACGACACCTTGTAGGGCTCATAGTCCATGCAGACGTGGTTGGTTGGGACGTAGAACAACTGCGTCTCGGGGCTGTAGGCCGCCGGTTGTTCGTCCTTGGTGCCGAGCGCGGCCGGGCAGATACCCTTCGAGTTGGTATCTTCACCGTTGTGCTGGGTCGAATAGGCGTCGACCACCAGCGGCCGGCCGTAGTTCTTGGACGACTTGTCCATGTCGACCTTGGTCGCCCAGTTCACCACCGGATCGTACTTTTCCGCCACCAGCAATTCGCCGGTCGCACGATCGAGCGTGTAGCCGAAGCCGTTACGGTCGAAATGCGTCAAGAGCTTCCTTGGAGCGCCGCCAACCGTCTGATCGCTCAGGATCATCTCGTTGACGCCGTCGAAGTCCCATTCGTCGTGCGGTGTCATCTGGTAGATCCATTTGACCGCGCCGGTGTCGAGATCACGCGCCCAAATCGACATCGACCACCTGTTATCGCCGGGTCGCTGCACCGGATTCCAGGTCGACGGATTGCCCGAGCCGTAATAGACGAGGTTCAGCTGGGGATCGTAGGAATACCAGCCCCAGGTGGCGCCGCCGCCGATCTTCCACTGGTCGCCTTCCCAGGTGGAGGTCGATGAATTCGGACCGACCGGCTTGCCGAGCGACGTCGTCTTGGCCGGGTCGATCAACGTGTCGGAGTCCGGCCCCTCGGAATAGCCGCGCCAGGCGAGCTTGCCGTCCTTGATGTTGTAGGCGCTGACCCAACCGCGGACGCCGAATTCGCCACCGGAGACGCCGACCAGCACCTTGTCCTTGTAGACGAACGGAGCATCGGTGCCCGACTGACCCTTGCCGGCCTCGCCGTCCATGACCGACCAGTCGACCTTGCCGGTCTTGGCATCGAGCGCGACCAGTGTCGTATCGGCCTGATGCAGGAAGATCTTGCCGTCGGCATAGGCGACGCCACGATTGACCGTGTCGCAGCACATGATCGGAATCACGTTCGGATCCTGCCGCGGCTCATACTTCCAAAGGATTTTGCCTTCGTTGTTCAGGTCGAGCGCATAGACGGTATTTGGAAACGGCGTATGCACGTACATCGTGTCGCCAACCACCAGCGGTCCGCCTTCGTGGCCGCGCAGCACCCCGGTCGAGAAGGTCCAGGCTACCTGCAGCTTCTTGACGTTCGAAGCGTTAATCTGATTGAGCTTGGAGTACCGCGTGTTGGCATCGTCGCCCTGCTGCATGACCCACTGCTTGGGATCCTTGGCGCGAGCATCAAGGTCGGCATCGGCGCGCGCCGGAACGCCCTGCATCATGAAGAGCAGGCCGCAGATCGAAGTCGTAGCAAGTAGCACCTTGCGCATAGTGAATCCTCCCAGTTGTGAACGAAGGGTTCCGTAAGAACGGTCCAATTTTTCAGTTTTCTTCGTTGGTATCCCTACTCGGTTCGGAAACAGGAAACTTGCCCAAGAGAGAAGCCCGTTTGCGCGAAAGCGAAACCCAACGATTTTTTTGGCCGGCACCCGTGATTTTCGCAGGCGGCGCCTCCAAGCTGCGCTGCATCAACCGTTTTGGCCTCAATCGACCGGCCCGTCACGCACCATCCATTGGTTGAGGTTCCCCTTGACGGCGCTTAAACTAAGTCGGAGGATTATCAAGGGGATGTCCGGAGGCGTGCTTGAGCAAACCCCAATGACCGCCTTAAATTGAGGTAAAAGTCGCTCCATCATGACTCGAGGCCTTTCGCGGCCAAGCGGTCATGTTTTGATCTCGAATCGGTGGCTGGATATGTCCGACACGGTCCGCTCACTCAACACTTCCGGATTGGCGCCGAAGAAGCAGATCCAATGTTGGTCAGATGCACTGACCGATCTTTGCGGCCCATTCGACATCGATCCGCTGGGGGCCTCGTCATTCGAAGGCCGGATCAACTACACGACGGTTTCGAAGCTAAAACTCTGTCAGATCGAGGCGAGCCAGCATCGGCTTGCGCATACGGCCTCGCGCGCAGAATTGGGCGGCCATCCGTTCGTTAAAATACTGTTCCAGACTTACGGGATTTCGCATTTCGAGCAAGGCGGCCGCCGCATCGAGCTGATGCCCGGCGACTGTCTCGCCTACGATGTATCCTGTCCGCACACGATCGTGAGCCCGACGCTGACGCGACACGAGGTCGTCATCGTGCCGAAGGAACTGCTGCAGGAGCGCGGCTTTCGCTCGGCGAAGATGTCGGCATGCAAGCTGTCGGCGCGCACCGGCACCGGCCGGATCGCCTATAACTTTGTCCATGCCGCATTCGACGAAGCGACCAAGCTGTCGCCGAACAACGCGATCGGGGTGGCCGATTCGCTGATCGACCTGTTGCTGTTGCCGCTCCGCGAGCCCAACGCGATGTTCGATCGTGTCGGGCCCGAGGCGATGTATGTCCGGGCGCAGTTCTTTATCCGCGAACATCTGCGCGACTCGGATCTCTCCATCGACCAGATCTCGGCGGCGCTGAACTGCACCAAGCGCTATCTGCATATGTTGTTCAGCGACAGGGGTACCACCATCAGCGACTATATCCAGCACGCAAGATTGCAGAACTGCCGCCAGGAGTTGGAGACCCAGACCGGAAAAACCATCACGGACATCGCATTTTCGTGGGGCTTTTCGAGTTCATCGCACTTCAGCCGCGTGTTCCGGAAGTATTTCGGCGTTGTTCCGTCTGCGATTCACAAAGCGCAGCACGGTGGTCTGTCCCCGAACTTTCCCTGCGAATAGAGCTTCCGCTGCGGCGCGAGGCGCGGACACCAGCTTTGCACGCTTTGCTGGCGCATGCGCTCCCGCATCAAAGCCTGGGCGCACGAACTCGAGAGAACGGTTATGCAAACCCACGGCGGAAATCGGGACACCCGATCGCCTGATCCTCAAGTCCCGAGATGATTTTTGATTCGCTTGACGCCCTTAACGGCGGTCTGGCGTAGCAGGACGCCGGCCACGGCTCGACGCAAGAATTGCCGATTGAGCCGGGCCGATCGTTTCGATGCGGTCTATTTGCGCGCGGCGCAGGCGTACATGTTGATTTCCATGCCCACCGGCACTTCGACAATTCTAGGAGCCTTCCAGGTCATTCCGTCCTCCCAAGTTTGGCGCGAACTCCACGCCGAAATTGAATCTAGGACCACGTCCGACATGGCGCAAGTGCGGAAGATCGAACCTCGAACACCTGCGCGCCAGGTCTGACAGCCGATATTTCTCTCCTGGACAAAGCGATTTCTCTCTTGGGCAAGGTCCAGCGGTTATCGATCAATCGGCGTACAAGACGACACACTCGTTGCGTATGCAACGGCCGGCTTAGCGCCATCGATCATTCCGTGTCCTTCTCTGCGTAATTGGACACGCAGCCGGTTCGCGCGGAGCTAAACGGCAGGCTTGCCCTTCAGAAACACCCGGCTCGCAAGCACGTCCGAAGCCTCGAGCGACATGATGTCGTCGATGGTCAGTACACGATCGAGATCGGCGACGAGGCGGCTGGCCTGGCGCAACCGCATGCGGTCGAGCGCGTTGCGGATCGAACGCGCGTTGGAGAACAGCGGCTGGGTCCTGCGCAGCGCGACGTAGCGAATGAACGCCTCACGCGCATCGGTGCTGAATTTGTAGTTGATGTCGCGCAGCATCAGCTCGGCGACGGCCAGCAACTCATCGTCGGAATAATCCGGAAAATCGATGTGATGGGCGATGCGGGAGCGGAAGCCGGGATTGCTGGCGAAGAATTTATCCATCCGGTCACCGTAACCGGCAAGAATCACCACCAGATCCTCACGCTGGGATTCCATGACCTGCAGCAGGATCTCGATCGCTTCCTGGCCGTAGTCGCGTTCGTTGTCCGGCCGATGCAGGTAATAGGCCTCGTCGATGAAAAGCACGCCGCCCATCGCCTTCTTCAATATCTCCTTGGTCTTGGGCGCGGTGTGGCCGATATATTGCCCGACCAGCTCATCGCGGGTAACGGAGACAACCTGCCCGCGGCGAACGAAGCCGAGCTTGTGGAGAATGCTTGCGATCCGCAGCGCCACCGTGGTCTTGCCGGTGCCGGGATTGCCGGTGAACGACATATGCAATGTCGGCACCTCCGAGGAGAGATTCATGCGCTTGCGGATGCGCTCGATCAGCAACAGCGAGGCGATCTCGCGAATCCGCGTCTTGACCGGCGCAAGCCCGATCAACTCGCGGTCGAGCTGGGTGAGGATATCCTCGATGCCGACGGCCTCGAGTTCCTCGCGTAGATTGACCCTGTCTGTCTGTGGGGTATCCAAATCCATTAGCGACACCTCAACGCGCCACCGCGTGCTCCTGGAAAGAAAAACTCCGCCGCCGCTTTCACAGCGACGGAGCATCGCATCCGGCAGGTGCCGCAACGACAAGGCAGTATCGTCCGCGTCGGCCGGATGAAATCACCTAGAGCATGATCCGGAAAAATGGATACCGGTTTTCCGAAAAGATCGTGCTCAATCAAAACCGAGAACGTTTTCCGCTTCGGTGGCCTCATCCTTCGAGACGCTGGCTTATGCAAGCTCCTCAGCAGGAGGGGACAAAGCCGGTTATGCCGCAGTGGGACTAGTCGTAGCGCCGGCCCTCGGGGCGGTCGACCGCATAGGATTTCGTGGTGTAGCGAATCCCGCGACCGGCAACTTCATGCCGCTCGAGGTGGAAGCCTGGTTCATCCTTGGGCCGGTTGACGATGAAGGACAGCCGCTGCGATTCCCAGCCATGGCTGGAATCGAAGGCGGACATCCGGATGTAACGGTCACCATACACCTTGCGGCATTCCGCCAGCTCCATCATCACGCCAGCGGCGTCGCGAAGGTCGAACATCGGCAAGCCCCACATTTCCCAAAAATTGTTGCGGGGGTGCGGATCGTCGGTGAATTCGATGTTCACCGCCCAGCCCTTCTCCAGGCAATACTGGACCTGGCGGGAAATCTGCGCGTCGGTCAGATCGGGCAGGAACGAGAAGCAGCCTTGGGTGATACGCATGATCGCTGGGCTCCTTACATTGCGACGCTGGGGGTGGGGACGTAGTCGGGCATGTCGGTCGATTCGTAGTTGAAGGTGACGTTCTTCCACACCTCGAGCGCCGATTTGAGCGGCGTACAGGTTTCTGCCGCCTTGGCGAGAATCTCCGGGCCTTCATGCAAATAGTCGCGGCCCTCATTGCGCGCGAGAATCATCGCTTCCAGCGCCACGCGGTTCGCGGTCGCGCCGGCCTGGATGCCCATCGGATGGCCGATGGTGCCGCCACCGAACTGCAGCACCACGTCTTCGCCGAGATGATCGAGCAGTTGGTGCATCTGGCCGGCATGAATTCCGCCCGATGCCACCGGCATCATCCGGTTGAGGCTGGCCCAATGCTGGTCGAAGAACACGCCGTGCTCCAGCCGCATCGGATTAAAGTCTTCGCGGCAGATGTCGTAGTAGCCGCGCGTGGTCGCCGGATCGCCCTCGAGCTTGCCGACTACGGTGCCAGCATGGATGTGGTCGACGCCCGCGAGCCGCATCCATTTCGCGATCACGCGGAACGAGACGCCGTGATTGCGCTGCCGCGTATAGGTCGAATGCCCCGCCCGGTGCAGATGCAGGATCATGTCGTTGCGCCGCGCCCACTTCGCCATCGACTGGATCGCGGTGTAGCCGATCACCAGATCGATCATGATGATGACCGAGCCGAGTTCCTTGGCGAATTCGGCGCGCTCGTACATGTCTTCCATGGTGCCGGCGGTGACGTTGAGATAGGTACCCTTGATCTCGCCGGAGGCGGCCTGCGCCTTGTTGACCGCCTCCATGCAATAGAGAAACCGCTCGCGCCAATGCATGAACGGCTGCGAGTTGATGTTCTCATCGTCCTTGGTGAAGTCGAGCCCACCCTTCAGCGCCTCATACACCACGCGTCCATAATTGCGGCCGGACAGGCCGAGTTTCGGTTTCACGGTTGCGCCGAGCAGCGGCCGGCCGAACTTGTCCATGCGCTCGCGCTCGACCACGATGCCGGTTGCGGGGCCCTGGAACGTCTTCACATAGGCCACCGGCAGCCGCATGTCCTCGAGCCGCAACGCCTTCAGCGGCTTGAAGCCGAACACATTGCCGATGATCGACGCCGACAGGTTGGCGATCGAGCCGTTCTCGAACAGGTCGAGATCGTAGGCGATGTAGGCAAAATACTGCCCCGGCGAGTTCGGCACGGGATCGACACGGTAGCATTTGGCGCGATATTTTTCGGCGGCCGTCAATCGGTCGGTCCACACCACGGTCCAAGTCGCGGTCGAGGATTCGCCTGCGACCGCCGCCGCGGCTTCGATCGGATCGACGCCGTCCTGCGGCGTCACCCGGAACAGCGCGATGATGTCGGTGTCCTTCGGCTCGTAGTCGGGCTCCCAATAACCCATCCTCTTGTATTCCATGACGCCGGATTTGTAGCGATCCTTGCCGCGGACGGTCATCGAGTGCTGGTTCATACTGTTCTCCTCATGTTGCGTGCGCAGGCGGATTGGGATTTTAGGGGTCAACAGGTCATGCGGCGGCATTGGCCATCTCCCCGATGCGTGGATCGAGCGCGCGTGAACGATAGCGCTTCGCCATCTCGGCCAGCGGGATGACCTTGATTTGTGACGCGTGGCCCGCGGTGCCAAATTGCTCGAAGCGAGCACGGCAAAGGCCACGCAACGCGTCCATCGCGGGTTTGAGGAACTTGCGCGGATCGAATTCGCTTTTACTCTGCGTTGCCACTTTCCGAAACGCCGCCGTCATCGCCAGCCGGCAGTCGGTGTCGATATTGACCTTGCGGACGCCGTGCCTGATGCCCCGGACGATTTCCTCGACCGGTACGCCCCAGGTCTGCGGCATCTCTCCGCCAAACTGGTTGAACAGGTCCTGCAGCGGTTGCGGCACCGAGGATGAACCGTGCATCACCAAATGGGTGTTGGGCAGCCGGCGGTGGATTTCCTCGACGACCTCCATGGCGAGGATGTCGCCGTCGGGCTTGCGCGAGAATTTATAGGCCCCGTGCGAGGTTCCCATCGCGATCGCCAGCGCGTCGACCTTGGTGGCGCGAACGAAATCCACCGCCTGATCCGGATCGGTCAGCAGCTGATCGGCGCTGATCTTGCCTTCGACGCCATGACCGTCCTCCTGTTCACCGCCGCCGTGCTCCAGCGAACCGAGCACACCCAGCTCGCCTTCGACCGATGCGCCGATCCAGTGCGCCATCTCGACCACGCGACGGGTGATGTCCACGTTGTATTCATAGTCAGCCGCGGTCTTGGCATCGGCTTTGAGCGAGCCGTCCATCATCACCGATGTGAAACCGTGTTGAAGCGCGGTCGCGCAGGTCGCCTCCTCGTTGCCATGGTCCTGATGCAGGCAGAGCGGGATCTGCGGATACATCTCTTCCAGCGCATCGATCATCTTCGACAGCATGATGTCATTGGCGTAGGAGCGCGCGCCCCGCGAGGCCTGGATGACGACGGGCGCATCGACGGCGGCCGCTGCCTCCATGATTGCGAGGCCCTGCTCCATATTGTTGATGTTGAATGCCGGCACGCCGTAGCCGCGCTCGGCGGCGTGATCCAGCAATTGCCTCAGTGTTATCTTTGCCATCGAAGCCTCCGTCGGGTTTCTCGGGTGTGGACCGTCATGTCTGGCTCGCCGCCGTCTTTGAGCGAGCGATGCAGCGCAGGGCCGCGTTGGTCACGGCGTCGGCGCTAATGTCGAATTCGCGATACAGCGTTTCGGCCGGAGCGGATGCGCCGAAGCCGGTCATGCCGACAAATCCGCCGCCGTCGCCGAGCCATCGCGCCCAGTCGCCCTCGACGGCGGCTTCGACGCCGACCCTCGGGACGCGCCCCAGAACCGCTATCCGGTATTCGCGCGATTGCTGGCGGAACAAATCGAAACAGGGCGCCGATACGACCGCGGCGCGGACGCCGAGGCTCGCTAGCAGTTCCGCCGCGTGCTGCGCGATCGAAACCTCAGAGCCAGTCGCGATCAGGGTGACATCGCGGCCGCCCTCCGGTTCGACCACAACATAAGCGCCGAACGCGACCCGGTTGGCTTCGCCCGTGCCGTCGCGGAAAGTTGGCATCGCCTGCCGCGACAGACACAGCACCGACGGACCGCTCTGCGTCCGCAGCGCGCAATCCCAGGCTTCCGCAGTCTCGATGGCGTCGCCGGGGCGGAATACCAGAAGATTCGGTATCGCCCGCAGCGAAGCCAGATGCTCGACCGGCTGATGGGTGGGACCATCCTCGCCGAGGCCGATGGAATCGTGCGTCATCACATGGATGACGCGTATGCGCATCAACGCCGCCAACCTGATCGCCGGCCGGCTGTAGTCGGCAAAGCAGAGAAACGTGCCGCCATAGGGGATAAAGCCGCCGTGCAGCGCGATGCCGTTCATCGCCGCCGCCATGGCGTGCTCGCGGACGCCGTAGTGAACGTAGTTGCCGTCAAAACCATCGGGCCGCACTGGTTGCTGCGTTTTGGCGCGCGTCAGGTTGGAATGGGTCAGATCGGCGGAACCGCCGAGCAAATTCGGCAACGCTTGCGCGATTTCATCGATCACGAGCTGCGAGGCCTGCCGGGTCGCGATGTTGGGCCGCTCAGTGGCGAAGCGATGCCGTATCCCCGCGATTGCTTCGGCATAACCACACGGCAGATTTCGGTTGAGCGCATCGTGAAACGGCGAGCGCACACCGGGATCGAGGCGCCTGGTTCGTTCGATCCAGCCTTGGCGGGCGGCATGCCCGCGTGCACCGGGTTTGCGCCATTGCTCGATAACGGGTTCTGGAATCTGGAACGGCTGGTACGGCCAATTCAGCGCATCGCGAGTCCTGGCAACCTCGTCGGCGCCGAGCGGCGCGCCGTGGGCCTTTTCGCTGCCCTGGCGGCTCGGTGCCCCGTAACCGATCAGGGTGCGGCAGGCGATCAGCGACGGCCGGTCACTGTTCCGAGCCTGTTCGATCGCGGCTGCTATTGCATCGGGGTCGTGGCCTTCAATCCGGCAAGCCGACCAACCGGAGGCCTTGAACCGTGCAATCTGGTCATCCGAGCAAGCCAGCGAGGTCGCGCCGTCGATCGAAATGCGGTTGTCGTCGAACAGCACGATCAGCCGGCTGAGCCGGAGATGACCGGCCAGCGAGATCGCCTCGTGGCTGAGGCCTTCCATCAGGCAGCCATCGCCGGCGATCACGTAGGTGAAGTGATCGACGAAATCGTCGCCGAAGCACGCGTTCATCAGGCGTTCGGCCAGCGCCATGCCGACCGCGGTGGCGATGCCCTGCCCGAGCGGGCCGGTGGTCGTCTCCACGCCGGGCGTGTGCCCATATTCGGGATGCCCCGGCGTCTTCGATCCCCACTGCCTGAAGGCTTTGAGCTCGTCGAGCGTCACCGCCTCGTAGCCCGTCAGGTGCAACAGCGCATACAGCAGCATCGAGCCATGACCGGCCGAGAGGACAAAGCGGTCGCGGTCCGGCCACGCCGGATCGGCCGGATCGAATTTGAGGAATCGCGAAAACAGCACGGTCGCTACGTCGGCCATGCCCATCGGCAGGCCCGGATGACCCGAGTTCGCCTGCTCGACCGCGTCGATCGCCAGAAAGCGGATCGCGTTGGCCATTCCGGTGTGCGAAACGTCCGGACGACCGGCGATACAGGACAGCGCGGGAGCGGTCATATCGTGCGCCTCTTGCGTTCCATCAGTTGCAGGATCAGTGGGGTGAGGATGAGCTGCATTGCGAGATCGAGCTTCGAGCCGTGGATCACGATCGAATTGGCTCGCGACATGAAGCTCCCGGTGATCATCGACAGCAGATAGGGAAAATCGATGCCACGCGGATTCTTGAGACGGATCACCACCATGGATTCGTCCGGCGTCGGAATCCACCGCGCGATGAACGGGTTCGAGGTATCCACCGTCGGCACGCGCTGGAAGTTAATGTCGGTCTCGGCGAATTGCGGGCAGATGTAGTGCACGTAGTCAGGCATTCGCCGCAGGATGGTGTCGGTGACCGCCTCCGCGGTGTAGCCGCGGTCGCTGCGGTCGCGGTGCAGTTTCTGGATCCACTCCAGATTGATCACGGGAACGACGCCGATCTTGAGATCGGCATGTTGCGCGATGTTGACCTTGTCGGTCACGACGGCGCCATGCAGCCCCTCATAAAACAGAAGGTCGGAGTTTTCCGGCAGCGGGCCCCATGCGGTGAACGTGCCCGGTTCGGCGCCGTACAACTTCGCTTCCTCGTCGTCATGGACGTAATGGCGCGTGGTTCCGGTGCCGGATTCACCGTAGTCGCGAAATACTTTCTCGAGTTCCTCGAACAGATTGGTTTCCGGGCTGAAATGGCTGAAATGCTTGTTGCCCCGTTCGGCCTCCTCCGCCATCTCTGTGCGCATCTCAACGCGGTTGTAGCGATGGAAGGCGTCGCCCTCGATATAGGCCGCAGCGACCTTTTCGCGGCGGAAGATGTTCTCGAATGTCTTCTTCACCGACGTCGTGCCGGCGCCCGAGGAGCCCGTGATCGAAATGATGGGATGACGGCGTGACATCACAGTTGCTCCGTCAGCGAAACAGGCCGCGGCGCGCAAACAGCGGCGCGTCGCTATTGTCGAACATCGGCTCGATGCTTTCGTGGGTCGCCGCGACGTCGCGCACGCCACGCAACGAACCCATGATCAGCGGCACCCGCTGGTGCAGGGTATTCGCGCCCAATTCCAGGATGCGCCGCCGCCCGGTCGATGCCGCGCCTCCCGCCCATTCCATGACCAGCGCCATCGGATGGGCTTCGTACAGCAGACGAAGCCTTCCCTCGCGATAATTGGGGCGGGCATCGGCCGGATAGAGAAACACGCCGCCGCGCACCAGGATGCGAAGCGACTCCGCAACCAGCGAACCGATCCAGCGCATGTTGAAATCCACCTCGCCGCCGCCGTTGATGCCGGCGACACATTGGTCGATATAGCTGCGCACCGGACCGTGCCAGTGGCGGCGATTGGAGGCGTTGATGGCGAACTCCGCGGTATCGCGTGCGACCTGCACGGCTTGGCGAATCAAGAGAAACTCCCGCGCGCGTCGATCGAGAATGAAGATATCGACGCGCGCATTGAGCGCGAGAACGAGCGTGGTCTGCGGGCCGTAGACGATGAAGCCCGCGGCGCACTGCGCGGTGCCGGGCTCAAAGAAGGTCGACAGGATGTCGTTGCCCCGGGGGCGGATCGAGAAGATGGTTCCGACCGAGATGTTGTTTTCGAGATTGGCCGATCCATCGAGCGGATCGATCGCGACGCAGAGCTGTGCTTCGGGGCGGTAAATTTCCGGCAGCGCTGCTTCCTCGGACACGACCGCCGCCACCGGCGCGTCGCGCAGCGCGCGCCGCATGGTCTGGTCGGCGACGATATCGATGTCTTTCTGCAGGTCGCCGTCGGAATTGAGGCCGCCATTCCGTCCGGTGATACCCGCAAGCGGCCCATCCGCGATCAATGCGGCAAGATCGATGGCAGCGTTGGCAATTGCCTCGACCACTTCGCCGACGGCTATGCCGTGCGGCGGCTCAAACGTCGACCGATCGAGATGTGAACGCAGCGTCACGCGCTCGTCCATGGATGTCTCCCAGTACCCTCAAAGCGTCGCCGGTTTGGCAATGCGCTTCTTTAGGAGAACCCAATTTGCGGAATTAGGGAAATTTTGTTATCTTTGGGGAGGACAAAGTTTTACTTATAATGGTGATTGGCAATGGCAAGCCGGTTCTTGCGGGAATTGACCATCCGCCATTTGCGCGCATTGGCCGCGGTTCAGAAAAGCCGATCGGTCACTGCGGCGTCCAAACAACTCCATCTCACGCAGCCCGCGGTCACGCTGCAGCTTCGCAACCTGCAGGCCCTCGCAGGGTTGCCTTTGATCCAGCGCACGGGCGAGGGCATGCTGCTGACGGATGCCGGGCGCGAGGTGCTTGCGCTCGCGGACCGTATCGAGGCGGCGATCGCGGATTGCGCAACCTCGCTGGAGATGATGGCGGGGAGAACTGCCGGCCGCATCTCGATCGGCGCGGTCAGCACCGCGAAATATTTCGTGCCGTTCATGATCTCCGAATTTTCGAGGCTGCATCCGAACGTCGACGTCACGCTCTCGATCGGAAACCGTCAGGAGATCGGCACGGCGCTGCGCGGCTACGATCTCGACTTTGCCATCATGGGCCGCCCTCCGGCCGACATCGATATGGACGTTCGCCTGATCGGCGATCACCCCCATGTCATCATCGCGCCGACGGCGCATCGCCTGGCGCGAAAATCCCGCATCCCGCTGAGCGAGCTTGCCGGCGAAACGTTCCTGACGCGCGAGCCCGGATCCGGAACGCGCGGCCTGATGGAGCAATTGTTCGAGAGCAACGGCATTCGGCCGAAGATCGGCTTGGCGATGAGCAGCAACGAGACCATCAAGCAGGCCGTGATCGCAGGTCTGGGCATTGCATTCATTTCAGCGCACACGGTCGCCAGCGAGCTCGATGAACGGCGACTGGTCACCCTCGATGTGGATGGCCTTCCCATCGTGCGTCAGTGGTTCGCGCTCGCCCGCAAGGACAAGGTGTTGCTGCCACCGGCGCAGGCGATGCTCGATTTCCTCAGCGCCAAGGGCGCGCAGTTTCTCCCCCGCACCTCGGGCCGGCTGCGGCTCACCCGGCCGTCCATCCGCGCCAAACGCCGTTGACGCGCGCGTTTCCGTCGAGCGCGGGCCCCCGATCACTTTCCGATGCTGTCTTCAAAGGCAGCACGCTGGCACGAGGTCAGATGCAGTCCATGCTTGCTTCGACGGTCCAGCACATCGGCGGCGTGGGTCGCCCATTCCGTCTCGCGCAGATAGTGCGCTTCCCGCTCATAAAGATCGCCGCCAAAGTGGCGTCCGAGATCCGAACGGGTGCGCGCCGGCCCCAACAGCTCCCGTGCGCGCGTTCCGTAAAGCCGGGCACAGTGACGGATCAGCGTGTCCGGCAGATCAGGATATTCCTGCAGCAGGTCGACCACGAAACCCTCGAAGGCACCGGGAATGTCACCGCCGGGAAGGCACGCGCCCGCGGTCCATGCCGGCGACGACAGCGGAAACCAGGGCGCCAGACGCCGCAACGCATGCTCGGCCAATTTGCGATAGGTCGTGATCTTGCCGCCGAAAATCGAAAGCACCGGCGCCATGTCGGACGCGCCGTCGATCTCGAGCACATAGTCCCGGGTCACCGCCGAGGGATTCTGCGAATTGTCGTCATAGAGAGGTCTCACACCGGAGAAGGAATGAACGATGTCGCGGTTTTCGGGCGGCACCTTTACGTAGCGAGCCAGGCCGCCCAGCAGATAGCCAATTTCGGCGTCATCGATGGCCACATCCTCGGGGCGTCTCTCATAGGGAATATCGGTGGTGCCGATCAGCGCGAGGTCCCCTTCGTAGGGATTCACGAAGATGACGCGTCGGTCGTCGTTCTGGAGCAGATAGGCATGGCAGCCACTCCAGAATTTCGGCACGACGATGTGGCTGCCTTTGACGAGCCGAACGCCGTGGGAGGAGTTCAAGCCGGTGACGTGTTGCAGGACGTCCTCGACCCATGGTCCGGCCGCGTTGACCAGGGCGCGGGCACATACGACGTGCACGAGACCACCCTCGCTTTGCATCGCCAAATGCCATGTGTCGCCCGCCCGGCGCGCTTGCGTCGCCCTGGTTCGCGGCAGGACGAGCGCACCGAGGCGTGCCGCATCGACCAGATTCAAGACCACGAGCCGCGCATCGTCGACCCAGCAGTCAGAATATTCGAATCCGCGACGAAACTCCGGCCGCAGCGGAGCGCCTTCGGGTGCGCGCGACAGGTCGAGGTCACGGCTGGGCGGCAGTCGCTTCCTGATCGTAGAGAAACAGTCCGGCCCGCACGCGCCAGGCGGGCCGCTGCCCCGGCGAATGCGGCAAAACGAATCGCAGCGGCCAAATGATGTGTGGCGCCGACGCAAGCAGGACCTCCCGCTCGATCAACGCTTCGCGCACCAGACGGAATTCGTAATATTCGAGATAGCGCAGCCCGCCGTGAACCAGCTTGCCCGAACGCGACGAGGTTCCTTCGGCGAGATCACCCTTTTCGCAGAGCAGAACCTTGAGACCGCGGCCAGCGGCGTCGCGCGCGATACCGGCTCCATTGATGCCGCCGCCGATGACGGCGATGTCGACCAGCCCATGATCCCTGGCTGCGGCCGACGCTGCGTCGGTCATCTCGCCCTGCCGAGCCTCTTTGCTGTCCGGCGCGGTGCTGCCGTCGACGCGATCATGTCCGGCATCATGGCGTCGTATGGAGTTGCCGACGGCGTAATCAGCATCCGGTCTTCATAACGCGCCGAGATATTGCCGGACCTGCCCTGATTGAGGCCGAAACGTTGATCCATCGGCATTTGGCGATGATCGCTTCGCGCAGTTGTCGCTCGTCGCGTTTCATGGCTTCGTCCTCAATATCAGCACGGATTCAGCGGCGGCTCGCCGGCGAGAAAGCGGCGGACCTCCTCGGCGGCCTGCTCGGCGGCGAAGGTAACGGTGCGCACGGACGCACCGGCGATGTGGGGTGTCAGCGTTACGTTCGGCAATCGCAGCAGCTGCCAGTCCGGCGGCACGGGCTCCACGGCGAAAGTATCCAACATCGCGCCTCCGAGTTGCCCGGACACCAGCGCGTCATAGAGCGCGTCATAGTCGACCATCGGGCCACGCGCCGTGTTGACGAAGACCGCGCCCTTCTTGATCCGCGCAAAAGCAGCGCGCCCGATGAAGCCGGTTGTCTCTGGTGTTACCCGGGCATGCAGCGTGATGACGTCGGCCTGTTCAAGAAGCGCCTCGAGCGCGACGTGCTCAACCCCGTCATTGCGATCCTGGACGCTCAGCTGAACGTAGGGGTCGGCGACCAGAAGCCGGCAGCCGAAAGCCTTGAGCAGTCTCACCACGCGGCTGCCGATCGCGCCGTAGCCGATGACGCCGACCGTCATTTCGCCGAGCTCCCGGCCGGTGCGATCTGCCCGATAGAGATCGCCCCGCCATTCACCGGCGCGCAGCGCCTCGTGGCCGGGGCGAATGAGGCGGGTCTCGGCAAGAATGGCTCCGATCGCAAACTCGGCGACCGCGCTCGCATTACGTCCGGGGGTGTTGACAACCAGCACGCCACGATCGCGCGCCGCCTGCATGTCGACGTTCACCGGCCCGCCACGCGAGACCGCGATGAACTTGAGACCGGGCAGCCGTTCCAGCATCGCCCGCGAGACCGGCGCCAGATGGGTGACAAACATGGTGGCGTCATCGATAAACTCCGCAACCTCGTCCGGATCGCCCATGAACTCCTTCAGGCGGTCGAGCGCTGGATTGGCGTAACCGTGCTCCATGGGCTGGTCGGGCCATGGCTGCTCGAGGGTCTTGATCCTCACACCGTTTCCGCACGCCGCCGCGATCCGATCGGCGAAAACCGAGGGAAGCATGAAGCGATCGCCGATGATCGCGATGGTGTCAGACATCGTCACCTCCAGCGCGCAAGGCGGCGAACCGTTTCCAGAGCGGGCGCGAGGCGAGGCGCGCCTCCACATAGGCCGGGAACATCCGATCGTAGCGCTTGGCAAGGCAGGCATCGGGCGCTTGCGCGTCGCCGAGATGGGGCGTCACCCACGCCTCCGCGCACGCGGTCATGTCGGCATAGGCGCCGGTCGCGACCGCGGCGATCATCGCCGCCCCGGCAGCACCGGCCTCCTCCCGGTTGCAAACGCGAATGTTCGACCCGAGCGCTGCGCCTAGGATGGCGCCAAGCGCACGGCTGCGCGCCGCGCCGCCGGTGAGGCGCACATCCCGCGGCAAGGCTCCGATGGCGGCGTAGCAGTCGCGCGCGGCGAACGCGAGACCCTCCATGACGGCGCGCATCAGATCCCAGTAGCCGTGGCGCGAACGCAGGCCCAGAAACTGCGCGCAGGCATCGTGCGCCACGAATGGACCGCGCTCGCCCGCATCCGAGATGAAGGGATGAAACACGACCTCGCCAGGCCTTGCCTGGATGACGTGCTCGTCCAGACGACGGATCAGGTCGGCGCGGGATCGGGTGAGGCCCTCGCCGGCGAGCACGCCCAGCGCTAGATCGAGCAGCCAATCGATATTGAGCGTCGCAGCCATGTTGGACTGCATCTGGGCGTAGTGACCGGGTACCGGAAACGGCATGGTGTAGCCGGTCGCCTCGGCGTTCAGCGTCACGTCGTCCACGGTGGCTGCAAGTCGCATATGCATCCCGGTCGAGCCGATGATGGTGCAGCCGACCTCCGGCGCGGGATCGTAAAGGCCCGCTCCCAAGGCGTTGCAAATCACGTCCACATAGCCGAGCGATACCGGAACGCCCGCCGGCAAGCCTATCTCCGAGGCGCCGGCAGCGCTAAGCGGATGCGTCACCGAGACGCCGTCGACGACGCTCGGAAACAGGCGCGCAAGATCGGAGATGCCGATCAGCCGCGCCGTCTCCGGATCGTAGCGGCGGGTGCGGAAGTTTCCGCATGAAAACGTCATTTCCGAAGGATCGGTCGCACGGATGCCGGTCAGGCGATAATAAAGCCAGTCCTTGCAGTGAAAGGCCGTGGTGGCGTGCGAGATTCGCTCGGGGGCGTGCGCCTGCAACCACGCGAGTTGCGGTCCTTGCTGGCATGCGTTGAGACCGGAGCCGGTGCGCCGGTAGAGCGCCTCGTTCTGCGGTCCGGCCCGGATCTCTACCACCAGGCGCGCGGCGCGCGAGTTGAGCCAGAGCAGCGCCGGACCGACCGGCTGCCCGTCCTCGTCGATCAGCCATGTGCCGTCGCCCTGCCCCGTGACGGCAATCGCCGCGACCCGCGTTTCAAGATCGGGCACGCTCGTCGCAAGGCCGCGCAGCGCGGCGGCCGTATCATCCCAGGTACGTGACATGTCCTGTTCAACACGGTCTCCAGCCGAGGTGCGATAGACATTCGGCAAGGAGAAGCTGCCGAGCTGGCCGCCCTCGCGCGTGAACGCGACGGTCTTGATCAGCGAGGTGCCGGCGTCGATACCAACGACAACGTCACGGGTATGGTAGGCGCGCATCGTCAGGCGACCTCCGCCTGGCGGATACACGCTCCGTCGGCGCCGAAGACATGCAGGTGACGCGGCTCCAGCGCGAACGGCACGATATCCCCGGGCTTCGCCGAGATCCTGCCAGGCGTAACGGCGATCAGCAGGTTTCCGACACAGTCCGCGGCGACGTGCGACTGGTCGCCGAGCCATTGATTGGAGACGACGCGCATGCGCACGTCGCCGCTACCGATTCCGATTTTCTGCGGCCGGATGCCGATCCGCACGCGCTGCGTATCTTCGAGCGCCTTCTGCGCCCCGGGGCTGAACGTCCCGCCCGCAACTTCAAAACTCACATCGGCCGTTGCGGAAAAGCGGAAGCCGACATCCGAGCGAGCAACCGTGGCGTCGAGCACGTTCATCGGTGGCTCGCCGATGAAGCTTGCGACGAACAGATTCGCCGGACTGTTCTTCAGCTCCTTTTCGCTGGCGAATTGCTGCAGTACGCCGTCTTCCATCACCGCGATGCGGTCGGCAAGGGCGCTCGCCTCGGTCTGGTCGTGGGTGACGAAGATCGCCGTCATTTCGCGCTCCGCCAGCAGGCTCTTGATGCGGCCGCGCAGGATGGCACGGAGCTGCGGCTCGAGCTGCCCCATCGGCTCGTCTAGCAGATAGAGATCCGCATCGCGCACCAGCGCGCGCGCGAGCGATGCGCGCTGCTGCTGCCCCCCCGAGATCGAGCGCGGAAAGCCATCCAAAATGTCGTCGATCTCCACCAATTGCGCAATCGCCTCCACGCGGCGAGCAATCTCGGCGCGCGACAGCTGCTGGGATTTCAGCGCGAATCCGATGTTCTCGCGCACCGTCAGCGGCGGATAAAGCGAATAGCCCTCGAACGCCATCGCCACCTTTCGTCGTGCCGGCGGCAAGCCGTCGATGCGCCGACCGCAAAGCGCAATGGAGCCGGCGGTGACGCTCTCGAAGCCGGCGATCATGCGCAGCGTCGAGGTCTTGCCGCAACCTGACGATCCCAGAAGCGCAATGATCTCCCCCTTCCTGACATCCATATCGAGCGCACGCACGGCATGAACCGGGTGCTTGCCGCGGCCCTTGTAGACCTTGTCGATATGTCGGAGCTCCAGCATGCTCATGACGTTGCTCCCTTCAGGCGGCCTGTCGCCGATGCGCCAGACCGACGCGCAGCCCGCTGGCGCGGTCGAACACCAGCGCGGCGTCCGGCGCAAACCGGACGAACACATCTTCGTTGACGACGTCGCCCATCGCTTGCGGCGCCAAGGCCGCAAGCCACTCGGTGCCGTCCGTCAGTTTCAGCAGCAGCACCGCCTTTTCGTGCATCGGCGTCAGCGCGAGAACGCGCGCGGGGATCGCGTCGTCGCCTTGCTCGCGCGAGATAGCGAGATGTTCGGGCCGAACACCCAGCCAGCACGGGCGATCCACCGGCTGCTCGTCGGACGCACCCAGCCGAATCCTTGCTCCCGAAACCGGCGCAAACAGCGTGCCATGCTCCTCGAACGGCAGGATTTCGGCCAGATTGATGGTGGGATCGCCGAACAATCGCGCGACCGCAACCGAGACCGGCGCAGCGTAGACCTCTTCCGGCGTCGCGACCTGCTCGAAGCGGCCATCGACCAGCACCGCAATGCGGTCGGCGATGGCCATCGCTTCGCGGTAGTCCTGGGTGACATACAGAGCGGCGGCCACACCCCGGCGCAGCAGGCTCGGCAATTCGAGTCGCATCTCATAGCGAAGCTTGGCATCGACGTTGCGCAGCGGATCGTCCAGCAGCAGCACCTCGGGGTCTCCGATCAGCGCGCGGGCGAGCGCGGTGCGCTGCTTCTGGCCGTTCGATAGCTCACGCGGGAAATGATCGAGCACATGCTCGATCTTCAGGAGCCGGCTGATCGCCCGAACTTTTGAACAACCGGCGTTGCTCCCTTCGGCCTTCGCGCGCAAGCCACTCGCGATGTTCGCGCGTGCCGTCATGTGCGGGAACAACGCGAAATTCTGGAACGCCATGCCGATGCCTCGGCGTTCCGGTGGCGCACCGACGATCGAGTGTCCGCCGACGAGGATATCTCCATCATCCGGCTCGAACATGCCCGCGATCATGCGCAGCAGCACGGTCTTGCCGCTGGCTGACGGCCCAAACACCGCGACGATCTCTCCGGGCTCGACGGCTAGCGTTAGGCCGTCGGCCGGTCGCACCGCGCCGAATCTCTTGCTAACCGATATGATCTCGAGCCGCGCCATCAGGTCAGCCTTTCACCGCGCCCAGCGACAGGCCCTCGACCAGATAGCGCTGCGCGTAGAGCGCAAGTAGCAGGGTCGGTGTCACGGACAGCACGATTGCCGCGGCGATCTGGCCATATTGAATGCCGGAAGCCGTGACGAATGCGAGCGCGCCTACGGTCACCGGCTGCTTGTCGGCCGAGGCGAGAATCAGCGCGAACACAAAATTGTTCCAGCAGAAGATGAAGGAGAGCAGTCCGGCGGCGGCGATGCCCGGCCCTGCCAGCGGGACCGCGATGCGCGTGAACGTCTCCCCCCATGAATGCCCGGCGAGGCGGTAGGCATGCTCGATGTCCGGACTGATATCCTCGAAATATCCGCGCACGATCCACAGGATCAGGGGAAGCGCGATCAGCTGGTAGACCCAGACAATGCCGGCATAGGTGTCGTTGAGGCCGAGTTGCTGATAATAGAGCGATAGCGGCAGCAGCACCAGCAGCGGCGGCGCGAAGCGAAAGGAAAGCAGCGTGAAAGCGATCGTCTCGCCAAGCCGGAACTTGAAGCGCGCGAAGGCGTACGCCGCGGGCACGCCGAGCACGAGCGCGAGCACCACCGCGGCGCTCGACAGAACAAAACTGTTCCACAGATTGTGCATGAAAGAAATCTCAAGATTGCCCGCGGTGGTCTGCAACTGACCTGAGATCAACGCCCGATAATTCGACAGGGTCGGCTCGAATACCAGGCGCGGCGGGATGCGCAGGATCTGCTCGTTGCTCTGGAACGACATCAAGAGAATCCAGACGATCGGGAACATGAAGAACAGAAGGATCAGCGCGAGCGCGGCTCCCCGGAAGATCCGACCCGTCGGGCTGACATGCTCCATCGTTCAACTCCTCAGGGGATCATTGGTGACGGTGCGCGCGCTCGCGCAGTCTCAGCCAGTTCTTGATGAAGATATTCGACAGGATGTTGGTGATGACCCACAGGATCATCAACAGCGCCGCCGACCTGCCGACATTGGTGTATTGGAAGAACTCCAGATAGGCCTGCACCTGAAACACCATCAGGCGGTCGCCGGGCCCGCCTTGCGTCATCGCGTAAATGATATCGAACTGCTGAATCGAATCGAGCAGGCGGAACAGCGAGGCCGTAATGATGTAGGGCGCCAGCATCGGCAGCGTGATGCGAAAGAACACGAACGTCGCCGGAACGCCATCGAGCGCGGCCGCTTCGAACGGCTGGCGCGGCAGCGATCGCAAGCCCGCCAGCAGCAGGATCATGATGAAGGGCGTGTAGACCCAGATATCGACCAGCACGACCGTGAACAACGCTGTCGAAGGATCGGAGGCCCATTTGAAATCCTGGATTCCGAGCAGGCTCACGAGATAGGAAAGGATGCCGAAACTCGGGTTGGTCATGAGTTTCCACATCAAGGCCGCGATGGCCGGCGCGGTCATTAGCGGAAGCAGCAGCACGATCGAGACAACGTTGTGGAACCGGGTCGGGCGGCGCAGCAACAGCGCGATGGCGAGACCGAGTACCAGCTCGAGCACGACCGTCAACGCGGTGTAGGTCAGCGAGATACGAAGCGTATTCCAGAACGCCGGGTCTGATGCGAAATCGATGTAATTCTGGGCGCCGATGAAGCCACGCAGGTACGGCAGGTTCAGTCGATACCGCTGCAGCGAATAGGCCGCCGCCGTGCAGAACGGGACCAGAATCGCCACGCAGACGAGCAGCGCCGGCAAGCTCAGCAGATAGGGCAACGCGCGGCCGCGCAGCCTCGCCATGTGGGTCGGGCGCGCGTGCATCTGAAGAAGTTGGGTCATGCTCATTTCGGCGCAAGGAGAGAGGCGATCGCCTGGGCGAAGCTGGCTCGGAGGGGGCTGAACTCCGAGCCAGCGGGCTTGCTCATGGTGCAGACAAAACCGCACCGGTTTCAAGCCCTAGCCGTCAGCCAAGTCCCGCCTGCTTCAGCTGGCGGGTGATGCTGTCGGCGAGCCTGTCGAGGCCCTCGTCGACAGTGACTTCCTTCGCGACCATCTTCTGCAGCGATGCCGCCCACTCGGTGGTGAGATCGAAGAACAACGGCTGCGCCGTGAAGTAGATCTTGGCACCCGGAGCCGAGACGTCGTGCTGCTCGAGATAACCGGGATAGGACTTCGCGATCCGGTCGCGGAACTCGCTGTCCTTCCAGACCGACGCGCGCACCGGGTTGACGAAATCCATTTTGCGCGCGCCGAACATGTCGTGTTCGACAGATGTCGCCCATTGCATGAACGTCCAGGCGGCATCCTTCTGTTTCGAGAAGCTCGACATGGCGAGCGACCAGATCCAGACATTGGGCGTCGGCGCTTTGGCGGCCGGGTTGGCGGCGAAAGGCGCGTAGCCCAGATTGCCTTTTTCCTTGTTCTCGCCGCCATTCATGAAGTAGCCGAGAATATCGGCATCGAAGATCATGCCGGAGGCGCCCGCGCCAAGGTCGGTGCCGACCTGATACCAGGTATAGGTCGACCAGTTCTTCGGGCCTGAGGCCTGGATCATCTTGACCCACTTCTCGTGGAAGTCCTTCGAGGCCTTGGTGTTCATCGCGGCTTTCAATTTGCCGCCTTCCATGACGAAGTCCTTCTGGCCAAAGTTGGAATAGGCCGACAGGAAGCCTGGATGGATCGTCGCCCATGAGCGCGAGCCGCGGACGCCGACCCCATATGGCCCACCCGCATCCTTGGTGATCTTGGCCGCAACCTCGATCATGTCATCGAGGTTGTTCGGAGGCTTGACGCCGACCTTGTCGAAGATCTTTCTGTTATAGGCGACGTTGTTGAGCTCGTAGCCCCACGGGATGCACCACTGCTTGGCGTTGCCAGAGCCGAGCTCGGATCCGGCGACACCATCCCACGCGGTCGATGAGCGCAGACCGGGCAGCACGTCATCCCAGTTGAAGGCTGGGTTCGTCTTCGATGCATCCTTGATGTAGGCGTTGAGATCCTCGATCCAGCCCGCCGGGCCGTAGGTCCAGGTCATATACGCGCCGGTCATGAAGGCATCGTACTGCTCGGACTTCGACGACAGCGCCGCCGTTACCTTGTCGAAATAGACGTCCTCCGGGAAGATGTCATAGGTGACGTTCATCCCAGTCAGCGACTTGAACGCCTCAAGATCGCCGATCATCGCGTCGACATAGGGGTGCTTGTTCAGCAGCAGCTTGATCGATTTGCCGGCCTGGCCTTTCCAGTTGAAATCCGCCGCCATCGCCTGCGACACGGAGGATGCAAACGCAGCATTGGCGGCGACGCTGGCAACACCGAGTTTTGCGGCGCCGTCGAGCAGCTCACGTCGGCTGATGCGTTTGGCGGCATAGGAGTCGAACAAATTCTTCTCTCGATCGAACATAGAGGTCCTCCCTTTTACGTTTCACTTTCCCTTCCGATTTTTTATCTTTGTCTTGCCGGATGTCGTCTCCGGCTTGTCGATCACGAGCGCCTGAGCGGTTGCTTCGTCCGTGATCAGTCCGTGAAGCACGCGGCTATCCAGGACGGCGCGCAAGGCGGCGACCTTGGCTTTTCCGCCGGCGATCGCAACGATGCGGTGCTTCCTGAGGTCGGCCGCGCTCATCGAGGTCGCGCGCGCCGACAAATCGATGTCCAGCATTCGGCCGTCGGCGCTGAAGAAGTGCCCGAGCAGATCGGCGCAGGCGCCGACCCGCTTCAGCTCGACCACCTCATCCGGCTTGATCATGCCGCTCGAAACCAGAAATCCCTCGCCGCTGATCTGACCGATGCCGACGATCAAAAGCGACGCCTTGCGTGCCAGAGCGGCAACCTCGGCGATGCCGTATTGCTTCATCAGCACCGCTTTGTCGGCGACCGAGTTGGCGAACACGGGTACCGGCAACAGATACGCCTCCGCCCCGGTGCGCTCGGCGAGCCGGTGGATGACGTCGAACGGATTGGCCGCGAATTTCCGCGTCAATCCGCCGAGCAGCGATACGAACTGCACATCCCGCGCCGGTGTCTGGGGCATCTGCTCGACCAGGGCCGCGAGCGTGCGGCCATGGCCGACCCCGATCACCTTGTCTTCGCCGCGCTCGAGGATGTGGCGCAGGAAACTGGCCCCCTCAAGCGCCAGCGCCTTCAACGGCAGGTCACTCTCGCCGAGATCCGGTGCGACCTGGCAAAGCAACAGGCCAAAGCGCGCGGCGAGCGCATTTTCCAGCGCGACGCATTCGGCCACCGGACCTTCGACGAAGACGCGGATCATGCCCTCGCGGCTTGCACGCGCGATCAGGCGATGGGCCTTGGTGCTTTCGATGTTGAGGCGGCTTGCAATCTCCGACTGCGTGAGGCCGGCCGCGAAATAGAGCCAGGCCGCGCGGGTCGCGAGCGAAGCATCGCCATCCAGCATGAGCAGCTTCTCGGAACGCGCAGCCACGATCGAAAGCCCCTCTTGCAATTTTTCTCACTTGCTGCAAAAAATTGCAGAGGTGCGACGGGCCGTCAAGTCAATTCCTCATGCTGCGATGCAAACGGCGGCAGCGGGCCTGGAACGGACCACGCGCGTCCCGGTCTGGAAACCGACGCCGGCGGTTTTCCTGAGGCGCGCATCGAAACGATGCTGGCAGGTGCAGCAAATCTGCGTCACACCGACCCGGCAGAAATATTGAGGGCAACTTGCGCTGAACCGTCAGGAGCCGACCATGACCGACACCGAACTTCATTTGCGCGAAGCGATCATTGCCAAATGCCGCTGGATGAATGCCGCCGGACTCAACCAGGGCACGTCCGGAAACATCTCGGCCCGTCATGGCAAGACCATGCTGATTTCACCATCCGCGACACCTTACGATTCCCTGAGCCCCGACATGATCGCCGCGATGCCCATCGACGGCGAATACGGATCATGGAATGGCCCGCTAAAACCCTCCACCGAGTGGCGGTTTCACCTCGACATCATGAGGGCGCGACCGGATGTCGGCGGCATCGTCCATACCCATGCGACCTACTCCACCGTGCTGGCCATCGCGCGCAAGGAAATTCCGGCCTGCCATTACATGATGGCGGCGTTCGGCGGCATGAACGTGCGCGTCGCCGACTATGCCAGGTTCGGCACCAAGGAACTGTCGGAGCACGCGCTCAAGGCGCTGGAGGACCGGACCGCCTGCCTGCTTGCAAATCACGGAATGATTGCGACCGGCGCATCATTGGACAAGGCCATGTGGCTCGCAGTCGAACTCGAAACCATCGCCCGGCAGTATTATCTCAGCTTGGCGATCGGCGGGCCGGTATTGCTGGGCGAGGCCGAGATCCGCGAAACCGCCGCTGCGTTCGGCAGCTATGGCGTGCAGGATGATCAAACCAAGCCGGACTGAAAGTCTAGCGAGGACGTAGCGGCCCGATCTCACGGACCTTCTCATTGGCACCAAGGCGAAGACGACGTGACCAATTTTGAAGATACCGACATGCAGGACCTGAACGCTCTCGCGGCGAGCCTCGGACGAGACCCGCTTGTCGTTCAAGGACCTGGTGGCAACATCTCGCTGAAGCGCGATGGCGTGATGTGGGTGAAGGCGAGCGGCACCTGGATGATGGAGGCGATGTCGCGACCAATTTTGATTCCGGTCGATCTCGCCGCCGTGCTTGACGGTCTGGCCGCGGGCGACCCCGCTTGCGAAACATGCAGCGCCTTCGTTCGCCAGGACCTTATGCGCTTGGCGTTGCGGCCTTCGATCGAAACCACGCTCCACGCCGTCATGGCGCACAGGGTGGTAGTGCATGTTCATTGCGTCGAGACCATTTCGATCGCATGCCTCGCGGACGCGGCCGAACGGCTTGCAGCGTCGCTGAAGGGTCTGAGCTGGACGTTCGTGCCTTATATTCGCCCGGGAGCACCGTTGGGGCAGGCGATGACAGAACATCTGCGCGCCGGGACGAATATCGTGGTGCTCGGGAAACATGGCCTCGTCGTCGCGGGCGACAGTGTCGCCGAGGCAGCGCAATTGCGCGCGGAGGTTTCGCGGCGGCTGGCCCGCGCGACGCGCGACGCACGTTATGTCGATCGAGAGGCGCTGCGCAGGGCTCAGGGCGGCGGCTACTCTCCGGCGGAAGAGGACGAATTGCACGCCGTTGCAACCGACCCCATCAGCCTCGCCGCCGCGCGGAGCGGATCGCTCTATCCGGACCACGTCGTATTTCTTGGCCCCGGCATTGTTGAAACCGAGGGCGCGGAGACCGCGGCTGACGCGGCGCGGCGCGCGGGACAGCCTGACACTCCCCTGGTTATCGTCCCCGGTGCAGGAGTCCTGTTGCATGATCGGGCGACGGCGAGCGCCCGCGCGCTTGCACGCTGCCTCGCCGACGTCACGTCGCGCCTGGCGAGCGACGATCCCATCGATCCCTTGAACCCTGCCGACGAAGCTCAGCTGCTCGATTGGGACGCCGAGAAATACCGCCAGTCGCTTGACCAGAGGGCGCCATGATCGATCTGGTGCTCGGCATCGATGTCGGAACCTCAGGCGTGCGGGTGGCGGCGATCGATCGGGCCGGGCGTGTCGTGGCGTTCGCCGCATCAACCATGCCGGCTCCACTTCGCGACGGTGCTCGGATCAGGCAAGACCCCGCGGTATGGCTCGGCTCACTTGGCGAGGCGATGGCACGCCTCGCCGCGGCGGTGGATCTTGCGCGGATCGGCGCGCTTGCGGTGGACGGCACGTCGGGCACGCTCGTCGCGGTTGACGAATTGGGACGCCCCGTCGCGGCGGGAAGTCTCTACAACGATCGCGCCGATGACGCGGCGATTGCCGCGGTCGGCCGGGTGGCGCCGTCGCGCGCCGCCGTTCACGGCGCGACGTCTCCGCTGGCGCGGGCCGCGCGCTTGCAGCACGCGCCGGGCGTTGCAAGGATCATCCACCAGGCCGACTGGATCGCGGGCCAGTTTTCTGGACGGTTCGATATCAGTGATGAAAATAACGCGCTGAAAACGGGATATGATCCGGTCGCCCGGGCCTGGCCAGGCTGGATCGAGGCCACGGGCGTCGAGCGCGGCAAGCTGCCTGCAGTCGTCCCTGTGGGCACAGCCATCGGAGACATCACCACCGAGGCCGCGCGCCGGTTTGGCGTGCCCACCCGGGCTGTCGTTGTGACCGGCTCGACGGACGGATGCGCTGCATTTCTTGCAACCGGCGCCGGCACGCCGGGTGAAGCCGTCACGTCGCTAGGTTCGACGCTGGTCCTGAAACTTGCGAGCAAACAGCCATTGTTTGCTCCCGAGCATGGCCTGTACAGCCACCGAATCGGGGATATGTGGTTGGCTGGCGGCGCCTCGAACACGGGAGGCGCTGCGTTGGCGCAGTTCTTCACGCCACAAGCCATCCGTAGCCTCAGCCGCCGAATTGATCCCGGCGTTACCACCGGCCTCGACTATTACCCGCTTCCCGCACCCGGCGAACGCTTCCCCATCAACGATCCGGCACTGCCACCGCGGATGACGCCGCGGCCGGTTGATGATGCGGCGTTCCTGCAGGGACTGCTGGAAGGGATCGCGAAGATCGAAGCGCTGGGTTATCGGCGCCTGGCCGAACTCGGCGGCCCACCATTGACCAGCGTCGCCACCGTCGGAGGAGGTGCCGCGAATGAGCCCTGGAGCCGCATCCGCGCGACGGTACTCGGCGTGCCGCTGCGAGTGCCCGAGAGCGACGAGGCCGCCGTCGGCATCGCTCGGCTCGCGTTGCGCGCCGTCGGCGGACGATCCCAATCATGAAACGTATCGTCGGCCTGCGCGAGATCGCCGATCAGTTCGATCTCTTTCTGGTGGATCAATACGGCGTGCTGCATGACGGCGTCGCGGCCTATCCGGGTGCCGTCGACGGACTGGCCAGAATTGCGTGCCGGGGGCGAAAGGTCGTTGTGTTGACAAATTCTGGAAAGGATGCGGCGGCGAACCTGAGGCGGCTCCGAGCAAACGGTTTTGCCGACTCCGGTTTAGACATAGTCGTCAGCTCTGGCGATGTGGCCCTGCAACGGGTCAAGAGCGGTGCACTCGGCCCACGGTTTTCGCGGGGCGCGGATGTCTGTGTGATCGGCCGCGCCGGTGACACCTATGCCTTTTCATCCGACGACTTTCGGCTCGTCGCCCGGCCGCGGGACGCTGCGTTCCTGGTGTTCGCGGGGTCGGACCTGCCTCGGACCCCGCTCAACGCCTACCGCTCGATGTTGACGGCAGCCGCGCAGGACCGTGTGCCGGCGATTTGCATCAACCCGGACATCACGATGATCCGGGACGGCGAGCTGGTTGCAGCGCCGGGTGCCCTTGCAGGGCTCTACGAAAGTCTCGGTGGCCCGGTTGAATATGTCGGTAAACCCTATCCTGCCATCTTCGACCATGCGATCGCGGCCGCAGCCATGGGTCTCGGGGCTCGCGTCGTCATGATTGGCGACAGTCCGGAGCACGATGTGGCCGGCGCCAGGGCGATGGAGCTATCCACGCTTCTCGTGCGAACCGGCATTCATCGCGATCTGGCCGAGCCGCAACTGTTGCGATTGTGCGAGGGCTGCGGAGGCATTCCAGATTTCCTGACGGGAGCCTTTGAATGGTGAACCCGATCAGCCAGCGCCTTCAGATCAGTGGCAGTCCTAAGGTCGGGCCGCACGCTATCCGTCGCAGCCGCCGATGTTTTCTCGGTAAAGAATGGCAAGGAGACACTTTGCTCCATCGCGCTCACGACCATACGCAACTTCGAATCGTCGGCGTCGAACCGGCAATAGACAAGGTCTGAGGAGGAGGATCTGTCGCCGGATCTGCGCTACGGCCTCATCCTGCCCACGGCATATGCTACCGTGCAAGGGAGGTTCCCGCGCGAAATGTCAAAACGGATACAGCAATGTCTTACATCACCAAGACCCCGAAGCCGCACTACTACGCAGTCGTCTTTACATCAATCATGCCGACGTCGATCATACCGAGCACACGGCGATGTATAAACGAATGGTCGAAATTGCCGAGAGCTATGTAGGGTACATCGGCATTGAGCCCGCTCGAAATCCGGATGAATCCGAAGTCGCCGTCATCTACTGGAAGGATCTTGCGACGGTCCAGGCTTTCGCGCGGCATCCTGAACATCTTATTGCGATCGAGAGATTTGGTACACCCACTACGTGATCCGCATCTGCACTGGCTAGAGGAACGCACCCTGTCGTGACAGCGACCCAATCAGGTGGCTTCGATGAGCGCCTCGGGGTCGTGGATGAACTTTCCTCCGGCCAGAAGCGAGTTGTCATCGTGGGCGCGACTGGAATGGTTGGTGGATACGCGTTTCGCTATGCGCTCGAGCACCTCGCCGTTGGACGAGCGACCGCGATCGGGCGATGCGGAATTTTGTCAACGCTCGATCCAGACTGTCATGCCGGGCTCAAGGCCTGCTGGATCCCCTTGAGGATCAAGCCGTATGCGCAGGGTACTGCGGTCGTGATCGCCAATGACCCTCTCGGCTTGCCAGGTCGCAAATACGCCGAGCGGCCGCAGCTCCGTAACAAGGCCTTTTGTCGCGCTGGCGCCGCCACTGCTCGCGACATCAACGGTTTCTCCGACTGCAAGACCACGGAGGTAATCTTCGCGGGCATTGAACGACATCCATTGCTTGCCGGTCTCCTCAATCATTAGGATCGGTTGACCGGCACGCACGTTCTCGCCGATTTCGGCAGCGATGACGCTTACAATACCATCGGCGGGCGCGCGCAGAATGGTCTTTTCCAGGTGGCGTTCAAGCACCGCAACGGCTGCGGCTGCCGCCTGGACCTCCGCGTCCGCGACGGCGCGTTCCTCTCGGGTCGGACCGGCAACCGCGGCATCATAGTTGGCCTGCGCCTCTGCAACATCGGCGCTGGCAGCGGCCGCATCGTTTTCGGCCTGGTCGAGCGCCTGCTGAGGCTCGTCGTTCTCACGCGCCAGCGCGGCGGCTCTGGTGAGCTGGGCCTGCAAATATTCGAGGCCTGCTTTCCCCTTGGCAATTTCATTCTTCAACGAGTCAATCTGTTCGCGCCGTACACCGGCATAGGTGTTGTTGCGGGACGCGGTTGCTTCCGCAAGTGCGGCACGCGCCTGGGTGACCTGCGCCGTCAATTCGACCGCGGAAAGTCTGGCCAGGACATCGCCGGCGTGCACATGTGCGCCCTTCTCAACGGCAATGGAGACAAGCTGGCCAGTCACCTCCGGTTCCACCCGAACTTCGGTCGCGCGGACAACTCCAATGATCGGAGTCTCCGTCCCCGAGCCTCGCGCGAGATAGATCGGAACACCCGCAACGAGAATGAGTCCGACCGCAATGAGGCCGATACGCTCAGGCCTGCCCATGTACTTGCCTCCGTTTCACAGCAAACGCCGAAATGACTGCCAGCGCGAAATAGATGAGAGCCAGGCACCAGAGTCCCCACCAATCGCGAGATATCTCCCAAATACTGGCGCCCAGCTGGTTGGTCCGGACAAGCCCATCGATGGCGAAATCCGCGGGGAAAATGTGCCCCAGTGCGGTGGCTGCGGCAGGAATTGCTTCGCGCGGCCACGCGAATCCCGTCGTGAAGAATTGCGGCAGGCTGGTCGCCAGCAGGACGATGGTCGCGTTTTCCGGACGTGTGAACCAGGCACCTATCGCCTGTCCCAGAAAGCTGGTCGCCAGCAGAAATACCGATGCCAAAGCCAATAGCTGCGCTAGATGGCCGAGTGTCGAAAAGCCGTAGATCCGTGGCAGCACGACGAGATAGAGCGCGAGCGCCGGCAGATAAAGGGTCAGGTGAGCGATGCCGCGGCCGAACACGCCCGCAAACGCACCCCCGCCTTGCGTCAGCGCGGCACCAGTCAGCATCGCCGCGCCGATCAGAAGCGTCTGCTGCAAAATCAGGACAAAGGCAGCGGGAACGATGTAGCTCGCATATCCGCCCACCGGATTGAAGACCGGCTGCAGCAGGACGTCGGCCGGGCTCACACTTGCCAATTTCGCTTTGGCAAGGCTTCCGTCGGACCGCGCCCCGCGCGCGACAAGCTCGGACGTCAATGCACCCATGGCCGCGGAGACGCCGCTGGCAGTCGACCTGAACATAAAGAGGTAAGTGGCATCCGCATAGATCGGAACATGCGCGGAGTTACCCTTGAGCACGTCACGCTCGGTGCCGGGCGGGATTTCCACGGCGGCGAACGCCTTGCCGTCGTCAATTGCAGCCCGGGCCTCGGCAAGTGTCGGCGCGCGAACTACAACACTCAATGCTCCGCTCGCATCCAGTGTCTCGACGATCCGGCGGCTAAGTTCGGTCATGTCGTTATCGACGACCGCGATTGGAAGCTTGCGAAGGATCTGGTTGAGGTAGGGCTGCGGATAGTAAATGCCGTAGAGCAACGGCCCCAGGAAAAGCAAGCTGAAGGCGGCTCGGGTGCCGAGCATGCGCCGCCACTCGGCAGCGAAGGCGCCGCCAACACCCAGAGGAGAGGCCGCGATCTCCATTCCCTCAGCAGGGACAGCGGTCGCAAATCGCTGATGCCGTTGAAGCGCGCTCATGCGAAGTAATGCGAGTGCAACATAGATCGCGGTCAGCCCGGCGAGCATAGCAAACGGGCGTGCCAACTCCTGTAAGGGCGCCGCGCGAGCCGCCTGCCCCAACAAGACAGCCATGTACCAGCGCAGGGGCAGGATCGCGCTCCAGATTTGGGCGAACGCATTCATTCCGAGAATCGGAAAGCCGACACCGGCGTAACCAAATGCAGGCGAGACAACGATGCCCGCCAAACCGAGCCCAGTCGCAAGATCACCCGCCAGAAGTTGCAGCAGCGCTCCCAGCGCCAGGTAGGCGACGATCAGCAGCGACCCGGCAGCGATCATCATCGGCACATCGCCCTTGAAGGGAACCCGCAGAACTCCTTCCAGAACAAACGGCTCTGCCAGCATGACGAGGAAAAAGATGACAAACAAAGGCGCGAGCTTGCCCACGAGCGCGACGATCGGATTGCCACCAGCGCTTTCGAGCCAGGCCCGCGCGTCTCGCCGGCGAAATTCAGAGCCGACCGAATAGCCTGCCGCGAGCGTGATCACCACATGAATGATCATCGGCAGCAGGGCGCGGAGCAGGAACTGCGCGTAGTTTTTTTCCGGATTGACGAGTACAATCGTCTCGCCCGCCAATGATCCGATGCTCGCAGCCGCGGGCGCAGCGCGATAGCCGGGAGCGGCAACCGCCGCCGCGGCAGACAGTGTATCGCTCAAGCCCGACGATGCGATGCCTGCGGCGGTCAGGAACTGCTGGTTGTAGAAGCCGACGACCTGCGGCCGGCGCTCGGCTTTCAAGTCGCGCTCGAAATTCGCTGGAATGTAGATGGCAGCGATAGCCTTTCCGGACCGTATATCTCTCGCAGCTGTCGACAGATCGCCGGAACGATCGACGATGTGCAGGCTTGGGGAGGCCGCGACGTACTCCACCAGAGCCCGTGACGCGTCCGATCGATCCTCGTCGACGATTGATACCCCAAGCCCACGGATCACCGGATGACTGAACACGATGGTGAGAACGACAAACGCAAACAGGGGCACGCCGAGGATCAATATCAGCGCCACGCGATCCTGAAGCAGCCATTGACATTCACGCTTTGCGACCAGCAGGAATCCGGGTTTTGGCGCGGCCGTCATTGGCGCGACCGCCAGTCGAGATAGGCGCTCATTCCCGGCCGCAGTTCTGGCACGGGGGCGACTGGATAGGCCCGGATCGAAAATGTCCGCAAATCGAAATCGCCCGTGGCCCGCGTCGCGCGCCAGCTCGCATATTCGCCCTTGGTCGCGATGAGCTTGACCTCGACTGTGATGCGGCGGTCGCCGAGGGCCGGAACGCGCACGTCGAAGCGATCGCCGACCTTCAAGGTCTTCACAAGATCTTCGCGAAGATCAAAGTGAATCCAAACGTCGGCCAAATCGATCAGAGTAACGAGCGGTACCCCTGGCGACACATATTCGCCCGGCTCCACATTGCGCTGATAGATTTGTGCGGCTACGGGAGCGTATACTGCCATCTGATCGACGATTGATTGGACCGCCTGAATGTCGGCGCTGGCCTTTTCAAGGTTGGCCCTGGCAATTTCGCGTTCCTCCCGGGTGTAGCCATTGACCGCCTGATCGTACGCCGATTTGGCTTGATCGACGGCCCGTTCGCTTTCATGCAGATTGTCGGTGACCTGGTCGAGGCGCGCCTGCGGCGCATTGCCCTGCTCCGTCAGGTGCTGGACGCGGTCGAACGTCTTTTGCGCCAATATCTGTGCCGCCTGCGCGCGCTCGAGTGCGGCTTTCCGGGCGGCAATGACTTCCGGCCGGGTTCCGGCGAGGATGTTGGCAAGCTGAGCCTCCGCTACAGCCTTTGCCGCTGTCATTTGTCCGTGCTTGGCTAACGTTTCCGGATTATCAATGCGTACAAGTACGGCCCCTGCAGCGACATTCTGGCCACGCTCCACCGGTATTTCTTTGACCCGCCCATCCACGCGCGCCGCAATATCAAGCCGGGTCGCATCGACCTCACCTTGCACGAGCAGCGGTTCCGGTCGCATGAGATAGTACATCGAGAGGACGATGACGGCTGCGGCGACGATAGCAACGATGATGGAAGGAACGCGCGCCGCGGACTTCGGAGCATCCTTCCGCTCTTTGCGCGGCGTCTCGGACTCACTCTGAGCTTGTTGAACAGGATTGGCATTTTCCATGACTCGCTCAACTTCCTAGAACGCGTTCTGCCTGCGTCGGCCGCGAACTTCGTCCGGCCTCTGGCAGCGATATCAGCGATGGAGTCGAGCTGCCGGTCGACCTTTTCAGTCGCGAACTTCGCAGCGGCACGAGCATTCTCCTGGCGCCTCGATCTCGTCGCGGGCTTCTCTCTATGCGGCAGCCGTTGCGTATTCGGCGCTCGTTGCCCGGACCGATGACGGGGCGAGTTGTTCTGGGATCGGCTTCATTGTGTTTGCTCCGTCGGAAGCGGCAGCGGTGGAAGTCTCGAGTAAGTATTAACTCCTCGGGCCAGCGTCGCTTGAACAGACCTCTGCAAATTAGGAGAAACTTGCGCAGGAATTCGTTTTTCGGCCGAGCGCACTCTATGACAAGCCGCCATCTGGCACAAGGTTCGCGCATTCACCAATCTAGCGGCTTCAGGAGAGTTTCGATCTCACGAACCGACGCGCGCTTCGTAGGAGTTCGACCTAGACGCGCGGTACACCGTTCTCCGCTTACTACTGATGAACTAGCCGCCTTGAAAAGCCGCTGCCGCGAAGCGAGCCCAATGTCAGTCGTAAATCACAATTATCTTTGGGAGAGCGCAAGCCAACCCGTCGACCGTAAGGGCGCAGCGTACTTCCGCGACATCCCGTTCGGGCTGGCCTGCCAATTATCGGCCCATCCGGACCGACAACATGCTTTACCGGCGTCCAATCCTGCCAGCCGATTGGCAACTGGGACTTGGGCCACGCGCTTCGATCGACTGGTCCTTGCAAGCCTGCGCTTGATTTGTACGGCTCGATGCCGAGTTGCGCTCAGCCTTGTATCCGGGCTCAACTGAGCCAAAGCCTCCAGACGGGGGTTACCCGTTGTCTCCTCAGGCGGCAGCGGAGCCGGCGGTGCAGCTACTGACGAAACTTCACCAGCCGGCGGCACGATCGTCGGCTCGCTGGTATCGAACTCGATCTTTTCCGGCCATTTGCGCTCGGATTTGATCCGGATGGCCACCGTCGTGATGACCCGCGCGCGGTCAGCGAAAATCGCCGAAGGCGCGGGACAACACCAGCTGATTATCAAGAGCAGAGCAGCAAGCGCGGTTCCGACAAACACAAAATACTTGGCCACGGGCACAGCCCATCACTCCTGCAAATTGCCAGATTCGGTTTCGTCCCTGACCGCAATTCGGGCACGAGAGTCCCTGCCCAGCCGCGGCGCTGCCCTCCCGCTCAACGAGCCCCTAGATGAAGTTCACTTTCACCATTTCCCAGACGTCCCTCCACGGCTGTGCAAAATGGCGCGAGCCGAATAGAGCGCCATTCCGATCACCGGCTCTACCCGCATGAACGGCGGCATGACGACATCCACGGCCGGAGCGCCCCCTGGCCATGGCCCGTGTGTTATAGATGATTTTCATTTCCGAGGACTCCTGGTCCAACCCGAGACACGCTTCTGGTCATATGTTTTCCTTGATCATTTCGATCAGGTCGTGGGTTTGTCCGCCGAGCACTGCCCGCGCTGAATAGAGCGCCATCCCATAGGCAGGTCCGAACTCGATCGCTGGCGGCATCACCAAGGTCATGTTTTCGACTTTCACATTGAGCAGAGCTGGGCCCGGGTGAGCGAGCCACTCCCCTATCGCTGCCTCGAGCTTGTCCGTCTGGTCGACGGTGCGGCCCCATAGGCCCATCGCCTCAGCGACCACGCCGAAATCGGGATTCTGCAGGTGGGTGTAGAGCGGCAGCAACCCTTCCGATTTCTGCTCGATATCGATGAAGCCCAGCTTTCCGTTGTCGAACACCGCCACCTTGATGGGCAGATTCTGCTGGACCGCGGTCATCAGATCGCCGAACAGCATCGCGATCCCGCCATCGCCCGAGAGAGAGATGACTTGGCGGCCGGGCGCGGCCTTTTGCAGGCCGAGCGCGGTCGGCATGGCAGACGCCATGGTTCCGTGCAGGAGGCTGGAGAAGAAGCGCCGCTTGGCGGTGGCCGTGAAATAGCGGTGCATCCAGACGGTAGCCGTTCCGTCATCTCCCGTAACGAGGGCATCGTCAGCCGCCATCCGGTCGATGAGTTCGGTAAGGTAGATCCCGGAAATGGTGTCGCGTCGCTTCGGGACGGCCTTCTCTTTCTGGTTGGCGATCACTTCGCGGTGGCGCTTGACGAAGGCATTGCGGAAATGGGTGTCCGATTTCTCGTGCAGCCGAGGGATCAAGGCTTCGAGAGTCGCCTTGATGTCGCCAACCAATCCTCGGGTCACCGGATGGCGGCGGCCCAGATGGGTCGGCTCGATGTCGATCTGTACGATCTTCGCGTGGTTAGGATAGAATTGCCGCCAGGCAAAATCTGCGCCGAGCAGCAGCAAGGTGTCGCACTCCCGAACGGCGTGATAGGCCGCCTCGTTGCCGATGAGCCCAGTCATGCCGACGTTATGCGGATTGTCGTATTCGAGCGAGTCCTTGCCCCGGGAAGTGTGGGCGATCGGCGCCTTGAGGATCTCGGCCACACGAACAATCTCGTCATGCGCGCCTCGACAACCTGACCCGCCATAGATGGCGATCCGCTGCCCGGCATTGATTATGGCGGCGATCTCGTCCAAATCGGCATCGGTGGGACGTACGAGCGGATGGCTGGTATGGACCGTGAACGGTACATCGTCATGGACGTCGGAATGCGAGATGTCGACCGGGACGATCAGTACCGCTGCTCCGCGCTTCGTGATTGCTGTCTGGCAGGCCATGACGGTCTTGCGCCGGGCCTGTTCGGGGGTCAGAATCATGTCGCAATAGACGCTACAGCTTCCGTATATCGCCTTGAAGTCGACCTCCTGCGGAAAATCGAACCCCAATTCGTCGCGAACGATCTGGCTGGCGATCAGAATGACGGGCGCGCGATTGCGGTTCGCCTCGACGATGCCATTGATGAAATGCAGGCTGCCGGGACCGCAGCTTCCGGCGACCGCGGTGAGAGTGCCGGTTAACGAGGCTTCGCCTTGGGCGGCGAAGGCCCCAGCCTCTTCGTGGCGTACACCCACCCACTCGATCGCGCTTTTGGAAATGTGGTACGCGATCAGGTTGAGAGTATCACCAACGACGCCGTAACAATGCTTGACGCCCGCGCTCTCCAACGTCTCAACGATGATCTCTGCGGCCTTCTTGCTCATGGCGTCACACCTTGCTGTGGACCGTTCCGGCCGCAGCATGCGCGCTATCGCGAAGTTGGGCTTGCAGGGGACTGCGAAGACTTGTACGCGACTGCGCCGACAACGATCAAATGGGGAGCGGTGGCGTCACCTCTATACTTTTCGGCGGGTTGCCGTCTCTGCGGCGGCGATACCTCAGCTCTAGAGCTAACTCGCTGCCTTGGCGCCGGATTGAAGGCGGGCGAGGATCTGCCAGGCGCGCTCGTGAACCGGCGATGCGGCTCCGTCCGGCGTGCTATTCAGAGCCGCGCTGATGTGCCGATAGGCCTCTGGCGCGCGCGCTTGCAGCAGCAAGAGCTCGGCCAGATCCGATGCGGACTTTAGCTCATACAGCGACGCAGATTGGCGCTTCGCCCAGTCGATCGACGACAGCAGACTACTTTCTGCTTCCGCATAGTCCTCGGTCGATCTCGAGGCCAGGGTAAGCCCCTTCATCCTGAGCAAAGCCGGCACATACAGAAATTTTCCGGCGCGTTGCTGGACCTCAAGCGCGTTCACGATCAGCGACAGCGCCTCCTCGTGTTCACCAATGGCGACAAGACCTGCGCTCAAGTCGCAGACAAAGTTCATATTGAGCATCTCATGGCATTGATCCTGAAGCTCCTGCAAAGCTCTCTTCAACAGTGGAATTCCCCCGCTGAGATCATTTTGAAGGAGTAGCCATTGTCCCCTCAGGCCGGCCGCGACAGTACGGTAGGGCTTCAAAAAGCTGACCGCTGAGAGATCGGTCAATTGCGCGATGTATTGCTCAGCGAGCTGATAGTCCGCCAGAGTTAAATAGACCGGAAGGATCAGGCTGAGCGTTCGACACAACGTGGCCGGATGGGCGGATTTTTCGCCTTCGTCTAAGGAAAGTTTTGCGTAAGCCCGCGCTTGATCAAACAATCCCCTGTAGAGCAAAGAACGCGCCATCCCGACGAGCAACAGGCTGGTGTGATGAAACAAGTGTTGTCCTGCGCGGAAGCGCCAGCCGGACGCCGAATAACTTAGGCCAGCCTCGAAATGCTTTTGCGCCACAGGATGATTTCCCGCCAAATGTTTAGCGGCGCCCAACATCAATTCAGCAAGCGCCATGTCGTCGGGATCCTGGGTTTGCAACGCCACTTTTTTGCTCCGAGCGGCGATCTCCAGCGCAGCGCTGATGTCGGTCGTCCAGCGCGAATACATGAACAGGCCACTGAGAAGCCTGAGCTCGTAGGCCAGGTCGCGCCGTTTGACCGCAATGTCGAGCGCCCGATAAAAGCCTTCGCGGACGCGCTGGTTGCTCCCCTCTGTGTGCATCAACGCCAATGGCAATGATGCGTAGATTTCCATCTCCCTGCGAGAGTTCTTATGCTGATCTCCCAAACACGCTATGGCCCGCTCCGCCCAGGCTTGGCATTCGATCATCAACGACAGTTCCAGAAACAGCTGCGTAGAAGCCGCCGCAAGCCGGGTTGCGATCTCGTCGTCACCGTGTGTCCCAAAACTCCAATCCAGCGCGGCGCGGACGTTACCCAATTGGCTCGAATAGCATGCAACTCTCTCAGCCCTCGACAAGGCCGCTAACGCCTCTCTTCGCGATTCGAGGTGTTCGGTGACGTATTGCGCGTGCCGCAGGAGAACTGTGTCCAGTTCGGCATGCAACTCCAATTTTTCGAGCGCGTACGCCCGCGTCGTGTCCAGCAATCGATACAGGACCTGCGTTTCGTCACTCCGGGTTGTCAGCAATGACTTTTCCACCAGACCAGCGATCGCATCAAAAATCTCGCCATCGCTTGAGCCGAGTTCGCCAGCAGCATATTGCGCGCCCTCCAGGGAGAAATAACCTACGAAAGGAGCAATCCGCCTGAAGACAATCCTTTCGATGTCGGACAGCAGATCGTAGCTCCAATCCAACGTCGCCCTGAGCGTCCGGTGTCTAGCGACAGATGTCCGTCGGCCCAATTTCAGCAATTCCAGCCGCGATACCAGGCTGGTGACCGTATTCTTGATGCCCAGCGCGGCCACTCGGCCGGCGACCAATTCAATTGCAAGCGGGACACCATCCAGCTTTCGGCACATCTCGGCGACATACGGCGCCTCAGCCTCGGTGAGGACGAAATCCCCCCCTTTCGCCGTGACCCGCTCCACAAACAGCTGTATCGCCGGATAGCGCAGCATCGCGTTTGTCGTTTGCAGGTAGTCTGGTGGAAAATCCAGGGGGAGAACGCGATAGCAATATTCTCCCTCCACTCTCAACAATTCGCGACTCGTCGCCAAGACGTGAACTTGGGTCGCTTCCTGAAAGAGGCGCTCTGCGAGCGAAGCAGCCGCGTCGATCAGGTGCTCACAGCTATCGAGGATGATGAGCAGCTTTTTCGAACGAATCACGTCCAGCAGCTCGGCGGTTGCATCCTTGGCTTTCAAGGCAAGCCCCAGCGAAGTTCCGACAGCCGCCGGAACATGACGCGGGTCAGTCAGGCTTCCCAGGTCAACAAAATGGACCCCACCGTTGAACTGCTCCGCCATCGCGTAACCGGCGGCGACAGCAACGGTCGTCTTCCCAATTCCACCGGGACCGAGCAAGGTGACGAACCGATCATTTCGAATTCGATGCTTGACATCGTCGAGTGCCGCCTCGCGCCCAATCATCTTGAGCCGCTGCGCAGGAAGTCCAACCTCGTTTTGGGCACGACCGCGTTCGTCGATTGCACCATCTTCAAAACGAGCGACCTGGCCGACGAAGGAATAACCTCTTCCTTGTACGTTTGCGAGGTAGCGGTTGCCGAATTGCCCATCCGCAAGCGCCTTGCGAATAGCCGCCACGTGGACCCTGAGGCTACCCTCCTCCACGATAACATCCGACCAGACATGATCGAGCAGTTGCTTCTTTCCGATGACCTCGCCGGGACGTTCGGCGAGATAGATCAGAATATCGAGCGCCCGACTGCCGAGGGGAAGCACCACACCGTCGCGCAGCAGAACCCTCTCCCGGGTTGAAAGTTCAAAAGGGCCAAACTTCAGCGTGGTAGGGACACTATCGCTCGACATGGTGCTGAGCCCAACATAGGCAGGTCTTGCGCTTTTGCACGAATCGCGCCGAAACACGGTAGATCGCACGACGGAGTAGAGCCGCGGCCGGTCACCTCCCGGTGATTGCCGCTGCGCCCCGACGAACCGGTACGGGCAACATCTTGGGTCCCGGCTTGGTAATCCCGTGCAACTCTTATCGTAATTCCTTCGCCTGTCCCGCATTGGCAAACCTCTGAGTCGCGGGCCTTTGGCTTTACGCGTCCAGGTTTCGGTAACCAAGAACCCGCCGACCCTTCCCTGGCACCGATAGAGGTCGTACAATTCCGCCGTTGGCATCATCCCCCGAATGGGGGAAACACAGGTGCGCGTAGGGGGACCCCTTGATCGAGCCGCGCTCGAGGCGTTTTGCAGTGGGGGCGAGCCTCATGGTCGGCGGAGGACAGCCGCCGTTCCTGACCACCAAGATCGTGCCGGCCCGACCTCTTGGGCTGGTCGCGCGTCCGCGGCTCCTGGCCTTCTTGCCCGAGCTTCCGACCAAGCGACTGGGCGTCATCAAGGCGCCCGCCGGCTTCGGCAAGAGCTCGCTCGCGGCCGCTTGGGCCGAGCAGCTCGAACAAGACGGCCATTCCGTTGCGTGGCTCACCGTCGATTCGGATGACAACGAGGCCACTCGGTTTTTGTTCTACGTATCCCAAGCCCTGCAGCACGCTTGTCAGGGCGCAGGCGCCAGGGCCATCGAGCTGATCCTCGAAAACAACCTGATCGACCCGCCGACGATCCTGTCGACCTTGATCAACGACCTGGCAGAGGTTGACGATGAGGTCTACCTGTTTCTCGAGGATTATCATTGGCTCAGCGATTCCCGCATCCATCAATCGGTTGCGTACTTCCTGAAGCACGCGCCGTCCCACTGCCACGTGGTGATGACGACCCGCACCGAACCTCTTCTGCCCCTCGCAACGCTGCGCGCACAGAACAAGTTGCTCGAGATCGATGCCGCCGGGCTTCGGTTTGATCTTGAGGAGACGGAAGCCTTCCTCGAGCGCGCGAAGCCCGGTGTTCTGGAATCGGCGGACGTCCAGCTGCTGCAACGAAAGACCGAAGGTTGGCCCGCGGCCTTGCGAATTATCGCGTCGATGCCATCGCAGTCCGGGTCCGAGCTGAAGGAATACGTCCACAATCTTTCGGGGTTGCAGCGTCCGATCGCCGCCTATTTGTCGGAGCTTTTGGATGGGCTTCCGAGAGAGGTCGTCGACTTCATGCTCCGAACGGCCATCCTTGACCGGCTCTCAGGTCCATTATGCGAGGCTGTTACCGGCGCGAGCTCGGACCGCGCAATCCTCTCTTCGCTTGCTCAGCGGCAGATGCTCCTCACCCCGCTCGATCATGGAGGCGTCTGGTATCGTTACCACATGCTTCTCGCCGAATATCTGAACCAGCGGTTGGAGGTCGACCGCGGCAATGAGATCCCGGAGCTGCATCGGCGCGCGGCTCTTTGGTTTGCCTCCCAGGAATTGTGGACTGAAGCGGTCCAACACGCGATTGCGGCCGGCGATTCGAATCGAGCGATCAGCTGGATCAAGAACTGCGCGATGGCCTTGATAAAGAAGGGTGACCTGTTCACCTTGCTTGAATGGCAACGCCTGTTCCCTGGCGAGCTGATGCGAGGTCAATCCGACGTTCGGATGGCGATCGCCTGGGGACTGGCATTGGCCCTGCGCTCTGAAGAGGCTCTGCAGCTCGCCGCCGAGATCGAGCACGATATCGCGACGACTGAGTTACCCGAGAGCGATTTGCTGCTCGAATGCCAGGCCATCCGCGCGGTTGCGATTGCGATAATGGACGACAGCGAGCGAGCGCTGCCGCTGGCTCAGGAGTGTGTAAACAAGTCGCGCGATCCGTGGACTGCGAACGTTGCCTCGAACGTCCTCCGCTTCAGCTACATGAAAGCCGGCAACCTCAAACAATTCTATGCGACGCCATGGATCCCATTTTCGCAGGAAGAAGACCGAAGGAACGTATTTGCGTCGGTGTATCGGCGCTGCCTTCAAGGGCTCGCAGAGGAGGGCCAGCTCCGTCTCGCTGCGGCGCAGGGTTATTATCGCGAGGGCTTACGGATTTCCGAACAGCACGTCGGGCCGAACTCGGTCGCTGCGGCGTTGCCGGCAAGTCTGATTGCGCGCACACTGTATGAGCAGGGAGACCTCGACGAGGCGGAGGCATTGGTTATCGATCGCGCACAGCTGATCAGCGCGGGGACGATGCTGGACTGCGTGTGGAGTGCATATTTCGTTATGTCCAGGGTGGCCACCGCGCGGATGAACTCCGAGCGAGCTCACACGATCCTGGAGCGAGCCGAAAACCAGGGTGTGGCCCGAGGCTGGGGACGGCTGGCGGCGGCCGCCATAGCAGAACAAGCGCGGCTCTACCTGCATGATGGCCGCGTTCATCAAGGTGCTGCATGCGTCGACCGCCTGGAGCGCCTCGCACGACAGCACCCGGCGCCGAGACCTTGTGCCTGGTCGGAAATCCATTGGTACCACAAATTGGCTCACGCTCACTTGCTGAAAGAGCAAGCGCGTCTCGACGAATCCGCGCGGATCCTGCAGGAGGTCCAGCGTGAGGCCGAAGCTTCGCAGAATCGCCATTTCGTGATCCGAAGCGCGATTTACCTCTCGGCGGTTCAGCTCAGCCTCGGCAAAGCCGCGGAGGCTGCAAACCGCTTTCGCCGGATTCTCAAGGCATGCGCCGCGGCCGGTCTTCATCAGACCATTTTGGACGAGGCACCGGTCATCGCCGAGCTTCTCGAGATGGTTCATGAAAGGGCGGATCTCAACCAGGGTCTGCTGTCCTTTGTCGATCGGATCCTGGCCGCCTCTCGGCGGGCACCGCAAAATCACCTGGGGCTGGCTTCCAGAGCTCCGGCTCTGGGCACATTGAGCGCCCGCGAAACCGACATCCTCAAACTGATCGCGCAGGGAATGTCGAACAAGGAAATTGCTCGGAATCTCGATATCGGTCCCGAGACCGTGAAGACACATCTCAAAAGCGTGTTCACCAAGCTGGGCGTTGAAAGACGCGCCCAGGCTGTGTCGCGCGCGCAGACCTTGGGCCTGGTCACCACTGAGTGAAGCTCAGCCCAGGGATCTGCCTTTCTTCTGCCAGTGCAGGCTACAGGTGCCAAACTCTTACTATGGGTCAAGACACGATTGTTGGCTCGAGGTCCAGGCTCTATCTGCTAGACGATTGCGCCGCTTTGTGTCCCGCCTGCCGCGTCGGAGCGCCGGTCTGTTCGAGCATTCGCTTCGCCAGAATGAAATCAGCCGTCGCACGACCCTCAGTGAATCGATGGTAGATGGGTGCGATGAGATCATGGGCTCTCTGGCTTTGACTCTGATCAATCCATAGACGCGCAAGTTCCAATCCTGCTCGCAACTCGAAAGAAAGCGCCGACTGCTGCGCGGCCAGTGTCATCGCCTCCTCTAGACATTCCTTTGCCGAACCATTCTCCGGGGGTTCCCCATGAAGAAACACCAGGCCCTTCGCCAAGAAGAGAGCAGGAAGGTGAAGAGGCCTCTTGGCTGCAAGCTGGGCCGCAATCAACTCCTCGACGAGGGCCAGCGCTTTCGTGCGCTCGTTTTGTTTTGCGAGGCTCATCGCTAGTTCGGAGATAAAATCTGTGACCAGCATTTCGTATCGCAAACTCTGGAGCTTCTCCAAACTATCTTGCAGATGCCGCATGCCATCGATTGTCTGGCCGACGCGGATCAAATATCGTCCCCTGAGTCCCAAAGCGACCGCACGAAACGGCATCAACGAATGCTTCTCAGCGGTGAGTTCAAGCCGCGAAAGATTTTGGCCGACTTGCTGCAAATCGTCGATCCAAAAATAAAACGGCATCGTGAGAATGAGGGCACGACTTAGCGCAATCGGATGATCCGATCTCTCTGCCTCCTCAATAGTCATCTTGGCGTAACCGACGGCCCGGTCCAGATTGCCGGTGAACCAATACGATCGGGTCAGGTTAAATAGCGAAGTCGTCCGTAGATCGAACAGATACTGAGTTGCATTGAACCGTCGGAAAGGCGGTGCACTCTGCAATGCGCGTTCAAGATGGTCTTGCGCCCGGCGCTGTTCACCGCGCATATAATAGGCTGCCCCCAACATCGCATCGGCGATCGCCACATCGTCCGGACTTCCCGTCTTCCTTGCGACAGCATGGCCCCGGAGCGCGAGTTCGAGACTTCCGGCCACATCGATCCTGCGATGACAATACATCGACAGTCCGCTCAGCAAACGCAACTGCTGGTAGGCATCTTCGTGCTCATCCGCAAGCGTCAGAGCCCTATTGAATGCATCGCCTACCCTTTCACTATTTCCCTCGGTAAACATAAGCGACAACGCAAGCGACGCGTGAATTTCCATCTGTTGCCGTGCGTCGCAGTCTGCGGCCATTCGGCCGATCGCCTTCTCCATCCAACTCCTGCATTCCGGAAGCAGCGACATGGCCAGAAACAGCTGTGCGGAAGCTGCCGCCAATCTTAGGGCGACGCGATCGCTTCCGGCAGGACCAAAGCTCCATTCGAGAGCCGCGCGCAGGTTTCCAAGACAATCTCGCACAGAATCAGCGGGAAGGTCAGAGCCTCTCAATTCGAACAGGTTGACGCGATTGCTTTCTAGCAACTGGATCAGAAAGTCCGCGTGCCGCGCTGCGATTGACTCATGTTCGCCGCCGGCAATCAGCTTCTCCAGAGCATAGGAGCGCGTGGTATCGAGTAACCGGTAGAACGTACCGCGAGAATCGATCCGGACTCCGATCAGAGATTTTTCGACGAGACTTCCCACCGCATCCGCAACGGCCGGCTCGCCCATCCCCTCCTCGGCCGCCACCGCGAGCGCTGCTTCCAGCGTAAAATGGCCTGCGAAAATCGCGACCCGTCGCAGAACGACCTGCTCGCCCTCCGAGAGGTGGTCGTGGCTCCAGTCCAACATGGCCCTGAGCGTTTGATGCCTTGGATTCGCGGTTCGCCGGCCGAATTTCAAGAGATCGAGCCGCGAATCCAGCCTCGCGATCGTGTCCCTCACTCCGAAGATGGCGGCCCTCCCAGCGGCTAGCTCGATCGCCAGCGCGATGCCATCGAGCTTGCGGCAGATCTTGGCGACAATGGAAGCGTCGTCGTCGCTGAGCGAAAAATCATTAGCTCGCGCGCCGACACGCTCTACGAACAACCGCGCGGCGGGATAGGAAAGCACCTCAGCCGCAGTCTGTCCGAGTCGTTCTGGTGGGCAATCAAGGGAACGAAGGCGAAATATCTGCTCGCCTGCGATTTGCAACGCCTCTCGACTGGTGGCAAGCATGCTGATGCCCGGAGCACGCTGAAACATGCAATCGGCGATTTCCGCCGTTGTTTTGACGAGATGCTCGCAACTATCGAGGATGATCAGAGCCTTTCGGCGGCTCAGGGACCTCAACAGCGCTTCTTCCGGATCAACAAACTGCGGATCGAGCCCGATTGCGGTGGCTATAGCGCTGGTGACCTGCTCTTTGTCTCTGACGGCCGAAAGATCGACGAGGAACACCTGACCTGCAAAATCCGCCAAAGCAGCGTGCCCGACGGCGAGAGCCAGCGTCGTCTTGCCGATGCCGCCAGCACCCAGAATGGTCGTTAGCCGCTGCGACTTGAGCATGGTTCGGATGTCACGAACGGCATCATCACGACCGATCATACGGCTGAGCGGTGGCGGCAGATTAGAGACACCTGAAGATGTGTTGCCCTGGTCGTGATCGTCAGCTTGTCGCTTGATGGGAACGACAAAGCGGTAGCCTCGTCCCTGCACGTTTTCGATGTATTTGGTTCTGAACTGTCCGTCTCCCAGCGCCTTGCGGAGCGCTGACAGATGGACGCGAAGGCTCCCTTCTTCGACGGTGACGTCGGGCCATGCCTTCGCGATCAGTTCGTCCTTGCTGACGACCTCCCCGGCTCTGTCGATAAGAGCCGTAAGGATGTCGAATGCCCTCCCGCCGACGGAAACGACTTCGCCCGCTTTCTTGAGAGAACGCTCGGCGGTGCTCAGCTCGAATGGACCGAACAGAACCCGCGTTGCGCTCGGTAAGCCCATTTGTGCTGCCGGCATCGCAAACTCCGCAACGACTTCGACGACCGCTGCGTCGTCCGTCTGATGCAAATACGCCCCCCGACAGAATAAACTGTCAACCGGAACCTTGACTGGCAGGGCCTGTCAGCGCGCCGCTCCGGCGAGGCCATCGCGCCAATATGACCCGTTCAAGACCCGTGTGGCCAACTTCAGGTCGAAAGTGTCGAGCCCTTCGCGGAACTTCGCGCGAGTCGCCTGCAGGGTGCGATGCGCCGCCTCCTTTCCCGTCATTGACTTTTCAGTGATCGCAAGGCTTGTCGCAGCCCTGAGCGCCCACGACAAGCTCGCCTGCCTGTTTGACAAATCGAGCGCTCGCAGAAAATATTGCCTGCAAACCGCCGCTCCCTCGTCGTTGCTCAGCGCCAGTTCACCCCTGATGCGATGCAATTCCGGACCATACCATCGGCTTTCGTCAAGATCGATCTTCGCACGCTCGAAGGCATCAAGCGCTTCCCTCGGCCGGCTCGCGACGGCGATGCATCTCGCAAACTCTGCTTGCAAGATCCAGTTGAAGATTCCGTAGCGTGCCGCAGACAGCTTCTCAAGTCCCGAGTAGAGCATCGCCGACGCTGCGCTGATTTCTCCTCCTCGCCTTATTTTGTAGAGGGCCTGCATGCTAAGGCAAAAGCCTTGGTAGTTGTGCAGAGCGTATTTTCCCGCGTGGTCGGCGAGTTCGTCCACGAGTACCTCGGCCTCGCCGTCATCTGGATTTGTCAAATATGCAACGAAGCTCGCAAAAGTCAGCGCCCCGCAAAGGTTCACGGTTCGATTTAATTGGCGTGCTTCAGCGACCGCTATCTGATTGAGCCGTCGGGCTTGATCCGGAGAGCCACGCAACCACGCCAGGGTCGCAAGACCAGCCAAGTTATCGACCTTGCGATCATAGCCAAACCGCTTGATCAACGATTGTCGCGAAGCTTCGTCATCACGATGCAGCGACAATTCCAGGAGGCCTTGAGCTTCCATAATTCGTCCAGCATGGTAGTATGTTATGCCCCGCATGTAGTTGGCCGTTGCGACGGCGCCGCTACGACCGGTCCCTTCCGCGACCTCGCCGCAGCGGTCCGCCAATTTGATCGCTTCCGCATAATTTGGAACGCGCAACTCGTGAGCCCACAGCACAAGCAGGGAGTCCAGCTGATGTTCGATATCATCAAGGCCCTCGGCGAGAAGGAGCGCTTTGGCCCATGTAGTGTATGACTTTTCCGTCATGCCACCAGTGAACATCGTGCAACTCGCGAGGGCCGACTGAATGACCATCTCCTCTCGTGTGCCCGAATTCACGTCGTCGAGACGACTTATGGCCTTTCTCATCCACTCCCGGCATTCGGTGAGCAGCGCCATACCCATCCAGGTGCTTGCCGACCCGGCCGCGAGTTCCACGCCAATCCTTGTATCGCCCTCGACTGAAAACGCCCAGTTCATGGCGGCTCGGAGATTGTCGACCTCTGCCGCGAGCGGCCTCGGCCAGTCAGACACTTCCGTCCGCGCTCCTTGCCTGAACAAATCGCTGAAGTAGAGCGCGTGCCGGCGCCGGAACAGCTTTTGTTCTTGGCTTTCACCCAGCCGTTGCGCGGCAAAGGTGCGGGTGATGTCGAGCAAGCGTAAACGCGTCTCATGTCCACGCGCGACGATCATCGACTTCGACCGAAGCTCCCAGATGCAATCCGAGACCCGCAACTCGTCGACCTTTTCGTCTGCAGCAACAGCGACCGCTGCCTCGAACGTGAACCCACCCGAGAACACGGCAAGACGGCCCAATACGAGTCTCTCCGCCTGATCAAGGAGGCCATAACTCCACTCCAGCGTGGCATCCAAGGTCCGATGGCTTGGCTTGGCAGTTCGACGCCCCACCCATGAAAGATTGAGGCCATCGTCAAGCAGGCTTGCGGTTCTGCTGAGGCCGTAAATGTCCACCCTGCCGGCGACAAGTTCGATCGCCAGAGCGATGCCGTCGAGACGACGGCAGATCGCGGCCGCAAGCGGCGCATCGTTATCGGTTAGTTCAAAATGTCCTCGCACGGCCCGCACACGGTCCACCAGCAACTGAACGGCGGGATATTGCAGAACGTCCTTGGCCGGAGCCTCCGCATGATCCGGGGGGCATGCCAGCGCGGGGAGTTCATAAACGTGTTCGCCTTCGACGCGCATCGCCTCCCTGCTCGTTGCGAGCAGGTGCAGCGTCGGGACACGTTGAAATAGCTTTTCTGCAAGTGCTGAAACGCCATCGATGACGTGCTCGCAACCATCAAGAACAAGGAGCGTGGGAGCTTCCAGCATCCGGGCGACCAGGGCTGGGACAACGTCGTCCGTCTGGATCACCAAGCCGAATGAGGCCGCCACGGCAGGAGCAACAAGCGGCGCAGTACCAAGAGAACCAAGGTCCACGAAGCGAACTTGACTGTCGAAGACCGAGCGCATCTCGTGCGCAACGGCAACCGCAACCGTCGTCTTGCCGATGCCGCCAGGTCCGACAATGGTAACGAATCTCTGCGCGGCCAGCTTCGCCTGGATTGTGGCGATGGTGTGCTTTCGACCCACCATACGGGCCAAACGCCTGGGCAAAGAGGACCGAGAAGCGCCTTCGAACTCCACGGCCGGAGCGGACGAACTGACCGGCACAGCAAACCTGTAGCCGCGGCCCGGTACGTTGGCGATATATCGCCTGCTGGGATCGCTTTGAGCGAGCGCCTTCCGAAGCGCCGATATCTGGACTCTCAGGCTCACCTGGTCGGCTCCTCGCTCTGGCCAGACGCGTTCGATCAGTGTCCTTCGACTGACGATCTTGTTCGGTTGCTCGACGAGGACGATGAGCAGATCCATCGCGCGCGCTCCGAGCGGCACGATGGTCGTGCCATTCGTCAGCAGTCGACTGCCAATCGACAATTCGAAAGGGCCGAAACTCAGGATTTGCCCGCTCTGACCGTTCATCGCATGGTTCTCATCCTTCGGCTCTCGACGTGGAACCGTGCTAAGCGACCTCGCGCTCGCGACGCCAGCTGGATGGACTTTCACCAAAAGCCTGCCGGAAGAGCCTGCACAGGTGTGCCTGGTCCGAAAAGCCGACGCTCAGAGCGATATCACTGAGCGAGTCCGTACTGGTGATCATCAAATGACACGCCCTCTCCAGCCGCCGCCGGACCACGTATGCATGCGGTGGTTCTCCGAAGGCTTGCTTGAACGAGCGCGAAAAGTGTGCCTGACTTCGCTGCGCGACGGCGCTGAGGTCTCTGGTGTGGATCGTGCGGTGCAGATTCCGTTCGATGAAAGCTCGCACTCGCGTGATCTGCCAGCCCGCCAGCGCGCCCGGCTTGGAGCCGCGAGCGCCTGAATGACGCTCGATCTCGGACTGCAGGATGGTGGAGGCTGTGGCCAGCGACGCTTTCGCGGCCTCCCGGTCACATTCGAGGTCTCGCCTTGCCGTCTCAAGGAGCCGGGCCAGACTGCTCGCCAAATAGCGGAATTGCGAGCCGGCCGACGACGATGAATCCGGTACCGTGTTTCGAAGTCCGTCCATATCCAATCCTCGACTACTATCCCACCACTTCGGATGGGTAAGAGGATGGTTCAAACCGGCTCGTTTGGCTTGTTAAGTGGTGTTCTGAACTGTTAAACATGGGCAAATGCCCCTTTGATGGGCAAACGCCCGAGGTGGGTAAAAGCAATTTATTTTCAATTGGATACGGACAAGGCAGGGCCGAAGGCGGACCGCTCGCCGAGCAGGGTGCAAACCGCCCCTCTTTGGCTTAAGGGGCGCGCCGAACTATTTTTTTGCAACCTAAACATAAAAATAACGACGAAATATCAAATACATACAACAATCGATGACGGGTTGAAGAGCGATTCGCGAAACGCCTTCAGGTTGGCGCTCAGAGCCAAACCGCCACAAGAGAGACGAGGATGCAGGCGTAAAGAGCTGGCGTCCGCCAGGGGTGGATTTGCAAACAACCAGCCGCTGGACGGCATCCGCGCCAGACCGTCTCGGCGAAGCAAGGGACGGACGCCTCGCTGTAGGCCAGACAGTACTGATGCAGTCACTTACGACGTGTATTCTTCGAGAATCTTCAGGTCGGTGACCGAATAGGAAAGCGAATATCGGAATCCCGACGCGACGCGGCTCGGCGCAAGTGTGTGGAGTTCCTCGCCCTGCGCCTCAGGAAGATTCAGTTCACCCTCCCCGATCCACGCCTCGGCCACAGTCAGCTTGTCGGTGATCGACATCGCCAACTCGTTGACCGCCGGTTTGTCGTGGTAACCGCCCACGAGTTGCGGGAAATATCGCAACAGGACCGTGGGCCGGCTGAGGAGCGACAGCCCGTTCTCGACGGGCTTCCGCAGCGTAATCCGGGCCTCCGCCAGGCGTTGACCGTGCGCGGACAGACTTGCGCCAAACCGGCTACCTGGTGCGACCGGTGCGGCCGCAGGGCTTGCGGCGGCAAAAGTGCGCGTCTGGAAAATGCTACCTATTTTCTTGGGAAAGCCTTGCGTCCAACCGCGCGCCAGAGCAGCGTCGTTGTCGACGAAGATGTAAGGACACCACATCACCGGTGTGTCCCGATACATCGCGTCAAGCAACACAAACGCTTCGCGGTATTGATAACGAGCTGGATCAAGATATTCGTCGTCCTGGGCGGTAAACTGCCAGTCCAGGAACATCATGACGGCACGGCCGTTTGACTTCGGATCGGGGGAAAGACCGATCGGTAGCGTTGCAGCGGTCGCCCTGGGATCTGTCCAGAACTCGACACCGAGAACATCACCGGAGTAGTGCCAGGGCGGCGGCGGCGTTAACGCGGCCTGACCGAACGGCGACTTTGGAACGGTAAAGCCCTTCAGCATCCCATCTTCCTTCCGCGTGGTCTCGCTATTTCGGCAGCGACTGTATCCGAGCCGACTGCAATTGATTTGACCCGCTTGCGCCGCCTTGTTGATTTCTGCGCAACCCAAGCGAATGCGTCCTGGTCGGCAACGTTCAAGTCAGGTCCGCCAATATCTCGATATCGGTGACGGAATAGGAAAAGGAAAATCGAAAACCACGACCAACCTTGAGCGGCGCCAAGATATCGAGTTCTTCACCGTAGGCTTCCGGAAAATCGAGCTCTCCCTCGCCCATCCATATGTTGGTGATCAGTAGGTCGTTCGAGATGCAGCGAACGAGCTCATCGACGACAGGCCTATTGTACATGCCCACGCATAGGCGCGGAAAGTGCCGGCGCCAGACAATCCGGCGATCAAGCAAACCGGCAAGGTGAGCCGCTTTTTCGCGCGGCGTAATCCGCGCCCGCGCCAGCAACTGGCCATTGGAAGACATGCGAGCGGCGAATCTGCCCTTGTTGACGAGCGGCGCCGACGCTGGACTCGTGGCTGCAAACGTCCGGGTCTGGTGAATGGTACCGAGTTTCTTTGGGTAACCCTGGATCCAACCTCTTAGGACCGCACCATCGTTGTCAGCATAGGAATACGGGCACCACGCAATGCGTGATCCCTTCCACGTCGCGTCCAGGAGAACGCTGAATCCGCGACACTGGTAGCGGGTGGGATCGAGATATTCTTCATTTTGAGCGGTGAATTGATAGTCCGAGAAGAGCGCGACAGAGTGTCCGGTGCGATCTGCCTCGAACTCAACGCCCGTGGGAAGAGTATCGACCGACACATCGGGATCGTTCCAAAACTCGATGGCCAGAACGTCACCCGCGAAATACCATGGCGGTGGCGGGACCAATGCTGCGGCCCCGAGTGGGGACCGCGGCGCAGCAAACCCTTTCAGCATTTCATCATCCCCACCGCCGGCAGCGCGTCAGCGATGCTGGCAGTATCTCAGCGCGATAGTCTACGCCCGACGACATTCGTTCGGCTTGGACGGGCATGCGATGACTTGGCGATCTTTGCGCCGAACGTATCTGCGACGAAGACCTTGCGCAAAGCCCTTTCGAGGGCTCATTGCACGGGGGCTCCGAGCCGCGAGGCATCCGTACAAGCGCGGGGTCCAGCGACCTTGTATGCCTAGCTGCGGTCATGATGGCGCAAGGCATCGAATTTGAACGGATCGCAGCGACTCTCCGGTGGGCATTGAAAGTCGAGATATAGGACTGCAGCATCGGGGAAGGCCATTGGCGCAACGGTGCTTACTGCTGGCTCGCTTTCGGTCTGCCACAGCTCACTGTTGAAGTCGTGTCGGTACTGTTCGACTCTGTTTTGTGCGATTCGATCCGTTGATCGTCGCGCGGGCCTCCAGGCCTCGGTCCGGATCCGGGGTGCCAGCCCACTCATCATCAGAATATAGAAAGCGGAGGTTTATCGCAAAGGCAGCCCAGGGTGTGAGGTAGAATCGCCATCGCGCCCTGGCTTCTCGTTTGAGCAGGTGCTCAATGCTGTAGGTGCAAGTTCATCAACTCGGCGGCCGGCATCATGTTTTCGTTCAGATCGGCCATGATCAAAAGCGAGCCAGCGACGACCAGAACTACAATCAGCACGCCGAATGCCAACGCCATCACGTTGTTGGTGTTGTCCGGCCCGGTGGTTACGTGCAGGAAGAACACCAGATGGACGCCCATCTGCGCGATGGCGAGCGCAGTCAGGCCGAGAGATACTCCGGGCGCCCAGAGCAGCGACGTATTGGCGACCCAAAAGGATATCGCCGTAAGGATCACGGCAAGGAGCAATCCGATCGTGTAGATGAGCACACCGGACCCGGGCTCCTCTTCCACATTTGCAGGCGCAAACCCGTCTCCGGGTGCACGATCGTACCGCGTGTCGGTCATGAGCGGACTCCCATCAGATAGACCACAGTGAACAGCCAGACCCAGATGATATCGAGCGCGTGCCAGAACAGGGAAAAGCAGAGCAGGCGTCGCTCCACCGTGGCGCGAAAGCCCTTCACTGCGATCTGAAGCATCATCACTGCCAGCCAGATCAATCCCGCGGTCACATGCAGCCCGTGGCAGCCGACCAGTGTGAAAAACGCGGAAAGAAAAGCGCTCCGTTGAGGGGTGGCTCCGACGGCGATCATGCCGGCGAACTCGCGGAGCTCGAGGGTGAGGAAGGCGGCGCCGAGCGCGAAGGTGACGACGGCAGCCAGATATGTCCTGAACCGGCGTTGCGACCCGACCGCAAGCGACATCAACCCGCAGGTGTAACTCGACGCCAGAAGGCAACCGGTCTCGATCGCGACGCTGACCTGATTGAACAGCTGAACACCGCTCGGACCGCCCGCTGTCGCATGCGCGAGCACCGCATAGGCGGCGAACAGCGCCGCGAACATCACGATGTCGCTAAGTAGAAAGATCCAGAAGCCATAACCGACGACGATCCGCTTCGGGGCGGGGCCGGCTTCACTTGCGATCGTCCGCACCTCTTGGCGGATATCGTCTTCGAGGGCAACGACGACGTTCATACCGCGACCTCCGACGGATGAGCCCGGTCGAATGCGGCAATCTGCTCGGCCGGAACTTTGATTTCCTCTTCCTCGCGGAAGGCGAAGGCGAGCATCGTCAGAAAGATGCCGATCACGCCGATCCCTGCCATCCACCAGATGTGCCAGATCAGCGCAAAGCCGGTGATCACGGCGAAGAAAGCGGTGCTGAAGCCAGCGGCGCTGTTCTTGGGGACCTCGATCGGTGCGTATTCGCGCTCCTGAACTGGCGACGTTTGATGACCGAGCGCGCGTTGCTTGGTTTGCCAATACGCATCGATGTCAGCGACCCGCGGCAACACCGCGAAATTCCAGGCCGGCGGGGGCGACGCGGTGGTCCATTCCAGCGTGCGACCATTCCATGGATCCGCGGTCACCTTCAGTTTTTCGCGGTCACGGATCGACACCACGAGTTGGACGACCTGGCTGACGATCCCCGCGAGGATGACGACGACGCCGATCGCCGCAACCACCAACCACGGTTGCCAGCTGGCAACGTCGTAATGCTGCATGCGGCGGGTCATGCCCATGAGGCCCAATGCGTAAAGCGGCATGAAAGCGAGATAGAAGCCGATCAGCCAGCACCAGAACGAGGCTCTGCCCCAGCCTTCGTCGAGCTTGAAGCCGAATGCCTTGGGGAACCAATAATTGTAACCCGCCATCAAGCCGAACACGGTGCCGCCGATGATGACATTATGGAAATGCGCTATCAGGAACAGGCTGTTGTGCAGCTGGAAGTCGGCGGGGGGCACGGCCATCAGCACACCGGTCATGCCGCCGATCACAAACGTCACCATGAAGCCGATCGACCACAGGATCGGAACCGTAAACCGGATGCGGCCGCCATACATCGTGAATAACCAGTTGAAGACCTTGACGCCCGTCGGCACGGCGATGATCATCGTCATGACCCCGAAGAAGCCGTTGACATTCGCGCCGGCTCCCATGGTGAAAAAGTGGTGCAGCCAGACAATGAATGACAGCACGCAAATCACCATTGTCGCGGCAACCATGGAGCGATAGCCAAACAGCGGCTTGCCGGAGAACGTCGAGACAACCTCGGAAAAGATACCGAACGCCGGCAAGACCAGGATATAGACCTCGGGATGCCCCCAAACCCAGAACAGGTTGACGTACATCATCGCGTTGCCTTGGCCATCGATCGTGAAGAAATGAAAGCCGAGGTAACGATCGAGCAGCAGCATCGCCAAGGTCGCAGTCAGAACCGGGAAGGCCGCGACAATGAGAAGGTTCGCGGCGAGCGACGTCCAGCAAAAGACGGGCATGCGCATATAGCTCATCCCCGGTGCGCGCGTTTTGAGGATCGTCGCGACGAAGTTTATGCCCGTCATCAACGTACCGACACCAGAGATCTGCAGCGCCCAGAGATAGTAGTCGACGCCGACCCCGGGCGAGAACTGGAGCTCGCTCAGCGGCGGATAGGCGACCCAGCCGGTTTTCGCGAACTCGCCGACCGCCAGCGAGATGTTCGTCAGGAGGATACCCGACGCGGTCAGCCCGAGAGCCACCGAGTTCAACGTCGGAAACGCCATGTCGCGGACGCCGAGCTGCAGCGGCACCACGAAATTCATCATCCCGATCACGAACGGCATCGCCATGAAGAAGATCATGATCGTGCCATGCGCCGAGAAAATCTGGTCAAAGTGCTCGGGCGGCAGATATCCTTGCGCGCCCCCGGTTGCCACGGCCTGCTGCGCTCGCATCATGATCGCGTCGGAAAAGCCGCGCAGCAGCATGATCAGCGCCAGGATGATATACATCACGCCAATGCGCTTATGGTCGACGGATGTGATCCACTCCCGCCAGAGATAGGGCCAGTATCCCCTGAGCGTGACCCATCCGAGGACGAACGCAATGACGAGAACCATCATCGCCGACGCACCCATGACGATCGGCTGATCGAACGGGATTGCACTCCAGCTGAGTTTGCCAAGTAGAACTCATTGCTCCGCCCTCATCGACTTCGGATAGCTGCGACACATTGCATCGTCGGACTGCGCTTCGGAGACCAGGATGCTGCCGAAGAGATCCGGCGCGACCGCGCGATACGTGAGCGGCGCGACCGCTCCGCTCGGTTTGGCCAGATCGGCATATGTCTTCGCGTTGAGCTCTGGACCGGCGCGACGCGCTAGATCGAGCCACTGCGCGAACTTCTCGGCGGGCACCGCATCGACGCTGAAATGCATGTCGGAAAAGCCATCACCGCTGAATTGTGCAGACATTCCGCGGTAAGTCCCGGGATCGTCAGCCTGCAGATGAAGGTGGCTCACCATTCCGGCCATGGTGTAGATCTGGCTACCGAGCTGCGGCACGAAGAAGCTGTTCATCACGCCCGAGGAGGTCAGCTCGAAGCTGACCGGTGTGCCAACGGGAATGGTCAGTTGATTGACGCTTGCAACGCCTTGGTCGGGATAGATGAACAGCCATTTCCAGTCGAGCGAGGCGACCTGGATCCTGAGGGCCTTCTCGGTAGAGGCAATTGATTTGCGCGGGCTGACATCGTGTGATCCGACCCACGCGACACCGCCCACCAAAAACACCGTCATGGCGGGGATCGACCAGACGAGCATCTCGAGCCGGCCCGAATACCTGAAATTCGGCCGATAACGCGCCCGCTCATTCGATGCTCGAAACCAGAAAGCAACGCCGAGCGTGGCGAGGATCGTCGGGATCACGATCGCCAGCATGATGCCAAGTGAGTTGAAGAGAATCTGCCGTTCGGCGGAGGCAACAGGCCCCCTCGGATCAAGCACCCCTTCGGTGCAGCCACCAAGCGCGGCGGCGACGATCAGGAGAACGGCCAATAGACGATATCGCATCTCAGACCTCACGTGCCCTGACATCGATGGAACTGCGTGTGATTTGCGTCGCGACACCAGATCTGGCGTCGATCCGTGCATCATGCGACGTGTGTATGGATGGCGATGAGGGAGCGCTGCGATCGATGCTGACGGCCGCGAACAGCACGAACAAGTAGGAGATGGAAAACACGAAGAGGCGATGGGCCGCACGCCGATCGGTCTCGCCGCTTCTGTTCAGCTGGAACGCGAGCCCCAGAAACAGCACCCCACAGATCGCGGCAATCGCGCCATAGATTGGGCCCGCAAAGCCGAGCGCCCACGGCAGGACCGAAGCAGTCGCCAAAAGGGCGCTATAGACCAAGATCTGCCGCGTTGTCGCAGCTCGTCCCGCAACGACCGGCAGCATCGGCACGCCCGCACCGGCGTATTCGTCGCGCCGATTGAGCGCCAGTGCCCAGAAGTGAGGCGGCGTCCATAGAAAGATGATAAGGAACAAGACAAGCGGTTGAAGACCAATGTCCCCGGTCGCGGCGGCCCATCCGATGACGGGCGGCAGCGCACCGGCCGCGCCACCGATCACGATGTTCTGGCGCGTGGACCGCTTCAGAAACGCCGTATACACCACGACATAGAACAGTATCGCGCCAGCGAGCAGCGCTGCCGCAGTGATATTAGTCGCGAGCGCGAGGCCTGCGACGGCGGCGACGGCAAGAACAAGCCCGAATACGAGCGCCTCGGACCGCAAAACCTTGCCGCGCGGGATTGGCCGCATCGCAGTTCGCGTCATGACGGCATCAATGTCGGCGTCGTACCACATGTTGAGCACGCCGGCGCTACCGGCACCTGCGGCGATCGCAAGAACCGCAGTAAAGGCAACGAACAGCTCGAGGCGAACCGGCGCACTGATCAGTCCGACGAGCGCGGTGAAGACGGCGAGCATCATCACGCGCGGCTTCGTGAGCGCAACAAACTCAGGCAAACGGCCGTACTCGATCAGAGGCTGAACGGGTTGAGAGGGTGATGCGAAACCAGCTTCGGAATCGCAAAGCTGGTCAGCGACGGTCTTGACGTTCATCACGCTGCTCCGGGTCTATGCTAAAAGAGAGTCGTCGCGTTTGCATCGCCACGCTTGTCGATGCACATGCCACAATGCAGTTTCAACGCCGGCCGCGCTTGTACGCGGCTGCTTGATTGCGACAAATCATGCTGAAACTCGTGCCGTCGGTGATGATCAGATTCAGGAGCGCGTCATGTTCACGCGATTGGAACGATTGGAGCACGCTTTAACAAGCGCTCAGCAGCAAATGCACATAGATCAGATCGAGGCGTCTCGCCAGAGAAGCAAGTTGCGTAGCAGATGCGGAGATTGGTCATGAACACCCCTGCTCTTGGGATAGTTGCAATAGGCTGCTTTATGGCCCTGGCGTCGGCCGCAAATGCGCGGACGACCTTTGACGGCTCTTGGGACCTCCTCTTCGTGACACAAAGAGGCGCATGCGATCCCAGCTACAGCTTTACCGTCAATGTCTCAAACGGGGTCGTGACGCATCCCAATCTCGTGAAATTTAGGGGGTACGTAGCCCGCTCCGGCGCAGTCCGCGCCTCAGTGACAGTTCAAGACAAATACGCCTCCGGCTCGGGCCGTCTGTCCGACACCTCGGGTCGGGGCACATGGAGCGGCCATTCTGGAAATGCCCGCTGTTCAGGGTATTGGACCGCGCAACGCAATTGACGTCTCAAAAACGGCGAGAGTGCGCGCCGCATTGAACGCGGCATAGGCGTCCTATGCATCGCAGCGCTGTTCAAGAATGACCCGCGTCGCGGTTGTATCCAGTATTAGATCGCAGCACGGACTGACTTCACGAACTCTGAGGTGACACCGATGACGACAGTTCTGACCAAATCGTTCCCAGAGGACAGGCCGCTCTCCGCGAACACGGCTATCCGGAAGAAGCGCGTTTTGATCATCGGCGGCGGGTTTGCGGGCATCGCCGCAGCCCGTGCACTCAAGCGAGCCGACGTCGAAATCACGCTGATCGACCGGCGCAATCACCATATCTTCCAGCCCCTTCTGTACCAGGTCGCGACTGCGGTGCTAGCGCCCTCCGAGATTGCAACGCCGATCCGCCAGCTTGAGACCAAGCAAAGGAATCTCAGCGTGATCCTAGCCGACGTGACAGGGATCAATATTGGCATCCGCACCGTCGAGGCGAATTGCCCCGGAGCGGGCACTCGAAAATTCGAATATGACTTCCTCGTCGTCGCCACCGGAATGCGCCCGAGCTATTTCGGCCACGATGAGTTTGCCGCGAATGCGCCAGGTCTCAAGAATCTCAATGACGCCGAATTGATCCGCACCAAGATCCTCAGCGCATTCGAGCTGGCGGAGTCGACCGACGATGAGAAAGAGCGCGCGCGCCTGATGACCTTCGTGCTGGTCGGCGCAGGCCCGACCGGTGTCGAACTTGCGGCTTCAATCGCTCACCTGATCTCGGTGACCTTGCGCAAGAACTTCCGCAACATCGATGCCGCCAGGAGCAAAATCGTGCTGCTGGACGGCGGCGCTCGCATCCTTCCGACCTTCGCGGAGTCGCTGTCGCGCAAGGTCGCCAAGCGGCTCGGCAAGCTCGGCGTTCAGGTTCTGACCGGAGTGAAGGTCGAAAAGGTTGACGAAAGGGGCGTCGTTGCGGCCGGTGCCCGGATTCCGAGCGCCACCGTGCTCTGGACGGCCGGCGTTGCCGCCTCTCCGGTCGTGAAAATGCTCGGGACGACGACGGACCGGGCCGGCCGTGCCTTCGTCGGCCCTTTCTTGGACATCCCCGACGCGCCCGACGTCTTCGTGGCCGGCGATGCGGCCGCGATGACCCAGGATGGCCATCCCGTGCCCGGTGTGGCGCAAGCTGCCATCCAGCAAGGACGCTTTGTCGGGCACCTGATTGCCAATCGTGTGCGCGGCCGGAAAGACGGCCGTCCCTTCCGTTACCACAGCAAAGGCAACATGGCGGTGGTCGGCAAGAACTTTGCGATATTAGAGGCCGGCCGCCTGCGCACCGGTGGCTTCGCGACCTGGCTGGTATGGGCCGCGCTGCACGTGATGGCGCTGCCGCAGCTTCAGAACCGCTTCCGAGTGCAAACGCAATGGTTCTGGTCGTATCTGTCCGGACAACGCAGTTCGCGTCTCATCTCTGAGGCGCCGCGCCGATAGCCGTCGAGAGGAGCAAGGACGAGCCCACGCCGGCAGGTTCGTCAAGCGTCGAATGGGAGGACCGCTCGCGGTTGAGATCGCTCCATGAACACTTCTGTCGTCTCCGCCGTGGCTGCGTTGGCTGGTACCGCTGTTGGCGGATTGACAAGCGTCGTTGCGAATTGGCTTAGCCACCGTATCCAGGTTCGGGCCCAGTGGCTCCAACACGAAAAGAATCGACGGCAGATCCTTTACCGGGATTTCATCGAGGAGGCGTCGAAGTGCTACATCGACGCGCTCCAGCACGGCGAGGCTGACATAGCCGGCCTCGTCGGCCTCTACGCCAAGCTCGGCAGGATGCGCGTGCTCTCCTCCAAGCCGGTCGTGCACAGCGCAGAGAGCATTGTGAGAAAGATCCTGGATGCTTATCTGGAACCCGACAAGACCTTTGTCGAGCTGCACGACATGGCGATTAATGGAACCATTGACTTGTGGCGCGATTTCGCGCGCGCGTGCCGCGAGGAATTCGAAGATTTGCAAGCTCGACAGTTGTGAGACTGGCTTCCGCGAGCCGGCACGTTCGCTTGTCGTGGTCGAAGAGCCGCGGATGAGCCGCAAGATGGTTCGCATCTTTCCGGTCGCGAGGCGGGACCATTGATAGTTGCGATGTGATTCCGGAGATTGCGCGGGAGCGCGCGGTCCTCAGCCGCAATGTTGTTCGGCCCCAATGAGCGTCAGTTTGGCGCGCGGCTGAAGCTGTCGAACAAGGGCCAAATCGTTGCGCTCATCCGTGAGGTCGTGAGGCCTACAAGAGATCGTTTCGGCCGATCTCACGGCTCAGATTGCCTCTCTCTTGCTTGGTCAGGTCTTTCCTTCTCGGAGGTGAAAGGACAACAAGTATTTCCCTACGTCGGAATAGCGTGACCAAGGCGGAGTGGCTCGATCTGCGCGTTCGTTTGAGGAGCCGATAGATGTTGAGTTCGCAGTCCGGCCGCCATATTGAGCGCGATTCCGAAGAGATATGAGTCGGGCTGAAGCACCGACCAGGTACCGCTCGATCGCGCCAAGCCCGGCGGCATTCCAAACGGGCCGGACCTAGGCCACGATGTCAGTGAACTAACCGCTGATCTAGAAGATGCGCTACTGTACTTCTTGGGGCTTAAGCAACTGATGTCGAAGCACCGCGTTCTCGGCCGCAACTTCGACCTCAATGGCAAGGCCAGGACGGCGAGAGCGAATCAGAACAGCCGATCATTTCGCCAGCTTAGTTTAGGCGATTCCAACGCAGCATCACACTCGGTTTTCGGTACGCACAAGTGAACTGGGCATAGCCTACGTAGGAATATCATGGCGTCGATGGCGACGAGTGCAGTGCGCTACCGATCATAATTGAGTCATCACGCCGCACGCAACCTTTCACGTTGCGACTTTCCTCCTGCCGCTTCCACGACGCTTCCACGAACGAAATTTCGGGTCAAAATCGAAACAGCAAAAAAACCTCGAAAACGAAACGCTTTCGAGGGGCTGAGACTGGTTGCGGGGATAGGATTTGAACCTATGACGGCGCTTGGTATTCCGCATGGCCTGATCGCTCCAGGATTTCCCGACACCGCAGATTCCGTGCAGGTGGCAAGCATCGCATCGCTGGCTCGCCGGCTATGCCGTCACCGGGATTTCGATTTCATCATCGTCGACGAGGCGCATCACGCGATCTCGCCGTCATGGCGCGGCGTCATTAAAGACCAGCGGCGCGCCCTGGTGCTCGGCGTGACGGCAACGCCGGAACGGCTCGACGGCAAAGGGCTCGGCGATATTTTCGAAGAACTGGTGCTCGGCCCGACAACCGCCGAGCTCATCAAAGACGGCTTCTTGTCGAAGTACACCGCCTTCGCGCCGGTGGCGCCGGACTTGTCGGCCATCTCGACGAGGGCCGGCGACTATGCCGTCGACGAGTTGGCGGGCGTGATGGCCAAGCCCGTCGTCATCGGCTCGGCGGTCGATCAGTATGAAAAGCTTGCGTTGGGCAAGCGGGCGATCGTCTACGCCGTCAACATACAACACAGCCATCTCGACGGCGATACGCCACGTGAGGAGCGGCGAGCATTGATCGAGGCGCTCGCGACCGGCGAGATCGAGATCCTCACCAATTGCGGGCTGATCAGTGAAGGCCTCGACGTCCCCGCGGTCGAAGCGGTGTTGTTGGCCAGGCCGACACAGTCGCTCGCCTTGTTTCTCCAACAGGTCGGCAGAGCCCTGCGGCCAGCGCCAGGCAAAGACCGCGCCTTGATCTTGGATTGCGCCGGAAACTTGTACAGGCACGGACTGCCCGATGACGACCGGCAATGGACGCTCGACGGCAAGGCGCGGCGCCAGCGCGAGCAGAGCGACATGCCGCAGCTGCGCCGCTGCGAACACTGCGAGGCCGTCAACCCGCCGAAAGCGCCGACGTGCGTCGCATGCGGTGCCGATCTGCGGCCGACACCGCAAGAGCAACGCGAGATCGACACCGAGCTCCGACGGATCGAGCATATTCGCCAGAACGAGGAGCTGCGCCGCATGTCCTATGGCAAGGCGCTCGCATGGGCCGGCCGCGATGAAACCAAACTGCAGCAGCTCGCCGCGGCGCGCGGATATCGGCGCGGCTGGGCGTGGCATCGGCTCCAGGAATTGAATGGTGCCCAATGATGGACGCCATGCCGCCGAACCGCCGGCCAACCGCCGAGCAAGCGGCCGCACGTCTTGAGGAGGTTGACAAGCACCATCGTCGCCAACGCAAGCGCCGCAGCGAAGAGAAGCCGAGCCAGCCCGATGACGTCCGGCTGGCGCATCTGCGCTGGCGCGATCTGCAGCGGCTCCTGCGGCACCGCTATGGCGTCGTCATGCCGGCGACCGACGAAGCTCGCCGCGATCTCGAGATCCTGATCGGCTACGCCGTCCTGACCGGCAAGAAGCCGCAGCACCAGGCCGAGCTCTGGGCGCCGTGGCTCGACGAGGATGAGCTCGACCACATAGCGGCGCAACGTCCGGTCCTGCACAAGGCGGACGATCTCGCGCATAGGCTTGATCTGCAATATTGCGATCGGCAGGCGCTGGCGATTACCTCGATCGGTAGCACCGACGTGAACCAGGCCGAGCGCGAGCGTCTGCGCCGGGAAAGGTGCAATGAAGCGAAGCGGCAGAAGCGCGCCGCGGCGAAACAACAAGGGAACGCCGCCATTCGGGCGACCGAGACGCGCCCGGAAGGAGGTGCGATCGCGATCACCACGCAGAAGAAGCTGAAGCCGAAAGAGCAAAAGGTGCTGGCAAGGATCGACACGGCCGAGATCGCCGTCCCCGAACTGATCAAGCGCGTCGCCACCCTCAAGGAGTTCAGCAAGCTGGGCTCGCCCCGCCAGGAAGTGCACCGCGTCCTGGATCGCCTCGTCGCCCTTTGCCTTGTCGCCGACCGCAGCGAGCCAAGCCCGCAAGGCGGAAAACTCCGCTTCGTATGGCGTCAGCAATGATCGCGCGCCGCGCCTAGGCGCTGGTCCGGCAAGCGGAGTGCTCTCGGTTATAGCTTCCGATGTTCATGAAAACAGGCGAGTGTGGAAGCGCCGCGCGCAGCCGGAGCCCCAGCGCAGCGAGCACGGCGCGCTTCCTCCAACCCCCTCGTTTGCCCCCGCCCCCTCTCGTCGTGGGGAAAGCCTTTCCGTTTCCCTCGCCCCTCCCTCGTCGTGGAAAGGTGCGCGCTTGAAGGCGCGCTTCCCCTTGCTCGGCTCGTTCTGAGGGAGCGTGTCGCAAACACGACGGCGTCAGCGTTATACTATTGCTGACGCCTTGCGGTTGCGACGCGAGGAAGTGCAGGTTTTATGCGGGTTTCTTGTGTCGCAAATTCAAGAAGTCCGCAAATTGTCGGCATAACCGCGTGTCGCATTTTCAATGGCGTCAGCGTTAATCGAGCGTGCCATTTTCGGCGGCGTCAGCGTTAATTTCTGCGCGGCATATGGCGAAAACCCGTCATCACCACGTCATCCGAGAAGTGTCCGGGCTTTTTACGTCCGCGACGGTTTCCGGCGATTTCTTCGGCTGCCGCTGGCCGCTCGTGACGCCGTCGCGCGGTTGCGCCGCGCCTTGGCCTTGATCGACATCAATGGGTTCGCCTCGAGCCGGGCGTCACCAGATCGCATGAGCGACAACCTTCTATTCGTCCTCTCGCTTGTGTGGCTTGCCGTCGTGATCGGAGCCGCGCTTTTCGTGATCTTCGCTTAATCAGCCGCGGCCTGGTCGACCGAGCGGCGCCCCATGCGCCCCATCTTTGCGAAACTTAGCAGTTTTGCAAGAAAACGCTGGACATGGAAAATCAATGGGTTACGGTTTGCAGAAGTTACTTGCAAAACTGGAGCACGGATATGGCGATCATCGGTTACGCCCGCGTCTCGACGCAAGATCAGCACCTCGCCGGCCAACTCGAGGCCCTGAGGGCCGCCGGCGCAACCACGATCTATCGCGAGAAGATCAGCGGCGCCCGGGCCGATCGGCCGCAGCTGGCGAAGCTTATGGCCTCGCTGCAGCCCGGCGACATCGTGCAGGTGACAAAACTGGATCGGTTGGGCCGCTCGACGCGGGAATTGCTCGACCTGATCGAGCGCATCAGCAAGGCCGGCGCGTCGTTCCGGTCGCTCGGCGATCCCTTGTGGGACACGTCCAGCTCGCAGGGCCGCTTGCTCTCGACGCTGCTCGCCGCGATCGCGGAGTTTGAGCGCGATCTGATCAAGGAACGCACCGGCGAGGGCCGCAAGCGCGCCCAGGCCGCAGGCATCAAGTTCGGCCGCAAGCCGAAGCTGTCAGACTTCCAGCGCCAGGAGGCGATCAAGCGCCGCGCCGCGGGCGAGACCTTGGCGGAGATCGCGAAGTCCTATGCCGTCGACGTCTCGATGATCTCGCGGTTGAACTGATCGCTTGGGGGCACGAATGGAAATCAGTTCGCTGGTAGTACCAGCATTCATGGGTACGGCGAGGTGGTTTGGTACGCACTTCGTGGCGAAGCCCATCTTAGAGGTTCGAGAAACGCGGTTAGAGGCGCTAAAGATCGCCGAGCGATATTTGAGCGTTAATTTTGCATCGAGCGATGAACTTCGAGACCGCGCGCTCAGGGCGATGAACGACACGGCAAGCGCCCTGCGGGCTCTTAGTCGCGAACGATCGCTTGCCGTGCGGTTCTGGTGTCGCCTCTTTGGGTACGACTTGCACACCTCTTCGCGCTGCTTGTTGGGATTAGCAGAAGGTCCGCGAGGAGAGTACCAACTAGGGAGCAAGGAGCGGACACTGACGCTCAACGCACTTTTTGTTTCTCTTGGCGCGTCGCAACACCTTTCGCGCGCCGAGATCGCGGCTGTGAAGGATGAAATCAAGAAAGCGGTCGCGAGCGACGCGATAGACTGACCTCGAGCGCATCCTTTGATCAGAGCGTCACCTGACGACGCTTCCGCGCCGCGCACTCATCCAGACTTTCTGTCAAGTAACGACGCGACGCACGGCTGCGCGCGTTAACACTTTGCGGCTGAGACTCGGGCTATGACTTGAACCGAAACGGTTTTTGTCGGCTTTTGAAATGGCTCCGCGCAAGATCACCAGGGCTCGCTGTTCGATTTGCTCGCACCCTGAGCGGGCGCGCATCGAGCTTTCGCGCGTCGCTGGCGTCAGCCTGCGGCAGATCGAGGAGAGCTTCGGCGTCAGCGGGCAAGCAGTCTGGCGGCATATGGCCAACCATGTGTCCGATGCCGATAGGGCCGAATATCTGGCGGACATCCCGCTGCAGGAGATGCTGGCACGGGCGGCGGACGAGGGCGTCTCTTTGCTGGACTTCTTCAAGCTCGTCCGCGGCACGCTGATGAAACAATTCCAGCTTGCCGCATCGGTCAATGATCGGCGCGCGGTGGCCTCGCTTGCTGGCCGGCTCAACGAGGTGTTGGTCTCGATCGGCGGCGTCACCGGTGAGATGCTCAAGCTCTCGCCGACGTCAATCACCAACAACACGGCGGTCTTCGTTAACAGCCCCATGTTCATCGACCTGCAGTCCATGCTTGTGCGCAAGCTCGCAGGCCATCCGGAGGCGTTGAGCCGGGTTGTGGAGGGCCTTCAGGAATTAGAGGCCAAGGCAAGCCAGGCGCAGAATGGCGCGACGCTGATCGATGCCAGGCAGCTGGAGCACACCGATGCAGCTTAAGTCGATCTACGGTCAGCTCGCGGCGGCCCTGCAGGACAATTGGCGCAGCAAAGCTCGTCCCTCGCAATTGCCGCCGCCCGGCGATTGGGACGGTTGGCTCATCCTGGCCGGTCGCGGTTTTGGAAAGACGCGCACCGGGGCGGAATGGGTTCGGGAGCTGGCCGAAACGGAAACCGCGTCGCGAATTGCACTTGTCGGCCCGACCACGTTCCTTGCACGCAGCGTGATGGTGGAGGGTGAAAGCGGAATTTTGAGTGTGAGCTCGTCATGGTGCCGGCCAGTCTATGAGCCGTCGAAGCGCCAGCTGACTTGGCCGAATGGCGTGATCGCCTCGATATCGTCGGCGGAGGAGCCCGATCAGCTGAGAGGCCCGCAATTTTCTCATGCCTGGGGGGATGAAGTTGCTGCGTGGCCGAACGCCCAAGACACCTGGGATCAGCTGCAATTCTGCTTACGGCTTGGGCCGCATCCGAGATGGTTGGCGACCACGACGCCGCGGCCGATCAAGCTGATTAAGGATTTGCTCAAGCGCGATGGCAGCGGCGTTGTCGTGGTGCGCGGTTCGACCTTTGAAAATGAAGCCAATCTTCCTGCGGCGGCGCTGGCGTCACTACGCGCAAAATACGGGGGCACGCGGCTTGGCCGGCAGGAATTGAATGCCGAGGTGCTCTTCGATGTGCAGGGCAGCTTGTGGCCTCGCGAACTGCTCGACAGGGCTAACGGATCTTGGGCGCTCCCGGGCATGAAGCGTATCGTGGTCGCCGTCGACCCCTCGGGCACGCGCGGCAAGGAAGACAGCGGCGACAGCGTCGGCATCATCGTGGCCGGCTTGGGTACCGACGGCTTTGGGTATGTGCTGGCTGATCGCGCATGCAAGCTTTCCCCGGCCGGCTGGGGCCGCCGGGCGGTCAATGCCTATCACGAATTCCATGCGGATCGGGTTGTCGCCGAGCGCAACTTCGGCGGCGCGATGGTTGAGCACGTGATCCGGACGGTTGACCCGAATGTTTCATATCGAGAGGTGACGGCATCGCGCGGGAAGATCGCCCGGGCCGAACCGGCAAGCGCGCTGTACGAGCAATCCAAGGTTCGTCACGCTCACCCGTTCCCCGAGCTCGAAGACCAGATGACGGCGATGACCTCCGAGGGGTACGTTGGAGACGGATCGCCGGATCGCTGCGACGCGCTGGTTTGGGCGCTGAGCGAGCTGATGCTCGAGCCGGAGGGCCCGAAGTTTTTGTTCCCGGACATGGACCTGTACATGAATCCCGGCTCACGCCGCCATCCATTTGCGACGGGGTGAAAATGGCGAAGCTCTCCGCATTGAAACGACTGTTGCGCCGGATCGCCGGTTTGGAGGGTCGCGTCGAGCAACTCGAGCAGCGGCCGGCGTCGATCGGGCATTTGTTGCACGCCGGCGGCGAGATCAAACCCGGCGAGGGGCAAACAATGTTTGATGCCATTGTGGAGCGCCACCAGCGGAGCTTGCGAAGCGGCGGCGGGGCGGATGACTTCGGGGCGCGGCAAAAGCGATTCCTTCAGGAGAATCGGTACACAGACGAAGTTAAATCGAGAGACTGAGAAAGGACGAACAGCATGACGCGGCATGATGGAGTTTTCGAAAGTGAACGATCGGGGAAAACCCCTCCTGTGGAGCACAACAGCGGCCACATCCGGACCACGCCGGCGGGCGGCGAGGTGTCGCGCGACCAGTATCAGAAGCCTGTGCCAACGAAGCAAGGAGGGCCCGGCAAATGACTGCTCTTGCAGACGCAAAGGCGATTGCCCCGACCGCAAATGCGACGGCCGTGGTCTCGGCGAAGGCCGGGAATATCAATGCAACGATGCTTCTGATCTAACAGCATTGTGTCGAGCTGCAGACGACGCTGGTGAAGTATGCGATCTCCGTTCACCCGAGCGGCGGCGGTGATGCGGCCAACCTGACCGCGCTGAACAACCTGCTCGCCGAACTTTTGTGAACCGAACCGCAAACCACTCGAACCGAAAAAGGACCGCACCAATGATCAAAATCATCCCCCGAATGCTTGGCGCCATCGTGCAAGCCAACGCCGTGACCCGCGAGATGGTCGAGCCGCACGCCGCGGCGCTTGAGGCCTGCGCCGCTTCGATGGAAGCCTCCGGCGTCGGCACGCATCCGAGCAACGGCCACGTCCACGTTCTCCGCCGCATGGCGAGCTCAATGCGCGCCGAGGCGGCGAACGGCAAGGTGCCGAGCATCTGGCGTGATCACGATTACCCGGTTTACGCGAGCGGCGACGACAAGACTATCCGGCTTCGCCAGTAGCGAACTTCACTTCGCCGTCACAGCCGGGTGACATCGGCACGGCGGTTTGACTAACCACCCGTCCTACACCGGGCACGATGCGAGCCAAAGATCAGCGGGTCAGCCATCGTCGGCAACTGCAATCGGAAGGCGTCGTTCACAGCCCAAACCTGCCAAGGACAAACAACCCACTGCATCGCTCGCGGCTTCCGCGACGACCACACCGAAAGGAAAATGAAAAATGTCCTATCAAGAAAGCAATTGGATGGAATACTCAACACCGCAAAAACCGACGATCCCGATCCGAACGGGCCGGCAAGGTATCGTGAAAACGCTCTATCACTTGGGGTTTGCAGTCCCGTCGGAGATCGTGGCGTTGGCGGCGTCGTCGACGGCGCCGCTCGGCTCGAGCGGCTTTTCGGTCGACGTCTACACGCTCGATCAGGCGATGAAGAAGTTCGAGATAAAAGTCAGCGACAGAATCATGATCAAGTCCGAGCTGAGCCGGCAGGGACTGTTGAAATAGGTCGGACGTCAGGAGGCAGCGCGGCGCGTTACCCTCGATGCCGCGCCAGCCGGAGGCGACGATCCATGGGAGCCGCGGCGGTTTTAGTGGTTTGAGCCGCCGCGGCCTTCCCATCGAATTGAACAACAACGTGGGGACTGAAATGAAAAAACCTGTCTTGGTAAATTCGATCGAGGAGATCGAGATCGACACACCACGCGAGCCTACATTAGGCGAACAGCTCGACGCGCTCGAACGGTTGGCGCGGGATGTCCTTTCGAGGATCGCTCGCGATCCGGTCCGCGGGCAATCGACGCACCCGGACCATGCGGACTTATACGCAATCGAAGTGCGACTTGCGGACCTGCTCGTTCCGCTCGCGGCGCGGCGAAGGATGTAATTTTGCGAACAGACCGGCAGCCGCGCGGATGTCCGCTTTCCAACCGTTAGCGACCGAATAGCGGAGTTCGCTGTAGGTCCGTTTGGTGCCAATTCCGGACGTGGTCCGAATTCCCTATCTCACAACAACTGCGATTGCGCGATGAACGGGAAATCGCTCTACTAGGCGGCCATATTCCTGCTTAGGTCCGAGTGATCTCCATCGCGCGGCAATTTAAGGCGCGAATTCCGCAACGGGTCAAACTCAGAAGAACCCGGTACGAGCAAATGTCTTCCGGGTTGCCCTCGAAAGCGAACCTTGCTCAATGCCGTCGGCATGTCGTCGAGCCGTTGCCAGAGTGGTTAACCCACCGACGCGGCGTCCTTGTCGTCGGTTGAGCCCTCATCCGGCTCGATTAGTCGGAGACGGCTGGGTTGCAAAGCACCTGCGCGCTCTAGCACCGGATAGGCAACCGAACAGATATGGGAGTGAATGCGTTTCAGGTCGCGCAGGACGTCGAGATGCAACGAGCTCGATTCGATGCTCTCGGGGCGACGCTCGCGAAGTCGTTCTAGGTGACTCTCGGCAGCGGCCAGCTCAGCCGTGCGTAAGGTCGCCTTCTCCGCGATCAGCTGGCGGGCGATCCTCTCATCGCTGGACATAAAGACGCTGAAGGCGAGCTTGAGGTTACTCATCACTTCCTGGTGGAAGGCCTCCAGCTCCGCAGCTCCCTGTTTCGAGAAGGCGAGCTTCCGCTTGATTTTCTTCTGGGCGAGTTCCATCAAATTCTTGTCGATGATATCGCCGATGTGCTCCAGGTTGATGGAGAAGGCGATAATCTCCATCGCGCGGTGACCGTCCCGTTCATCCAGACTCTCCCGCGTGAGCCGCGTCACGTAGAGCTTTACCGCCTCGTCGAGCTTGTCGACGGCGTTGTCCATCCGGCTGACTTCGGCGACAAGGCGGCGATCGTCGGTCATCAGCGCCGTCATGGCTTGCCGCAGCATGGTCTCGACGATGTCGCCCAGATGAAGGACCTCGCGTTCCGCACAGGCCAGCGCGACCGACGGCGTGCCGAGGGCCGCCTCATCAAGATACAGCGGTGTCGCTGGATTGTTGGGTTTCGCCCGTTCGGGCAGAAATCGAGTCAGAAGCAAAGCCAGCCAACTCAGCGGAAGGATGAAGATGATTGCCAGCATCAGGTTAAATGCGGTGTGGAAGTCTGCGGTCATGCGTGACGCGTTGGGCTCTAACCGACTGAGCGCATCAGCGATTGGATGCAGAAACGGTAGTACCAGAGCGCACCCGACCAAGCGATTGAGGAGGTTGCCCAGCGGCAAGCGACGGCTGGCCGGGTTGCTACTGCTGCTGCCCTCGATCACCGGGTTGACAGCGCTTCCGAGATTGGCGCCAAGTGTGAGCGCTAGTGCTGCCACCGGTGTGATGAAGCCAGAATACGCCAGCGACATGATCAACAACACGACCGTGACACTCGAATGGGCAACCCAGGTCAATACAGCGGCCATCAGGACGCAAAGGAGGGTGTCGCCTGTGATCGCGGTCAGGAGCATGCGAACCGCCGGCGCCTGTTCTGCCGGCGCCAACGTGTCGAGCAGAATGTGGAGTGATAACAGCATCAGACCGATGCCGATCGCGACGCGCCCGAGATCGCGCGTGCGGGTCTGGCCACCTCGTTTGAATGCGATAACACCGACCAGGAACAGTAACGGTGCCACCGCCGTGACATTGAACGAGAGAGCTTGAACGATGAGCGTCGTGCCGACATTGGCTCCCAGCATGATGGCGAGCGCGGGAGCAAGATCGACGGCGCCGCCGGTGACGAATGAGGCGGTCATCAGCCCGGTCGCCGTGCTGCTTTGCAGGAGAGCCGTCACGATGATGCCGGCGAAGAAGGCCAGGAAGCGGTTGCGCAGCGCGGTCCCGAGCAAGCGCCGCAAATCGGATCCGAAGGCTCGGACGATCCCGCTGTGGACCATGTGAAGCCCCCACAGCAGCAGCGCCACGCCGCCTAGAAGATCCAGGAGGATCATGCTGCTCAACTCTCCCTCCTTTCATTATCTGGGGCAGGTATAAACGGCGACACTCTGGGCGCTCGTCATGCTCGGACTATGCCTCACGAATCAGGTCTTTTCCAACGCAAGGTCCGCCACCTCTATAGTCATGCAGGCGCCGCTTTGGGCTTACTTCCGTTTAGGGAACAGCTTGTCGCGAATGTAACGCGAGGTTGGGGTTAAGCGAATGCCTCGCGGCTTACGCCATGTCGCCTTGTCGATCTCCTTCTTATCACCGATGGCAAGACGACCGGACGCTTTATTCGCGACGAATATGGCGTCACTCATCTTCCTGCCCGATCTGCGGTTCCTGGCTTTGACCTCTTTCCAGAGCCTCAACCGTCCCAGCTTGAGCTCAGGAAGCTCCTCTCGGATTTCCCTCCTCAAGCAATCCATTTCGGTTTCGCGCCCTCGCTTGCGACCTCCCGGAAACATCCACAGATGGTCACGTTTTCTTCTTACCAACAATACACGCCCGCGTTTTGTTGCAACCAGTTTCGATGACCTTGCCATTTCCCTTCCGCACTGCATCAACGCCGAATTGTCAGGACAAATTTTGTTCCATCCCGTGCGAAGAAAGGCAACGCCTTGTCCAGCTGACCCGTCGAAAGAGTCTGTTCCGGGTCAGACTCGGAAGTGTCGGCGTTGTAGGGTCAAGTCTGTTTTACCTCGATGAACGGACATGTCCGCTCTAAGGGTAGTGGTTTGAGACCGCCGGCAGTGTTTCGACGCTGCGGGCAAGGGTGCTCGCCGCGCCGGATGTACGCGCGGCGAGCATCAATTTTTGAGGGAAGGGACTGGTGCTGAAGGGAAAGGATTAGACCACCGACTCCCTGTGATCCTGGGGTATTCTGCCCATGATCGTCGCGGTAGATTCCTTGACTGATAACGAAGTGCCGTCTCTGAGCCTCAGAGCAGTGTATCCCTGATTTGCGTCCTGCATGGAAACGACGTGATCCATGTTGACGCAAGCGGTAACTTTGCCTTCGGTGTTCAGGGTTAATCGCATAAAGTATGCCATTCTGGTCTCCTACTCGCCGTGTTTGGCTATGATGTTGCGCCTTTGGCAGTCGGTCCCCGCCACCGCGGCCTCAACGAGGGCCGCCGTAATAGGCTACATCGCTGGGGTCGACAAGGAAGCCATGAGCCGGGGGGAGTTTATTTGGTCAGCGGTTGACCGCAGGCGGCGATTAGATAAGCGATCAATGCGCCTGCACCGGCCCGACCTGCAGATCGGGCTTGTCCCGCGCGAAATTAATCACATTCGCGGCAAGCTGGCCGTTCCCCATTTTTGCCGCGCTGATGCATCTCGCGTAATGCGACGAGACTTTTTGGTCTTGCTCATCCGAATTGAATGTAATCAGCGAATCGTACGCGCCCGAAATGTACATGGCCCGAGCCAACTCGGGCAGGGTCAACCAAGATTGGTATGTGAAAAAGTTTGATTGGGCGGCGGACGAAACCAAGAGCGCGGCTAGTACAACAACGGTTCGGGGGGTCATTTCTGCTTCACCTTCAGCCCGAGCTCGACCAGGCGGCGGATCGCCGCGGAACGAGAGTCGGACTCGTGATCCACGGCCCAAATATCAATCTCGTCGATCAAACCCGCTGGCAAACGAATGCCAACGAACGGGTCGCGACCGCCGGTAGACGGTCGGCCTCTTTTTGGTTTTACCACTATTGACTTCTTCATATTAATGGTTTTACCATAAAAGCAAGCCGAGGGGAAGTCATCAGCTTCCGCCCCGGCTCTAACCCCAACCAGAGGTACAAGCTCATGGCCAAGGCTGCCAAGAGGATATCATTTATCGACCTCGCCGACGAGGTGCGCCGAGAAGGCGAATTCACCGACACCCGGCACGTCGTCACCGTGCGACGGGAATTGATGGCGCGGATCGAGGCTTCCGCTTCGCCGTCGACCCGACGGAGCAATTCGTCGATCGCGTTGCCCGGGCGATCATCGGGGCCACCGCTCCGCTCTTCGAAGACTTCGACACGGCCCGGGACGCCGCGCGCGCCGCGATTGAGGCCATCGGCGGGCCGCTATGAGCGATATCAACATAGGGGGCGTGCGCCATGGTGGCGCACGTCTCCACCGTCACCACCCCACCACCAACCATCCCCCCAAAAGAAGAAAGGTCTACCGATGGGCGCACGACGCGCCACCCCGAACCGCTGCATTCGACCAGGCCTGCGGCATGGAAGATCCACTCAGAGCCATCCGAAACTTTGCGCTGACGCTGGATCGCGTCGCCCAGACGCTCGACGACGACAACGCCGCGGCGATCGTGCAGGAACTCGGCCTGGCAATCCAAAGCCGCGTGGACGAACTGGACGAGATCCATGGATATTTCTGTCGGCTACATCATCCCGGAGGGACGACGACAACGGAGGCAAGGGCATGAGGCCGTCCAGAGAGTTACTCGACAAGATGCGCCGCAGTGTGGAGTCGATGGAGGAAATTCTCCGAGTTCGACAAGCTATCCGCCGAAACGCAAATTGCCGATACCGCGACCTTCTGCTGGGCCGTGGTCGAACTCGCGTTCCGCCTGCAGTAGTCCGTGCGCGAAGAGCTTTCGGATTTGGAATGAGCCCCTCATTTCCATTGCAAAAATTAACATGCCCGCCGGTCATGCGGGCGGGTTTTGTCGTTTTCGACAGACTTCCTGTTTGTTGGATAGATTTTTTCGATATCAGCCCACGAATCGCTTGCATCTAAAACACGCTGAAGCTTCTGATATCGGGGCCCCCCTAAAAAGAGGATTGTCCCCTATGGTCACTAAACGACCTCTACGACCTGAAGCCATCTCGATGCTGGTTCATCTTCCGCTCGACACCAAGCGCTGGCTCGAGCAGCAAGCCGAGCTAAACCGCAGCACCCAGAATTCGGAAATCATCAGGGCAGTCCGCGCCAAGATGGATCAGGACCAGTCGAAGCGGGCGGCCGGCTGATGTCCCGCGCGCGCCAGCACTTCCGGCAAAGCGATCTCGTCAGAGCCTTGAAGGCCATGGCGAAGGCCGGCGTGAAGGGCCGCGTTGAGATCACACCAGGCAAGATCATTGTTGTAGCGGGCGACCAGGACCAGGATGACCTATCCCCAACGGCTCTGGATCAGTGGAGACGGCAACGTGGTCAGGGCTGACATCGAAGGCGTATTCCCCACCTACAAGTTGCTGAAAGACGGCACGCGCCGGACGTATTGGTATCACCGCGCGACCGGCAAACGCTTGCATGGCGAGCCTGGCTCTGCCGAGTTCATTGCCGACTACGCCGCGGCCGAGAAGACAATCCGCGACCGGCACACCGGCACGTTCAACAGCCTGATCCGCTCCTACACCACGTCCGTCGAGTTTGAGGAGAAGCTCGCGCCCTCGACGCAGGGCGAATACAAGCGGATGTTGACGAAGGCGGAGGGCGAGCTCGGCACCATGCCGCTTGCCGCGCTCGATGACCCCCGTGTCCGCAAAGACATGCTCGACTGGCGCGAAAAAGTCGCGCGGGCATCAGGGCAACGCGAGGCCGACAACCGGCTGTCCGCAATATCGGCAATGCTGACCTGGTCCGTCGATCGCGGGACGCTCACGGCCAACCACCCACTTGCGCGGCTTCAAGCGGCTCTATCACTCTGACCGATCGGAAATCATCTGGCTGCCAGAACACATCAGCGTCTTCATGAAGGCAGCGCCGATCGAGATACAGCGCGCGCTGATCGCGGCGCTGCACACGGGCCAGCGTGAGGGTGACCTGCTGCGCCTGCCCTGGTCGGCCTACAAGGGCGACTGCATCGAGTTGCGGCAAGGCAAGGCGCGGCCGTCATGGCAAGCCGGCGCCGTTGATCCAGATCCCCTGCACGGCCGCGCTGCGCCGGATGCTCGACGGCATCGAGCGAGTGTCGCCGCTCATTCTCGTCACGAAGACCGGCCAGTCATTCAAGAAACGCTACTTCGCCCAGCTATGGGATCAGGCGATGAAGAAGGCCGGCCTGCAAACGGTCAATCTGCCCGGTCTGGATGAACCGGTCGAATTGCACTTCCACGACCTGCGGGGCACGGCTGTGACGTTACTGTCGGAGGCCGGTTCTCGACACCGCAACAGATTGCAACGATCACTGGTCATTCGCTCAAGACGGTGGACCGGATCCTGGAGCGATATCTCGCTCGGACTCGCGGGCTAGCCGACCAGGCAATCTTCAACTTTGAGAACTCACCGCGAACAAAGTTTGCAAACCAACTGCAAACCAGCACTGCCGCCGCACCAAGCAAGAAAGGAAAAGGCGATGCGAAACAATGATATGGCTGGCGCGCCCGGAACAATTCGAACGTCCGACCCCCAAATTCGTAGTCTGGTGCTCTATCCAGCTGAGCTACGGGCGCGTTTTTCGCTGTTCATCTCGGGTCTAACGGGCCCGTCTGCAATCCCGGAGAAAAGCCGGGAAGGTCGCGAAAGCGCCCCTTAGCTACCGGCTCGGAGGCGGATTGGCAAGGTCCGGAAAGCGGGATTTGCGTGGTTCGTCATTCCGGGGCGCGCGCCAGCGCGAACCGGGAATCTCCTGCAATTACCTCGGGGATTCCGGGTTCGAGGCTTCGTCGCGCCCCGAATTCAGGAGGGCGTGGTTATGCCCTCGCCCGCTCGTTGCGGATGCTCAAGAGTTCCACCGGCCGGTCCGGGATGACGATCCGGAAGGTGGCCCCGATGGTGCCTTCGACCAGGTGAATGTCGCCATCATGGGCGCGGACCAGTTCGGCGGCGATCGCAAGTCCGAGCCCGCTGCCGCCGGGCCTCCCTGAGCTCTGGAACGCCTCGAACAGGTGCTCGCGGGCCTTGCCCGGTACGCCGGGGCCGGTGTCGGAGACTTCCAGGATCGCGACCGCGCCCTCGCGGCGCCCGGTGACGCGGATCTGCTGGCTTGCGAAATCGCTGCGCGGGCAACTCTCCAACGCCTGCGTCGCGTTGCGAACGAGATTGAGCAGCACGCGAAACAGCTGATCGGGATCGGCGTCGACCGTGAGCCCGCGCTCGATCGCGCTGATCCAGGCGATCGAGGCGTCGGCCGCCAACCCTGCGGTTTCCCGCACCTCGGCCACGATCGGGTCGACCGGGATCATGCGGCGGTCGGGGGCTGCCTCCTGCGCGCGGCCGTAGGACAGCGTCGACTGACAGAAGTCGATCGCGCGCTCCAGCGAGCGCATCAGTTTCGGCGCAAAGCGCTGCACCCTCGGATCGGGCACGCTGGCGAGCTGGTCGGAGAGCAGTTGCGAGGACGCCAGCAGGTTGCGCAAATCGTGGTTGATCTTGGAGACCGCGAGCCCGAGCGCGGCCAGCCGGCTCTTCTGATGCAGCATCGACACCAGGTCGCGCTGCATGTCGGACAGTTCGCGCTCGGCAACTCCGATCTCGTCGCCGCGCTGGCTGGGCACGATGATCCGCGACGAACTTTCGGGGTCCTCGTGGAAGGCGACCAGGCCCGCCGTCAGCCGCCGCATCGGCCGCACGAATAGATAATGCAGCGCCAGATAGACCAGCCCCGCCGTCAGAACGGCGATCCCCAGCGAGACCAGCAGCAGGTTGCGGGAAAACCGGTACATCGCCTGCCGCAGCGGCAGCTCATCGACGACAACCTCGATAAATTGCGCGCCGCCGGGCGCCGGGCCAACCACGCGGATCGTCTGGTTGCCCGTCTCAAGCATCATCTCGAAGGAATCGACGATCGCCGACCATGGGGTCATCTCGCGCATGTCGATATCGTGGTCGATCGACGCCGGCAGGTCAGCGCTGGCGAGCAGGCGGCGCTGCTGGCCGAGCTTGATCGCGACCGCGCGCGCGCCGATGCTCTTGAGAATCTGCCGCGCCAGCGAATCCGGGACCATGCCGGAAGGCGCGGCATCGAGCACCAGCGCGGCGGTATTGGCCGCCGCCAGCCGGTCGTTGAGCCGGTTCATCCGGAAATTCGCGATCGCGGGCACGTAAATCATCATTCCCGCGATCATGACGAGGGGAACGGTGAGCAGCAGCAGCTTGCCAGACAGGCCGAGCCGGCGCGGCGGCTTCGACCGTGGCGCAGGCACTGTCGGCTGTTGGTCGGTCGCTGACACGATATCGGCCTTCATATCTGCCTTTGCTGACCCTGCTCCCCCGACCATGCGATCCGCCCCTGCATCGGTCAAATTACGGATCGCTAATGTCGGATTCCCTGCTAATTTAGGAAGTGGGCCGGGGAGCTGCCATCCTCACTCCGAAAAACCCCGAATAAATCAATATATTCGCTCGAATTGCGACGTTTCGCCGAGGTTCGTGCGAGCCCGGAGCGTTTTCCAGCGAAAGCCTGCCCCGCACTTGGAAAGCGGGGTGGGCTCCGGTTCAGAAAACGCGTCAAAACAAGAAGCTAGAGCTTCCGTTCCAATTCAATCGGAACGGAAAAGGCTGTGGCCGCAGCGTTGACGAAAACGGGTCGCTCCCGTATAAGCCGCGCCAATTGTCCGCGATGGCCCGGTTCAACCGGGGGCGGCTCATTTTTGGGGCCGGAAACGGCCCGTTTTTGGGCCGGCCTGCATCACCGGACGCGATCAATCCAACAGGCAAATTGCCCGGTCAGCGGAGAACTACCCGTGAAGCGGACTTATCAACCCAGCAAACTGGTGCGCAAGCGCCGTCACGGCTTCCGCGCCCGTCTGTCCACTACCGGCGGCCGCAAGGTGCTGGCTGCGCGCCGTGCGCGGGGCCGCAAGCGTCTGAGCGCCTGAGCCCGGGCTTCCCGGAGATTCCAACCATGGAACGGCTGAGGCAGCGGGCGGACTTCCTCGCCGTTGCCGACGGCACGCGGGCCGGCAGCGCGGCATTTATCCTGCAAAGCCGCCGTCGCGACGATTTAGGCCCGATCCGGATCGGATTCACCGTTACCAAAAAGAACGGAACCGCCACCGAGCGCAACCGCATCCGGCGCAGGCTTCGCGAACTGGTGAAGCGTCTCGATAACGATTTAGATGTCATGGCGATGCGACCGCACCATGATTATGTGCTAGTCGGCCGCAGGGACGCGCTTTCCCGCAACTTCGCCACCATGCTCGACGATCTCCGCACCGCGCTTAACCGGCTCGAGCGGCAGGTCCCGAGGGGCCGTTCTGCGAAACCGGCAAAACCGGATTGCAAAACCGGATTGAATGACGAGATTTGAACGATGAACGATAGTAATCGCAACACCATCCTCGCCGTCATTCTGTCCGGGATCGTGCTGATCGCCTGGCAGTATTTCTACAACGTCCCGCAAATGGAGAAGCAGCGCGCTGCGCAGCAGGCCCAAAGCGAGTTGGCGAAATCCGCCCCGCAGGCCAACAATACGACGACGCCGTCGAGCGCGCCGCCGACCGGCAACGCGCCGGCTCCTGCCGCTGGTACGCCGGCAACGCCCCCGGCCGCCTCCACCGCCCCCGTCGTCAGCCGCGATGTCGCGATCGCCGCGACGCCCCGGGTCAAGATCGATACCCCGAGCGTTTCGGGCAGCATTTCGCTGAAGGGCGCGCGCATCGACGATCTGTCGCTGATCAAGTTCCGCGACACCGTCGACCCGTCCTCGCCTGCGATCGAGTTGTATTCGCCATCTGGGACCGCCGCCCCCTATTATGCGGAATTCGGCTGGGTCGGCGCCAGCGGCTCGACGGTCCGCCTCCCTGACCAGAACACGATGTGGCAGCAGGTAGGCTCGGGCAGCCTGACGCCGACCACGCCGGTGGTGCTGAAATATGACAACGGCGACGGCCTCACCTTCCGCCGCACCATTTCGATCGACGAGCGCTACCTCTTCACCGTGAAGGACGACGTCAGCAATGTCGGCGCCGCGCCGGTCACGCTCTATCCGTTCGCGCTGATCTCGCGACACGGCACGCCGCAGGTCTCCGGCTACTACATCCTGCACGAGGGCCTGATCGGTTATCTCGGCGAGTACGGCCTGCAGCAATACACCTATAAGAAGATCGACGACGCCAAGACCGTCAGCTTCAAGGCTACCGACGGCTGGCTTGGCATTACCGACAAGTACTGGGCCTCGGCTCTATTGCCCGACACCAACGCGCAACTGCAGGCGCGTTATTCGTCCAACCTAGTCGGCAACGTTCGGACCTACCAGACCGACTATCTGGAGGATGCGCAGACGATTGCGATCGGCGGCACCGGCAGCGCCAGTACGCGGCTGTTCGCGGGCGCCAAGGAAGCGAGCGTGGTCGGCATCAATTTCCCGATCGGGGGGCTCGGCGGCTACAACCGGGAACTGTCGCTCAACCACTTCGATCTCCTGATCGACTGGGGCTGGTTCTACTTCATCACCAAGCCGATGTTCCTGGGGCTCGACTTCTTCTACCGGCTGTTCGGCAATTTCGGCATCTCGATCCTGCTCGTCACCGTCATCGTCAAGCTGCTGTTCTTCCCGCTCGCCAACAAGTCCTACGCCTCGATGGCGAAGATGAAGTCGGTGCAGCCACAGCTCGCCGCGCTGAAGGAGCGCTATCCCGACGACAAAGTGAAGCAGCAGCAGGAAATGATGGAGATCTACAAGAAGGAGAAGATCAACCCGATCGCTGGTTGCCTTCCCGTCGCCTTGCAGATTCCGGTGTTCTTCTCGCTCTACAAGGTGCTGTTCGTCACCATCGAAATGCGCCACGCGCCGTTCTTCGGCTGGATCAAGGACCTCTCGGCGCCCGATCCGACCAACCTGTTCACACTGTTCGGCCTGTTGCATTTCGACCCGACACAGTTGCCGGTGTTCGGCCATTATCTTGCGCTCGGCATCTGGCCGATCATCATGGGCATCACGATGTGGTTCCAGATGAAGCTCAATCCGACGCCGCCGGACCCGACGCAGAAGATGATCTTCGACTGGATGCCGCTGATCTTCACCTTCATGCTGGCGGGCTTCCCGGCCGGGCTCGTGATCTACTGGGCCTGGAACAACACGCTGTCGGTGCTGCAGCAGAGCTTCATCATGCGCCGCAACGGAGTGAAGGTGGAATTGTTCGACAATTTGAAGGCCACCTTCGGTCCGAAGAAGGCCGAGTCGAAAACCTGACGGACTCCCTCATCCTGAGGAGCGGCCTCTTGGCCACGTCTCGAAGGAGGCCGCCGGCCTCATGGTTGGGACGGCGCACACCATGAGGCGCCGCAACCGGAAGCTCGCATGACCACAGCCACCGAGGCTGACCTGATCGAGCAGGGGCGAAAGCTGTTCGCCGGCGACTGGCAGTTCGTCTGGGCGTCGCCCTCGATCGAGACGCTGCCGCCGATGGCAAGCCTTGAGGTCGCCTTTGCCGGCCGCTCCAATGTCGGCAAATCCTCGCTGATCAACGCGCTGACCGGCCGCAACAATCTGGCGCGGACCTCGCACACGCCTGGCCGTACCCAGGAACTGATCTTCTTCGAAGGCCCCGACAAAGCAGGCCTGCGGCTGGTCGACATGCCCGGCTATGGCTACGCTTCCGCGCCGAAGGCCAAGATCGCCTCCTGGACCGAGCTGATCCACAAATTCCTGCAGGGCCGCAGCTCGCTGGCGCGGGTCTATGTGCTGATCGACGCCCGGCATGGACTGAAGGACGTCGACCTTGACGTGCTGAAGACGCTCGACAAGTCCGCGGTCAGCTATCAGGTCGTGCTCACCAAGGCCGATCAGGTGAAGCCCGCGGAGCTAACGGCGAAGATCGCCGAGACCGCGGCGGCGCTGACCAAACATCCTGCTGCCTTTCCGCATGTGCTCGCGACCTCCTCCCACTCGGGCACCGGCATGCCCGAATTGCGCGCGGCGATGGTGCGCCTGCTCGAGGAGCGCGCCTGATGGACCGCGCATTTCGTATTCTGGTCGTGCTCGCTGCCATCATGGGCGCCGACGGCGTCATCCTGGCGGCGCTATCAGCGCACCAACCGGACGCGGCACGATTGGGGTCGGCGTCCTCGATGCTGCTGTTTCACGCGGCCGCCGTGCTGGGCGCCGTGGCGCTGGCCGAACGCGGCGTCATCCACGTCAGAATCGCACTCTTGGCGGCATTCGGTTTCGTGGTCGCGGCCGCCTTGTTCGCGACCGACCTGACATTGCGGCAATTTGCCGATCACAGCCTGTTTCCGATGGCCGCACCGACCGGCGGCACGCTTTTGATTCTGAGCTGGCTTTTGCTCGCGGTCGCGGCAGCCTGGCCGCGGCGGGGGTGATCTCGCGACGGCGACAAGGCACTTTGCGCGTCGCCCGCCAATCGGATAGAACCCGCCCCACCCCCTGTTCAGCGAGACCCGCTTCATGACCGACGCGACCTTCATCAGCCCGCTCGATCAGGCCCGTATCCTGTCCGAGGCGCTGCCGCATATGCAGCAATATGACGACGAAACCATCGTCATCAAATATGGCGGCCATGCCATGGGCGCCGAAGACACCGCAAAAGCCTTCGCCCGCGACATCGTGCTGCTGGAGCAGACCGCGATCAATCCCGTCGTGGTCCATGGCGGCGGGCCGCAGATCGCAACCATGCTGAAGCGGCTCGGCATCCAGTCGGAATTCGCGGCCGGCTTGCGCATCACCGATGCCGCGACCATCGAGATCGTGGAGATGGTGCTGGCGGGATCGATCAACAAGCAGCTGGTCGGCTACATCAACGAGGCCGGCGGCAAGGCGGTCGGCCTGTGCGGCAAGGACGGCAACATGGTGAGGGCGACGAAGGCGACGCGCACCATGGTCGATCCGGGTTCGCACATCGAGAAGGTGGTCGATCTCGGCTTTGTCGGTGAACCCGAAAAGGTCGACCTGACGCTGTTGAACCAGCTGATCGGCTACGAGCTGATCCCGGTGCTGGCACCATTGGCGACGTCGAAGACCGGACAGACTTTTAACGTCAACGCCGACACCTTTGCCGGCGCGGTGGCCGGCGCCTTGAAAGCCAAGCGACTGTTGCTCCTGACCGACGTTCCCGGCGTGCTCGACAAGTCGAAGAAGCTCATTCCACAACTGTCGGTGAAGGACGCGCGAAAACTGATCGCCGACGGCACCATTTCCGGCGGCATGATCCCGAAGGTCGAGACCTGTATCTATGCGCTCGAGCAGGGCGTCGAGGGTGTCGTCATCATCGACGGCAAGATGCAACACGCGGTCCTGCTTGAATTATTCACCAACCAGGGCACCGGCACGCTGATCCACAAGTGATGAGCAAGGCGGCGGCGCAAAGGAAGATCGTGATGGCCGGATTCGTTCCGGCCATCAGTGCCGCATCTCGGCGCAGGACGGGACCGGATATCGAACCGGGGGATCATCGGATCGCGAAGCGGTCTCGCTCATCCCAGCTGAAACGCACGCTGCTCGCGCTGCCAGCCGCGATCATCTCGTTTCTCGCTTCCTCCGCTCCCGCGCTCGCCGACCTGAAAATCTGCAACCGCATGAGCTATGTGGTCGAGGCCGCGATCGGCATCGACGACAAATCGGCAACCGCGACGCGCGGCTGGTTCCGCGTCGATCCCGCCGCCTGCCGGGTGGTGGCGCAGGGCACGCTGACCGCCGACCGCATCCTCTTGAATGCGCGCGCGCTCAGCGTCTACGGCGCCTCTCCGATCCCGCAGAGCGGCAACGACACGCTGTGCGTCGCGCCCGGCAATTTCGTGATCGCGGCCGCGCGCCAGTGCCGCGCCGGGCAGACGCCCGCTCAGTTCACGCAGGTAACCCCAACGCAGGCCGACGACGGCAATTTGGTCGCCTATCTCGCCGAGGCTAGCGAATATGACGACGACCAGGCACGGCTCGCCGGCATTCAGCGGCTCTTGCTGATCGCGGGCTTTGACGCGGCGCCGATCGACGGCGTCGACGGCCCGAAGACGCAAGGCGCGCTCGCCGCGTTCCTGAAAAGCCACGGGCTTTCGTCCGACATCGTGCAGTCGCCGAATTTCTTCGCAGCCATGATCGACGCGGTGCAGTCGCCGTCGTCCACCGGGCTGACCTGGTGCAACGATACCCCGCACAAGATCATGGCCGCGGTCGCGACCGACGACGGCAAGGCCGTGGCCAGCCGCGGCTGGTACGGCATCGATCCCGGCAAGTGCCTGCATCCCGACGTCGCCGGCCAGCCGAAGCAGATCTTCAGTTTCGCCGAAGCGGTCGACGCCGATAACCGGGCCATCAAGTACAAGGATAAGCCGCTGAATTGGGGCGGCGCGACACAGCTTTGCACCCGCGAGAGCAAATTCGAGACCAACGAACAGGGCGACTGCGCAAGCCGCGGTTTCGCCGCGACCGGATTTGCCGCCGTCGACATGAGTAGCGGCGGCAAGACGCTACGCCTTGCGTTGCCGTGATGAGATATCTCTCCGTCGTCGTTCTGGCGAAAGCCAGGACCCATAACCACAGGCCGCAGTGTTGCGCAAGGCGTCAACCGCTCTGCCTTATCGAGAGATTCCGCGGTATGGGTCCCGGCGTCCGCCGGGACGACCCAGTGGGCGGCGATGAGGTGAGAGAGCTATGAAGACAGCCCGCGCCTTCGACCATATCGACACCTGGGTGTTCGACCTCGACAACACGCTGTATCCGCATCACGTCAATCTGTGGCAGCAGGTCGATAAGCGGATCGGCGAGTTCGTATCCACCTGGCTGAAAGTGTCGCCGGAGGAAGCGCGGCGGATCCAGAAGGATTATTATCGCCGCTACGGCACCACCATGCGCGGCATGATGACCGAGCACGGTGTGCGCGCCGACGACTACCTCGCCTATGTACACCAGATCGACCACTCGCCGCTCGAGCCAAATCCGGCGATGGGAACCGCGATCGCAAGGCTTCCCGGCCGCAAGCTGATCCTGACCAACGGCTCGACCAACCATGTCGACGCGGTGCTGGCGCGGCTCGGCTTGACTAGCCATTTCGACGCGGTGTTCGACATCATCGCCGCCGAGCTCGAGCCGAAACCGGCGTCGCAGACCTATCAGAAATTCCTGAAGCTTCACGACGTCGATCCGGCGAAGTCCGCGATGTTCGAGGACCTCGCCCGCAACCTCGTGGTTCCGCATCAGCTCGGCATGACCACGGTGCTCGTCGTCCCCGACGGCACCAAGGCCGTCGTCCGCGAGGACTGGGAGCTGGAGGGCCGCGACGCGGCTTACGTCGATCACGTCACAGATGATTTGACGGGGTTTTTGGCGGGGTTGGCGAAGACGCGACCCCTCCGTCATCCTGGCGAACGCCGGGACCCTTAACCATCAGTGTCAATTGTCGCATATGCCGGGGCCCCAGCTTCGCACAACTCCGATATTTGTGGTTATGGGTCCCGGCATTCGCCCGCGACGACGAGTTGAGGGTGTCGGTGCTCACGCGGACGACGACGCCAAGCCTTGACTCTCCGCCCCCAAATCCCGAAAAAGCCCCTCCAAATCGCCGCACCGCGACGCGCCCTAAGGAAATCCCCCAAGGAAACCCTGATGTCTTTGCCCGCCCTCGAATCCACCATCAACAGCGCGTTTGAGGCGCGTGACGGCATCTCGACCGCGACCAGGGGCGAGGTGCGCGATGCCGTCGAGAGCGCCCTCGAGCTGCTCGACAAGGGCGAGGCGCGGGTGGCCGAGCGCGACGCAGGTGGCAAATGGAAGGTCCATCAATGGCTGAAGAAGGCGGTGCTGCTGTCGTTCCGCCTCAACGATATGAGCGCAATTCCGGGCGGTCCCGGCAAGGCCGCGTGGTGGGACAAGGTGCCGTCGAAATTCGAAGGCTGGGGTGAGAATCGGTTTCGCGACGCGGGTTTTCGCGCCGTACCCGGCGCGATCGTCCGCCGCTCCGCGTTCATTGCCAAGAACGTCGTACTGATGCCCTCCTTCGTCAATCTCGGCGCCTATGTCGATGAAGCCACCATGATCGACACCTGGTCGACCGTCGGCTCCTGCGCCCAGATCGGCAAGCGCGTGCATATCTCGGGCGGCGTCGGTATCGGCGGCGTGCTGGAGCCGCTGCAGGCCGAACCCGTGATTGTCGAGGACGACTGTTTTATTGGCGCGCGCTCCGAGGTCGCCGAAGGCGTCATCGTGCGCAAGGGCGCGGTGCTGGCAATGGGCGTCTTCCTCGGCGCCTCGACAAAAATCGTCGATCGCGACACCGGCGAGACTTTTGTCGGCGAGGTGCCGGAATATGCCGTGGTGGTGCCGGGCACCTTGCCGCCCAAGCCACTGAAGAACGGCCAGCCCGGCCCCTCGATCGCCTGCGCCGTCATCGTCAAGCGTGTCGACGAGCGCACCCGGGCCAAAACCAGCATCAACGAGCTGTTGCGGGACTAGGCCGGATTCGAAGCCAACTCCGCTCACGCCGACTAATAGTCGAGAGCGGAGGGCGAGCGTTGAATTACATTTGGTTACTTTTCAGCTTCAAAGGTTATACGAGCAATGAATTTCTCTTCAGTTTTCGGGGCCGCATCAACCGCGCCAAATACGGGTATGCCGCGTTTGCCAGTTCGGCGTTCTGCGGCGTTTTGTTGGGGGTATTGGCGTTCGCTCTGGGCCGCATCTTCGGCGCCAGCGTCAAGTCGGTTCACCTTAACTTCCTCGACATCGTCCCCTTCAACATCACCTTCGGCGATTCCGGTGCTGCCTCGACCGAAACTCTTCCCTGCTGTTCTACGCGGGAGGAACTCCGATCGTCGTGTTCGGCACGTGGTTCCTGGCGGCCACCGCGGTCAAGCGGCTCCATGACCGCAAAAGCGGCTGGTGGATGGTCCGGCTGCTCATCGCTCCGGACGTCTTCAACCGACTTGAGGATCGGCTTCCCGATTCCTATGCGGTGGCCGTCATCAGTCTTGTCGCACTCGTTCTTTGCATCTGGTGCTTTGTCGAGCTGTTCTGCCTGAGAGGGACGGGAGGGGCTAACCGATTCGGTGCTGATCCCCTCGCCCCTCGCAATAGGAGGCCGGGCTCGGACCAGCAAAGCGCACTGGAATTTGTTCCGCACTGTGCTGGCCCATCGCCCACGTCGCATGTTAAGCGGGGGCCATGAATGATGCTCTCGCCATTGCCCAAGACCTCATCCGCTGCCCTTCCGTAACACCGGCCGACGCCGGCGCGCTGGGCGTTCTCGAAAATCTTCTGAAGGCGAACGGCCTGGCGGTGCATCGCGTCACCTTCAGCGAGCCCGGCACCGCCGACATCGACAATCTCTATGCCAGGATCGGCACCTCAACGCCGCACATCACCTTTGCCGGACATACCGACGTGGTGCCGCCGGGAGACGAGACCGCCTGGAGTTTTGGCGCGTTCTCGGGCGAGGTGAAAGACGGCTTTCTCTATGGTCGCGGCGCGGTCGACATGAAGGGCGGCATCGCCTGCAGCGTCGCGGCGGTGCTGCAATATCTCGCCGACCACGGCGGCAGGCCGCGGGCGGACGGCAGGGGATCGATCTCGTTCCTGATCACCGGCGATGAAGAGGACGTTTCCGTCAACGGCACCGTCAAACTGTTGCTATGGGCCGCCGCGCGCGGCGAGAAGTTCGACCATTGCGTGCTTGGCGAACCCTCCAACCAGGAAGTGCTCGGCGACTGTATCAAGGTCGGCCGCCGCGGTTCGCAGTCCGGCACGCTTTATGTCGACGGTCTGCAGGGCCATGTCGCCTATCCGCAGCGCGCGTCAAATCCGGTGCCGGATATTTCCCGGCTGATCGTAGCCCTCAGCGACGAGCCGCTCGATCACGGCAGCGCGCAGTTCCAGGCCTCGAACCTCGAATTCACCTCGGTCGACGTCGGCAATACCGCAAGCAACGTGATCCCGGGCCAGGCGCGCGCGAAATTCAACATCCGCTATAACGATCTGCATACCCAGGAGGGTTTGCGCAAGCTGGTCGAGGAACGGCTGGCCAAAGCAACCGGCAACCGCATCCGCGCACGCATCGTCTGGGAGCCGTCCAACTCCAACGTGTTCGTGACAAAACCCGGCGCCTTCACCGACCTCGCGGTCGCGGCGATCGAGGAGGTGACGGGGCGCAAGCCGGAGCTCTCCACCACCGGCGGCACCTCGGACGCGCGCTTCGTCGCGAGCTACTGCCCGGTGATCGAGTTCGGCCTGGTCGGCCAGACCATGCACCAGATCAACGAACGCGCCGCGGTGTCGGATCTGGAGAAGCTGACGAAGATTTATCGGGGTATTTTGGATCGATATTTCGTTTAGCCAACCGGTGTCATTGTCCGCGAAGGCGGCTCCTCTTCTCCCTCGCCCCGCTCTTTCGTGGGGAGAGGGGTGAGCGGGCCCTATCCACGAACATCGAATGCGCAGCCCCCTCACCCGAAATTCGCTAACGCGAGTTTCGATCAATAGTCGACTTTAACGAGATACAACCCCTCCGGCGGCGCGACGGGGCCGCAGGCGGCGCGGTTGCGGGCGGCAAGAGCAGCTGCGAGATCGTCGGCGCGCCAGCGGCCCTCGCCGACCCAGACCAGCGAGCCGACCATCGAGCGCACCTGGCTGTGCAGGAATGAGCGAGCCGAGGTGACGATATGGACCGCATCGCCCTCGCGCGTGACATCGAGCTGGTCGAGCGTCTTCTCTGGCGATTTCGCCTGGCATTCGGTGTCGCGAAACGTCGTGAAATCGTGCTTGCCGACCAGATGCTGAGCTGCTTCATGCATCGCCTCGGTGTCGAGACGCCGCGGCACCCGCCACACCCGGCCGATGTCGAGCGCCAGATTGGCCCTGCTGTTGGTGATGCGATAGAGGTAGTGCCGCTTGATCGCGGAAAACCGTGCCTCGAAAGTATCCGGCGCGATGTCCGCGGAGAGCACGCCGATCGGAGAGGGGCGCAAATGCGCGTTCAGCCCGTCACGCAGGCGTCCCGGTACAAAATGTTTCGCAATATCGCAATGCGCGACCTGCCCTAGCGCGTGCACGCCGGCGTCGGTGCGGCCTGCGCCGCTGACGCGTACGTCCTCGCCGCAGATTGCCTTCACCGCCGTCTCGAGCGCGCCTTGCACCGTCGGGGCGTTATCTTGGATTTGCCAGCCGGAGAACGGCGTGCCGTCATATTCAATGGTGAGCTTGTAGCGGGGCATACTTGGGCAACGATCCTTCCGTCGTCATGGCCGGACTTGATCCGGCCATCCATCATCTTCGCAAGAGTCTTGTGAAGATAGATGGATAGGCGGGTCAAGCCCGCGTATGACGGACTGGGTTCGTTTGACAGTATTATGCGAGCCGCATCGGCGGCATCAGCGGCGTGCCGCGCAAAAATTCCTCAGCCTTCATTGGCGCCTTGCCGGCGCGTTGCAATTGCAGGATGCGGATCGCGCCTTCGCCGCAGGCGGTGGTGAGATGTTCGTCGAGCACGGCTCCGGGCGCACCAGTGCCGCTTGCCAGTTCACAGCGCAAAACCTTGATGCGTGCGGCCTCGTCCTCGCCCGCGATCTCGCACCACGCGCCGGGAAACGGCGACAGGCCATGGATATGGCGCAGCACCGCGCGCGAAGGCTTGTTCCAGTCGATCCGCGCCTCGGCCTTCTCGATTTTTGCCGCGTAAGTAACGCCGTCGCTGGTTTGTTTGGTGAGCTGCAACCGCCCCCGTTCCAGCGCCGCCATCGCGCGTACCATCAGGTCGGCGCCTAACCGCGACAGCGCGTCGTGCAGGTCAGAGGCCGTCATCGCGTCCGATATCGCCATCCGCTCGGCCATCGCGACGTCGCCGGTATCGAGGCCGGCGTTCATCTTCATCACCATGACGCCGGTCTCGGTGTCGCCTGCCATGATGGCGCGGTTGATCGGGGCGGCGCCGCGCCAGCGCGGCAACAGCGAGGCGTGCAGGTTGAAGCAGCCGAGCTTTGGCGCATCGAGAATGGCCTGGGGCAGGATCATGCCGTAGGCGACCACCACGGCGGCATCCGCATGATGCGCGGAAAATTCTGCGAGCGCCTCCGGCGTCTTCAACGTCCTCGGCGTGATTACGGCAATGCCGAGCCGCCGCGCTTCCTGTTCGGCCGGGCCGGGCTGCAGCTTCATGCCGCGCTTGGCCGGTTTTGCGGCGCGGGTGTAGACGGCCGCGATCTCGTGGCCATGCGCCACCAGTTCCAATAGCGTCGGCACCGCGAAGTCCGGCGTGCCCATGAAGATCAGGCGGAGGGACATTTTGCGCCTACTCCACCGCGCGCTTGGCAGCCTTGGAAAACTTCTTCAGCACGCGATCGCGCTTCAGTTTCGACAGATAGTCGACGAACAAAATGCCGTTGAGATGGTCGATCTCGTGCTGGATGCAGGTTGCGAACAGTCCCTCGGCATCTTCCTCATGCACCTTGCCGTTAAGATCGGTGAAGCGCAGGCGCACCTTCGCCGGGCGCTCGACTTCCTCGTAATATTCGGGGATCGACAGGCAGCCTTCCTCGTAGATCGATTTTTCTTCCGACGAGGACAGGATCTCCGGGTTGATGAAGACGCGCGGCTTTGGCTGCGTCTCACCTTTCTCGTCGGGCTTGGCGAGATCCATGGTGATCAGCCGCACAGGTTCGGCGACCTGGATCGCCGCGAGCCCAATTCCGGGCGCGTCGTACATGGTCTCGAACATGTCGTCGGCCAGCTTGCGGATCTCCGGCGTCACCTCTTCGACAGGCTTGGAGACGAGCCGTAACCGCTTGTCCGGCAGGATGATGATTTCTCTTAAGGCCATGGCGGGCGATTTAAGCTGCTGATCTGCCGGGGTCAATCCGCGGAAGCCGCGCGTTAAGGCGCCGCTAACCATGATTTTTCAAAGATCGTTAACCACAAAAATTTACCCGGCATTCACCATAAATGTTCCCTCTTCGTTCGCTTCGGCCTGCGAATCGGCTACAGAGAGGCATGAACATGAATCAGATTCTCTTCATGATCGGCGACTGGCCGGTCCACGCCTCCGACGCGCTGATCGCGTTCGGTGCGCTCACGCTCGTGCTGTTGCTGGCGATCGCGATCGTAGTGGCGCGGTCGGGACGGCGCGGCGCCGAATTTGCGATGGCGCAGGCGATGCGCGCCGACGAACTCGAAGACCGCCTGAACGACATGCTGCGCGCGCAAAGCGAATCAACCGGCCGGGTCGACGCGATGGCGCAGGCGCTGGCCGGCCGCCAGGCCGAGATGGCGCGCGCAGTCAACGAGCGGCTGGATTCGGTAACCCATCGCGTCGGCCAGTCGATGGAGCAGACCACGCGCAACACCCTGGACAGCTTGCGCGTGCTGCACGAGCGGCTCGGCATCATCGATAGCGCGCACAAGAATCTCACCGACCTGACCTCGCAGGTGACGACGCTGCGCGACGTGCTCGCCAACAAGCAGTCGCGCGGCGCGTTTGGACAGGCGCGGATGGAAGCGATCGTCCAGGACGGCATGCCCAAGGGGGCTTACGAATTCCAGTTCACGCTTTCGACCGGAAAGCGACCGGATTGCGTGGTGTTCCTGCCTGATCAGCGTCCGCTCTGCATTGACGCGAAATTTCCACTGGAAGCGATGACCGCGCTGCACGACGCGCGCAGCGACGAAGAGAGGAAGCTGGCCACGCAGCGGCTACGCGCCGACGTGCTCAAGCATGTCGCCGACATTGCTGAAAAATACCTGATCACCGGCGAGACCCAGGATACCGCACTGATGTTCGTGCCGTCGGAATCGGTCTACGCCGAAATCCATGACGGTTTCGATGACGTGATCCAGAAGGCCTATCGCGCGCGCGTGGTGCTGGTGTCGCCGTCGCTTCTGATGCTGGCGATCCAGGTGATGCAGCAGATCCTTAAAGACGCGCGGATGCGGGACGCCGCCGACCAGATCCGCACCGAAGTGCTCAATCTCGGCGACGACCTCGGACGCCTGCGCGATCGCGTGCTGAAGCTGCAGAAGCATTACGCCGATGCCAACGAGGACATCCGGCAGATCCTGATTTCCGCCGACAAGATCGAGAAGCGCGCCGGGCGCATCGAGGAACTGGATTTCAGCAAGACCGACGCCCCGGTCGAGCCGCCGCGGCTCGTCAAGTCAGCCGCGCCCGAGCTGTTTCCTCTGCCGCGCAAGCTGCAGGCGGGGGAGTGAATCTTTTCGTAAGGTAAGTACGAGGGCGCAACACGCCACACAGTCATCGCCCGGCTTGACCAGGCGACCCAGTATTCCAGAGACGCTAGATGGCGGCACGCAGCTTCTACGTCTACATCCTTGCCAGCCGCATTGGGGGGCACGCTTTACATCGGCGTGACCAATGACCTCATCCGCAGTGTCGCCGAACATCGGCTAAAACTTGTGGAAGGCCTTACGAAGAAATACGACATCGCGAGGCTAGTCTATTTTGAGCAATTCGATGATGTCGAAAACGCGATCAAGCGCGAGAAACGGCTGAAGAAATGGCTGCCTCGTGCCTGGAAGATTTCGCTGATCGAGAAGGACCTCCCAATTCGACTGATCGCTACCCGGGGGGTAACGGATGGGCCTCTGGATACTGGGTCGCCCGGTCAAAACCGGGCGATGACAGTGTCGTGGAATCTGCTAACACCTCTTCATGACAGCCCCCGAAGCCGCGTCCCCATCGAAGCCGTCTGCGACCGCCCCACCCAGGACGAGCTGGCGCGAGATATTGATGGTTTATCTCCAGCGCCGGGTGCTGGTCGTGATGCTGCTGGGATTTTCAGGCGGCCTTCCGTTCTCGCTTGCCGGCCAGACGCTACAAGCCTGGATGACGGAAAGTGGCGTCGACATCAAAACCATCGGGCTGTTCGCTGTTGTCGGGACACCCTATTGGGCCAAGGTTTTCTGGTCCCCGGCCGTCGATGCCATCGATATACCGGTGCTGACAGCGTTGCTTGGTCGGCGTCGTGCGTGGCTGTTGCTCACACAGTTCATGCTGATGGCGGCCACCGTGCTGCTTGCTTGCTGCGACCCGTTGCGATCGCCGGGCCTCGTAGCACTGGCGGCGCTGTTGGTGACGACAGCCTCCGCTACGCAGGACATCGTTATCGACGCCTTCCGGGTCGAGAGTTTGGCAGAGCCCGAACAGGCCGCCGGCATGGCTTCCTATGTTGCCGCCTATCGCATCGCAGCTCTGGTCTCGGGCGCCGGAGCGCTGTTCCTTGTCAGCGGCTTTGTGAGCCTGGGTCTCGGGCAACAGCAAGCCTATAGCGCAAGCTATGTTGCGATGGCGCTTCTGATCATGGTCGGCGTGGCCGCGACCCTTTTGGCCGTCGAACCGGAATCCTCGACCATGGCCAGCGTTGAACATGTCGCCCACATCCAAGAAACTCCGCTAAGGCGTGTTGTCGAGGTCGCGATCGCAAGTCTCAAGGACTTTCTGTCACGTGACGCGGCGGTCGCGATCCTGTTATTCGTCGCCCTGTTCAAACTTTCCGATGCGTTGGCGACCGCCATGAACACGACTTTCGCGCTGAAAATTGGCTTCTCGCGGCTTCAGCTTGCGACCATCCTCAAGGGCGTCGGTTTTGCAGCAGCGCTGGCCGGCGGCTTTACCGGGGGTTTCATCGCGCGCTCGTTTCCGTTGAGCAAGAGTTTGTGGATAGGCGGCGTTCTCCAAACGGTCGCCATTCTGGCCTTCTCCTGGCAGGCGGTGGTCGGCGCCGACGCGGCGTGGCTGACGTTTGCCATCACGGTTGAACAATTCACCGCAGGCCTGGGCACGGTGACTTTCGTCGCTTATCTTTCCGCATTGTGTGGGAACCCCCTGCATACCGCGACACAATACGCGCTATTGACCGCGTTGGCGGCGCTCGGGCGCAACGTGTTTGCGGCCGGCAGCGGGTATATCGTCGACGCGACCGGCTGGTTCAATTACTTCTTGATCTGCGCTGCCTCGGCGATTCCGAGTTTTATCCTGCTCGCCTGGCTGCAGCGGCGCGGGCATTTCGAGGCGCTTGAAGCAGCCAAGATTTAGTGCTTCGTCACCACGCTCCATTTGGTGACCACGGCTTCGCTCATCTCGCCGGCATCCTGCGCGCAGGCGACCTCGTCGACCCTTACCGAGATTTCCTTGCCGACGAAGCCTTTCAGCTGCGCGGCCTGCGCGTCGTTCTTGGTGACGAGCTCAAAAGTCTCCGGTCCCGTTTCTAGGTTGCAGAGCCCGTTCGGCGGCGGCAACCGGCGCGGCTCGCTGGTGATCAGATAGGTCGCGACACGCTTGCCCATCGTGCCGGAGCGCAAGCGCATGGCGTTCAGCTCGCCCGACAGCACATCGCCGGCATTGATCGGCTTGCCGGGCTTCGGTGCGGGATCGCCCTCTTGCGCGGGCTCGGCCTGCTGCGCGTGCGCCACCGGCGCAACGAGCGCAACTGCCAGAATCGCCGCACAGGCCAAGCGCATGCCGAATTGTCGTTTCGTCATTTCGATCAGTTCCGTTGTTGTCAGCTAGAACAGCGTCCGCTGCCGCATCGCGGCCGAGAGCGTACCTTCGTCGAGATAATCAAGTTCGCCGCCGACCGGCACGCCGTGCGCCAGCCGCGTCACCTTGACGTTCGCATCCTGCAGGAGATCGGTGATGTAATGCGCGGTGGTCTGGCCGTCGACGGTTGCATTCAGCGCCAGGATGATCTCGCTGACTTGCGGATCATGCGCGCGCTTGACCAGCGCATCGATGGTCAGGTCCTGCGGACCGACGCCGTCGAGCGGCGACAGCGTCGCGCCCAGCACATGGTAGCGCCCGCTCGTCGCATTGGCCCGCTCCAGCGCCCAGAGATCGGCGACGTCGGCGACCACGACGATGATCGAGGGATCGCGGCGCGGATCGGTGCATACCGTGCAGGGACTCTGCGTGTCGATATTGCCGCAGGTCTTGCAGACCTGGATCTTGTCGATCGCGACCTGCAGCGCGCCGGCCAAGGGCGTCATCAGGGCCTCGCGCTTCTTGATCAGGTGCAACGCGGCGCGACGCGCCGAGCGCGGACCGAGCCCAGGCAGCCGCGCCAGGAGCTGGATCAGGCGTTCGATTTCGGGACCGGCAACGGCAGCGGACATTTCTTATCCGAGATTAAAACCAGGCGGCAGGCCGAGGCCACCGGTCAGCGCCTGCATTTTCTCTTGCATCGCGGCTTCCGCCTTGCGCCGCGCGTCATGATGCGCCGTGACCAGGAGATCCTCGAGGATTTCGCGCTCCTCCGCCTTCATCAGCGAAGGATCGATCTTGATCCCCTTCACTTCCATTTTCGCGCTCATCCGCACGGCGACAAGGCCGCCGCCAGAGGTGCCCTCGACCTCGACATTGCCGAGCTCTTCCTGCATCGCCTGCATCTTCGACTGCAGCTGCGCCGCCTGCTTCATCATGCCGAGAAAATCGGGCATCGGTTTTTTCCTCGAAATCGCCTATTCGTCGTCGCTGTCGGGACCCTCGCCGGGATCGTTGGCACCAAGTTCAGCGCTATCATCGGAATCCGGCGGCTCCGGGGCAAGCTTGCGTACCTCTACCACCTTGGCGCCGGGAAAGCGCGTCAGCACCTCTTTTACCCGCGGGTCGGCTTCGGCGGCGCGCTCGCGCTGGTTCTTTTCGACCAGGTTCTGCTCGCGCAGCGTCGGCTGGCCGGCCTCGTTGGAGACGATGACGGTCCAGCGCCGTCCGGTCCATTGCTCGAGCTTGCGGGAGAGATCATTGACCAGCGTGCGCGCGGCATTGCGCTCCAGCGCGATTTCCAGCCGTCCATCCTCGATCCGCACCAGGCGGACATCGGCCTCCAGCGCGGCCTTGGTCATGAGATCGCGCTTTTCGGCGGCAAGCGCCGCCAGCTCCGGAAAGCTCGAAATCCGCAGCGCCGGCGCGGACTGTGGCTCGGACCTCGCCTGAGCAATCATCTGCGGGCGCACCGAGGCTTCGGCACCGGAGCGCGGAGCCGAAGGCGACCGTGCCGGCGCAGGCGCAAGCGAGGATAAGGTCGAAGCCGGCGCCGGGCGGGTCGACGCGCTGGCCACAGCCACCGGCGCTGCCCCGCCATTCTGCTCGATCATCCGGATCGCTTCATCGGGCGTCGGCATATCGGCGACATAGGCGATGCGCACCAGCACCATTTCCGCGGCCGCGGCGGGGCGGGTCGCGGCTTGCGCTTCCGCAATACCCTTGAGCAGCATCTGCCACATCCGCGACAACACCCGCATCGAGAGTTTTGTCGCGAAAACGCGCGCGCGCAGCCGTTCGGTCTCGCTGAAGGCGACATTGTCCGCCGTCGCCGGCACGGCCTTGACCCGGGTGACGAAGTTGACGAACTCGGCGAGGTCGGAGAGCACCACGATCGGATCGGCACCGGTGTCGTATTGCTCGCGGAATTCCTTGAACGCGCCGGCAATATCGCCGCGCGCCAGCGAATCAAACAGATCGATCACCCGTGTGCGGTCGGCCAAGCCCAGCATCTGCCGAACTTGTTCGGCGCGCACCGCGCCAGCGGCATGCGCGATCGCCTGATCGAGTAGGGAGAGCGAATCGCGCACCGAGCCTTCGGCTGCGCGCGCGATGATGCCGAGCGCCTCCGGCTCGATCTCGACGCCTTCTTTGTTCGCGATATTGGCAAGATGGCCCATCAGCACGTCGGCATCGACCCGACGCAGGTCAAAACGCTGGCAGCGCGACAGCACCGTGACCGGCACTTTGCGGATTTCGGTGGTGGCGAACACGAACTTGGCGTGCTCCGGCGGCTCTTCCAGCGTCTTCAGGAAGGCGTTGAAGGCCGCCGTCGACAGCATGTGGACTTCGTCGATGATGTAGACCTTGTAGCGCGCGCTCGCCGGCGCGTAGCGCACGCCGTCGTTGATGGCGCGGACGTCGTCGACGCCGGTATGGGATGCGGCGTCCATTTCCAGCACGTCCATGTGCCGGCTTTCCATGATCGCCTGGCAGTTCACGCCCAAGACCGGCATGTGGATGGTGGGGCCCTTCACGGAGCCGTCCGGCAGTTCGTAGTTGAGCGCGCGGGCGAGAATGCGGGCAGTCGTGGTTTTGCCGACGCCGCGCACCCCGGTCAGGATCCAGGCCTGCGGAATCCGTCCGGTTTCGAAAGCATTGGAAACGGTACGGACCACGGCGTCCTGGCCGATCAGATCCTCAAAGCTGGAGGGGCGGTATTTGCGCGCCAGCACGCGATAGGGCTTGGCCGCACCGGGCGCAGCGCCAAGGTCGAAACCGCCCTCCCCGGCGCTGTCGGGCTTATCTGAGGGAGCGCCAGCGTCGGTCATCGGTCGATCCGCAATTGAATGTCTCTCGGCCGGCTTCGGTATTCAGGTCGCAAAACCGGTACCCACTTTTGCGGAATAGCGCCGGAGCGGAGCAAGCGCAGAGCGCGGAAGTTCACCGCATTTTTGCGCGATTCGCTCGAAAAAACAGGTAGGAGACTGACGAGCGACCCGATCCGGACCTCGTTAGGGCTGCTTCCTTCCGGACCTGACCCGGTTGGCGAGTGGCTCGTCCACCGCCAATCTCCCGGTCCCTATTTGGGGCCAAAAGGGCCGGAAAGCAAGCGGGGCATCGGCTGTCGCATCCCGCCATCGGTTCTCGCCTTTTGGCGAGCCCGGTGACAGGCTCCAGCGGAGTATCCAGTAAGCCGAGGCCTCGCGATTCCATCGCGACTGCCCCGGAAATGCAGGATCATCCGCTTTCGCGGATGATGACACCTTGATAAGCATCTGCGAGCGGTGGCCATTTCTGGCCACTTCGGACCAAAGCCATCGGAAAACGATGGGCGCACCTGGAACCCACATGCCTTCTGACGCCCCCGCCTGGTCGCTGCATCCACAGCTCAAAAAGGACACCATCGACATCGGCGACCTGCCGCTGTGCCGGGTGCTGGTGATCAAGGACGCGCATTACCCGTGGCTTCTGTTGGTGCCGCGCCGGGACGAAATCGTCGAGATCATCGATCTTGCCGAGGTGGAGCAGGCGCAGTTGATGACGGAGATTTCCCGCGTCGCGCGCTCGCTGAAAGAGGTCACGAAATGCGACAAGCTCAATATCGCAGCGCTCGGCAATGTCGTGCCGCAACTGCACGTCCACGTCATCGCGCGCCGCTCCGGTGACGCCGCCTGGCCGCGCCCGGTCTGGGGCGTGATGCCGCCGCTTCCGCATGACGCCGAAGAAGTGCAGAATTTCATCAGCGCGCTTCGCCGCAAGATCTGGCTAGGTTGAGAACAATAGAGAACAATAGAAATGTCCGCATTCGAATCCTTTCCGCTGGGGCAGCCGGCCTTCGTCACCAACATCCTCGACCGCGCCGCGCATTTGCGCGGCAACGACGAGAAACTGCTCGCGCTTGAAAGCCATCCCAATTCGCGCGCCTATGTGGTGCACCGTGATTCGCTGGTGGTGAAACGGGATGGGGAAGGCTCGCGCGCATTGCTTTCGATCGACGAGGCGCACAAATTCGGCGCCAATCCCGGCACGATCTTCCTAGGCCTGCGCGATGGCGCGGCGGTGTTCGGCATGGGCATTACGGCTGCTGCAGTCGAAAAGCTGATGACCCGCGACGACGTCGCGGTCACCGAGTTGCGTGGCATGGCGATGCAGGGCGTGGTGCCGCCCGAGCAGCTATCGGCGATCGCGATGGCGAAATCGATGGTGAGCTGGCATCAGCGCCATGGCTTCTGCGCCAATTGCGGAACCCGGACCGCGATGAGGCAAGGCGGCTGGAAGCGCGACTGCCCGAACTGCAAGGTCGAGCATTTCCCGCGCACCGACCCGGTCGTGATCATGCTGGTGACCTCTGGCGACAAATGCCTGCTCGGGAGGCAGAAGCAGTTTCCGCCCGGCATGTATTCCTGCCTCGCCGGCTTTGTCGAGGCGGCCGAAACCATCGAGGACGCGGTTCGCCGCGAGATTCTCGAGGAAAGCGGTATCCGCTGCACCGACGTCAATTACTACATGACGCAGCCCTGGCCCTATCCGTCATCCCTGATGATCGGCTGCTCCGCGCGCGCCACCAGTGACGATATCGTGGTCGACCGCACGGAACTGGAAGATGCACGCTGGTTCGACCGCGAGGAGGCTCGCCTGATGATTACGCGGAAACATCCCGATGGCCTCGCCGGGCCGCACCCCTTCGCCATCGCCCATCATCTGGTCGGGCGCTGGGTGCATGGCGGAACGACCGCGGGCGCATAGCTGGAACAGGCCGATGTCTCTCTCGCTTAAGTCAGGACTTGCGAAACTGGCATGACGGACCCCGGCATGAACTTCCAGGACGCCGCGCCAAGGATCGCGCCGCGCATTCTCTGCGTCGGTATGCCGGTGCGCGACCTGACCTTTCGCGTGCCGGGTGTGCCGGCGCGCGGTTCCAAGGAACATGCCAGCCATTTCGACGAAATCTGCGGCGGCAACGCGCTCAACGCGGCGATCGGGATCGTGCGGCTGGGCGGCCGCGCTTCGATCTGCGGGCCGATCGGCGATGCGCGCGAAACCTCCAGCCGCTTTATTTTCGAACAGATGGCGCATGAAGGCATCAACACCAAGCACATCGTTCACATGCGTGGCCTGGTGACGCCGATCTCTGCCATCATGATCGACCCCAGCGGCGAGCGCACCATCGTCACGTTCCGCGATCCGGAACTGTGGAAGGTCGAGCTGCCGGATGTCGACGCGCTCTTGGAGGACTGCGACGCCATTCTGACCGAGAGTCGCTGCGCGGAATTCTGTACCGACCTCTGCGCCGAAGCGCGCCGGCGCGGTATTCCGGTGATCGTTGACGTCGATCGCGCGATGTCGCTGCGGGAGGGACTATTGACCGCGTCCTCGCACCTGGTGTTTTCCAGCGAGCCGCTGCAGGAGACTGCAGACGTCAGCGACGACGGCGAGGCGCTGCAGAAGATCGCCAAGCTGACGCCGTCGTTCCTAGCGGGCACACGCGGTCCGCGCGGCACGATCTGGCTGGATGAACACCAGGACCTGCAGGAGACGCCGGCGTTTCCGGTGCATACCGTCGACACCCTCGGCGCCGGCGACGTGTTCCACGGTGCGTTCGCCCTGGCCATCACCGAACAGCAGGAGGTGCGCCAGGCGTTGCGGTTCGCCTCGGCCGCCGCAGCGCTCAAATGCACCCGTTTCGGCGGCGCCTTCGCCGCCCCGCAACGTGCTGAAGTTGAAGAGCTTTTAAGTCAGGGCAGTTCCGCTTCCCCGGCCGGGACGGCTAGATAATAGACTTGCTTTGGAAGATTTTTCTATATATGACGGTTTAGGGCCCCATAAATGGAACAAAGTTCTTCTCATGAGCGAGCTAGCCGCCCAACTTCAAGAACCCAACCGCCGCCTCGACGCCATCGACCGCAAAATCTTGATGGTCCTTCAGGAGGACGCCTCGCTTTCGGTCGCCGAGATCGGCGACCGGGTTGGGCTGTCCTCGACGCCGTGCTGGAAACGCATCCAGCGCCTGGAAGCCGACGGCGTGATCCTGCGGCGCGTCGCGCTGGTTGACCAGAACAAGATCGGACTCGGGATCACGGTGTTCGTCTCGGTCGAGAGCGCCGATCACTCGGAGACCTGGTTGAAGAAATTCGCTGAAGCGGTGAGCGCGATGCCCGAGGTGATGGAATTCTACCGCATGGCGGGCGACGTCGACTACATGCTGCGCGTCGTGGTCGCGGACATGCAGAGCTACGACGTGTTCTACAAGAAGCTGATCGGCGCGGTGCCGCTGAAGAACGTCACCTCGCGCTTTGCGATGGAGAAGATCAAGTCGGTCACCGCGTTGCCGGTGCCGGCGGCGTAATCGCAGCCACCTTCGAGCTGATGCTATGGCCTGACGCTCCACGCGACAAATTCGCGTTTTCGCCGAGTTTGCCAACCGAACATTTACCGGCCATTAGGCCCGGGCCCTTATTCTCCCGGATGATGGAGCGGGGAGAAACGATCCCGAAATTGCAGTGGCTTGCTTGGGCGAATGCCGGCGTATTGCTGGTCTTGAGCTGGTTCGCGATGGCAGGGCTGTCGTTGCAGACCCAACCCGGCGCCGAGGTCGTGGCGGTGGTCTTTCCGCCATGGTGGAACGCGCAACGGGCCTTCCTGGCTTCCGCCTCGGCCGACGCCGCAATCGTCAGGATCACGGCGGTTCCGTCGCTTCTGGTGGTGCGACCGAACCGGCATGACGGGCTGACGCGGCTGCGCCAGGCCGGTGCCTGGCTTGTCATGAATCCGCAGGCGATCGCCGCCTGCTTTTCGAAATAGCTTTGGAGGACTGGGAATGAACATCGCTTGCGATGATCTGGCAACTTTGCGCGAAACCACGACGAGGACGCTGCTCGCCGTGCTTTGGCTGCATGTTCCGATCTGCCTCGTCATCGCTATCATGCGCGGTACCGATTTGCTGATACCGACCGCCTTCATGGCTGCGATGGCGCTCGCCGCGACCTCGTCGTGGAGCACGGCTGGCAATGCGCTTTCGACGCGCCTGGTCATTTCCGTCGCGCTGATGGGCGAGGTGTCGATGTTGGTGTTCCAGTTTTCCGGACATCCCTGGCAGATCGACATGCACATGTACTTCTTTGCGGTGCTCGCATGTCTGGTCGCCTATTGCGACTACCGCCCGATCGTTGCCGGCACGGTCGCAGTCGCGCTGCATCACTTGGTGCTGAACTTCATCCTCCCCGCGGCGGTCTATCCCGGCGGCGCCGACCTTGGCCGCGTCGTTCTTCACGCCGTTATCCTGCTCATCGAGGCGGGCGTGCTGATCTGGCTCGCCCACACGCTGTCGCAGTTGTTCGAGACCACGGCATTGAAGACTGCCGAAGCCGAAGCTGCAGGCGCCGCCGAAGCCTGCGCCAACAGCGAGCGCACCGAGGCCGAGCGACGGGCCAAGCAGGAAAGCCATGCCGCCAGGCGCGAACTCGCGGCAGGCTTCGAGCGCAAAATCGGCGGCATCGTCCAAGCCGTCGCGGTTGCGGCGGGCGAAATGCAGGGCCTGTCTTCGTCGATGAGCGCGAGCAACGCGGAAACCGCGCGGCTCTCGGCTTCCGCCGCCGCGGCTTCGACGCAGGCTTCGGCGAATGTCGAAACGGTCGCGGCCGCGACCGAAGAACTAAGCACCTCGATCAACAGCATCGCCCAGCGGGTAACCTCCTCGGCCGAGATCGCCGCCAAGGCCGCTGAAGAAGCGCGCCGCACCAACATCGTGGTGGAAGGGCTTGCAACCGGCACGCAGAAGATCGGCGAGGTGGTGACGCTGATCCAGAACATCGCCAGCCAGACCAATCTGCTGGCCTTGAACGCCACCATCGAGGCCGCGCGCGCCGGCGAGCACGGCAGGGGATTTGCCGTGGTCGCAAGCGAGGTCAAGGCATTGGCCAATCAGACCGCGAAAGCGACGGAGGAGATTTCCGCGCAGGTGCAGGACATCCAGAATGCCACCAGGCAGGCCGTGAGCGCGATCCAGGCGATCGGCAGCACGATCGCCGAGATCGATGGGATATCCAACGACATCGCGGCCGCCGTCGATCAGCAGGGCGCGGCAACGCGCGAGATCGCCGGCAACGTACAGCAGGCTGCGAACGGCACTCGCGACGTCAACGACACCATTCTCCGCGCCAACCGTGCATCCGACGAAGCCGGCCGTGCCGTCTCCAGGATGCTGGACGCGGCCAACGGGTTGTCGTCGCAGTCCGAGCGGCTGCAAGCCGAAGTCGCCGGCTTCCTCGGCTCGCTGCACGTGGCGTGAAGAAAGCTCCCTCGCCCCGCTCTTGCGGGGAGAGGGCTACCTCTCCCCGCAAGCGGGGCGAGGTGAAGAAATCTCAGATCTTCTGATTGTACTCGCCGACCTCGGGATGGGTGCGCAGCGCGCCATCCATCACGGCGAACATGTCGCGCATCCTTTGCTCCGACACCGGGCTCTCGACCACGACCACCAGTTCCGGCTTGTTGGATGAGGCCCGCACGAGGCCCCAGCTGCCGTCCTCCACCGTGAGGCGCACGCCGTTGACGGTGACGAGGTCGCGGATCTTTTGGCCTGCGACCTTCTCGCCGTTTTTCTGCATCGCCTCGAAATGCTTCACCACGGCGTCGGCCACGCCGTATTTGGCTTCGTCGGCGCAATGCGGCGACATGGTCGGCGAGGACCAGGTCTTCGGCAGCGCGTTTTTCAGGTCGGCCATCGACTTGCCGGGCGCGCGGTCGAGCATCTCGCAGACCGCGATCGCCGAGACCAGGCCGTCGTCATAGCCGCGGCCGAACGGCTTGTTGAAGAAGAAGTGGCCGGATTTCTCGAACCCCGCCAGCGCGCCGAGCTCGTTGGTGCGGCGCTTCATGTGGGAATGGCCGGTCTTCCAGTAGGTGGTATTCGCGCCCTGCTGTTGCAGCACCGGATCGGTGACGAAGAGCCCGGTGGATTTGACGTCGACCACGAACAGCGCTTCCTTGTGGATCGCCGACATGTCGCGCGCCAGCATCACGCCGACCTTGTCAGCGAAAATCTCTTCGCCCGTATTGTCGACCACGCCGCAGCGATCGCCGTCGCCGTCGAAGCCCAAGCCCACATCGGCCCCGTGCGCGAGCACGGCGTCGCGGATCGCGTGCAGCATCTCCATGTCTTCCGGGTTCGGATTGTATTTCGGGAAGGTGTAGTCGAGATCGGTGTCGAGCGGCACGACCTCGCAGCCGATAGCTTCCATCACCTGCGGCGCGAAGGCGCCCGCGGTGCCGTTGCCGCAGGCGACCACGACCTTGAGCCTGCGCTTCAGCTTCGGGCGCGCCGTGAGATCGGCGATATAGCACGCCGGAAAATTCTCGTGGAATTGGTACGAGCCGCCGGCCTTGTTCTTGAAGTCGGCATTGAGCACAATTTCCTTCAGCCGCGTCATCTCGTCCGGACCGAAGGTGAGTGGGCGGTTGGCGCCCATCTTAACGCCGGTCCAGCCATTGTCGTTATGGGATGCCGTCACCATGGCAACGCAGGGCACGTCGAGCTCGAACTGCGCGAAATAGGTCATCGGCGTCATCGCGAGCCCGATGTCGTGCACCTTGCAGCCCGACGCCATCAGCCCCGAAACAAGCGCATATTTGATCGAGGCCGAATAGCTGCGGAAATCATGCCCGGTAACGATCTCTTGGCTGACGCCGAGTTCCGCGATCAGCGCCCCCAACCCCATGCCGAGCGCCTGCACGCCCATCAGGTTGATTTCCTTGTTGAACAGCCAGCGCGCGTCGTATTCGCGAAAGCCCGTTACCTTCACCATCGGCTCGGATTCGAAGGCGTAGGTATTGGGGAACAGCACGGATTTCGGCTTCGGGAACATCGGGGACGGCCTCGTCATGATCGCGAAAGGATAGTCCAGAGCAGCGTTTAGCGAATGCCTGGGCGCAGCGGAAGGCCGGATCGTTGGTTTGTTCGGGTAATGATTAAGGTGGACAGTAGCCGAGGAGCCCTGCTGCTCCTACACCATCTGGCCGTTGAGGTGTACGAAGCGCTTCAGCCTGGACAAAAGTTCAATCGTCGAGCTCGGCAATCATCCGTCGAACGACGGGCTCCAGAGCCGGCAGATGTGCAGATGTATTGTCGCGATTTCCCAAAGTTGCCTCGAGCCGCTGGTATTCGTGTCGCAAAACGTTGCCGATTCCGACGATTGAAGTCCATGGGGCCCCGGAATATTAAGCTAGTTAGTCCCGCGGCAGCGCCTTTGCAGCCTCCGAAATAATTTGCGCGGCCGCTCGATCGCACGACGATTGATGTGGCTAGCCTCCTATTGTTCGGAAGAAAGCCCTTCGACGGCAATCGCCACGGCCTCGATCGCGTCGCGAGTGTGAAACAGCCGCGCGCGTCGGTTTTTGCTGGCAGCCATCAAAAAATCCGCAGAGCTTCGCGTTCCACGTCCTTACGGATATCGGGAGATGGTCCGCTGCGGTTCGAATAGCCTATTTCGACTTCGTGACCAAAAGCGTTTTGGAGAGTCTCGTACGCCTCCATGAACGAAAGAAAATCGAAATCCCGGTGAGATGCGGGATCAACGAATATGTCCACATCGAACCCCGCGTCCGCTTCGTCGCGAGCATGCGAGCCAAAACAGGCTCGGTGTTTTTCAGTTGGGCAGTGACATCATCGCGGCGCATGGCCTCAATATAATCTAAAAGCCGACCGTTTCCAGCCTGCTCTAGCCTGCGAACCTGCGTCGGGTGAGAGACCGACGGCTTTACTGCTCCAGCACCATCTGGCCGTTGGCGTATTCGAAGCGCTTCAGCCTGGACAGGAACGACAGGCCGAGCAGGTTCTCCGAGAGCGCTTCGTCGGGTAGCACCATGGCGTCGACGTCGCGCACCACGAGCCCGCCGACGTCGATCATCGCAAGCCGCGTGCGCGCCGCCTTGATGGTGCCGTTGGCGGTGGTGACGCTGGCGGTATATTGCCCGGGCGTCGGACGCAGCCCGAACCGCGCCGCGGAGCTTTCGTTCAAGGCCACCACAGAGGCGCCGGTATCGACCATGAAGCCGATGCGCTGACCGTTGATCCGGCCCTCGGTCGCGAAATGTCCGCGGGCGTCGTGCGGGATATTGAGGCTGCGGGAGCCCGATTGTGCCGGCATTTCGACGTCGGCGACCTTGTTGACGACGGCGGTTGCGGAGGCCGGCGCCGGCGTCAACTTATCCGCGATCTGCGCCATGAAGGTGCCAAGACCAGCCAGGATGGCAGCAAAGACCAGGATGTTACGCATGGTGCGGTACTCGGTGGGAAACAACGCAATTTCATCATGGCTGCCGCAATAGTGCGACCTGGCCGCGCCGGCAGAGCCTGACATTTTGCGAAAAGGATGAGCGAAGCGTTAACGTGTACCGTCGTCATACGCGGGCTTGACCCGCGTATCCATCAAAGCTTCGAGAAAAGGCCTGTTCGGTGATGGACTGCCGCGTCATGGGCGAGCGGAAGCGTGCTTCGGACGGCTATGCCCGGCAATGACAGGTCTCAGGTTCCCCGCGGCTTGACCCGGCGCGTCGGCAGCGCGTTCGCCGGGTCTTCCGGCCAGGGGTGGCGCGGATAGCGTCCGCGCAGGTCGGAACGCACGGCTGCGTAACTGCCGCGCCAAAAACCCGGCAGGTCGCGCGTCACCTGCACCGGGCGCTGCGCCGGCGACAGCAATTCCAGTACCAGCGGCACCGCGCCATTCGCGATCGAGGGATGGGCGTTGAGCCCAAAGAGTTCTTGCAGGCGCACGGCGATTGTCGGCCCCTGTTCGGCCTCGTAGTCGATCGCAAGCATGGTGCCGGTCGGCGCCTCGAAATGCGTCGGCGCCTCGCGCTCCAATCGCGCGCGCAACTCCCACGGCAATAGCCTCGACAGCGCGTCCGACAGATCGCCGGCGGAAAAATCCTTCAGCGAAGTCTTGTCGTAGAGCGCAGGCAGCAGCCAATCGTCGCGCCGCGCCGCGAGCGCATCGTCGGACAGATCGGGCCAGCTCTCGCCTTCAGCCTTACGCAAGAACATGACGCGGTCGCGCCATTGCTTCGATTGCTTCGACCACGGCAATCTGTCGAGGCCGATGGCGACCAGCCCATCGGCCAGGATGCGCGCGGTCGCCTCGGAAGGCGTCAGCGCCAGCGGGGCTTCCGACAGCGTGATGGCGTGAAGCGTTCGCTTGCGGCGTGCACGCAACGCCATCGCGCCAGGATCGAACGAGATTTCGTCCGCGGTCTCGATCTGGTCGACAAAATGCAGTTCAATTTCGGCTTGGGTGATCGGGGCCGCGAGCAGAATACGTCCGGCCGCCGCCGTCCCCGTCAGTTCGCCGACCGCGACATAAGGTGCGCGCGCCAGCGACGACGTCTGCTCCAGGGCCGCGCCGCGGCCATTGGCGAGCACAAAACTGCCGTTGCCCCGATTGCGCGCGACGCGATCGGGGAAGGCAAAGGCGAGCATGACGCCGGTAGATATTTTTTCGTCGAGCCCACGCAACTCTTTGCCTTCCCCTCCCCCAAGGAGGGAGGGAGAAGAAGCCGCCGCATCGGACGACGCCACCTGCGTCGCCCAGCGCCGTGCGAGCTCGCGCGCGCTGGTGGCGCGTTGCGCGCGGTCGCGGCGGAATTGATCGAGCCGAACGTCGAGATCGGTGCTGTCGCCGCCAAGCCCACGCTCGGTGAGCACAGCGGCAATCCCCGCCGCCTGTTCGCCCGCCCCGAACCGATGCGAGTCGACGATCATGCGCGAAAGCCGCGGCGGCAGCGCCAACGCGCGCAGGCTTTTGCCCTCCGCCGTGATCCGGCCATCGGCATCGAGCGCGCCGAGCTCGAGCAACAGGCTTTTGGCCTCCTTCAGCGCGGGCGCGGGCGGGGGATCGAGAAACGACATCGTCGCCGGATCGCTGACGCCCCATTGCGCCAGGTCGAGCACCAGCGACGAGAGATCGGCGCTGAGGATTTCCGGCTGGGTGAAAGCGGCGAGCGATGCCGTCTGCGGCTCGTCCCACAGCCGGTAGCAGATGCCGGGTTCGGTGCGGCCGGCGCGGCCGCGGCGCTGATCGACCGCGGCGCGCGAGGCCCGTACCGTCTGCAGCCGCGTCAGCCCGATATCCGGCTCGTAACGCGGCACCCGCGCCAGACCTGAATCGACCACGATGCGCACGCCCTCGATGGTCAGCGAGGTCTCGGCGATCGAGGTCGCCAGCACCACCTTGCGCTGCCCTTTCGGCGCCGGCGCGATGGCGCGGTCCTGCACGGCCGCATCGAGCGCGCCGAACAGCGGTACGATTTCGATTGCATCGTCATGGATGCGCTCGGCGAGGAAATTCTGCGTGCGGCGGATTTCGGCGGCGCCCGGCAAGAATGCCAGCACCGAACCGGGATCGGCGCGCAGCGCGGTCGCGATCGCGTCCGCCATCTGGCGTTCCAGCGGGGCATCGACCTTGCGCCTCAGATAGCGCGTCTCGACCGCAAAGGCGCGGCCTTCGCTGGCGATCACCGGCGCCTCGCCGAGCAGTCTTGCGACCCGCGCGCCGTCGAGCGTCGCCGACATCACGAGCAGGCGCAAATCCTCGCGCAGGCCAAGCTGCGCATCGCGCGCCAGCGCGAGCCCCAGGTCGGCGTCGAGCGAGCGCTCATGAAACTCGTCGAACAGCACCGCCGCGACGCCGGATAGCTCGGGATCATCCAGGATTTGCCGCGAGAAGATGCCCTCGGTAACAACCTCGATCCGGGTCTTGCGCGATATCCTTGAGCCGAACCGGACGCGGTAGCCGACGGTCTCGCCGGCGCGCTCACCCAAGGTCTTCGCCATGCGCTCGGCGCTGGCGCGCGCCGCGATCCGCCGCGGCTCCAGCACGACGATCTTTTTGTCCCTGAGCCAGGGCGCATCGAGCAGCGCCAGCGGCACCCGCGTGGTCTTGCCAGCGCCGGGCGGCGCCACCAGCACGGCGGCGTTTCGAGCGGCGAGCGTCTGCGCCAGCTCGTCGAGCACCGCATCGATCGGAAGGGGGGTGTCGAAGCTGCGGGGCAAGGGCTATGGTCCGTCATCATCCGCGAAGGCAGGCATCCAGTAAACGCTGATCTTACTGATTACGAAGACCGGGAGTACCGGATACCCCGCATGCGCGGGGTATGACCGAACTTAGGCGCGCAAGCCCCTAGTTTCAACTATGGGGTGAGCGCCTCTTTGCTATTAGACATCAGCCAGGTATATAATAGGCTGTGGCGGACTTCAGATCGAACAGGAACGTTCTCTTCTCGTGCAAATACCACGTGGTGTTTTGCCCGAAATACCGGAAGCCAGTTCTTAATCCGCCTATCGACGCCAAACTTAAGAAACTAATTCGGCAAGTATGCGACGAGACGCAATCGGCGCTGATTGAAATGGAAGTCGTGCCAGACCACGTCCATCTGCTTGTCGGCTGCGATCCGCAATACGGCATCCACCGGCTGGTGAAGGGCATCAAGCGCCGGTCTTCGCGTGTTCTCCGTCAGCAGTTCCGGGTGCTGCGCAGGCGCATTCCAACATTATGGACGAACAGTTATTTTGTGTCTTTGGTCGGCGGCACTCCGCGCTCATCAAGCAATACATTGAAAATCAGAAGAGGGTCTGATGGAAAAGCCTCAAATGATTTCAATTGCCGGTCTTAAGGCGCGAGGATGGACACAAGCCCTCATCACGCTCCTTGGGGAACCGGATGTGGTAAGGCGCAATTCTCATTATGCGAAATCAGCGCCTATGCGCCTCTACGACACCGCAAGAGTAGCTTCCTTCGAGGTGTCGTCAGAGTTTCTTGCTGCAAAAGCGAAAGCTGCTCGGCGTCAGTGCGGAGCAAAGACTGCCGTGGAGACAAAGCGCGCGGCACTGATGCAGCAGGTTCTGGAAATGCAGGTTTCTGTTGAAACGCGCCCGGAACATTGGGTGAGACGTGCGACGATTGAAGCGTATAACGAACGGCACTGGGATGGAGACGGGACGGCGGAAGATGCACCCGCCGAGTTTCTCGAACGCATCACCGTAAACTTCATCCGGCATAATCTAACAGCGTACGACAGGGCATTAGAGGAAGTCGCTGGTCGGGTTGGCATCGCCTCTGCGGTACAGAGCAAAGATTTACTCAGCCATAGGAGAGCCATAGGAGAGAGCTATCCGGCTTTAGCAGATGAATGCAGTCGGCAATTGATGCGTAGAGGACTGTGATGCCGCGCGTTAAAACCCTGTCCTTCGTCGCCGAGTTCCCGCTTCAGACGACTGCGGCGGATGAGAGGACATTGGATACGCGGCTGAACGCGGCCCGGCACCTCTATAATGCCTGTTTGCAGGAGTGCCTTCGCCGCCTCGATCTGATGAAGCAGTCGAAGGCATGGCAAGCCGCACGCGCCATGCCTGCGACAGTGGACAAGCGTCACAACAAAGCGCGCTCGCAAGCGTTCCGGGCCGAACTGGAGCGGTTCGGCTTCACCTCGCGCGAGATTGAAAAGCATGCGCTCTCCTGCCGCAATGCCTGCTGGATCGGCGATCACCTCGGCAGCCACGACACGCAAACCACGAGTTTGCGCGCGTTCCGGGCAGCCGAGCAGTATGCGTTTGGCAAGCGCGGCCGCCCACGGTTCAAATCGTTAAACCGGCTGAACAGCATCGAGGGCAAAGCGGACGCTGTGATCCGCTACCGCGCCGAGCCGGTTCCGGCCGTGCACTACAGCGGCCTTGTGCTGCCGCTTATGCTCGATCCAAAGGACAAACGCGATTGGCAAAGAGAAGCGCTCGCGGCCAGGACCAAGTATGTCCGCATTATCCGGCGCGAGATCAAGGGCCGCGTTCGCTGGTTTTGCCAGTTGGTGCAAGAGGGCTTGCCGCCCGCTACGCACACCACCAAGGACGGTACTGTCGGACTCGACATCGGGCCGTCCAGCATCGCGGCGGTATCAAGCGACGACGCTATTTTGGAGCAGTTATGCCCGAGCGTCGTCGAACCGTGGAACGACTGCCGGCGGATCCAGCGCGCGATGGACCGCTCGCGACGTGCAACCAACCTGGACAACTTCGATGCCAAAGGGCGCGCGATCAAGGGTAAGAGAAGGTGGAACAGGTCGCAGCGCTATCAGGCGCTTGCCGCTTCGAAACGCGAGCGCGATCGAGTATTGGCTGCCGAGCGCAAGCGATCGCATGGCGAGTTGGCGAACCGCATTCTCGGTCAAGGGACAACCATCAAAACAGAGGAGTTGAGCTACAAGTCATTTCAGAAGAACTACGGTCGCAGCGTGAAAGTGCGTGCGCCAGGAATGTTGATCTCGATGCTTCAGCGCAAGGCTGCAAGTGCTGGCGGTGGAGTGATTGAGATCAAAACCCGGCATACACGGTTGAGCCAGTTCGATCATACCACGGGCGAATACATCAAGAAGCCGCTCTCGCAGCGGGTTCATGTGTTCGGCGATGGCAGGACAGAGCCGGTTCAACGTGATCTCTACAGCGCGTTTCTTGCGACATGCTGCGATACGAATTTGCTCGACATTCCCCAAGTCAAGATCGCTTGGGCCAGTGCGGAACCGCTCCTGAGGACGGCGATGTCGAGTGCACTTCAACCTGCAAGCGGGAAGGGCTTTGCCCAACCCCACATCCGTAATGGCGTTAGAGCGGGTCGCCGGATCAAGAGTGTCGGGCCGGCCGTCGAGGCCGGGGATGATGTAGCGCCTCTGCAAACAGAGACCGCGAGAGCCCCGGAAAGACTGCCTTCTGCCTCTCTCAGAACCCCCTGGCTTTAGCCATGGGGAGGTTCAGAGCTACCCTTAGGTCACCCCCCCGCGGCAAGGGCGCGCGCCCGACGCTCTCGTAAGTAAAACCGTGTGCCGCCATGTCTTCGGAACGATAGATATTGCGCAGGTCGACGACGACCGGCTGCGCCATGTCGCGCTTCAATCGTTCCAGGTCGAGGGTGCGGTATTGCACCCACTCGGTGACGACCACCATCGCATCCGCGCCTTTCACGCAGGCATAGGGGTCGTCGTAATAGTCGATGTCCGGCAGTTCGCGGCGCGCCTGCTCCATGCCGACCGGATCGTGCGCGCGCACCCTGGCGCCCATGTCGAGCAGCCCCGTCACCAGCGGGATCGACGGCGCCTCGCGCATGTCGTCGGTATCGGGCTTGAAGGTGAGGCCGAGCACGGCGACCGTCTTGCCACGCAGGCTGCCGCCAGCGGCGGCGGCGACCTTGCGGGCCATCGCGCGCTTGCGGTTGTCGTTGACCCCAAGCACCGCCTCGACGATGCGCAGTTGCACGTCATGATCGAGCGCGATTTTGATCAGCGCGCGGGTATCCTTCGGGAAGCACGAGCCGCCGAAGCCCGGCCCCGCATGCAGGAATTTCGAGCCGATGCGGTTGTCGAGCCCGATGCCGCGCGCGACTTCCTGCACATCGGCGCCGACTTTCTCGGAAAGATCGGCGATCTCGTTGATGAAGGTGATCTTGGTGGCGAGGAAAGCATTGGCCGCATATTTGATCAGCTCTGCGGTGCGCCGCGCGGTGAACATCAGCGGCGCCTGGTTCAGCGACAACGGCCGGTAGACGTCGCCGAGCACCCTTCGCGCACGCTCGTCGGAGGTGCCGACCACGATGCGGTCGGGAAATTTGAAGTCGCGGATCGCCGCGCCCTCGCGCAGGAATTCCGGATTTGAGGCAATCACCACATCGGCGGAAGGATTGGCCTCGCGGATCAATCGCTCGACCTCGTCGCCGGTGCCGACCGGCACGGTGGATTTGGTGACGACCACCGTGAAGCCGGAGAGCGCGCTCGCGATCTCGCGCGCGGCGGCGTAGACATAAGTGAGGTCGGCATGGCCATCGCCGCGCCGCGACGGCGTGCCGACGGCGATGAACACCGCATCGGCCTCGGCCACCGGCGCCGAAAGCTCGGTGGTGAAATCGAGCCGCTTGGCTTTGACATTGGCGGCGACCAGCGCATCGAGCCCTGGCTCGAAGATCGGGATTTCGCCGCGGCGCAGGCTTGCGATCTTCTCCCCGTCCTTGTCCACGCAGGTGACCTGGTGGCCGAAATCCGCAAGACAGGCGCCGGAAACCAGCCCGACATAACCCGTGCCGATCATGGCAATTCGCATGAAACAATCCGTCCCGAATGGTTAACGCGATCGCCTCTTAAAGCATTTGGCGGCAGAGGGGAAAGGAAGAAATCGGCATGTCCCTTGTATGAATAAAGGGGAAAGAAACCGCTTACCCCGATGATGCCGCGCTACCGCGCTATAAAGGGACACCGATGACACCAAACGGCACATCCGCCGCGACCGAGCGTCCCGCGGCTCCTGCCGCCGACGGCCGCATCGACTGGGTGGACTGCGCCAAGGGCATCTGCATCGTCATGGTGGTGATGATGCATTCGGTGCTGGGGGTCGAACTGGCCAGTGCCCAGACTGGCTTCATGCATGCTGTGGTCGCCTTCGCAAAGCCGTTCCGGATGCCGGATTTCTTCCTGATTTCGGGGCTTTTCCTCCCGCTCGTGATCGACCGCGACTGGCGGACCTATCTCGACCGTAAGGTGGTGCATTTCGCCTATTTCTACGTGCTGTGGGTAACCATCCAGTTCGGCTTCAAGGCGCCGTCTTTTGCCGCCGAGACAGGTTGGGGCCATGTCGGATTTCTGTATCTGGAATCCTTCATCGAACCGTTCGGCACGTTGTGGTTCATCTACCTGCTGCCGGTGTTCTTCGTTGTCATAAAACTGATACGCCGCCTGCCGCCGCCGCTGGTCTGGGGCGTGGCGGCGCTGCTGGAGAGCGCGCATATCGCAACCGGCTGGACTGTGATCGACGAGTTCTGCGCGCAATTCGTCTACATCTATAGCGGCTACCTGTTTGCCGAAACCGTATTGGCGCTCTCGAACCGCGCACGTGCGCATCCGACGCTGGCGCTGGCCGTGCTCGCGATGTGGGCCATCGTCAACGCCGGCCTCGTCGCGCTCGGTGTCAGCGAGTGGCCGATCATTTCGCTGATGCTGGGGCTTTCGGGCGCCTGCGCCATCGTCACAACAGGCACGCTGTTGGCCCGTGCGCACTGGCTCAATTTCCTACGCTTCTGCGGCGAGCATTCAATCGTGATCTATCTCGCCTTCTTCCTGCCGATGGCTTCGACCCGGACGCTGCTGCTGAAGACCGGCCTGATCCATGATATCGGCACGGTCTCGCTCATCGTCACCATTGTTGGCGTCGTCGGCTCGGTAGCGATCTGGCGGATCGCGTTGGCCGCGCGAGCCAACTTCCTGTTCGAACGGCCCGGTGCTTTCTGGATCGCGCCGAAGAAGGCCGGCCCGGTGCTGCAGGCGGCGGAGTAGCGTCTTCAATAACTCCTTCGCCGCGCCAACTGGTCGGCGTGGAAATTGGCATCGCCGAACAATTCTTCGCAGGTACGCGCGCGCTTCATGAAAAAGCCGATGTCGAACTGATCGGTCATGCCCATGCCGCCGTGCATCTGCACGCCTTCCTGCACCGCGCGCGTCGCGGTCGAGCCGGCGCGCGCTTTCGCCACCGCGACCGCGGCGGCCGCATTCTCGAAATCGCCATCGAGCGTCTGCAACGCCTTCAGGACCGCGGCGCGAGTGATCTCGATGTCGATATAGAGCTGGGCGGCGCGGTGCTGCAGCACCTGGAATTCACCGATCGGCTTGCCGAACTGCTTGCGCTCCTTGAGGTAGGACACGGTGCGCCCGAACACCTCCTCGCTCAAGCCCACCATTTCGGAAGCGACCGCGCCGCGGCCGATATTGAGCACACCTTCCAACAGCGCAAAGCCCTGATCGACCTCGCCGAGCACATGATCGGCATTGATCTCGACATTGTCGAATTCGATTCGCGCCGCGTTGTGCGAATCGACCATCGCGGTACGCTCGGTCGCAATCCCCTTGGTCCTGGGATCAACCAAAAACAGCGTCAATCCGTCGCGCTCGCCGGCGCTACCCGCGGAGCGCGCCACCACGATTAGGAGATCGGCAACATGGCCGTCGACCACGAAGGCCTTTGAGCCGTTCAGCTTAAAACCGTTACCGGAGCGCACCGCCTGCAATCTGGTCTGCCGCGGCCGATGTTTTGCACCCTCATCGATCGCGAGCGCGGCGATCAGCGACCCGGCCGAGATTTTTGGCAGGTGTTCTGATTTTTGCGCAGCGCTGCCGCCGCGCGACAGTGCGGACGCCGCGAGCACGGCGGTGGAGAGGAAGGGCGACGGCATCAGCGTGCGGCCTATCTCTTCCATCACGACGCCGGCTTCGACGCAGCCGAGCCCACTGCCGCCGAAATCTTCCGGCACCAACAGTCCGGTAAATCCCATCCCGGCAAAGGTCTTCCACAGCTCGCGGGAAAAGCCGGTCGCGTCCTTCGTATCGCGCAGTTGCCGCAGATGCGACACCGGCGCCTTGTCGCTGATGAGACCGCGCGCGCTGTCGCGCAGCATGGATTGTTCTTCGGTAAGGACGAGGGCCATATGGTGTTCCGTTAAAGTGATCTTCGACTGATTTCGCTGTCCACCTACAGGGTGAGGAGGCGCTCTTGCGCCGTCTCGAACCATGAGGCCAACGTCGTCTCATCCTGCGAGACGCGCAAGCGCGCTGCTCAGGACGAGGCGTTTTTTCTAGGCCCCCGGCAGATCGAGGATGCGCTTGGCGACGATGCCAAGCATCACCTCGGAGGTACCGCCTTCGATCGAGTTGGCCTTGGTGCGGAGCCAGGCCCGCGGCCGGGCGCCACCTTTCGAGCGTTCGCTCTCCCATTCGAGCGCATCGATGCCGCCCGCCGACATCAGGATTTCGTAGCGGCGCTTGTTCAATTCGGTGCCGTAATACTTCATCGCCGACGAAAACGCCGGATGCGCTTGGCCGGCTTTGGCAAGATCGACCGCGCGCTCGGCGGCGGCCGCGAGCGCTGCCTCGTCGATCTCGAAGGCCGCGATCTGCCCGCGCAGGATCGGATCTTCCAGCCGGCCCTGCTCGTCGGAGCCGATCGAATCGGCTGCGACCTGGCCGAGCGGTCGCCCAACGCCGCGCTCGCCCATGCCGGAGATCATCGCGCGCTCGTGCTGCAGCAGATATTTCGCGACATCCCAGCCGCGATTGACGGTGCCGACCACGTGCGACTTGGGCACGCGCACATTGTCGAAGAAGGTTTCGCAGAACGGCGAGCGGCCAGAGATCAAGAGGATCGGCTTGGTCGAGACGCCTTTCGAGGCCATGTCGAACAAAATGAAGCTGATGCCGTCATGTTTCTTCGCGGAGGTATCGGTGCGCACCAGACCGAAAATCCAGTCCGCGTAGTTCGCGTAGGAGGTCCAGATCTTCTGGCCGTTGATGATGAAATCGTCGCCGTCGCTGTCGGCGCGGGTCTGCAGCGAGGCGAGGTCGGAGCCGGCGTTCGGCTCGGAATAGCCCTGGCACCAGCGGATGAGGCCGGCGGTGATCTTCGGCAGATGTTCCTTCTTCTGTTCGTCCGTGCCGTATTTCAACAGCGCGGGGCCGAGCATGGAGATGCCGAACGAGGTCAAAGGCTGACGCGCGCCGATCGCCGACATTTCCTGCCGCACGATCTTGGCTTCCTCGCCATCAAGGCCGCCGCCGCCATATTCCTTCGGCCAATGCGGCACGGTCCAGCCCTTGTCGCGCATCCGTTCGAACCAGATGCGCTGCGGCTCGGAGGAGAATTTGGCGTTGCGCCCGCCCCAGAACGTATCCTCGTCTGAGGTCATCGGCTTCCGCATCTCGGGTGGACAATTGGCTTGCAGCCAGGCGCGGCTCTCGCGGCGGAATTTTTCCAGATCGGGCATCGGCGCGTTTCCATTGTAAAGATCGTTGCGGCGACCTTAGCCCGCGCGGTTCGCGTATTTCAATACATCTGTGCGCCAGCTACTGCCATGGCGGAGGTGGTCTCAAGCCATGATCGGGTGTATCGCTCATGCCGTAACGATTGAAAAACAACAGGAAACCGAGATGCGCCTAAAACTGCTTTCGCCTGGCGAAATGAGCGCGGACCAGAAAGAAACCTACGACGAGGCGATCGCCGGCAAGCGCGGCGCCCCGCCGGCGCCGATGATGGCGTGGCTCAACAGCCCGGAAATGGCGCGCCACGCCACCCGGCTGGGCGAAGTGCTGCGCTTCAATACCATGTTTCCGGCGAAATTGTCGGAGATCGCGATCCTGGTCACCGCGCGGCATTTCACCGCGCATTACGAATGGTGGGCACACAAGCGGCTCGCGCTCAAGGGCGGCATGGACGAAAAGATCATCGACGCGATCCGCGACCGCCGCACGCCCGACTTCGACGAGCCGAAGGGCCGGATGATCTACGAGGTCGCCCGCGCGCTGCATGAGGGCCATGGCCTTCCGAAGGCGCTCTATGACGATGCCGTCAAACTGCTCGGCGAGCGCGGGCTGGTCGAGATCATCGGGCTGTGCGGCTATTACTCGATGGTATCGATGACGCTGAACACCTTCGAATTCGGACTACCGGAAGGGCAGGTCTCGGAGCTTGCTTGAGAGCACTCCCTCTCCCCCGCTTTTTCGCGGGACGAGACGAGCAAAGCTCGCGCTGCGAGGGTTGGGGTGAGGGGCTTTCTCCCCATATTAGGACTCGCGGATAGTCCCCCTCACCCGAAATTCGCTGACGCGAATTTCGACCTCTCCCCCGCAGGCGGGCCGAGGTAAGAAAGCAAGCGGAGAACAACCATGCCCGACAACCCACCCATCATCGCCAGCACCCGCATCGGGCATGTCCATCTCAAGGTCGCCGATCTCGATCGCGCGCTTTCCTTCTATTGCGGCGTGCTCGGCTTCGAGCTGATGCAGCGCATCGGCTCGGGCGCGGCGTTCATTTCCGCCGGCGGCTATCATCACCACATCGGGCTGAACACGTGGGAGAGCAAGGGCGGCCATCCGCCGCCGCCCGGCACAACAGGGCTGTTCCACACCGCGATTCTCTACCCGACCCGGCCGGCGCTCGCCGACGCGCTCTACCGCGTGATGAGGGCCGGCATTCCGCTCGACGGCGCCAGCGATCACGGCGTCAGCGAGGCGCTTTATTTACGCGATCACGACGAGAACGGCGTCGAGCTTTGTTGGGACCGCCCCAAGGAATTATGGCCGCGCGGACCTGACGGGTCGCTCGCGATGTTCACGCACCGGCTCGACCTCGACGACCTCTTGCGGCAGCGGGAAGCATGATCAGCACCGCCGCGGTCACTTCCAGCGCCATGCAGCCGTAGAACGGCAGCGAATAGCTTCCGGAGCGATCCCGCAAGAGGCCGACCACGCCGGGGCCGAAGGCGTAGGTGACTTGGCTGATCGCCGTGATCAGGCTGATCAAGACGCCGAAGGCGCGCGGGTCGAACTCGCGCTGCACGATCAGCGACGGCAGCGTGATCAGGTTGCCGACCGAGAAGCCGAACAGCGCGCAGGCGGCGATCAAGAGGGTTTCGTTGCGCGAATCGATGACGATTGCGAGCGCTGCAGCCTGACTGAGAAACGAGAGCGCCGAGGCCAGCCGCTGGTTGAGCCGGTCGATCACGGTCGAGAACAGCACGCGCCCGGCCATCGCCATTGCGGTCAACAGCGCCACCGCGACCGCGGCGTGTTCGCGCCCGATCACGGGATCCAGGAACGAGATGAGGTGCACGATGAAGCCGACTTGCGCGAACAAGACCAGCGCGAACGCGATCGACACCGACAGGAAGCCGATATCGCGCAACGCGCGCGCGCGGATTTGCGTCGGCGACGGCGAATTCGCAGCCGTCGTGACGGCCGCCGCGCTCAGATGATGCGGCGGTTGTCCTACGAAGATCAGGACGACGGGAACGACCAGCAACATGATCGCGATCGCGGTCGCGATCATGGCGCCGGGAAAGCCGAAACGGCCAACTGCGATGACGAGCAGCGGCACGCCGGCGATGCCGCCGAAACTCGCGCCGTTCAGCGCCAGGCTGATCGCCATGCCGCGCTTCTGGTCGAACCAGAGGCTGAGCGTATTGGTGATGATGGCAAGGCTGGTGCCGGCCCACGCGAACGAGAGCAGCGCGTTGGCGGCGTAGAGCTGCCAGGGCGCGCGCGCCTGACCGATTGCGACCGCGGCCGCGGCAAGCGCAAACAGGCCTGCCAGCAGGCAGTTGCGCGGGCCGAACTTCCTCACGGCCTCGGCCACGAAGACCACGATCAGGGCGCCGAACAGATAGAAGAAGGTCGTCGCGCCCGAGACCAGCGAGGCTGACCAGCCGTTCGCACGATGCAACTCAGCGAGATAGACGGTCTGGCCGTAGAAGCCGAGGCCCCAGCCGAAGGTCGCGACCAGAAAGCAGACCACGACGATCCGCCAACCGTCATAGCACAAAGATGTTTCGTCGATCGTGAAGTGACTGGACGCGTCCACGCTTCTTCTCTTGCTGTTCGTCGCGTCATTAGCAGAAGAACAAGCAAGAAGCTTCGACTGCCGCCGAAATGTCAGCAGTTGGCACTAGAGCCGTCGTTCCGATCGAATCGGAACGGAGGCTCTCGTTTTTTTGGACGCGTTCTTTGGACGGCGAACCGGTGCCCACTTCGCTGGGAAACGCCCTAAATGCTCGGCTCGGGGAATTCGTCGATCACCTGCAGCCGCCTGCGCCGCTTGGCGAACGACGTCAGCGCCAGCACCACAAGCCCGAGCAGCAGCGGCGGATAGACCACCATGTTCACCGCCGACCAGCCGTAATTTGCCAGGAGCTGGCCGGAGCAAAACGACCCGACCGCCATCATCCCGAACACCAAGAAATCGTTGAATGCCTGGACCTTGTTGCGCTCCTGCGGCAGATGCGTCTCCAGCACCAAGGCGGACGCGCCGATAAAGCCGAAATTCCAGCCCATCCCGAGCAAAATCAGCGTAGCCCAGAAATGCATCGCGGTGATGCCGCCAAGACCGATGGTCGCGGCAGCGGCTTCAAGCGTCAGGCCGAGTGCGACGATCGCAGGCGCGCCGAACCGCGCGATCAGCGAGCCCGTGAAGAAGCTCGGGCCGTACATCGCGACGATATGCCACTGAATGCCGAAATTGGAATCGCTGAGTGAGAGCCCGCAGATCTTCATCGCCAGCGGCGCCGAGGTCATCACCAGATTCATGATCGGATAGGCGATGATCCCGCACAGCGCGGCCGCGATGAAGCGCGGCTGCCGCACGATGTCGAACAGCGGACGGCCGCCATGCAGATCCGCCGGCGCCGGCTTCGGCGCGTCAACGCCGGTCAGAATGATCATCGCCACCAGCGCGACCACGGCTTGCATCACAAAACTGAACGCGAACAGATAAGGCTGCCAGATGTCCATGGTCCATTGCACGAGCTGCGGACCGAGCACGCCGGCGAACACGCCGCCGGCCATCACCCACGACACCGCCTTCGGCCGGTATGCCACGCTGGCGCCGTCGGCGGCGGCAAAGCGATAGGATTGCGCCACCGCGCCATAGAGCCCGCCGAGGAAGGTCGCGGCGCAGAACAACCAGAACGAGCCATGCAGAATGGCGAACGCGCCGAGCAGGCCGGTAGCCGCGCCACAGCCGGTGCCGATGATGAAGGCCACGCGGCGGCCATAGGCGCGCGAGATCGCGCCGGTCGGCAAGGTTCCGGCAGCGAGCCCCAGCACGTACATCGATATCGGTACGGTCGCGAACGAGACGTCGGGCGCGAGCGTCGCGCCGACGATCGAGCCGGTGGCAAAAATCACAGCCGAATTGGCGCCGGTCAGCGCCTGCGCCGCCGCAAGCCGCACCACATTGGCCCGCACGCGCGCGTCATCGGCGATTTCGTTGGTCGCAGTCACGTCGATCATCGGCACTTCCGCTTCGAGCCCTTCGGGCCGCGCTCAATCGGTGAATCACTATGGAGTGATGAAGTCTGCCGATCAACCCGCGCCAGCGGGCGCGGGCTATGCCGATGACGCCCATTGGACGGCACGCGTCGAGCCGGGTTAATGACAGATTTGCCATATTGCTGCTTTAGCGAAATTGTTGCTTTAGCGAACGGGAAATCACCGCGGAGTTCGGATCGTGCCGATCGACGAAAGACCCACCCTCGCTGCCCCCGATGACGATCCGTATCTGTGGCTCGAGGAGATCGAAGGCCAGCGCGCGCTCGATTTCGTGGAGCGGCAAAACAGCTTGACGCTGGAGAAATTCGCCAGCGCCGAATTTGCCAGAGATCGCGACTTGCTGGCGGCGATCTACGACCGGCCGGACAATATCCCCTATGTCACGCGGCGCGGCGGGCGTCTCTATAATCTGTGGAAGGATGCCAACAACCCGCGCGGGATCTGGCGGCGGACTACCCTTGCGGAATTCCGCAAGCCAAATCCGGAATGGGAAATTCTCCTCGATCTAGACCGGCTGGCTGCCGGTGAAGGCAAAGACTGGCTTCCGGCTGGCGCGATGATGCTTCCGGGAAACGATTCGCGCGCCATCCTAAGCCTCTCGCGCGGCGGCAGCGATGCCTCCACGGAAAGAGAATTCGATTTGGACGCAAAGGCCTTCGTCGACGATGGCTTCGTTCTGCCGGAAGCAAAGAGCGGCGCCGAATGGCTCGATGCCGATACGCTGTTGCTGTCTAGCGCCTATGGCGAAGGCATGGCGACGACCTCCGGCTACGCCAGAACCGTCAGGCTGTGGCGGCGCGGCACAGACGTCGCTCGCGCGCCCGTGGTGTTCGAGACGTCCCCCGGCAACATCCGGGTGTTTTCCGATGTCGATCGCACCGACGCCAATCGCCGGGTATGGTTCATCGAGCAGCTCGATTTCTTCAACTACAATCTTTGGCTCGGCGACGAGTCCGGCGCGAGCTCCAAACTTGACGTCCCGACCGACATCTGGATGCAGGCGCACGGGGATTGGTTCACCGTGAAACTTCGCTCGGCGTGGACGGCAGGTGGAACGAGCTACGCGCCGGATACGGTGCTTGGCATATCGCTCTCGGCTTTTCTGGCGGGCGATCGCCGTTTTGCGACTATTCTCGAACCAGCGCCGCGGCGCGCGCTGCAGGGCATGTTCTGGGCTGCCGGGAAACTGGTGCTTGCCATCCTCGATGAATTGCGACCGGTCTTCGAAGTCTGGACGCCGTCCACCGATGGCTGGACCTGCGCCAGCCTGCCGGGATTACCCAAAATCGGCACGATCGACGTCTGGCGTCTCGATGTCTACCAGGGTGAAGACAATGGCGACCTGCTCGCCAACATCCAGGATCCGTTGACGCCGTCGTCGCTGTCGCTGATTGAAGGCTTCGCCAGCCCGACATTGCTGAAGCAGGCGCCGCGCACCTTCATCGCCGAAGGGCTTGTCGTCACCCAGCACGAAGCCGTTTCGATCGACGGCGAACGCATTCCCTATGTGCAGACCGGACCAAGCACGGAGACCGGAGATGCGCCGGTCTATATTACCGCTTACGGCGGTTTCGGCCTCGCGGTGCGGCCTTACTACAACGCGGCCCTCGGCAAGCTCTGGCTTGAACGCGGCGGCACCACGGTGCAGGCGAATATCCGCGGCGGCGGCGAGTTCGGCACGCGCTGGCATGATGCCGGCCGCCTTGCCGGCAAGCGGCTCGCCCATGATGATTTTGCCGCGGTAGCGGTCGATCTCGTGCGTCGCGGCGTCACGCGTCCCGAGCGGATTGCCGGCGACGGCGGCTCCAATGGCGGCATCCTGATCACGAACATGCTAACCCGCTATCCCGAACGCTTCGGCGCATTGTTCTGCACCATTCCGCTGATCGACATGCGCCGCTACACGAAGCTGTTGGCGGGCGCGAGCTGGATTGCGGAATACGGCGATCCCGACAAGCCGGAGGAATGGGCCTGGCTGCAAACCTATTCCGCCTATCACGCTGCAAAGCCCGGGCAGAAATACCCACCGATCCTGATCGCCACCACGCGCCGCGATGATCGCGTGCATCCCGGCCACGCGCGCAAGATGACGGCGAAGCTGCAGGCGATGGGCTATGAAGCCTATTTCTACGAGCCGGCAGCCGGCGGTCACGGCTACGGCAAGGACAACAAGGAAATCGCCGCGTTTCAGGTGCTGGGCTATGGCTTCCTGAAGAACAAGATCGGCTGGCACGACCAGCCGGCGCAATAAGCGGCGAAACTATTTGCGCCCGAACACCAGAATCATATTGTTGGCGGGCATGTCCACGGTCTCGCGCAGCGTGAGGCCAGCGCTGGACGCAAGCTTTTCGAGATCGGTAATGTCGCGCACACCCCATTCGGGATTGCCTTCGCGCAGGCTCGAATCGAACACGGCGTTGGAGAGCGCGGTGTGCTTGCCGTCGCGCTTGAACGGACCGTAGAGGAACAATAACCCGTCGCTGCGCAGATACCGTCCGGCGCCGGCAAGCAGGCCCTCGGCCACGCGCCACGGCGCGATGTGGATGACGTTGGCGCAGAACAACGCCAGCAATGGTTGTGGAGCGGTGCCATCCGGCAACTCCGGACGCCAGGCGGGATCGGAGAGATCGATCCGCTGCGGCGGGCGAATGTTCGCTAGCGCCGCATGCGCACGCCACGCGGCGATGCTTTTCAGATGCTGTTCGTTGAAATCGCTCGGCCACCAGACGATGTCGGGCGTGGATTTTGCGAAGAACACGACATGCTGGCCGGTGCCGCTGCCGGCCTCCAGTACCTCGCCGGACCTTCCAGTGAGGTGCTTCTGCAGCACCGCCCAGATCGGCTCGTGATTGCGGTGGAACGCGGCCGCGTCGAGACGCCCGTCCGGCTCGATCCGCCTGCCATCCTTGCCGAATTCGACGACGTATTCCGCCATGTCAGCCCCATGCGATTGGCTCAATCAGGGTCTATCAGCTTTGAACTGCGATGGCTCCAGTTCCAGATGGCAATGCGGCGAGGACCAGTCGTTTCACTTCAGGTTCCCGCAAAAGATTTCCTTGAGTACCTGCAGCACGCGCAACGCGCGCTTGTCGGCGACGCGGTAGTGCAACGTTTGCGACGTCCGCCGGAATGCCACCAGGCCATCCGCGCGCAGCTTGCCCAGGTGCTGCGACAGCGCCGATTGGCTCAATTGCACGACGTCAACGAGCTCCCCTACCGTCATCTCGCCGCGCGCGGCAAGAAAGCAAAGGATCAGCAACCGCTTCTCGTTGCCGAGCAATTTCAGGAGCTGCGCGGCATCGCCGGCCTGCTTTGTCAGTTCCTTCAATGCCGCTGCCTCATCGGCGCCAGTCCCGGCGGGCATCTTTTTTGGGCTGGTTGCAGCTAATCTCATGGCTTCACTTCCGGATTGATGTCTGCGCCGAGAAGGCGCCGACATCACGTTATCGCTCCAGCCATAATTTAGCATTGACTAAATTAGCCAATGCCGATAGATCTGCAAAAAAGCAATAAATGATGTGGCGACAACTCCGCGAAGGGAAGGAAACGTGCGGCCTGACCTCTGGCGCAGAATATCCTTGCTCTCGGCGCCCACAGGCGCGCGCCCGGAGCTGGGCAGGCGTTCCTTCCTGGGTCTCGGCGCGGCCCTGACCGGCAACCTCGCGTTCGGCGCAAAACCCGGCCATGCTGAAAATGGACCAGCTTCCCCGCCTTCGGACCCGCCGTGGTCGCAATCGATCGGCGCCGGGGTCGTCGACCGGCCCTATGGCAGGCCCGCCGACGCTGAAGCCGGCGTCATCAGGCGCAACGTGCCGTGGCTCACGGCCGGCACCGAATCGTCGGTCAGCTTTTCGCCGCTGCAGGACCTGCACGGCATCATCACGCCGAACGGCCTGTTCTTCGAACGCCATCATGCCGGGCGCCCCGATATCGACCCGGATCAGCACCGGCTGATGATCCATGGCCTGGTCGCCCGCCCGCTGATCTTGACCATGAAGGATATCGTGCGCTTTCCGCAGGTCTCGCGCATTCATTTCATCGAATGCCCGGCCAATGGCGGCATGGAATGGCGCGCCGCGCAGTTGAACTCGCTGCAGTTCACCCACGGCATGATCGGTTGCGCGGAATGGACCGGCGTCAGGCTTTCGACCCTCTTGGACGAAGTCGGGATCAACCAGGAAGCGAAATGGGCGATGGTCGAAGGCGCCGACGGCGCGCACATGAATCGCAGCCTGCCGCTCGACAAATGCCTCGACGACTGCCTCGTGGTCTATGCCCAGAACGGCGAGGCGCTGCGGCCCGAACAGGGCTACCCCCTAAGGCTGGTGGTGCCGGGCTGGGAAGGCAACGTCAACATCAAGTGGCTGCGCCGGATCAAGCTCGGCGACCGGCCGTGGTTCTCCCGCGAAGAGACCTCGAAATACACTGACCTGATGCCCGACGGCACCGCACGCGGATTTACCTTTCTGATCGACGCCAAGTCCGTCATCACCTTCCCCTGCCCGGAAAAGCCGCTCAATCGCCCCGGCCTTTACGAAATCCGTGGGCTGGCATGGAGCGGCAGCGGCAAGATCAAGCGTGTCGACGTCTCCGTCGACGGCGGCGTCAATTGGGAAAGCGCGCAACTCCACGAGCCGGTGCGCTCGAAGGCGCTGACCAAATTCACGCTGCCCTGGCGCTGGGAGGGCGGACCGTCCCTGCTGGAATCGCGTGCGATCGACGAAACCGGCTATGTCCAGCCGACGATCGAAGACTTGCGAAAACTGCGCGGGACCAATTCGGTCTATCACAACAATGCGATCCAAACCTGGCAGGTCAAGCCCGACGGAAGCGTGTTCGATGTTCAGCTCGGCTAGATCTGGATTTGGGCTTGGATTTGGGCGGGGCTTGGCGCTGGTTGCAGGCATCATGACCGCGACCGCAGCGGCCGCCGGCGAGCCCGGGCATTATGGCTATGGCACCACGGCCACACCCGCGCAGATGGCCGGATGGGATATCGACGTCCGCGGCGATGATGGCTTTGGCCTTCCGCCCGGCAAAGGCTCGGTTGAGCGGGGTGCGGTGGTTTTCGCGGATCAATGCGCCGCCTGTCATGGAACTTTCGGCGAAGGCGAAGGCCGCTATCCGAAGCTCGCGGGTGGCACAGGTACGCTCAGGGACGACCGCCCAGAGCCGACCGTCGGCAGCTATTGGCCCTTCGCGTCCACGCTATTCGACTACATTAATCGCGCCATGCCGTTCCCAACGCCGCACTCATTGTCATCCGACGACGTTTATGCTTTGACCGCCTATATTCTGAACCTCAACGACGTCGTCCAGAGCGATTTCGTTGCCGATCGCGTCAGTTTGCCGGAAGTCAAAATGCCCAATCGCGAGAATTTCACCTGGACCGATCCGCGACCTGATACCAACGCGCAGCGGTGCATGAGTGCGTGTGTCAATCCTGCCGACGTCAAGATCACGTCGACGGCAGAGGGCAGAAATCTCACGCCGCACACGATCGGACCGCTCGACACCATGCAATCGCAATAAAGCAGCAGGCAAGCGCGCCTTGGCCAACCACGCTCCAATCATGACCGCCCTGCTTGCACTGTCGCTCGCGGCTGCAACCGCTGCGGGCCCGGTGCGCGCGGACTCGACGGTCGCCGAGGGGCAGAAACTCGCCTTCGATCGCGGCAAGGGCAATTGCCTGACCTGTCACGATATCAGAGGCGGCGATCTCGCCGGCACGATCGGGCCGGCCCTGAAGGACATCCAAAGCAAATACCCCGATCGCAACGACCTTGTCGCCATCGTGACCGATGAGACCAAGCGCAATCCCTTGACCATGATGCCGCCGTTCGGACGAAATCGCATCTTGACCGAGCAGGAGATCAACGAGATCGTGGATTTTCTGCGGACCTTGTGACGGAACGTTTTTTTGGAGACTCGACCATGAGCAGCGCCGACGACCGGTTTTCCGCCACGCGTCGCCTCGTTCTGAAAGGCGTGGGCTGCTTCACGCTGCTGGGCCTGTGCAATGCGCCCTTCAGCCTCGCCTTGGCTGCAGCCAACGACAAATATCCCGAGGACGCGTTCAAGCAGAAGAGCGACGCCGACGCGATCAAGTCGCTCTACGGCAAGACCGCGGAGGCCTCCGACAAGGTCAAGCTCGACGCGCCGGAAATCGCCGAAAACGGCGCGGTGGTTCCGATCTCGGTCGCGACGACGCTCGAGAACGTCACCTCGATCGCATTGCTGGTCAGCGAAAATCCGAACGCACTGGCGGCCTCCTACGTGATTCCGGAAGGCACGCTTCCAAGCGTCGCCAACCGTCTGAAGATGCAGAAGACCACCAACGTGATTGCGATCGTGGAGGCCGGCGGCAAGCTCTACAGCGCAACCAAGGAAGTCAAAGTCACGGTCGGCGGCTGCGGCGGCTGATTGCGCATGATCCGGAAAAAGCCTGCCCGTACTTGATACGGCGTGGGAACCGGTTTTCCGACCAAATCATGCGCCAAACATAGGGCAGGAGTTCAAGATGGCATCGACCATTCGCGTGCGCGCAATCTCGAGCGGCGACCACACCGAAGTGCAGGCATTGGTCCAGCACCCGATGGATTCGGGCTATGTCAAGGATGCGCAGGGAGCGCTGATCCCGGCGCATTTCATCCAGCAACTGACCTTTGAATATAACGGCAAGACCGTGTTCCTCGCCGACTGGGGTCCCGCCGTTTCCAAGGACCCTTACGTCAAGTTCACCTTCAAGGGGGCCAAGAAGGGCGACGACCTCAAGATCAGTTGGGTCGACAACAAGGGCGCGACCGACGCCACCACCGCCAAGATTTAGTAGATCACCAGTAGAGATCGAGCAGAAGATGAAAGCGCGCTTCGCGATCCTGGTTACCTCCGCCGCGCTGGCCGCGCTGGCGTCCGTCGCGCCGCGTGCAATCGCCGCCGACACGCCCGACCCCGCGGCCGATGCCAAGACGTTCCGCGATTATTTCACCAACAAGTTCCCGAAGCTGAAGCTCGAAGACTTCGTCAACGGTCCTTATTCCATGAACGAGGACATGCACAAGCAATGGCTCGAGAAAGAAGAATTCCCGCCTTACGAGTTCGCGCTGGATGCCGGCAAGGAGATGTTCGAGAAGCCGTTCAAGAACGGCAAGACCTACGCCGACTGCTTCCCGGACGGCGGCATCGGCATCCGCCAGAACTATCCGTACTTCGACGAAAAGGAAGGCAAGGTCGTAACGCTCGAGCTCGCCTTGAACCGCTGCCGCGAAGCAAACGGCGAAGCGCCCTACTCCTATGTGAAGGACGAGATGGCCTCGCTGACCGCCTACATGGCGTTCACCTCGCGCGGCAAGCCGTTCGCTATCAAGATCCCGAACGACCCGCGCGCGCTCGAAGCCTATCAGGACGGCAAGCGCTATTTCTACACCCGACGCGGCCAGCTCAATTTCTCCTGTGCCGGCTGCCATGTGCAAAGCCCGGGCGAGCGGCTTCGTGCCGAAATTTTGGCGCCTGCGCTCGGCATTCTCAACGCGATGCCGATCTACCGCTCCGAATGGAGCGGCATGGGTACGATCAGCCGCCGCTTCGTGACCTGCAACAGCCAGACCCGCGCCGTGCCGCTCGCGCCGCAATCCGACGAATACCGCGATCTCGAATATTATCTGTCCTATCTCAGCAACGGGCTGCCGATCTCAGGCCCGGGCGCACGGCCATGAGCGGCAACGGGAGCAGCAGGATGCGAGCGTTGCGGCTGATCTTTGGCTTTCTGGGCGCCGCATCGGTACCGGCTTTTGCGGCAAGCTCCGAGGCCGACTTCACCGCAGCTTACGCGGCGGCCGATGCAGCGGAGAAGGAGGCGGGCAGCTTGCGCAATCAATGGCTCACGACGGAAGCTGCGCTTGCGGATGCAAAAAAGGCCGCGGCGGCCGGCAATTTCGACCAGGCCGTCGCCGCCGCGAAGGAAGCCGAGGCGCTGGCGAAAGCCTCGATCTTCCAGGCGACCAGCGAGAAGGAACGATGGAAAGACATGGAAATCCGCTAGTGCCGCGGAGATTCGCGCGATGACCATTCGGCGCCGGGATTTTCTCTCCATGACGGGCGGTGCCGCGCTGTCCGCGGGCCTGCTGCGCCGATCGCGCGCCGCCGACAGCGCCAGCACTTACGATCTCGAGCGCTTCGGCAATGCCCGCATCCTGCACATGACCGACACGCATGCCCAGCTCAAGCCGGTCTATTTCCGCGAACCCAGTGTCAATATCGGCATCGGCGCGATGGCCGGCCAGCCGCCGCATCTGGTCGGCAAGGCTTTTCTCGACCGCTTTGGCATCGGCGAGGACAGCGCCGACGCCTATGCCTTCACCAGCATTGATTTCGAGAAATCCGCGTTGCGCTTCGGCAAGCTCGGCGGCTTTGCGCATCTGAAGACGTTGGTCGACCGGCTGCGCAGCGACGTCGGCGAGGGGCGCTCGCTGCTGCTCGACGGCGGCGATCTCTGGCAGGGGACCGGGCTCGCCAACACCATGAAGGGCGCCGACATGGTGGACGCGGCGAACCTGCTCGGCATCGAGGCGATGACCGGCCATTGGGAATTCACCTATGGCGAGGAGGCGCTGCGCGCGAATCTTACGCGCTTCAAGGGCGAATTCCTGGCGCAGAACGTTTTCCTCACCGAGGAAGCCGCCTTCAACGACGCAAAAGCTTTCGATGCCGCCTCGGGCCGCGTGTTCAAGCCGGCCACCATCAAGGAAATCGGCGATTACCGCGTCGCCGTGATCGGCCAGGCCTTTCCCTACGTGCCGATCGCGCACCCAAAGCGCTTCACGCCAGACTGGACGTTCGGGATTCGCGAGGAGGAATTGCAGAAGCTCGTCCATACCTTGCGCGAGACCGACAAGGTCGATGCGGTGATCCTGCTGTCGCATAACGGCATGGATGTCGACTTGAAACTCGCAAGCCGCGTGACCGGGATCGACGTCATTCTCGGCGGTCATACCCACGATGCGGTGCCGCAACCGATTCGGGTAACGAACGCCGCAGGCACCACGCTGGTCAGCAATGCCGGCTCTAACGGGAAATTTTTGGGCGTGCTCGACCTCGATCTGGCCAAGGGCAGGGTCAATGGCGTGCGCTACCGCCTACTGCCGGTATTTTCGGAGCTGTTGAAGCCTGATGAGGCGATGGGCGCTCTGATCGAGAAGATGCGCGAAACGCATGCTGCCTGGTTCGACAAGATCGCAACCAGCGACCGGCTGCTCTACCGCCGCGGCAATTTTTCAGGTCCCATCGATCAGTTGATCTGCGACGCGCTGCGCAGCGAACTCGATGCCGAAATTGCCCTCTCGCCGGGCTTCCGCTGGGGCGTCACGGTGCTCGCCGGCCAGCCCTTGACCATGGAGGACGCGCTCGCGGAGACCGCGATCAGCTATCCCGAAACCTACGTGCAGAAAATGACCGGCAGCCAGATCAAGGATGTGCTGGAGGACGTCTGCGACAATCTCTTCAATGCCGATCCCTATTATCAGCAGGGCGGCGACATGGTACGCGTTGGCGGCCTGTCCTATACCTGCGCACCCGCGGAATCCCTGGGCCAGCGGATTTCCGAACTAAAGCTCAACAATGGCCGCGCTCTTGAAGCCGGAAAGAGCTACAAGGTCGCGGGCTGGGCTTCGGTCAACGAGCAGACCGGCGCGCCAGTGTGGGACTTGCTGGCCAAGCATCTGCGCTCCGGCAACTTATCCAGCCGGCAGGACTCCTGGATCGCGGTAAAGGGCGTCGAAGATAACCCGGGTTTCATAGGACAGGGATGGCTAGTCGCACCACAATCCGCGCGATGATCGCGGCGCTGCTGATGATAACGGCCGCGCCGATACTACGCGCCCAGCAGGCGCCACCGCTGCAGGACAAGCCGTTCGCCGAGCACAAGATCGTGCTGCAGCTCTCCGACAACGATGCGAAGAAGCAGGCGCTTGTCATCAGCGTCGCCTATAACCTTCTGAAAGCCTACGACCCCGACAAGGTCGCGATCGAGGTGGTGGCGTTCGGTCCGGGGATCGATCTGTTGCGCACTGAGAGCTCCAACCGCAAGCTGGTCGAAAGCCTGATCGCGCAGGGCGTTCGTTTCGACGTCTGCCTCAATACCGTCGACACCGTCGAGCGCGAAACCGGCAAACGGCCCGACATCATCCCCGCCGCGACCCCGGTCCAGGTCGGTGTCGGGCAGATCCTGCACCTGACCGAAAACGGATACACGCTGGTCCGGCCTTGACGTGCTAGTATTGGCAATCAATTGAAAGATAAATCATGATCTTTCGCCAGCTCTTCGACAGCGTTTCCGGGACCTACAGCTATCTGTTGGCGAGCCGCCACGGCGGCGAGGCGCTAATCCTCGATCCTGTGCTGGAGAAGGCCGACCGTTACTGCCAGTTGCTGCGCGAGCTCGACCTCAAGCTGGTCAAGGCGGTCGATACCCATCTGCATGCCGACCACGTCACGGGCCTGGGCGAGCTGCGCGACCGCACCCACTGCGTCACCATCATGGGCGAGCAGAGCAAGGCCGACGTGGTGGCGATGCGGGTCGCCGACGGCGACAAGGTGACGATCGAGGGCCTCTCGCTCGAGGTGATGTACACGCCCGGCCACACCGACGATTCCTATAGCTATCTGATGGGCGATCGCGTCTTCACCGGCGATACGCTCCTGATCCGCGGCACCGGCCGCACCGATTTCCAGAACGGCAGCGCGCGGGCACAATACGATTCGATTTTCAACCGGCTCTTGAAATTGCCCGAGGAGACGCTGGTGTTTCCTGCCCACGACTACAAGGGCGACACCGTCTCGACTATCGGCGAGGAGAAGCGCTACAATCCGCGGCTGCAGGTGCGCTCGATCGACGAATATGTCGAGCTGATGGGTAACCTCAATCTGCCGAATCCAAAGCTGATGGACGTCGTGGTGCCCGCCAACATGCATGTCGGCCTGCATCAGGACGAGCTTGCGAGGCAAGGGCTGGCGCTGAACGCGCGCGAGGCGATCGAGAGCCTCGGCCGGCCCGATATCTTGCTGGTCGATCTGCGCGAGGCCGGCGAGCGCGCCAAGCACGGCACGCTTGAGGGCGCGCTGCACGCGCCCTACCCGGCGATCGACGAGAACCTCAAGCCCGGCGGGATGCTGCGCGAGGTCGCGGCGGCGACCGGCCGCCGCATCGTGTTCTTCTGTGCCTTCGGCGAGCGCTCGGCGATGGCGGTGTCAGCCGCCAAGGAAACGGGCCTCGTCAACACCGCGCACATCGCCGGCGGCATCGATGCCTGGAAGAAGGCCGGGGGGCCGGTGCTCCACGGTTAAAGGCTGGAGGCGGGTTTGATCGGCGTCAAATACCGCGGCGATGCTTTGGGCAAAATGCGAATCCGTGCGAGGGAAATCCAATGATGGCAGCGGGCAAGAAGAACGAACCTCCGAAGAAAGCGGAGGACAAGTCTAAGAAGAAGCCTCCTCCGCCAGTAGACGAGGATTACGAGGACGGCGATATCGCAACCCCAAAGCGCGATCGCTACGGCACGGACGACGAGCCGCTGTAGCCTCGTCATTGCAAGGAGCGTGAGCTCCGATCGCGGTAGGGACGCTCATTTCTGAGCGCCCCCCCGCACAGAACCGTACAAGCGGCTTTCCCGCATACGGCTCCCACCTTGGGCGGCGAAACTTGCCGTATGCGTTCCAACCCCTGTGACACGGTTGCCCGGTTCCGTGCCCGGTCCGTGCTGTGCTGGCCCACATTCCCCTCGGCCCCCGCCCTTGGCTCCCCCAACTCCGCAGCGGATCGCTCCGCCTTGTTCGTCGGCTTCATAGCTACTACGGCGAGGCCTGACTTCTCACGCTCGTGCATCATCGGCTACGGCTCCTCACCTTCCCGATACGGGCCTTGGGGGACGATGTGTCCATCGGCCGAACGTGAGATCTCCCAGGTTCCGACGTGATCCTTTCGTGCGTGATGTGGTCTTCGACCACGGCAGAGCGTCAGTCCCTCGCATAACGGGACCGCACATGTTGCCTTCGACGTTGCTTACCGTCTCGGCCTCTGCGGAGTTCTGGTTTTCGAGGCTCAATAGCACACCCCACACGATCACTGTGTACGCTTCGCACCCGCCGTCGCCGGCGACCACGGGTCGATAGGCGTGAAATCCAATCAATCGGCCATGGCAGAACACCGACTGCGCCTTCTCGGTCGCACCCCGCAATGAATTCCTGTACCAGCACCTCGCCGGCAAAAGCATCGCCGGCGGCAAGCTCGGTCAGGGCGTTCTCGAGGTCATCAGCGTTTCGCACGAACCAGACGCCGCGACTGGCGGTGCCGACCGACGTCTTGATCACGGTGGGCAGCCGCATCGCGCCGCGCAATTGCTGTTCCGATGTCACGATCGAGGTCGCCGGCTGCGGCAGGCCCATATCGCCGAGCAACCAGCTGAAGCCGGCCTTGCTGTGCGCCGTGCGATAGTTTTCGAAACTCGGCAGCGCCAGGCCGACGCGCGCTTGCGGCCGCTCCGCCACGCGCGCGAACAGAAATCCCTGCTCGTGGCTCGGCAGCAGCACATCGAACTGCCGCGCAGCCAAAAGCTTCTCGACAAAGGCCAGATAGCCGTCCGGGTGTTCCCGCAATCCCGGGCAATGGTGGAATGTTCGGACGAAGCGGGAGAAGCGCGCGATGCAATAGCGGCTGGGGTCGCAGACCTCGACGACGTGGCCTTAAGTCCCAGCATCGTGAGCGGCTCGCGACCCGAGGTGGAGGAACCTTCCGACAAGAGCACGCGCAGCTGCTTGTTTGCTTCGGTCATGCCGGATCATCGCCCCGGTTCGCGCACTTGTCTGGTGGATTTGACAGAACATTTACCGCTTCCGCTGCCGGTCGCGGGGGCTGCCATGCAGCGGTATTCATAGACAAATAACCGCTTCCGCCGATAGTTTGCGCCCTCGTTATCATAAGGGAATCTGCATCAGCGATGGTCGACATTCTCGCCGCACCGCAGCAAACAAAGGCGGACGCCTCGCTGCGCACGCTTGGCATGATCTCGGCTGCCCATTGGGTCAGTCATTTCCACATGCTGGTGCTGCCGATGCTGTTTCCGTTTTTGAAACAACAGCTCGGCGTCGGCTATATCGAGCTCGGCTTTGCGCTGACCGTGTTCGCGGTGGTCTCCGGCCTGACCCAGGCGCCGATGGGCTACCTGGTCGACCATGTCGGCGCCCGCAAAATCCTGCTGATCGGGCTCTGCGCCGGCGGCGCGGCGCTGATCGTGCTCGGCTTGCATTTGAGCTATCGCTGGCTGATCGCAAGCGCCGTGCTCTTGGGTCTCGCCAACAGCGTCTATCACCCGGCCGATTACGCGATCCTGTCGGCCCATATGGACGAAGCGCGGATGGGCCGTGCCTTCTCGATCCACACCTTTGCCGGCTTCCTTGGTGGCGCGGTGGCGCCTGCAGTCATGGCGGCGCTGGTCACGACCGTCGGCGGCCTCGGCGCGCTGATCGTTACGGGCGCCGTTGGTCCGCTGGTGGCGCTGTTGCTGATGCTGGCCGGTGTTCCCGACGCCGGCGCGTCCGATCGGCAAGGCGCAGGCACGAAGAAGCCGCAACAAGGTATCATCACGCCGGCGCTGATCGTGCTGACGATGTTCTTCATGCTGCTCGGTCTATCCAATGCGGGCATCGGCAATTTCGGCGTGGTGGCGCTGATGAGCGGCTATGGCGCAACGTATTCGACCGCCAACATCGCGCTGACGGCCTATCTCGGCGCGAGTGCGGTCGGCGTGCTCGCCGGCGGTTTTTTGGCCGACCGCACCGAGCGCCACGGACAGGTGTCGGCCATCTGCTACGCCGCCAATGCCGCCATCGTGCTGATGATCGCAACCGTCGCGCTGCCGTCCGTCCTGCTTGCGGCGGCGATGGCGGCCGCGGGCTTCCTCGGCGGCGTGATCGCACCCTCGCGCGACATGCTGGTCCGCAACGCCGCCCCCGTCGGCGCCGCCGGGCGCGCCTTCGGCATCGTCTCGACCGGCTTCAATTTCTCCGGCATTGCGAGCCCGCTGTTGTTCGGCTGGATCATGGACCAGAATATGCCGCGTTGGGTGTTTGGCGCCTCCGCGGCCTTCATGGTGCTCACGGTTCTGCTGGCGCCTTTCACCGAGCGCGGCCCACAGCAACGCGGTGCAACCGCCGATCCGGAGCCGATGCAGCCCTGAACCTTATTCCCGCCGGTTGACAGCATCGGGAGACAACCCATGATGCAAACAAACCAATCAAGATCGGGATGAACGCCATGGCTTTTGATCCAGAGACGGCCAATCCAGACCTCGTGATCCGCGGCGGCACCGTCGCTGACGGGCGCGGCGGCGATCTGTTCGAGGCCGACGTCGCCATCAAGGACGGCCGCATCGCCGAGATCGGCAAGGTTTTGGGCAAGGGCACGGAAGAGATCGACGCCAGGGGCAAGCTGGTCACGCCGGGATTTGTCGACGTCCACACCCACTATGACGGCCAGGTGACCTGGAGCCAGGACATCACGCCCTCGTCGCAGAACGGCGTCACCACCGCGATCATGGGCAATTGCGGCGTCGGCTTCGCGCCCTGCCGCCCGGACGATCATTTTCGCCTGATCCAGTTGATGGAAGGCGTCGAGGATATCCCGGAGCCGGTGTTGAGTGCCGGCATCCCGTGGTCGTGGGAGAGTTTTCCGGATTACATGGACTGGCTGTCGAAGCGCAATTTCGACATCGATATCGGCGCGCAACTGCCGCATGCGGCACTGCGTGTCTATGTGATGGGCGAGCGCGGCGCCCGCCGCGATCCGTCGACCCAAGAGGACAACAAGGCGATGGCCGCACTTGCGCGCGAGGCCGTGCGCTCCGGCGCGCTCGGCTTCTCGACCTCGCGCACGCTCAACCACCGCACCTCGACCGGCGATTTCACGCCGACGCTGAAGGCCGGCGAGGACGAACTGACCGCGATCGCGGAAGCGATGCACGGGCAGGGCCGCAGCGTGCTGCAATTCGTGCTCGACCTCTCGAGCCTCGACGAAGACCTGCCGATGATGCTTCGGGTGGCCGAGAACACCCGGTGCCCAATCACCTTCTCCATCACCCAGAATGACAAGGCGCCGCGGCGCTGGCGCCAGACGCTCGACGAGATCAATGCTGCTGCCGCGCGCGGGCTGTCGATCACGGCGCAAATCGCAGCGCGCCCGGTCGGGCTGTTGCTCGGCCTTGAACTGTCGCGCAACCCGTTCCAGACCCATCCGAGCTACAGGGCGATCGCCAAGCTGCCGCTTGAAGAGCGGTTGAAACGACTGCACCAGCCGGACCTGCGCGCGGCAATCCTGAGCGAAAGCCCAAGCTCAACCGACGACCCGCTGTTCTTCCGGCCGAACTACGAAAAGATGTATCTGCTCGGCGACCCACCGGATTACGAACAGCCGGCTGAGAACGCGCTCGGGCCGCAGGCCCGTCGCCAGGGAGGCAAGCCGGAAGAACTGGCCTATGACGCGATGCTGTCGGACGAGGGGCGCGGCATGCTCTACGTGCCGTTCGTCAATTATTCCGACGGCAATCTCGATGCCACGCGCGAAATGCTGCAGGACCCGCGCTCGGTGCCGGGCTTGAGCGACGGCGGCGCACATTGCGGCATCATCTGCGATGCGAGCTTCCCGACCTATCTGCTGACGCACTGGACGCGCGACCGAAAGCGCGGCGAAAAACTCTCGATCCCCTTCGTGGTGGCGGCGCAGTCGCGCAAGACCGCGCTCTCGGTCGGACTCACCGATCGCGGCCTGCTAGCTCCGGGTTACAAGGCCGACGTCAATGTCATCGACTACGACCGGCTTCACCTGCATCCGCCGAAAGTGCATTACGACCTCCCCGTCGGCGGCCGCCGCCTGCTGCAGCAGGTCGACGGCTATGACGTCACCATCGTCTCGGGCGTGGTGACGCAGCGCGGCGGCAAAGCCACCGGCGCGCGCCCGGGCCGGCTGGTGCGCGGCGCGCAGGGCAGTTTGCAGAGCATTGAAGCTGCGGCTTCCTAGTCCCGCTAGCTTGTAGGGTGGGCAACGGCGCTGTTGCGCCGTGCCCGCCTTCTATCGATGATCCCGGCTGGAATGGTGGGCACACTGCGCTTTTGCCCGCCTTACGCGGCCGTATGAGTAATCACGCGAATTTCGGCTGTGCCGCTTCCGCTCCCATCAGCCGCGCGCGCTCGGTGTTGGGCCAGAGCAGCGCGAGGCCGAGCAGGCCGGACGTGAACAGGATCGCCGCATTGATGGTGAAGCCGGTCATGTAGCCGTCTATCAGCGAGCCTGCGTGCTGGATCACGCTGCCCATCACCGCAGGCGCAAAGATTCCGGCGAGCGTGTAGATCGCGCCGTAGATTGCGAGCACGGCACCGCGCTGCGACACCGGCGTGAACTCGCCGATCATCGGCCCGCAGACCACATAGATCGAGCCGCACAGGCCCGAGCCGACCACCAGAATCGCTATCCTCAGCCCGGTGCTATCAACGTAAGGCAGCGTCGCCAGGATGGCGCCGCCGACGATCAGCGGCGCCGCGCCGAGCACACCACGTGCGCCGCGGGTCGAAACGCCCCGCGCCATCAAGACCTGCGAGAGCCAGCCCGTCAGCAGCACGATGGCGGCGCCGAACACCCAGGGCAGGATCGAGATGAAGCCGGCCTGTTGCTGTGAGAAACCGAGGCCCTTAATGATAAAGGGGGTGAACCAGGTCAGCCCCAGCGACAGCGCCCAATAGGCGCCGAAGGTCGCGGCGCAACAGCCGACGAAGGTGCGCGAGGTCAGGAGCTGAAAGTAGGGAATCCTCGCTTCGTTCGCCACCGCCTTGGTCTCGGCCAGCGGCCCCTCCTTGCCGAGCAGGAGCCAGGCCACGCCCCACATCAGGCCGACGACGCCGAGCGCGCCGAACGCATAATGCCAGGAGTGATTGACGACCACCCAGTTCAGCGCCGGCACCGCGACGATCACGCCGAACGCGGAGCCCTGCGACAGGATCGCGGTGGGCAGGGTCCGCTTCTCGTCAGGGAACCATTTGTAGACGGCATGCGCCGCTACCGGGGCGGCAGGCCCCTCGCCGGCGCCGAGAATGACGCGGCAGATCAGGAGCGTGGAGAATCCGACCGTCCCCACCATCGGGAATTGCGCCAGCGCCCAGATCACAGCCAGCACCAACAGCACCCAGCGCGTCGCGATGCTGTTGACAATGAAGCCGACGACGATCGCCGAGATCGAGAACAGGAAGAAGAACGAGGAGCCGAGCAGGCCGAACTGCTCCGGCTCGAGCTTCAGCTCGGTCATGATCGGCACGCCGGCGAGACCGACCACGATCTTGTCCGCGAAATTCACCAGCATGAACAGAAACAGCAGAAACGTGATCTTCCAGGCGCCCTTCGGCGTCGGTTGCGCGGCCATGATCCCTCCCCGTCGTCTGGTTCGTGGGCCCGGTCGATCGGGCAAAATCGAATGCTATAGGGTGGATCGGAAGCAACGCAACCGAACATTTCGAGCTTCGGGTGCAGCGCAACCTGATCTACCGCTGCGAATGCCGCCTGGCGCTGTTTTAAACGCACGCGGCAACCGGATCACGATCGCGTCGTCACACCATTGAGACCGTGATCTGCCACCACGGCCTTGGTATGTATCACCAAGATGCCGAGGGGAGTTTTTATGGTTAGACCGATCTATCGTCACGCAGCCGGCTTGCTCATGCTCTCCATGCTTGCCGCATCGGGAGCGCTGGCTCAGGACGCCAGGGAAGCAACAAGCAAGGCGCCGGACTATGAAGCCATCGTCGCCTCGCCGGACCGCAGCGACGCCGACCGGCAAGCCGATCAGCGTCGGCAGCCCGCCAAGATGCTAGCGTTCGCCGACGTCACAAACGGCATGAAGGTGCTGGATATGGAGGCCAATGCTGGTTACAGCACGGAATTACTTGCCCGCGCCGTCGGGCCTACTGGCGTGGTCTACGCCCAGGATTCGGCCGCGGTGATGGAGCGGGTGAAGGACAAATTCGACATTCGCGCACAAAAGCCTGTCATGAACAATGTCGTGCACGTCGTCCGGAATTTCGACGACCCGATCCCGCCGGATGTTTCGGGCCTCGACCTGGTCACCTTCTTCTTTGCCTATCACGACGTAACCTACATGCCGGTCGATCGCGCCAAGATGAACGAGAAGATGTTCTCAGCCCTCAAGCCCGGCGGTTTCCTCGTCATCGCCGATCATTCGGCAAAGGCGGGCGACGGCACGACCGTGGGCAAGACCCTGCATCGCATCGAGGAAGCTACGCTACGCGGGGAAGTCGAGGCCGCCGGGTTCAAGCTCGTGGCCGAAGGCGACTTCCTGCATCATCCCGAAGATCCCAGGAACGTGCCGGTGTTCCATCCGGAAGTGCCGGTCGACGAGTTCGTCTTGAAATTTCAGAAGCCGCAGTGAAGACCTTGCCCACGCCCAACGCGGCCGCCCGATCTTGCTGACCGTCCGCAATCTGACCAAATCCTACCGCTCCGCCGGCGAAGACATCGCCGTACTGCGCGGGGTCAATCTCGATGTCGGAGCCGGCGAGCGGGTCGCGCTGTCAGGTGAATCCGGCTCCGGCAAGAGCACGCTCTTGCACCTCATCGCTGGGCTCGATTCCGCCGACAGCGGCGAGATCAGGCTCGACGATTGCTGCCTCTCCGGCCTCAATGACGCCGGACGGGCGGCGCTACGGCGGAACCGGCTTGGCCTGGTGTTCCAGCAGTTCAATCTGATCCCGAGCCTGAACGTCGAGGACAACCTCGCCTTCCAGGCGCGGATCGCCGGCCGCAACGATTCCGCCTGGCACGCCGAGTTGGTGGAACGGCTTGGGCTTGGCGGCCTCCTGAAACGCTATCCCGAGCAATTGTCCGGCGGCCAGCAACAGCGGGTCGCGATCGGCCGCGCGCTTGCGACCAAGCCCGCGCTGCTGCTGGCCGATGAGCCGACCGGCAATCTCGACGAAGCGACCGCGGACGACGTGCTGGCGCTGGCGCGTGATCTGGTCGCGCGAACCGGCTGCGGCTTCCTGATGGTTACCCATAGCGCGCGCCTCGCCGCAACGCTCGACCGTCAGGTCACGCTCCACGCCGGGCTGATCGCATGAAGCGCTCGATCTGGGTGCTCGCGGTTCTCTTGAGCCATTGGCGGCGGCATCCGATGCAGCTTGCGACGCTGTTGATCGGCCTGATCTCCGCGACCGCGCTCTGGAGCGGCGTGCAGGCGCTCAATCTGCAGGCGCGCGAATCCTACGACCGCGCGGCGGCGGTGTTCGGCGGCGCAAGGACCGAGATGCTGGTTAGCCGCAATGGCGGCACATTCGCGCAAGAAGTCTTCGTCGAACTGCGCCGCGCCGGCTGGCCGGTATCGCCGGTTCTGGAGGGTCGCGTTCAGGTCGGTGGACGGTCGTTGCGACTGCTCGGCATCGAGCCAGTGACGCTGCCTCGGGAAGTGGGCGATGCACCGACGATCGGAAGAGAGGGTCTGCAGGCTTTCGTGACGCCCCCGGGAGAGACACTGGTTGCACCGGAAACGCTTTCCGATCTCCATCTGGCGAAAGACGCCACACCCTCGATCAGCGATGGCGTATCGCTGCCGCCGCTGCAGGCACAGCCGCAACTCGTGCCGGACGTGCTGGTGGTCGATATCGGCATTGCGCAAGAGCTTCTGAACAGGCCCGGGCAGATTTCCCGTCTCCTGATCGGCAAGTCCAATGGCCCGCGCGCGCCGCTCGAAAATGTCGCAGGTGACAAGCTCCGTCTCGTGCAACCCGACGCCGAAAGCGACCTCGAACGCCTGACCGACAGCTTTCATCTCAACCTGACGGCCTTCGGACTGTTGTCGTTCGTGGTCGGCCTCTTCATCGTCAACTCAGCCATCGGGCTCGCGTTCGAACAGCGCCTGCCGATGCTGCGGACGCTGCGCGCCGGCGGCGTCTCCGCGCGCATGCTCAACGCGGTACTGGTCGCGGAACTGGTGTCGCTGGCGCTGATCGCGGGCCTGATGGGGTTGGTCTGCGGTTATCTGATCGCGGCAGCACTTCTGCCCGACGTCGCCGCTTCCCTGCGCGGCCTCTATGGTGCGCAGATTCCGGGAGAGTTGACGCTCAAGGCGCAATGGTGGATCGCCGGCCTCGTTATCAGCGTCGCCGGCGTCTTGGCCGCGGCGGCCACGAGTCTTGCGAAAGCGGGCCGGCTGTCGATCCTGGCGGCGGCGCAACCGTATGCCTGGCAACAGGCCCAGCACCGCTGGCTGATGTTGCAGAGCACGCTGTCGCTTGTGATATTTGCCGTGGCCGCGTGGCTATTGTGGTTCGGCAATTCGCTTCTCGCCGGATTTGGCGTGCTGGCGGCCCTGCTGGTAGGGGCGGCGCTCATCCTGCCCACGATCCTGGAAGCCGTGCTTCATCTCGGTCAGCGCAGCGCCCGCGGCGCGCTCGCGGCATGGTTCTGGGCCGACAGCCGCCAGCAGCTTTCCGGATTGTCGCTGGCGCTGATGGCGTTGCTGCTGGCGCTCGCCGTCAATGTCGGGGTCGGCACCATGGTAGAAACCTTCAGCCGCACGTTCAACATCTGGCTCGAGGGCCGGCTCGCGGCAGATGTATATCTGATCGCCTCCGATGACGCGCAGGCCGCCGCAATCAAGGCTTGGCTGCAGCAACGTCCTGAGGTGGACGCGATCCTGCAAGGCGGCCGGGCCGAGACGCAGTTGGACGGCGCCCCGACCGAAGTTTTTGGCCTGCCCGATCACGCGACCTATCGGGAGCACTGGCCGGTACTGCAATCGACCGCGGATGTCTGGGCGAGGCTGCCTGCGGGCGACACCTGCCTGGTCAGCGAACAACTGGCGCGACGGCTGAATCTGGCGATCGGCGACCGGATCGAGTTGCCGGTACCGAACGGCGCCTGGTCGCTGCAAATCGCCGGCATCTATGCCGACTACGGCAATCCCAAAAGCCAGCTCGCCGTCAACGCCGCGGCGATGTTTGCGCACTTTCCCAACGTGCCGCGGACGCGGCTGACGCTCCGCGTCGCGCCATCGAAAGTTCCTGCGCTCATTTCCGCGCTCTCCGACAAATTCGGCCTCGACGGCCGCAGCCTTGTCGACCAGGCAACGGTGAAGGCCGAATCGAAACGGATTTTCGACAGGACCTTTGCGGTCACCGCGGCGCTGAACGGCTTCACGCTCGGCGTCGCCGGTGTCGCCTTGCTGACCAGCCTGCTGACGCTGGCCAATTCCCGCCTGCCACAGTTGGCGCCGCTATGGGCGATCGGCATCACGCGGCGAAGGCTTGCGGCGATCGAGCTGACAAAGACCCTATCGGTCGCGCTGATCACGGCGTTGCTGGCGCTGCCGCTCGGACTGATGGTCGCCTGGTGCCTGATCGCGATCGTCAACGTCAAGGCGTTCGGCTGGCGCCTGCCATTCGACGTCTTCCCCCTGCAGCTGGTAAAGCTCCTCGGCGTCGCGGTGGCGGCGTCACTGCTCGCCTCGCTGCTGCCGGTGGCGCGGCTGGCGCGCATGCAACCGGCAAACCTGGTCAAGATCTTCGCCGATGAGCGCTGATTTCAAACCATCGCGTCGCGCCTTTGTAGGCTCCGTCGCGCTTCTCGGCCTGACGGGCAAGCGCTCGCTCGCGCAGGGCTTTGCCGGGCTCGGCAGCAACGCGAACGACTATGCGCAAGTTTCGCTGGGCAAGACCTTTTCGTTTCCCGCCGATCATGGCCCGCATCCGGATTTTCGCATCGAATGGTGGTACGTCACGGCCAATCTCGCCGACGCAAAAGGCGCGGCCTATGGCGCGCAATGGACGCTGTTTCGTCAGGCGATGGCGCCCGGCCCGCAGCACGAAGGATGGGCCAATCAGCAGATCTGGATGGCGCACGCCGCGGTGACCCGCGCCGACGCCCATCGCTTCAGTCAAACATTTGCCCGCGGCGGCGTCGGCCAGGCCGGCGTCGAGGCAAGGCCGTTCAAGGCGTGGATCGATTCATGGCAGATGCGCGGCACCGACACGACTGATGATTCGACCATCGCGCCGCTCGACCTCACCGCATCGTCAGAGGGCTTCGCCTACACGCTGCATCTTGATGCCGACCGCCCCCTGGTGCTGCAGGGCGATGGCGGCTACAGCAAGAAATCGGAGCGTGGACAGGCGTCGTATTATTATAGCCAGCCTTTTTTCAAGGTCACGGGCCGCATCACGATCGAGGACACGCCCGCAGATGTCACGGGCCGGGCCTGGATGGACCGCGAATGGAGCAGCCAGCCGCTCGCGTCGGATCAAACCGGGTGGGACTGGTTCGCGCTGCATCTCGATGCCGGCGAAAAGCTGATGCTGTACCGGATGCGCCAGAACGACGGCCGTCATTACCTGACCGGCAACTGGATTTCACCTGACGGCCAGACGCGCCAGCTCGCCGCCGCCGACATCGCGATCACACCCAAGACGCCGATCGAGGTCGCCGGACGCAAGCTTCCGGTGCAATGGCAGATCGCGATCCCTTCGTTGCGCCTGGCCATCGAAACGACGCCGCTCAATCCGGCGGCCTGGATGGGCACGAGCTTTCCCTATTGGGAAGGCCCGATCGATTTTCATGGCAGTCACACAGGCGTTGGATATCTGGAGATGACCGGCTATTGAAAAGGCCGGAAGAGGGAGATTCCCGCGATGTATCATTTCACCGCACTGGTCACCTGCCTGGCGATCCTGTTTTACTTCTTCACCAGCATCCGGGTGGCGCGAGCGCGCGCGGCCTTCGGTATCAAGGCGCCGACGATATCGGGCAATTCCGATTTCGAGCGGGTGTTCCGTGTGCAGATGAACACGCTGGAATGGATGCCGATCTTCCTGCCTTCGCTATGGCTGTTCGCGATCTACAACAGCGACGCGATTGCAGCATTGGTCGGCTTGGTCTGGATCGTGGGCCGCGTGCTCTACATGACCGGCTATTCGCAGGCGGCCGAAAAGCGCGGACCGGGCTTTTTTATCCAGTCGTCCGCCTGCGGCGTATTGTTGCTCGGCGCGCTGGGCACGATCCTCTGGCGACTCATTCACGCCGCCTGACCTGCCCCGTTTACCCCCGCATGCGGGAAACCGTCTGTGAGGGCAGTTCGCCGAAGGCGTTGCGGTAATCACGTGCAAAGTGCCCCGGACTTGCGAAGTTGCATTTGAAGGCGGTGGCCGTGACGCTGGTGCTGGGATCGCCGGACATCAGCGCCGCTCGTGCATGCCGCAGACGAACCGCCTTGGCAAAAGCCATCGGCGAATAGCCACGGGCGAGTTCGAACGCCCTGAAAACCGACCGCGCGCTAACGCCCGCCTCAGCGACGAGCCGATCGACCGTGATCGCCTCCTGCCAATGCGCTTCGATATATTCCTCCAGCCGGTCGACGATGGCGGACGCCGGCGCTTTTTCCTCGCGCAGCAGGGCATGGCTGAAGTTGTGCCGGCTGGCCCAGAGAAAGGCGATTTGAACGGCCTGCTCGAGTTCGACGTAAACGGCCGAGGGTAATTTGGATGCGGTTGAGTCGAGTTGCTGTGAGAGGAAGAACATGAGCCGCAACAGGCCTTGCGTGTACGGCTCGCACGCGGCGATCGCTGGCTCGAAGCTCAGTTCGCCCTTCGGCCTGACGCCGAGCAGCGTCGTCAGTTTTTGCACCAGCGCTTCTTGCCTGAGGCGAAGCGTCAGGCGCGCGTGGCCTGGCTCGGCGACCGCGCGCGAGTCGACGCCGGAGGGCGTGATCGCCAACTGACGCTGGTTGATTTCGGTGATCTTGCCCAAAGCCGAGGCCGTGGCGCAGCCTTTGACTGCGATCTGAAGCCGGATGAAGTCGGCCGCACACTGATCCGCATCGATACGACAACTGGTTACCGAGAAGCCGAGGGCGGTCTCGCCCAACTGAACGAGGTTGACGCGCACCGTGAAAGGATTTGCGGTTTCGAAATCGATCCGGGAAACCTTAAGCAAAGTTGCGGCGAAGTGCCGGAGTTCCTCGGGATCCGAGGTCGAAAACACCGGAAAGCGATAGAGCGGATCAGCGCCAACTTCCATCATCGCGCTTGCCCGCAGGTTTCAACGAACGGAACAGCATCGATCATTCGTTTCAACTCGGCGTCCCAGCTGCCGACCTCAATTCGGCATCGTTTGACTACTAATGAATTGTAACAGGTAATTCCACCTTGCGGAATCTGCCCCTACCCCCTCCAGCGGTATCATTGGAGGGATTAGCGGTATCATTGGAGGTAATCGCGGCAATTCTCGCTAAAGAATGCCAAAAAAATTGGGATCGCGCCTCGCGCGGAATCAGACCCCGGGGGGACCCGCGCGACGCATCAACCCGGAAGACCAGCGATCACTTCGTCAGTGGGCAGCCGCTGTCCTTCGCCGACAAGAACGCCTTGTCGGCGGGAACCACGGCGAGCTGCTTGTAGTAGTCCCACGGCTTCTTCAATTCCTGCGGCTTCTTGACCTCGAACAGATAGAGGTCGTGCACCATGCGGCCGTTCTCCTGCACCTTGCCTTGCGCAAAGGCGTCGTCGACCGGCAACTCCTTCAGCTTCTTGGCGACTGCCTCGGAATCCTTGCTGCCTGCCGCCTTCACCGCCTTGAGATAGCTCAGCGTCGCCGAATAGGTGCCGGCGTGGATCATGCTCGGCATGTGCCCCGTGCGCTTGATGAAACGCTCGGCGAAGGCGCGCGACTTGTCGTCATGGTCCCAGTAAAATCCTTCGGTGAGGATCAGGCCCTGGGCGGCTTCGAGCCCGAGGCCGTGGACTTCGGATAGCGTCATCAGAAGACCCGCAAGCTTCTGGCCGCCCTTGACGATGCCGAATTCTGCCGCCTGCTTGATCGAATTGGTGGTATCGAGGCCGGCATTGGCGAGCCCGACGATCTTCGCCTTCGAGCTCTGCGCCTGCAGCAGGAACGAGGAGAAGTCCGACGAGTTGAGTGGAATGCGGACCGAGCCCAGCACCTTGCCGCCCTTGGCGGTGACGATGTCGGTGGTGTCCTTTTCCAGCGCGTAGCCGAAGGCGTAGTCGGCGGTGAGGAAGAACCAGGTATCGCCGCCCGCCTCCACCAATGCGCCACCGGTGCCGACCGCCAGCGCGTGGGTATCGTAAGCCCAGTGGAAACCATAGGGCGTGCAGGCGTCGCCGGTCAGGCGCGAGGTCGCCGCCCCCACGACGATGTCGATCTTCTTCTTTTCCTTGGAAAGCTCCTGGACCGCGAGCGCCACCGACGAGGTGGTGAGCTCGGTGATCATGTCGACGCCCTCGGTATCGTACCAGCGCCGGGCGATCGCGGTCGCAAGATCGGGCTTGTTCTGATGATCGGCCGTGACGAGCTCGACTTTCCGGCCCAGCACTTCGCCGCCGAAATCCTCGACCGCCATCTTGGCAGCTTCGATCGAATATTTGCCGCCGTAGTCGGCGTAGACCCCGGATTGATCGTTGAGAATGCCGATTTTCACGCCCTGCGCCGAGGCCGGCGCCGCGAACAACGCGGCGCCCGCGGCGCAGAGGGCCAATAATCTCGCCTTCATGCTTGTCTCCCAGCCATCTCAATTGCGCAGGGCTTTCGATAACCCTGCCACTGCCCAGCTTATTTCGCGCGTCTCGCAACGGCCCTGTCCCAGCAGGGTTGTCTAAACAGGTTTGGCGCTTCTTATTCCACAGGCGCCGCCGCCTTCGGTTTCGACCCGTCCGCGAGATTGCGCACCACCACATAGAAGATCGGCGTGAAAATCAAGCCGAACAGGGTCACACCCAGCATGCCGAAGAACACGGCGACGCCGACCGCCTGCCGCATCTCCGATCCGGACCCGGTCGAAACCACCAGCGGCAGCACGCCGAGGATGAAGGCAAACGAGGTCATCAGGATCGGCCGCAACCGCAGCCGGCAGGCCTCGATCACCGCATCCAGCCGCTTATGGCCCTCGAGCTCGATGTCGCGCGCAAACTCCACGATCAGGATCGCGTTCTTGGCGGCGAGCCCGACCAGGACGACGAATCCGATCTGGGTGAGGATATTGACGTCCTGGCCCATGATCCGCACGCCGATGGTGGCGGCGAGCAGGCACATCGGCACGATCAGGATCACCGCGAAGGGCAGGGTCCAGCTGCCATATTGCGCGGCCAGCACGAGATAGACGAACAGCACGCAGATCGGAAACACGTAAAGACCAGTGTTGCCGCCGGCGACCTGCTGATAGGACAGATCCGTCCAATCATAGGAGAAGCCGCTCGGCAGGGTTTCGTCCGCGAGATGCTTCATGGTTTCGATCGCCGTCTCCGAGCTCGTGCCCGGCAACGTCTCGCCCTGCAACTCGGACGCCGGATAGAGATCATAGCGCGCGACGCGATCCGGCCCCGAAATATCGCGGAAGTCGACCACGCTGCCGAGCATCACCATGTCGCCGGCGGCGTTGCGGGTGCGCAGCCGGGCAAGATCGGCGGTCTCCTTTCGGAACGGCAGGTCCGCTTGCGCGGTGACGTGATAGGTGCGTCCAAGGATATTGAAGTCGTTGACATAGGCCGAGCCGAAATAGGTCTCGATCGCTTCGGTGATATTCTGGATCGGCACACCGAGCTTCTGCGCCTTGATCTGATCGATGTCGACGAACACCTGCGGGGTGTTCGCCGAGAACGGCGAGAACACCGACGTCAGTCCCGGCGCTTTGCGGGCCGCGGCGACGAGTTCGTCGGTCGCGGCGGCCAGAAGCTCAGGACCGCGGCCCTGCCGGTCCTGGATGCGCATGGCGAATCCACCGCCGGTGCCGATGCCGGGCACCGGGGGCGGCGGGATCACGATGATGAACGCGCCTTCGATGGCCAACAACCGACGGCGCAAGTCGGCGGTGATCTTGGCCGCGGTCAGGCCCTTCTTCAGGCGGATCTCCGGCTCCTCGAACACCGGGAACAGCGCCGCCGCATTGCTCGCCTGCGTCCGGGTCGCGCCGGAGAGGCCGGCGAACGCCGCCACCCGGATAATGCCGGGCGTATCGAGCGCGGTTTTTTCGATCTCGCGCACGATCTCGGTGGTTCGCGCCAGCGAGGCCGCGCCGGGCAACTGCGCCGAGATGATGATATAGCCGCGGTCCTGCGCCGGGATGAAACCTTGCGGCGTGGTGGCGAGCAGCCATCCGGCGTTGCCGATCAGCGCCACATAGATCAGGAGCATCACGCCCCTGTGGCGGATCACGAATCCGGCCGCGTCCGCGTAGGTGTTGGAAAGCCGCTCGAAGCCGCGATTGAAGAGGCCGGTGAAGCCCTCCCAGCCGCGGCCGATCAAATTCCAGCGGGAAGGCGGCCGCTTCTCCTCATGCGGCACCAGGATTTGCGAGGCAAGCGCCGGCGAGAGCGTCAGCGAGCAGAAGCAAGAGATCGCGGTCGCAACTGCAATCGTGATCGCGAATTGCTGGAAGAACTGTCCGGAAATGCCGCCCAGAAACGCCGTCGGCACGAACACCGCGCACAACACCAGCGCAATCGAGACCAGCGCGCCGCCGACCTCCTCCATGGTGCGCAGCGCGGCATCCTTCCGGCTCATGCCGTCACGCAAATGCCGCTCGACGTTTTCGACCACGACGATGGCGTCGTCGACCACGATGCCAACGGCGAGCACGAGGCCGAACAACGTCAGATTGTTGATCGCAAAACCAAGCGCCGCCATCGCCGCGAAGGTGCCGACCAGCGACACCGGGATCGCGACGATCGGGATGATCGCCGGCCGCCAGCCCTGCAGGAACACCAGCACAACGATGACGACTAAAAGCATCGCCTCATAGATGGTCTTGACCAGCTCGTTGACGGATTGCGCGATGAACTCGGTCGGGTTGTAGCCGATATTATAGTCGAGGCCCTTGGGAAAACGCGTCTTCAGGCTCGCCATGGTGTCGCTGATGCGTTTGGCGGTCGCCAGCGCGTTCGACCCCGGGCGTTGCGTCACCAGCATCGCCACCGCGGTTTTCCGCAACAGAAAGCTGTTGGTGGAATAGTCCAGCGCCCCCAGCTCGATCCGCGCGACGTCGCGCAGCCGCACCGTGCGCCCGTCCTCGCCCGCCTTGATCTGGATGTTCTCGAATTGCTGGACGTCCTTAAGACGGCCGGTGAAGGTGAGGTTCGGCTGGAAGGCGCGGTCGGATATCGGCGGACTGGCGAGCTGGCCGCCGGTGATCTGCAGGTTCTGCGCCCGGATCGCGGCGAGCACGTCGCCCGCGGTCATGCCGAGGTGATTGATCTTGTCGGGATCGAGCCACAGCCGCATCGAATAATCGCGTGCGCCAAAGATCTGGATGTCGCCGATGCCGTCGAGCCGCAGCAACTGGTCGCGAACCTGCAGCAGAGCGTAGTTGGAGATATAGAGCTGGTCGAAGCTGTCGTCGGGCGACAGCATGAACACGACCATCAAAATGTCGGGGCTGTTCTTGCGGGTGACGACGCCGTTGCGCTGCACCTCGTCAGGCAGCTGCGGCTGCGCGATCGCGACGCGGTTCTGCACCAGCACCTGCGCCTTGTCGAGATCGGTGCCGAGCTTGAAGGTGACGGTGATGGTGAGCTGGCCGTTCGAGGTCGCCTGGCTGTAAATATACAGCATATCCTCGACGCCATTGATCTGCTGCTCGATCGGGGCGGCGACAGTGTCGGAGATGGTCTGGGCGGAGGCGCCCGGATATTGCGCGGTCACCACCACGGTCGGCGGCACCACTTGCGGATATTCGGCGACCGGCAGCGTGGTATAGGCGAGCGCGCCGACGATCAGCAGCACGATGGACAGCACCATCGCCAGGATCGGCTGGTTGATGGAAAGGCGACCGAGATTCATGTCTTGCCGCCGCCGGTTGCCGCATGCGGATTCACCTTAGCGCCGACGCGGGCGCGCTGGATGCCGTCGACGATGACGCGGTCTTCGGCCTTCAGGCCCTCGCGGACCACGCGCAGGCCCTCGTCGAGCGGACCGAGCACGACCGGACGGGCTTCCACCGTGTCGTCATCCTTGACCACGAACACGATCTTGCGGGTCTGGTCGGTCGCGATCGCCACATCAGGAATCAGCAGCGCCTCATAAGGCGCGCTGCCGATCAGCCGCACCCGGCCGAATTGTCCGGGCAGGATCGAAAGGTCCTTGTTGGGAATCACCGCGCGGCTGCGCAGCGTGCCGGTCGAGACGTCCAGCCGGTTGTCGACGAAATCCATCTTGCCCTCATGCGAGGGCTTGGCTTCGCCGGTCAGCGACACCTGCACCGGATTCGGGATCTCGCGCGAGCTCGGCCGCTTGCCTTCGTACCAGAGCCGGTTGTTCTTCAGATACGTCGCTTCGTCCGTGTCGAAGTAGATGTAGATCGGATCGAGCGAGACGATCGTCGTGAGCAGAGTGGAGGCGCCGTTGTCGCTGCCCTGCACGAGATTGCCGACGCTGACGAGATGGCGGCTGACGCGGCCGGTGATCGGCGCCAGCACGTGGGCGAACTCGATATTGAGCTGCGCCGCCTTCAGCGCACCCTCGGCCTGCGTTTCGGCTGCGTGCGCGGCCTGCAGGGCCTGGCGGCGCTGATCGACGATCTGATCCGAAACCGCCTGGCTCTGGTTCAGGGTCAGTCCGCGGTCGAGTTCGCGCTTGGCGAGTTCCGCTTTGGCCCGCGCATCGGCAAGCTGGCCGTCCGCCTGTTCCGCGACGGCCTCGAACGGGCGCGAATCGATCACGTAGAGCAGGTCGCCGGCATGAACCATGTCACCATCGCGGAACTCGACGCTGGTGACGAAGCCGCCGACCCGGGCACGTACCTGCACCTCCTCGACCGCGTCGAACCGCCCGGTGAATTCGTCCCAGTCGGTCACGGTCCGCTTGACGGGCTGCGCCACGGCAACCGGCGGCGGCGGAGCGGCGGCCGCTTGCGGCGGCTTTTCGCTGCAGGCCGACAGCGCGACGGCGATCAAGACGACAAGCGGCAAGGTACAAAGACGCGGGGGCGTTAGGGAGACTGGCTTTTGAACCAAAGGCTCCGATGGCTCCGTCGAACCCAAGACCGCCTCCTTTACAGATGCCGCGAGCGAAACGGGCGGCCGCGGAACGGCGTAACATGAGACCACCCCGCCGTTCATTCAAAATGACGCCGATCCAAGCCCAATAGTTGCGCAATTTGCACTAGGCAATTGGCTAGGGCTTCGTTTTCGCAGCGCAGAATTATTCTGCCACCCGCGCCATCCGCATGGCAAGCGCGGAACGCGATTGGCCACGACAATAGAATAAATTATCGAAAGGGAATATTGAACGAGGCAAGGCATCTTTGCAGATGCCGCGATCGAGAGCGATGCGCCGCGCCTTTTGGAAACGAGGTTCCCCATGGACGTGCTCGCCGCCCGCCCTTCCGTCGCCGTTCACGAAGATCCGGATCGCGGCCCGAGCGATATCGCGCCCGACTGCGCGGGGCAGAACTTCTACACGCTCGATCGCGGCTTACGCGAACTGTTGCCGTTTTATCTCACGACGGAAGACTTTCGCCACCTGGAACCGCATTTCGATCGCCTCGGCGCGTTGGCCGGCGGCCGGCTCGACGAGCTGGCTCGCCTCTCCGACAAGCATCCACCGGTTCTGAACCCGCGCGACCGGTTCGGCCGCGACGAGGACTGGATCGACTACCATTCGTCCTATCGCGACATGGAGAACATCGCGTTCGGCGATTTCCAGTTTCACGCCATGAGCCACCGCGAAGGCACGCTCGGCATGGATCGCCCGCTGCCGGCGGTCGCCAAATACGCGCTGCAATATCTGTTCGTGCAGGCCGAATTCGGCTTGATGTGCCCGATCAGCGTGACCGACACCTCGATCCATCTGATCCGCAAATTCGCGAGCAAAGAGCTGCAGGACTACCTGCTGCCGAAAATGCTGTGCGGCGACGTCGCCACGATGTGGAAGGGCACCCAGTTCATGACCGAGCGCGCCGGCGGCTCCGACGTCGGCGCCATCGAGACGATCGCGCGCCATGAAGACGGCGAATGGCGGCTCCATGGCGACAAATGGTTCTGCTCGCATGCGGACGCCGACGTCGCGCTGCTGCTGGCGCGTCCCGAAGGCGCCGCCGGCGGCACCAGGGGGCTTGCCTTGTTCGCGCTGCCGCGCCGCCTGAAGAACGGCCGCCGCAACGCCTATCGCATCGTTCGCCTGAAGGACAAGCTCGGCACCCGTTCGATGGCGAGCGGCGAGATCTTGCTGGAAGGCGCCGTTGCCTATCTGGTTGGCGAGGTCAGCTCAGGCCTCAAGCAGATGCTGGAGCAGGTCAACCTGTCGCGGCTGTCGCATGGCGTGCGCGCGGCGGCAATGATGCGGCGCTGCCTCAACGAGGCGATGCTGTGCGCGCGGACGCGGCAAGCCTTCGGCAAGACCATCATCGAGTATCCGCTGCTGCGCCGCCAGCTTCTGAAAATCACCCTGCCGGCCGAACAGTCGCTGTCGATGTTCCTGTTCGCCGCTCATGCGATGGACCGTACCAATGCGGGCGAGAAGGATGCGCAAGCCTTGCTCCGCATCCTCACGCCGCTGCTGAAATTCCGCGCCTGCCGCGACAACATTCCGGTCGCGACCGCTTCGATGGAGGTGCGCGGCGGCAACGGCTATATCGAGGAGTGGGTGCATGCGCGGCTGATCCGCGACGCCCATATCGGCGTGCTCTGGGAGGGCACCAGCAACATCAACGCGCTCGACATCGTCACCCGCGCTGTCGGCAAGAGTGGCGCGCACCGTACGCTGGCGGCAGCGCTTGAAAAATTACTGAACGAAGCCACCACAATCCCCGCCGCGTTCCGCGACCGCCTGCGCGAGAGGCTGAACCGCGCGCTTGACCTCGCCGAGCGGGTCGCGGCCGAACCGCGGCTCGAGGAGAACGCGCGGACCGCCGCAAGCGCACTCTATCACGTCACCAGCGCGGTGCTGATGACTTCCGAAGCGGCGCAGCCGAACACCGATGCGCGTCGCGCCCTGTACGCGCGGCTCGTGCTCGACCATCGCCTGACTGCGCACGACCCACTGGAGCTGGCGAGCAGCGATTGGGAGCGCGAGGCCACGGAGCTGGTCTTTGCCGAGCGGAAGCTTTCGCTGTCAGAAGTAGCTCAGCTGTTGCAGGCCTAGCCCGGCGTTCCCGGGTGCGCCGCCGGGCGTGGCCTTGGCACGACAGGGAACGGGCATCTTGGGGCATGACGTTTTCAAAATGCTCGGCTAGATTGCTGCCAAAGCACCAACAAGACCAAATATTCCGGGAGGACAGGCGCATGCACAAGGGGCGTGTCGTTTTCGGCACCATGGACGAGGTCGTGTTCGGCCGTCCCGCCGCGGAGGCGATCGTCGAGCAGACGGACCGTCTGCGCGCTTCCCGCGCGTTCCTGATGGTCTCGGCCACGCTCAACCGGCAGACCGACGAAATCGACAGGATTCGCAAGGCGCTCGGGCCGCGTTATGCGGGCATCTTCGATGCGATGCCGCCGCACACGCCGCGCGAAGCCGTGATCGCAGCCACCAATCAGGCCCGGGCTGCGGATGCCGATCTGATCATCACCGTGGGGGGCGGTTCGATCACCGACGGCGCCAAGGCGGTGCAGCTTTGCCTCGCCAACGACGTCGGCACGATCGAAGGTATCGATCAGATACGGACCGTCAGGGGCATTGCACCCCCGATGACGGCGCCAAGAGTGCGCCAGATCAGCGTGCCGACCACGATCGCAGGCGGCGAATTTTCCGCGATCGCGGGCGTCACCAACGCGCGCACAAAGGTCAAGGAAGCGCTGCGCCACGCGCTTGTGATGCCGCGCGCGGTGATCCTCGATCCCGCGATCACCGCGCACACGCCCGAGTGGCTGTTCCTGTCGACCGGCATCCGTGCCGTCGATCATTGCGTCGAAGGTATCTGCTCGCGCGAAGCCCATCCTTACGCCGACGCGCAGGCGTTGCACGGGCTTTCGATGCTGGCCAAGGCGCTGCCGCGGGTGAAGGCGGACGCGCAAGATATCGAAGCGCGGATGAATTGCCAGATCGGCACCTGGCTCTCGGCCGGGCCGCTCGCCTCCGGCGTGCCGATGGGCGCGAGCCACGGCATCGGCTATGTGCTCGGCGCCGTCCACGGCGTGCCGCACGGATATACCTCCTGCGTGATGCTGCCTTACGTGATGCGCTGGAACCAATCCGTCAATGCCGAGCGGCAGGCGCTGGTCGCGGCCGCCATGGGCCGGCCCGGCGAAGATGCCGCCGACGTGCTCGACGCTTTTATCCGCGATCTCGGCATGCCGCGCCGCCTGCAGGATGTGGGCGTCGGACCCGAACATTTCGACGCGATCGCCATTCAGGCGATGGCAACGCCCTGGGTGCCGCGCAACCCGCGCAAGATCGACGGCCCGGAGCAAATATATGAGATCCTTCTGGCAGCCGTATAGGGGATTGGAAGACGATGTATACCAGCAAGCACGTTCATCTCCGTCCGCTGCAGCCTGCCTTCATCATGGCTGCGACCGGCGAGGCCGTGACCTATCGCGAGCTGGAGGCGCGGTGTAACCGCCTGGCGCATCTGTTTCGAAAGCGCGGATTGAAGCGGCTCGACCATTACGCGATCTTCATGGAGAACAACAGCCGCTACCTCGAGGCCTGCGGCGTGGGCGAGCGCTCCGGACTCTATTTCACCTGTGTGAATTCGTACCTCACAGCCGGCGAGCTCGCTTATATCCTCAACAACAGCTGTTCGCGCATCCTCATCACATCAGTGGCAAAGCTCGACGTCGCGCGCGAGGCACTGAAGCAGTGTCCCAGGGTCGAGCTCTGCATCGTCGCCGACGGCGCCGGCGAGAGCGAGCATATCGTCGGCCTGGAAGAGGTCACCTGCGGCCTGCCGAAGACGCCGATTCCGGACGAATCGGTTGGCACCGCGATGCTTTATTCCTCGGGCACGACCGGGCGGCCGAAGGGCATCCTGCGTCCGCTGCCGGAGCAGTCACCGCTGCAGAATCTGCCGATCTTCGATTTCCTGCACAAGCTCTGGCAGTATCGCGAGGGCATGATCTATCTGTCGCCGGCGCCGCTCTATCACTCGGCGCCGCAGGCCGCGGTCAATCTCACGATCAGAACCGGCGGCACCGTCATCATCATGGAGAGTTTCGACCCCGAACGCTATCTGGCGCTGATCGAGAAATGGGGAGTCACCCACAGCCAGCTGGTGCCGACGATGTTCTCGCGCATGCTGAAATTGCCCGAGGAGGTGCGCAACCGCTACGACCTGTCGTCGCTTGAGATCGCGATCCACGCCGCCGCGCCTTGTCCGGCGCTGGTGAAGGAAGACATGATCAAATGGTGGGGACCGATCATCCACGAATATTACGGCGCCACCGAAGGCTTAGGCTTCACGGCCTGCAATAGCCAGGAATGGCTTGCCCATCGCGGCACGGTCGGCAAGGTGTTGCTCGGCGACCTGCATATCCTCAACGAGAACCTGCAGCCGTGCCCGATTGGAACGGCCGGCACGATATGGTTCAAGACCGCCTCGCCATTTGAATATTTCAACGACCCGAGCCGCACCAAGCAGGCGCGCTCGCCGGACGGCAGCATGAGCACGGTCGGCGACGTCGGCTATGTCGATGCCGACGGCTATCTCCATCTCACCGACCGCGCCACCTTCATGATCATCTCCGGCGGCGTCAACATCTATCCGCAGGAATGCGAGAACCTCCTAATCACCCATCCCAAGATCGCGGACGCCGCCGTGTTCGGCGTGCCCAATTCCGATCTCGGCGAAGAGGTGAAGGCGGTGGTGCAGCCGATGCCGGGTGTCGAACCCGGGCCCGAGCTTGCGGAAGAGCTGATCGCGTTCTGCGGCCAGTCGTTGTCGCGCCAGAAGGTGCCGCGCTCGGTCGATTTCGAAAATGAACTGCCGCGGCTGCCGACCGGCAAGCTCTACAAGCGGCTGCTGCGCGACCGCTATTGGGGCAACAAGACCTCGCGGATCGTGTGAGGCGTGAGGCGCGAGGCCCAACTTAAGCCTTGTCGGGCTCGCCGCTCGGCCGGCCGCCAAGAAACAGCAGCCCGCAATTGCCGACGACCAGGCCGACGGCGGCCAGCAGGCTGGCCCAGGCAAACGCATGCTCCGATCGGCCAAGCAGGCTCACCGTCAAGGGACCCACGATCTGACCGGCGCCGAAGGCGGCGGTCATCACGCCGACCGCTAGCGAGACCGGCGCGCCGCCAAGCCGCAACGCCTCCTTGATGCCGGCCATGGTGATGACCATGAACGTTCCGCCCACGCACACCGCCGATATCAACAGCGTCGGCACGTTGATCGCAAGCGCCGGCGCGAGCACGCCCGCGGCAAGAACCCATTTCGCCCGCATCCACAATTGCCACGGCGCCAGGGTGCGGCCGAGCCGGACGCTTAAGTAGGTGGACAGGGCTGCGGCCGCGCCGAACACCGGCCAGATCAATCCGAACATCGCGGGGTTATCGATCTAGCCGCGCGCCAGCGCCGGAAGCAATGTTGCCGGAATGATGTAGCCATAGCCGAACGCGGCGTAGCAGGCTGCGGCGATGATCGCAGGGCGCGGCAGCGCCGGACGCGCTTGCGAAGCGGCCCGCATGGTCGGCGCGGCATCCGCGGCCGACGGCCGCCAGAGAGTCGCGGCCAACACGATGGCGACAATGCCGAGCGCGACCCAGGTCGCGCGCGAGCCAAAGGCCTCGATGCCGGCCGCAAGGCCGAACAGACCCGCAAACGCGATCCCGATGCCGACACCTGCGAAGACGTATCCGGACCATTCCTCCCTGCCGTGACGGGCAAGGATCGGCATCGCCCATGCGGATGTCCCGACCAGCACGAAGGCGCTCGCCACGCCGGCCAGGAACCGCAAGGCCAGCCACAGCGGCTGCCCATCGGAAAATCCCATCGCCAGCGTGAACAGCCCGACCGAGAGGAGACCCCAACGGATCGCGGGCGCGGGAGCTGGCGTCAGCGCGACGCAAAACAGCGCGCCGACCAGATAGCCGAGATAATTGCCGGTGGCGAGCCAACCGCCGACGGTCAGCGTCAATCCAGCATCCTGCTGCATCAGCGGCAGGATCGGCGTCAGCGAAAAGCGCCCGTTGCCCATGGCGCTGGCAAGCGCCACCAGCCCGATCAGGGCGGCGCTCGCTGCGGACGGCTCGAATTGTTTCCCGATGGTCCCCCTCGATTAACGGATCTTGATATTCTATAATACTGAAAACTATGCGGCGAGTTATTCTCGTAATCAGAATGGTATCCGCGGCCCATGAATTTTGCCGATCTGCAGGTGTTCAAAAGCGTCGTCGACGAGGGCGGCGTGATCAAAGCCGCGAGCAAGCTGCATCGCGTGCCTTCGGCCGTCACCACCCGGATCAAGCAGCTCGAGGCCTCGATGGGCGTGAAATTGTTCCATCGCAACAAGCAGCGGCTTCATCTCTCGCCGGCCGGCGAATTGTTACTGGATTACGCCGATCGGCTGATCCAGCTATCCAACGAAGCCCGCGATGTCGTGTCCGGCACGACGCCGCGCGGCGTCCTCAAGCTGGGCGCGCTGGAGAGCACGACCGCAAGCCGGTTGCCCCCGATTCTGGCGGGCTTCCACTGCCGCTACCCGGAAGTCCGACTGGAACTGATGACCGGCACCAACGATGCGCTGCTCGGCCAGCTCTCCGAACGGCGGCTGGATGCCGCCTTCCTCGCTGAGGCGCCGGCCGATCGGGCATTCGAGCATATTCCGGTTTTCGCCGAGCGGCTGATGCTTATTTCAAGCCCGGACCATCCGCCGATCAAGCGTGCGCGCGACGTGGGGGGCAATTCGCTGATTGCGTTTCCGGAAGGCTGTGCCTACCGGCGCGTGCTGCAGCGCTGGCTCGGCCGCGACAGCCTCGCCCCGTTCCGTGTGCTTGATTTATCGTCCTATCACGCCATCGTCGCCTGCGTGACAGCGGGCGCTGGGATAGCCTTGATGCCGGAGTCCGTGCTTGACGCAATGCCTCAAGCAAGCGTGGGCCGGCATCCGATCCCGAAAGCGCAGGCCCAACTCACGACGCCGCTGGTCTGGCGCCGCGGCGAGATTTCGCCATCGGTGCTGGCGCTGCGCACGCTGCTCGCGTGCTTGCCGAAGCAAAAGAGCCAAGTGTGATTGGCTCGAACCTCATTGAGCATGCGCGTAAGCGCCGTCCGTCGCGTTGTATAGATATAGATCAATACATTTTAGCGGCGCGGCGGGCTTTTGTTCGCCGCTCCATGTGATAGGTCTGCAGGGTGCCGGAGACCTCGCTGGACCGACCCGCAGAGGATAACGAGTAGATGTCAGAAACCAAGGATCGATTGTTGCGCGGGCAAGAGGCTATTTCGCGTCCAGGGTTATTCCGGCACCGGCCTCAAGCAACTCGCAGCCGAAGCCCAGGCTCCCTGGAGCTCGATGTATCATTTTTTTCCCGGACGGAAAAGAACAGCTCGCCGAAGAGGTGATCCGCTATGGCGGCGAACTTTATGCACAAATGATCAGGCAATGCTTTGCCCCGATCCGCGCGAGGCCGTCGCTGCCATGTTCTCCGGCGAAGCCAAAATCCTGCGGTCGTCGGGATTTCGCCTGGGGTGTCCGGTGGCGTCGGTCGCCCTCGATGTCGCGAGCACGACCGAGACCGTCCGCAAGCCGTGCGCCGACGTTTTTGCAACCTGGATCAATGCGCTGGCCGAGGGCATCGCCGCGTCCGGAACGCCGCGGGAAACGGCGACCGACCTCGCAAGCTACATCCTGGCCTCGCTCGAAGGCGCGATCATCCTGAGCCGCACCTCCAAGAGCGTGAAGTCCCTGGCGCAAACGGCGCAGTTCGTCCTGCGCACGATCCAAGAAACGATCCGAGAAACCATTGAAGAAAAATTGCCGCGTCGGTCGCACAAGGCAAAGGGTGCACGCTCCGGTACAAGGACGTAGATCCCACTCGGGCCGGGTCGGAATCTGCCTGCAAGTAGTTGCGCCTTACGGGGCGAGCTGTCGTCGGAAGAAGTCGACCATATCGCTGACAAACTGTTGGGCCTGATCGTCCTGACTACCGACCCGCGCCCCGCGCCAGGAACGGCGCGGCGACTGTTGATCCGCGCTGACGGCCAGCACCGGCTGCGGGATTAGCGCGAGCGCGCGCCTGGGATTGCTGTGCATCTTCGACGTTCCGTTCGCTCGTAGGTTCACCCGCCAGGCGCCGACCCTGTTACGACGCGGGCTTGAGTTGCGCGGGATCGTAGTAGAACTGCTCTTCAACGATGCGGTCGCCGCTCCATTTCTGATGCGCCAGTTCGTCGAGCAACCGATTCTTACCGGCTACTTGTCATCTCGAACACCCAATTGATGGCGACGCGATCGCCGTCGATCAGCGCCGGACCGACCCGCTCGTTGCGCAATCTGCGGCAGCCGCGCCCGCACCGCGCGCTCGTGCCCGATGGGGTTCTCGCGGCCGACCCGGGGCTCGGCGAGATTCTCCTTCATGAAGGCCGTCTCGGCGTAAAAGTCATGGATCGCTTCGACGTATTTTCCCGCTTCGACATATGCGACGAATTCGACCACGCGTGTCGCCCTCTTTCGGATTTAGTCTGTATTGATCGCTCCATACAGACTAGCTATAGGCTTGTTGACCGGCAGAACCCCTGGCCGCCGCCGGATCGGTCCAGTCACGATCGGACGATGCCCGCGCGATGCCGCGGCTCCGCGATGCCGCGGCTCTGCGCCACACCCCTCGGCATTCATCCGAATTGCCGATGCGGACATCGGCCTTAACCGTTGTTTGGCCGTTGCCTGCGCCTCCCGCGATGGCTATCGTCCGCCGCAATCGGCGCGCGCCGAAGCCGAAATGTTCAGGGAGAGAAACATGCGGAGCGTAACCGCGTTCGCCGCCGCGATATTGTCGTTGCTTGTGATCTGCGGCGTTGCGCGCGCGGACGAAGCGAAGCAAGGCGGCATCTTGCGGATCTATCACCGGGACTTACCCGGCAGCGCTTCGATCCACGAGGAAGCGACTTATTCGGTCAACGTTCCATTCATGCCGGTGTTCAACAATCTTGTCATTTACAAGCAGGACGTGGCCCAAAACAGCCTGGATACGATCGTGCCGGAGCTCGCGGAGAGCTGGGCCTGGAGCGCCGACAAGAAGGCGCTGACCTTCAAGTTGCGGCAGGGCGTGAAATGGCACGACGGCCAGCCGTTCGCGGCCGCCGACGTCAAGTGCACCTTCGACATGCTGATGGGCAAGTCGCCGCAGAAATTCCGCAAGAACCCGCGAAAATCCTGGTACGACGAGGTCGTCGACGTGACGACCAACGGCGACTACGAGGCATCGTTCAACCTGAAGCGGCCGCAGCCCGCGCTGCTGGCGCTGCTCGCCTCCGGCTACACGCCGATCTATCCCTGCCACGTCTCGCCGGCGGAAATGCGCATCCACCCGATCGGCACCGGCCCGTTCAAATTCGTGGAATTCAAGACCAACGAATCGATCAAGCTGACGCGCAACCCTGACTATTGGAAAACGGGTTTTCCACATCTCGACGGCATCGAGTTCACTATCATCCCGAATCGCTCGACCGCGATTCTCGCCTTCGTCGCCGGCAAATTCGACATGACGTTTCCGACGGAGGTTTCGATTCCGCTGCTGAAGGACGTCAAGACGCAGGACCCGAACGCGGTTTGCGTGGTCGCGCCCAACAATGTGTCCACCAACATCATCGTCAACTCGTCGAACCCGCCCTTCGACAACCTCGACATCCGCCGCGCGCTGGCGCTGGCGCTGGATCGCAAGGCGTTCATCTCGATCATGTTCGAGGGCCAGGGCGACATCGGCGGCACCATGCTGCCGGCGCCGGCGGGGCTTTGGGCGATGCCGAAGGGAATGCTTGAATCCATCCCGGGCTACGGTCCCGATATCAGCGCCAACCGGGAAGCGGCGCGCAAGTTGATGGAGAAGGCAGGCTACGGCCCGGACAAGCATCTCGCGGTCAAGGTCTCCACCCGCAACATTGCGGTCTACCGCGACCCGGCCGTGATCCTGATCGACCAGCTCAAGAGCATCTATGTCGATGCCGAGCTCGACGTGGTGGAAACCGCCAACTGGTTCTCGAAAGTCGCGCGCAAGGATTACGCGCTCGGGCTCAATCTCACCGGCAACGCCGTCGACGACCCCGACCAGTCGTTCTACGAAAACTATTCTTGCAATTCCGAACGCAACTATACCAACTACTGCAACAAGGACATCGAGAAGATGTTCGACGAGCAGTCGCAGGAAACCGACATCGAGAAGCGCAAAAAGCTGGTCTGGGAGATCGACAAGAAGCTGCAGGAAGACGTCGCCCGTCCCATCATCTTCCACGGCCGCACCGGGACCTGCTGGCAGCCTTATGTCAAGGGCGTCACCGTCATGGTGAACAGCTCCTACAACGGCTATCGTTACGAGGACGTGTGGCTGGACAAATAGACCGGATCGCGCTTTGAGCGCGCAGAGCATGATCCGGAAAAGTGGCTACCGGTTTTCCGAAAAGATCATGCTCAAACAATAGGTAAGAAGCGCGATGATGATATCATCGCCCTTGTTAATCTCGCCAGCCGGTCGACAGGAGGTGCCAGGTGTTTGCTTATATCGTGCGGCGCCTTGCCCTGATGCTCGTGACGCTCGTCGGGATTTCGATCGTCATCTTCTTCCTGCTGCGCATCGTGCCCGGCAACATCGTCGATATCCTGTTTGCCGCGGCCGGCTATGTCGACCCCGCCGACAAGGCCAATCTGCAGCGCGAGCTCGGCATCGATCAGCCCCTGGTGGTGCAATATCTGCACTGGATCAGCGGGCTGTTGCACGGCGACCTCGGCTATTCCTACGTCTCCGAGAAGCCGGCGCTGGATGAAATCCTGCCGCGGATCCCGATCACCGCGCGGCTCGCGGCGCTGGCGCTATTGTTCTCCGCTTCCGTCGGCATTCCCTTAGGGGTCATCAGCGCCGTCTACCAGGGATCGCGGCTGGATTATTTCCTGCGCGTGGTCAGCCTCTCCGGGCTGTCGCTGCCATCGTTCTGGCTCGGCCTTCTGATCCTGATGGCGTCGGTTTCGCTGTTCGGCAGCATCCCGATCTTCAACCCCAACCCGCAGACGTTCGGCGAGATGTTTTCGACCTATGTCCTGCCTTCGATCGCCGTCGGCTTCCGCAGCTCGGCGCTGACGATGCGCATCACGCGCTCCTCGATGCTGGAGGTGCTGCGCCAGGACTATATCCGCACCGCGCGCGCCAAGGGCGCCTCCGAAACTTCGGTCAACTTTCAGCACGCGCTGAAGAACGCGATTCTGCCCGTCATCACCGTGGTCGGGATCGAGGCGGCTTTCCTGATCGGCGGGCTGATCGTCACCGAGACGGTGTTCAACATCCCCGGCGTCGCGCGCTTCCTGGTCGAAGCGATCCGCTGGCGCGATTATCCGATCGTGCAGAATCTTGTCATGTTCATCGCGCTGATCGTCGTCCTCGCGAACTTCACGGTCGACATGCTCTATGCGGTGTTCGACCCCCGTATCCGCTACACGGATTAGGCTCACGGCATGGTTACGATCAACTATGATACGGAACTGCGACGCGCCGGCGCCCGCGCGACCCACGGCTGGCGCAGGCTCGCCTTCCTGGCGCAGCGCCATGTGCTCGGCGCCATCGGGCTGTTCATCATGATCCTGTTCGTACTCGCCGCATTGTTCGCCGACCTGATCTGTCGCTACGATCCGCTCACCGTGGATTCCGCCCATGCGCTGTTGCGCCCGGACGCGCGGCACTGGATGGGCACGGATTCCTTCGGCCGCGACGTCTGGAGCCGCATCATTCACGGCGCGCGGATCTCGCTCGCGGTCGGCGTCGGCTCGACCGCGCTCGGCGGATCGGTCGGCGTGATCATCGGGCTTACCTCGGGCTATCTCTCAGGCTGGGTCGATCTGGTGTTCCAGCGCGTGACCGACATCCTGCAGGCGCTTCCGCTGCTCGTGCTCGCGCTGGTGATGACAGCGGCACTGGGGCCGTCGCTGCCGAACGTGATCCTGGCGATCGCGATCCCCCTGATTCCGGTCATCTCCCGCGTGATCCGCGCCAACACACTGGCGCTGCGTGAGCAACCCTTTGTCGAAGCCGCCAAATCGATCGGCATGAGCGAGATGCGGATTGCGCTGCGCCACGTGCTGCCCAACACGCTGGCGCCACTGATCGTGCTTGCGACCGCGCAGCTCGGCTCGACCATCCTCACCGAAGCCTCGCTGTCGTTTCTCGGCCTCGGCATTCCCGAACCCTATCCGTCATGGGGCCGCATGCTGTCGGAATCGGCGGCGGAATATGTCCGCGTCGCGCCGTGGCTCGTGATCTTCCCCGGGGTCGCGATCAGCCTCGCAGTGTTCGGCACCAATCTGTTCGGCGATGCGCTGCGCGACATCCTCGACCCGAGGCAGCGCGGCTGATGAGCGAGGCGAACGCGGCAGCAAAGGTTCTGGAAGTGAAGAACCTGCAAACGGTGTTCTTCACCAATTCCGGGCTGTTCAAGGCTGTCGACGACGTCTCCTTCGAGGTCCGCCGCGGCGAGACGCTGGCAATCGTCGGTGAGTCCGGCTGCGGCAAGAGCGTGAGCGCGCTGTCGATCATGCGGCTGGTGCCCGACCCGCCGGGCCGGATCGTCGGCGGCACTGTGCTGCTCGAAGGCACCGATCTGCTTGCGCTCAATGAGGCGAAGATGCGCCAAATCCGCGGCAACCGCATCTCGATGATTTTTCAGGAGCCGATGACCTCGCTCAATCCGGTGATGCGGATCGGCGACCAGATCGCCGAGGCGGTGCGGCTGCATCGAAGCATGACGGCGAAAGAGACCTGGGCCAAGGCGGTCGAGATGTTGCGTCTGGTGCGCATCCCGGAGCCGGCGCGGCGGGCGCAGGAATATCCGCATCAGCTCTCCGGCGGCATGCGCCAGCGCGCCATGATCGCGATGGCGCTGGCGTGCCGCCCGGCGCTGTTGATCGCCGATGAGCCGACCACCGCGCTCGACGTCACCATTCAGGCGCAGATCCTGACGCTGGTGCTCGATCTGCAGAAAGAATTGGGCATGGCGCTGATCCTGATCACCCACGATCTCGGCGTGGTCGCGCAAACCGCGCAGCGCGTCATCGTGATGTATGCCGGCAAGAAGGTCGAGGAGGCCGACGTCGAAACCCTGTTCGAAAGTCCCCGGCATCCCTACACCCGCGGGCTGATGGCTTCGATCCCGGCGGTGCTGAACTCGGGCGCCAAGGCCGATGCGCGGTTGGCCGAAATTCCCGGCACCGTGCCGTCATTGACCAGGCTGCCGCCCGGCTGCGCCTTCGCGCCGCGCTGTTCGCTCGCGATTCCGCGCTGCCGCCAGGAATATCCGCCGCTGCAAGACTGGAGCGGCGGCCATCTCGCGGCATGCTGGCGGGCCGGGGAAACGGTAGCGTTGCCATGACAGAACCCCGAGCGCTGCTGGAAGTCACCGACCTGATGAAACACTACCCGGTGCGATCAGGCTTGCTGCGCCGCGCCGCCGGCACCGTGCATGCGGTCGACGGCATCAGTTTCTCGGTCGGGGTCGGCGAGACGCTGGGGCTGGTCGGCGAGTCCGGCTGCGGCAAATCGACGGTCGCGCGCAGCGTGCTGCGGCTGGTCGAGCCGACCGGCGGCAGCATCCGCATCGACGGCACGGACATCACCCATCTCAGCAAGTCCGAGCTGCGGCCGCACCGGCGCGCGATGCAGATCGTGTTCCAGGACCCGTTCGCCTCGCTCAACCCGCGCATGACCGCGGGCGACATCGTCGGCGAGCCGCTCACCGTGCATGGCCTGGCGACGGGCAGCGAGAAGCAGGCGCGCGTCGCAAAGCTGTTCGAGCAGGTGGGCTTGCGGCCGGACCAGATGCGCAACTATCCGCATCAATTTTCCGGCGGCCAGCGCCAGCGCATCTGCATCGCGCGCGCGCTCGCGCTCGGGCCGCGCCTGATCGTCTGCGACGAGCCGGTTTCCGCGCTCGACGTCTCGATCCAGGCCCAGGTGATCAACCTCTTGATCGACCTGCAGCGCGAGCACGGATTTTCCTATCTCTTCATCGCGCACGATCTCGCCGTCGTCGCCCACATCAGCCACCGCGTCGCCGTGATGTATCTCGGCCGCATTGTCGAGATCGCCGACAAGATCGCGCTGTTCAAAAATCCGCGTCATCCCTATACCCAGGCGCTGTTAGCCTCGGTGCCGGTGGCCGATCCCAAACAGAAGCGGCTGAAACCATTGGTCGACGGCGACGTGCCGAGCCCGGTCAACCCGCCCTCCGGCTGCGCCTTCCACACCCGCTGCCGCTACGCGATCGACCGCTGCAAGGTCGAGCGGCCGCTGCTGATGGATGCGGGTGCAGGACATCAGGTGGCGTGTTTGCTGAATGACGGGACGGGGCGGGCGGGGTAAACTCCGCTGTCGTCCCCGCGAAGGCGGGGACCCATAACCACCGCCATTTGTTGGTAGGTCGCGGCGGTTGCTCCATCTTGCTCAAAACGAACGCCTGTGGTTATGGGTCCCGGGTCGCGCTCGCAAGTGCTCACTTGCCCGGGACCACGTCGATTTTATCCATCTCGATCTCCACCACGATCTTCCCCGTCGTCACCTGCTCGCCTTCGGCAACATCGATCGCCGAAACCGTGCCGGCGATTCCGGTCACATGGACGTGCTCCATCTTCATGGCTTCCAGCGTCATCACGGGCTGACCGGCCGCGACGCGATCGCCCGGTTTCACCAGCACCGCGACGACGCGGCCGTTCATGGCGGCGCGGACCTTGCCGTCGCCGCCGCTTGCCGCTGCGGATTCGGGTGCCGCTAGCGAAAGATCGCGCACGGCGCGCGTGAGGCCCCGATGCAGGAAATAAAGCCGGTCGCCGTCGCGTGAATAGGTGACGGCTTCCATCACGCCACTGGTCCGAAAGCGAATGACGTCGCTGGCCAATTCATCGATCTCGAATCGATGCTCGCTGCCATCGAGGGTGATGTCATAAAAACCCTCGCGCTCGCGCCGGATTTCCAGCTCCTGCGCAGTGCCATCGATCTCGATTCGCATGGGAACCAAAAACGTCGCGGCCAGCGAACGCCCTTTGCGCCATGGCGGCGCATGAGGATGGCTGACGTAAAGCAAGAGCGCCGCCAGCGCGGCATCGGACGCAGCACCCTTCTGCGCCAGCAACTCGTCGCGATGGTCGCCGATGAACGCCGTTGTCGCCTCGCCTCGCGCGAAGACCGGATGCCGCAGGCAGGAAATCAAAAATCCCTGATTGGTCGTGACGCCGAACGCGATCGTCTGTTCCAGAGCGCAGATCAGTCTTCCCCGCGCCTCCTCGCGCGTCGCGCCAAAGCCGATGAGTTTTGCAATCATGGAATCATAGAACGGCGGAATTTCCGCACCCGACTTCAGCGCGTGCTCGACGCGGACGCCGTCGGGCATTTGCCAACGCGCCATTTTGCCGGATTGCGGCATGAAGTCGTGGCCGGCATCTTCGGAGCAGAGCCGCACCTCGATGGCATGTCCGGAGAAAGTGATTTCCTCCCGAACCAGCCCCAAAGGCTCGCCGCGCGCCACCCGTAATTGCAGCTCGACGAGATCGAGCCCGGTGATCGCTTCGGTGACGGGATGCTCCACCTGCAGCCGCGTGTTCATCTCCATGAAGTAGAACTCGCCGCTTCCATCGAGCAGGAATTCAAGGGTGCCCGCGCCCTCATAGCGAAGCGACCTGACGGCTGCGACTGCAACCTCGCCCATGCTGTGTCGCAGTTTGGGCGAGACCGCCGGCGACGGCGCCTCTTCGATCAGTTTCTGGTGCCTGCGTTGCACCGAGCAATCGCGCTCGCCGAGATGGATGGCGTTGCCGTAGCGGTCGCCGAACACCTGGATCTCGATATGCCGGGGATTTTCGATCGCCCGCTCCAGGATCACGGTGCCGTCGCCGAACGCGGCTTTGGCTTCCGACCGCGCGCTGCGCAGCGCATCCGGAAACGCGGCTTGATCTGAGACCAACCGCATGCCGCGCCCGCCGCCGCCGGCGACCGCCTTGATCATCACAGGGAAGCCGATCTTTTTGGCCTCGCACAGCATCGCCGCGTCGCTCTGGTCAGCGCCTTGATAGCCGGGTACGCAGGGCACGCCGGCGGATCGCATGATTGCTTTTGCGCCAGCCTTGTTGCCCATCGCCTCGATGGCTTCGGGCGACGGCCCGACCAAGACGAGGCCCGCATCGCGGCAGGCAAGCGCAAAACCAGCGTTCTCCGCGAGGAAGCCATAGCCGGGATGCACGGCGTCGGCGCCGCTCGCTTTCGCCGCCGCGATGATCGCATCAATGTTGAGATAGGATTGCGCCGGCAGCGCCGCGCCGATGCGCACCGCCGCATCCGCCTCGCGCACATGCAACGCGTCCGCATCCGCGTCCGAATAGACCGCGACCACGCCATAGCCGAGCCGGCGCGCACTGCGCATGATGCGCCGCGCGATCTCGCCGCGATTGGCGACTAGAATCTTGAAGAACGGCGTCAAACACATTTCCCCGCTCATGGCCGCGCGACCGAGAACTGCATGCGACGTGGGTGACGCGCTTCTGCCTCGCGGCAGATCGACAGCACTTCGGCCAGAACGGCGCGGGTGTCGCGCGGATCGATCACGCCGTCGTCGAGCACGCGGGCGCTGGTCGAGAACACATCCATCTGGCCGTCGAACACGGCGATAATCTCGGCCTTCAGCGCCTCCAGTCTTTCCTTCTCGATCGGCTTGCCGCGCCGCGCCGCGGCTGCCTCCGTCACGATCGCCATGGTTTCGGCGGCCTGCTCGCCGCCCATCACGGCGGTCTTAGCGTTGGGCCAGGAGAAGCAGAAGCGTGGATGGAAACCGCGCCCGCACATGCCATAATTGCCGGCGCCGAAAGAGGCGCCGCAGTAGATCGTGATCTGCGGCACGCTCGCCGAGGTCACCGCCTGGATCATCTTCGAGCCGTGCTTGATCATGCCGGCTTCTTCATAGGCCTTGCCTACCATGTAGCCCGTGGTGTTGTTGAGATAGAGCAGCGGGGTGCGGGTCTGGCAGCAGGCCTGGATGAAATGCGTCGCCTTGTTGGCGCCGGGAACGTCGAGCGGCCCGTTGTTGGTGACGATGCCGATCGCCTGCCCCTCGATGCGGGCGTGGCCGCAGATGGTGGCGGGGCCGTAATTGGCACCGAACTCGGTGAAATCGGAATCGTCCGTGATTCGCGCGATGGCCTGGCGCATGTCCAGCGGGCGCTTGTGGTCCAACGGCATGATGCCGAGCAGTTCTTCCTGGTCGTAACGCGGCGGCTTACAGAATTGCTTGCTCGCGGTCGGCCGGTCCCATTCCAGCGCCGCCATGATGTCGCGCGCGATCCGCAACGCGTCGCGGTCATCTTCGGCGAGGTAGTCGCCGAGGCCGGAGACCATTGTGTGCATCTCGGCGCCGCCGAGTTCCTCTTCGGTCGCAATCTCTCCCGTCGCCGCTTTCAGGAGCGGGGGACCGGCGAGGAAGGCGCGGGTGCGGCCGCGCACCATCACGATGTAGTCGGAAAGCCCGGTTTGATAGGCGCCGCCCGCCGTCGACGAGCCGTGCGTCACCGTGACGACAGGCAGACCAGCCGCCGACAGCCGCGCCAAATTGCGAAAAATGTTGCCGCCGCGCACAAAGTCCTCGACGCGGTATCGCAACAGGTTGGCGCCCGCGCTTTCGACCAGTTGCAGGTAAGGCAGCTTGTTCTCCAGCGCCAGTTCCTGCACCCGCAATGTCTTGTCGAGGCCGTAAGGCTGCAGCGCACCGGCATCGATGCCGGCATCGTTGGCGCTGACCATGCAACGAATGCCGCAGACAAAGCCGATGCCGGCGATGGCCCCGCCGCCTGGGATGCTCTTGTCGGCATCCGGTACGTCGAACATGTAGCCCGCGAGCGTCGACAGCTCGATGAAGGGCGCGCCGGGGTCGAGCGCCAGCGCCACGCGCTCGCGCGGCAGCAACTGCCCGCGCTTGTGAAAGCGGTCTTTCGCCGCGGCCGATGCCGCGTGCGTGCGCGCCTCGAGCGCGCGCATCCGCGCAATCAGCGCCAACATGCCGTCGCGATTGGCTTTGTAGGCATCGCTGGATGGGGCGATGGTGGATTCAATTACGGCCATGGGTACCCAAGTTCTCGTCATTGCGAGGAGCGGAGCGACGAAGCATCCATTCTTTCTTTCCGCGGGGGATGGATTGCTTCGCTGCGCCCGCAATGACGGCCAGTTTGTAGTTGGCACTAATGCCTGATTCCAAAAATCTTCCGCGCTTCGGCAGGGGTCGCGATCTCGCGCCCGGCGCGGCGCGCGCAGGCGGCGATCTCCTCGATCAACTGGCCGTTCGAGGTCACCTTGGTGCCGTCAGCGAGATAAAACGTATCTTCGAGCCCGGTGCGCAAATGGCCGCCGAGATCGGCGCAGCGCTGGTGCAGCGGCCAGATCTCGGCGCGGCCGATTGCGGTGACCTGCCAATGCGCTTCCGGCACTTTCAGCTTCAACAGGATCGGCAACAGTTCGGGATCGGCCGGCATGCCGGAAGCGACGCCCATCACGAAATTATATTCGAGCGGCCCGGAATACATCCCGGTCTGCCGGTACATGCCGACGCAGCGCACGATGCCGACGTCGAAACATTCGAATTCGGGGATCGCGCCGGCTTCCTTCATGACGTTGAGATAGTCCTGCACCTTCTCGACCGCGTTATCGAACATCAGCGGCGGCCAGGCCCAGGTGTTGTCGGCCTTCACTTTGAGATAGTTCAGCGAGCCGGCGTTGCAGGCCGCCATTTCCGGCTTGGTCTCGCGCACGCAGGCGAGCGCGCCCTGATAGTTCGGGCCCGACGTGCCCGTGGTGTGGTTGATGATGACGCCGGGGCAGGCCTCGCGGATCGCCTGCTGAATCTCGCTGGACACACCGACTTCCCACGACGGCAGATGGCCCTTGCCCGGCGCCTGCTGGCGCAAATGGATGTGCATGACGCTGGCGCCGGCGTCGAAGGCGGCTTTGGCCTCGCGCGCCATCTCGTCGGGCGTCACCGGCACGTGATGCTGTCTGGGATCGGTCAGCACGCCGTTCAGCGCACAGGTGATGACGGCCTTGTTGCTCATGAGATGCCTTCGGTTCGGCGGATCGCGCAGCGTTGCTTCGCAATCATGCTGATGGCATTACCCGGCTTCTTGCGTCAACGCGCTATCGGCAGGGTCCGCATCGTGGCTGCGGTAAATCGCGAGATCGCGCGAGCCTGAGAAGATGGCGCGCGGCTTCAACCCATAAAACCTGCGAATCGAATGGCTGAAATGGGTGGAGTCGGGATAGCCGATGTCCTGCGCCAGATGCGCGAGGTTGACGTCCTGGTTGGCGAAATTTAGCAGGTGCCGCGCGCGTTTCCAGGCCCGGAAGGAACGGAACGAGATGCCGGTCTCCTGCTTGAACAGATGCAGGAAGCGCGATGAGGATAGTCCGGCTTCCGCCGCGCAGCTTGCCGCCGTCACCGGCTCGCCGAAGAAGCGGCCGATCTGCGCGATGGCTTTCGTTACCCTCGGATCAAGCGGCCGCTGCGGCAGGGCCTCGCCGAAGCACATGATATCGAACTCGGCGCGGGTGATGTCGTGACGGCAGCGCTGCTGCAGCAACTGATCGTAGGCCGCGCGACTGCGGTCCACGAACAATTCGCGTTCCGAGCCCGACAGCCGCCTCGTCCATTCATCGAACGCGCCGTCGCGAACGCTTTCCGGCTCGATCACGATGCAGATCGCGGAGCGATAGTCGCTCGCGATGGTGTGTCGAACATTCGGCAGTACCGTGAGCAGTTCGCCATGGGCCTCGCGGCCGTCGGCGGTCACCAGCCACAAGCCGCCTTTGATCGCGACATAGATGTGAAACGCGCCCGGGCGGCGCTCCCTGGGTCGGCCGAGCAGGCCGGCGTAAAACACCCGCTCGGGTGTAATCAGCATCAGATGGCCGGAATCGCGGCCTTTCTCGTCCATGGTAGATCCTCCTCCCGGGGCTCTTTTTGCGGCCGCTGCGATGACCTCACCATAGCGCAAATCGGTAAACTGTCACAGCGAGCGTCATTCCGGGATGGTGCGCTAGCACTAGACCTCAGATAGGTAACTGCGCATCGGCAATCTCGAGATTCCGGGTTCGTGCTTCGCATCGCCCGGAATGACGAAGCAAACCGATCAAGCCCTAACCCGCGGCGGCACGTTCTGTTCGACCCCGGCGCGACGTTCGGCCGCAACCGCCCGCTTAAATCCGTCGCGGGCCTGCAATCGAGTCCAGTAGGCGGCGACATGGGGGCCGAAGTCTTTTGCAAGCCCGATGCTGTCGGCGAGCCGCAGCGCGTAGCCGATGACGATATCGGCCGCGGTGAAACGGCCGGCGCACAGCGTCTCGGCGCCCGCGGTTGCGGCCTCGACCGCCCGGAGCCTCCCCAAAAACCATTTAGTGTAGTCGGTGGCCACCTGCGGGTTGCGCCGTTCCACCGGCTCGAGCTGGCTGTAGCGCAGCACCAGCGTCTGCGGAAAGGTCAGCGTCGCATCGCTGAAATACATCCAGTTTAGGAACGCGCCATACGAAGCCTCCTCGACCTCGACCATCAGCGGCGTCGGGCCGTGGCGCATGCCGAGATAGTGGCAGATGCCGGAGGACTCCGTCATTTTGATGTCGCCGTCGATCATGAAGGGAATGGTGCCGAGCGGATTGATCCCGAGATATTCCTTCGCAAACACCCGCGGCGGGAACGGCAGCATCTTCAATTCATAGGCGAGCCCAAGCTCTTCCAGCATCCACAGCGGCCGGAACGAGCGTGCCCCGTCGCAATGATAAAGCGTGATCATGTGCTGTCTCCCCTGATTCTGATGCATCCCGGGCAGAGTGCCCATCATCTTGCATAACACCATGAGCTTGTTGCTCTTGTTTTGCACGTCATGGCCGAGCTCGACCCGGCCGTTCATCAATCTTCACAAAGGCATTTTCTCGAAGAGAGATGGATTGCCGGGTCAAGCCCGGCAATGACGAACAGCGAGCCTCAAAGTCCCATCTGCCGGCTGGCGAGATCCTTCATGATCTCCTCGGTGCCGCCGCCGATCGCGTTGACCTTGACCTCTCGATAGATGCGCTCGACCTTGATGCCGCGCATGAAGCCGGCGCCGCCGAAAATCTGTACCGCCTCGGAGGCGCAGAACGCCATGGTTTGCGTGGCCTGGTTCTTCATCATGCATATTTCGGCGACGGGGCTTTCGCCCTGCCCGAGCCGCCAGGCCAGCAGTTCCAGCATCGCCTGCGATGCGGCCACCTTCTGCGCCATGTCGACGATCTTGTGCCGGATCACCTGGTGCTGGGCGATCGGCTTGCCGAACGTCTTGCGCTCCTTCGCGTAAGCCATCGCCTCCTCGACGCAGACGCGGGCGTAAGCCGTGCAGCTCGCCGCCATGCCCATCCGCTCGCTATTGAAATTCTGCATGATGATCCGGAAACCGTGGCCCTCCTGGCCGATCAGGTTTTCGGCCGGCACGCGGCAATCGTCGAAATGAAGCGTCGCGGTATCCGACGCCCACCAGCCCATCTTCTTCAATTTGGTCCGCGACAGGCCCGGCGTATCGCCTTCGATCAAGAGCAGGCTGACGCCACCGGCGCCTTCGCCGCCGGTGCGCACGGCAACGGTCAGATAGTTGGCCCGCATGCCGGAGGTGATAAAAGTCTTCTCTCCGTTGACGATGTAATGATCGCCGTCGCGACGCGCCTTGGTGCGCAGGTTCGCAACATCCGATCCGCCGCTCGGCTCGGTGATCGCGAGCGCCGATATTTTCTTGCCCGATAACACCTGCGGCAAGACCCGCGCTTTCACCTCGGCACTGGCGGCGCGCGCGATCGGCGGCGATCCGATGGTGTGGCTCATCAGGCTTGCACTGATGCCGCCCGCGCCGGCGCGGGCGAGTTCCTGGGAGGCTGCGATCTTCATGAACTGGTCGGCGGGAATGCCGCCATATTGCTCCGGAAAGCCGAGGCCGAGCAGCCCGATCGCCGCGGCCTTCTCGTAGAGCGCCTTCGGAAACTCGCCGGCCTCGTCCCACTCATGGGCATAAGGCTCGATCTCCTTTTCGACAAAGCGGCGCACCACCTCGCGAAACGCCTCGTGCTCGGCGGTATAGAATGGGCTTTTCATTGGCGTCGCTCATCTCTCCAGAGCCATGCAACATGGCCGGAACTAACAGCTGCAAACTTGCGTCCAGTGGCTGGCACTCCGGAGCGCCATTTCCGCTGCGCGGACTAAGCCGCCTGCTAGCCACTCAGCGCAAGACAGCTCTCCTGCATCGCCCAACCTGCCCGAACAGCCCATGCACAAAAGTCCGGCTAGCCAGTCTATCCGGAGTTGGGCATGGTGCACCCGAAAAGTCCCGTCAAGGGAACAAGCGGCAACGACCGCTCACCATTCGGAGGGAATTTTGCCCGTTCGGCATTATGACTGGATCGCGCATTTTAGCCGCCGGACGCCGGACAAGGTGGCCGTGGTCGATCTCTTCAGCGAACGCCGCTTCACCTACGCACAATTCGATGCGCGGATTTCGCGCCTCGCTGCGCATTTGCGTGATCAACTCACAATCGCGCGCGGCGATCGCGTCGCGGTGCTGGCGCTCAACACCACCGATACGCTAGAGGTGCAGTTCGCCTGCGGACGGCTGGGCGCGGTGTTCCTGCCGCTGAATACCCGCCTCACGGTTCCCGAACTGCAATTCATCGTCGGCGACGCCGCGCCGAAGGTCATGGTTCATGACACCGATCTCGCCGAGATCGCACGGACGGTCGCCAAACTGTGCAATGTCGAGTCCGCGATCGCGCTGGGGCCGGGCGGCTCGTACGAGTCCGCGATCGCAGCGGCAAAGCCACTCGCCAGTTGCGAAGACCTCACGCTCAATGACATCTCCACCATCATGTACACCTCGGGCACCACGGGCCAGCCCAAGGGCGCCATCATCACCCACGGCATGACGTTCTGGAACTGCGTCAATCTCGGCGGCCCGGCCTATATCTCGCCGTCCTCGGTGCTGTTGACCGTGCTGCCGCTGTTCCACACCGGCGGGCTCAATTGCTACACCAATCCGGTGCTGCATGCCGGCGGCACGGTTCTGATCATGCGCGCCTTCGATCCGGGACTGACGCTGAAGCTGATCAGCGATCCCGTGCAGGGCATCAACGTTTTCTTCGGCGTACCCTCGATCTACCAGTTCATGGCGCAGCATCCGTCGTTCGAGACCGCCGATTTCAGCCGCTTGATCATCGGCGGCGTCGGCGGCGCGCCGATGCCGGTGCCGCTGCTCAACGTCTTTGAAGCGCACGGGGTAGCGCTGCAGCAGGGTTACGGCATGACCGAGACGTCGCCGGCGGTGCTCGCGCTCGACCGCGGGGATGCCGTGCGCAAAGCCGGCTCGTCCGGCAAGCCGGTGCTGCATACCGAAGTGCGGATCGTTCGGCCCGACGGCACTGACGCCGCTGTCGGCGAACTCGGCGAACTCTGGGTCAAGGGTCCGAACGTCACGCCGGGCTACTGGAACCGGCCCGAGGCCAACCGGACCTCGTTCACCGACGGTTGGCTGCACACCGGTGACGCGACGCGGATCGACGAGGACGGGTTCTACTACATCATCGACCGCTGGAAGGACATGTACATTTCGGGCGGCGAGAACGTCTACCCGGCCGAGGTCGAGAACGTCCTGCACCAGATCACGGCAATCGCTGAGGCCGCCGTGATCGGTGTGCCCGATCCACAGTGGGGCGAGGTCGGCATGGCGATTGTCGCGCTCAAGCCGGGTCAGTCGCTGAGCGAGGCGCAGATCCTCAAGCATTGCGCCGCCAATCTCGCGCGCTTCAAGTGCCCCCGCCTGATCCGCTTCGTCGACGCGCTGCCCCGCAACGCCACCGGCAAGATCCACAAGCCCACCTTGCGGGAGAATTTTGCCATCGCCACGGCCACCGATTTGGCCGTGGCTGCTGCCTCGTGACCGCAGCCCATGGCCGCTCGCGGTTCGAATCCTGTCCCTGAAGTCCCAACCACAAAGAAACGAAGGAATGCTCTGCCATGAACAAGAAACTGTCCGTAGCCGCGGCCGCCGCCGCGATCGCGCTGCTCGCGAGCCAAAGCGCGTTCGCACAGAAGAAATATGATACCGGCGCTTCCGATACCGAGATCAAGATCGGCAATGTCGAGGCCTATAGCGGGCCTGCCTCCGCCTACGGCGTCATCGGCAAGACCGAGGACGCCTATTTCACGATGATCAACGACAATGGCGGCGTAAACGGCCGCAAGATCAACTTCATCTCCTATGACGACGGCTACAGCCCGCCGAAGACGGTGGAGCAGGTGCGCAAGCTGATCGAGAGCGACGAGGTATTTTTGATCTTCAACGCGCTGGGCACGCCGACCCAGAGCGCGGTGCAGAAATATCAGAACACCAAGAAGGTACCGCAGCTCTTCCTCGCCACCGGCGCCAGCAAATGGAACGACCCGAAGGATTTTCCATGGACCATGGGCTTCCAGCCGAGCTACCGCGTCGAGGCGCGAATCTTCGCGAAATACATCCTTAAAGAGAAACCCGGCGCCAAGGTCGCGGTGTTCTACCAGAATGACGACTTCGGCAAGGATTACGTGGCCGGGTTGAAAGAGGTGTTCGGCGACAAGGCATCGAGCCTGATCGTTGCGGAAGAGAGTTACGAGACCACCGAACCCTCTGTCGATTCCCACATCGTCAAATTGAAGGGCACCGGCGCCGACGTGCTCGTCAACATCTCGACGCCGAAATTTGCAGCGCAAACGATCAAGAAGATGGCGGAGCTCGAGTGGAAGCCGATGCACCTGATGACCGACGTCTCGATTTCGATCGGCGCGGTGATGAAGCCGGCCGGGTTCGAGGCTTCCGAGGGCATCCTGTCGGCAGGCTACCTGAAGGACGCCTCCGATCCGCAATGGAAGGACGATGCGGGCATGAAGAAGTTCATGGCCTTCGCCGACAAGTACATGCCGGGCGCCAACATCTCCGACGCCAACCTGGTCTATGGTTATGCCGCAGCCCAGACCATGGTGCAGGTTCTGAAACAGGCGGGTGACGACCTGACCCGCGAAAATGTCATGAAGCAGGCGGCGAGCCTGAAGGATTTTGCGCCGGATACGCTGATCCCCGGCATCAAGGTCAACACCGGCGCCGCCGACTTCGCCCCGATCGAACAGCTCAAGATGATGCAGTTCAAGGACGGCAGGTGGGTGCTGTTCGGCGACATCATCAGCGCCGAGACGGGGGGCTAAGACGGAACGCCAACTCAGACTCCGTCGTCCCGGCGAACGCCGGGACCCATCCGCGGCCGTCGTGTTAGGCTCGACGGCAGACGCTTTTTTCAAATTATGGCTAGCGGTGGTTATGGGTCCCGGCGTTCGCCGGGACGACATCGCGCCTAGTGAAGCACCTCGCTCTACCCATGCATGAACAGCGCAAACGGCTCGTCGACCGTGCGGCGCAGATGCTCGCGATAAACGCTGTAGTTGACGTCATCACGCGAAATGCGTCCGAGCGTCGGATTTGCAAAATTCCTGATCGGCAGGAGCCCGATCGGCGCCGCGATCGGCGTCAATTGCGAGCCGCGTCCGACCAGCAGTGTCATGATAATGCCGTACATCTCGCCTGATCGCGTCGTCGGCCGCGAAAGGGTGATCAGACGATGCTGGCCGTTGCGGTTGGTGACCAGATAGATGAAGCCGGACTCGTTGGGAACGGCGACTTCGCCGTACTGGCTGTACACCGCATCGAGCCGCTCACCCTCGCGAAACAGCAGCGATGACGCGGCGTCATCCCAGGCAATCTCGGTGCGATAAGCGTAAATCGCCTCCCTGTCGCCGCCGAAGGATGGCCGCACCGTCACATAGGCTCCTTCAATTCTCGCCATCGCCCGGCGCGAATAGGCCCCGAGGTTGTCGGGCGCGACGTCGCCGTTCACCGCAACCGCGCCATGCGGCGGATCGCGCGGCTTGCGCAACGACACCCCGAGCGCCTGCTCGAGTCGCACCGTGGTCGCGAGCGTAAACGGACGGCGGCCGCCCAAAACCTTCTCCAGGGTCGAAAGGCTGAGCTTGGCCTGTTCGGCCAGCGTCTGGCGGGAAATACGGCGACGCGCGATCTCTTCGCGAATGGTCTCCGCTACTTGCCGGCTTTGTTCGGCGGAAAGCTGCTGGTCCGGCGTCGGCATCGTCACCCCTGTTCGACTCCGGCCATCATACCAGACGTACAATCCGGCACAAAACCGCACCAAGCCGCCTCCCCCACGGCGCGCAACGCTGGAGCGCGGCCGAACTATGCCGATCAATCCGCTCGCACCAAGGCGCGTATTTCCCGAGATTTCGGACGTCGAAACGCACTTCGGAGTGAGAAATGACGACGTACGGTGAAATCGCGGCTGTCAGGCGTTCGCGCCTGTCGCGCAAGACGAGAATCGCGCTGTTCTTCCTGGTGGAAACCGTTGCCGCACTCCTAATCGGATTTGCGGCATTATTTCTGAGCTTTGAGCCGGTGTGGTCGGCCGAAGGCGCGCCCGCTGCTTTAACCAAGCCGGGCGACGCGCGGTCCGGCTCGCTCTTGTTCAAAACCGACGACGGCTATACCGATGCGCCTCGGCTTGGCATCGACGTCGACCTTACCGTATCAGGTCCGACGATCCGCGCTCGTGTCACGCAAATCTTCCGAAACCCGTCGCAAAACTGGCTGGAGGCGACCTACGTCTATCCGCTGCCGCCGGGCGGCGCGGTCGACACGCTGAAGATGGTTGTCGGCGACCGCGTGGTCGAAGGCCACATCAAGGAGCGGCAACAAGCCCGCGTCGTCTACGAGCAAGCGCGCGCGAGCGGGCAGAAGGCGGCGCTGACCGAACAGGAACGGCCGAACATCTTCAGCAATTCGCTCGCCAATATCGGCCCGGGCGAAACCGTGCTGGTGCAGATCGAATATCAGGAGCCGGTCAGCCAAACCGGAAATGAGTTCTCGTTGCGCGTGCCGATGGTGGTCGGCCCGCGCTACAATCCGCTGCCGATCGTGCAGAGCGTAGATCTTGGTTCCAATGGCTGGGGCGCGAGCAGCGTCGACCCCGTCCCCGACCGCGACCGTATCTCGCCGCCCGTGCTCGATCCTGGACAAAATGGGCCCATCAACCCGACCAGCGTCACCGTTCACCTGCAGGCCGGCTTTCCGCTTGGCGAGGTGGAAAGCCATCATCACGCGGTCAGGATCGAGAGCCCCGATGCTGAGACCCGCATCATCAGCCTTGCCGACGGCGTAGTGCCGGCAGATCGCGACTTCGAGCTGACATGGAAGCCGGCCGTCGAGGCCGCGCCCTCGGTCGGATTGTTCCGCGAGCATGTCGGCAATGGCGACTATCTCTTGGCCTTCGTCACGCCGCCCGCGGTCGAGCAGGCCGAGCAGAAGCCGTTGCCGCGTGAAGTAGTCTTCGTGATCGACAATTCCGGCTCGATGGGCGGAACGTCGATCACGCAGGCCAAGGCGAGCTTGCTCTATGGACTCGGCCGCCTCGGGCCAAACGATCGTTTTAACGTGATCCGGTTCGACGACACCATGGACGTGCTGTTTCCGGCGTCCGTGCCGGCCGATGCCGAGCACCTGGATCGAGCGTTGAGCTTTGTCCGCGCGTTGGAGGCCAGAGGCGGCACGGAAATGGTGCCGGCGATGCGCGCCGCGCTGACCGATACGGCGGGTAGCGACACCACCGACCACGTTCGTCAGGTCGTGTTCCTGACCGACGGCGCGATCGGCAACGAACAGCAACTGTTCGAGACAATCACGGCGATGCGCGGCCGCTCGCGCGTGTTCATGGTCGGGATCGGTTCGACGCCCAACACCTACCTGATGACGCGCGCCGCCGAGCTCGGCCGCGGCGCCTTCACCCATATCGGTTCGGTCGAACAGGTCGAGGAGCGCATGCGCGGCCTGGTCGCCAAGCTCGAAAATCCCGCGGTGACCGGCGTTTCCGCGAAATTCTCCGACGCGGCGGCGGATATCACGCCGGCCGCCATTCCCGACGTCTATCGCGACGAACCGCTGGTGCTGGCGGCGAAACTCGACAAGCTCGTGGGCTCAGTCGAGATCAAAGGAAAGTTCGGCGACCGGCCCTGGGTGGTCACCGTCCCGCTCGCCAATGCGGCCGAAGGCAAGGGCCTGTCGAAGCTTTGGGCGCGGCGCAAGATCAGCGACGCCGAGGTCGCGCGCACCCTGCGGCAGGTGACCCCGGAGGAGGCCGACAAGACCATCCTTTCGCTCGCACTCGAACACCAGCTCGTGACCCGATTGACCAGTCTCGTCGCCGTCGACCAGACGCCGAGCCGTCCCGATGGCGAGCCGCTCAAGCTTGCGGCCCTGCCGATCAACCTGCCTGCGGGATGGGATTTCGAGAAGGTGTTTGGCGAACGCCCGCGCCTGCCCTCGCCTCCCGTCGAACGACGCACCGGGGCTGACGGTCGCGTTCAGGTCGCGTCGTTGAAGCGTCCGGTTGTCGTTTCCCCGCCCACGATCACACTGCCGAAGACGGCGAGCGATGCCGAGCTCAGCATGATCCTTGGCTCGGTACTACTGGCGTTCAGCCTGATCCTGCTTGCGTTCAACCGGCGTCAGAGGTTGGCGCGTTGATGCCGGGTGAAAGGAGGAGGCCCCCCGGCTCCTCCTTCAGCGCGCGCGGCTCCCTGTCCCCCGGGGCCGCGCGCGGCATTCTTTCGACACGTCATTCCGGGGCGATCCGACGGCATCGAATCCGGAATCGCGAGATTCCGGGTCTGGTGCTTACGCACCATCCCGCAATGACGACAGCACATCATTACCGACACAACAATGAAACGCTTCGCCGCTTCTCTCCTCGCAGTCACCGGCCTCTTCTTGTCCGGCCACGGCGCCTACATCCAAGCCAAGGCGTGGCTGGCGCAAGTGCTGCTGGAACGGGCTTTTGCCGAGACCATCGCCACCGGCCACCCTGCCAAACCGTGGTCGTGGGCCGACACGTTTCCGGTCGCGCGCATCGAGGTGAGACGGCTTCACGAAAGCGCCATCGTGCTCGCCGGCTCGAGCGGCCAGGCGCTCGCCTTCGGTCCGGGCCATCTCGAATTGACACCCGATGCCGGCGAGCGCGGCGTGGCGGTCTATGCTGCGCACCGCGATACCCATTTCCGTTTTCTGCGCGACGTCAGGATCGGCGATGAGATCGATATCACGCGAAGCGACGGCAAGACCTTTCGTTACCGGGCGGATCGAGCCTCGGTCGTACGCTTCGATTCGTCCGGCATAGATCCGCTTGCGAGCGGATATGAACTGGTGCTGTCGACCTGCTGGCCGTTTGATGCCCTGGTATCGGGACCGGAACGTTACCTCCTGCATGCCACCATGATCGGACCAGGCTCCCAATAATGGCTCGGCTGCCATGCGGCGGACAACGTCGCAACCTGCCTCCGAGAAGCTGATAGTCGTCGCATATTTGCGGCGATTTTTGCCTCGCAAACGTCGCTGTCGCGGAACGAACCGGCCCCGGGGCCATTTGTCATCCTGCGCCCGACATGAGATGCTTGGCGAGCTGTGTGGCGCGAAATGCGATCGTAACAGATACGGCGCGATCATGGATTACCAAATGCACTACCTGCCGCTGACCCCGGCATTTTTCTCGATCCTGGTCGTGCTGTTTGTGGGGCTGATCATCCTGATCCAGCTCCGCATCCTGCGCTATGCATATATGCGCCTCGGGGTGGGGCCGGGCATGGCGCTCCTCCTGCTGTTCGGTTCGCTGATCGGCAGCTATTTCAATATCCCGATTACCGTGTTGCCTGGACACCCCATCAGAACCAACGAGGTCGTCGACTTCTTCGGCATGCGCTACGCCGTGCCGCTAGTCACGTCGTGGCCGGGCACCGTGATCGCGGTCAATGTCGGCGGCGCGGTGATTCCGACGTTGATGTCGACCTATCTGGTGCTTCGCTATCGGCTCTGGCTCAAGGCCGCGATTGCAACCGCGGCCATCGCCATCATCATCCACGCGATGGCGACGCCGGTGCCGGGCGTTGGCATTGCCGTGCCGGTGTTCGGTCCAGTCGTGGCCACCGCCATCCTTGCCTTTATCCTGTCGCGCGAATACGCAGCACCGCTAGCCTATATCGGCGGCTCGATGGGGACCTTGATCGGCGCCGACCTTCTCAACCTCGACAAGATCAACGGACTCGGCGCGCCGGTCGCGTCCATCGGCGGCGCAGGAACTTTTGACGGCATTTTCCTCACCGGAATACTCGCCGTGCTGCTCGCCGGCATTGCCTCGCCGGAGCGCCCGCGGGCCGCCTGGTAAACCACAGGGAAAAACCGCCGCGGCGACTGACGCAAGGCGCGAGTTGCCACCGTGCCCGACTGCTCATAATAAGCTTAGGCAAAGCTGCGGGATAACGATCGCTCACAATGACCGCCGCACGGAATAAAGAAGCTGAATAAAGAAACTGAATAAGAAAAAAGGGTAAGGGTACGCGATGGAAGCTCAGGTCAGCACCGCATCTTTCTCATCCGGCAAATGGTCGCCGGCGCCCGATGCGAGCCACATCGTCAAAAGCGTCCACGCCATGCTGCATCCGCGCAACATCGCGCTGGTTGGCGCAACCGACAAGCCGGGCAACTATGCCGAGCGGATCTGGAACAATCTGATCAAGTACAAGTACGAAGGCGGCCTTTACCCCATCAACGCCAAGCGCGAAACGGTCTGGGGCGCGCCCTGCTACAAGGATTTCGCAAGCCTCCCCGACAAGCCCGATCACGTGCTGGTGCTGGTACCGGCGCGTTTTGCGGTACAGGTGATCCGCGATGCCGCGGCGGCCGGCGCGCGCTCGGCGACCATCGTCACTTCGGGCTTTTCCGAGTTGCAGGACGAGGACAGCCAGCGGCTCGCGGTGGAATTGCAGGAGGCCATTCGCGAGACCGGGCTTGCGGTCACCGGCCCGAATTGCCTCGGCAATTTGAGCGCCGGCGAGAACATGTTCACCAATATCGACGACCGCATCGTCACCATGGAAGCGGGCCCGGTGGCGATCGCCGGCCAGTCCGGCGCGATCGTGATGGCGATCCGCCAGGCGCTGGAGGATCGCGGCGTCGGCGTCGGCTATATGGTGACAACCGGCAACGAGGCCGGGCTCGAGACGCCCGACCTGATGGCCTATTTCGCCGCCGATCCGAGCGTGCGCGTCATCGTGGTCTACCTGGAGGGCGTGCGCAACACCAAGGCGTTTCGCGACGCCTGCAAGGCCGCGCGCGCCGCCGGCAAGCCCGTGATCGCGCTCAAGCTCGGAGCATCCGAAGGCGGACGCGCTGCCGCCATGGCGCATACCGGCGCGCTGGCCGGCTCGATCGAAACGTTTGACGCGATTTCGACCCGCGAAGGCGTGATCCGGGTGCGCGGCCTCGACGAACTGATCGAAACCACCGAATGCTTCGTCCATGCCGATACCCCCAAAGGCAACCGCCTCACGGCTGTGACCTTGTCCGGCGGCAAGCGCGGTCTCTTGATCGACGCCTTCCATTCGGCCGGGCTCAATTTCGCTCCGCTTAGCCAGGACGCGAGCGAGAAGCTTGCAAGGATGCTTGGCCCGGGCTCGATCGTCGGCAATCCGCTGGATGCGGGATTTGCCGCCGTGGTCGATCCTTCGGTCTACATGCAGTCGATCAAGATCATGATCGACGATCCCGATACCGACATCGTCATCATCGACGCCGAATTTCCGAAGGCGCCGCACGAGTTGCGCGAGCGCAACCTGCGCATCGTCAACGAGATGGCGGGGCGGGCTTCCAAGCCCGTGATCTATATCAGCGCGATGTCCATTGGATTTACGGAATTCACCAAAGCCTTGCGCAAATCGCTGCCGAACATCGCGGTGATGCAGGGCTTGGACCGCGCGGTTGGCGCGATCAAGGAGCTGATCGACTACGCAGGCCTGCGCAAGGAAGTGCCTGATATCATCTCAAGTTCGAAGGCTTCCGCCCGCGCCATGCTGGAAAAAGTGCTGAAGAACGCGAAGGGCGCTGCGCTCGACGAAGTCGCGTCGAAAACGCTGCTCAAGGCTTACGGCATCCCGGTCTCCAAGGAAGCGATCGCGCAGACATCTGCGGAGGCCGTGAAGATCGCCAAGAAGATCGGTTTTCCCGTCGTCGCGAAAGTCGTCAGCGCCGCCATCCTGCACAAATCCGATATCGGCGGCGTGGTGCTCAATATCAACAGCGCTGCCGAGGTCAGCAAGGCGTTCGACACGATCACCGCGCGGGTGAAGAAATTAAAGGGCAAGCCGAAGCTCGAGGGCATCCTGATCGCCCAGCAGGTCAACGCCGACCTTGAGCTGGTGATCGGCGCCTCGCTCGACGCCGAGATGGGGCCGGTGGTGCTGTTCGGGACCGGCGGCGTCGATATCGAGCTGATGAAGGACGTGGCGCTCGCCGGCGCACCGCTGGACGTGGCCGAGGCGAACACCTTGATCGGCCGCACCAAGGCCGGCGTCAAGATGAAGGGCTATCGCGGCAAGCCGGCGCTGCACGAGGCTTCCGCGCTCAAGGCGCTGGTCGGCCTGTCCAACCTGATCGCGGACGCCGGAAGCCGCATCGCCTCCGTCGACGTCAACCCGTTTCTGATCAATACCAAGACCGGCGTCGCCGTCGATGCGCTGATCGTGCTCAATAACGAAGCGGCCAAGAACGAAGCAAGGCAAGAAGCCAAGAGTACCGGCCATTGACCGCTTCGCGACCCGGTCTAGGCCGAAGGTCGCAATGCCTTATTGTTGGCAAAGACAAACGGGAAAGGCTACGCTGGCCGCCGATCAAGGCATCGCAGAATGCAGACCAACAAGACACAATCACCTTGCTTGGGAGGATATCATGGCTATTTCGAACCGCCTCTGGTCGGTCGATCGGCGGACCGTCCTTAAATCTGGCGCCGCAATTGCTGCAGCGCAATTCTCGTCTCCTTTCATCATCAAGTCGCTCGCCGACGAGCCGATCAAGATCGGCATGGTCAACCCGCTCACCGGCGTTCTCTCCGCACTGGCGCAGAGCGAGGTCGATGGCGCAAGATACGCCGAGGCCGAAATCAACAAAAAAGGAGGGATTCTGGGCCGCCAGGTTCAGCTCCTGGTCGAGGATTCGGCCAACGATGTTGGTACCGGCGTACAGAAGACGCGAAAGCTGATCGACCGCGACCAGGTCGCCGTGATCCTGGGCGATGTCAATTCCGGCATCGCCTACGCGATGTCGCAGGTGACCAACGAGAAAAAGATCTTCCACATTGTGCCGGGCGGCCACACCGATCCGATCACCGGCACGAACTGCAAATGGAATGTGTTCCGGGTCTGCAACACCACGACAATGGATGCCAGTGCGGTCACGCCGGAACTGGTAAAGAAGTTCGGCAAGAAATGGTTCTTCATCACGCCCGATTATGCGTACGGCCACGCCCTCCAGGACGCCTTCATCAAGGCGCTGACCAAGGCCGGCGGCAGCCACGAGGGCGACATGCTGCCGATCAACAATACCGACTTCTCCGCCACCCTCATCAAGGCGAAGGCCTACAAGCCGAACGTGCTGCTCAACAACATGGGCGGGCTGACGCAGATCAATTGCATGAAGCAATTCACCCAGTTCGGCATGCAGAAGGACATGGCGCTCGGTGGCGCGCTGTTCGAATTGGAAAGCATCAAGGGATGTCCGCCGGATGCACAGACCGGCTGGTGGGATATGGAGTGGTGGTGGGACCAGCCCAACGTACCTGAAGTGGTGAAATTCGTCGCCGACTACCGCGCCGCGACCAAAAAGACACCCTCCGCGCGGGACTGGTTCGGTTATGTGTCGATGCATACCGTGCGGCTGGCGGCGGAGAAGGCGAAGGCGCTGGAGGGCCCGAAATTGGCGAAAGCGCTGGAGGATCTCGAGCTGCCGCCGGATGTCGCATTGCAACCGGGCAAGGTGCGGTACCGCGCCGGCGATCACGAGTTGATGGCGAATATCTTTGTCGGCGAAACGCACCCGGCGAAGTCCGGACCTGACGACGTATTCACCATCTCGGCGCTGGTTCCGGGTGAAGAGGCCGCGGGTTCGGTCGCCGATACCGGGTGCAAGATGACGGAGCCGGCCTAACTCGCTGACAATTGCGTCGGGGCTTGCGGGGAGGTCGGATGACCCAGGTCATATTGTTCAACGTCACCAATGGACTGATCATTGGTGCGTTCTACGTGCTGATGGCGCTCGGTCTGTCATTGATCCTCAACCTCAGCAACGTCATCAATTTTGCTCACGGCAATTTTCTGGCGCTCGGCGGCTATCTCGCCTTCACCTTGTCGCCGGCGCTGGGTTATTGGGGTGCGCTCCTGGTCTCGCCGCTGCTTACCGCGCTGGTCGGCCTCGCCGTCGAGCGCCTGATGATCCGTCGCGTCTACAATCGCGATCCGGTCTACAGCCTGTTGCTCACCTTCGGATTTGCCTTCGTGATGCAGGATGTCGCCCGCTATGTATGGGGCCCCAACGGTCTGCCGCTGGGGCTTCCGGATTTTCTTTCGCAGCCGATCAACGCCGAACTGTTCTTCATCACCTGGTATCGCGTCTTCATGGTGGCGGTCGTCATCGTCGCGGTGCTCGGACTGTTCGCATTCTTGCGGTACACGCGGGTGGGAGTGCGCATCCGGGCGGGCACGCTCGACCTTGAAACTGTGGCCTCGCTGGGCGTCAATATCAGCTTCCTGCGGACGTTCAATTTCGCCCTCGGCTGCCTGCTGGCCGGCTTGAGCGGGGTGCTCGCCGCCGGGCAGATCGGCCTCAATCCCAACATGGGCGACGACCTGCTGATGCCGAGCTTTATCGCCATCATCGTCGGCGGCGTCGGGAGCCTGATCGGCACGCTGTTCGGCGGGCTTTTGATCGGGATGGCGGCGGCGCTGACCACCGTGTTTTTTCCCGCCGCGAGTGAAGCGGTGATCTATGCCATCATGATGCTCGTGCTGCTGTTTCGTCCCCGCGGCTTTATGGGTGAGGAAGGAATGATGTCATGAGCACTGACGTCGCCACCGTGGCCGTCCCGGCGGCCCGTCAGCGGGCCGTTCCGAGCTGGACCAAGCTGGTGGTCATCTGGGCCCTTTTGATTGCGGCTCCGTATTGGCTTCCGTTGGTCGGCGGCTACACGGCGCTCGCCGGACGCGTGCTGGTCTTCGGCCTGGCCGCGATGGGGCTAAATCTGTTGCTGGGGTTCACCGGCGTGTTGAGCTTCGGCCACGCCGCATATTTTGGGCTGGGCGCCTATGGTGCCGGTCTCACGCTGCGGTATCTCGTGCACAGCACGCCGCTCGCCATGCTCGCCGGGACGCTGCTTGGCGGATTGGCCGGCACCCTGTTCGGGTTGCTGATCGTGCGCCGCCGCGGCGTCTATTTCGCGATGTGCACGATCGCATTCGGCCAATTATGCTACTATCTCGCCTATAGCTGGAACGACTTTACTGGCGGCTTCGACGGTTTGCGCGATTTTCATCGCGAGTCGATCGGGTTCGGACCGCTGACATTTGATATTGCCGAGGGCGGCACCCGGTTTTATTTTTTCCTGCTGGCCGTCTTTGCGATCGCCGTGACCCTGCTCGGCCTTCTGGTCCGATCGCCGTTCGGCCATACCTTGCGGGCAATCCGCGAGAACGAGCGTCGCGCGCGCTTCCTGGCCATCCCGGTCGAGCGCCAGATCTGGCTCTCGTTCTCGATCTCCTGTTTCTTCACCGCGCTTGCCGGCACGCTTTACGCGCTGCTCAACAACTTTGCCGATCCGCTGGCGCTGCATTACTCACTGTCCGGTTATTTTGTCGTGATGTGCGTGATGGGCGGCATGCGGACGTTCTGGGGACCGCTGCTGGGCGCGACCGTGTTCGTCGTGCTGCAGGACTACATCTCGTCGATGACCGTGAACTGGATGTCGTTTGTCGGCGCAATCTTCGTGCTGGTCGTCCTGTTCTTTCCGCGCGGCCTGCTCGGCATGCGGCGCCTGCGTGGTTCGGCGTGACCATGCTCGAAGTCCGCAATGTCACAAAGCGATTTGGTAACCTCGTCGCCGTGAAGGACGTGTCGATGTCCGTCAAGCAGGGCGAGCTGCGCGCCATCATCGGCCCGAACGGGGCCGGCAAGACCAGCTTCTTCAACATGATCAGCGGCTATTTTGCCCCGACCACGGGCTCGATCCTGTTCGATGGAAAGGACGTGACGCAAATTCCGGCGCACCGGCGGGTCGGGCTCGGCATGGGGCGCACCTTCCAGATCACGGAGATCTTTCCCGAGCTCACCGTCCATGAGAATGTGCTCACGGCGGCCGAGGTGGCGGCGGGACAGACGTTGAATATGCTGCCGGGCCGGGCCGCCGCGAAGCTTGCCAACGACGTCGCAGCCGAAATGCTGGCGCTGGTAGGGCTCGCGGGCAAGGCCGATCGACTGGTCGGCGAACTCGCGCATGGCGATCAGCGGACGACGGAGATCGCGATGGCGCTAGCGCAGATGCCGCGGCTATTGCTGCTTGACGAACCCACCGCCGGCATGGGCGATCAGGAAACCTACGAGATCACCGCCTTGATCCGCCGCCTGCATCGCGAAAGCAATTACACCATCGTGCTGATCGAGCATGACATGCGGGTGGTCTTTCATCTGGCCGATTACATCACGGTGCTCGACCAGGGGAGAATGCTGGCCCAGGGCACGCCGCAGGAGATCGCGGCGTCCGAGCCGGTGCAGGCAGCTTATCTCGGGGAAGCCGGATGACACCGCTTGAGGCCACCGGGCTGCAAACCTTCTATGGCAAGAGCCACATTCTGCGGGACGTGGGCCTGACGGTGAACGAGGGCGAGATCGTCACGCTGCTCGGCCGCAACGGTGCCGGCAAGACGACAACGCTCCGCAGTATCATGGGACTGACCCCGCCTCGCGAAGGCAGCGTCAAGATATTCGGGATCGAAGCCAGCAGAATGCCGACTTACCAGGTGGCGGAACTCGGCGTCGGCTATGTGCCGGAAGGCCGCAAGATCTTCGCCAACCTCACGGTCGACGACAATTTGCGGGTGCCGATGCTGCGTCCCGGCCCGTGGACGATCAAACGCGTCTTCGAAACGTTTCCGCGGCTGGCGGAACGACGGGACAACCGCGGCCGCCAACTGTCGGGCGGCGAGCAGGAAATGCTCTCCATAGCCAGGGCGCTCCTGCTCAACCCCAAGCTGCTGCTGCTCGATGAGCCGAGCCAGGGTCTTGCTCCCCTTCTGGTGAAGGAAGTCTTTCAGATCATCGAGGCGATGCGCAAGGAGGGGATCGCGGTGTTGCTGGTCGAGCAGAATGTGCGCGTCAGCCTGGCCACCGCCGATCGCGCCTATGTGTTGGATGACGGAGCCGTCATCTACAGCGGAACAGCCGCCGAACTCGCCAGTGACGAGGAGCGCGTCCGCTCAATGGCCGGCGCCAGTGAAAAGGAATGGAGCGTCTCTGAGGAGAAGGCCTGATCGCCTCAAGACGAAGCCCGCGTCTGTTCGCTGGCCGGCACCGGCGGCGAGGAATGGATGCCGGCATAGGTGGATCGAAGAAAGGCGCACGAATCGCTCCCCGTCATGGCCGAGCTTGACGGGCGGGATGGATTCACGCCCGATACGCCGTCTTTCCCGTGCCGCGATAGAGCACCTTTACCTGCTCCTCCGAGACCATGTGGTGGAAGGCCAGCGCCTCGGGCTCGAGATCGCGTTTGGGCACATGCGCGGGCTCGAAATTCCGATAGACATCCTTGCCGCGCACGAGCGTCGCCCAATCGCGCTGGCCCACGGCCTGCCTGAGGCGGGTCGGAATATAGCGGATAGCAAGCCCGATGCGCCGGTCGTCGGAACGGTTCGGCTCGGAGCCGTGGAACAGCAGCACGTGATGCAGCGACGCCTGGCCGGGCTTCAGCTCGACATGAACCGCCTGGACCTCGTCGACCTCGACCGCGATCTCCTGCCCGCGGGTGAGCAGGTTGTCCTGGTCGAAGGTATCGGCGTGCTTGACCTGCTGGCGATGGGTTCCGGCGATGAACTTCATGCAGCCGGAAACCCTGTTCGCCGGCGACATCGCGATCCAGACGGTTGAGACATCGGATGAGCTGAGACCCCAATAAGTCGCGTCCTGGTGCCAGGACACGAAGCCGGGGTCACGGGCTTCCTTGATGAAGAAGCTGGTGTTCCAGCACAGGATGTCCGGGCCCAGCAGGTCCTCCACCGCGTCGAGGATTTTCGGATGGCGGACCATCTCGTCGATCCAGCTGAAGAGTACGTGGCTGCGATGACGCATCTCGCCCTTGATCGGGCCGCCGCTCAAAACTTCGTAGTCTTCCAGCTTGCGGCGGAAGTCGCCGACTTCGGCTGCGCTCAAGGCATCGATCGGAAAATGGTAACCGCGGTCCTGATAGGCCGCGACTTCCTTGTCGCTCAGGAGTTTCGGCACGGGCGTCCTCCGGTTTTGTTGTTGTTGAGGCTGCAGCAGAGCCTGGAACGACCGTGCCGCTGGGGTCCGGCGCTGTCAAGAAGCTGAAAACCGGGCGCCGGCCCTCGCGGACAAGCCTTTCGTTCAGCCCGCTTTAACCCTAAAATCGGACGGCACGGTGTACACTCGCCGTCTCGGCCGGGGAGGAAATCGGATTTTCGGGATCAACATGCGGGCGACCAATTTGATGATCGGAGCCACGACGCTTGCGGTGATCGCCGCGGCGTTCGTGGGCCTGCTCGCCTATCAGAAGATCCACATCGCCCATCAGCGCAGTCCATTGCGTATCGTGTTCAACGGCTCGGCTAGCGGCCTGCGCCGGGGCGGCGGCGTGATTTTTGACGGCGTGCCAGCCGGCGAGATCCGGTCAATCAAGCTCGAGAGCCCGCGCAAGATCGTCGCCCTCGTGATGCTCGACAACAGCGCGCCGATCCGCAAGGACACCGAGGTCGGCATCCAGTTCCAGGGGCTGACCGGCGTGGCCGAGATCTCGCTGGTCGGCGGCGCACCGAGCGCGCCGCCGGTGCCGCCGGATAAGGACGGCGTCCCGGTACTGACCGCCGACTGGAGCGAACAGCAGTCGGTCACCGATACCTTGCACAATGTCGACCATGTCATCGTCGACAACCAGGCAATGGTCAAGGACGCGCTGCTTTCGTTCGAGAGCTATACCGCGACCTTGAAGAGCAAGGGCGAGGCGATCGACAGCGCGCTGGCCAGGGCCGATACGGCCTTCGCCAATTTCGGCAGCGTCATCGACAAGATCGACGGCGCCCTTCCCGGCCTCGCCGACGGCGACGACGGCGTGCTGTTCCAGAAGGTCAAATCGATTCGCGAGCTCGCCGACAGCTTCAAGAAGCGTTCCGCCGTGTTCTTGGAGGATGGGCGGCGAACGCTGCTCGATGTCAGCGAGGCCGCCAACGCGATGGACCACAAGCTCAATCCCGCTGCCGCGCCAGCGCCGCCGCGCAGGCCGCAGCCGCAACAGAAGCGGCCGTAGCTGAAAGCTTGCGCGTCGCTGCCCGCTCAAAATCGCTAGATGCGCGTCACCGGTCGCGCCAATGATGACGTCTCCGTCTTCACCTGTCTGATCGTGGTGACGGTCGCGAGCGCTGACGCGATGCCGAACGCGGCGATAAGCGCGATAAGGACGAAGCGTGGGCCCATGGTAGCCTCCTACAGCATGATCCGGAAAAAGCCTGCCCGGCACTTGGATGGCGGGGGTGAATACCGGTTTTGCCTCGCGACAAACGCGGAAAACGCGTTTGCGCGGAGATCACGCTCGATCAAAAACCTCGAGCGGGCCGGGTATTCTCTGCCGGCGACGCCACGGTCGGCGCCGGCGGGACTTCGCCGTCCAGCCAATCCTGCTCGTTGGCGAGCGCCATCCAGGCCTCCGCCATCCGCATGTAGCGCTTGTGCGCGGGCTGGCCCTCGGCGTGTTCGGCAAGATGCCGGCAGTTTTCGGCGTTTTCTCGGAATATGTCTGACTGTTTCATACCGTCAGACGTGGTGAGAAAATCCGAAACCTCAACCAACCCTTACGCGATCTTAATATTTGCGGGAACTTGTGACGCGGCCTTGTCTTGAACTTCACATGATGCTCGGAGCCGTTCTCCCGTCGGGGTCGGCCGGCGGTCGGGATCCGGCGGCGAGCGGCGGGAGCCGGAACTGGAGGGCGCGTAAAGATTCCGGTTGAGTTCGGAACCAACCTTCGCCGGTAAGGTTAGCGTGCTTAGGCCGAATCGAGCGGGTTCCATCCTATTCCTGCTTGCTTTGGAAAAGCGCTAAAGCTTCTATGAAAGCTGCGCCGAATACGACTCGGACGTGCATTTTCTTGGGGGTACCATGAGCGAACTGGATCCGGTTACGCCATCGGGCAATCGGCGCGGCAAGGGCAGACCCAACGGCAACGGCCAACGCGACCCCCAGCAGGAACTGTTGCACGCGCTTCAGGCGATGCGCAGCGGCGACTTCTCGGTGCGGATGACCGGCGACCATCTAGGCGTCGAGGGCAAGATCGCCGATACCTTTAACGAAATTGTGGCAGCCAATCAGCGGATGGCGCAGCAGCTCGAGCGCGTCGGCCAGGCGGTCGGCCGCGAGGGAAAAACCCGCCAACGCGTCAAGTTCGGTCTTGCCAGCGGCTCGTGGGCCGACATGGAAGATTCGGTGAACACGCTGATCGACGATCTGCTCTGGCCGACGCGCGAGGTGACGCGGGCGGTGGCCGCCGTGGCGCAGGGCGATCTGCTGCAGACCGTGCAGCTTGACGTCGACGGCCGCCCGCTGGGCGGCGAATTTCTGCAATCCGCCAACATCGTCAACACGATGATCAAGCAGCTCAGCGTGTTCACCTCCGAGGTGACGCGCGTCGCGCGCGAGGTCGGCACCGAAGGCAAGCTCGGCGGCCAGGCCCAGGTGCCGGAAGTGACCGGCGTCTGGAAGGATTTGACCGAAAGCGTCAACTCGATGGCCAACAATTTGACTGGCCAGGTCCGCAACATCGCCGAGGTGACGATTGCGGTGGCGAACGGCGACCTGTCGAAGAAGATCACGGTCGACGTCCGCGGCGAAATCTTGCAGCTGAAGGAGGCCATCAACACGATGGTGGACCAGCTGCGCTCGTTTGCTTCCGAGGTCACCCGTGTCGCCCGCGAAGTCGGCACCGACGGCAAGCTCGGCGGACAAGCGATCGTGCCCGGCGTCGCCGGCACCTGGAAGGACCTGACCGACTCGGTGAACGCGATGTGCGGCAATTTGACCGCGCAGGTGCGCAACATCGCCAACGTCACCACCGCGGTCGCCCGCGGCGACCTCTCGCGCAAGATCACGGTGGACGTGCGCGGCGAGATCCTGGAGCTAAAGGACACCATCAATACGATGGTCGACCAGCTCAACTCGTTTGCATCCGAAGTGACGCGGGTGGCGCGCGAGGTCGGCACCGAGGGCAAGCTCGGCGGCCAGGCGCAAGTGCCCGGCGTCGCCGGCACCTGGAAGGACCTGACCGACAGCGTCAATTTCATGGCGTCGAACCTCACCGCGCAAGTCCGCAACATCGCCGATGTCGCCACCGCGATTGCCGGCGGCGACTTGTCCAAGAAGATCACCGTCAACGTATCCGGCGAAATTCTTCAATTGAAGGAAACGCTGAACACGATGGTCGACCAGCTCAACGCCTTTGCCGGCGAGGTCACGCGCGTGGCCCGTGAGGTCGGCACCGAGGGCCGACTCGGCGGACAAGCCAACGTGCTCGGCGTCGCCGGCACCTGGAAGGACCTGACCGAGAGCGTCAACTCGATGGCGAGCAATTTGACCGCGCAGGTGCGCAACATCGCGGAAGTGACGACCGCGGTCGCCAATGGCGACCTTTCCAAGAAGATCACCGTCGACGTGCGCGGCGAGATCCTGGAGCTGAAGGACACCATCAACACCATGGTCGATCAGCTCAATGCCTTTGCCGGCGAAGTCACGCGCGTCGCCCGCGAGGTCGGCACCGAAGGCAAGCTCGGAGGACAGGCGCTGGTGCGCGGCGTCGCCGGCACCTGGAAGGACCTGACCGACAGCGTCAACTCGATGGCGTCGAACCTGACCGGCCAGGTCCGCAACATCGCCGAAGTCGCAACCGCTGTTGCCAAGGGCGACCTGTCGAAGAAGATCACCGTGAACGTGTCCGGCGAAATCCTGCAGCTGAAGGAAACGCTCAACACCATGGTCGACCAGCTCAACGCCTTCGCCGGCGAAGTCACGCGCGTCGCGCGCGAGGTCGGCACCGACGGCAAGCTCGGCGGCCAAGCCGAAGTGCCCGGCGTCGCCGGCACCTGGAAAGACCTGACCGACAGCGTCAACTCGATGGCGGGCAATCTGACCGCCCAGGTCCGCAACATTGCCGAGGTCGCGACCGCGATAGCCGGCGGCGATCTGTCGCGCAAGATCACCGTCGACGTCCGCGGCGAAATCCTGCAGCTCAAGGAAACGCTCAACACCATGGTCGACCAGCTCAACCGGTTCGCCGGCGAGGTGACGCGCGTCGCGCGCGAGGTCGGCACCGAAGGGCGGCTCGGCGGACAAGCCAACGTGCCCGGCGTCGCCGGCACCTGGAAGGACCTGACCGACAGCGTCAACTCGATGGCGGGCAACCTGACCGCCCAGGTCCGCAACATCGCTGAAGTCACCACCGCAGTCGCGCGCGGCGACCTGTCGCGCAAGATCACGGTGGACGTGAAGGGCGAAATCCTCGAACTGAAAAACACCATCAACACCATGGTCGACCAGCTCAACGCCTTTGCTTCCGAAGTCACGCGCGTCGCGCGCGAGGTCGGCACCGAAGGCAAGCTCGGCGGACAAGCCGAGGTGCCCGAGGTCGCGGGCACCTGGAAAGACCTCACCGACAACGTCAACTTCATGGCTTCGAACCTGACCGCGCAAGTGCGCAACATCGCTGAAGTCGCGACCGCGATCGCGGGCGGCGACCTGTCGAAGAAGATCACGGTCGACGTCCGCGGCGAGATCCTGTTGCTCAAGGACACGCTCAACACCATGGTCGAGCAGCTGCGTTCGTTCGCCGCCGAAGTGACGCGCGTCGCGCGCGAGGTCGGCACCGAGGGACGCCTCGGCGGCCAGGCCGTAGTGCCTGGCGTCGGCGGCACCTGGAAGGACCTGACCGACAACGTCAACCTCTTGGCCGCCAACCTCACGACACAAGTGCGCAACATCGCCGAAGTCACCACCGCGGTCGCGCGCGGCGACCTGTCGCGCAAGATCACCGTGGACGTGAAGGGCGAGATCCTCGAACTGAAAAACACCATCAACACCATGGTGGACCAGCTCAATGCGTTTGCCGGCGAAGTCACGCGCGTCGCGCGCGAGGTCGGCACCGAAGGCAAGCTCGGCGGCCAGGCGCAGGTGCCCGGCGTCGCCGGCACCTGGAAAGACCTGACCGACACCGTGAACTTCATGGCCGCCAACCTGACCGAGCAGGTGCGCGGCATCGTCAAGGTGGTGACCGCGGTCGCCAACGGCGACCTGAAACAGAATCTGACCGTGAAGTCGAAGGGCGAGGTCGCCGCCCTTGCCGAAACCATCAACAATATGACCGAGACGCTGGCGACCTTCGCCGATCAGGTCACGAGCGTCGCGCGCGAAGTTGGCGTCGAGGGCCGGCTCGGCGGCCAGGCCAACGTGCCCGGCGCCGCCGGCACCTGGAAGGACCTCACCGGCAACGTCAACCTGCTCGCCGCCAACCTGACCTCGCAGGTGCGCGCGATTGCGGAAGTCGCGACCGCCGTGACCAAGGGCGACCTCACCCGCTCGATCCAGGTCGACGCCCGGGGCGAAGTCGCCGAGCTGAAAGACAACATCAATACCATGATCACCAACCTGCGGCTCACCACCGACCTCAACACCGAGCAGGATTGGCTGAAGACGAACCTCGCCCGCTTCACCAACATGCTGCAGGGCCAGCGCGACCTCACCACCGTCGGCCGGCTGCTTCTGACCGAATTGACCCCGCTGGTGAACGCGCATATGGGCGTGATCTACCAGGTCGAGAACGAAGACAGTCCGGAATTGCACCTGCTTGCCGCCTATGCGAGCGACGGCAACTATCCGCATCCGAAAATCGTGCGGTTCGGCGACGGACTGGTTGGACAATGCGCGATGGACAAGCGCCACCGCCTGGTTTCGGATATCCCCTCCGATATCGTTCCGGTGAGCTCGGCGCTATTGCGCCTAGTGCCGAAAAATCTCGTGGTGCTGCCGGTGCTGTTCGAAAACCAGGTCAAGGCCGTGATCGAGCTCGCCTCCTTGAGCAACTTCACCACCTCGCAGCGGACCTTCCTCGAACAGCTCACCAACTCGATCGGTATCGTGCTCAACTCCATCGAAGCCACGATGCAGACCGAAGGCCTGTTGAAACAGTCGCAGCAGTTGGCCGGCGAGTTGCAGGCCCAGCAGAAAGAATTGCAACAGACCAACGAGCAGCTCGAGCAGAAGGCCCAGCAGCTCGCCGAGCGCAACGTCGAGGTGGAGCGCAAGAATCAGGAAATCGAGCAGGCGCGCCGCGCGCTCGAGGAAAAGGCGACCGAGCTTGCGCTGACCTCGAAGTACAAGTCCGAATTCCTCGCCAACATGTCGCACGAGCTGCGCACGCCGCTCAACAGCATCCTGATCCTGGGCCAGCAGCTCACCGAAAATCCGGACGGCAACCTGACCCTGAAGCAGGTCGAATTCGCGCGCACCATCCACGGCGCCGGCACCGATCTGTTGAACCTGATCAGCGACATCCTCGACCTGTCCAAGATCGAGTTGGGAACCGTCACCGTCGATGCCGAGGAAATCCTCACCTCCAATCTCCTGGAGACCGTGGGACGGCCATTCCGGCACGAGGCCGAAAACCGGCAGCTTTTCTTCAACATCGATGTCGATCCCAACCTGGCGCGGAGTTTGTCACCGACTCCAAGCGGTTGCAGCAGGTGCTGAAGAACCTGCTGTCGAACGCATTCAAGTTCACCGCCGAAGGCGGCGTGCGGCTCGGCGTCTCGGCGGCCGTGGGCGGCTGGAGTGCCGAGCATCCCCTTCTCAACAGCGCGCCGGCCGTGATCGCCTTCGAGGTGTCCGATACCGGCATCGGCATTCCCCTGGAGAAGCAGAAGCTGATCTTCGAGGCGTTCCAGCAGGCGGATGCCGGTACCAGCCGAAAATACGGCGGCACCGGCCTGGGGCTGGCCATCAGCCGCGAGCTGGCGAGCTTGCTCGGCGGTGAAATCCATCTAAAGAGCGCACCTGGCAGGGGCAGCACGTTCACGCTTTATCTGCCGCTGAAATATTCCGGACCCACGGTCGCCCCGCGCGTCGCTGCTGCGTCTCAGTATGGTTCCGCGCCGACGCTGCAGGCCGCGACCCAGGAGCGGGTCATCGAGCAGTTGCCGGACGACCGGCTCAATCTCGAGCCCGGCGACACCATTCTTCTGATTGTCGAAGACGACCCGCATTACGCGCGCGTGCTGATCGATCTGGCGCGCGACAAGGGGTTCAAGGTCCTGGTTGCCGCGCGCGGCGCCGAGGCGCTCGATCTTGCCAAGCAGTATCAGCCCGCGGCCGTCTCGCTCGACGTCTTCCTGCCGGACATGCTCGGCTGGACGGTGCTGAGCCAGCTCAAGCACAATCCGCTGACGCGCCACATCCCGGTCCAGATCATCACGCTGGACGAAGACCGCCAGCACGCGCTGGCGCGCGGCGCCTTCTCTTTCGTCAACAAGCCGACCACCACCGAGGGCGTCAGCGCGGCGCTCTCGCAGATCAAGGAATATGCCAAGCCGCGGCGCAAGCGCCTCTTGATCGTCGAGGACAACGAGGCCGAACAGCTCTCCATTCGCGAACTTCTCGATCATGACGACATCGAGATCGTGGCGACCGATACCGGGGCGGGCGCGCTGTCGGCCTTGCGCGAAAATCCCTGGGATTGTGTCGTGCTTGACCTGCGCCTGCCCGACATGAGCGGCTTCGAGGTGCTCGACAAGATCCGCAACGACACGGCACTCTCCAACGTGCCCGTGGTGGTGTTCACGGGACGCGAGCTGTCGGCCGAGGAGGATGCGGAACTCCACACCATGGCGCGCAGCATCGTGGTCAAGGGCGTCGAGTTGCCCGAACGCCTGCTCGACGAGACGTCGCTGTTCCTGCACCGCGTGATCACGGAGCTGCCGGTCGCGAAGCAGCGCATGCTGGAGAAGCTGAACAGTTCCGACGAGGATCTGGTCGGCAAGACCGCGCTTCTGGTGGACGACGACGCCCGGAACATATTCGCGCTGAGCAGCGTTCTGGAGCGACGCGGCATGAAGGTGTTGACCGCCACCACCGGCAGCGAAGCCGTAGCGCTGGTCAAATCGAACCCGGAGATTGCCATTGTGCTGATGGACATCATGATGCCGCAGATGGACGGCTATCAGACCATCGGCGCGATCAGGCAGAACCCGTCGCTCAGCCGCCTCCCCATCATTGCGCTGACCGCAAAAGCCATGAAAGGGGATCGCGAGAAGTGCCTGGAGGCCGGCGCCTCCGATTATCTCGCCAAACCCGTCAACACCGAGCAGCTTCTTCTCGCCATTCGCATGTGGCTGCATCGCTGACCCCATGGCTTTGATGATGGACCATGAAAAGATAAACATCCTTCTGGTCGATGATCAGCCGGCCAAGCTATTGGCTTACGAAGCGATCCTGAAGGAACTCGACGAGAATCTCGTCGTCGCGGCTTCGGGACGCGAAGCGCTCGAGATCCTGCTCAAGAACGAGATTGCCGTCATCCTGGTCGACGTCTGCATGCCGGAACTGGACGGGTTCGAGCTCGCCTCCATGATCCGCGAGCACCCGCGGTTCCAGAAGACGGCGATGATCTTCATCTCCGCGATCCAGGTCAGCGACATCGATCGGCTGCGCGGTTACGAGATGGGCGCCGTCGACTACGTCCCCGTACCCGTCGTGCCTGAGGTGTTGCGCGCCAAGATCAAGGTTTTCGCGGAGCTCTATCGCAAGACCCGGCAATTGGAGCGCCTCAATGCCGAGCTGGAAGACCGCGTGCGCGCGCGAACGGCGGAGCTCGAGCGATCGACCGCGCAACTCGTCGAAAGCGAACAGCGGCGCAGCATGGCTATCGCGGCCGGCAAGATGGGGTCCTGGGACTGGAACTGGGTCGACGGCGACTGGATGTGGGACGATGGCCAATATCGGATTTTCGGCGTCGACCCTGCGAGCTTCGAGGTGACCTCGGCCAATATTCAGGCGCTGTTGCATCCGGACGACGTCGAGGCGCTGCGCAAGATCGTCACCGATTTCACCAAGGGGGCGCGGTCATACGAGGCCGAATTCCGAATCAACCGGCCAGACGGCGAGCAGCGTTGGTGCGTCGGCACCGCCGCGGCAACCACCGACAGCAGCGGCCGGTTCGTCCGCTTAAGCGGCGTCACGGTCGACATTACCGATCGCAAGCGCGCCGAAGAACGCCAGAGCCTGTTGACCCGGGAGGTCGACCATCGCGCCAAGAATGCGCTGACGCTGGCTCAATCGATCGTCCGGCTGACCCGCGCCGACGATGTCAAAACCTATGTCGACGCCGTCGAAGGCCGCATCAATGCGCTGGCCCGGGTCCATACCATCCTCTCGCTATCGAGCTGGCAGGGCGCCGAGATCGGCAGGCTCGTCGCCGAGGAAGTCGCGCCCTACTCGGCCGGCGGCCAGATCCGCTCTGCAGGCTCCGAGGTCCAGTTGCAGCCAGCGACCGCGCAGACGCTGGCGCTCGCCCTGCATGAGCTCGTCACCAATTCGGCCAAATACGGCGCTCTGTCGACCTTGTCGGGACAATTGTCGATTGCGTGGAACGCCGAGAACGACATGCTTGCGCTAACCTGGATCGAAACCGGCGGGCCCAGGGTTCGCGTGCCGACGTCGCGGGGATTTGGCACAAGAAGCCTGATAGCAAGCGTCGAATCGCAGCTCGGCGGCAGCGCGCTATTCGACTGGCGCGCGGAAGGCCTGGTCTGCCGGCTGTCGGTTCCGCTCGCCAAGGAGGGAGCCCAGCGACAGCCCACCCGTCATCAGTCATCAGCCGCCGACGGCAGCGCCAGCGAACCCGCGTTGCGATCCGCCGGTGCTAAAGCATGATCAGATCGAGTTGTCGCGGCGACGGAAGTCCGCTCCCTCGCCCCGTTGTTACGGGGAGCAGGTTGGGGTGAGAGGCTTTATCGACGAGTCCAGTTCGTGGAGAGAGCCCCTCAGCCCGCCCGACTTCGCGGGGCCTGTCATCGTTCGCGCATTGGCGCGACCGGTGGCTTCGCCGGGCGACCTCTCCCCGCAAGCGGGGCGAAGCGGCGCATTCCCGATTCAATCAAAGGCCATCCGACCTAGTGGCTGATCATCCAGGGGCGCGCGGTCGGAAAGCTCTTGGCGCCGCTCTTGGTCTTGCGCATCAACCGTGACGGCTTGGTCGAACAGCAGCCGCAGCCGGGTCCGTGCGAAGCCTTATACTCGGCCAGCGTCTTGGGCGCGTGCGCGCTGCCCTCGTTAACGGCGATCGCCTTGCGCTTGTCCGAGGGCATGCAGAAGAAATTCGGAGCGGTCAGGATCACGCGCGGCGCCGATGTCGCGCATCGCGGGCAGGCTTGCGGATCGTCGCATTCCGACATCGGCCGCATGTCCGTAAACGGCCCGCATTCGTTGCAAAGATATTCGTAGACCGGCATTTTCCCCTCAACACAAAATCGGCTTGGTTCGCGGCGGCGGATGCGGGGCGGCAGAACCAACACCGTCCCGCATCCCGTCGCGCAGGGATCACTTGTCCGGCGAGAGCACCACGTCAACACCGCCCTTGATATGTTTGATCGGGCCGGCCGACGACGGCATGATGTCGAAGTCAAAGATCTCGGTCGGCAGATACAGCGTGGCGCAGGCGTTCGGAATATCGACGACGCCGCTAATATGCCCCTGTACGGGGGCAACGCCCAGGATCGCATAGGCCTGCGCTCCGGAATAGCCGAACTTCTTGAGATATTCGATGGCATTGAGGCATGCCTGCCGATAGGCAATGTGCACATCAAGGTAATGCTGCTTGCCGGCCTCGTCGACCGAGATACCCTCGAAGATCAGGTAATCCTTGTAGTTCGGCGTGATTGGCGACGGTTTGAAGATCGGATTCTTGATGCCGTATTTGGCAACGCCGTCCTTGATGATCTCGACCTTCAGATGCAGCCAGCCGGCCATCTCGATCGCGCCGCAGAAGGTGATTTCGCCGTCGCCCTGGCTGAAGTGCAGATCGCCCATCGAGAGCCCGCCGCCCGGCACATAGACCGGGAAGTAGATCTTCGAGCCGCGCGACAGGTCCTTGATGTCGCAATTGCCGCCGTGTTCGCGCGGCGGCACGGTGCGGGCGCCTTCCGCACCGATCTTGGCCTTGACGTCTCCCTTCGCGCGGCCGGCATGAGCGGTCGCGGCAAAGGGCGGGTTGGCAAGCGGAGGCACTCGCTCCGGATTGGTCGCAATCAATGCGACCTCGCGCTCGTTCCACGTTGCCAGAAGCTTCGGATCCGGCAGGCAGCCGATCAGGCCGGGATGGACCAGGCCCGCAAAGTTCACGCCAGGGACATGACGCGACGAGGTGTAAAGGCCCTTGATGTCCCAGATCGACTTTTGCGCCAGCGGAAAATGCTCAGTGAGGAATCCGCCGCCATTTTTCTTGGAGAAGAAGCCGTTGAATCCCCACATGCTCTGCTTCATCGGACCGACATCGAGCAGGTCGACCACCAGGAGATCGCCGGGCTCGGCGCCCTTGACGCCGATCGGGCCGGACAGGAAGTGTACGATCGACAGGTCGATGTCGCGCACGTCGTCGGCGGATTCGTTGTTCTTGATGAAGCCGCCGGTCCAATCGTAGGTCTCGATGATGAAGTCGTCGCCCGGATTGACCCACGCCACAATCGGCACATCGGGATGCCAGCGATTGTGAATCATGTCGTTTTCGTAAGGCGACTTGGTAAGATCGACCTTGATCAGTGTCTCTGGCATCAAAAGCTCCCCTTTTTACAAGGCCACGGTGCGGTTCGAACGGATGGTTCAGACAGACAGGTATTTCGATATCTGTGCGGCATCGACGCCGTCGCGCGGATCGTCGCGCACGATCTCGCCGTTCTCGATGACGAGCACGCGGTCGGCGACGTCGAGCGCGAAGCTCAGGACCTGTTCGGAGACGACGATCGACAGCCCCCGCTCGTCGCGAATCCGTTTCAGGGTCCGCGCTATGTCCTTGATGATCGAGGGCTGGATGCCTTCGGTCGGCTCGTCCAGGAGCAGCACCTTCGGCTTGGTGGCGAGCGCGCGCGCGATCGCGAGCTGCTGCTGCTGGCCGCCGGACAGGTTGCCGCCGCGGCGGCCTTTCATCTCCAACAGCACCGGAAACAGCTCATAGATGTCGCCCGGCACTTCGGTTTCCCCGGATACGACGAGGCCGGTCTCGATGTTTTCCTTCACCGTCATGGTGGAGAAGATCATGCGGCCCTGCGGCACATAGGCGAGGCCCTTGGCGACGCGCTGGTAGCTCTTCAGGGGCGACAATTCGCTGCCGTCCATGGTGACCGAGCCGCTCTTGGCCGGCAAAATCCCCATCAGCGATTTCATCAATGTGGTCTTGCCCATGCCATTGCGACCCATGATCGCGACAATCTCGTTGGGCGCGACCGAGACATTGAGGCCGTGCAGCACTTCGCTCTGGCCGTAGGCGACGTGAAGATCGGAGATAGCCAGCATTCCTAAACTCCTAGTGCCCGAGATAGACTTCGATGACCTTGGGGTCGTTCTTGACCTTTTCCATCGTGCCCTCGGAGAGGATCTGGCCCTGGTGCAGCACCGTGACCTTGTGGGCGATGTCCTCGACGAACTTCATGTCGTGCTCAATCACCAGCACCGAGCGGTCCTTGATGATGCGGTGGAGCAGCTCGGCGGTCTTTTCGCGCTCGGAGACGCTCATGCCGGCGACCGGCTCATCCAGCATCAGCAAATCGGGATTCTGGATCAGCAGCATGCCGACCTCGAGCCACTGCTTCTGGCCGTGACTGAGCTCGTCGGCGTAAACATTGAGCCGATCCTTCAGGAAGATCATCTCGGCGACTTCCTCGACCCGCTCCTTCACCGCCGCATCCCGCTTGAAGGTGAGCGAGCCGAACACCGTGCGCCCGCGTGGGAATGAAATCTCCAGATTCTCGAACACCGTGAGGTCTTCGAACACCGACGGCGTCTGGAACTTGCGTCCTACCCCCGCCTGCACGATCTCGTTCTCCCTCATGTGGGTGAGCTCTTTGCCGCGAAACTGGATCGAGCCCGAGGTGGCCTTGGTCTTGCCGCAGATCAGGTCGAGCACCGTGGTCTTGCCGGCGCCGTTGGGGCCGATGATGACGCGGATCTCGTTCTCCTCGACATAGAAGGAGAGATCGTTGACCGCCTTGAAGCCGTCGAAGGAGACCGTGAGGCCCTCGACCGCGAGCAGGAAATCCTTGGGCTGATGTCCAATGAGCATGATCTTCCCTTCACTCCGCCGGCGCGACGTCGGCGACCGAACTGCCATTCCAGCCGGATTTCGTCCTGCGCGAGGCGATCAGCCGGTCGATGCGAGGCTGCACGTAGTCGCCCCAGATCCCGGCGAGACCGTTGGGGAATATCAGCACCACGGCGATGAACAACGCGCCGAGCCCGAACAGCCAGAGTTGCGGGAAGGATTCCGAGAGACTGGTCTTGGCGAAGTTGACCAGGATCGTGCCGTAGACCGCGCCGATGATCGACGTCCGTCCGCCGACCGCGGTGTAGATCACCATTTCGATCGAGGGCACGATGCCTACAAAGGACGGCGACATGAAGCCGACCTCGAGTGTGAACATCGCGCCGCCAATCGCAGCGAAGATGGCGGCCGCGCTGAAGGCGAAGATCTTGAAATTGGCGACGCTATAGCCGGAGAAGCGGACGCGGTCCTCCTGCTCGCGCATCGCCACCAGGATGCGTCCGAGTTTTGTCAATCGGATGAACTGCGCGGCGATGATGCAGCCGAACAACAGGACGACTTCGACGAAATACAGGATGACCTTGGCGTGGTCGGTCCGAATGTCCCAGCCGTGCAGGGTGCGCAGGTCGGTGATGCCGTTGATGCCGCCGGTATAACCCTGCTGGCCGACGATCAGGATGGTGAGAATGGCGGCGATCGCCTGGGTGATGATTGCAAAATAAACGCCGCCGACCCGACGCTTGAACATCGCGGCGCCAATGATGAAGGCGAAGAAGCCCGGCACCAGGATGATCGCGGCGAGCGTGAACGGAAAGCTGTGGAACGGTTTCCAGAACAACGGAAGCTGCGTGATCTGATTCCAGTCCATGAAGTCGGGAATGCCGGGCGTCGACTGGATCTTGGTGTTCTCGACGCTGGAGGCCTCGAGCTTGAGGTACATCGCCATGCAGTAGCCTCCGAGGCCGAAGAACACGCCCTGGCCGAGGCTCAAGATGCCGCCATAGCCCCAGCACATCACGAGCCCGATCGCGACGAAGGCGTAGGTCAGATATTTGGCGACCAGGTTGAGCCGAAACACGTCCAGCGTCAGCGGCAGGATGACGATGAGCAGCAGCGCCAGCGTCACGAAGCCGATGAGTTCAGAGCGGTTGAAAAAGCGCGAGTTGATGATCATGACCGTGCCTTGTTGTTGCTATTTGCGGACCTTGAGCGCGAACAGCCCCTGAGGCCGCATCATCAGGATGGCGACGATCGCAAGTAGCGTGATGACCTTGGCCATCGAGCCCGACAGGAAAAACTCCAGGGTCGACTGCGTCTGCGAGATGGTGAAGGCGGACGCGATGGTGCCGAGCAAAGAGGCTGCGCCGCCGAACACCACGACCAGGAAGGTGTCGACGATATAGAGCTGGCCGGCGGTCGGCCCGGTCGAGCCGATCATGGTAAAGGCGCTTCCGGCGATGCCGGCAATGCCGCAACCAAGGCCGAAGGTGAGACGGTCGACGTTCTCGGTGTTGATGCCGACGGCGCCCGCCATCACGCGGTTCTGCACCACGGCGCGCACCTGCCTGCCCCAGCGCGACCAGAACAGCACATAGGCGACGACAATCGTGATCAGGATGGTCAACGCCATCACGAACATGCCGTTGATCGGAATCTGGATGGTATCGGTCGCCTGCCAGGAACCCATCATCCAATCCGGCAGCTCGACGCCGACCTCGCGCGCGCCGAACACGGAGCGATAGGCCTGCTGCAGGATCAGGCTCAAGCCCCAAGTCGCGAGCAGCGTATCGAGCGGACGCCGGTAGAGATGTCGTATCAGCCCCCATTCGACCAGCATGCCGAGCGAGCCTGAGGCGATGAATGCCAATATCATCGCGACAAAGAAGTATCCGGGAAACAGCGAGGGCAGATAGTGCTGGAAGGCGTTCGATGTCATCCAGGTGACGTAGGCGCCCAGGATCATGAACTCGCCATGGGCCATGTTGATGACGCCCATCTGGCCGAAAATGATGGCGAGCCCCAGCGCCATCAGCACGTAAACCGAAAATAGGATCAGGCCGGCAAAGCCCTGCATCGCGAGAATCGAGCCGAGGTCGCCGAGCGAATAGTCACCGAACATGATCCGTCTCCGTGGTCAGGAAGGCCCGCGCCGCTAGCGCGATAGCGGCGCGGAAATCGAAAGCGTGGGCTCAGCGGTCCACGCCAAAAAAATTTTGGGAAGAGCGAGCGTCAGATGACGCGCCGTCTCACTGATAGCCCTTAGGGAACGGATCCGGCTCGACGAGGTCAGCGGTCTCGTAAATCAGCTCGTACTGGCCGTCCGCCTTGGCCCGGCCGACTCGGGTCTTCGACCAGAGGTGATGATTTTCGTGGATGCGGACATAGCCTTCCGGCGCACCTTTGAATTCGACCCCGGGCGAGGCGGCCGCGATCTTGTCGATGTCGAAGCTTCCGGCCTTCTCCGCGGTCAGCTTCCACAGCCACGGACCGAGATAGGCGGCCTGCGTCACGTCGCCGATCACGGTCTTCTCGCCCCACATTTTCTTGAATGCGGGTACGAAGGCCTTGTTGTTGGGATTGTCGAGCGACTGGAAGTACTTCATGCAGGCATACGCGCCCGCGATGTTTTCACCGCCGATGCCGTCGATTTCGTCTTCGGTCACCGAGATGGTGAGCAGCGTCTGCTTCGACAGGTCGATGCCGGCCGCCTTGAGCTGCTTGTAGAACGCGACGTTCGAGCCGCCGACAATGATGGCGTAGATGACGTCGGGCTTGGTCAATTTGATCTTGTTGATGACCGAGTTGAACTGGGTGCTGCCGAGCGGAAAGTATTCTTCGCCGACGACCTTGCAGCCCGTCAGATGGTTCTCGATGTGCTTGCGGGCGATCTTGTTGGAGGTGCGCGGCCAGATGTAGTCGGAGCCGAGCAGATAGAAGCTTTTCGCGCCCTTGGTCTTGTTGACCCAGTCTAGCCCAGCGATGATCTGCTGGGTCGCTTCCTGGCCGGTATAGATGACGTTCTTGGACTGCTCGAGGCCTTCATAGAAGGTCGGATAATAGAGCATGCCATTGTACTGCTCGAACACCGGCAGCACCGCCTTGCGCGAGGCGGAGGTCCAGCAGCCCATCACCGCGGCGCATTTGTCGTTGACCAGCAGCTTCTTCGCCTTCTCCGCAAAGGTCGGCCAGTCGCTGGCGCCGTCTTCCTGGATGAACTTGATCTTGCGGCCGAGCACGCCGCCTTCCGCATTGATCTGGTCAATGGCGAGCTTTTCCGCTTCCACCGAACCGGTCTCCGAAATCGCCATGGTGCCGGTAACGGAGTGGAGGATGCCGACCGTCACCTCGGTGTCGGTCACCGCTAGCCCGGTGGTGTTGACCGCGGAGGTTGCGGGGACGTCCGCGAATGACGGGCGCGGCAGCATCGAGACGGCCGGCAATGCCGCCATTGCCATCAATAGTTGGCGCCGGAGCGGAGAGATAAGGCCTCGTTTGATTTCGTCTGACATGAGCACCCCATTTGGTTCGAAGACGCGCTTTGCGATCGGCCGAGGATTGCTCAAGTTTGTGCAGTGCACAGATACGCAAGATCGCGTATATTGCACCGCAAAATAGCGACGTAGGTTCTGGTACGGGTCTTGCGAGGGGATTTGCCAGCAGATTGCGAAGCGATCCTTTCGGTCAGGAGTTAAGGGAAGTGGCAGGGCGGCAGCGGATAGACCGCGTCAGGCGCCAGTACAATCAATGGGTTGCCAACCAGACGCTGGAAGACTACGCGCTGCGCTTCACCGCCAAGAGCGCGCGGCGCTGGTCCGCCGCCCGCGTCGCCAACACCGCGCTCGGCGCGATCTCATTCCTGGCTCTCGAGGCGATCGGCGGCACCATTACCCTTAACTACGGCGTCAGCAATGCCACCGCCGCGATCCTCGTCGTCAGCGTCATCATCTTCTGCTGCGGCCTGCCGATCGCCTATCATGCCGCAAAATGCGGCATCGACATCGATCTGCTGACCCGGGGCGCCGGCTTCGGCTATATCGGCTCGACCATCACCTCGCTGATCTACGCCTCGTTCACCTTCATCTTCTTCGCGATCGAGGCGGTGATCCTGGCATCCGCGCTGGAGATGTGCCTCGGCATTCCCCGCCCGGTCGGCTATCTCATCAGCGCGGTCGTCATCATCCCGCTGGTCACTCACGGCATCACGCTGATCAGCCGCTTCCAGTTGTGGACGCAGCCGCTGTGGATCGTGCTCCACATCATCCCGTTCGCGGCGATCGCCTATGCTAACCCGCACTCCTTCGCCGAATGGACGAGATTCGCCGGCGAGCATGGCGATCCCTTGGGCCGTCTCGATCTGCTGCTGTTCGGCACCGCGGCGTCGGTGGTGTTCTCGCTGGTGGCGCAGATCGGCGAACAGGTCGACTTCCTGCGCTTCCTGCCGCGCGACCGCCGCACCTCGAGAAAGGCCTGGTGGATCGCGCTGATCAGCGCCGGCCCCGGCTGGATCGTGCTCGGTGGATTGAAATTGCTGGCCGGATCGTTCCTGGCGTATTTCGCGCTGAGCCACGGCGTATCGGCCGAGCACGCCGCCGAGCCGGCGCACATGTATCTGGAGGCGTTCCGCTACGTGCTGTCGGAGCCTAATCTCGCATTAACCCTGACCGGCACTTTCGTGATCCTGTCGCAGCTCAAGATCAACGTCACCAACGCTTATGCCGGCTCGATCGCCTGGTCGAATTTCTTCTCGCGGCTGACCCACAACCATCCCGGCCGCGTGGTGTGGCTGGTCTTCAACGTGCTGGTGGCGCTGTTGTTGATGGAGATCGGCGTCTACAAGGCGCTGGAGCAGACGCTTGCGCTCTATTCCAACGTCGCCATTGCCTGGGTCGGCGCGCTGGTGTCCGACCTCGTCGTCAATCGGCCGCTCGGCCTGCGTCCGCCACAGATGGAATTCAAGCGCGCGCATCTCTACGACGTCAATCCGGTCGGCGTCGGCGCGATGACGATTGCGACTATCATCTCGATCACGGCGTTCTACGGCCTGTTCGGGCCGACGGCGAAGGCGCTGTCGGCCTTCGTGGCGCTGGCGGTGGCGTTCGTCGCTGCGCCCGCGATCGCCTATGCGACCGACGGAAAATACTATATCGCGCGCAAGCCGAAAAGAAGTTGGCAGAATATCGAGGCGATCCAGTGCTGCATCTGCGAGCACACCTTCGAACCCGAGGACATGTCGTCGTGTCCGGCCTATGCCGGCCCGATCTGCTCACTGTGCTGTTCGCTCGACGCGCGCTGCCACGACCTGTGCAAGCCGCATGCGCGGGTGCAGGCGCAATTGTCGGAGACGCTCGGCAAACTGTTACCGCAGCAAATTTTCGCTCGGATCAATTCACAGCTCGGTCATTATCTCGGCGTGTTCGCCGTCTCTGCTGGCCTGGTCGGATTGACGCTCGGCCTGATCTATTTGCAGACGTCGGCCAGCGTACCCTCCGACAAGCTGCTCGTATCCGATGTGCTGTGGAAGGTATTTTTCGCACTGACCATCATCATCGGCGTTGTCGCATGGTTGTTCGTGCTGGCGCAGCAGAGCCGCCGCGCGGCGGAAGACGAAACGCGGAGGCAGACCACGCTCTTGATCCAGGAAATCGACGCCCACAAGCGCACCGACACCAAGCTGCAGCGCGCCAAGGAAGTCGCCGAGTCCGCCAACCTCGCCAAGAGCCGCTACGTCGTCGGCCTCAGCCACGAGCTGCGCTCGCCGCTCAACGCCATCTCGGGCTACGCGCAACTGTTGGAGCAGGATCAAAGCCTGCAGACCAAGCCGCGTGACCAGGTGCGCGTGGTCCGGCGCAGCGCCGATCACCTGTCGGGCCTGATCGACGGCATTCTCGACATTTCCAAGATCGAGGCCGGCCGGCTTTATCTGTCGCGCGACGAAGTCCGCTTGAGCGAATTCCTCGACCAGCTCGTCGGCATGTTCCGGCTGCAGGCCGCCGCCAAAGGTATCGATTTCGTGTTCAAGCGGCCGGCGGTATTGCCGGTCGTGGTCTATGCCGACGAGAAGCGGCTGCGCCAGATCCTGATCAACCTGTTGTCGAACGCGATCAAGTTCACGCAAGCCGGCAGCGTGCAGTTCGTGGTGCACTACCGCAGTCCGGTCTGCGAATTCGAGGTGACCGATACTGGCCCGGGCATCCAGGCCACCGACCTCGAGCGCATCTTCGCACCCTTCGAGCGCGGCGCGCTCGGCGTGTCGCAGCCGCAAACCGGCACCGGCCTCGGATTGACCATCAGCCGCTTGCTTGCGGGCGTGATGGGCGGCGACATCAAGGTGACCAGCGCGGTCGGCGCCGGCTCGACTTTTCGCGTGAAAATCCTGCTGTCGGAGGTCACCAATCCGCGGCGCAACGCGCCGGTCGAGGCGCCGCTCGCCGGCTATCACGGCCCGCGCAAGACCATCCTGGTTACCGACGACGACCCCGTTCAACGCGACCTGTTGCGCGAGGTGCTGACCCCGCTCGGCTTCATCCTGTTGAGCGCGCCGGACGGAGCCGCCTGCCTCGCGCTCGCCCAGCACTGCCGGCCCGACCTTTTCCTGCTCGATATCTCGATGTCGGGCATGGACGGCTGGACGGTAGCGGAAACCCTGCGCGCGACCGGTCACCACCAGGCCCGTATCCTGATGGTCTCGGCGAGCGCGCTGGAAGCGCACGGCACGCCGCTGGCGCAGCCGTTCCATGACGGCTACCTGATGAAGCCGATCGACATTCCGCGCCTGCTGGAAACGATCCGCCAATTGCTCAGGATCGAGTGGAAATACGAAACCGGCGAAGTCTCGGTCCCGCGCTGGAGGCCGGAGACCGGCTCGCGGCCGCCGGTCAAGCAGGTCGAGGAGTTGATCGGCCTTGGACAGATTGGCTATATCCGCGCCATTCAGATCAAGCTCGACGAGATCGGCAACGAATATCCCGAACATATCGACTTTGTTTCACAAATGCGTACGTTGGTCGACCACTTCGACCTCGATCAGTACATGGCAACCCTGAAGACCCTGCACGCTTATGATCACTGAATCCAAACGCAGCGACGTCGTGCTCGTCGTCGACGATTCCCCGGAAACGCTGAGGCTGCTCACCGACGCACTCGACGGCGCCGGCATGACGGTGATGGTGGCGCTCGACGGCGCCGCGGCCATGCGGATCGTCGACCAGATCACGCCCGACATGATCCTGCTCGATGCTGTGATGCCCGGGATGGACGGGTTCGAGACCTGCCGGCGACTGAAGCGCGATGCGGGCTTGAGCAACGTGCCGGTGATCTTCATGACGGGGCTTGCCGAAACCGAGCACATCGTGCGCGGGCTGGAAGCGGGCGGCGTCGACTACGTCACCAAGCCGATTGCGATCGAGGAAATGCTGGCGCGGATTCGCGTGCATTTGGCGAACGCGCGGCTGACGCAGAGCGCGCGCGCGGCGCTCGACGTCTCCGGGCGGTTTCTGCTGGCCGTCAACCGCCAAGGCAAGGTCATGTGGGCGACGCCGCAGGCGCAGAAGTTGTTGTCGGATAACCTCGGCCCGGGCAGCGCCGATGAGATGGTGTTGCCTGAAGCGCTGCAGCCATGGCTGGAGCAGGCGCAAAAGGGCAAGGGCGGATCATCGAAGGCGGCGGCGGGATTTCCGGATAATCCGGAGCTTCGCCTTTACTACATGGGTAACGCCGGACCGAACGAGTACCTGCTGCGGCTGGCGAAAGATACCAGCGCCAATCTGCCGCCGGAATTTACCAGCGAGCTCGGATTGACGACGCGAGAGGGCGAGGTGCTATCGTGGCTCTCCAAGGGCAAGACCAACCGCGACATCGCGCAGATCTTGGGCTTGAGCCCGCGCACCGTGGACAAGCACCTGGAGCAGATCTACGCCAAGCTAGGCGTGGAAAACCGCACCGCCGCCGCCGCGATCGCGACCAATGCGAGCCGGCGGAATTCGTGAACATAAGTTCTCCCGTCTTGTCGTCCCGGCCAAGCGAGCACCTTGCGAGCGCGAGCCGGGACCCATAATCACCGACGTTCGCGTTGTGACGAGATGGGCCGCTTGCCTGCCTACAACATCGCGCTATGGTTATGGGCCCCCGCCTACACGGGGGCGACACCGGTGTTTGATCACATCAGCCATAAACAAATGCCGCATCATCCAGATCGATCGCCGGAAACTGGTCCTTCTCGGCCCAGTAGTCCTGGCTGTGCTGCCATTCCGGCTTGTCGCCGCGCTTGGGCAACAGGTGCATGTCGCGCATCAGGTAGTTCGGATTGAAATTTTCCGGATCGATCCAGGATAATAGCGGCATGTTGTGGTCTTCCGGCCGCAGCGCCGGCACGACCTTCTTCACGCCCTTCTGCTTCATATGCGCGAGCAGGCGGCAGACGAAATCCGCCACCATGTCGGTGCGCAGCGTCCAGCTGGCGCGGAAATAGCCGAACACCCAGGCCATGTTCGGAACACCCGTGAACATCATGCCGCGATAGGTGACGGTGTCGGCGAAATCGAGCGGCTTGCCGTCGATCGCAAACGCGATGTCGCCGAGGATCGAGAGGTTGAAACCGGTCGCGGTGACGATGATGTCGGCATCAAGCGTTTTCCCGGATTTCAGCAAGATGCCGTTTTCCGCAAAACGCTCGATCTCGTCGGTGACGACGCTAGCCTTGCCGATTTTGATGCTCTCGAACAGATCGGCGTCGGGAACGAAAGCGATGCGCTGCCGCCACGGCCGGTAATTTGGCGTGAAATGCGTCGCCATGTCGTAGTCGGGGCCGAGCACGGCTGAGATCTGGCTGAGCAACTCCTTTTTCACCTGCTCCGGCTCGCTCACGCAGCGGCGGGTGAAGGCGTCCTGCTCGAACAGAATCTTGCGGCGGACGATCTCGTGGATCCACTCCTCCTTGACCTGAAGCTGCCTCAGCGTCTCGGCCAGCTCGATGGCGTTGCGGCCGACACGGAAATAAGTCGGCGAGCGCTGCAGCATCGTGACACGCTCACACTTGTCCGCGATCGCCGGGATCAGCGTCGCCGCGGTCGCGCCCGAACCGATCACGACGACCTTCTTGCCGCCGAGCTCGATATCGTCCGGCCAGCGCTGCGGGTGCACGATCTGCCCCTTGAAGCTCTTCATACCCTCCCATTCGGGTGAGTAGCCTTCCGAATGCCGGTAGTAGCCCTGGCACATCCAGAGAAAATTCGCGGTGAAGGCCACCGGCTCGTCGCTATCGGTTTTGACGGCGTGGATGGTCCACAGATTCGTCTCACTCGACCAGCTCGCCGACAAGATCCGGTGCCGGCAGCGAATATGCCCGGCGAGATCGTTCTCATCGATCACCTCGCCCATGTAGCCAAGAATTTCCGCGGCGGTTGCAATCGGCGGGCCGACCCACGGCTTGAAGCGGTAGCCGAACGTATGCAGGTCGCTGTCGGAGCGTATGCCGGGATAGCGATGGGTCAGCCAGGTGCCGCCGAAACCCTCCTGCGTCTCGAGGATCACAAAACTCGTACCCGGAAGCTGCGTGGTCAGGTGATAGGCACTGCCGATGCCGGAGATGCCGGCGCCGACGATCAGCACGTCGAAATGTTCTGTAGCTTGCGAGCCAGAAATGGAGCGGGCGGCTTCTACATTCATTATCGTGTTCTTTGTTGTTGAGGATCGGCGCTAACTAGATTTGTTGACGCAATCGCCCACCACGGTCAACCCATCTTCGCGCAAGGCAAAATCGATGTCCATCGACGGGTAGCGAATTCACAGTGCGAAACCCCACTGCCGCGCGGTCTTTAAAATCCAGTCGCGGTAAAGCGTGAGCGGCGTCACGCCCGTGAGGCCGCCGCACCCCGCGCTGCCCTGCGGCCCGGTCGACCAGCTGATGACGCCGATGATCGTCGGGCCCGCCTCTTGATCTTCGAACACCGGCCCACCGGAATCCCCGGTGCAGGCGCCAAGCCCGTCGCGCGCCCCTTGCGTCAACGGATCGACCAGCCGGATCTGCAGCGAGCCGGGCTTGCCGGTGGCAATGAGGCTCGCGGTGTGGATGGTGCCGCCGCTCTTGCCGTCGCCGCGCACGGTCACGCCGATGCCCGCGATCGTGAACCCCGCCCCGGCCGCAATCGGAAACAGCGGAATGCCGATCCGTGACGGCGATTTTCCTTGCACCGGAATATCGAGCTGCAGCAGCGCGACGTCGGCGGTAGCGCGATGCGCCAGCATCTCAGCCATCTTGAAGCCCGGATGGACGGCGACATTCTTGACGTCCTGCAATTGCGCCACCTGGTCCGCGCCATATTGCAATATCTTGTAGACGGCGCCGGGCTCGACGCAATGCGCAACCGTCAACACCAGGGTCGGCGCGATCAGGCTGCCGGTGCAGAAGTTGCCGCGCGAGCCGACAATGGTGACGACGGAGCGGCCGACGCTGTCACTCGATGACGGCGGCGCGCTTCCGACGATCGCCTCGGCGGGAGCCGACAACAGCAGCGCGGCGGCCGCTAGCATGGAAGCCGGGATTTTCATCGGCGCAGCAATAGCCTTTGGTTTGGCCATCGCCAAGGGGCGAGACGCTCTGGCTTCGAGCGGCGCGTCGTGTTAGCGGGTCGCGGAAGCGCATCCAAGGACAGCTTTGAGGAATTCGATGGTCGAGGCAGTGATCTGGGATTTCGGTGGGGTTTTGACATCATCGCCGTTCGAGGCCTTCGCGCGGTTCGAGCGCGAGCGCGGGCTGCCCGCCGACATCATCCGTCGCACCAACGCCGCCAACCATCTGGAAAACGCCTGGGCGAAATTCGAGCGCGCCGAAGTCGACATCGACGCCTTCGACGAATTGTTCGCGGTTGAATCGCGGGCGCTCGGCGCCGAAGTCAGGGGCAAGGACGTGTTGCCGCTGCTGTCGGGCGATCTCCGGCCCGAGATGGTCGAAGCACTCAAGCGCGTGAAGGCAAAATTCAAGACCGGCTGCATCACCAACAACCTTCCAGCCAACGCGATTGGCAGCGCCAGCGGACGCTCGCTCTACATCGCCGAGGTGATGGTGCTGTTCGACCATGTCATCGAATCCGCCAAGATCGGCCTGCGCAAACCCGATCCGCGCATCTACCGGATGATGGTGGAAACGTTACAGGTCGATCCGAAGCATTGCGTCTATCTCGACGACCTCGGCGTCAACCTGAAGCCGGCGCGCGAAATGGGCATGACCACGATCAAGGTGGTCGGCGCGGGCCAAGCGATCGCTGAGCTCGAGGCGGCGACGGGGCTGAGGCTGCGGTAATCGCTTCCGGCGATCTGCTTCGGATCACAGGCCGCCGGGAAGTCTTCACCTCATGTTCATCCAAAGGCCTTCTGACCGAACTTAGGCGCGCAAGCCCCTAGTTTCAACTATGGGGTGAGCGCCTCTTTGCTATTAGACATCAGCCAGGTATATAATAGGCTGTGGCGGACTTCAGATCGAACAGGAACGTTCTCTTCTCGTGCAAATATCACGTGGTGTTTTTGCCCAAAATACCGTAAGCCAGTTCTTAATCCGCCTATCGACGCCAAACTTAAGAAACTAATTCGGCAAGTATGCGACGAGACGCAATCGGCGCTGATTGAAATGGAAGTCGTGCCAGACCACGTCCATCTGCTTGTCGGCTGCGATCCGCAATACGGCATCCACCGGCTGGTGAAGGGCATCAAGGGCCGGTCTTCGCGTGTTCTCCGTCAGCAGTTCCGGGTGCTGCGCAGGCGCATTCCAACATTATGGACGAACAGTTATTTTGTGTCTTCGGTCGGCGGCACTCCCCTCGCGCTCATCAAGCAATACATTGAAAATCAGAAGAGGGTCTGATGGAAAAGCCTCAAATGATTTCAATTGCCGGTCTTAAGGCGCGAGGATGGACACAAGCCCTCATCACGCTCCTTTGGGGAACCGGATGTGGTAGGGCGCAATTCTCATTATGCGAAATCAGCGCCTATGCGCCTCTACGACACCGCAAGAGTAGCTTCCTTCGAGGTGTCGTCAGAGTTTCTTGCTGCAAAAGCGAAAGCTGCTCGGCGTCAGTGCGGAGCAAAGACTGCCGTGGAGACAAAGCGCGCGGCACTGATGCAGCAGGTTCTGGAAATGCAGGTTTCTGTTGAAACGCGCCCGGAACATTGGGTGAGACGTGCGACGATTGAAGCGTATAACGAACGGCACTGGGATGGAGACGGGGCGGCGGAAGATGCACCCGCCGAGTTTCTCGAACGCATCACCGTAAACTTCATCCGGCATAATCTAACAGCGTACGACAGGGCATTAGAGGAAGTCGCTGGTCGGGTTGGCATCGCCTCTGCGGTACAGAGCAAAGATTTACTCAGCCATAGGAGAGCCATAGGAGAGAGCTATCCGGCTTTAGCAGATGAATGCAGTCGGCAATTGATGCGTAGAGGACTGTGATGCCGCGCGTTAAAACCCTGTCCTTCGTCGCCGAGTTCCCGCTTCAGACGACTGCGGCGGATGAGAAGACATTGGATACGCGGCTGAACGCGGCCCGGCACCTCTATAATGCCTGTTTGCAGGAGTGCCTTCGCCGCCTCGATCTGATGAAGCAGTCGAAGGCATGGCAAGCCGCACGCGCCATGCCTGCGACAGTGGACAAGCGTCACAACAAAGCGCGCTCGCAAGCGTTCCGGGCCGAACTGGAGCGGTTCGGCTTCACCTCGCGCGAGATTGAAAAGCATGCGCTCTCCTGCCGCAATGCCTGCTGGATCGGCGATCACCTCGGCAGCCACGACACGCAAACCACGAGTTTGCGCGCGTTCCGGGCAGCCGAGCAGTATGCGTTTGGCAAGCGCGGCCGCCCACGGTTCAAATCGTTAAACCGGCTGAACAGCATCGAGGGCAAAGCGGACGCTGTGATCCGCTACCGCGCCGAGCCGGTTCCCGCCGTGCACTACAGCGGCCTTGTGCTGCCGCTTATGCTCGATCCAAAGGACAAACGCGATTGGCAAAGAGAAGCGCTCGCGGCCAGGACCAAGTATGTCCGCATTATCCGGCGCGAGATCAAGGGCCGCGTTCGCTGGTTTTGCCAGTTGGTGCAAGAGGGCTTGCCGCCCGCTACGCACACCACCAAGGACGGTACTGTCGGACTCGACATCGGGCCGTCCAGCATCGCGGCGGTATCAAGCGACGACGCTATTTTGGAGCAGTTATGCCCGAGCGTCGTCGAACCGTGGAACGACTGCCGGCGGATCCAGCGCGCGATGGACCGCTCGCGACGTGCAACCAACCTGGACAACTTCGATGCCAAAGGGCGCGCGATCAAGGGTAAGAGAAGGTGGAACAGGTCGCAGCGCTATCAGGCGCTTGCCGCTTCGAAACGCGAGCGCGATCGAGTATTGGCTGCCGAGCGCAAGCGATCGCATGGCGAGTTGGCGAACCGCATTCTCGGTCAAGGGACAACCATCAAAACAGAGGAGTTGAGCTACAAGTCATTTCAGAAGAACTACGGTCGCAGCGTGAAAGTGCGTGCGCCAGGAATGTTGATCTCGATGCTTCAGCGCAAGGCTGCAAGTGCTGGCGGTGGAGTGATTGAGATCAAAACCCGGCATACACGGTTGAGCCAGTTCGATCATACCACGGGCGAATACATCAAGAAGCCGCTCTCGCAGCGGGTTCATGTGTTCGGCGATGGCAGGACAGAGCCGGTTCAACGTGATCTCTACAGCGCGTTTCTTGCGACATGCTGCGATACGAATTTGCTCGACATTCCCCAAGTCAAGATCGCTTGGGCCAGTGCGGAACCGCTCCTGAGGACGGCGATGTCGAGTGTACTTCAACCTGCAAGCGGGAAGGGCTTTGCCCAACCCCACGTCCGTAATGGCGTTAGAGCGGGTCGCCGGATCAAGAGTGTTGGGCCGGCCGTCGAGGCCGGGGATGATGTAGCGCCTCTGCAAACAGAGACCGCGAGAGCCCCGGAAAGACTGCCTTCTGCCTCTCTCAGAACCCCCTGGCTTTAGCCATGGGGAGGTTCAGGATACCCGGCCTGCCTATCGGCCATCGTTTGGCGCATGCTTTACCGCTTTTTACACAATTGCCCCTAGCTTTTGCCCGCACGCGGGTCTCCATCCCTGGGGCTTTATTTCATGTTGAAGATTTACAGTTGCATTGCCTACGCCCACGATCTGAAGCTTGTGGCTCTCGCCGCCATCATCTGCGTCCTGGCGTCATTCGCGGCAATCAATCTGCTTCACTACGCGCGCAAATCGAGCGGCCAGATGCGGGGCGTTTGGCTGGCGGTCTCGGCCATATCCACCGGATTCGGCATCTGGGCAACACACTTCGTGGCGATGCTTGCGTTTACGCCGGGAATTCCGAGCGGCTATAATATCTTCTTAACCGTGTTGTCGCTGATCGCGGCGATCCTGCTCACGGGTACCGGGCTCGCGGTATCGCTTATTCCGGATTGGCGCCACGGACCGTGGCTCGGGGGCGCCATCGTTGCCGGCGGCATAGCTGCCATGCACTACACTGGCATGGCAGCCTTCGAAATCCAGGGCGTGATCCTGTGGGATTCCGCGCTCGTGGTTGCCTCGATCGTGCTGGGTGGGGCGATCGGTGCCGTCGCGCTTCCGGTCGGCCTTCATGGCAACGAAGGAAAGTGGAAGATCGGCGGCGCCGTTTTGTTGACGCTCGCGATCTGCAGCCATCATTTCACGGCGATGGGTGCGGTGTCGATCATTCCCGACCCTACGATCGAGGTTTCCGAATCGGCCTTGCCCGCCGGTTGGCTTGCGGTCGGCGTGGCGCTTGCGAGTTTCGCGATCATCGGATTGGCAACGGCGGCCGTTGTGCTCGATATTCGCGACCAGCGCCGCTCGGAGCTCGAAGCCAATCGCATGCGTGACCTCGCCAATGCATCGGTGGAGGGGCTTCTGGTTTGCGACGGAGAGGCAATCGTCTCGGTCAACACAAGCTTCGCCACACTGACCGGTCTATCGGCTTCGAGCCTGGTTGGTGCGCGGCTCGAAAGTTGTTTTCCCGACAAGGCGGCGCGCGCCCGGCTGATGTCCGGCGGGAATCTCCCGGTCGAGACCGGCTTGCGCCATCGCGATGGCTCAATAAGCCCGGTCGAACTGCTTTTGCGGCCGATCGTGTTTGCCGGCCGGCCCCATCACGTCGTCGCCGTCCGCGATCTGCAGGCGCGCAAGGGGGCCGAGAAGCACATCCACTATCTCGCACATCACGACGCGCTGACCGCATTGCCCAATCGCAACCATTTCAATGGGCGGATCGACCAGGAAATTGCCGCGCTACCCAAGGGGGAAAGTCTCGCCGTGCTTTGCCTTGACCTCGACCGCTTCAAGGAAATCAATGACCTGTTTGGGCATGCCGCCGGCGACACGGTGCTTCAGGCCGTCGCTTCGCGCGTCACCGGTCTCCTCGACGAGCGTCAGATGATGGCGCGCCTGGGAGGCGACGAGTTCGCCATTCTGATGGCTGGAGCCGCAAATCCCGCGGCGGCAAGTCGGCTGGCCGAAAGGATCCTGGAAGGCCTACGCCCAGCGAGCGACACGCCGCAGACCAACAGCATCTCGACCAGTATCGGCATCGCGCTCTATCCCGACGATGCCACGGATCGAGAGACGCTTCTCTCCCATGCCGACACCGCGCTGTACCGTGCCAAAACCGAAGGCCGCAATACCTATCGCTTCTTCGAAGCAACGATGGGCGCCGAGCTCCGCGAACGCCGGATGCTCGAGCATGATTTGCGGCTCGCGATCACCCACGACGAACTTTCGCTGGTGTATCAGCCGCAAAAGGACATTCGGAGCGAGACCATCACCGGCTTCGAGGCGTTGCTGCGCTGGAAGCACCCGGAACGGGGCAACATTTCGCCTGCCGTGTTCATTCCCGTAGCCGAGGAAACCGGTGCGATCCTGGAGATCGGCGACTGGGTGCTAAAGACAGCCTGCCACGAGGCGGCAACATGGACGCGGCCGCTAAGCGTCGCCGTCAACGTCTCGGCGGCGCAACTTTACAATCCGAACTTCGTCAAGGAATTGCACCAGATCCTGCTTGAAACCGGCCTGCCACCCCGCCGTCTGGAAATCGAGATCACCGAGACCGCGCTGGTTCGCGATTTCAATCGCGCACTCACCGCGTTACGGCAGATCAAGGCGCTCGGCATCGGCATCGCCATGGACGATTTCGGCACTGGCTATTCCTCGCTCTCGAACCTCCGGGCGTTTCCTTTCAGCAAGATCAAGATCGACGGCTCGTTCATCAAGTCGGTCAATTCCAACGAGCAGGCCGCGACCATCGTCCGGGCGGTGCTCGGCCTTGGACGCGGACTTGGCTTGCCGGTGCTGGCGGAAGGCGTCGAGACCGACGCCGAGCTTAAATTCCTGCAGGACGAATGCTGCGATGAGGTGCAGGGCTATCTACTTGGGCGCCCAGCCAACATCGAAAGTCTCCGCGACCTGACGCACGGCGATGCCCGACCGGACCAGCGCGGCGATCTTGCTCTGTCGCGAGCAAAACGCGCCTGACAACGCGCCGAGCCGATCCTCCTACTCCGCCGCCGCCGCGATCCGCTCGGGAAACGCTGCCGACAGTGCGGCGCGATTGGCGGCGAGCACGCCGCGTTCGGTGATCAGGCCCGTCACCAGCCGCGCCGGCGTGACGTCGAAGGCGTAGTTCGCAACCGGCGATCCTTCCGGCACGATCCGTACCGTTTCGATCCGCCCGTCGGTGGTTCGCCCGGTCATAGTCGCCACCTCCTCGCCGCCGCGCTGCTCGATCGGGATCTGGCTTAACCCGTCATTGATGCTGAAATCGATGGTCGGCGACGGCAGCGCCACATAGAACGGCACGCCATTGTCGTGCGCGGCGAGTGCCTTGAGATATGTGCCGATCTTGTTGCAGACATCGCCATTGGCGGCGACCCGGTCGGTGCCGACGATGACGAGATCGACCATCCCATGCTGCATCAGATGGCCGCCGGTGTTGTCGGGAATGACGGTATGCGGCACGCCGTGATGGCCGAGCTCCCATGCCGTCAATGAGGCGCCCTGGTTGCGCGGCCGGGTCTCGTCGACCCAGACATGGACGTTTGTGCCGCCGTCGTGTGCAAGATAGATCGGGGCCGTGGCCGTGCCCCAATCGACGGTGGCGAGCCAGCCGGCGTTGCAATGGGTCAGCACATTGACCGGCTCGCCGGGCTTTTTCTTCGCGGCGATCGCTTCGATCAGGGCACCCCCGTTGCGGGCGATGCCCTGGTTGATGGCGATGTCTTCTTCGGCGATGTCATCGGCGCGCGCATAGGCCGCGTCCGCTCGCGCCGACGGCGGCAGTGGCTGCAGCACGTTGCGCATTTCCCGAAGCGCCCATTTCAGATTGATCGCGGTCGGCCGCGTCACGATCAAGGTCTGATAGGCCCGCTCGATCGCGGCATCCGCTTTATCGTCGCGCATGGCGAGCGCCATGCCGTAGGCGGCGGTGGCGCCGATCAGTGGCGCGCCGCGCACCAGCATCAAGCGGATCGCATCGGCCGCCTCCTCGCATTTGGTCAGGCGCACGACCGCAAGTTCATGCGGCAGCCGCCGCTGATCGATCGCGCCGACCGACCAACCATCCGGCTCGAGCCAGATACTGCGGAAGTGTTTGCCGTCGACCTTCATCGTGCACCGTCCGCCGTCGATGTTACCCCCGCAGCACGCGCCCCGCTACCGCGTCGAGCTTCTTCAGAAGTTCCGGATCGCGCGCTTCCGGCGCCGTGATCAGCGCGGTATCGAGCGCGCGGTCGGAACCGATCGGACACGGCTCGTGTTCCCTCGGAAACTCCTTCGCCAGCCGCGCCACCAAGCCTTTCGCCTTGTCGGCGTTCGTGGTCAGCACCCGGATGATGTCCTGCACCGTCACCGCGTCATGGTCGGGATGCCAGCAATCGAAATCGGTCACCATGGCGACGGTCGCGTAGCAGATCTCCGCCTCGCGCGCGAGCTTTGCTTCGGGCATGTTGGTCATGCCGATTACCGCGTAGCCGAGGTTCTTGTAGGTCATGCTCTCGGCATAGCTTGAGAACTGCGGGCCTTCCATGCACACGTAGGTACCGCCGCGCGCGATCGCGATGCCTTCGGCTTCCGCGGCAGCGGCAAGATGGATGCGCAGCCGCGGCGACACCGGGTGCGCCATCGACACATGGGCGACGCAGCCCTTGCCGAAGAACGAGCTTTCGCGCTTGTGGGTGCGGTCGACGAACTGATCGACCAGCACGAAGGTGCCGGGCGGCAATTCCTCCTTGAACGAGCCGCAGGCCGAGAGCGAAATCAGGTCGGTGACGCCGGCGCGCTTCAAGACGTCGATATTGGCGCGGTAGTTGATGTCGGATGGCGACAGCCGGTGGCCTTTGTCGTGCCGCGGCAGAAACACGGTTGGTAACCCTGCGAAGGTGCCGTGGCGCACCGGCGCCGACGCCTCGCCCCACGGGCTCGCAATCGTTTCCTCACGCGCGTCCTTAAGCCCTGGCAGGTCGTAGATGCCGGAACCGCCGATAATGCCAAGCACCGCTCTTGTCATGCCCACTCCACCGTCGCGGGTGCGAGCTATGCCATTTTTGGCGCCGATTGGGAACAGGAACGGTGGCAGGGAGAGGTGCGAAAACAGGCGGCCCAGCTGTCATTGCGAGCGCACGCGAAGCAATCCATCGCACCGCGGATGCGGTGGACGGCGCCAGGCAAGACCGCCTTCAGGCGGCGCAGCCCGTGACGGTGGACGCTGATGGCGCTACAGACGAGCGCGCTTGAAGCGGACGGCAAAATCGTGTGGTTCTGACGCCCCGGCGCTGGCGATAAGTTGGCGGAATTAATTCCGCCGATGACGGTGGCAAAGGAGCCCGGTCACCGGAGAGCGCGAAATAAGCTGTTAAAACCTTTGCGCGGGGAATGCCGGGTGTTTCCGGTGTGACCGTGGTGACTAACGCGCGTGCTTTCTACACTACACGCGCGGCTGCTGGCGCATGCGCCCGGCATTTCCTGCGCCCTCCGATGATCAGAGGGCGGGAAGTTGATAGCAAAAAATCGAGCAACCGTGCTGCGAGATCGCGGAGTCGTGGCTATGCTGTTTGAAACTTGAATCCGTAGCAACCACCCCGCTTTAATGGGTGGTGCTTCGATATCGCTCCGATACGCGTGCCGTCACTTCGGAATCTCCCCAAACGTCTTGCCGACCGGAAGGACGGCATGCCGGATCAGCCGGGAGTCCTCCACCGCGGCCTGCCGATGTTTCACTGCTTCGCGATAAACCGGATCGCGGATCATCTCCGCGAACGCCGCAACGCTCGGATATTCGGCGATGAAGCAATGATCCCAGCGCTCCTCCTGCGGCCCGATCAGCATCAGTTCGAACTTGCCCTGCCAGACGATGCGGCCGCCCAGCCGTTCGAACACCGGGCCGCTCTCCCTTCCGTAGGCCGCATAGGCTTCCGCGCCGGTCGCCTCGCGGCCGTCGGGATAGGCCGCCTGCGCCCTGAGCCGGACCAGGTTCAGCATATGGATGGGGCCCGGGCGATCGTGGTTGCGAAATTGCGCGAACACTTCCTTGGTCGGATCGATATGGCCCATACGGCCCTCCTTTTTGCCTCTCTCTGGTCGTGCATTAGAGCGCGATAACTCGTATCGCGCTTTAATTTGTTGTTTGAGGATGATCTTTTCGGAAAACCGGTTCCCACTTTTCCGGATCATGCTCGAGCACGCCCCGCCGCAGCTCCTAATCCTGCGTTAACCTCTCGGTAACCGGCCCTTAAATTCCGCCCGCTAGCGTGGGACCGGGAAGATAACGGGCGTTTTGCGCATGGCGTGGGGACGGAAAAAGAGAGGTGGACGCAAGGAGCCGCTATTTGGCGTCGGCGCCTCGCTGGCGGCCTTGCGCCTTTCCCCGCAGGACCGCATCCCCTACGGCGAGGACGAGAAGCCGAAGAAATCATCGCCCAAACGCAAGGTGGACGAGGAAGACGACGACGAACCGCCACCCGAGCGGAAGGCGCGCCCATCCCGCAGCGACGGCAAGCGCCGCTCGAAATCAGGCTCCGGCATCACACTGTCCCGCCTATTCTATTGGGGCGCGGTGCTCGGCCTGTGGGTGGCGATCGCGCTTGTCGGCGCGACGATATGGGCCGGCGCGCATCTGCCCCCGATCCAGTCGCTCGAAGTCCCCAAGCGTCCGCCGACCATCGAGATTGTCGGCGTCGACGGCAGCGTGCTGGCCCAGCGCGGCGAAATGGCCGGCGCCAATGTCGCGCTGAAGGACCTGCCGCCCTATCTGCCGAAAGCCTTCATCGCGATCGAGGACCGGCGGTTCTATTCGCATTTTGGCGTTGACCTGTTCGGCATCCTGCGCGCAGCGATCGCCAACGTCCTGCATCGCGGCGTCTCGCAGGGCGGTTCCACGCTGACCCAGCAACTTGCGAAAAACATTTTTTTGACGCAGGAGCGCACGCTGCTGCGCAAAATGCAGGAAGCCGAGCTCGCACTCTGGCTGGAGCGCAAATATTCAAAGAACGAGATCCTCGAACTCTATTTGAACCGCGTCTATTTCGGCTCCGGCGCCTATGGCGTGGAAGCCGCGGCGCAGCGCTATTTCGGCAAGTCGGCGAGGAACATCACGCTCGGGGAAGCCGCGATGCTCGCGGGCCTCGTCAAATCGCCGTCGCGCCTCGCACCGAACCGCAATCCGGAGGGAGCCGAGAAGCGCGCTCAGATCGTGCTCGCGGCAATGGCGGACGCGAAATTCATCAGCGACGCCCAGGCGCAGGCCTCCATCGCCCATCCCCCGGTCTCGGTGAAGCCGGCCGGGGCCGGCACCGTGAACTATGTTGCCGACTGGATCGGCGAAGTGCTCGACGACCTCGTCGGCCAGATCGAAGAGAGCATCGTGGTCGAAACCACCATCGATCCGAAGCTGCAGGCGGTGGCCGAGGCAGCGGTGATCGACGAGCTGGCGGCCAAGAGCGTGAAATTCAGCGTCACCCAGGGCGCGCTGGTGGCGATGAGCCCGGACGGCGCGGTGCGCGCCATGGTCGGCGGCCGCAATTACGCCGAGAGCCAGTATAACCGCGCGGTCACCGCAAAGCGGCAGCCTGGCTCGGCGTTCAAGCCGTTCGTCTATCTGACCGCGATCGAATCCGGGCTAACGCCGGACACGGTCCGGCAGGACGCGCCGCTCGATGTCAAGGGCTGGAAGCCCGAGAACTACAGCCGCGAATATTTCGGTCCGGTGACGCTGACGCAGGCACTGGCGATGTCGCTCAACACGGTTGCAGTACGGGTCGGGCTCGAGGTCGGGCCGAAGAACGTGGTGCGGACCGCGCACCGGCTCGGTATCTCCTCCAAGCTCGAACCCAACGCCTCGATCGCGCTCGGCACCTCGGAAGTCTCGATGATCGAACTGGTCGGCGCCTACGCGCCCTTCGCCAATGGCGGCTTTGCCGCCTCGCCCCACGTCGTGACCAGAATCAAGACGCTGGACGGCAAGCTGTTGTATGCACGGCAGCCCGACCAGCCCTCCCAGGTGATCGAGCCGCGCAATGTCGCGATGATGGACAGGATGATGGAGGAGACGCTGATCTCTGGCACCGCGCGGAAAGCAGAGATTCCCGGCTGGACGGCCGCCGGCAAGACCGGCACCAGCCAGGATTTCCGCGACGCCTGGTTCATCGGCTATACCGCGAATCTCGTCACCGGCGTCTGGCTCGGCAATGACGACAATTCACCGACCAAGAAGGCTACCGGCGGCGGCTTGCCGGTGGAAGTCTGGACCCGCTTCATGCGCATCGCCCATCAGGGCGTGCCGGCAGCCGCCTTGCCGAATTCGCAACTGGGACCGGTCTCGAATCTGGCGCAGATCGCCTCGCAAATCAGCGCGCCGACCGGCGGCGGCGCGAGACCCGCGCCGACGCGCGCCGCCGTGCGCCCCGCGGCGACGACCGGAATGGATGGCTGGCTGATGGATCGGCTGTTCGGGCGGTAAACGCCGCCTCAGCGAGACAGTTGTGCAGCAGCAAGTTCTGCCACTCCAAGGGCGGTATCAGCCCGCGCGTGTTCATCGAGCAACCAAGCGGCCGAAAGGCCAGACCAGGCCAGGATCCACTCCAATAGTCGGGTGCGGTCCAACCCAGCCGCTTCGACAATCACTTCCAGCCTTCGTAAGAAGCGAACCGACGCGGTTGCGGTCTCGTGATCGGGATTGCAGAAAATATTGGCGTAGTCAAAGCCAAGCTCGCCTAACAGTCCCTTCGGGTCGATGGCCAGCCAACCGCGGTTTCCAAAATCAAGGATGTTGCCGTGATGGATGTCCCCATGCAGCACTCCGACGTCGCGCGGGGTCGCGAGTAATCGGTGCGCGGTGGCACAAGAGAGAGTTAGGACGCCGCCGTGTTTCGCCGCGGCCGGTTCCAATGCCTCGAACCATTGCCGTAACGGGACAAGATCCGAAGGCGACCTGCTCGTTTGGCTGCGAAGCTTGGCAACCACCGCGCACATTATTCCGGTGGCTTCGTCGTCGCGTCCACTCCGCGAGAGCTCGGCTAATGAATACCGGCGTTCGGCGCGCTCCAGGAGCAGGGCGTTGTCTTGCTCGGCCAGCACTCGAGCTGCGCCCTGGCCTTGCCACCAACTCATGAGACGACCGCCACGCTGCTCCTCGGCTTCAAGAGCGATCTTCAGTACCGCCGGAACGTCGCGTTGCCGCACCGGCAGAAGCCTACTGGAACGCGTCACGATGGGATCACCGTCAGCGACCAATCCCCACCGCACGAGATATTCGTCGAACATGCCCGAACGGCGTCCCGCGCTAATCCTCGATCCCATAGCGGTGCAAATCGTTGCCGTAGGTATCGAGCCATCGCTTGGCGCGCTCGACCGACGGGCAGACCCGGGCGACCACCCGCCAGAACCGCGACGAATGGTTCATCTCGACGAGATGCGCGACCTCGTGGGCGGCGAGATAGTCGAGGACGAAGGGCGGCGCGAGGATCAGCCGCCAGGAGAACGACAGCGAGCCTGCGGAGGTGCACGAACCCCAGCGGCTCGATTGATCGCGGATCGACAGCCGCTTGACCCTGACCCCCAGCGCCTCCGCATAAACCTGCGCCGACTTGTGCAGATCGCGCCGCGCTTCCCGCTTCAGGAAATCATGGACCCGCCGGTCGATATGCTCGACCCCGCCGGCGACACAGAGAATCTTGTCGCCGCTGTCGCGCGTCTCGGTCCAAACCGTGCCGCGGATGCCGGCGCGATGCACGATCCGGTGCGGCACGCCGCGCAACGGTAGCACCGTGCCGGGCTGGAACGGCGCGGCCTTCGGCAGGCGGCCAAGGCGCGCGGCAATCCAGCCGCCGTGAAGGTGCGCGAAATCCTTCGCTTCCGCGATCGTGCCACGCGGTGGCATGGTCAGGATCGCTTCGCGATCGGTTGGATGAATGCGCAAGGTGTAGCGGCGCGCGCGCCGGTGCCGTCGCAGTCGAATCGCAAAGACTTGCGAGCCATGCTTGACCAAAAGAGTTGAGGGTTCGGCAGGCCGCCGATAGAGGAGCGCGCGAGTGGCCATGTCTGTCAGTCCGGGGAGGAGAAACTCGCCCGGATTCTGCCACATCCGCCGCCAAGGAAATCGTTCCGCGCAAAAACAAATCATTTGCCCAATATACAGGGGTCAGGCCGCCTTCAGGCCCTACAGAATGGGCCCTGTCATCAAATTTTCTGCCTCAAAACGGCGGCTCAGCGGGCTCGAAAGATTGAGGCCATATTCATTCCTTTAATGGGCATCAACCCGGCTTTTCCTGAGCCGAAACCGGGGGTTACCGGGCCGCCGAATTGGTGGGTGTTTCAGGCCCGATTTCGCCAATTCGCCAAGGAATCGCGCTCAACCGCGGTCAATACTCGAAAATCGCCCTCTATTCGGCCGCCGCGGCCGGGGACGTCTTCGGATTCTGTGCCGACATCATGAAATCGTTGATTCGCGGCATGATCTCCGAGCGGAACCGCGAACCGTTGAACACGCCGTAATGACCGACGCCCTTCTGCATGTAGTGCACCCGGCGATGCGCCGGAATCGACGTGCACAGTCCGTGCGTCGCCTCGGTCTGGCCAAGACCGGAGATGTCATCCTTCTCGCCTTCGACCGTCATCAGCGCGACGCGCGTGATTTGCGTTGGATCGACCGGCTTGCCGCGATGGGTCATCTCGCCTTTCGGCAACGCGTGCCTGATGAATACGGTTTCGACCGTCTGCAGGTAATATTCGGCGGTCAAATCCATCACCGCGAGATATTCGTCGTAGAATTCGCGGTGCTTGTCGACCAGGTCGCCGTCGCCCTTCACCAGATTGCTGAACAGCTGCTTATGGGCGTCCATGTGGCGATCAAGGTTCATCGAGATGAAGCCGTTGAGCTGCAGAAAGCCCGGATAGACGTTGCGCATCACGCCGGGATGCGGGAACGGAACCTTGGTGATGACGTGGCTGCGGAACCAATCGATGCCGCGCTCGGCGGCGAGATTGTTGACCGCGGTCGGATTACGGCGGGTATCGATCGGTCCGCCCATCAAGGTCATCGAAACTGGAACGAACGGATCGCGCGCAGCCTCCATGATGGAGACGGCAGCGACCACCGGCACCGAAGGTTGGCACACCGCGACCACATGCATGTTGCCGCCGAGCACATGCAGCATCTCGATCACGTAATCGATATAGTCGCCGAGATCGAAACGGCCCTCCGCGAGCGGCACCATCCGCGCATCGGTCCAGTCGGTGATGTAGACCTCGTGCGTCGGCAGGAAAGCTTCGACCGTGCCGCGCAACAGCGTCGCATAGTGGCCGGACATCGGCGCCACGATCAGGACGCGCGGGTGCGGGCTGCGCAACGGGCGCGTCAGCTTGCGGTCGAAATAGAGCAGACGGCAGAACGGCTTTTCCCAGACGCTGCGGATCTCGATCGGGATACGGATGCCGTTGACCTCGGTGTCGTTGAGGCCCCATTCCGGCTTGCCGTAGCGGCGCGTGGTGCGCTCGAACAATTCGCAGCCGGCGGCGATCGATTTGCCGAGCTCGGTGTGGGTCCAGGGATTCAGCGGGTTCTGAAACAGGATCTTGGTCGCATCGGTCACCGCGCGCGCCGGATTAAGCGCGGCTTGCGCCATTTCGTACATCCAGTACATCGGCGTCGTCAGCGCCGGACTGCCTTCGGCCACTAGCGGCGGTGCGCCGCCAAACTCACCAATCGGCATTTCCAAATTCCCTTTTGCAACGCAGCATAGTGCCGAATGCGTAATAATGCGTCAATGTAGAGATCGTTATATTTACGGCGCGTTGCTAGCGAAGATCCCGCAATTCCACGGGAAAGTGACCTATTCGCCACCTCCGAGCAGCGAGCCGTGGCGTTTGGCGCTCTGCAAAAGGGCAAGGAATGCCGAAAATGAAGCCACCAGCAGCACGGCGTTAATCGCAAGCGCCGAGAGCATCAGGTCGCCGCGAAACACGTGATCGATCAACAGCGCACGCATGCCCTCGAATACATAGGTCGGCGGCAGCGACCAGGAAACGTATTGCAGCCAATGCGGCAGCACGCGCACCGGATAATAGATGCAGGCGAGCGGCATCAGCGCGAACATCAGCGTCCAGACGATACTCTCCGCGCCGAGGCCATTACGTAAGACCAGCCCGGAGACGAAGATTCCGACCGACCAGCTCGTGAAGATCAGGTTGCAGAAGAAGGCGATCAGCGGCAGCCCGAGGGCATAGAAATTGAAGTGAAACAGAAACAGCGCCAGCAGCGTCATCGGAATGACGCCGATCGCAAGCCGGATCAGGCTCATCGCCATCAGCGCCAGCAGGAACTCGATCGGCTTCAACGGGCTCATCATCAGGTTGCCGAGGTTGCGCGCCCACATTTCCTCCAGAAACGAGATGGAGAAGCCGAGCTGGCCGCGAAACAGGATGTCCCACAGGATCACCGCACCAATCAGCGTGCCGCCGGCGCGCGCGAAGAAGTTGGCGTTCTGCGCGATATAGGTCTGCAGGAAGCCCCAGGTGATGACCTGCAGGATTGGCCAGTACAACAATTCCAAAAGGCGCGGCCAGGACGACAGCAATAGATACCAGTAGCGCAGGATCATGGCGCCGATGCGCTGGGGCGAGATGCCCCGGTGCAGCACGAGTTCGCTCATGACGCCGTCCCCGTTTTACTCGCATCTTGGACGCGGCCGCGCGCGACATCCAGGAACACTTCCTCCAGCGTCGCCCGGTTATAGCGGGCCATGATGCCGTCGGGGCTATCGTCGTCCTCGATGCGGCCGCGCTTCAAGATGATGACTCGGTCGCACAGCCGCTCGACCTCGAGCATGTTGTGCGATGCGAGCAGGATCGTGGCGTGACGGGTCTTGCGATAGGTCTCGATATGCTCCCTGACCCAGTCAGCGGTGTCGGGATCGAGCGATGCGGTCGGCTCATCGAGCAGCAACAGCTCCGGCTCGTTGATCAGCGCCTTCGCCAGCGCAACCCGCGTCTTCTGCCCGGACGAGAGCTTTCCGTTGGCGCGGTCGAGGAAATCTCCGAGATCGAGATCGGCTGCGAGCTGCGCGATGCGCTCGCGCAGGTTCCTGACCGCATAGAGCCGGCCGAACACCGTCAAATTCTGCCGCACCGTGAGCCGCATCGGCATGTCGACATAGGGGCTTTCGAAGTTCATCCGCCCCAATACTTCGGCGCTCCCTTCAGGCATTGGATGGCCCAGCACCTGGACGCTGCCCGAGGTCGGCAGCACCAGTCCCATGATCATTGCGATCGTGGTGGTCTTGCCGGCGCCGTTGCCGCCGAGCAGGCCGGTGATGCTGCCGCGGGCGATGCGAAACGAGATGTCATCGACCGCGCGGGTGGTCTTGTAGAGCTTGGTCAAATGGGCGACCTCGATCGCCGTCGATCCTGCCGGATCGGTCTCGCTCGGGTGGGCCAAGGCTGAGTCGGATGAGGCTGCGTCATTATGTTCCATGCGGGCCGTTCCTTGGGCCATTGCGGCTTCGAACGCAACAGCTGGGGCGACGCAGTGGGCCAATTTGTGATCGGCACGTCACACAGCTAAGCTTGCGCCATGACCGAAATCGCGGCTTCCGAGTTTCGCCATCCGCGCCGCCATGTCCGCCTGGACACGATTTTGCGGCTGCGCTGGCTTGCCGCGCTAGGCCAGCTCGTGGCCATCTTCGTGGTGGCGCAGGGGCTCGAATTCGACCTGCCGATCGTTCCCTGCCTCATCATCGTCAGCCTGTCGGTGCTGCTCAATCTGGCGCTGCAGATGGCGTTCAACCCGATGCAGCGGCTGGAGCCGGCCTACGCGGCGGCCCTGCTCGCGCTCAACATCGTGGAACTGGCGGCGCTGCTGTTCTTCACCGGCGGTCTGCAGAATCCGTTCTCGTTTCTGTTCCTGGCGCCGGTCCTGATATCGGCGACCGCGCTGCCGGTACGGCTGACGATCGGGCTCGGCATGCTCGCGGTCGCCTGCGCCTCGGTGCTGGTGTTCTATTATCTGCCGCTGCCATGGGACAGCGAGGAACCGCTGATCCTGCCGCCGATCTACCTGTTCGGCGTCTGGCTCTCGATCGTGGTCGCGATCGGGGTAACCTCGCTCTATGCGTTCCAGGTCACCGAAGAGGCGCGGCAGCTTTCCGACGCGCTGGCCGCGACCGAACTGGTGCTGGCCCGCGAGCAGCATCTGACCCAGCTCGACGGGCTCGCCGCCGCCGCCGCGCACGAGCTCGGCACGCCGCTGTCGACGATCGTCCTGATCTCGAAGGAGCTGCAGCGCGTGCTGCAGGACAACAGCCTGCTCGCCGCCGACATCAAGACGCTGCGCGAGCAGGCGCAGCGCTGCCGCGATATTCTCGCCAAGATCACCCAGCTTTCCTCGTCCGGCGCGCCGTTCGACCGCATGAAGCTGTCGACGCTGATCGAGGAAGCCGTCGCGCCGCATCGCGATTTCGGCGTCGTCATCAAGGTGAGAATTGCGGTCGCGGCCGTCAGCGAGCCGGTCGGCACGCGCAATCCGGCGATCCTGTATGGCGTCGGCAACATCCTGGAAAACGCCGTCGATTTCGCGCGCTCTGCGGTCGAGGTCAATGCGTGGTGGAACAACGATACCGTCGAGATCATCATTTCCGACGACGGACCGGGCTTTGCGCCCGACATTCTCAAGCGGATCGGCGAACCCTATCTGTCGCGTCGGCGCGCGAGCGACGACGCCCAGAGCGAGCATCGCGGCCTCGGGCTTGGCGTCTTCATCGCCCGCACCCTCTTGGAGCGTACCGGCGCGAAAGTGTCCTTTTCCAACCGGGTGTTCCCCGACCACGGCGCGGTAGTGCAGATCGCCTGGCCGCGCCAGCGTTTCGAGGCCAGTGAAGCCAGCGAAAACCTGGCCGGCTAGCATCCTATTCGAAAGGTGAACCATTGGCGGTCTTGGCAGCACCTATTTGCGACGCCATATGTTGGGATATTCGAGTTTGCAGGAACTTCCCGCCTTGACCATTGCCGAACTGACCGACCACGCCGACCGCTCGCTCCTGATCGTGGAAGACGACAAGCCGTTTCTGGAGCGGCTGACGCGCGCCATGGAGACGCGGGGTTTTGCCGTGACGTCCTGCGATAGCGTCGCCGAGGGCCTGGCGCAGATCGGCAAGGCGGCGCCGGCGTTCGCGGTGGTGGATCTGCGGCTCGGCGACGGCAACGGGCTCGACGTGGTGTCCGCGCTGAAGCGCAAGCGGCCCGAGGCACGCGCCATCGTGCTGACCGGCTATGGCAATATCGCCACCGCCGTGACCGCGGTGAAGATGGGCGCGGTCGACTATCTCGCGAAGCCGGCCGATGCCGACGACGTGGTCGCAGCCCTGCTTGCCACCGGCACCGAGAAATCCGAACCGCCACAAAATCCAATGTCGGCGGACCGGGTGCGCTGGGAGCACATCCAGCGCATCTACGAGATGTGCAACCGCAACGTCTCCGAGACCGCACGGCGGCTCAACATGCACCGCCGCACCCTGCAGCGCATTCTGGCCAAGCGCGCGCCGCGGTAGGCCATTCCCCGGCCTTGGACAAACGCCCCGCCCTCGGATCAAAATCACAGCACTTTCGCAACCATCCGGCTTCGCTGGGGCGGGTGTCGTCCGGCTGACGTGTCGAAGTCGGGTCCCTGGCGGGTCGCTGGCGTGTTCAACGTGCGCGTTTCGCCGCAGATTTTCGTCAGTCGATCGAGGGGTCTCACATGCTGATTCAGAAACTCAGGCTGCAGCGGGCTGGTCTCAGGAGCAATTGACCGAATTGAGCGGCCTGAGCGTTCGCACCATTCAACGCCTCGAACGAGGCCAACCCGCCAGCATGGAATCGTTGAAAGCGCTGGGAGCGGCCTTTGAAATCGACTTTTCTCACTTGAAGGAGCCCGAAATGAACACCACCATGAACCTGGCATCTACGGACCCGGCGAGCCAGAGCCAAAGTGTCAGCGCCGATGAAGCCCTCGCGCTGGCACATGTTCGCAAAGCTAAGGCCTTCTATATTCACCTGGCGTAGTATGCCTTCGTCATCGTCTCTGTTACGATTGGTGCCCACCCTTCAGGATGAGACTGCCGATGGATGGTGGGCACGGCACAAGCGCGCCTTTTGCCCACCTAGTGAGTCTCTTCAGACTTAATTTTGAAGTCACCTCGCCCCGCCCTCGCGGCGAGAGGTCGAAACTCGCGGCAGCGAATTTAGGGTGAGGGGCTCTCTCCAAGAGCACAGCGCGCGGAAAGAGTCCCTCACCCCGCTCTCTCCCTATCTATAAGAACGGGGCGAGGGAGAAGCGAAGACACGGCTCCTCATTCCCACGGTGCGATTCGCCTGAGCTGCGCATGAAAAGAGGCCCTCAAATAGAACAAGGGCGCAGGGAATGCCGGGTGCCCGATGCGCCCGCAGCCTCGCGCGTAGTGTAGAAAGCACGCGCGTTAGTCACCACGTTCACAGGCAACACCCGGCATTCCCCGCGCAATGGTTTCAATAGCTTATTTTGTGCTCCCCGGTGACCGGGCTCTTTTTGCCACCGTCGTTTCGCGGGTAACCCCGCAAACCTTAATGCCAGCGTCGGGGCGTCAGGACCACACACGACTTCGCCGTCCGTTTCAAGCGCATTCGTCTCACGCGCCATCAGCGTCCACCGCATCCCGCCGCACGTCCGTGACGATCGCGAAACGCCCCTTTTGAGGAGGCGGGATGATTCGATCTATTCCTGTTTCTACCCGCTGTCACGTTAGATTTCTGAAATTACGAAATTGATGAAGATTTAACTTTGGAGCGACGAAGCCCGCCGAGGCAGGCATCTTCCGAATTCGAACGTGGCGACGAATCCATCCTGATTGTCGAGGACGACGCGGTGGTCCGCGAATACGTCGTGGCGCAGATCAGCCGTCTCGGCTACGACACGCTGGCTGTCAGCAATGGCGCCGAGGCGCTGGCGATCATCAATGGTCCCGAGCGCATCGATCTGTTGTTCACCGACGTCATCATGCCCGGGAGCATGGACGGCCGTCAGCCCGCGATCGAGCCGCAGAAGCGACGCCCGGAGCTCAAGGTCCTTTTCACGTCGGGTTATACCGAAAACGCCATCGTGCACCATGGCCGGCTCGACGCCGGCGTGCTGCTGCTGCCGAAGCCCCACCTCAGCTCCGATCTCGCACGGATCATTCGGACCGCGCTGGCATCGTGAATTCAGGTCAGTCCGTATCGGACTGCCGGCTGGCATGCCAAGCGTTCCGGGACCATTGCAGCGCTGCCGGACGGCACATCGCATTCAACGACATTCATGCGAAATTCCGAATACTTTGGTGTTGATCATCTCTTCAGACCACCGGTACACGCTTGGCGGCGACGGCTGCCGGTGAAATGACGTCGATATCAAGGGGTACTCGCCACCGTTCCGTATAGCGAACCCGGGGCGCCGTGTTGCTCTGCTCTGCACCTTCCAGCACAAAGCCGTCAAAGCCGCTGCTCATGACTTCGTTGCATTTCTGCACGTAGACGGGGAAACCACCGATATACGGCATGAAGACACGCGGTCGGCCGGGTATGTTGGTGCCGACATACCAGGAGCTGCAGGTTGACCGCAGCGATACCGTCGATACGTCGTTCACATGCTCGACCCACGCGTCCTCATCTTTGAGAGTAGGCTCGATGGTCGTCGCCCCGACATCCCGCATATGACCCATGCAGTCCGCTAGCCAATCGACATGCTGCTCGATCGCCTGGATCATGCTTGCCAGGACCGAAGGGCTGCCAGGGCCGGTGATCATGAACAGGTTGGGAAAGCCCACCGATGCTATCCCGAGGTAGGCACGAGGGCCCGCCCGCCATTTCTCGGAAAGCGTCAGGCCATTACGACCTGTGATCCTTATCTTGTCGAACGACCCGGTCATGGCAGCAAAGCCCGTGGCGCAGACCGCGGCATCCAGCGGGTGCTCGACGCCGTCGACCTCGATGCCACCGGCCGTGAAGCGCCCGATCGGCGTCCGGGATACGTCGACCAGCTTTACATGGGGCAGATTATACGTCTCGAAGTAGCCGGTGTCGACGCAGAGGCGCTTGCAACCGAAGACGTTGCCCGGGCACAGCAGGTCGGCCGTGATCGGATCTTTCACAAGGCTGCGGATCTTGCGGCGGGCGAAATCGGCGACCGTGTCGTTGGCGGCCTTTTCGAACAAAAGATCGCCGTACGCACCGAGAAATGGCAGACCGCCGCGTGCCCAGGCTTGCTCGTACTGCTTTTCGCGGTCCTCCCGGCTCGCCTCCAGCGCCGGCGCGGTATTGAACGGAAAATAGAAGCCGGTCGGTCGTCCGCGCGCCTTCGCCCGGAGAGCGGGATAATCAGCTTTGGCCGCCTGCAAATATTCCGGCGTCAGCTTTTCGTTCCAGGCCGGCACGGACCAGGTCGCTGTTCGCTGGAAGACTGTAAGGGCTTCGGCCTCTCGCGCGATGATCGGAATCGACTGGATAGCCGAGGAGCCGGTACCGATGACGCCAACACGCAGTCCGGTGAAGTCGACACCCTCATGCGGCCATTCACCGGTGTGATAGATCGGCCCGCCAAAATCTTCGAGACCGCTAAAGTTCGGACGGTTCGGCGCCGACAAACAGCCGACCGCCATGATCAGGAATTTCGCAGTCACCCTATCGCCGCGGTCCGTCTCGATAAGCCAACGTTTGGCTTCTTCATCGAAAGTCGCTGCGGTAACGCGGGTGTCAAACACGATATCTCGGCGAAGATCGCAGCGATCGGCAACGTGATTGGCATAGGAGAGGATCTCAGGTTGCGGCGCGTACTTCTCGGACCAGTTCCATTCCTGGTCCAACTGTTCCGAGAAGGAGAATGAATACTGCATGCTCTCGACGTCGCAACGTGCACCCGGATAGCGGTTCCAATACCAAGTGCCACCCACGCCACTGCCAGCCTCAAAGGCCCTTGCCGAGAAATTCACGCCGCGCAAGCGATGCAGCATGTACATTCCGGCGAAGCCCGCGCCCACGACTACAGCGTCGAGAACCGCGCCCCCCTGAGCTGGCCGCTGTTGTCGTGTCGTGGTGTCGGCAATCATGGTTTGTATCGTTTTCATTGGTTGCCCTGACGAGACGTTCAGAACATTATTATTGGCCGTTCATGACGTTGTTCACGAATTGAAATGGCATTTGAAGAGTAGCCAGATTGGCCCGGGAGTCCATTGCGATATCTGCTCGAACGGGCTGAATCTGGCAGTGTCCGGCTTCGGGATCAAATCGGAAGTTAGAAGTTATATGCTGTTACTGCGTTCTCCGGTTTGGCACAAAGCTGGCGTACCACTACCTTGACGAAGGTCAGCTCTTGAGGGAAGAGCGGATATTGTCCTTGGCCGAGAGGTCTGCTCGTGACGCGGTAGCGAGCCAAGGACACGCATCGAGCAGCAAATCCTGCGAAAGATCATGAGCTTCTTCGAACGTCTAAAGACAGCAGCATCCGCCGAGTGGCGGGCCTATACCGAGCACCCATTCACGAACGCTCTCGCGGACGGTTCGCTTGCAGAGGCGGCGTTTCGTCGCTACCTGGTCCAGGACTACCTGTTCCTCATCGAATTTGCTCGTGCCTACGCGCTCGCCGTCTACAAGTCGCCCAAGCTCGCTGACATGCGCGACGCGGCGGCCGGCCTCTCGGCCATACTCGACGTCGAGATGAACCTGCATGTGAAGCTCTGCGCCGGCTGGGGCCTGTCGCCCGGCGATCTCGAACAAACCCCTCCGGCGGTCGAGATGCTGGCCTATACACGCTACGTACTCGACGCGGGAATGCGCGGCGATCTGTTGGCGCTCAAGGTCGCGCTTGCCCCATGCATGATCGGCTACGCGGAGATCGCGACGCGGCTCGCCTCGCGACCCGATGCGCACGCTGCAACGAACCCATATCGCGTCTGGATCGCCGAGTATGCCGGTGCGCCATACCAGGAGGTCGCGGCGAAAGCGCGGGCGCATCTGGAAGATCTCGCCGATCTCTATGCCACGCCGGCCCGCGAGGCGGAGCTGGTCGCGATCTTCCGGGAAGCCACCCGGCTCGAAGCCGACTTCTGGGAAATGGGCTGGCGTGCGGGTCAGCGAGCTGAATAATCACGGGCCGCGCACCGGGTCGGCGAGCTTGCGAAATGTCGTTGCCGGCGATCCGCCGCTCGCGTTCGCCGCGCAGCGAACATTATCGACCACGAATCCGGCTCCGAGCGCTGAGAGAGGCTGAAAAGTTCGCTCTTTTTACCATCACGATCGGTTGTTTTGACGCCGCGCGCGCCATGCATGATGTTCCCGCACTATAAATGATGGTCATCATGTTTTGGCAGGTTTGGCATGAAGCGCCGCGATATGTTGAAACTGGCGTCTCTGGTCATGCTTCCCATGATGCCGGGAGCGGCGATGGCAGGTTCGGACGCTGAAACGTCTCGGTTGAGCTACACGGTCTTTACTGTCACTCGTCCGGGCCTGAACCGTGATGCGCCACCGGGTAAAGAAGCCCTTATGTGGGTGGCCAATTCCTCGACGCTGATCCATGGAGAGCGGGACGCGGTGCTCGTGGACACCTTCCTGACGGTGGAGCAGTGCAACGGTTTGGCAGACGCCATTGCCGCGAGCGGAAGGACGCTGAAGGCAATCTATGTCAGCCATGCCCATGGCGATCACTTTTTCGGGCTAAAAGTTCTGCAGGATCGGTTTCCGGATGCGAAAGCATTGGCGACACCTGAGGTCATCGCGAGAATGAAGCTTCAGATCGCGCCGGAGAAGTTGAATGGCCGATGGCGCAAGCTGTTTCCAAATCAGATTTCGGACGTCGTATCGATCGCGGATCCGCTGCAGGGCAACGAGATCGATCTGGAAGAAAACAAACTGGTCGTCGTGAGGCTCGGTCATACCGATACCGACGATTCGACGTGTCTTCACGTCCCATCGATCGGATTGGTCGTCGCCGGCGATGCCGTCTATAACGGCATTCACCCATTTCTCAACGAATCGAACCGGCAGACCCGGTCGGAATGGATCGACGCGCTTGACAAGATCGACGCGCTGAAGCCGTCGGCGGTTGTCGCGGGGCACAAGCTTCCCGGCAACGATGACAGTCCGAAGAATGTGGAAGAGACCCGCCAGTACATTCGTGACTTCATTCGGCTGAATGACGCGACGAAGACCGCGCGCGAACTCTATGACAGGATGCTGGAGCTTTATCCCGATCGGGCCAATCCTGGTTCGCTGTGGAGTTCTGCCATTGCCGCCAAGGCGGAGACCTAAGGGCTGAGAGGTCGCAAAGTTGTCGGCTCCAAGCAGGCCACCATGGAAGTTGCTTGGAGCGTTTTCCAGTTTGCTCAAACCATTGCCGCTTCTCCCGCGGCCTCATGGTTCGAGACGCGCGAAGCCGCGCTCCTCACCGGGGGTCCGAGACCTCATCCTGAGCAGCCCGCCGCAGGCGGGCGTTTCGAAGGATGAAGCCGCTGAAGCAAAAATTGCGTCAGAAGGCGTCCTTGAAATCCTCCGACGTCACGAATTTCAATTCAGAGCGAAGCTTCGCCGCGCGGGCAGAGCCGAGCGCCTGTTCGAAACGACCCTGGGCTTTTTGCCAGAGCTGCATGGCTTCCTTGAATTTCGTCGCCCCAGCGGGGGTAAGAACCACCCGCTTGACCCGACCGTCTTTTTTATCGGGCCGAAGCCGCACAAAACCGTCGCGAATCATTGGCCCCAGAGAATGGCGCATCGCGGACAAATCCATCAGCAGGCTCTTGGCGAGCTCGGCCATGGTGGGATCGCCGCGGTCATAGATCTGCGTGAGCAGGCTGACCTGGGTCGCCTTCAGACCGCTCGGCTCCAGCACCGCATCGTAAAGTATTCCGAGCCGGCGCGTTGCCTTGCGAAGCGTGGCGTTGTTGCAGAAGCTTAGCAGCGCCGCCTTTGCAGTGGGCGCGTCGGGGTCAACGTCGTCTTTCATGGCAACACGCCAGACGCTCGTCGGAGGCCTGATGAATGGCGCAGCCGGCGGCGCGATACGCCGCCTGATCGAAATTGCAAATCATCGCCGGCGTGCGACCCGCGCGTGCCGGCGATAGCGCAGCAAACCAATATCGCAAGGCGATTCGGACGAATGAAGGCTTGCTGCAAACAGTTTGCGCGAAGGGACACCTGATGATGGTTCGCCCGGTTGACGTGTCGTCTCATTCTGAAAAAAACGTTAACGGATCAGTAACCACGTCGCGCAGCAGCGACATTGCCGGTGGCCCCGGCCACTTGGGGGCGGGAAGCCCGCTAAACAAAATATTAGAGCCTCGCCGCCTAAGGTCGATACGACCATCACCTCGAGCGCGCGTATCCGATGAAATTACGGTGGCCGAGCGTTACCGAGCTAGCATTGGTTGCTGCAAGCCTGGCCGCATTTGCGGCCGGGGGGCATTTTGCTGCCAAGGCGGTCATCGAGGGACAGCAATTGAGGCAACTCGAAGAGCTGACCGACGTCGCCTTGCGGCGCTCCGAGGTCGCAGTGGAGTTTGGAGCGGCAACGCTCGATGAGCTTGCAAAACGCGGGCCGTTGAATTGCGATCCGGTATCGCTACAGTCGGTTCGATTGCAGGTTTACCAACGCTCTGCGGTGAAGGACATACGCCTGGTCAACCGCGATGGCTCGGTCATCTGCTCGGCCTATTCCGAAACGCTGGAATTTGACAACGGATGGGTTGAACGTCCGCAAATGCTGCGTTCCAAGGATGGTCGCCTGCTGCTGTTTCGCGTCGATCAGTTCAGCGGGGTCGCGCTTGGCGTTCTCAGGGATATTGACCAGAGAAAGTCTCTCGTCGCAATTCTCGGGATGAATTCCTATTTGCTCGACATCATGCCGGCCGAATTGCGCGCCCATAGCGAAGTCGTGCTTGAGCTGGACAATGGCTCCGAGATTGGCCGGTTTGCCCTGAAAGGTCACGCCGACATCTCCCAACTGATAAGCTTCCACAACGTTTCCAGCCGCTACCCGCTCCACGCGACCATCCTTGTTGAAGCTAACGCCTTGCAGAGATGGAATAGCGAAGCCTATTGGCCGGCTATGCTGATCGCTCTGGGATTGGGAGCGGCCTTTGGCCTGCTCTTGACCAGGACCTCGGCGAGATTGGAAGGCCCGATTGCCGATATCGATCGAGGGCTGGCCCGAGGCGAGTTCAGGCCATTCTATCAACCGATCTTCGATCTGCGCACTGGCGCCATTCTTGGATGCGAAGCGCTGGCGCGATGGATACGCGAGGACGGCAGCATCGCTCCGCCGATGAGCTTTATCCCGCTCGCAGAATCCAGCGGGCGCATCGAGCCAATGACATGGCAGATTTTGGAAACTGCCCTCAAGGAATTGTACCCTCGTCTTCGGGAAGACAAGCAATTCAGGTTATCCATCAATGTCGCGCCACGTCATATGCTTAGCGACGGCTTCTTCGATACACTCCGTCGCGTCGTCGTTGGCGGCAAAGTTTCGGCACGTCAGATTGTGCTGGAAGTTACCGAGCGCGATGAACTAACCGACCTCGGCAGGGCTGCGGCGGCGGTAAAGCAGCTGCGTGAATTTGGCTTCAGGGTGGCGATGGACGACGTCGGAGTCGGGCACAGCGGCCTATCCCAAATGAAAGGACTGGGTGCCAACACAATCAAGATCGACAAGTTCTTTGTCGACACGATCACCGAAGACAAGTCGGCGGCGACCATCGTGGAGACGCTTGCGCGGCTCGCGCGGGACTTGCACATGACAGTCGTCGCCGAAGGGATCGAAACCGTCGAGCAGGTTCAGGCGCTGATAGCCTGTGGCGTCGAAGAGGGGCAAGGTTATCTCATCTCGCCGCCGCTGCCGTTCGGCAAATTCGATGAACTGGTCGAAACTCGCCGATCAAGAGCCTTGGCCGAGGCTATCGTTCAAGGGGCCACGCTGGTCGCCTAATCCGTCACTTCATCATCTGACCGCGCAGCTCGCCTCCGGGATTGGCCGCCGTGTGGATGTTGGCGTACCATTTGCCCGCGAGCAGATCGGTCGCCTGATTCTCGGTCAGCGTTGCCGTCCCCTCGATGGGGCTCTGCACGGTCTTGAACGGCAGCACGATTCCAGCGTTCTTGCCTGCCTCGCTTGGACCATGAAAGTGAGCACCCATGGCCGGCCCGGTCAGATCGGCGTAAGTTACCGTCCAGGTCAGAACTCTTGTCTCGGTATTAAACGTCGCCTCGGCTTTTCCCGAAGCCGGGCTAGCATTGGGTGGAACCTCATTGGTGCCCTTCAAGTCTGCCTTCAAAGTGATCATCTCGGCATGCGCAGGCGGAATGCAGTTCGGAAGGCCGACAAGCATCGCAATTGCTGCAATCAAATATTTGGCGGTTTTCATGGTGCCCTCTGGGAATGACGCTAATCGTACAAATAACACCCGACGCAGCGGGAAATTTCAACTAACATAAATTTCAACCACTCGCGATCGTCGATCAGGTTATCGACTGGAGACGCTTCTTGCTGCGCTGCAAGAGTCCGAATCTAGCGCAAAGCTCAGGCGCCAATTCGTCCGACGCACATCATCGCTTGAGAATCCGGGTCCGCGCGCCGCGAGCGCGTTCGCTTTGAGCCGCATCGACGCGTTGTCCGTATTTGATGGCTGACTGCCGGCCATGATCTCCGATTCCGGCTTGATAAATCCTGGTCTTGCATTCAACTTCCCAACCAATGCGCGCCGCGCGTCACGCGGCGAACGGGAGTGCACATGCCGATCGATGATGACAGTATCAAGAAAGCGCGCCGATCGGGGCCGCTCGCCGGGCTGAAGGTGATCGATCTCACCCATGTGATGGCGGGACCGACCTGCACGCTGATGCTCGCCGACATGGGCGCGGACGTCATCAAGATCGAGAAATGGCCTGATGGCGACGACACACGGCACATGGTGCCGCCGAAGACCGGCGATGAGGCGGCGTCGTTCCTGATGATGAACCGCAACAAGCGCGGCGTCGTGCTCGATCTGAAGACTGCGGGCGGCAAGGAGGTCCTGCGGCGGCTGATCGCAGGCGCCGACGTGCTGGTGGAGAATTTCGCGCCTGGCGCGATGGAGCGGCTCGGCTTCGGTTACGAGGCGCTGCACCAGGATTTTCCGGCGCTGATCTACTGCTCGCTGTCGGGCTTCGGCCGCACCGGTCCCTACCGGCATCGCCGCGGCTTCGATCTGATAGCCCAAGCGATGAGCGGCATCATGAGCTTTACCGGCGAACGACCCGACGGCCCGCCGGTGAAATGCGGCCCGCCGCTGTCGGACATCACCGCCGGCATTCTGGCGAGCATGGGAATCCTTGCCGCCTATACGCATCGGCTCAAGACCGGCGAAGGACAATGGGTCGAGACGTCGCTGTTCGAGGCGGCGCTGGTGCAGACCTATTGGCAATCGACGATCGCGCTCGCAACTGGCACCGCACCCCGCGCCATGGGCTCGGCGCATCCGCTCAACGCGCCCTACCAGGCTTTCGAGGCTTCCGACGGCTGGCTTGTGGTCGGCGGCGCCAACAAGAAGCACTGGCTGTTGATGCTGGAAGCGCTCGGCGCCGGCGAGCTTGCGTCCGATCCGCGCTTCGCGCGCGGTTCCGACCGCATGGCGCACCTTGCGGAACTCGAAGCGGTGTTGACCCTGCATTTCGGAAAACAAACCCGGGCGCATTGGCTTACTGCGCTGGAGGAGAAAGGCGTGCCCTGCGGCCCCGTCAACGACATGCTGCAGGCACTTCGGGATCCGCAGACGCTGGCGCGCCAGATGGTGGTTGAGGTCGAGCATTCGACGCTTGGGTCGGTGAAGACGATCGGGCTGCCGGTGAAATTCTCCGAAACGCCGGGCGAAGTGCGCGCGGGCGCGCCGGTATATGGCGAGCACACGCGTGAGGTTCTTCGCGAACACGGTTTTGACGACAAGCAGATCGAGGCTTTTGAGCGCCAAGGCGCCATCTTCGCAGCCTCGATCGCCGGCAAGGCCGGCCGCGAGGTCGCCTGAGCGACGCGGCGCGGATTCTTATCACGTTGCGGCGATTGCGGCATCAAACGTCCCGCACAACACCGTGATCGCGGCCCTTAGCCTTACAGGTCCGTCATCACCTCTCCAGCGAAACGCGCAGATTCACCTGCGTTTCGCCGAGTTGGGCAGAAAGCCTTTGCGCGCCGATAAGGTAAATGACACCGCTGCAAGGTAGCTGAGGTCGCGATGAACGGCGCGTTCAGGGCCGCTTGTGGCGCAGGAGCGCATGCTCTCTCCCGTGATCAACCCGCACCGACAGGTGCATCTCTCGGAGACGAAAGCCATGACTCCCGTTAAAAAGTTCTCGATGATCGCAATCGCTCTTACCACGCTCGGCACCTCGATGACTGGCGCGTCGGCGGAAACCCTGTGGCAGTACGATCATCCGCGCCGCGCCGAAGTGAACGAGCGCCTCGGATATCAGAACTACCGTATCCATGACGGCGTGGACGACGGCCGGATCAACCCGTGGCGCGCGGCCCGGCTGCACGCCGAAGACCGCACCATCCGCCTCGAAGCGCGGACCATGGCCCGCTTCAACGGCGGCTATATCACCCCGGCCGAGCAGCGCGCGCTGAACCAGCAGGAGAATGCGGTGAGCCGGCAGATCGGACGGTGAGGCCTGCTCGGTTTCCTGTTATTGCGGGCCCTGTTGCATCGGATGCGGCAGGGCCCCGCTCATTTGTGCGCGCGATTTCAAAACTCGTGCCCCTGCGGATCGATCAGCCGGTTGATCCGTTGCGCCGCGGCGAGCGCGAAGCGCACCGTCATCGATTTCCGGGTCGGCGCCGGCAGGCGATGCTCGGGCGCCTCGCAATGCATGTGGGCGCCATAGGCATCGGCGACGATCAGCCCGGTACCTTTCGGGAAAATCTCGCACGAAAGATCCTTGGTGAAGGCAAAGAACAGCCGGTCGCAATGGGCGCGATAGTCCTCCCATTTGTGGTCGGCGCGCAGATCCTCGACCGAGGACTTGATCTCGACGATCCAGATCTCGCCGCGCTCGTTCAGCGCCACCAGATCGGCGCGCCGGCCCGAGGGCAGCGGCAATTCGCTGATGCAGGAAAACCCGAGCGAGCGCAGCAGCCGCGCAGTTCCGCGTGCGATCGCAAGCGCGGTCTCCGACTGGCGGCGGTCGAGCGGGGGAACGAGGCTGATCTGGCGGACCGGCGATTCCATCCACTGAGCTTAGCCGATTTCGACGCCGGCGCCCAATAGCGCTGACGGGGACGGGAGCGCCAGATCAAGGGAACCTCCCCTGCGCTCGCCGCTTATCCCCGGCCGCCGAACACCGGAGGCGGACCTCACACGGGTTGCCGCCGCATGATCGATGACCTCTGGTACAAGAATGCGATATTCTATTGCCTTTCGATCGGCACCTACATGGATGCCAATGGCGACGGCATCGGCGATTTCAAGGGCCTGTTGCGGCGGTTGGATTATCTGCACGGGCTCGGTATCACCGCGATCTGGCTGATGCCGTTCCAGCCTTCGCCCGGCCGCGACGATGGTTACGATGTCGCCGACTACTACGGCGTCGATCCGCGCTACGGCACGCTCGGCGACTTCGTCGAGTTCACCCATGGCTGCCGGCAACGCGGCATCCGCGTCATCATCGATCTCGTCGTCAACCATACCTCCGATCAGCATCCGTGGTTTCGCGAGGCACGAAGCGACAAGGATTCGCCCTATCGCGACTGGTATGTCTGGGCCGATAAGAAGCCGGCCAATGCGGGTACCGGCATGGTATTTCCCGGCGTGCAGAAATCGACCTGGACGCGCGACAAGGAGGCCGGCGCCTGGTACTTCCACCGCTTCTACGATTTCCAGCCTGACCTCAACACATCAAATCCGTACGTGCTGGCCGAGATTCTCAAGATCATGGGATTCTGGATTCAGCTCGGCGTGTCCGGTTTCCGCATGGACGCCGTGCCGTTCGTGATCTCAACCAAAGGCGCCAAGGTGAAGAAGCCCGTCGAGCAATACGACATGCTGCGCACGTTCCGCGAATTCCTGCAATGGCGCGAAGGCGATGCCATCATCCTCGCGGAAGCCAACGTGCTGCCGAAAACCGATATGGAATATTTCGGCAAAGCCGGCGATCGCATGCACATGATGTTCAATTTCCAGGCCAACCAGCACCTGTTCTATGCATTGGCTTCCTCCAACTCCCGTCCGCTCGTCAAGGCGCTCAAGCAAACCAAGCCACGGCCCGCTTCCGCGCAATGGGGCATGTTCCTGCGCAACCATGACGAGCTCGATCTCGGGCGCTTGACACCGGCGCAACGCGAGAAGGTGTTCAAAAGCTTCGGGCCCGAGAAGAACATGCAGCTTTACGACCGCGGCATTCGCCGACGGCTGGCGCCGATGCTGGGTGGCGACCGGCGGCGTCTCGAACTCGCCTACAGCCTGATGTGCACCCTGCCGGGAACGCCGGTGATCCGGTACGGCGACGAAATCGGCATGGGCGACGATCTCGCTTTGCCGGAACGCAATTGCGCCCGCACGCCGATGCAATGGTCGACCGAGCCGCACGCCGGCTTCACCGCAAGCGACCGGCCAATTTCGAAGGTCATCTCGGCAGGCCCTTACGGATTTGAGCACGTCAACGTCGCCAAGCAACGCCGCGATCCCAATTCCATGCTGAACTGGACCGAACGCATCATCCGGATGCGCAAGGAGGTCCCTGAAATCGGCTGGGGTGATTTTGAAATCATTTCGACGCCCGACCCGGCTGTGTTCGTCATCCGCTACGATTGGCGAAATAATTCGGTATTGTTCGTGCATAATCTCGACGAGGAGCCGCGCGAGATCTCGTTTTCGACTGGGCTTCCCGGCGATGGCGGCAGGCACTTGATCAATCTGTTGGCCGAGGACCATAGCGAGGCCAACGGCCGCGGCCAGCATAGGCTGGTTCTGGAGCCCTATGGTTATCGCTGGTTCCGCGTTGGCGGGCTGGATTATCTGTTGAAGCGCAGCGATATCGACAGCAAGGGGACGCAGCCGGCCGCTCACCTGGCCTGAGCCCGTTTGCCGACAATCACGCCTTCATTGCCGCGCAGGTCGAGTGCGCCCTCCATCTTTTCACCCTGCCGGTCCAGGAATGTCGACAACAGAATTTCGCAGCCGTTGCCGATCGAGCTCGTGGTGACGGAGACCGGCTCGGCTCCAAGATTCAACGCAACGATGACCGCCCCTCCGTCGCCGCTTCGACGATAGAGCAGAATTTTACCCTGCGCGGCGACGAACTCATAGGCGCCGCTCACGAGTTGCGGCACATTCCGCCTGAGCGCGATCAGCGCCTTGTAGAGGCTGAGAATGGAGCCGGAATCCGCATCGAGATTGGCGACATTCTCATGGGCAAAATCGTCGGCCAGCGGCAGCCACGGTTGTGCGGTCGAGAACCCAGCGTAACGCGAGGCGTCCCACTGCATCGGCGTGCGGCAGCCGTCGCGGCCGACCCCAATGCCCGGCACGTTCTTCTCGAACGGATCGCGCACCTCGTCCGGGGCGATCGCCACCTGATGCATGCCGATCTCGTCGCCGTAATAGAGCGTCGGCGTGCCGCGAAGGGTAAGGAGCAGCATCGCGGCCACCCGCGCTTGCTCCGGCCCGACCCGGCTCGCGATCCGCGGGCGGTCGTGGTTGCCGAGCACCCAGTTCGGCCAGGCGCCTGTAGGCAACGCCCTCTCATAATCGGCGATGATGTTCTCGATCGAACGCGCGCTCCACAGCGTCGACAATAGCGCGAAGTTGAACGGCATCTGCGCGCCAGTGAGATCGTTGCCGTAGTAGGCGACAAGACGCTGCAGCGGGAGATAGATCTCGCCGATCAAGACGCGCGAGCCGAATGCGTCAGTCACGCGGCGCATCTCCGCGATCACCTCATGCACTTCAGGCTGATCCGTGGAATATTGCGTCAGGATCTTTTCATGGGGCGGGCGTCCCCCATGATAATGCGGGTTGGGCGGGTTGTCCCTAAACTCCGCGTCCTTGATCAGATGCCAGATCACATCGACGCGAAAACCGTCGACGCCCTTGCCGAGCCAGAACCGCATCACGTCGTAGATCGCCTCGCGCACTTGGGCGTTGCGCCAGTTCAAGTCCGGCTGCTGGGCGAGAAAGGCGTGATAATAATATTGTCCGGTTGCCTTATCATACTGCCAGGCGCTGCCGCCGAACTCCGATAGCCAGTTGTTCGGCACGCCGCCATCCGGCTTTGGATCGCGCCAGATGTACCAGTCGCGCTTCGGATTGTCGCGCGACGACAGGCTTTCGATAAACCAAGGATGCTGATCAGAGGTATGGTTCGGCACCAGATCGAGGATAACCTTGAGACCGGCTTCATGTGCCGCGCTCACCAGCGCGTCGAAATCCGCCATCGTGCCGAACAGCGGGTCGATGCCGGTATAGTCGGAAATGTCGTAACCGAAATCGGCCATCGGCGATGGAAAGATCGGCGATAGCCAGATCGCGTCGATACCGAGGGCGAGAAGATAGGGCAGCCGTTCGACGACGCCTTTGAGGTCGCCGATGCCATCGCTATTCGTATCCAAAAACGAGCGCGGATAGATTTGATAGAAGACGCCGCGCCGCCACCAATTCTCGTCGTCCCGAGCCATTTTCAAGAATCGTCCTCAAAAAGTTAATTGGCAAGGCAACGCGGGAACGCTTGCGAGGTTCAGACCGGCACGCCGCTTGGAACGCCGCTATGATGCGCACCAGGGCGCCTCCAGCCAAATGCACGAATTTTTCACTTGGCGGGCCGCCAAAAATCGGCATTGTGGCCCGATGACCCAGCAAACCGAGACCTCAAACGAGACCCAGGCGAAGGCCGGCGCGATGATCGTGCCGGTGACGCTGTTCGAGCAGAACTGCACCATCCTGTGGTGCGAGGCCACCAAGAAGGCCGTGGTGATCGACCCCGGCGGCGACGTGCCGAAGATTCAGGCGGCGATCAAGCAGTCCGGCGTCACCGTGGAAAAGATCTGGCTGACCCACGGCCATATCGATCATGTCGGCGGCGCGGCCGACTTGCGCGATGCGCTGAAAGTGCCGATCGAGGGGCCGCACATCGCCGACAAGTTCCTGCTCGACAATGTCGTGAGCAGCGGCGCCCGCTTCGGCATGACCGGCGTGCGGAATTTTGGGCCGGACCGCTGGCTCGACGAGGGCGAGCAGGTGACGATCGGCGAATTGAGTTTCGACATTCTCCATTGCCCCGGCCATTCGCCCGGCAGCGTGGTGTATTTCAACAAGGAAATGCGCTTCGCCCATGTCGGCGACGTGTTGTTCCACGGCTCGGTCGGCCGCAGCGACATTCCCGGCGGCGATCACGCGACCCTGATCCAATCGATCAAGGACAAGCTGTTGCCGCTCGGCGACGATGTCGGCTTCATCTGCGGCCACGGCGCGGGCTCGAGCATCGGCCAGGAGCGCCTGACCAATCCGTTCCTGACTGGCGAGCTGTAAGGCGATAGCCCTGAGGCTAAATCAGGCGTGACATCGGGACCAACGGTCCGACGCCGACCGCCGAATGTCTCCCCGCGCGCGCGGGCAATAAGCAACTCCGCTTCGGCCTCACCAAGCGCCTTGGCGACCATGGCGATTGCACTCGTGATGTGCTGGTAGGCATCACCGTCGAGGTGCGGAGGGCGGGCCGTCGTTCCGGAGACGACGACGTGATCCCCGACGCGGACGGCGCGCGCGTAACTATAGACGTCTTCGAACGGATAGCCGGACGAGAAGGTTTTCCTGATCAACCAACGGGCATTCCTCCGCGAGCAGCTACTCAGAGCACGCACTTGCGGCAAGGTCAGCCAACCGCCCCAACCAGCGTATCGGTTCATTCCGCGGCCATGTCCGTGGTCTTCCCGGCCGGCGCCAAGTGGCGCGAGCCCCAGTGGCGGATTGCGGCGATGACGGGCACAAAGCTCTTGCCCTTGCGGGTCAGGCGATACTCGACCTTGGGCGGGACCACGCCAAAATCCTTGCGCTCGAGCAGCCCGCTCTCGGTGAGGGCTTTCAACTCCCGGCTCAAGACGCGCGGCGCGACCTCCGCGCTGCCGTCGGCCCCGCGCAGCAACCCGCTCCGGATCTCGCCATAGCGCCGCGGCCCGTCCTGTAAGTCCCAGACGATCCGGAGCTTGTACTTGCCGCTGATCAGCTTCTGAAACGCCGCCACCGGGCAGGCGTGCACCGCTGCTGCTCTTGCCATCTCAAGACCTCCGGGAACCGTTCCAGGATAGGAGACGGCGCAAGAAAGTCCATACTATCATTTTTGTCCATACTTGCACGCCTGCGCACAAAGGACAGATGATCCCCGCAACTCGACCAGGGAGCGTCCGATGAAATATTTCATGATCAAATATCAGTTCAAGAACGGCACCACGGAAGACTGGCATCGCGAGGTCGCGCGGTTCATTTCAGCGCTCGACGGCGATCCGGATCTGAAGGGCAGGATCAGCTACCACTGCATGAAGAACCGCGACGATCAAAACTACTATCATCTTGCGGCTGCGGCCGACGATCAGGCCATCAAGACGCTGCAGTCGCGCGATTTCTTCAAGACCTATCAGGCCAAGACGCGGCAGGTCGCCGATGGCGAGGTGACGGTCACCGCGGTAGAGCTGATCGCGGAGACGGCGGCTTAGGGCGTGATGAGATTAGAGCGAGCTGCAGCGGCGACGGAAGTGCGCTCCCTCTCCCGCTCTTGGCGGGGGGGGGTTGGGTCGGGGTGCTTCCGCAAACCGTTCCGGCCGAGAGGATATACCCTCCCCCACCCGCCGCGCTCTTACGAGCAGCATAGCCGAAGTTCAGCTTCGGCGTTCTATTTAAGAACGGCCGCCGAAGGCGGCCCGTGCTCCTCCGCAAGTGGGAGAGCTGCAGAGGCGAACGCCGGTAGAAGGCAGCTATTTCATCAGGCCGGCGGCGGTGAGGGCGCGGGTGATGACGGCGCTGACGTCGATGCCGCGGCGGCGCTCGGGTCGCGGCTTGATTTGCGACCTGGCTTGCGGCTCCGGCTCGGCGGGCGGCTTCAGCGCCGCCAGCGGCCACAGCATCTTGGAAAGGTCGGGCATCTGGCCGGGGGCTGCGGAAATCGGCGAAACCGCCGGAATGAGTTTTGCGCTCGGCGAGTCCAGCGCGGCGGTCTTGGCCTTCCTGATCCAATCGGTCAGGCCGAAGAACTTGGCGATGTGATGGGATGAGGAAATTCCGGCCTCGATCATAAACGCGCCTTGCGCGCCGTAGGTGTGGTCGTTCTCGGCCTTGCCCAGCGGCGTGCCGTGCGCCATGTCGGTGATGGTGTAGGACTCGACCACCGTCTCGCCGTCCACGTTCCACCAGACCTGGCGCGGATGGCCGTCGACCATCACCTCGGACATCGGCTCAAGCGGCAGATTGTGCACGTCGAGCCATTGCTTGACGATTTCGTCGGCGTTGCCGGGGTTGACGGTGCGATCGGCGCTGCCGTGCCATACCGATAATTTCGGCCAGGGACCTTTGTGATTGGAGGCCTTGCGCACGAGATCGCCCAGTCTCTCGGCGGAACGGGATGGCGATGACCGCATGCCGATCAGGGCGTCGCGCACGTTGCTGGCAACGCCGAACGGGAGGCCTGCGATGATCGCCCCGCCCGCAAACACTTCCGGATAGGTCGCCAGCAGCGCCGACGTCATCGCGCCGCCGGCGGAAAGGCCGGTGACGAAAATACGGCGCTGATCGATGCCATAGTCGGCCACCATGTGCGCGATCATCTGCCGAATCGAGCAGGCCTCGCCGCGCTCGCGCGCGGTGTCTTCCGGATTGAACCAGTTGAAACAGCCATTGGCGTTGTTCGACGGCTGCTGCTCCGGCATCAGAAGCGCGAAGCCGTAATGCTTGGCGAGCGTCGACCAGCCGGCGCCGAGCTCGTAGCCGGCCGCCGTTTGACCGCAACCATGCAGCACCACGACAAGCGCACGCGGTTGCTGCAGCTTGGTGGGGACGAACGCAAACATTTTGAGATCGCCGGGATTGCGGCCGAATCCCTTGACTTCGACCAGCGGGCTCTTGACGTCCGACCACAGGCCGCGCGTAAGCTGCGCCACGGCATTGGCGCCGTTCAGCTTCGGCAGACGTCGCAAGAACTCAACATTATGGGCCAGTGACACCAGCAGCTCCTTGGCAGGGGACTCAGAGTGTTAACCCTACCAACAACAGATAGTTGCTGCAGTGCAAAATAAAAAGGCCGTGTGCTGTCAATCCCCAGAATTTGCGTTTGTGTGCTCATATGATCACTGCTTAATGATCACTGCTTAATCTTCACGCAGCAGCGTGACGCATCCACGACAAAAATGCGGCGCTGGCTGCAATCGACAGCACGAACGCCGCAAGCGATGCAAACAGCGCGTGTCGTGACGAATCAGTGGCGGCAAGCGCAAAGAACACCGCGCCGATGGCGGCAACGCCGGCGGCGTTGCCGATTTGCTGGGTGGTGCCGTACATGCCCGAACCGGAGCCGGCGCTTGCCGGCTTCACGGTCGAGAGCACCGCGCTCGACAGCGGCGCCATCACCAGCCCCTGGCCGTAGCCGAAAATCATCAGCACCAGCGCGAGCTGCCATGCGGTCGGCGCCTCGAGGCTTGCAACCGTCAGCGCCAGCGCCGCAAGGCCTAGGATCTGAACGGCGCAGCCCTCGATCAGCACGTACGTGCCGCGATGCCTGGCGCGAATGCCGCTGTGGCGCGAAGCGATGACGAAGGTCAGGGCCAGCGGCACGAACACCATGCCGGCCTTGAGCGGCGGAATCGCCATCCCCTTCTGCATGAACAGCGTTATCACCAGGTAGAACGACAGATTGGCGAAAAAGAAAAGAAACGCTGCGCAAAGCCCGCGCATGAAGGGGCGGTCCGACAGCAGCGCAAGATCGATCAGCGGCATGCCGCCGCGGCGCGCCACCGCGCGCTCGAGCCGCACGAAGGCCGCGACAATCGCCAGCCCGGCCGCCATCACCAGCCAGACCCATGGCGCCCAGTGCACGTCATGGCCGAATAACAGCGGCCCGATCAGGCACAACAGACCGACGAACAGCACGAGGGCGCCGGGAACATCGAGCCTGGTGCCGGCGCGGCGGGGGACCTGCGGCATGATCCGCAAAGCGGCGGCCATGATGATCAGGCCGAACGGCACGTTGACGAAAAACACCGCGCGCCAGCCAAGTCCTGCGAGGTCGAGCGTCACCAGCACGCCGCCGAGCGCAAAGCCGGCCGCACCGGCAAGTCCGAGCACGATGCCGTAGATGGCGAACGCGCGCGCTCGCGCCCCATCGGAGAACAGAAGATGCAGCGTCGCCAGCACCTGCGGCACCATCAAGGCCGCGGTCGCGCCCTGCGCCAGCCGCGCGCCGATCAGTTCGGGACCGGATTGCGCCAATCCACACCACAGCGACGTCGCCGTGAAGCCGAACACGCCCAGAAGAAACACCGCCTTGGTGCCGTAGATATCGCCGAGCCGGCCCCCGGTCACCACCAGCGTGGCATAGGCGATCAGATAGATCGCGATCACCGATTCGATCTCGGCCGGGCTCGCATGCAGCTCCACCGCGATGGTCGGGATCGCGACGTTGACGACGAAGGCATCGACGCCGAACATGAATTGCGCAGCGACCACGGTCGCGAGCACCCACCAGCGGCGCGATGACTCCAAATTAGCTGAAACCAACTGATGCATGAGAATAAGGCCCTGCCCGAATTCGATTTGCATCAGATTTGTCAGCTCCGGGGAACCGGTGCCATTACCTGCGAGGTAAGCGCCCTTTCACCGTTCTGTCATTCCGGGGCGACAGGAAGTGTCGAATCTTGAATGACGCCGCGATCTCAAATCGCTTTCAGCTTGCGATAGGCGAACCACACCATTTTCAACAACAGCCAACCGTCGCGAAACCGCGAGATTTGCGTCTCGCCGAAGGTGCGCGCCTTGTAGTGGATCGGGGTTTCGATGATCTTCAGGTTCTGCTTCGCCGCGCCGAAGATCAGATCGAAATCGCCGAACGGATCGAAATTGCCGAAATAGCCGCGCTCCCTCGCCAGCACCTCGTAATCCCTGCGCATCAGGACCTTGGTGCCGCACAGTGTATCGGTCAGCCTGGTGTTGACGAGATAGCTGAACAGGTAGGCGAAAAAGCGGTTGGCGATGAAATTGAGCGGGCGCATCGCCTCGTCTTCCATCGGGTAGACCAGCCGTGTGCCGTTGACGAAATCGGCCTTCCCGCTCTCGATCACGGCATGATATTTCGGCAACGCTTCCGGCGGCATGGTCAGATCGGCATCGAGGATCATCAGCACGTCGTGCTTGGCCATGGCAAAGCCTTTTCGGACCGCATCGCCCTTACCCTTGCCGTCCTGCTTTAAGACCGTGATGTCCCAGCTGTCCTTGTAGGCGTCGCGGACGCGCTCGCACTCCTCGAACGTACCATCGCTCGAATTGCCCTCGACAAACAGGATCTCCTGGGCGCTGCCGAATCGCGGCATGCGCTGGAGCGCGTTCTCGATGTTGCCGCGCTCGTTGCGGCAGGGAATGAGGATGCTTGCGGAGAATTTGCGGTTCGGGAACAGCCGCACCGGACGTCCGACCAGATAGGTACGCAGGCAAAGCTTCCTGATCCCGGGTAGCGGGGCGATGTACTTGTTGACGAACGGGCCGAGCCCGAGCCATCGCCGCGGCAAGAGCTGCCGCTGCTCCTGGGTGATCACCTCGAAATCCGCGAGGTCCGTCAGGTTCAAAAAGTCGGCGGTGGCGATATAGTTGATCTTCGGCTGCTTGCTGCGCAGGCGCAACGCCTCGGCGAGCTTCAGCACCGGTTCCCACAGATGCGAATAGTACGAGATCACGATCCGCGTCGACGGCGCGCAGAGCTGATGGATCAGCCGCAAGGTGCCGTCGATATCCTCGAACATGCCGATGGTGTCGGCGATCACGATGTAGTCGAACGGCCCCTCGATTGCCTCAAGCGTCGCCGGATCCTCGGCGTCGCCGAGCACGAAATACAGTTCGGGGTGACGGGCATTTGCCTTCTGGATCGTCTCGGCCCCGAAATCGATGCCGACGCCGTAGGACGGCTTTAGCGCCGCGAGCAGATCGCCGCGGCCGCAACCCAGTTCCAGCACCCGCTTTCCCGGAGGTATCAGGAAGCGCATGAACTTATTGTCATCTTCGTGATAGGCGGCGTTGAACTGGCGCCAGCGGTCGAGCTCGTCGACATTGGCCTCGTAATGCTCGAGCAGATCGCGCTTGCGCTGGCTGGAAAGGTGCAGCGAAGCCGTCGCGTCGGATTGCCTCAGATACATTGCGGCCTCAAGGGGAAATCGAAGCGTGTCTTAGCCGAAGGGCCAAGGGGTGTAAATTCGGTGTAAATTCGCCGCTGCGGGAGCGAATGGCGGAGCCTGCGGCTACTCGGATAAGGAGAAAAAATCACCCCAACGGCTCGCGCCGAATTCCCCGTGTTCGGCCGCGCGATGTTGTATGTTGCAGGCTCGGTCCGTGGTCTCTGCGCGCCGGGGGCCAGTCGGATACTTGCACGAATGCCGAAAATCCTGCTCAGCGAAGGCTCCAGCCTGTCCGCGCGCGAGGCCATCACCGCGTTGGGGCTTGCCGGCCATCGCGTCGAATTGATCTCCGCCGATGCGCTCTGCCTCGGGCGGTTTTCGCGCTTTGTCAGCCGCACGCATCGGGCGCCCGCGTCGGGAGCCGATCCGGACGGCTATCTGGCCGCGGTGCTCGATATCGTCAAGACGCGTGCGATCGATGTGGTGCTGCCGGTGCACGAGCAGGCCTATCTGTTTGCCGCCGCGCGAAGGCAGCTGCCGGCCGGGCTCGGGATTGCGCTCGCCGATTTCGAAGCCTTCGAACAGGTGCAGAGCAAGGCCCGTCTTTCCGAGTTGCTGACCCGGCTGAACGTGCCGCAACCCGCGACGTCGGTGGTTCGCTCGGCCGGTGAATTCACAAGCCCCCGGCCGTTTCCGTTCTTCGTCAAGGCGGCCTTCGGAACGGCGAGCACGGGTGTCTGGCGGGTCGGCGACGAACGCCAACGCGACGCGCTGTTGGTGCAGCTCGAGCAGCAACAGGCTTTTGCTGAAGGTTTACTTGTCCAAACCGCGGTGGCGGGCGCATTGGAGCGAACGCAGGCGGTGTTCGATCGCGGACGCTTGGTCGCCTGCCACATCTATCGCCAAGTCGCGGAGGGACCCGGCGGCGGGGACGTGATCAAGCGCAGTGTCATCAGGCCAGAGGTACGCTCGATTGTTGAAAGCATCGGCCAGGCGCTGCAATGGCACGGCGCGCTTTCGTTTGACTACATCCGCGACGATACCTCCGCCACGCCGTATTTCATCGACGCCAATCCGCGCCTGGTTGAACCGATGAATGCGTGGCTTTCCGGTGTCGATCTGCCCGGCGCCCTGCTGCAGCTGTCGCTCGGCGAGACGCCGCCGACACAACCGGAGGGCCGCGCCGGCGTGCTGACCCGGCTCGGCTTGATGGGTCTGCTTGATGCCGCGCGCCGCCGCCAGCGCCGGCGCGATATTCTCAAGGAGATCGCCCTGCTTGCCTTCTATGCCGGCCGCTATCGCCGCACGGGCGAGGAGTTGGTCCCGCTATGGACGGACCCCAGCTGCGCGATACCGCTCGCCGTGGTCGTCGCCAAGCTCATGCTCGCCCCGGAAAGCGCGGCGAAAATCTCGCAGAGCACCGTTGCCGCCTACTGCCTGACGCCCAAGGCGATCCATCGGCTGCGCGCATGGCAGCATTCCACGTGAGCGGCGAGGCTTGAGGGCGATTGCTTTGGCGCCTGCCAGCACGTAGCCTTGAGAAAGACAGCATTCACAACAAATTCCGCTCGGGAGAAATACGTCATGGCACGCCTCAAATTCGGAGCTTTCCTCGCCCCGCATCATCCGATCGGCGAGCATCCGATGCTGCAATTCCGCCGTGACCTCGATTTTGTCGACCAGCTCGATGCGCTGGGCTATGACGAGTTCTGGTGCGGCGAGCATCATTCGAGCGGTTGGGAAACCATCGCCTCGCCCGAGATGTTTTTGGCTGCGGCGGGCGAGCGCACCAAGCGCATCAAGCTCGGCACCGGCGTGGTCTCGCTGCCCTATCACCATCCCTTCAACGTCGCCCAGCGCATGGTGCAGCTCGACCACATGACCGGCGGCCGCGCCATTTTCGGCTCCGGCCCGGGAGCGCTCGCTTCCGACGCGCACACGCTCGGCATCGACCCGATGACGCAGCGCGACCGTCAGGACGAGGCGATCGCCATCATTCGCCGGCTGTTTGCGGGCGAGCGCGTCACCGCGAAGAGCGACTGGTTCGTCATGAACGACGCGGCGCTGCAGATCCTGCCTATGCAGGAAGACATGCCGTTCGTGGTGGCGTCGCAGATCTCGCCGTCGGGCATGACGCTTGCCGGCAAATACGGCATCGGCATCATCTCGCTCGGCTCGATGTCGACGCAAGGGCTGATGGCGCTGCCGCAGCAATGGGAATTCGCAGAGGACGCGGCGAAGAAGCACGGCACCACCGTCAGCCGCGCCGACTGGCGCGTGCTGCTTACCTGGCACATCGCCGAGACCCGCGAGCAGGCGCGGCGTGAGGCTGGAGCCGGCCTGATGCGCTGGCACAATGAATATACGGTCGGCACCTTGATGCGGCCGGGGTTGGCGGCGTTTTCCTCGCCCGACGAAGCGGTGGACAAGACGGCGTTCGTCGAGGGCGCGGCCTCCACCATCGGCACGCCCGACGATCTCGTCAAAACCATCAAGAACCTGATGCAGGTTTCCGGCGGCGTCGGCGCCATCATCGGCTTCGCCCACGACTGGGCTAACCCGGAGAACACGCGCCGGAGCTGGGACATGGTGGCGCGCTACGTGGTGCCGGAGATCAACGGCTATATCGACGGCCTGCGCAGGTCGCAAAAATTCGTGATCGAAAATCGCGCGATTTTCGATCGCGCCGGAGAGGCCGTGATGTCCAAGATCCTGCAGAACGAGAAGGCCGCAGCCGCGCTGCCGCTGACCGGCCCCGGACGGGTCGCGATCCCCGCCGTCAACGCGCCGGATTTGCAGCAGCAAGCCGAAAAGCAAAAAACCGAGGCGTAAGCGGACGGCGCGCATGCTCGCGCGCGCCTCGCAATCGAAATCATTTGCCGTAGTAGTCCTGTACGGTGTCCCAGGCGACCTGCTGCAGGAATGTCGCGGTCGGCTCGTCTATGCCGGCATGGTAGGGGTTGCCGACCGGCGAGCGGCCGGTCAGCGCCGCAAACATCGCGCAGGCGGCAAGATAGGTGCCGGCCAGACTCGGATGGCGCTTGTCCGGCGCATAGAGATTGAGCTCGGGCTGCTTTTCCCTGGCGCGCGCGAAGGCGAGCCCCGCCGGAATCACCAGCGCATGGTTGGCATTGCCCGCAACCGTATAGGCTTCCGCAAGCTGCGCGGTCATCTCCGGCTTGTCAGCATAGGCCCAGGACATGAAGAAGATCGGCGTGGCGTCATGGGCGCGGACGATGTCGCTGTCCTTTTTGGCGTATTCGGTGAAAGCCGATTTCAGCGTCGGATGAATCGGGCACTGGCTGCAATCCATCATGACGGCGGCATCGAACATCTTGCCGGGCTTGTTGAAGACGACGTCGTTGTGTTCGTCGAAGGAAAAGGCACCGATCCCGTTTGGACGGAAATAACTCTCGACATCGTGCCAGCTGAGCGCTGAGCCGCCGATCGTCACCATCGTGGCGCGGTAGTCCTGCTTGTGGTCGGGGTCCGCGGCCTTTTCCAACAGGCTCACATGGTCCGGCAGGCCGTTGTTGTAATAGAAGAAGCTATTGCCGATAAAAATTTCGCTCTTCGGGAAATCGGGCCCGAGGCTGGTCACCGCCGGCTTGGTCTGGGCCTGCGCGGTAGCTGCCCAGCCCAACACAGCCAGCGCGACAAGGATCAAGCGAAAAATTCCCGACATATTATGCTCCTCGATCGATTTTGTTTTGATTCAATCTAGCACCATGCACGGCATTGTCGCGCTTTTTTGCCCGGCGTCTTTTCGTCCGACCCGTCAGGGGAGGCTTTGCACTCGGTCCCACAAAGGGCTATCTACAGGGAACCGATGATGCCAATCGCCTGACGGAGCACCTGCCGTGCCGATGCAAAGTGTGGCCTCACCCGCGATTAGTTTTACCCCGCCGAAGCGCAATTCGCTGACGCATATTCCCGGCGACGAAGGATGGCCGATCATCGGCAAGACGCTCGAAGTGCTGGCCGATCCCAAGGGCCACATCGAACAGCATGCGGCGAAATATGGGCTGGTCTATCGCAGCCATCTATTCGGCGAGACCAGCCTCGTGCTGCTCGGCCCCGAGGCCAACGAGCTCGTGCTGTTCGATCAGGCAAAACTGTTCTCCTCGACGCACGGTTGGGGCCGCATTCTCGGGCTGTTATTCCCGCGCGGGCTGATGCTGCTCGATTTCGACGAGCACCGGCTGCACCGCCGCGCGCTGTCGGTCGCCTTCAAATCGGGGCCGATGAAATCCTACCTCGCCGAGCTCGACAAGGGCATCGCCGCCCGCGTCGCGCAATGGAAGACGAAACCCGGCGAGATGCCGTTCTACCCCGCGATGAAGCAGCTCACGCTCGACCTCGCCGCGACCTCGTTCCTCGGCGCTGAAATCGGGCCCGAGGTCGACGAGATCACGCGCGCCTTTGTCGACATGGTGGCGGCTTCGGTGGCGGTGATCCGCAAGCCGCTACCGGGCACGCAGATGGCGCGCGGCGTGAAGGGCCGCAAGCGCATCGTCGCCTATTTCTCCGAGCAAATCCCGATCCGCCGCGCCAGGGGCGGCGACGACCTGTTCTCGCAGCTCTGCCAGGCCACCCATGAAGACGGCGCGCTGCTGTCGACGCCGGACATCATCGACCACATGAGCTTCCTGATGATGGCCGCGCACGACACGCTGACCTCGTCGCTGACCTCTTTCGTGGGCGAGCTCGCCGCGCACCCGGAGTGGCAACAGAAGCTCCGCGAAGAAGTGGCAGGGCTCGGCCTCGCCGCCGATGCGCCGACCAGTTTTGACAATCTGGAAGCGATGCCGCTGTGTGAAATGACGTTCAAGGAAGCGCTGCGGCTCAAGCCGCCGGTGCCCTCGATGCCGCGACGCGCGGTGCGCGATTTCACCTTCAAGGGTTTTGCCATCCCGGGCGGCACCATGATCGGCGTCAATCCGCTGTTCACCCACCACATGCCGGAGATCTGGCCCGATCCCGCCACCTTCGATCCGTCGCGCTTTACCGAGGAGGCGCAGCGTGGCCGCCATCGCTTCGCCTGGGTGCCGTTCGGCGGCGGCGCGCACATGTGCTTAGGGCTGCATTTTGCCTACATGCAGGCAAAATGCTTCGCGCGGCATTTCCTGCAAAACCTGTCGGTTTCCCTCGAGCCGGGCTACAGACCGGACTGGCAGATGTGGCCGATCCCGAAGCCGCGCGATGGGCTGCGCGTGACGCTAAAGCCGGTGGCCTGAACCGATCAAGCCATTGCCGGCGCCTCGATGCCGACCACGTCGATCCCATCGGCGCGGCCGCGAATGGGCAGCCGTCCGAGATCGCGCACCGCAAATGGCGGCACCGAGCTGAAGCGCTCCATCGCCGCGCGTGACGCCAGAAAGCCCCCATCCACGCTGCGGCTAAGCTCTTCGAGCCTTGCCGCGATATTCATGACGTCGCCGTTGAAGACGATGGCGCGCTTAACGTCGCCGATCTCGCCGACGATCACCGGCCCGAAATGCAAGCTGCCGCGAATCCTCGGCACCGCGCCGAATTCGCGCTCGAACTGGCTCGATTCGCGCGCCAGCTCATCGCGCATCGCCATGAAACATTGCAGCGGACGGCAATCGATCGCGCCGCGGTGCTCGGACCACGTCACGATCACCTCGTCGCCGACATAATTGAGAACTTCACCGCGATAATCCACCACCGCAAGGGTCAGCAGGCGAAACGTGCGATCGAGCAGACGGTGAATGGCGATCCCGCCGAGCCGTTCGGCCAATCCCGTTGATCCCGCGATATCGACGAACAGCACGAAGCGGCTTTCCAAGACCGGGGAATGATATCGCCCGGCGATGAAGTTCAGGAGTGCGCGTGGCCCGATGATGTTGGCGATTCCGCGGGCCAGATTGATCACAACCGAGATCACCGCCGAATAGATAAGGCCGGACCAGAAAGTGTTGTTGGACCCTTCGAGCGGCAGCCCGGCGACCCGCTCACCCAGTTGGACCCACTGAATGACGACGGTGATCGCCACATAGATCGTACTCTGCACCGTTAGCTTGGCCGTGAACGAAAGGCTGCTGAGCCACACCTGCAGCGGACCTTCCAGCACGAACAGCTCGATGCCTCCGAGCACGCTGCTCAGCGAAAGTCCGTACGCAATTCCCACAATCATCGGTGTGGTGCGACCCTGCGCCACATTGAAGGCGATACCGGCCACGACCCCCGCGACACAGACCCAGGCCAGCACTCGCAATTTTCTCTCGAGTCTTGCGTCCATGTCGAACTCCACCCCGAATTGCTGTGGATTCGACTATACACGGCCCTGGTTAGCCGCCTTTATGAACACCAGGGATAGCGCCTGACGCTATCGCCGGCTGGGTGAGCGAGACCAAAATCAGACCAGAGCTGGAGTCTCGATGCCGACCACATCGATCCCGTCGGCGCGGCCGCGAATAGGCAGCCGCCCGAGGTCGCGAACTGCAAACGGCGGCGCTGCGCTGAAGTGTTCCATCGCCGCGCGGGACGCCAGGAAGCCGCCATCCACGCCGCGGCTGAGCTCTTCGAGCCTTGCCGCGGTATTCATGACATCGCCGTTGAAGACGATGGCGCGCTTGAGGTCGCCGATCTCGCCGACAATCACCGGCCCGAAATGCAGGCTGCCGCGAATCCGCGGCACCGCGCCAAATTCGCATTCGAACTGGCTCGATGCCCGTGACAGCTCGTCTCGCATCGCCACAAAACAGCGCAGCGGACGGCAATCGACCGCGCCGTCGCGCTCCGACCAGGTCACGATCACCTCGTCGCCGACATAATTCAGCACTTCGCCGCGATAATCCATCACGGCAAGCGAAAGCAGGCGAAACGTGCGGTCGAGCAAACGGTGAATCGCGATCCCGCCAAGCCGCTCCGCAAGTCCGGTCGATCCCGCGATGTCAACAAAAAGCACGAAGCGGTTTTCCTCGACCGGGGAATGATATCGGCCGGTGATGAAGTTCAGGAACGCGCGCGGCCCAATGATATTGGCGATCCCGAAGCCCAGATTCATCAAGACCGAGATCACGGCGGAGGAAATAAAGCCGAGCCAGAAACGCTGGCTGCTTTCAAGCGGCAGCCCGGCGATAACCTCACCCGTCTGAAAAAACTGGATGACCATGATAATCGCTGCGTAGATCGCGCTACGCGCAATCAGATTGGTCGTGAACGAAAGTTCGCTGAGCCAACCCCGCAGCGGGCCGTCGAGGACAAACAGCTCGACGCCCCCCAACGCGACGCACATCACGAACCCATATGCTACCCCGACGACCATCGAAGAAGGCGAGGTACGGCCCATTGCGAAGTTAATCGCAAGTCCCGCGACGGTCCCGACCATTATGACGGCGGCCAGCAATCGCAGTTTTCGTTCAAGCCTCGCGTTCATGTCACCCGTCCCGGCGATGCGGCAGCTCCGACTTCATCGTACGCCGCACTCTGCGCCGGGCACCGCGTCAACATGTTATCGGCATCTTTTCGCGGCTGCGCGGCCCGATGCCGTCATTCGATGAATGTCGTGAGCTGCGCCCCCTCGTCGGCGACGAACACCGCGATCAGTTCCGCGGGCTCGGTACTGCTGGCATTGGCCGAGACGAGATGCGTCGAGTCCGGCGGCTCGAAGAACGACTGTCCCACCTTGAACGTCTCGACCGGGCCGCCACCCAGTTGCGAGCGGATTTCGCCCTTGGTGATATAGGCGGTGACCGAACCGGCGTGCCGATGCGCGCGGGTGAAGCCGCCGGGACCGTAGAACACCCGTAACACCGTGACGCGCTTGCCCGGCACGTTCGGCAAGGCGTATGAGCCGATCGGCTCGACCCTATCCAGCGCGGAGCCGGTAGCCTCGCTCGCCGCGCATAGCGGCTCGACCGCGGCCGAGACAGCAGACATCGCAACCGGCAATGCCTTGCCGATCACGAACGCGCAGGCGAGACCGGCCATGCCGGCTACCAACAGCAGCCGGGCTTCCAGCCGAGCCGGCGACAATCCGGATATTGCGAACATCGTGAGCTCCTTGCTACCCCGCACCCTGATCGAACGCCTTGCGTAACGCCACATAGCCCTGCTGCTGCTGGGTCCAGTTGCGCCCTCCCGTGATGGCGCCGTCCACGACCAAGTCATGGCCGTTGACGAAACTCAACTCGTCGCTGGCGAGGAACACCGCGGCATGGGCGATGTCGTCGGGCAGGCCGGCGCGCGGGATCGGCTGCGCGCTCTTGTAGGCTTCGCGCATCACGGCCGGCGTCTTTTCCGCGGCCTCGGTGGACAGACCGAGCGCCTTGCCGAAAATGCCGGTGGCGATCGCGCCCGGCGAGATCGAATTGACGCGGACGCCGGATTCACCGAGCTCCATCGCCACGCATTTGGTGAGATGGATCACCGCCGCCTTGGCCGCACCATAGACCATCGAGGAAGAGAAACCGGCGAGCCGGCCGGCGATACTGCCGTTGTTGATGATGCTGCCGGAACCCTGTTTTTTCATGTGAGGCGCGGCGTGCTTCATGCCGAGCATGACGCTGCGCAGCAAGGTTGCCATCGCGGCGTCGAAGCGCGCTACTTCAAGTCCTTCGATGCCGCCGGTCTGCGCCGGGCCGCCGGCATTGTTGAACAGGCAATCGATCCCACCGAATTTTTCGAGCGCAAGCGCGATCAGCGCCCGCATCTGGTCTTCCACCGTGACATCGGTCTGGCGGAAGACGCAGTGGGCGCCGAGCTTGTTCGCCAGCGCCTCGCCTTCCGCCAGGCGGCGTCCGGCAATGACGATTTTGGCACCTTCGGCGACGAAGATTTCCGCCGTCCGCAAGCCGATGCCGCTGGTAGCACCCGTGATCACCGCGACCTTGCCGTCTAGCCGTCCCATGCTTTGTCCTTTTCGATAAGATTGAAATTCATTTGAGGATGAACATCCCGTTGCGGAACCCATATTCCCGGTCAAATTCGACTGATGCAAGCTATGCTTGCGGTAGCGAAACGCGTAGTTTTCCACCTCCCTGGCCTATTGCCTCAACTCGCCGGGCTGATGTGGCTCACCCGTGAAACTGATCAACGAAATTCGCCAAGGCTGGTATGGAATAGCACAACCGTCGCCGCTGTTTAGCAGCGGATTTGCGGTGGGCTGCCTGGCGTTGACGACCGCGGCGCGGTGGGGCCTCGCCCAGATCCGCCCTGACGTTTTCTTTACGCCATACATTCCGGCGGTATTCTTGGCCACCGCCGTCGGGGGCTTGCGGGTTGGGGCCGTGGCGGCGATCGCGGGTGGCGCGCTCGGCGTCAGCGTCGATTTCGGCAACACCCCAGTCGACGCCGCAAGGTTCGTGCTGCTTTTGATCTACTGGGCCGTGTGTGGGTTCATGATATGGGGCGTCGAGCAGTACCGTTCCATGGTGAGGCAGCAGCGAGAGATTTCGAAGCGGCTGATCCAGGAGGAAGAATACCGCAAGCTCGTCGTCGAGGAGCTGCAGCACCGGCTGAAGAACAAGCTGTCGACCATCCACGCCGTGCTGCACCAGGTGCTCGGGGACCAGGTGGTGTGGGCCAGTGTCGATCGGCGCTTGCGGGCGATGTCCGCAACCGACGATCTGATCGCGCGGGTCGATGGCCGCGGTTGCGATCTCCGGGATCTCCTGACGTCCGAGCTCGGACCCTATGGACATGTTCGCTTCAGCCTGGACGGCGAGCCGCTGTTCTTGCCCGCCAAGCTCGCCGTGAGCCTGGCGCTGATCCTGCACGAACTCGCCACCAACGCAGCGAAATACGGGGCGTTTTCCTCGTCCCGCGGGCTGTTGCAGGTGTCGTGGACGGTTTCCGACGATCGGTTGAACCTGACCTGGGACGAGACCGAAGGCCCAGCGGTGGAGCATGTCGGCGCCGCCGGCTTCGGCTCCAGGCTGTTGCAATCCGCGCTGCTGGCGTTCGACGGCAAGACCGAGCTCGCTTTCTTGAAGACCGGCGTTCACTGCACCATGCAATGCCGCATTCCCAAGAACTGAAAACGCCGAGCCGAACGGGCGCAGCTAAAGCGCGATAGTTATCGCGCTTTAACTTATTTCTTGCGCATGATCTTTTCGGAAAACCGGTGTTCACTTTTTGCGAATCATGCGCTTGACCGCTCATTCGCAAATGCCGTTGATAGTCTGTTAATAACAAGTCGCGGCGTAATCGTAGGGATCGGTCCTCTATCCGCGACAAGCCTCCATTTATATATCGCCCTTAACCAAAACTAAGAGGGAACCCCGCACACTCCAGCGTATGCAAAGCAAGACCGTACACGACCTGCGGAGCGGCCCGGCGGATGCCTGCGACCGGCACTCGGCCGAAACCGAGCTCGCGCTTCTGAGAGATGTGCTCAGGATGTTGCCGGCCGGCGTCACGGTTCAGGACGAATACGGCCGCCTTGTGCTGGTGAACGATGCCGCCGCAGCCCAGTTCGGGATTTCCGAAAGCCCCGCCGCACCGGCTTCTCAGCAATTGAGCCTGCGCCGCGAAGCCGCGCTCGAACTGCTCCGCGCCGGCCAAATCGCCGTAACCGAGGAATCCATCGGCGCCGGACATACCAGGCGGGTTCTGCTCACGACCCATCGGCTGGTTCGCATCGCCGAACGGCCTCTGTTGATTTCGAGCTCGTCCGATATCAGCGAGCAGAAGGCCTTCGAAGATCAGCTGTTCCGCTCCGCCTATTACGATGAATTGACCAACCTGCCGTCGCGGCGGGTGATCGAGCACCGCGCCAACAGCCTATTGGGGCGCGGCAACGGCGGCGGGAAATTCGCGCTCGCCTTTCTCGACATCGATAATTTCAAGCACATCAACGACTACTATGGCCATTCGATCGGCGACGCGCTTCTGGTCGAACTTGCAAGAAGGCTCGGACGCGACTTGCGCGAATCCGATATGCTGTCGCGGATCAGCGGCGACGAATTCCTGCTGCTGCTCAATCCGATCCAGAACGCCGCGGAGGTCGCGGAATTCATCGAGGCGACGCTGGTCCGGCTCAGCGCGCCGTTCTTCATCGACGGATCCGAGATCTTCGCCTCGACCTCGATTGGGGTGAGCCTCTACCCGGATCATGGCAACAGCTACGAGGTGCTGTGCCAGAACGCCGACCTTGCGATGTACCGCGTCAAGAACGAAGGCAAGGGCTCCGCCGCCTTCTTCGACGCCGCCATGGAGCACGAAGCGGCGGCGCGCATGAAGATCGAGCAGTCGCTGCGCCTTGCCATCCTGGAAAAGCGCTTTTGCTGCGCCTTCCAGGCCAAGATCGACATCAGGACCAGGGAGATCAAGGGCATCGAGGCGCTGGTGCGCCTGCGCGACGACGAGGGCATCATCCAGGCGCCCAGCACCTTCATCAGCCTCGCCGTCGAACTGGGGTTGATCGACGAGCTCACACATCTGGTGCTGGCCGAGATCGTGAAATCGATCGACATGATCAACGAAACCTTCGGCCCCAACGCCTCGATCAGCATCAATGTCGCGGCCAAGCAGGCCGGCAATCCCGAGTTCATGGGTTCGTTCGCGCTGGCCCTGGAAGCGACCGGCTTTCCCAAGCGCTTCATGATCGAGGTGACCGAAGACGCGTTCGTCGCCAAGACACACTTCCAGGACCTGATCCTGCCGACCTTTCGCAAGCTCGGCATCGGCATCTCGATAGACGATTTCGGCATCGGCTATTCGTCGCTGTCGGCGCTCGCCGACATCACCGCCGATGAGATCAAGATCGACCGCTCCTTCATCACCGATATTCACAAACGCCCGCGCAGCCAGGGCATCCTGCGTGCGATCGAATCCTTGAGCGAGGCGCTCGGCATGACCGTCATCGCCGAGGGCGTGGAATTGTTCGAGGAGCTTGCCTATCTGCAGGCCGCCACCAGGATCCGCTATGCGCAGGGCTACTATTTCTCCCGGCCGATCTTCCTCGAGGAGCTGAAGCCGATGGCCCCGTTTGCGAGCGAAGCACGCGTCGGCCTGGTAAGCCGCCCGCTGCAGCAGAGCCGCCCGTCCCATATCCGCGGCGACCGTTATCGGCGCTAGCGTCCGCCGGCAGGTGGTCGGCCCGTTAAGCCAATATTAACGAACCGCCGCGCGCGATTCATCGCGAAACAACTAAAGATTGCATTGCAAGCAAGATAGTTCCGTCGCGCCGCGACAACTTCTGACAAGTGGACGTCGATTAAAGCTTAAGTAACCGGATTTCCTAACGGATTTTGCCATCTCCGCGTCGTATGCATTCCCTCTTGGAGTGGGGAATGCGCGAATTGATTTCCAGCATCTGGGGCAGGACATTCTCGAGCCTGGCAACCGGATTCAGATTTGCCGAGCCGATCCGGCGCGGGCCCGTGCTCTGGCTCACGCTGTGCGGCGGACTTCTGGTCGCGGCGATCTTTGCCGGCACCATCATGATGATCGACGAATTCCGCGAGCGCGCACTCTCGAACAGCGAGCGCGAGCTGGAAAATACGGTGATGCTGCTTGCCCGTCATTTCGAGCAGCAGTTCGATGATTCCGAGACCGTCGCCGCGGATGTCATCACCCAGATGCAGATTTCAGACACGACCTCACCTGAAATATTCAGGGAGCGGATGTCCACTCCCCAAGCGCATCACATGCTGCAGTCGAAGGTTAGCGCGCTCTCCTATATCGGCGATGTCGCCATCTTCGATTCGGAGGGAAAGCTGATCAACTGGTCGAGACCCTCGCCGGTGCCGGACATCAGCATCGTCGATCGCTCCTATTTCAAGATTTTCAAATCGGAGCCGCAATCGGAGCCGATACTGGCTGAGCCGGCGCGGAGCTATATCGACGGCAGCTGGACGACCGTGATCGCCCACCGGTTGAGCGGGCCGGGAGGAGTCTTTCTCGGCGTGATGTCGAGACGCATCGACCCTGTCAATTACGAGAGATTCTTTGCTTCTCTCACCCTTGGGGAAGGCGCGGCGATCGCCATGTTCCATCGCGACGGGACGATGCTGGCGCGTTACCCGCATATCGATTCGATGATTGGGCAGAAATTCAAGAATGCGCCGCTGCTGCACCAGGTTCTGACCCTTGGCGGCGGGAAGACGCTGCGGATCACGAGTCCGATCGACGGCCAGGACCGGCTCGGCGCTGGGGCCGAACTCAGTCATTTCCCGATTGTCGTCATCGCCACCAGCGCGGTTTCCGCAGCGCTTGCCGACTGGCGCGCGCAAACCCGTTTCCTGATCGTGGCCGCGGCACTATCGGCCTGCGTAATCGCGCTGATGCTTTATCTGATCATCCAGCAGATCAATCGGCAGAACCGGGAAGCGCAGCAGCGGCTGGAATCGGAAAAGCAGCGACTCGACACCGCGCTGAACAACATGACGCAGGGCCTCGTGCTGTACGACCCTTCGGCGCGCATCGTGACGTTCAACCAGCGCTACATCGACATGTATAGTCTGTCGACGGATGTCGTGAAGCCGGGCTGCCACTACTACGAGTTGATCCAGCATCGCAAGGACACCGGATCCTACGACGGCGACGTTCGCGCATTTTGTGACCCGATCATGCGCGACGTCGCGCAGGGCAAGGTCAACCGCTGCATCATGGAATGCCGCGATGGACGCGCGTTCGAGGTCATCAACAAGCCCCTGGCGCGGGGCGGATGGGTCGCCACGATCGAAGACATTACCGAGCGCCGCAAGCTCGAGCAGGAGCGCGACCGCAACTATGCGTTCCTGCGCGAGATCATCGACCACATCCCGACGCAGATCACGGTGAAGGATGCGATAGACCACCGTTACGTGTTGGTCAATTCGGTGGCCGAGACCCAGTTCGGGCTATCGCGCGACGATATCGTCGGCAAATCGGTTTCCGAGCTGTTCCCGGAGGAGCATGCAAAGATAATCACCGGCGAAGACGACCGGGCACTGCAATCCAAGGAAGGCCTGTTCATCGACGAGCATCTCTGGCAGACGAAGTTGTTCGGCCCACGCTTCATCACATCCAAGCGCATCGCGATCCGCGATTCCGCCGGCGAACCCCGTTACCTCATCAACGTGGTCGAAGACGTCACCGAGCGGCGACGGGCCGACGAGAAGATCGCGCATCTTGCCCATTACGACGCGCTGACGGACTTGCCGAACCGGGTGCTGTTCCGCGAGCAGATCGAGCGCGAGCTGCGGAAAGCCAATCAGGGCGAGCAGTTCGCCCTGCTCTATATCGACATCGACGAGTTCAAGGGCATCAACGATTCGCTCGGGCATCATGTCGGCGACGAGTTGTTGAAGACGGTTGCGACCCGCATCCGCGGCTGCATCAAGCCGGGCGACCTGATCGCGCGGCTTGGCGGCGACGAATTTGCGGTGATCCAGACCGCGATCGGCTCGACAGCCGAGGTTGAGAATTTCGTGGCGCGCGTCTACGAGGCGATCCGGCAGCCCTGCCAGTGCCTCGGTCACCAGCTTTCGACCGATGCCAGCATTGGCATCGCGCTGGCGCCGCGGGACGGCACCGAGCTTGACCAGCTCATCAAGCACGCGGATCTTGCGATGTATGCCGCCAAGGCCGGCGGCCGCCGCATCCATCGCTTCTTCGAGTCGGCCATGGATGCCAGCGCCAAGGCGCGGTTGACCATGGAGCAGGATTTGCGGCAGGCGCTGGTCGACGGCAGCTTCGAGATCCATTACCAGCCGCTGGTCGATCTTCGCCGCGACGAGGTCACAGGCTGCGAGGCGCTGCTGCGCTGGCGCCATCCGGAACGCGGCATGATTTCGCCGGCGGAATTCATTCCCGTGGCAGAAGACACCGGCCTGATCAACGAGCTCGGCGATTGGGTGCTGCGCACGGCCTGCGCCGAGGCCGCCACCTGGCCCGATCATATCCGGCTCGCCGTCAACGTTTCGCCGGTTCAACTGAAGTGCCAGACGCTGGCGCTCAAGATCGCGGGTGCGCTCGCGGCAACCCGCCTCAAGGCGAGCCGGCTGGAGCTCGAGATCACAGAGGCGGTCCTGATCCGCGATGACGAGGCCGCGCTTGCCATCCTGCATCAGCTCCGCGCCGTCGGCGTGCGCATCGCGCTCGACGATTTCGGCACCGGCTTTTCCTCGCTGAGCTATCTGAAGCGTTTCCCGTTCGACAAGATCAAGATCGACCGCTGCTTCGTCAGCGACATCTCGGAAACCGACGGCTCGTCGTCGATTGTGCAGGCGGTGGTCAATATTGCGGCCGCGCTCCACATGACGACGACGGCGGAAGGCGTCGAGACCGAAGCCCAGCGCGAATTGCTGCGCCGGCTCGGCTGCAACGAGATGCAGGGCTATTTGTTCAGCGCACCGAAACCCGCCGCCCAGGTGCGGCCGTTGTTCGGCATTGTCCACGCGAAGGCAACAGCCTAGCGACAGAATAGGCGGCGGACCGGTGAAACGGGCCGCCGCACAAGAATTTTTGCCGCACCGAGATTTGCTCGGGCGGCGCCGGGGCAAGCCATGAGGAAGGGTCGCACGAGGCGGGCGGACGTCGCACACACTTACGCGGTGCGGCTGATGCAACATCTGGTCGTCCCGACCTTCGTGATCGACCCGAAGCGGCGCTTCGTGATCTGGAACCGCGCCTGCGAGCGCCTGACCGGCGTCTCCGCATCCGAGGTCGTGGGGACCTCGCAGCACTAGCGTGCATTCTACGGCAAGCGCCGCCACTGCCTCGCCGATCTGGTGGCGCTCGGCCGGCCCGACCAACTCGCCGATCTCTATTCCCAATACGCCGTCCCCGGCGACCGCGGCACGGGCTTCAGCGCCGAGAACTGGTGCGTGATGCCGAAGCTCGGCAATCACTTGTACCTCGCCATCGATGCCGGCCCGATCCACGACGAAGACGGCAACCTGATCGCGGTGGTCCGCGACATGACCGACCAGAAGCGCGCGGAAATGGCCTTGCAGACGCTCGCCGCCAAGGACGGGCTGACCGGGCTTGCTAATCGGCGTTGCTTCGATCAGGTACTGCAGGCTGAACGGTTGCGGGCGCAACGCGCCGGGAAGCCGATGGCGCTATTGTTCGTCGACGTCGATCACGTCAAGCCCTTGAACGACCGGCACGGCCATCAGAGCGGCGACGAGTGCCTGCGAGCCATTGCGGCCATTGTCGGCGCGCATGCGTCTCGGCCGGTCGATCTGGCTGCACGCTATGGCGGCGAGGAATTTGCCATCATCCTACCCGCGACCGACCGCGACGGGGCCTGCAAGGTGGCCGAGCAGATTCGCAAAAGGCGTGATGGCGTTGCGGATCGCGCACCGCGCGCCCGAGGCCGGCGCGCATGTGACGCTCAGTGTCGGCGTGGCGACGCTCGTTCCCCGCAACGATGCCGGCGCGGACCGGCTGCTCGGACAGGCGGATCAGGCGCTCTATGCCGCCAAGCGCCTCGGCCGAAACCGCGTCGTCTGCGCCGACACCATGCTGGCCGATTTCGCCAGGCTCAACCGGCGCAACACCGAGGCGCAATCTGTACCGCGCAGGGCGCGGCGATAAGGCTCAAGCAGAATTATCGCACCTCGGCCAGCTTTTTCGACTGTTCGACCCGTTCGGCCGACCCTATCGCATGGGCTGCCGCAGGCCGGCGCGCATGTGACGCTCAGTGTCGGCGTGGCGACGCTCGTTCCCCGCAACGATGCCGGCGCGGACCGGCTGCTCGGACAGGCGGATCAGGCGCTCTATGCCGCCAAGCGCCTCGGCCGAAACCGCGTCGTCTGCGCCGACACCATGCTGGCCGATTTCGCCAGGCTCAACCGGCGCAAGACCGAGGCGCAATCTGTACCGCGCAGGGCGCGGCGACAATGCTCAAGCAGAATTATCGCACCTCGGCCAGCTTTTTCGACTGTTCGACCCGTTCAGCCGACCCTATCGCATGGGCTGCCGCAGGATTATAAACGGCCAATCCTCGCGGCAACCGGAAACCTCACATGCAGCCTGTTTCCATCCTCCTCAACCTGTTCTGGCTTCTCTTGGGCGGCGCCTGGATGGCCGCCGGCTGGCTGGTCGCCGCCATCGTCATGGCGATCACGATCATCGGCCTGCCCTGGGCGAAGGCGGCGTTCAATATCGCCATTTATACCTTGCTGCCGTTCGGCCAGCAGGCGGTGCGCCGCGACCAACTCACCGGCCAGCCCGACATCGGGACAGGTCCGCTCGGCGTGATCGGCAATCTGATCTGGCTGGTGCTTGCCGGCTGGTGGCTTGCGCTCGGACATCTTGTGACCGCGGTCCTGCTGGCGGTGACGATCATCGGCATCCCCTTCGCCTGGGCGCATCTCAAATTGGCCGGCATCGCATTGTGGCCGATCGGCAGGGAGATTGTGCCGATCTGAGCGTTTCAAACCAAGCCTGCGGACAAATCGATCCGACCAGAACTCATCATGAGCTAACGCTCGAGGCGATACGCCTCGAGCTGCGTCTTCAATCGTTGCAGCGACGCCGTTGGCGCCAGTGGATCAAGGACATGGCTGCGGTCTGCGAGACTTGACAGCACTTCAAGATCGACCGCCAGCGAATGGTGGATCATCTCGCCATAATTATCGAGGTTGTGCGTGACGCGTTTTTGCGCGCGGAAGTCATGCAGCCGCACATTCGGAAACCTCGTCAGCCGTTCGCTGATATAGGTGGTCAAATCATAGACGATCTTCAGCGTCGCCGGCGAGGCGTCCCGCATCGTCACCCATTGCAGGATCGAACAGGGCGGAAAATAGAGATCGAATTCAACCTCAGGATGGCTCGAGATCAGGTCAACCGCATCCTCGGCCATTTTCGTTAGAACGGTCAGCGCCGACGCCATGCTGCCGGCGCGAAAGAAGGCCCAGGCGAAGACGACCGATACGAAGGTCAGAGCGTGCCCGGCAAGGCTGGCCGCGGCCGCGAACCGCGGCGCAATCGTCGGGCCGTAATGGTTGTAGCCGCGATTGACGCAGAGATAGACGCCATGCAGCGTTCGCCAGGCGACGAAGGTCCAGGCCGCGCCGTGCCAGAGGCCGCCGAGCGCCATCGTGACCATGAGGTTGACATAGCGGAGCGTCGGTCCATGGCCGTTGCCGCTGGGCGAGATATAGTGATAGTCGCGCAGGAACTGCGACAAGCGTCATGTACCAGCGCCGCCAGAAGTCGATGGGGCGAGTTGAAATTGAGCGGCAGGGAGATGCCGAACATCAGCGAAATTCCGATTGCCATGTCGGAATAGCCGGAGAAATCGAAGTAGAGCTGGAAGGTATAGGCCAGCGCCGCGATCCAGGCCTGATCGAATGACGGCGGTGTCGGGCCGAATGCGAGCGCGACCAGCGGCTGGACGCCGTCGGCAAGGCAGGTCTTCTTGAACAGGCCGATCGCGAAAATGATCAGGCCGCACAGGATCAGATGCACGTCCGGGCGCTTCGATTCGGCGCGATCGAATTGCGGGATCATATCCCTGTGGTGAAGGATCGGTCCCGCGATCAGATGCGGAAAGTAGCTGACGAGCAGCGCATAATGCGGCAGCCGCGCAGGGCGCGACCTTGCCTCGATAAAGTCGACCAGGAACGCGACCTGGGTAGACGTGTAGAACGAGATGCCGACCGGCAGCAGAGTGTTCACCGTCAGAGCGGACGGGAACAGGCATTGAAATTGGCGGCGAAGAAGCCGGCATACTTGAAGATACCGAGCATCAACAGATCGCCGCCGATGCCTGTTGCGAGCACGGCCAATCGCAGCCTGGAGTGCAGTTTCTTCGCGATCAGCAACAGCCCGATGAGGTAGTTGGACGCGATCGAGGCGAGCAGCAACGACACGAACTGCCAGTTGCCGAACGCGTAGAAGGCGACCGACGCCAGCACCAGCCAGATCACTGGCCCCCAATTGCCGTACCGGCCGGTCGCGAAATATCCGAGCAGGACGGCCGGCAGGAACAGGAAAATGAACGGATAGGAATTGAAAAGCATGAGGCCTTCTCGGCGGCGCCGAGGCGCCTAGCCCATGTTTGACGATGTCAAACATGGGCTAGCGATGGACGTTGGCCGTCACAACCCCTGCGGGATCGGCGCGGGCGCAGCACTTCTGGAAATCCGGCGCATTCGCACCGATATAAGGGCTGCCGCGAAACACGCCCAAAAGACCAAACGAGGACGAAGTGACACAGGCAGCAAGCAAGAAACCCTCCCAGCTCCCGCCGGTGGCGCCACGCCGCCCGCATTCCGTTACCACCCACGGCATTACCGTGACCGACGACTATGCCTGGCTGAAGGACGAGAACTGGCAGGAGGTGCTGCGCGACCCCGGGGTCCTTGATGCCGATATAAGGCAGGTTCTCGAGGCGGAGAACGTCTATGCCGACAGCCTGCTCGGCCACACGGCGCCCTTGCAGAAGGCACTGGTCAAGGAGATGCGCGGGCGGATCAAGGAAGACGATTCAAGCGTGCCGTCGCCGGATGGCGATTACGCCTATTTCCGCAAATTCCGCGAGGGAGGACAACACGAGCTATTCGGCCGCATGCCGCGGCACGGCGGCGAGAGCCATATCGTGCTCGACGGCGATGAGCTCGCCACGGCTCACGACTATTTCAAGTTCGGCGGCAGCCGGCATTCGCCCGACCACAAGCTCGTCGCCTGGAGCGCCGACACCAAGGGATCGGAGTATTTTTCGATCCGGGTGCGCGACTGGGAAACGGGCCTGGACCGCGACGACCTGATCGAGGACAGCGACGGCGCCGTGGTCTGGAGCGCGGATGCCAAGAGCTTGTTCTACGTCAAGCTCGACGACAACCACCGGCCGATGCAGGTCTGGCACCATCGGCTCGGCACGACGCAGGCCGACGATGTCTTGATCTACGAGGAAACGGATCCCGGCTGGTTCACCCATCTGCACGAGAGCACCAGCGGGCGATTTTGCGTGATCGCCGGCGGCGATCACGAGACTTCCGAACAGTGCCTGATCGATCTGGCAAACCCGCTTTCCCCTCCGCGTCTGGTCGCGCCGCGCGAGAGCGGCGTGCAATATTCGCTCGCCGACCGCGGCGATGAGCTGTTCATCCTCACCAATGCCGATGGCGCGATTGACTTCAAGATCGTCACAGCGCCGCTCGCCTCACCGGCGCGTGCGAACTGGCGCGACTTGATCCCGCATCGCGCAGGCGTCTATATCCTCGATCACGACCTCTATTCCGGCCATCTGGTGCGGCTGGAACGTGCCAACGCGCTGCCCGCGATCGTCATCCGCGATCTCGGAAGCGGCGAAGAGCACGCCATCGCCTTTGATGAAGCGGCCTATTCGCTCGACACCATGGGCTCCTACGAATTCGACACCACGAGCCTGCGCTTTTCCTATTCGTCGATGACGACGCCGTCGGAAGTCTACGACTACGACATGGCGAGCAGAACACGCACCTTGCGCAAGCGGCAGGAAATCCCGTCCGGCCACAACCCGGCCGACTACGTCACCACCCGCATCATGGCGCGGTCGCATGACGGCACCGACGTGCCGGTGTCGCTGCTGCATCGGCACGACCTGAGACGCGATGGCCGCGCGCCGCTATTGCTTTACGGCTACGGCTCCTACGGCATGGCGATGCCGGCCTCGTTCAACGCCAACCGGCTGTCGCTGGTCGATCGCGGCTTTGTTTACGCCATCGCGCATATCCGCGGCGGCACCGACAAGGGCTGGGGCTGGTATCTCGATGGCAAGCGCGAGAAGAAGACCAACAGCTTTGATGATTTCGCAGCCTGCGCCCGCGCCCTGTGCGAGACGAGCTACACCAGTGCCAAGCGCATCGTCGCCCATGGCGGCAGCGCCGGCGGCATGCTGATGGGCGCGGTCGCCAACCGCGCCGGCGAATTGTTCGCCGGCATCGTCGCCGAAGTGCCGTTCGTCGACGTGCTCAACACCATGCTCGACGACACGCTGCCGCTGACGCCGCCGGAATGGCCGGAATGGGGCAACCCGATCGAAAGTGAAAAAGACTTTCGCACCATCCTGTCGTATTCGCCCTACGACAATGTCGGGGCGAAGGACTATCCGGCGATGCTCGCGATGGCCGGCCTCACCGATCCCCGCGTCACCTATTGGGAGCCTGCGAAATGGATCGCCCGGCTGCGCGCGACCATGACCGGCGGCGGCCCGGTCTTGTTGCGCACCAATATGGGTGCCGGCCATGGCGGCGCCTCCGGCCGCTTCAACCGCCTCGACGAAGTCGCGATCGTCTACGCGTTCGCGCTTTGGGCGGTGGGAATGGCGGAGAAGGGCGAGGTGTGAGTTGCGTGTCCCGGACGCGGTGCAGCGTGCGCTCGCAAATGTATCTATTCGTCGTCCCCGCGAAGGCGGGGACACAGGCGTTAGTTTCAGGACAAGCTGTTGCCCCAGCTTGCTAACATCAAGCACGGGTGGTTATGGATCCCGGATCGCGCTCGCTTGTCCGGGACGACGTGGATAATTTTTGCGCGACTATCTTTCCATCTTCTTCCGCCACGCCGCAAAATCCTTCAGCGTCTGCTCGTCGGTTGCGGGATAGAGACCGAAGATGCCGCGGCCCTTGCCTACCTCTTCGGCGACGAAATCCTCGAACGCCGTCATCTCGAACGTTTCGTCCGCGATCTCGTCCGCCAGATGCGCGGGGATCACGATCACGCCGTCGGAATCGCCCAAAATGATGTCGCCGGGAAACACCGGCGCATCGCCGCAGCCGATCGGGCCATTGATCTCGATCGCCTGATGCAAGGTCAGGTTGGTCGGCGCGCTCGGCCGGTGGTGATAGGCGGGAATGCCGAGCTTTGCGATTTCAGCCGAATCGCGAAAGCCGCCGTCGGTAACGACACCGGCAACGCCGCGCTGCATCAATCGCGTCACCAGGATCGCGCCGGCGCTGGCTGCGCGCGCGTCTTTCCGGCTGTCCATCACCAGCACCGCGCCGGGCGGACAATCCTCGATCGCCTTGCGCTGCGGATGGGAGCGATCGCGAAACACCTCGAGCTTGTTGAGGTCTTCCCGCGCCGGCATGTAACGCAGCGTGAAGGCCTCGCCGACCATGGTCGGCTGGTCCGGGTTCAGCGGATGCACGTCCTGAATGCACTGGATTCTCAAGCCGCGCTTGTAGAGCGCGGTCGCGACGGTGGCAGTGGAAACGGTTTTGAGCTTGTCGCGGGTGGCATCGCTGAGTTTTGACATGTGCTTCATCCCAAGGCTTCCGTCATTTCCGGGATGGTGCGCAGCATCAGACCGGAATCTCGAGGTTCCGGGTTCAAGGCTTCGCCTTGCCCCGGAATGACCGGTGGTTAATAAATCGAAGGCTCGCCCACCGGCGCACCGAAGCCGGTTTCGAGGAAATCGAAATCGCAGCCCTCGTTGGCCTGCTTGATGTGGCGGGAGAACATCCAGCCATAACCGCGCTCGAAGCGCCGCTCCGGTTGCTTCCATTTGGCGCGTCGCCCGGCAAGCTCCGCTTCCGGCACGTCGAGATTGATGGTGCGGGCGGCGACATCGAGCGTGATGAGGTCGCCGTTCTTCACCAGCGCCAGCGGGCCGCCGATATAGGACTCCGGCGAGATGTGAAGGATGCAGGCGCCGTAGCTGGTGCCGCTCATGCGCGCATCCGACAGCCGCACCATGTCGCGCACGCCCTGCTTCACCAGTTTTGTGGGGATCGGAAGCATGCCCCATTCGGGCATCCCCGGCCCGCCTTGCGGGCCCGCATTGCGCAAGATGAGAACGTGATCGGCCGAGACATCGAGATCGGGATCGTCGACCGCCTTCTTCATCGATGGATAATCGTCGAACACCAGCGCAGGCCCGGTATGCTTGAGGAAACGCGGCTCGCAGGCGCTCGGCTTGATCACGCAGCCGTCCGGCGCAAGATTGCCCGTCAGCACTGCGAGCGCGCCCTCCCGGTAGATCGGATTTTCGACGGTGCGGATCACGTCGTCGTTGTAGACCTCGGCGCGCGCGATGTTTTCGCCCAGCGTCTCGCCGGTCACGGTCAGGCAATCGAGATGAAGATGTTCCTTGATCCGGCTCATCAGGGCGGGCAGGCCGCCGGCATAGAAGAAATCTTCCATCAGATATCTGTCGCCGGAGGGGCGCACATTGGCGATGACCGGCACCTTGCGGCTCGCCTTCTCGAAATCATCGAGCCCGATGTCCTGCCCGGCGCGGCGGGCCTGCGCGATCAGATGAATGATCGCGTTGGTCGAACAGCCCATCGCCATCGCTACCGCAATGGCATTCTCGAAGGCTTGGCGGGTCTGGATCCGTTTCGGTGTCAGATCTTCCCACACCATCTCGACGATGCGGCGGCCGCATTCGGAAGCCATCCGGATGTGGCCCGCATCGGCTGCGGGTATCGAGGAGGCGCCCGGCAACGTCATGCCGATCGATTCGGCGATCGCGGTCATGGTCGAGGCCGTGCCCATGGTCATGCAGGTGCCGTAGCTGCGCGCGATGCCGGCCTCGACGTCGACCCAGTCCTTGTCGGAGATCTTTCCGGCGCGCCGTTCGTCCCAGTATTTCCAGGCGTCCGACCCCGAGCCCAGCGTCTTGCCCTTCCAGTTGCCGCGCAGCATCGGCCCGGCCGGCAGATAGATCGCGGGGAGGTTCATGCTGGTCGCGCCGAGTAACAGGGCCGGCGTGGTCTTGTCGCAGCCACCCATCAGCACCACACCGTCGACGGGATGGCCGCGCAACAGTTCTTCGGCGTCCATCGCGAGCAGATTGCGGTACAGCATGGTGGTCGGCTTCAACAGCGATTCCGACAGCGACAGCGCCGGCAATTCGATCGGAAAGCCGCCGGCCATCAGGATGCCGCGCTTGACGTCGTCGACGCGGGACTTGAAATGCATGTGGCAGGGTTGCGCGTCCGACCAGGTGTTGAGGATCGCGATCAGCGGCCGGTCCTTCCACTCTTCCGGCGCGTAGCCCATCTGCATGGCGCGGGAGCGGTGACCGAAGGCTCTGAGATCGTCGGGCGCGAACCAGCGCGCGCTGCGGAGCGTTTGCGGCGTTTTCTTGGTGGTTTTTTCCGTCATCGGGACACCCGTTGGAGACCTTTTCTGGTCATCTCACAGGCGGTCGCTGCGGAGCAAGCCTCGACTGGGCAACACGGCCGTTGGCTCCGGCTCGAAGCAACAATTAAGCCGCATTTGAGCTACATTTGCGCCGTTGTTCCGGGGAAGCGAGCTCAACCGAAGTGGCATCCACCGAATCATTTCGGTCGATCTGCGGTGCAGTCGTCTGTCCGTAGTCGTGCATATGCCGAGGTGTAAAAGCTTTACCTTTGGGCGGAAAACGCCAAGCGCCAGCGACCACGCACGCTTGCGGCAAAAGCCCGAACTCGGCAAAACCTCCGCAACCTGCCGTTGTTCTTGATTCTACTTGCAGTGGGGGGCTGGGCCTTGGCAAAAATTCTAGTCGTCGATGACGACGCTGCGGTGCAAATGACGATCCGGCTCCTCCTGGAACGGGCCGGGCACAGCGTGGTCGTCGCCAGCGATGGCCGCAAGGGGCTTTCGGCATTCGAGGAGGGAAGCTTCGACCTCTTGTTCCTTGATATTTTCATGCCGGGCATGAACGGGCTCGAGACCATGCGGCTCGTTCACCAGCGGCAGCCCGATATCCCGGTCATCGTGATCTCCGGACGCCCATTGACCCCGGAGCTGGGCTCGGAACCCGACTTCCTGACCATGGCCACCAAGCTGGGCGCGGTCCGGAGCCTGCCAAAACCCTTCAAGCCGTCGGCCCTACTGGCAATGGTAGCGGGTTGTCTTGAAACGGCGAAACCGTCATCGTTGTCATCCGCCCCGGATCGCGATGTCGCTTCCGGTCACTGACGGCAAGACGGCTCGTCCGTTCCGCCGGGTAGCGCGCCCGCGCGAGACGGCGGTACAGCTGTAAAATGACGCTCACCACCCAACTCGCCATCGCGATGATCTTATTGGTTGCGATCGCGGTATCCGCGGTCGGATGGCTGAGCTATCGCAGCCTGGAGCAGGCGCTGCTGCCGGGCGTCCTCGATCGCATCGAGACACATTCGAAGCTCGTTGCGGCCGATCTCCACTCCTATGTCGGCGGCGCGCGCCGACGTTGCGACGTTTTCGTCCCGCGCGGTCCTGCATGGTCAGCGCGCATATAAATGGCGGAATAGACCCCGTCGATCATCTTTCGGAAAGTGCCTGGCACGCCAACCTCTTGACCCGGTTGGTCGTGGAACTCGGTTCCAAGCCGGCCTATTCGCAGTTCCGTCTTATCGGCATCGACGACGGTGGGCGCGAGCTCGTCCGCGTCGATCGCTCGGGTCCCAATGGAGCGGTTCGAGTTGTCCCTGACGCGGAGCTGCAGCGCAAAGGGCGACCGGCCGTACTTCAAGGAAACGATCAAGCTGGCCGAGAATGAAATCTATGTCTCGCCCATCGACCTCAATCAGGAGAACGGCGCCGTCGAGATACCTGATGTGCCGACGCTGCGTGTTGCGACACCGATTTTTGCCCCTCACCGGTCGGCCTGCTCGCGGTGCTGTTCGCCGCAGCTTTGGCGGTGCTCCTCGCGCCGGCCGATCAATCATTCGCGCGCCGGCAGCCGCTGCAGCCGCGCGAAGTCGACATCAACACGCTGATTATCGATACCGCCAAATTGCTGCGGCCGACGCTTGGAGAGCATATCGAGATCGAAACGGCATTCGACGAGAAAGCATGCATCGCGACCGTCGACCCCAATCAGCTCGCGACCGCTATTCTCAACCTGGCGCTCAACGCCCGTGACGCCATGTCGAATGGCGGCAAGCTGATCCTGGAAACAGGTTCGGCCTATCTCGACGAGAACTATTCGCGCACCAATGACGATATCCGGCCCGGCCGCTATGCGCTGATCGCCGTGAGCGATACCGGAACCGGTATTCCCGCCGCCATCCTGGACAAGGTGTTCGACCCGTTCTTCACCTCGAAAGGTTCCGGCAAGGGCACCGGCCTCGGATTGAGCATGGTCTACGGGTTCATCAAGCAATCCGCAGGACACATCAAGATCTCCAGCGAGGGGGGCCATGGCACGACGATCAAGATGTACCTGCCGCCGGGAATGGGGACGCCGCCGGTTCCCGAAAGCATCCCCGTCGCTGAGGTCCAAGGCGGTCACGAGACGATCCTTGTCGTCGAGGACGACAGGCTGGTGAAAGACTAAGTGCTGACGCAACTGCGTTCGCTTGGCTATGCGACGCTGGATGCCCCGAACGCGGCCGAGGCTCGCCATCGTCCAGGCCGGCCATCGGTTCGACCTGCTGTTCACCGACGTGATCATGCCCGGCGTGATGAACGGCCGTCAGCTTGCGACCGAGATCAAGAAGGGCCGGCCGGACCTGAAAGTGCTGTTCACCTCCGGCCATACCGAAAATGCCATCATCCATCACGGCAGGCTGGATTCCGATGTCCTGCTGCTCGCTAAGCCCTATCGCAAGTCGGACATGGCGCGGATGATCCGCGGGGCGCTCGAAGGCTGACCGAACTTAGGCGCGCAAGCCCCTAGTTTCAACTATGGGGTGAGCGCCTCTTTGCTATTAGACATCAGCCAGGTATATAATAGGCTGTGGCGGACTTCAGATCGAACAGGAACGTTCTCTTCTCGTGCAAATACCACGTGGTGTTTTGCCCGAAATACCGTAAGCCAGTTCTTAATCCGCCTATCGACGCCAAACTTAAGAAACTAATTCGGCAAGTATGCGACGAGACGCAATCGGCGCTGATTGAAATGGAAGTCGTGCCAGACCACGTCCATCTGCTTGTCGGCTGCGATCCGCAATACGGCATCCACCGGCTGGTGAAGGGCATCAAGGGCCGGTCTTCGCGTGTTCTCCGTCAGCAGTTCCGGGTGCTGCGCAGGCGCATTCCAACATTATGGACGAACAGTTATTTTGTGTCTTCGGTCGGCGGCACTCCCCTCGCGCTCATCAAGCAATACATTGAAAATCAGAAGAGGGTCTGATGGAAAAGCCTCAAATGATTTCAATTGCCGGTCTTAAGGCGCGAGGATGGACACAAGCCCTCATCACGCTCCTTGGGGAACCGGATGTGGTAGGGCGCAATTCTCATTATGCGAAATTAGGCCTAGCGCCTCTTCGACACCGCAAGAGTAGCTTCCTTCGAGATGTCGTCAGAGTTTCTTGCTGCAAAAGCGAAAGCTGCTCGGCGTCAGTGCGGAGCAAAGACTGCGGTGGAGACAAAGCGCGCGGCACTGATGCAGCAGGTTCTGGAAATGCACGTTTCTGTTGAAACGCGCCCGGAACATTGGGTGAGACGTGCGGCGATTGAAGCGTATAACGAATGGCACTGGGATGGAGACGGGGCGGCGGAAGATGCACCCGCCGAGTTTCTCGAACGCATCACCGTAAACTTCATCCGGCATAATCTAACAGCGTACGACAGGGCATTAGAGGAAGTCGCTGGTCGGGTTGGCATCGCCTCTGCGGTACAAGTTATTCGAGCAAAGATTTACTCAGCCACAGGAGAGAGCTATCCGGCTTTAGCAGATGAATGCAGTCGGCAATTGATGCGTAGAGGACTGTGATGCCGCGCGTTAAAACCCTGTCCTTCGTCGCCGAGTTCCCGCTTCAGACGACTGCGGCGGATGAGAAGACATTGGATACGCGGCTGAACGCGGCCCGGCACCTCTATAATGCCTGTTTGCAGGAGTGCCTTCGCCGCCTCGATCTGATGAAGCAATCGAAGGCATGGCAAGCCGCACGCGCCATGCCTGCGACAGTGGACAAGCGTCACAACAAAGCGCGCTCGCAAGCGTTCCGGGCCGAACTGGAGCGGTTCGGCTTCACCTCGCGCGAGATTGAAAAGCATGCGCTCTCCTGCCGCAATGCCTGCTGGATCGGCGATCACCTCGGCAGCCACGACACGCAAACCACGAGTTTGCGCGCGTTCCGGGCAGCCGAGCAGTATGCGTTTGGCAAGCGCGGCCGCCCACGGTTCAAATCGTTAAACCGGCTGAACAGCATCGAGGGCAAAGCGGACGCTGTGATCCGCTACCGCGCCGAGCCTGTTCCCGCCGTGCACTACAGCGGCCTTGTGCTGCCGCTTATGCTCGATCCAAAGGACAAACGCGATTGGCAAAGAGAAGCGCTCGCGGCCAGGACCAAGTATGTCCGCATTATCCGGCGCGAGATCAAGGGCCGCGTTCGCTGGTTTTGCCAGTTGGTGCAAGAGGGCTTGCCGCCCGCTACGCACACCACCAAGGACGGTACTGTCGGACTCGACATCGGGCCGTCCAGCATCGCGGCGGTATCAAGCGACGACGCTATTTTGGAGCAGTTATGCCCGAGCGTCGTCGAACCGTGGAACGACTGCCGGCGGATCCAGCGCGCGATGGACCGCTCGCGACGTGCAACCAACCTGGACAACTTCGATGCCAAAGGGCGCGCGATCAAGGGTAAGAGAAGGTGGAACAGGTCGCAGCGCTATCAGGCGCTTGCCGCTTCGAAACGCGAGCGCGATCGAGTATTGGCTGCCGAGCGCAAGCGATCGCATGGCGAGTTGGCGAACCGCATTCTCGGTCAAGGGACAACCATCAAAACAGAGGAGTTGAGCTACAAGTCATTTCAGAAGAACTACGGTCGCAGCGTGAAAGTGCGTGCGCCAGGAATGTTGATCTCGATGCTTCAGCGCAAGGCTGCAAGTGCTGGCGGTGGAGTGATTGAGATCAAAACCCGGCATACACGGTTGAGCCAGTTCGATCATACCACGGGCGAATACATCAAGAAGCCGCTCTCGCAGCGGGTTCATGTGTTCGGCGATGGCAGGACAGAGCCGGTTCAACGTGATCTCTACAGCGCGTTTCTTGCGACATGCTGCGATACGAATTTGCTCGACATTCCCAAGTCAAGATCGCTTGGGCCAGTGCGGAACCGCTCCTGAGGACGGCGATGTCGAGTGTACTTCAACCTGCAAGCGGGAAGGGCTTTGCCCAACCCCACGTCGTAATGGCGTTAGAGCGGGTCGCCGGATCAAGAGAGTTGGGCCGGCCGTCGAGGCCGGGGATGATGTAGCGCCTCTGCAAACAGAGACCGCGAGAGCCCCGGAAAGACTGCCTTCTGCCTCTCTCAGAACCCCCTGGCTTTAGCCATGGGGAGGTTCAGATCTAGAGCGCTTTCACCCTCCCCTGGAGGGCAGGCGAGGGTCAGGAGGCGCGCTGCGCGGTCATCACGATCCGCACCAGGTCGGCCGCGTTCTTGGCGCCGAGCTTTTTCATGATGTTGGCACGGTGGTCTTCGATCGTGCGCGGACTGATGCCGAGCGTGCGCCCGGCCTCCTTGTTGGACGCGCCAGCCGTAAATTGCTCCAGGACTTCGCGCTCCCGGCGCGTCAGCGGCTCGCGCCCCGGGAAATGCAGCGAAGCAATGCTCGAGGCGGCGTTCTCCGCCTGCCGTCGCGCATAGGCGCCGATCGCCTCGTCCAGCCGGGCCACGATTTCGCTGCCGCGGAACGGCTTTTCGATGAAGTCGAGCGCGCCGTTCTTGATGGCGCTGACCGCCATGGCGATGTCGCCCTGCCCGGAGATCATGAAGATCGGGGCAGGATAGTCCTCACCGTGCAGTTCCTTCAGAATATCCAGTCCGGATTTTCCCGGAATATGGACATCGAGCAGAATGCAGGCCGGCGTCCTGTTGCGTGCCACCGCCAACAGCGCAGCGCCATCCGCAAAGCAGATCACCTCATAGCCGCCAGCCGACAGGACCATCGAAAGGGTGTCGCGAACGGCTGGATCATCGTCGACCACGAAGATTTCGCCACCAGAAGTAAGTTTGTCGACCATCGTGTCATCGTCCCAAAAAGACATGCGCTCGCCGGACACTATCATTGCCCGGCGAGGATTCGACCCACCCGCGTTTGTAGGGGAGGGCGACTTAACTCACAAGTAGCACCGTGACCCCAAAATCGCGGGAAAGGAGAGTTCCCCAGACAGAATTCAGCGGACGGCGGCCAGCCGGCTCGATCTGAGGGTTTAAACGACAGCTTCGCTTCGATCGTTTCGAACCTCGTATCCCTGGTCCAGCATCTCCAGACAAGCATTGAGCCGATCGAAACGGCGATGGACCAGGAGTTGCATGCCGGCGATCGGGAAATCGGCGCCGACATTGTGGTGCTGGACGACATCACGCCGCGCTATGCGAAGGCAACCGCGGCCTTGAGCGCCTGCAATACCAGCCTCGGCGTGGCCCTTGCAATTCCTGCCGGATACCAAGACCTCGGGACCGTGGTCCGACCGAGCTCCTGACCGCCGGCTGTCCGCCAGCGCCTAAGCCGCCCAACCATATCGAGCACCGCCGATATTGCTGCCGGGCGTGCTACGGCGCGCCTCTATCTCGCCCGTTATCTTGAGCCTGATCTACGCGCGAACGCGTTTGCGCGTCTGTTGGCTGAGGCACAACCGGGACCGGCCCATCGGATCGTGGTTCGAGGCTGAGCTTTTCCGAATCATGCTCCATCCCGTCGTTCTGCGAGGTCTCAGGCACCCAGCATGGCGTCTTGACTGGATGAGCCGGGTCTCTTCCTCCTGTTTTTGCCCTTGAGAAACTGGATATCCATCTCCGAGCCGTTGACGCGAACGAGCTCGCATCGGCGATAGGCGAGGCCCGTCGACGACAGCAGCAGGAAGAACTCCTTGAGATTGAGGCCCTGGATCGAGCCCTCCAAGGTGAGAATGGCGTCGTTGTCGGAAATGGCGTTGAGTTGACAGTCGCGCCGCCAGGTCCCGTCGATCGCCATGATGCAGACATCATAGCCGCGGCTGAACGTGACGCGCTCGATCCCCTTGTTCTCATCGCTCATGACTTACATCTCCGCTTCGCTCGTGACCTATGTCTCCGCTTCGCTCATGACCTACGTCTCCGCTTCGCTGATGGCCTACATCTGCGCTGCTGCGGCCAGCCTGGACGTGGCGGCTGCAGCCGCCATCTTCGCAGGCGCGGCGCACATGCCGGTCGGCCGATAGAGTCCGCGCCGATCCACGAACGGCTTGAAGTCCTCGGTCAGTCCGACCACGGTTTCAGCCGCCCCCAACACCAGAAAGCCGTCCGGTTCGAGCGCCCTCGCGAGGCGGCCGAAGATGTTGGTCTTGGTTTCCTGGTCGAAATAGATCAACACGTTGCGGCAGAAAATCACGTCGAACTTGCCGAGCTGCGAGAAGTCCTGCAGTAGATTGAGCTGCCGGTGCTGGACCATGCCGCGGATGTCGGGATTGATCTGCCAGAGTTCGCCGTTCTGCTTGAAATATTTGACCAGCATCTGGATCGGCAGACCGCGCTGGACCTCGAACTGGCTGTAGATGCCGGCTTTGGATTTCTCGAGCACTTCCTGCGACAAGTCGGTTGCCAGGATTTCGACTCGCCAGCCGGCAAGCGCCGCGCCTATTTCCTTCAGGCACATCGCCAGCGAATACGGCTCTTGGCCGGTCGAACCCGCGGCGCACCAGATCCGCACGCTCTTGCGGCCGGCGCGTTCCTGCAGGATTTCCTTCATGATCGCATCGCGGAAATGGTCGAACGGGACCTTGTCACGGAAGAAGAAGGTCTCGTTGGTGGTCATGGCCTCGACCACCTGCGTGACGAGGGCCGTTGACCCGCCCTTCATCTTCTGGACCAGTTCGGGAATGCCGGGCAGCCCTGCCTTGCGTGCCAGCGGCAGCAGGCGGCTTTCGATCAGGTAGTGCTTGTCTGCAGACAGGTCGAGGCCGGAATGGTCCTTGAGAACCTTGCGCAGATACTCGTATTCAACTGGAGTCACGGGCGGCCTCACGAGGGCAAGCGGAAAGAATCAGACAGATTCCGGTGATGCCTGCTGGATCAGGCCGACCTCCTGAAACTTTGCCGCGACAATTTCCTTGTCGAACGGCTTCATGATGTATTCGTTGGCGCCGCCTTGAAGCGCGCGCGTGATGTGGTCGACGTCATTTTCGGTGGTGCAGAACACCACCTTGGGCGCATCGCCACCGGGCATGCGGCGCAGATTGCCGAGGAATTCGTAACCGTCCATGACCGGCATGTTCCAGTCGAGTAGGATCGCGTCCGGCAAACCGCGCTTGCACACTTCCAGCGCCTTTTCGCCGTCCTCAGCTTCGATGACCTGGAAATCGAGGCTTTCCAGGATTTGTCGCGCGATTTTCCGCACCACGCTCGAATCATCGACTACCAGACATGTCCTCATTGAATGGTCTCCCTGTTTGTTGCGATTCGCGAGCCGGCTAGGCGGCGATCGAGGGTTTGGTTGCGATTTCGAGCACGCGATCGACGTCGAGGACGACCATGAGCTGTCCGTCGAGGCGATGGACGCCGCCGGCGAGCTTGGCCATGCGGGGGTCGAGATTGACGGGGTTTTCCTCGCGGCCGTGGTCGGACAGCCGCAGCACTTCGCCGATCTGGTCGATCAGGAGGCCGTAGGATTCCCCGCGCAGGTCGACGCCGACCGCCATCGGCGGCTTGCCGTCACTGGCCTTGGGCAGGCCGAGACGGGCGCGCATGTCCACCACCGTGACGATGCGGCCGCGCAGGTTGAGCACGCCCGCGATCTCTTGGGAGGAGAGCGGCACCCGTGTCAGCCGCTCCGGCATGAACACGTCCTGGACCCGGGAGATCGGCAGGCCGAACAGCTGCCCGCCGATCACGGCGGTGACGTATTCGGCCATCAGGCCTTCGCTTACGTGAGTCTTGCTGGTCATTTCGCTCATCCTTTACGCCGCTTTGGCCATCTCGGCGGTCTGCTCTTTCAGCGCCGCGATCAGGCCGGGACGGTCGAACTTGGCGACATAGTCGTGGAAGCCGGCCAGGCGGCCGCGCTCGATTGCGGCCGGCGAGACCAGCGAGGACAATCCGATGATCGGCATCTGGCTCAAGTGCGTATCCGAGCGGATGGTTTCGGCGAACTCGAACCCGTTCATGTCGGGCATTTCGATATCGGTCAAAACCACGTCGAAGGATTGTCCCGAGCGCAGCGCGACGAGACCTTCCTGCGCGCTGGGCGCGACCCGCACCCGGTAGCCGGCGGCTTTCAAGACCGGCGCCAGCATGTTGCGGAAGAAGGCACTATCGTCGACCAGAAGCACCGACTGGGCCGAAGCCGAGGGCGCCATCTCCTTGCGGGTGAACCAGTCGGCGAACGCCATCGGCAGGAAGTGGCCGACGTCGATCACTTCGGTGGCCTGGCCCTTGATCACGGCGGAACCCAAAATGCCGTCCCTGGAGCCGGCGACCTCGATGTTGAGCCGTTCCTCGACGATGTCGATGATCTCGTCGACCACGAGCCCCATCGCGCGCCTGTCGTCGGCGAACACCAGGATCGGCTGGGCGCCCTGGGTGCGGACCGTGACGCCCTCCATCTGCACCAGCGGCATCAGCTGCTCGCGGTACTGCACCATGTAGCGGCCGTTACTGAGCTCGATCTTGTCGGCGGCGATCTCTTCCAGCCGGGTGACGAGGCCGAGCGGCACCGCCTTGGGCTGATTGGTGCCGGCGCGGAACACCAGCAGCGAGGTGGTCTGTTCGGAGGACGCTGCATGATGGCCGGCATGCTCGTCGGCGATCTCGTGGGAGGCCGCGCCGGAAGCGCCGAGCGCCTTGGCGAAGCCGTTGGGGTCGATGATCATGATCACCGCGCCGTCGCCGAGAATCGTGTTGCCGGAGAACATGTCGATGTGGCGCAGTTTTGTCGACATCGGCTTGACCACGATCTCTTCGGTGTGGAACACGCCATCGACCACGATGCCAAAAGTCTGGCTGCCGACTTGCGTCACCACGATAAAACCGTTCTCGGGATCGGAAGAGGAGCCGTCGTCGATCTTCAACAGCTTCTTCAGATGCATCAGCGGCAACAGCTTGTTGCGCAGCCGCAAGACCGCGGTGTCCTTGATGCGCTCGATGCGGTGCTCGGAATTGGCGCGCGCCCGCACCAGCTCGACCACCGACAATTGTGGAATGGCGAAGCGGTCGCCGCCGGCTTCCACGATCAGGGCCGAGACGATGGCTAACGTCAGCGGGATCTTGATGGTGACCGAGCAGCCCTCGCCCGCCACCGACTTGATGTCGATGGTGCCGCCGATCTGGTCGATGTTGGTGCGCACCACGTCCATGCCGACGCCGCGGCCGGAGACCGAGGTGACGGTGGCGGCGGTCGAGAAACCGGGAGCGAAGATGAACTTGTGGATCTGGGCTTCTGTCATCTTCTCCAGCTCGGCCTCGCTGACGAGGCCGTTGGAAAGCACCTTGGCCTTGATCCGCTCGGTGTTGAGGCCGCGGCCGTTGTCGGCGATGCAGATGATGATGTGGCCGCCCTCGTGATAGGCGGACAGCCGGATGGTGCCCTGCTCCGGCTTGCCGGAAGCTGAGCGCTCTGAGGGCGTCTCCAGGCCGTGGTCGGCGGAGTTGCGCACCATATGGGTGAGCGGGTCCTTGATCAGGTCGAGCACCTGGCGGTCGAGCTCGGTGTCGGCGCCGTGCATCTCGAGTTCGATCTGCTTGCCGAGTTCGCCAGAGAGGTCGCGCACGATGCGCGGCAGCTTCTGCCAGGCATTGCCGATCGGCTGCATGCGCGTCTTCATGACGCCTTCCTGCAGTTCGGCGGTGACGTTGGAGAGCCGCTGCAGCGGCACCTTGAACTCGGTGTCCTCGTTGCGGCGGGAGATTTCCAGGAGCTGGTTGCGGGTCAACACCAGCTCCGAGACCATGGTCATCAGGTGTTCGAGCGTATCGACGTTGACCCGGATCGACTGGTTGGCCACCTTGTCGGCTTCCTGAACCTCGGAATCGGCGACCGCCTTGCCAGCAGAAGACTTTGCTACGGGCTTTGCCTCCTTTGTTTTGGCGGGCTTCTCCGGAGCAGCTGCAGGGGCTGCCGCGGCGACAGGCTGCGGCGCCTCGATTTCGGTCTCGCGGAAGGCGCGCTCCAACTCGTCCAGCGACACTTCGCCCGGACGCAGCGGCCGCTCCAAAGTCTGCTCGATCAGCTTGCCCTGCGTCGCCGCGGGCGCCGCCTCAACTGGTGCCGGCGCCGGTTCGGCTGGTACCGGTAGCGGTCTGACTTCGGCCGATGCGGCTTCGCCGTCAGCCGTGGCCGCCATGCCGCGCTCTACCATCGCTTCGAGCTCGCCGATCAGGTCCTGGTCGTTGCCTTCCGGCTCGGCTTCGGTCGCCTCGAGTTGGCCCAAGATCTCCTTGATGCGATCGATCGTGGTCAGGATCAGCGTGACCGCCTGACCGGTCACCGGCATGCCGTCGCGGAACTTGCCCATCAGCGTTTCGGCGGCATGCGCGAGTGCTTCCAGCCGCGGCAGGCCGAGAAAGCCGCAGGTCCCCTTGATGGTGTGAACCAGGCGGAAGATGTTATCCAGAATCTTGGCGTTGTTTGGTTCCTGCTCGAACCGCACCAGCTGATTGTCGACCGTATCCAGGCTTTCGCTTGTCTCCGTCAGGAACTCCCGCAACAGATCATCCATCAAAACAAGCCTTCCAAGAATTTGGGTTTCAATCGGCTGTCAACCGTTCTTCGCGCCGAGCCTCGCCCGGCCAGGTGGTTGGACTCTTCAATCAGGCGGCGCATGGGGTCACGCCGTGCTTGCCGCTCGCGAGAGTTCAACGGATTTCCATCACAGGAACCGATAGCCCTTGCGGTTTCTCATTCCCGTTAATTTCGTGGTCCGTGCAAATACGGATACCCCAATGAGGGCCCAAGAGAGGTCCATGGACGCCTTCTGTTCGGCGTCGATCGGGCTTTCAGCTTGGATAAGTCGGCCGGGGGGTGCGATGGTGCGCCGCTTCGAGGCGTTAAGCCGCCAGCAGCTCTGCCTCGCGCTTCATCAGCTTTCTTGCTTCCTTGAGCGCCTTATAGAGTGCGCCGGCAGAAACATGATGATCGACTGTATCGATCCCCTCGCGGGAGCCTGGCATGGCCTCCCGCAGGCTAGCAAGGAATCCGAGATATGAAGCCCGATACCGCACGATATCGTTCTTCAGGTACATCATCTGGATGCAGAAATAGAGCCGCTTGGCGGGCGTATTGGCGGTCTCCGCGGTCACGGTATCCCTCTCGCGAAGGATCGGCGCCTCGCCGTCAATCAGGAAGGACGTGCGGCTGCCCGAATTGATGATGACGCTTTCGCCGACGACAATGCGTTCGAACGGCTTCAGTTCGACCCGGAGCGGCATGATCGTCGTCTCCTTTCAGGATACGGCGCGGCCGCGGCGCCTAGCACAGGGTGTCGCTTCACGCCTGCAATCGCGCGACGAGCCGACGGCCATCCGATCCCCGGAAAAACTGGGAAGATGGCGGCGGGTGATCCCCGCCGCCATGGTCGTTTGCTTCTTGGCCGGGCTCAGCGCAGCAGCTGCAGCACGCTTGCCTGCGACTGGTTGGCGAGCGCCAGCGCCGAGACCGCGATCGACTGGCGGGTCGACAGCGCCTGGCTGTTGGCCGCTTCCTCGTTGGTGTCGGCCAGCGTCAGGTTCGACGAACCGGTCTGCAGCACGTCGATCAGGTTCTTGTTGAAGTCCTGACGGATCTGCACGATCGAGAGGTTCGAACCGAGCGCGGAGGCTTCCGTACGCAACGTCGTCGAGGCGGCGGAGAGCGAGGTAAGCGCCTTGTTGGCCGAGCTGTTGTCCAGGAAGTCGGTGCCCGCGGTGAGCGTCGACAGATTGAGGCCGGCATCGTTGAAGGTGACGCCGGTGATGCTCAGGGTCGACTTGCCGGTTTCGTTGAACGTCAGCTTCAGCGTGTCGCCATTCAACAGGTTGATGCCGTTGAAGGACGCGTCCTGCGCGGTGGTGTTGATCTGCGCCAGCACGTTGTTGTACTGTGCCACCAGGCTCGCACGCGTGGCCTGCGAGTTCGGGTCGGCGACCGGGGCCGCAGCCGTTAAGCCGTTGAAGGCCTGGCCTGATGCCGCAGCGGTGCCACTGATCGTGCCGATCGTCGACGAGGCCGCATCGTTCGAGGTCGTGATGGTGATCGCGCCACTCGAAGAGTTGATCGAGGCCTGCAGGTTGTTCGCCGCCAGCGCCGTGTTGAGCTGGTTGAGCGTCGAGACCTGGTTCGCACCGGTGCCGAAGGTGATGCTGGTCGGGGTGCCGCCGCCGGTCGCGGTGATGGTCAGTATCTCGCCGCTCAGCGGTGGCGGGGTGACGGCGGTGGTGCCGGCGGAGAGGCCGAGCACGGTGAGCGCGTTGCCCGTGCCCGCGCCGATAACCAGGTTCTGGGTGGTGCCGGTGCTCAACACGAGCTTGCCGCTGCTGACCGAGGAGGCGGCCGAAGTGCCGGTGATGCTATCGATCGCGGCCAAGACGTCGCTCACCTTCAGCGTGCTGCCGGTGCCGATGCCGATCGTGACGTTGCCCGAGCCGTCGGTGCTCGAGCTGGTCTGCGCGGTCGAGAAGGTGATGGTCTTGCCGTCGACGGTCAGGGTCGAGCCGTTAGAGATGCCGGGGCTCTGCAGATCGTTGGACGTGGAGCCCGCGGTGCCGACCAGGAGGGTCGTAGCGCTGATCGCGGCCGCGCCCGTGGTGGCGTCGTTGGTGACGGCGGTGCCGGTGACATGGTTGTTGGAGGTGGCGGTGCCGAGCAGGTTGTTGGCGGTGGCGCCGGTGATGGCGGCGGAGACCACGTTGGACTTGGTGGAATAGCCGACCGGGCTTTGCAGCACCTGGTTGGCGATCGACTGCGCGCTCGCGACCAGGCTCTGCAGCGAGGTGATGCCGGTATTGGCGGACTGCAGGACTTGCACGCCGTTACCGATACTATCGAGCAGATTGGAGATATCGCTGGCGCGGTTGTTCAGCGACTGCGCGGTGAAGAAGTTGGTCGGGTTGTCGAGGGCCGAGTTGACCTTGTTGCCGGTGGCGAGGTCATTCTGGGTGGTGGCGAGCAGCGAAGCGGTCGACTGCAACGAGAGCAGGTTTTGGCGGACCGATGCCGAAAGAACAATGCCGGACATACTGTTTCCCTTCTGGATGAACACATTTGACGCATCGCCATTTCTATCGGCGACGGTGCAACCCTCCGCCCGGGGACCCTACCCGTTCGTTAAAACGAACCCGGTAAATCTACGCAAACGCCAAGGCCGGCGCTGTTAACACTAACCGCGCGCTAATCGCGTCGAACCAATTGCGAAAAAAAGGCTTCGGAGTGGGTATCGATGCCGATGACGTGCAGATCGCGTCACGCTAATCTCGCGCACGGAAAGCAGATCGAGTGAGCAGCGCGATGACTTCAGGATGAATCGGCTTCGCGCTGCCCACTTAATCGTCTGGGGAAGATGGTTTCGGAGAACCGGTTCGCGCCCATCGGATATGACCCGAGGGCATGCTGTTGCCTCGCGACAAACGCGGAACGCGTTTGCGCGGAGATCGTGCTCGAACTATCGCGGGTGGAGAGCCGCCTTCGGCAAGTGGATTTCGGCCAAGCCGCAACTGCCGTCCTGCTGGCCTGTCCTGATATGGTTGCCGGATCGACGGATGAAATCTTCGACCGCAGCAAGATCTGCGAAAATCCGATCCGGGCACTCGCCGACCGTCTCGCAGCTCGCGGCCCTAATCGCAATCACGACGCGATCTGCAGTGAGCGCCTCGCCGGGATCCGTGGAGACGGCCTCAAGGCTTCGCGCGTTTTTGGTCTCGAACGTCAGCTTGCCGCCTTCAGGCATGGCGTCGCGCGCCATGATCGCGAGGCCAAGGATCGCCGCCATGAGTTGAGCGGGATCGGCCAGCGCCGGCGTGATATCGGGTGCAGCAATCGAGGCCATCTCGATCTGCCCGCCGAGCGCAGGCCTGAGCAAGCGGGTCGCCTCGTCAAGCAGCGCGTTGACGTCGACGCCGCGGGGCTGCGAGGGTTGGCCCCGCGCAAAGGCGAGCAGATGCGAAGCCAGGCCGGCGCCGCGCGCAGCGGCATCGTCGATCAGTTTCGCAATCGCGACAAGGTCCGGCCGGTCGGCGACAGCCTCCGCCAGAATTTCGATCGTGCCGGAGATGACGGTCAAGATATTGTTGAAATCATGCAGGATCCCGCCGGCGAGCTGACCGACGATGACAGCTCTTTGAACCCGGTTCTCCTGCGTCTCGGCCACTTTCACAGGCGGAGAGCTGCTGGGCATTTCCTCGAGGTCCGACGTCGCCTCCTCTTCGCGTCGCTGGTGACAGCCCGCTATCTCAGTTGAGCTAGTCCCGGAAAGCGCGCTCGGGCTTCTGACAGACATTCATTGATCACGGTCAAGAGTGCCACCGGCGTGAACGGCTTGCGCAGGCAGCGCGAAGCGCCGAGTTCGAGCGCCATCCTCAGGAAGTCGGGCGCCGGCGCGTTGAGGTTGGCAAAGGCGTAGCCCGACATCGCGATCAGCGGAATCATCGGGGCGCGCTCATGGAAGATTCTGATCGAACTCGAAGCCTCGCATATGGGGCATGAAGATGTCGACAATCATCAGGTCGAACCCGCAGCCTTCCAGTGCCCGCAGCCCGGCCTCGCCGCCATCGGCGATCGTGACCTGGAAATTATGCCGCTCCAGATAGACCTCGATGGCCATGCAAACCATCGGATCGTCGTCGACAACGAGAATGCGCTGCATGCTGTCTCCCCGCGGCTGGACACTTTGCTTCGCCATTTCGACAACTCCTGGATCGTGGTGCACGCGAGTCTCCATCTTGCTAGAGGTAGAATCCTGCTAGGGGTAAAACGAGGGATACGACGCATCCGTTACCGCAATAACAAAGATCACCGCAATCCGTTCAGCCTCGAAACGCAATCTCCATGCTGTTGGCGGCCGATCCCGGTTTCGCCACCAATTCAGACAGCGCGTTCACGACCGCGCCCAGAGTAGCGACATACCTTCGGCGCGGCTCGGCCTCCGAAAGACATTCATCGATCACGGCGAGCAAGATCGCCGGCTTGAACGGCTTGCGCAGGCAGCGCGCGGCGCCGAGCCTGGTGGCCATTCTCAGGAAGTCGGGCTCCGTCGCGGCAAAGGCGTATCCGGAAATTGCGATCGGCGGCACTGTCGAGGCGCGACGATGAAACATCCTGATCGATTCGAAGCCGCGCATGTTGGGCATGAAGACATCGACAATCATCGGCTCGAATGCGGAACCATCGAGGGCCCCGAGGCCGTTGATGCCGCCGTCGGCGACGGAAATCCTGAAACCATGGTGATCGAGCCAAGCGCGCATGGCTTGGCGGACATGCGGATCATCATCCACGATCAGAATTCTCGCGCATTGCGGGCTCCTGGCTGCTTTTCCCCAACGTCCACCGGTCTTCTTCGGGAAGGAACTCGAATTTCTCCACTGCAAATCAGCGCACCCTTCTTATTTCCGCCGCAGATGTGGCGAGCTGTCTGCCCTTCACCGTGTATAAGTTTGCGCCACAACTATTTAGCTTGCCGACGGGCATCTCCTGATTATGTTTGCCTCGCATCGCACAAGCCCGAAGCGCTGTCGACGGTAGCTCCATGGAACTCCCGTCCGTTTCGGTCGGAGAAACTATGCCTTCAGCTCAACGTCCGCCCAACCGCTTGCTGCAAGCGCTGCCGGAGGCAGATTACGAGGCGTTGCTACCACATCTTGAAGTTGCCGTATTGGTAAGAGATGCTGTTCTGGTTGAGGCGGGCGACGCGCTGAGCCGGGTCTATCTACCGCATGCCGGCGCTGTTTCGATGGTCGTCAACCTATCCGAAGGGCAAACCGTCGAGGTGGCGATGATTGGCCGCGACGGCGTTGTCGGCGCTTCCACAGCGCTGGTCGACGGAATATCGCTGAGCGACGTGGTCGTGCTGTTTCCGGGGACCGCCTCCACGCTCGATACGGCGCTCTTCAGGGCGGCCGCCGAGCGAAGTGCTGCGTTGCGGAACCTGCTGGCCCGCCATGAGCAGGCGCTGATCGCGCAGGCCGTGCAATCGGCCGCATGCAACGCCTCCCATTCGGTCGAGGCGCGCCTGTCGCGATGGCTGTTGCGCGCGCGCGAACTGCATGACGGCGAAACACTGCCACTGACCCAGGAACTTCTGGCACAAATGATCGGCGTGCAACGCAACGCGGTCTCGATCGTTGCCCACGCGCTCCAGCAGGCCGGCATTATCCGCTACAGCCGCGGGCAAATCGAAATCACCAACGTTGAAGCTCTGCGTAGGACGGCATGCGAATGCTATCAGACCATCCAATCGAAGCATGCGCAGTTGCTCAAGATGCCGAATTGATGATCTCCAACTTCAGGCAACTGGCCGAAGCTCGCGGTCGCATCTGCACGTTAGCGCGCATAAGCGCGAGTGAAGCCTCGCACAATGTTTGCAGCAATGTGTGCAATTTCCGATTTTTCTTGCCAACGGAATATCCGAGGCTCATCTTGAGAGCTTGTTAGCGTGCATTGAATACGGATGCCCCAGAGACCTGTTTTGCCCACATGGCAGGAGACGGCTTTGGACACAGTTGCCCGCTCGGCGAATGGATTTTTATCAGCGCTTTCCGCGGATGATTTCGAACTGATCCGCCCATATTTACGGACCGTCGACCTGCTTCAGGAATTTGTCCTGGTTGCGGCCGGCGAACCGCTTAAGCGGGCGTATTTGCCGCATAAGGGCGTGATCTCTCTGGTCGTGAATTTTGCCAAGGGCGAGCACGTTCAGATCGCCATGGTCGGCCGCGACAGCATTTTCGGCGCGTTCGCCGCTCTCGGAGATGCGAACGCGCTCAACAGTGCCGTCGTGCTGATGCCCGGCGTCGCCTCGACGCTCGAGGTCGACCGCCTTCGCGCCGCGGCCGATCAGAGCGCGACGTTTCGGGCGCTGCTGGCGCGGCATGGGCTGGCGGTCTACGCGCAGGTCCAGCAGACCGCGGGATGCAACGCCACGCACGCCGTGGAATCCCGGCTGGCGCGGTGCTTGTTGCAGACTCACGACCTGTCCGGGGGCGGCAAGCTCGTCCTCACCCAGGAAGCGATGGCGCAGATGATCGGTGCGCGCCGCAACAGCGTGTCGCTGGTAGCCAGCACGCTGCAGGAGGCAAACTTCATCCACTACAGCCGCGGACATATCGAGATCACCAATCTCGACGGCCTGCGCAAGACCGCCTGCGAATGTTACGCGACGGTCAAAGGCCAGTACGAGCGCCTGCTACAGCCGCGTTGCGTGCAGGAAAAGTCCTCGCGGGATTCATCCACGACATCCGATCCGCCCGCGCGTCGGTGATCGGCTGCGCGTCGGGCGACGATCGCGAGAGCGGTATGCATGGCCTCCGTATTATTACGGCCCAGAGGCGCCGCTCGCGATATTCGTTCCAGTCCCGGGAATTAACGCGGTGTTCAACGACCGCTGATAGTTGTTTTTGACGAGCGCGAGTTTGAAAACGCGCTACACGATTTTCGCAGGCTTGCAAATATCTCACCGGTATTCGGCCGATTGCGGACTGCGCGGAGTAGACGACATGGCCTTCGATCTATCGATGCCGATCCTGGTGGTCGACGACTACAACACCATGATCAGGATCATCCGCAACCTTTTAAAGCAGCTAGGTTTTGAGAACGTCGACGATGCCAGCGACGGATCGGCGGCGCTCGCCAAGATGCAGAGCAAGAAGTACGGCCTCGTGATTTCCGATTGGAACATGGAGCCGATGACCGGCTACGACCTGCTCAGGGAAGTGCGCGCGAGCCCGGAGATTTCGAAGACTCCCTTCATCATGATTACGGCGGAGTCGAAGACCGAAAACGTCATCGCGGCGAAGAAGGCCGGCGTCAGCAATTACATCGTCAAGCCGTTCAACGCGGCCACGCTGAAGTCCAAGATGGAAGCGGTGTTCGGTCCGGCCGAATAGTTTTTTTTAACGACCGAATGAAACTGATTTCCGGCCGATGCCGGGTCCGGATCGGGTTCAGCACCCCGGCGCCACTTCAAATGCCCCGCACGGTCGGCCCTCGGAGCGTTTCGGAGGCACGCTTTCGCGCAACCCCGCACCCCGCAGGGATGCGACCGTACTTCTACGGTTTTAAATTTTCATACACGGATAAGGATGAACAGCGATAGTCGCGGAAGCACAGGAGAGCTTCATGATCACGTTCGAGACGGCCGACCAGAAGGAAGTACGGCGTTTTCGCATCGCGCAGTTCAACGGCAGGACGGCGACCGTCAGGTCCAGCGGATCGATCATCACGGGCCATGTTCGCTCCGTGCTGGCAAACGAGTCGAGCATCCCGCCAAGCTGGACCATCACGATCGTCCCGACTCCGCCGAAGGAAAAGATCGTCGCCTTGCGGCCGGCAGCCAGGATCCGCCCGTTCGCGGAAGATTATTGCTGAGCGGCAGTCGCGTGATCGCGGCTCGGCATCTCAACGGTTAGCGCATGATCCGGAAAAGTGGACACCGGTTTTCCGAAAGATCATGACCTAATCCCATCGCGCTCTGCGATAGCTCCGGATTGCTACCCCGGCTGCTCTAATCGATCGGATGCAGCAGCGCCGCGCGGACCAGGTCAGCCGTATTTCGCGCGCCCAATTTCCGCATGGCTTCGGCGCGGTGGCTCTCGAAGGTGCGCGGACTGATGCGCATCCGCAGGGCTCCCTGCTTGTTCGAGCAACCCTGGCTGATCAGGTTCAGAACCTCGCGTTCGCGCTTGGTCAAAGGCCGCTGGCCGGCGTCAGAAGAGAGCATGACACCCGACGCATGATGAGTTTCCGTTGGGCGGCCCGCACCGTCCTCCGTTCCGGTTCCCTGGGTGACGGCGCCGATGCCTGCGTGAGGGCCCGCGATTTGCTTGACCAGAGCGCAGACCCGCTCGGCTTGCTGCAGGGCGTTGTCCACGACCTTCCGGAGGTAATCCCTGTCGGCGGAGGCTTGCGAAAGCTGGTGGCTGTGCTGCTTGATCTCGCCCAGGTAGAGCAGCAGCGCAGTGAGCGGCCCGTTGAGCTGGCGCGCGATCGCGACACCCGCTTCATCGACTGCCCGGGCACGCGCAGCGGATAGCCGGGCGATGTCGGATTCGTCGGCGTTGCGTTCGATCCGGTCGAAGAATTGCGAATCGCCGATTTCTGGCCGCGACATATCCGTCATTTAACGGACACGAACCTGTTCTCTGGTTAAATTTTGGTACCGTAAGACTACGGGAAATAAGCGAAGAAATGCCGCAATTCCCGTTGAAATTGCGCAAGAGGCTTTGGTGTCGCGCGCAAGTTGCGAAGCTTAATCCAATCTGCGTAGTTCTACTGAACTTCTTGAGCGCGCGCATGCCGCGACATCGCTCGGGTTAAACTTCTGTTCTTAATCTGGCACCAACCGTTTCGTGGTTATCTTGCCCGTGCGCCCGCCCGGGGTACGGGCTCGTCTTGCCGAACCGAACCGCGAAATGACCCGACGATGGCGACCGACCGGATATGGGACTTCCTGCAGCGCTTGACGCCGCTGGCGCGCAGCTGCCTCCTCAACGAACTGGAGCGGCTTGAGCTCTCTGGCGTCGAGATTCCCGGCTCCTCGGACATCCAGGCCAAGCTGCGCGTGGAGTTCCGCAAGGACGGATCGACCCACGACCGCGCCGGCAACCCAACGCGTTACTTTTTCGCCCCGTTGGAACCGCTCCTGATCGACGGCGCGCCCGACCATGCCAATTCGGGAAGGATACCGCGCAGCTCGCTGGCTCCGATCTGGGAATGGATCAGCCGCGACCTGTTGCCGACCATGGCGCGCGACTTCAATGCGCAGATGAAAGACCTGATCGCCGCCGACAAGCAGCGCGAGGCGAATCAGGCGGCGGCGGTGTTCCAGACCAAGGTCATCAAATCTCTGGAAAACGTCCTTAGTTCGCCGGAAGGCGCCGAGCAGACCCGCGCTAAGCTCTCGGCCTATACCGCGGCACGAACGGCCTTTGGCGACCTGACCAAGATCATGTGCGCGCTGCGCTCGCGCGATGCGCTGGCGAAATTCAACGCGGCGCTGCCCGAGAGGATCGCGAAACTCGACGACACCCAGGTCGTCAAAATGACCGGACTGCTCGACAGTTTCGCAAAGAACCAGGCCGATGCAGCACCCTTTGCGCTGGCGCTGGTAGCAAGGCGGCTCAAGACGTCCTGGCAGCTCATCCGTTTTGCCACCAAGGCCGCGCCCTCAAAGAGCGCCGCCGATATTGCCGCCACGCCCTATGCGATCGTGGTGTCGATGGTTCTGGACCGGATCGACGACAAGCGGGCGGCGCTGCGGATCGCGCTGAAGAACAACCGCGTGCTTGTCGCCAAGGAACTGTTGACCGACATCTACGACACCGAATACGCGCTGCAGATGCGCATCGATGGGCTCGACCAATCCGAGTGGGGGAAGAGACTCCGCAGCCTGATGGACGCGATTGCCGCCTTGGTGGAAGCTGAAATAAGCCGGTTTCCCGACGAGGTCGGTCATGTGCTGGGCTCGCGCAGCCTGCGCAGCCATAACTCGCTCGCCGGCCGCCTGACCCATCTGGCCTGGAAGGGACGTGATGCCGTGCAGGACGGCGCGGGCTTCGTCAAGAGGCTGATCAGCTAGACGATCCGGCGCACGATCTGCGCGCCATGCGAGGCGCCCAGAACGCACTTTAGGGAACTCAGGTCAGGGGCGCTTGACGCGCGGCCGCGTCAGGAAGGTCTGGAGAAATCGCCCCGAGGCCACGAACCAGAACCACCAGTAAGCCAACCGCCGCGTGGACATCGCCCCGTTTCAAAACTGATTGACCCAGCCCATCTTCGATAGCGCCGAATGCGATCGTCGCGTGTGACATGTTTCACATTTTGGGGCGTGATCGGGAACCCGAAGAACCACGTCAGCGCGGGTGGCGCCGGCTTTCCGAGAGGAGCCACCGTGGTCGCGACGCTGTGATGACCGACGACACATTTCCGGCGAATACCAGACGCGATGATTTCGCCGTTTACGGGCGTTTTTCCACCGCCGATGATCGCCATCGGCAATTTCAAAAGAACAAGCCGACGTTCGCAACAAGGGAATGACGATGGGACGAACAAGAACGCTGTTGACGGCGCTCGCGGTGCTGGCTTCTGCGGCGATATTCAATTCGGACAGCGGCGCGCAGACGCCGACCGACAGCGCCACGCCGACGCCGGACAATGCCGTGATGATCACGATCTTCTTCAAGCATGACGAGTCGCGGCCCTTAAGCGAGCTCAACGCCCAGCTCGAGAAGCAAGGCTACTACAAGGCGTTTCCTCCGGCGGGCGTCGAAGTCGTGAGCTGGTACGTGATGATGGGGATCGGACAGGTCGTCACGCTGCGGCTTCCCGCCTCGCGACTGCGCGAGGTCAACCGCATCATCGAGAACCAGGCCTGGGGCGCCTATCGCACCGAGTTCTATCCGACCTACGACTACAAGGCGGTCGGGCTCGCCGCGCACGAGAAGGCACAGTGAATGGAGAAGCAGAAGGGAAGATCCTTCCGCTAGCTCATGATCCGATTAGGTTGAATCGGATCATGATCTCGTCTCTTTGTTTGAGCATGATCCTTTCGGAAAACCGCTGCGCACCCCGCATCAAGCGCGGGGCTGGCTTTTCCGGATCATGCAGTAGCGATCGACGCCTCACATGCCGCTCAGGCCGCTGTCGATGGCAAGCGTCTGGGCGGTGATGTAGACGCTCTCGTCCGACAGAAAGAACAGCACGGCACCGACGATTTCCCATGCCGTCGCCTGGCGGCCGAACGGAACGCGGGCCTTGCCGCGTGACGGCCGGTCGGCCCCGGCCGAGCGTCCGTTCGGCGTATCGACCAGCCCCGGATAGACCAGGTTGGCCCGGATGCCGCGACGCGAACCAAGATGGGCGATGTTGCGCGTCAGCCCATCGGCCCGCGCACAAGTACAGGCCCGAGCGGCAACGTTCCGCTAGTCCGGGCGAACCCTCCGGTCAAAATGGAGAGCAAAAAATGAAATCGATTGCGAAATGATCCCCGCGTCCGCGGCGGCGCTGTCTGCGTTTGCTTTGGTCGCGATGGCAGCGCCGGCAGCGCAAGCCGGCGAATGCTGCATGACCAACACGTCCGAAATGCGCGGCTGTGGCTATGCGACGATCGAGCAATGTCAGGCGTCAGCCGCTGGTGGCCTCGGCACCTGCGGGCGCGACCCCTACTTCGCCAATCCCAGCGATGCCTTGCCCAATAACGCGTTGGCCTATCAACGAAGCCTGCCCACTCGCGAAGCGAGCTTCGTCCGGCAAAGCAATCGGTTGAGCATTGATCGAGCCGTCGTGATCTCGTAATCGGCGCGGCCTCTGTGGCCTGACTTCAGAGCCGTTTGCCTTGGGGTCCTCTCCTGGCCCGAGGAGGGCGCTGTGCTGCAACCCACCGCTCCTATCCCGCGAGACTGGCCGCAAGACCGAGATAGGCCAATACCGCTGCGACGCCGAGCGCCGTGCGGACGGCGTGAAGCCTTCCCCATGACACGATCAGCGCGCGCGATTGCGCACCTTCCCTACCTGCGGGCCATGCGGTGAGCCGCTTGTTCGTGGGCATGATGACCAGAAGCGTATAGGGCCAGTTGGCCAGCATCAGGACGGCGCCGACGATCCAGCGCCAATCTTGCAGCTGCCAGCTTGCGGCCAGCCCCAGCAGGCCCGCGACGACGGCAAGCGTCGCCTGCATCGCAGTGCCGCGCGCGTAGCTCGGCTTCCATTGTTGGAGCAGCGCCTCGTCGTCGAGCCTCAGGCGTGCCGGCTGTTCGGCGAAACCGACATAGAACGCCGCGCCGGCGAACGCCGACGCGACGACGAGCGCCATCAATCCGGCGAGCATTATCGCCTCCACCGTCAAAGCAGCCGAGGAAACTATTTCATATTGACAATATATTGTCAATATGAGAATCTGTTGTCATTGTGAAGGCCCCCTCACAACCCGATGGATTGGAGGCGCTGACCGCGCTCATCCTCGAGGTTTTCCGGCTCAACGGCCGGCTGATCTCGACCGGCGACCGGCTGGTCTCCGATCTGAAGCTAACGAGCGCGCGCTGGCAGGTGCTCGGCGCCGCGGCGCTGGCGCCGTCTCCGCAACCCGTGGCATGGCTTGCCCGCTCGATGGGGCTGCATCGGCAAGGCGTGCAGCGCATCGTCAACGAACTCGTCGCGGAAGGGGTCGTCGTTCTCGAGCAAAACCCGCATCACCGCCGCGCCAAGCTGGTGCGGCTGACCGGGAAGGGCGAACAGTTGTTCGAGGCCGCAAGCCGACGCCAGAAGCCCTGGGCGAAGCGGCTTGCGAAGGGCTTGCCACCGAAAACCATCGTCGCGGCGCACGACGTGCTGAGGACGCTGCATGAGAGGCTGGAGCTGGCTGAGTTCGCACAGTGAGGCGCCCGGATTGTCGGCTTTACCTAAACGACCGTCATTTCTGCCGTCGCGTCGCCTGTCGCAGCGGGGCCGTCGCTCCCACAGGCGCTGCGGTTCCCACAGGCCCAGCCGTTTGCTCAGGCGCAGTCTTTCCGGCGATCCGATCCAGAATTTGATCCGGCGTCTCCAGCGTTGCCGGCTGTGACCGGTTGTGAATTCGATGATGGCCTGGGTGCGCGGCCCGGGAGGAATCCCGGCCAGCGGGACTCGGACACACACCAATTGATCGCCATTGACCTGCACCGGATCGCCGTTGGGAGCGGTCAGTTTGAACCAGGCCATTGCACCCTCGCAAAATTCAGGTGCCGATACTGTCGATACACCATCACAAGGTGCAAGCCTCGCCACACGCAATCCATGGCGGCTGAGGTGTTCAGATCTTCACGGTCGCTATTCAGGAATTTGCAGGCCCAGTCTCTTCTGACGATTTGACACCGTCCGCGCGCAATGAAGCATTTGGCGTCTTCGTCCTGTCCTTCGCAGGCCATTGCTCGGAAAGGGGCGGCAGTGCCTGTTCGTTGCCGGTCATGCGCTCGACAGCAACCGCATGCACGGTGATGATATCGATCCGCGGGAAGAAGCCCTTCGCTCGTTGAATCTCGGGCTTGCCGTATTTTGCCATCGACGCTTCGCAGAACCGCGGCTTGACGTCCCTGTCTTCGACGATTCGGATCCGGCCGAACAGGCAAACGCTGCGATAGGCCCGACCCGAATCGCATTCAAACCGACCATAATCAAAGACGCCCTGCTCCTCATCAATCTGAAAGCAAACGCGCCGCTCTCTGTCGATGTTGGCGCGCAAATATCCTCCCGCACTCGTGGTGTGCAAATACACTTCCCCGTTCATCCAAAGGTACAGCAAGGGGATGCAATACGGGAAGCCGTCCTCGCTCACTGTCGCGAGACGACCGCTATATCCTCGTGCCAGCGTCAGCAGCACACGCTGCGCTCCTTTGGACGACATCACCTCGGCTATGCCGATCCAAGCCGCATGTTGGAACTGCGCAAGTCCGTTTGAGACTGCCTGCGGGCCGCACGTGCGGTTTGTTGCGAGCCCGAACAGGTCGTAATCACTGCGGGCACGCAGCAGACCATCGATATCGTTATCCGTGTCATGCAAGGGCCGGACAAGGAAGTCTGGATCGAAGATCCGGGTTACTCTTTGACCCGTCTTGCTCTCGTCGCCGCAGGCGCGAAGGTTCGGCCCGTACCGGTCGACCAATCTGGCATCAGCATCGCCGAAGGCATCCGTCGCGCGCCAAAAGCGCGTGCCATCTTCATAACGCCCTCGCATCAGTTTCCGAAGGGCGTTGTGCTGTCGACGGCGCCGCTGCCTCGAGCTTCTGGCATGGGCGCGAGAGTCAGGCGCGTGGATCGTCGAGGACGACTACGCCAGTGAATTCCGATACGGCGGCCGGCCACTCGCCTCGCTCCAGGGCCTCGACGAGGCCGAGCGCATCATCCACATCGGAACCCTTAACAAGGCGCTTTTCCGGGACATCGGCTCGGCTATGCCGTGGTGCCACACTCACTCCTGCCCGCCTTCGTTACCGCGCGCTATCTCATGGACCGCCAGCCATCGACCCTTTGCCAGGCGGTGGTCGCCGCCTTCATGGAAGAGGGACACTTCGCAGCTCACATCCGCAGGAATGCGGGAGATCTACCGCGACCAGCGGGACGCGCTGGTCGCTGCGGTCAGGCGCCGCCTGGGCGACCACCTGTCCGTCGATCCGCCGGACCAGGGCATGCACCTGGTTGCCTCCACGCGGCGCGATCGAACGAGCAGCCCGCGAACACGGCGTCATCGTTCGTGCGATGAGCCGCCTGTATATTGAGGCACCGCTGCGGTCGTCGCTCATGCTTGGTTGCAGCCGCTATCCTCGTCAGGTCATTGTGCCGGCGATCGTCCGGTTGGCGCAGGCCTTCGAAAGATAGGCACTCGTCCGGCCGTTTGCGCCGTCATGTCTGTTCAGCAGATGAGGACGCCGTGGCAACATTGCTTCCCGAGCACGCCCGGTTCATGCTCTAAGCTGCAGGATTTTCGTGTCCGTTGGATGGTTCGAGCCGATCCGACTTGGGACGACCTAGGGGAGACTTGTCATGACCGCAACAGCCTATCTGGCGGGGCCCGATGTATTTCTTCGCAACGCGGTCGCGCACGCCGCGAGTAAGGTGGAGATATGCCGGCGATTCGGTTTGCGCGGTCTCCCACCGCTCAATCAGGATGTCGAGACCGCCGCCAAGGCGTTGGATCTCTGGCAAGCCATTTACGAGAAAGACATTGCGATGATGGAGCGATGCGACATCATCATCGCCAACCTCACACCGTTCGCAGGCGCTTCCGCCGATGCTGGCACCTTGACCGAGGTCGGCTGGTTTCTCGGAAAGGGCAAGCCGATCTTTGGTTACTCGAACACTCCCGAGAGCTTCGAGCAGCGGATGCGGAGGCAACTTGGCAAAGGCTATGCGGACCTCGGTATCGAAGGTTTCCATCTGCCGGACAATCTCATGATTGTCGGAGCGGTTCATAGCGGCGGATACCCGATCTTTGTTCCCAGCGATGGCGAAGCGCGCGGCATCGATGCGCTGGACGTGTTCGAGGCCTGCGCCGCCGCCGCGGCGCAATCTGTGGCCGATCGGAAGGGCCGGTGACGAAGCAGGTCCCCAAATACCGAGCCGCTGCGATTGGACTTACATCCTCTTGAAGGGTCGCCCGTTCATCATTCCATGAGTCGTCACCGTCGCTCGCAAACTGTCTTGGCCGATGGCTCCAGTGCGGGACCGCAACCATCATCGTCGACGACGGTAGATGATAATCGTCATCTAATCGATGGGTGTCGTGCTTGATGGCAAGTCAAGGCGTCGTGAGGACACTCGGGCAGAGGTGTAACCGTCGTGATCCTGAACACGGGCCCGCGGGCAATCAGGCGCGAACTCGATGCCGCCTGCGTCGTCTACCGCGCTCACGTGGGCGAGGTAGCCGTCCGGACGGACAAGCATTGAAGCGAATTTGCCGAGCAGGCCGTCGTTGGCGCCGGGTGCCAGGCTGACGATGTTGATTGCGCCCCTGACTGGCGTTGCGTTGCTCTCCGCAGCGACTTGCAACAGGACCCAGCGGCCTTCCTGGAGATAGGGGTAGAGTGTCGTGGCCATCATGAGCCAAGTGGCAAAATCCGCCTCGGCCTTCGTGCGAGCTTTCTTGGCGATATTGGTGTTGGAGCTAGAGGACATAATGGTCCGATTGGTTCGGCCTGCGCTATACTGTAGAGGTTGCACATAGTTTCGATTACGGGTAGCCCAGAGCCGAGTCGGTAATCGGGTCATGGCGGATGCAGGCCGAGCCTGATCCAAAGATGCGCCGCCGAGACAGTACCCTAGGCAACCCAGGCCGACCGATGCGTTCCCCGCGGTCGGTAGCCGGAACGGCCGCTACGGCGGATAGTTGACAAATCAGCAATCAATGCCACCTCTAATTGACCCTATGTCACAGGGGCCGATTATGTCGTTCGATGGTCGTCTACTCGCGGGTATCACCGTATTAGCGGCGGTGGTTCAGGGCCGCAGTTTCGCGCGCGCGGGCGAAGCGCTGGGAATAACCACCTCGGGCGTCAGCCGAGCGATCGCACGGCTCGAGGAGCGCCTCGGGATCCGGCTTTTGGACAGGACGCCACGTTCGGTCGCGCTCACCGACGAAGGAAAGCGGTTCTACGAACAGGTCGGGCCCCTCCTGTCCACGATCGAGGATGCGGCCAACTCCGTCTCCGGATCCGCCGGCGCGGTCCGGGGGCGTCTTCGCGTTGACATCGACCCCTATTTTTCGCGCCTGGTCCTGTCGGGCCAGATCGGCAGCTTCCTTGCGCAGCATCCGGAGATCGTCCTCGAAATGGTGACCCGTGAGCATGTGAGCGATCTGGTCGCCGACGGCATAGACGTGGCCGTCAGGTTCGGCGAGCCGGCTTCCGATACGATGATCGCCCGGAAGCTGCTCGAGACGCGTGTGCTCACGGTCGCCTCTCCGCAATACATCAAGAAGCACAGCAGACCGAGGGATCCGACCGAACTGAGCTCCCACGAATGCATCCAGTTTCTCGATCCGATCACCTCGCGCCCGTACGAATGGGAGTTCCGCGCCGGCAGGAAAGTGGTGCCGGTCAAGACCAAGGGACGGCTTCAGCTGAGCGACGTCGGCACGATGATCAACGAGTGCGTCGCAGGCAGCGGCATCGCGCAGATTCTCAGCATCGGCGTACAGCCACTGCTTAGCTCGGGCCGACTGATCGACCTGTTCCCGGAGTGGCCCGGAGAAGTCTTCCCGCTGTATGCGCTGCATCCGTCTCGACAACATCCGCCGGCCAAGGTGCGGGCTTTCATCGAGTTCGCCCTCAAGGCGGCGAGAGCCAAGGATCTCGGCGGTTCCCACTAGTCATGTTGACTGGAAGTCAATTCTTGCCTGACAGCTACGCACTGGAGTCATCAACGCTCCCATGAGAACCTTCCGTCGGATCGAACGGAGGCATTCATGGCCAGGAAGAAGACGGTTCTCATCATAGGCGCGTCCCGGGGTCTGGGCCTCGCGCTCGCCGAGGAATACTGCGGCCTCGACCACGGCGTCGTGGCCACCGTGCGGTCGCCCTCCCCGGGTTTGCAGCAGCTACGCGAGCGTTTCCCGTCGAGCCTGGAGATCGAGTCGGCGGACATCACGGACGCGGAATCGATCTCCAAGCTGGGACACCGCCTGGAAGGGCGCGAGATCGACACGCTGTTCGTGAACGCCGGCATCTGCATCGCCCGGGAGAACACGCCGATCGACGTCGCCGAACGCGACTTCGTCGACCTGATGATGACCAACGCGCTGAGTCCCATGCGGGCCGTCGAGATGCTCCGTGGACTGGTCCCGCCCCGCGGGGTGATCGCCGTGATGTCCTCGGAGCTCGGGAGCATCCAGAACAACCGGGGCTTCTGGGAGATCTATAGCTCGAGCAAGGCCGCCCTCAACATGCTCATGAAGTGTTTCGCCGCGCGCAACGCCGCCGAACCCCGCGCGCTGCTTCTGGTCGCGCCGGGCTGGGTACGGACCGAGATGGGCGGCGCCGAAGCGGCGCTGTCGATCGAGGAGAGCATTCCTCACCTGGTTAAATCGGTCGAGGCGCAATCCGGAAAGGCCGGACTGCGTTTCATCGACCGGCACGGCAAGACGCTGCCCTGGTGATCCGGATTTATCAGGCAAGAAGGAGATTTCGAGATGGAAAAGATCGAGACGCAAGGCCTGGCCATTCCGCGGTTGGGATTCGGAACGTTCCGCATGCCGGGCGGCGGCTGCCAGCCGGTCGTGGAGAGCGCGCTGGAATTGGGCTTCCGCCACATCGACACCGCGGCCATGTACGAAAACGAGGACGCCGTCGGAGCGGCCATCGCCGCGAGCGGCGTGAAGCGGGAAGAGCTTTTCGTCACCACGAAGGTCTGGCACGATCAGTTGGGACGCGGAGAGATTCGCAAGGCCTCCGACGCGAGCCTGTCGAGGCTGAAGCTCGACTACGTGGACCTCTACATGGTGCATTGGCCGTCCGCGGACATGGAACTGCCCGCCGTGCTCGAGGAGATGATGGCTCTCAAGGCCGCGGGAAGAACCCGGGCGATCGGCGTCTGTAATTTCAATTTGAAAATGATGCGCCAGGCCGTCGAGGACGTCCGAGCCCCCATCGCCGCCCTGCAGATCGAGTACCATCCGTTTCTCGACCAGTCGAAGATGCTGGAGTACCTGCGCGGCAGGAACATTCCACTGACCGCGTACGCGCCGCTGGCCCAAGGTCGCGCCGCGCACGAGGAGACGCTGCAGGCGATCGGCAGGAAGCACGCCGCATCGGCGGCGCAGATCGCGATCGCGTGGCTCCTCGACCAGCAGAGTGTGATCGCCATACCGAAGGCGCAGAAGAAGTCGAGCCAGCGGTCCAATCTCGAGGCCTTGAAGATCAGGCTCGGCGATGAGGATCGGGCGGCGATCGCCGCGCTTCCGAAGGACCAGCGGTACGTCAAGCCGCCGTTCGCCCCCGACTGGAACGCGTAGGACCGCGCTACGACGCACACCGATGAGCGGCCGACGCCGTCCGCCCGGACGGCGAAGGGTCCCGCTCGCAGCAAAGGAGAGAGAACATGTACACGATCATGGGAGTGACCGGAAAGGTTGGTGGAGCGGCCGCGCGCAGCCTGCTCGATCTCGGCGAGCGTCTGCGCGTTGTCGTCCGCGACCGCACCAAGGGAGCCGCCTGGGCCGACCGCGGATGCGAGGTCGCCATAGCGGACCTGGACGATGCGAACGCATTTGCCGCCGCTTTCGAAGACGCTGAAGGGGCCTTCGTCATGATGCCGCCGGTCTTCGACCCCTCGCCGGGCTTCCACGAGGCGAAGTCGATGATCGCGACCCTCTACGCAGCCTTGAAGACCGGCCGGCCGGGTAAAGTGGTCGCTTTGTCCACGATCGGTGCGGAGGCGACGAAACCCAATCTGCTGAATCAGTTGGGGCTTCTCGAGCGTTCGCTGTCGGATCTTTCGCTGCCGGTCACCTTTCTCCGCGCCGCATGGTTCATGGAGAACGCGGCCGGCGACGTCGCGGCGGCAAGGGACAAAGGCGAGATCCCGAGCTATCTGCAGCCAATCGAACGCGCCGTGCCGATGATCAGCGCCGAGGACGTCGGAGGGACAGCGGCGGCTCTGCTGCGCGAGAACTGGACGGGCGTCCGCGTCGAGGAGCTCGAAGCGACCGAACGCGTGAGCCCGAAGGCGATCGCCGACGCGTTCGCCAAGGCACTGGGAAAGCCCGTAGGCGTCCGGCCCGTTCCGCGCGAGGAATGGGAGACGATCTTCCGCTCCTTCGGCATGACGAATCCGCTTCCGCGGATGCAGATGGTCGACGGCTTCAACGAGGGCTGGATCGACTTTCCCGACCGAGGTGCCGACGCGCGCAAAGGTCAAGTGACGATCGACCAGGCCATCGACGCCATTGTGAACAAGGGAGCGAGAACATAATGTCCAAGACCTTCGTCTTACAGCTGCTGCTTTCCGTCGCGAGCGGCTTCTGCCTCATCGCCGAAGCGACGCCGGGCAACGGTCAGACGCCTCAAAAGACCGATGATCACTGCGTCGCAGTTCTCGGCGATGTCCTTGAGGGCGGCGGCGACCTTCGAGGTGGTCGACCGTCTGTCCTTGATCTCGATGCCGGTGAGGCCGCCGCGGACGAGCGCGCGGACCTCATGCTATTCCTCGATCCGGACGCTGGACGGCGGCACGTCGATGAAGCTGTCGGTCGCTCGGTCGTAGCGGGCGCAGGTGATCTGCCGCCTCACTTCGTGCGAACCTCTGTGCGGCAGCAAACGGCAAAGGTGATGCCTTTCGGCGCGGTATGGTCCCTTCGGAATGACGATCCCGCATGCCGTCGCCTGCTGAGCTTGGTGCGAGCGATCGCGAGGCTTTAAGGAAGTCATGATGGCGGACGATCTCAACTACACCTTACCATCGGGGACATTACAGTTACGATCGCAGTTCTCCGACAGGTTTGCGCCACGACGTATGTCCGCCCGCTATTCTGCAGTTCTTCAATATGACTTTACGGTGGGAGCAAAAATATAGCCGACGCCGCGTTCGGTCAGGATCATATTTTGGCGCACTTGGATCGGCCCCCAGCCTGCGTCGCAACCGAAGGACCTGAACATCGATGCTTCGATCGAAGATGTCCTCGTGAACTCGGGTAGCTTGCAGCAACTGTTCACGCGTGAGGGGTCGCCGAGGTGCGTCAAGAAAGGCGAGCAACAGCGCATATTCGCCCTTACTCAACGACACTTGAGCACCGTTGGGATCCAGTAGTTTTCGTCCGCGACGTTCAAGCTGCCACCCGCCGAATCTGTACCCGCCTCGTTCGGGATCGCGAGTTCGCGCGACGCGTCCCATTTGCTGCCGCCGAAATACGGCTCGGACGCGCGCGAGTAATTCCCTTAGACCAAAGAGTTTGACAATGCAATTGTCCGCACCGATTTCGAGACCGACGACGCGATCAGTTTCGTCGAGGCGGTGACCCGTCATGATAATCGGAACATCCGAATGCGCCCGGATTTCTCTTAGAACATCCAGTCCATCGTCCTGACCCAGCCGCACCTCGAGAAGGATCAAACAAGGGTTCATGACCGCCAGGTGCCGACTCAGTCCCGCTCGGTTCGACACCGCGCTCACAGGAATACTGTGTTCTTCGAAGTAGCGGGCCACCATTTCGTGCATCGCCGGATCGCCATCAGCGATAACGACGTGGCGGGTTTTGGCGATCTCCGGTCCTAAATTGAAATCAGGCATGCTACTCATTTTCCATGACAATGGTCGTCGAGAGCCGTCACGAATTGAATGTCGGTCATAATATTTCTCAAGGGAGCATGCTGTGCGTGTGCGTATATCAGCACAACCTCGTAGCCTTCGTCGTCGCTCATTCTAGCAAGCCCTGACCATCTATTTGTAGCATCGACGGCAGCGCCCGCAGCGCCACTATTTTATATTCATCAACCGCTTGCGCGAGTCCGCCAGCGCGCGGGAGAACACCTTGATGTCGTCGAGCGCGCGCGTCAGCACCAGCGCGCCCTGAATTTCCAGCACCGCTTGTTCCGCCTTCTGGCGGGCGGCGGTCCTGTCATCGCCGAGCCGCCGCAACGCGGCTGCGAGCGCATCGATCCAGCCGGCGAAATAGGTTTTGACCCTTTCGTCGAACAGATCGCGCGAGGCGCCGAGCGCCACTGCCCCGACGAGACAAACCCGCTGTCCGGAGCGGAAATAATCATCGACTGCCGCAAACATGTCGGCGATGCCCTTTGCCGGATCGGTCGATGTCCGCAGCGGCTTATAGATGTTGTCGACGAACCACCGGTCGATCGAGTCCAGGACCTCCATCGCCATCTGCTCCTTGCCGCCTGGAAAGAAATTGTAGAGGCTGCCCTTGCCGAGCCCGGTCGCGTCCGAAATCAGCGCCAGCGTCGCGCCCTCATAGCCATGGGCTCGAAACACTTCCGCCAGTTGCGGCAAGACGTCAGCACGCTCGGCAATCGACCTCACCATCATTTTCCTTCAAAACCGCTCTCTCGTTTTTTCATTTCGGGCTGGTACCGAGGCCCGGGTGATCCGCAGGGCGCGGCCCCGGCGCCGCCCACCGGAAACGGCGCTCGCTTTCGCCGATCTGTACATCATTGATGCTGGCCTCGCGCCGGCGCATCAAGCCGTTCTCGTCGAATTCCCACTGCTCATTGCCATAGGAGCGGAACCACTGTCCGGTATCGTCACGCCATTCGTACTGGAAACGCACGGCGATGAAATTGCGGTCGAACGTCCAGAGATCCTTGATCAGCCGGTACTCGTGTTCCTTCTGCCACTTGCGCGTGAGGAACGCGACGATCGCGGAGTGGCCTTCGAGGAATTCCGAGCGATTCCGCCACCGGCTGTCTTCGGTGTAGGCCAGTGCTACCCGCTCGGGATCGCGCGAATTCCAGGCGTCCTCCGCCATGCGGGCCTTCTGGGCGGCGGTCTCGCGGGTGAAAGGGGGAAGCGGCGGACGAGACATGCAACGGCTCCTTCTCTATCTGTACCGATAGGTACACGCTGTACCAATCAGTACAAGACGTCAAGCCCAAATTTCAGCTGCGGCGAAAGTTTGCAGGATGCGCAGACAGATCTCCCATCGCTCCGGAGCAGACACCGCTTGTGCCGGGCACCGCGGAGCATGCCACTCGTCTTCTGGTCTGGAGCCGTCTCGTTTTCGGAAGTTTTCGGAGAATGCGCCGCGGCGGGTCTTTTTGATGGTGCCGCCTAATGGACATTAATTTGAAACGGAGAGCGCGTGAACGCGCCATCGCCAGCGAAATTGCAAACGAATTATACCACGCGTTGGCAACCCAAAATCCCCATAACTGACGTCGGCAGCCATTTTAACCCACAAAGCTACATCCGTAACGCGGAAGCGGCATTCCGAAATAACTCCGTAACCGAATTTCTCCATCGATGGTTCGAGGATGGCCGGGTCGCGGATCGGTCAAAGAAGAAGGGAAAAGAAAATCGATGAATGGTCCCCACAAGTTCGGTACGGAGTTTGGATCTGATAATGCACCCGAACACAGTGCAGCTATTGTCAGTCACCATGACAGCATCAAATGGTTTGAGGCAATCCCCGGAGAACAATTGTGTATTCGGGTTCACGGAACACAGGTGAATGGCCGCTATGCAATTATGGAAAATAGCCAGGCACAGCAACACCTATGCACTTCCATGCGGAAGATGACGCATTTCCGATGTGCCCGCCCCGAGCAGCCAATTTCGACGAACGCGCGCCAACAAATTCACTGATCAAAGCAAGGGATGTCGACCGAAGGGAATATCGCGTCCTTCCGGAGTTGCGGGTAAGGGCAGACCCTAACCGGGAGCGTGCTTCGAATACTGCATGGTCCATACGGCTTCGTCGCCCGATGAGTATTCGTTACCATCCCAAGGCGTTCCGCAGATGTGCAAGTAGGCGTAGGGAGTTCCGGCAAACATGATCCACGCCCCGGCGTCACGCACCGTCGTCGGGAGCCCGCTTTGCGCCGGGTCGAAAGGCCAAAGAATCATCCAATGCGGACCGATCGGGATGGCGGGACTGGTCTTATCCGAGATGTCTGTGTTGCTGTGTTGTGTTGCGCCACAGAGCATGTAGCAGAGACCTGGTGCCTTATTGGTTGGCCGGGGTTGTCCTGTCATCGCGTCTTTGAACCACTGCATCCCCAACTCATCGACGCACATTGGGGGGGCGCCGATCCTGTTCTCGTCGCCCGGCATGCAGATCCATCCGTTGGTGCCTTTGCGAAGGACACGGGCGACGTTTCCATGATGGTCCATCTCTGCCACGGTGGCATCTCGGGTAATTTGCGGAGGGCCTGAGCGCATCGCCCGAGCGATTCTCACCGCGCGGACGATATCCTCGTCCGACTTGCCCGGGGTATCACCGGGCGGTTCTGCGGCGATGGCCGAGTTGCTATAACTGCCGGGTGCGCCGGGTTGCGCGAAAGCGCGGGAGCCGATAGCGGACATAGCCGCTCCGAAAAAGGCGACGCCTCCCATCGCTATCCGACGCGAAACGGGTGCCTCGACGACCCCTGCCGCAACTCGTTGTTCCGTTTCGCCGATGTCACCGACGTTGGGGCTTGATACGTTCATTGAGATCCTCTCGAATTAGGCGGGCTCGCTCCCGCTCGGACTTTGGGACAAATCGAATAACTTCGCCCATATTCGCTCCAAACATTGGTTAGAGAAGGATTCCGCAATGTCCGCTATAAGATGACGACAATCATTCTATCCCGATCTAGTATCTCAGCCCCAAGTTTGAAACTCTGCAGGCGGTAACGAAGGAATAAAAAGCTCGTGACCGGGTGCCGGGCATCCCAACGTCACTAATTTCTTCCGCAGGGTCCGCAATGGGTCAAACTGAGAAGAACTCGTTGCGAGCAAATGTCTTCCGGGTTGCTCCTGATAACGGACATTGCTCGGTACAGCCGGTATGTCTCAAACGTGTACAATGGGCAACATCGCAGGCATGGCCTGATATGGAAGAGGCCGCCAACTGAGGCGGCCTTAACTTGCCCGTTGTCGCTGCCGCCATCGGCGCCAAGCCGGCGCGCCCGCATCCCACATGGCAATAATCACGATCGCGCTAGCCGCCGCTCCGACGAGCACCAGGATGACAGTGAGCATGTAAATCATGACGCACTCTCCAACGCGACGGAAACGAAAGAGGCCGCCAACTGAGCAGACCCTTACTTGCTCCTCGAATACAACGGACCTGGCAGTTGGTGACCGTTGGGCGGTCGCAAGCCTTACAAAAAAAGGTTTCGCGATATGCCGTGCGAACGACTTTGAAGCCCGCCGGAACGGCTTCCACGCTGAAGTCGTAAACGCGTCCTTCAGGCTGAGAAAGATGGACAGGTCCCGATTGCCCGCAGTTCGGCATGTCAGTAACTCAGTCCACTGAGTGTCAGCTCTCATCGCGCGATCCCCGGTCTGATTCTATCGCCGGGAAATCAAACAGCATAAACCTACCGCGATCGTCTATTCAGATGCTCACTTTCAACTGAGACGCCTGCTCAACAGGGCGGGATCCGGAGAGGGTTTGCCGGGGCCGGCCCGGCCTCGCTCGTGCTCGGTCCCGCGCTGTAAATGAAAGAGGCCGATGTGAGCAAACTTGAACATCGGTGGCGAGATGGATGTGATTGGGTATAGCCGAACGTCGCGAGCCGCCCCCTCGCGACGTTCAGACGCGCTCTGAGGCCATCACCATTTCGTAGGTAGCGTCCATTTTTAGCCGTTCGGTGATTCAAATGAGTTCTCTTCAAAAGCGCATAGCAGTCCTCACAAGCCTTGCTGCTCAGCTACGCGAATTGGAGCAACTACGCGAGCGGGTCAGGAAGGCCGCAAGAAAACCTGACACGGCTCACCCCAGCAGCGTCGCGGTCGTTCAGTTCGGTCGCCCAGGAAGCGGCGCGAAAGCTGAGAGAAATTTGATTAGTTAAATGATCCTGTAGCGCTTGGCGCGCTTGCGGCGCGGTGCCGGCGCCGGATCAGGGTGACCGTGGTTCAGCGCCTTCAACATGGCAATGCGGGCCATCATGACAATGCCGCCCTTCTCGGCGGCAGAGATCAGGCATTCCATAGCAACCTGCCAGTGCTCGCGCTCGGCCTCGGCCGGCGGCAGCGCAAGGATATAAACGCCAGCATCGCGTAGGGTTCGAAGTTCGCCACGGTCGCCGGTCGGAATCGGATCAAAAAAATGGCGGGACCAACCTGTTTGCCCGCCGAGCGGGCCTGGCAAATTACTCACCGGATTTCAAAACAAAGGTGCCGCCCGCAGCTTGCCGCCAGCGGCCAAAAGTTGGGGACGTGCATGCAGGCCCCCCGAATATGCTTGTAGGTCTATTACATGTTGTGCACTACGCCTCATGGGCGGATGTTCTTTTGCGCAGCCGCGCCCGCAGTCGATAAAATCTGCACATGCCCCACTGCTATTGTCTGATACCCGACGCTTGCGGCAAATGCGTTCTGGCAGTGCCCGCCGGTGAGCGCCTCTGGACCCTGCCAACGGTCGAGCACGACGACGGGTGGTTTGCGCACGCGTCGACCGCGGTCGCCCGCAGCGCGACCGAGCGCTACGGGATCCCCATGACGGCGCTGCGCGAGCACACCGTTGCCGATTGTCGCGTCTGCGAACTCGAAATCCAGGCGCCGCAATGGACGCCGCCTGCCGGCACGCGCTGGATCGCGAGCAGCGACTTGGCGGCGACGACGCTGGAGCCTTCCGCGCTATCGGCTCTGCTGCGCGCGTGGTTTCTCGAACGGGAAACCGGCGCGATCCCGTCAATTCGGCCGGCGTGGGAACGGCCGGGCTGGTACGCCGAGGCGGCTCGCTGGATCCTGTCCGAATGCAACCGGCTGGGCTATGCACCATCCGGGCCGGTCGAGCAGTTGAAAGCGGCCTGGAGCTGGTCCTCAATTTTGCGGGTCAACACTTCGGCCGGCGCCCTCTACTCCAAGGCCGACTACGCCAAGCCCCCGTCCGAGCCGGCCGTCATCGACGCCCTCGCCCGGCGCTGGCCGCGCAACGTCCCAACCTTGGTCGCGGCCGACCACGACCGGGGCTGGATGCTGATGCGCGACTTCGGCGAGCGCTCGCTCGATGGCGAGCCCATCGCCCGATGGCTGGCGGCCAACCGTACATTCGCGGCCATCCAGGTCGCTTGCAGCGCGGACCTCGAGCCCTGGTGGCGGTTGGGGTGCCTGGACCTTCGCATCCCTGCGCTCGCCGCGTGCATGGACCGCCTGCTCGGCGACGACGCCGCGCTGCGGATCGATGAGCCTGGCGGCTTGACCACCCCCGCAGCCACCCGGCTGCGGGAATTGGTGCCCCGATTGCATGATTTGTGGGACGAGCTCGCCGCAATTCCCATCCCGGCATCCATCGTCCAGCAAGACTTCCGGCACGGCAATCTCGTCATGTCGGGGAGATCCTACGTCTTCTACGACTGGAGCGACACGGTCGTCAGCCATCCCTTCTTTGCCTGCTGCCGCTTTCTCGACTTCGTCCAACGCGGTCCGCATCCGCGCCGCGGCCTGCCCGTGGAAGAGCGCCGCCGTCGCATCGCCGATGCCTATCTGCAGCCGTGGACAAGCATCCTCGGCCAAGCCGATCTGCAGCGCGCGTTTGAGCTCGCGCGCCGGCTCAATCCCATCTATGTCGCCATCCGCTGGTATCTTGACGCGCCGTATTGCGAGCCGACGTCGTCTTGGGGCCGCGTCATGCGCGAAGGGCCCGCCCGTGAGCTGCACCACTGGCTGGCGCGCATGGACAACATGACGTCCGGTCCGTAGCCGCACGTGGGAATTGCGGCGGACAGGCCGCGACGGAATACCCGCGCGCTCTACGTCAATCGCGCGCTCGATTCCGGCGTGATACTGATCCGGGCCTGCCGCCGGCCTTGAGGAATGCGCCGTTGAGCAACTCGATATAAATTCTGCCGTCCTGCGCCGGCTCGATCGCGTTCGCGATCTCCACCACCTTGCGCGCGGTGGCGTCGGGATCAAGGAAGGAGCTTGGCTCGACGAACTTCATGCAGCTTCCATGTGTGCGACGTGGACGTGCTGGCTCATGCCCTTGATGTCGATCACTGCACCGCAGAAGCATCTGGACTGGCCGCTCGCTAGTTGCGTGGGCAGCTTGCATCCCGAATCCCACATCGCGTATTTCCACACTGTCCAGGCGCTTGGCGCCGTCGTTACTCAATGCACCTTCATCCAGATCACGACAGCGATCACGCCCAAAGATCCCATGACGGTGAGGACGACAAAGCAACGCTCGAAAAAAATCCATCTGATACGCTGGTGCGGGTTCTGGCGGCATCGAAAGCCCCTCCCCTTAAAAAAGGCCGCGGATCAATTGCGCCAGCGCGATTGGAACATCTGAACGAAACGTGTGGTTTGGGCACCTTGTGATCGAGTCTCCCCGCTACCATGAATTGGAAGTGGGGCCCCGACTCGGGAGATCCATCATGCGAAAGCTGATCACGACGATAGCGGTGCTGGCCCTGATCGACACTTCGGCGGCGATTGCGCAGACAGTTGGTTCGCGAAATCCATCCGCACCACCTCCATCGACGAACCTGGACAAGCAATTGCTGCCGGAGGCACCGGTCGGCCACCGCCAACCGCGGGCCGATCAAGTGCCCTCGGAGAAGGATCTGATGGGTGATCCGAACGATCCAATCAATCGCGAGAACGCGGAGCTTGACCGCATGGTCAAAGGCATTTGCCGCGGTTGCTAAATACTGAGAAATTCCCAATGCTTATTCGGCGCGAACTCTAGGAAGGCCGCTGGTGCGCGTTTGGCTGGCGGGCTGTCAGGCAGGGGCGGTCGATCGGCGCCAGCAATCCCGGGCTACCGCAACGCGAACCAGCCAAGGCCAATGCCTAAGGCAGCGACGCCGGCGCCGACGTCGATAAGCACAGCATTATGTAACCCCGCCGCTTGTCCGAACCAGAAAAGCCCGAGGGCAATAAATAGCGGGCCAGCAGCCACAAGGACGATCTTCATTAGAGCCTGCCTTGATCGTGCGTTTCCGACAGCGACTTGAGAAGACCGGCGCTTCTCAAAAGGAACCCGCCATTGGCGACGGGCCCCAGTCAGGGAGGAAACGCTCGCAAAATAAGACGATTCGCGGAAGCGTGATGTGTCGTAATTCACACACAGTGAGGGAAACTCTTCGGGCCGCCCGCGGTGAGGCAAGCGGCCCGGCTTCCTCCCTAATGCGCTGCCGGATTGAATAGGATTTGCCGTCTCGCCCGATACGCTCTTCACCCGCGCCACATGGCGCACCTGAATCTTCTCTGGCACGACGCACCGTGTTGGAGCCAATACCGAGCTCTGCAGCAATGGCCCAATCTGACTTCCCTGGATTTTCCTTAATGGCCTCAGCCGCTCGAACACTTTTCGCCACGTAGGAAACCCCGCAACTACAAGTAGCGTTCGCTTCCGCGCAGCATCCGACAGGAGTAATGCCCGCTGCCGGCTGGGGAGCGGGATTCATGATCCACAATAACGATAGTCTGTGGCTCTCAATTTCGGTTGCATGGGCCGCGCTGCTGCTTGCGGCGCTGCTCTTCGTAATTTCGAACTGACGAAAAGCGGCGTCAGCGATTTTGCCACGCTGGAGCCGTTTCTTTTGATTACCGCCTTAGCCGTCTTGCATGAGCGGCCAGGCGCTGGCGGTTGCGCCTCCTTGCCGATCGCAAGCGCTTCACGATTGGGGCCGTTCCTGGGCCTTTGATCTCAAAGCCGGTGTCGATCAGTCGTTGGACGACGATTTCAGCCGCGGGGCACCGGTAAGTCGTCGCTGTCGAACAGGTCGGTCAGCACATGCCGTGGGGTGAGTTCGATCATGCCTTGCCCCAACAATAGTGGTGCACGATTTTGTACACTTGGGTCATGAACGTCTGCCGCTGGTCGGGCTCCAGCGCGTTGATGAACCCCTCCCATCGCGCGCCTGTCATGATCCGCACCGGGCGGCTGACCCGGCGAGCGCACCGCGACGACCCCCCTCTAGGTAGTGGGTCAGTTTGATTGTGGCAGGATGACTGGCTTGAACCGGCCAGCCATAGGCGCATATTCGCGGGATGGCTCAAGTTTTGTCTGCGCCAGCATTAACCCGCGAAGAGTTCGTCTCATTGCGAGACGGCGCTAAGGGTTTGATGCACCGCATGCCGGCTGAGCACAAAGCCCGACTAATCGAGCTGAAGTATATAGAGGAAGTCTCGGGCGGACTTCGGCTAACAGGCTTTGGCAGGATGAGGATTGCGGAAGGTAAATGACCGGCAATCACCCCAAACGCCTGGCCTTTTCCCGAGTTTAGGAAGCCCCGTTCTTAAGTGTGGTGGATGACCGACTGAAGCGGGAGCGCAAAGACTCACCAAACGCATGGCGTGCAACCGATCTCAGAGGTGCCAACCCCGAGCAGGATCGACACGTCATGAGCCAGAGCCCCTGTCGACGTTGCGGCTTTCCCGTTCCGATGCGCTGGATCCGCGCCGGCGGCGATCTCTCTCGACCCAATCACACCCACCAGTCCGCCGATCGCCCGTTGATGCGCTCCGAGCGGGCGCCGAAATGCCTACTGCATTCTCCCGACCTCGCGTGTGCAGACATCGAGGTGGCGTCGTGCTGGCATGCCGCCCATCATCGAGATCGGCGCGAACTTAAATCCCCATAGCACTCGCTGCCAGCCAATGCCCAACTTCCCGCGACTTCGTGCCTTGGCGCTTTTCGGACGCCGGCCGCCGCAGCGCGTGGATAGCCTCGTCATGCCGGCGTCCGAAAACCATCACCTGAGCCGACATCAACCTGAGTGGGGCATCTTAATCTGTCGTATAACTCCAAGCTGAGAGGTTCCTACCTGCAGCCGGGCGGGGCACAGAATTTGGCCTGGTAGGCGATATCATCGATTGGATCACGGACACGCCCGGCGGCCGACTCGCGTGCTGGCTTGGGGCCGAGAAACTGATTTCTAGGGTAGCCAGCTTTTGATCCACAAACTACCAACCGCCATAACCGCCGCCACCATAACCGCCGCCACCGTAACCGGCCGCCACCGTAACCGACACCGCCATAACCGCCGCCGCCATAACCGCCGCCACCGTAACCGCCGCCGCCATAACCGCCGCCACCGTAACCGCCGCCGCCATAACCGCCGCCACCGTAACCGACGCCGCCATAACCGCCGCCACCGTAACCGCCGCCGCCATAACCGCCGCCGCCATAACCGCCGCCACCGTAACCGCCGCCGCCATAACCGCCGCCACCGTAACCGACGCCGCCATAACCGCCACCGCCATAACCGACGCCACCATAACCGCCACCATAGACACAGCACGGCGGCGGAGCACAGCAGGGCGGCGGAGGCGGCGGGACCCGGACCTGGCAGCAGCCGGCGCCTCTATACGCGACCGGACCATGGCCGCGGGGAATAAAGAGGTCGGCTGCTTCGGCCTTGGTGGGAATGGTGGCGGCAGCGAGTGTAAGAGCTGCCGTGGACACGACGGCTATCCTGCCTAATTTCAGCATCACGACACGTCTCCCGTTAGTTATTTGTTTACCAACTGAGACGTCAAACAAGGCACAAGCTGGGATTTCCCGACCGCTATCTCGCGATATCTCGCGATATGGTAAATCCGAGGACCGTCGTGACCCCGGTCGGGCACCCTCATAAGCGGGGCAGGAGTGAGCGCGCTGCCACGTCAGCAGCCCTGCCTTGTAAGTTGGGGCGGCCCTTGCTTGCTCGGCGGTCCCTCATTCAAAGGTGGCCCGTCGATGACCGAGACACCGTGCCTAACAGTGCTCAAGTATCAGCGGTCAAGCTACACCTCGACCGCAATCGTGTTCGACTCGGACCTGAACCTGCACAGCGTTGAGCAACTCCGGGAATTGGCGCGCGTTGGTGTGCAGTTCGACATCGTCGACGTCGAGACGGATGAGGACGTCACCCAGACCTTGCTGGCGTAGGGTGCATAGCTCTACCGGTAGACCACACCACCCTTCGTACCGGTGGTGAGGAAGTTCTATCCGTAGACCACCACCCTCCGTACCGGTGAAAGAGAACGGCGGCGCCGGCCTTTAGAAGTGAACCTGGCGTTTGCCTTTTCAGCTACCTTCTGGCGGGGAGGCGCGGGGCAGCCGCCTGTCAATGCCTTCTGGTCGCTGACCATGTATGACGGGAAGACACAGTTGCTGATCGAAAATCCGATGCAGGGCCAACCCCGCGGACAGCTAAGAAACAAAAAGGGATCGCCAATTGTCCGGCGATCCCCTTTACCTCGAAGGTCAGTCACTTAAGCCGCAACTGCCACTCGTTGCTTTAAGTCGCTCAGAATGGCTTGGGCACACGCGCCGTAAGTCTGTCTCCTGATCGTTTGCCCTACATCCTCAAGGTTGGACTGCAGGTCATCGAACAAGCTACCAGGGACAATGTCAGTGCAATTCCAAACAAGACCGCATGCTCGCGAGATCGAGATGTGATGCGGGACGCAATAAATCTCATACTCGACGGTTGGCTCCGGCGACTTGCCGTCCCAATCCATCCACGCTTGGAATGCATCACACGCTGTTTCCCTAACGTGACCAGCCGCGTGACCGTTTCTCAACGTAGGCATAGAAGCCTCCTCTTCTTTAGGATGAAGAGGCCAGGACAACACCCCGATCACGCTCGTGTGCCCTTGGCCCCGACGAGGCCAGGGCATTGAGCGAGCGGATGGAACTGGCGGCGCCGAGGGCCCTCATCCTGAGGCACTCGTTTTCCAACCCCTATTGGTGGGGTATGCCAACGGATGTATCGAAGGCGCGTTACGGCTAGATAAGCAAAAAGAAATGCGGAAAGTCTGTAACGGTGAAGGGAGGACAAACATGTTGCAGCGAATGGAAGCGGAGATCTGCGGCTACCCGGATGACATCAGCCTGGTAACCGCGGCGCTCATTGAGAACGGCTTCGACGTCGAGCGTCTGGATTGGGTCGATCCCGAGGGTGGGCCTACGGTGTGGATCATGGCCAGGATCGCCACCAGGCTCGACGGGGGAAGCTTCTACGATTGGGTGAATGAGCTTGCCAATCGCCCCTCGACGTGGGTCGTCAAGGCCGGCGGCTACACGCCGGTATGGACCTTGGCGTCGTCGCCTCTGCGCCATTAGCGCCGTGGTACCCTATGCCAACGCCACCACCGGCACAAAGGCGCGTGCTGAGATCGTCAAGTTACTACAGGCCTTCGGTTGCGAGAGCGTCGGCTTCATGGACGACTTTGCCGATCACTCGGTATTGCTCGCATTCAAGCACCGCGGCCGACAGGTGCAGTTGCGCGCATCAGCCCGAAGAGAGCGGTGACGCTGCGGCGACCGGCGGCCTAACCTGGTCACCATAGCTTCGCTCGGGTCCTTCCGAGGTACCCGGAGGGGGAACGGGTGGCGCGCGCCCGCCGGGGGTATCCAGCGTTAGTATTTTTTCGAAGGGGTATTAACACTGCGGCCGAAGTGATCGGCGCGCCGCGCTTTGTCGTCGAGGGGGCTGACGATCCATTCGCATTTTGCGCAAATCATTTAGGGTCTCCTTCGATGAAAAACCGCTGCTTTGGTTTTGGTCGGTTGATGCTGCGCCAAATTCGTCGCCGGTCGATCTGCACGATGCATTCTCGAGTTACGCCGAACCTCTTTGCGAGCTTCGTGGGCAAGCCGTAGCTGTGATATCGGGATCCCTTGGCCTTTGCTTGATGCTTGCCTCCTTGTTGACCAGCCGGCTGATCGCACAATAGTCCTCGGTACGCGTTTCCAACTCGGCCGTAGACCGTGCGTGTGCGAGCAATCGATCGAGTTCAGGATCGGAATAATTCGCGAGCGCGACCGGACTGCCGGTGTGGAAATTCGCATAGGCGGTCGGCGACTGGACGACGTTGACACAGCAGCCACGACTTCGGGTCAAGGCTTGATCACCGATCATCGGCATCGAGTGATAGAAAGCGCCGGTCCGAGTATGACAACTGCATGACACACGGAGCATAAATCTATGCCACAACCGCTGGCTGATCTTCATATTCGACATGAGTAAAACGCGAAGATCGGTGCTACGTCACTCGCGTGGAGAAGAGCACCTTTTGCCGCGTCAGTACTTCGGCGCGGCAACTGCATTGACACTGCCATTTGCAATTATTCTCTTCCCTTACTCGCCGCGCAATCGCGGCCCCCCATTGACCAGTTCTTACCTATGAGGACTCAAAGTTGAGCCGACGCACAGTTGGAATGTCCGAGAACGATGAATTGAAAGACGTAGCGCGGTTACTGGCGAGCTTATGGGAAGCCGCGCAACGGCTCCCTGAGGGATCAGAGCGGCAGGATGCGTTCAGACAGATCGGTAGCTTCCAAAGGCGGGTAGCGGCATTAGTTGCACGCGCCTCTAGGCTCTTTGGGATGTTGCGTCGCGCTGTGCCGTGGCTACCGATCGAACTCGCGCCGGAAGATTGCGATTTGGAAGTTGGCGAACTTGATAAGACCGGCATTATGCCATTGGGTTTTCCATGCCGCCGAAAATTGGGGGTTTGGTACAATGCTTGGGCCGATGAGCCGATCTTGATTTGCCCGACGCACTGGAGAATCTGGCGCGCGCCTTTTTTGAAGAAGTGGAACCCGTGATGAGGACAGCGCTCTGTTGCGCTATGCTGCTCATTCCAGCGATTGCGCTCGCTCAAGACGCAACACCGGCAAAGCGACCGACTGTCGGCGCGAAGCCGCTCGTTCAGGCGAAGCCGAGGGCATCTGTTGGCTGCAAGCTCGTCGGAACGGTCAAGGGGACAAAGCTCTGGGCGGGCGAATGCACATCGCTGGAGCTGAGAACAGATCCGCAAGCGGAAGAGTTTAGTCGGACATCGGTCCCCGAAGCGGCGGCCGGGACCACTCCGAAGGATCAGCAATAACGCCGCGATGATGTGCAATCTCTACTCAATCACCATGAACCAGGACCTCGATCATCGCGCTCTTTGCGCGGGCAACAGGTTGGGAAGGGCTCACGCGCGATCCGTCACAATGCCCCAAATCATCCGGCACTTCGCCGAACTTCCTGATCGCCATAGCGTCGCTGAAATCGCCTGTCGCAGGATTGCCTGAGATCATGACCATTCACCGGCTAGTGCGAAATACTCCCCTAGAGCCCGAGGACATTGAGCGCCTGGTGGCGGCGTACGAGAAAACCCTCCGCGCTTTTCGCCTCGTAGATCGCGACGATCCGCTAACGGAGATGATCGCAAAGAAGGTCATTGAAATCTATCGGATGGGGGTTTGCGATCCGGCGCAGATTTGCGAACTCACGCTCAAAGCTTTTGGCGACCTCTAAGGGCGCTCAGTTGGCGGCCGCCATGCGGGATCAAAGGACCGATCAACGATGAACTGGGTGATCGCGGCCATGATCGCGAATACTATTGCCGCAGCGGAGCCTGACTTAGGGCAGCGACGATCCCCGACGGCCCCCGCCAATGCGCCCGGGTGCCGTTTCAATTCGGTCGCCGACGTCGCGACAGGTGCGCATCGTCGTCGGCTTTACTGCCGGCGGCTCGCAAGACCCTCTCGCACGCCTGATGGGTCAATGGTTATCGGAGCGGCTCGGCCAGCCCTTCATCATTGAAAATCGGCCAGGCGCAAGCGGCAATATTGCCACCGAGGCGGTCGTGCGTGCGACCCCGGACAGCCATACGCTTCTCCTGATCGGTACGCCGAACGTGATCAATGCGATTTTATATGACAAGCTAAACTTCAGTTTCATCCGCGACATCGCGCCGATCGCAAAAATCATCAACCAGCCCCTCGTCATGGTGGTCAATCCAACAATTCCACCTAAGACGGTCCCTGAGTTCATCGCCTATGCCAAGGCCAATCCAGGCAAAATCGACATGGCGTCGTCCGGCAGCGGAACCTCGCCCCACCTGGCCGGCGAGATGTTCAAGAAAATGGCCGACATCAACATGGTACACGTGCCTTATCGCGGCGCGGCACCTGCAGCTACCGACCTGCTCGGTGGCCAGGTGCAGCTCATATTCGCCACTGCTCCGCGAAATGGCTAATACGAACGTCCGAGTTGGGTCAATCGCGTCATTCTGACCGTGGGCTGGCCACTTCCGGTCTACCTCGGACAACGGACATCATCAGAGCCAGTCGGCATGTCTCAAACGTTCCAGACATCAGATGTCTTACTCGCGATCACCTCGTCGGTAACAGAGAGCAGCTTGTCCGAGACGAATCAAATGCAATCGCAAGCCAAAGCTACCAAGGCTTGCCAGGGGTTCGCCGTTCATGCGGGCACGCCAACGGCGGGAGCATTCTTACGTTCGCAATCCAGACGGCTACCCGACCCGCTCCCCGTGCCTCAATCTCGCCAGCTGCAGTGCAGGAGAACTTTGTATCAAGGAGCTCACGCGTCGCACTCGAGAGCTGAATTTCGTCTGGCTTGGCCGCATGCTGGATTCGTGAGGCCACGTTGACGGTGTCACCCCACAAATCATAAGCAAACCGGCTGACGCCAATCACACCTGCCACTGCCGGACCCGAATGAATGCCGATTCTCAGTTTCAACGGCGCGTCTTCGAAGGTTTCTCCCTCCATCGCCTCTCTGAGATCAAGCGCGTAGCGGGCGAGCGTCTCAGCGTGGCTGGGACTGGGTTCGGGCAAACCAGCGGCTGCCATGACGCGGTCGCCGATCGACTTAATCTTTTCGCAACCGTGCCGCTGAGCGAGTTCGTCTGCGACAGAGAGGAATCGGTTCAGCATGCCTACCGTCGCCTCCGGACCGGCGCGACGCGCGGCAGCCGTGAACTCGACGATGTCGGCGAAAAGCACGCTAATGCAATTGTATCCATCGGCAATTCGTTCGCCCGACTTCAGCCGTTCTGCGACCGGTGCTCGAAGGATGTTTAGGAGGAGCGCATCTGAACGACGATACTCGCGCTCCAGCACTGCTTCCGCCGCGTCAACCAGTTGGATCCAATATCGGGAGGTCAGGAAGAGCACAAACATCGTCAACCCTGATGTGGCATAGAAAAGAGCTTCTGATTCATCTATCGACATCGGTATATGGGATGGCCCCGAGGCAAGACCTTCGCCGCGACGACGAACCCAGCCCAGGCGAATAGGGTGACGAGCGCCGGCGGCAGAATCGGACGACGGTCCAAGAAGAATGGCGACAGGCTGGCGACGAGAATCAAAAACAAATGTGACCCCGATGCGTGTCCGAGTAATACCGTGAAGCTCACCATTGCCACTATTAGCACGCCAAGGAACCAGGCACCGGCGAGAGGGCCCGGCCAGCGGTGGAATAAGGGGGTCACGGCCCACAGGGCCGCATTCGCGAGGTTCAAGCCGATAGCAACAGCGTAGGCTCGCGCGTCGAGCACCGAGTAGAGGATGGCGAAGAACAGATCGACAGCCATCCCAACGACTACAACCATATTGATAATTTTGCGACGGCGCGACGCACGTTCTTCCGCGAACAGCTTAGGTGCCTTTGCAACTAATGACGTATCCCCGTCGTCATACACTTCATAAGTACCCTCCCGTGTCGTCCACTGCGATGCCGACCGTAAGCTCCTCCAGGCGGATGGCACAGCCGGTCCACCTTATTCGGTAGTAGCCCACAATTCCCGGGCGCCGAACGGGGCGACTTCCGGGGTCAATATGCGAAATCCCCACTGCGAGCAGATGTTTTCCGCTTTGCTCCCAACATCGGACGTTATCCGGCAGCGTAGTTCATCGGCGACTTCGATTACCGCACGGGCGGTCGGTCACCCCGCTGAGGGAAAAGCGCTGCGACGGCAGCATTCGCCTCCGTGTAGTTGAATTAGCGCGCTTTCGAGCCGTCGGGCAAAAAGCATCATTGGGGACGCCGCAAGTTGGCGCGCGACCGATGACGCGTCGTCCCCGGGGCCTCAGGGCGGCCCACGCGTCTTTGAGGCGGCCGCCCCCACCGCCCAGGTGGAAATAACGAGCCTCCGCGCGGCGGCGCGGCGCGCGAAGGACCGCTGCAGCAGAAAGCCGCTGGGGGACTTACTTCACCCGCAGATTTTCCGCCAATTCTTTGCCGCGGTTCGGGACGATATCGAACGTCACCTTGGCGCCATCCGGCAGGCCGTCCAGGCCGGCCTTCTCGACGGCCGAAATATGGACGAAAACGTCTTTGCCGCCGCCATCCGGCGCGATGAAGCCATAACCCTTTTGGCCGTTAAACCATTTCACTGTCCCACTCGCCACGTCGCTCTCCCCTCGCAATAACGATTACACAGTAGAGCGGCGATTCGCATTGGCGCTCCCGGTGCCATAACTCGTCTCGGCCTGCCACGATATCGTACCTGTAGCCGCGTCAAGCAGTCCCGTGCGGAAAAACAACTGTCCAGCTGTCGAATGGACCAAGAGGCAGTTGCCGCGTCGTCAATCCCGATGCCGCCGGCGACGCCTTTGCCAACCACCGCTTCAGTATCCCAAGCCAGTGTCTTCATCAGGCGATCGACCTTGCCGACACTACGGGGCAAATCCCCGTCGCGCGATTGCAAGCTCACGCTATTGCCATTTCTATTGACGTCAAGCGCGACACTTTCTGCGAAGCCACAGGACCTTGCCGGCGCAAAGCGCCCGCTGGTCCAGTATGTGGCCTTCCGTTCGCCGCCAATATGATATTTCAAGCGAAAGTCGTCATAGGACAGCGTCGAGCCAGAGAAACCTTCAAGCGTGTCCGATGTCGACACGATGAAGGGGCCACCGACCGACGGGTCTGTGCAGCCACGGATCGTGGTGAAATGAACTCCGCCGCCAGTCCATTTGATCCGTAGACAAATCAATTCCTTGTTGCGGAAGAGCCGTTCATAGATTTCTTGTGGCGACGGCTCGTCGGCGACCAATGATCCACCGATCGGACCTGCTGAAGCGAAAAATATACGTTGCAATCAGGTTCGGAGCTTCAATAAAAGCGGACGCTGGCGCGTCGCGCCGTCCTAGCCTCGTGCTATGCTTAGGGCAAAGCAGGGCGCTTATGAAATATGCAAACATTGAATATGGCATTGAGGAAGATGGGCCAGGCAGATGGCGCTGGCGAATCTATCCAAAACCAGAGCGCAGTCAAAAAGTGATCGGCGAGAAGCTCTATTCAACCCGAGAAGAAGCCGAGATAGCTTGCATTCAAGAAATCAAGGACACCTTGGATAGGAAGACGCGGCCCCAAAAGGCGAGAAGCGCCCCGCCGACATGATCGGTGCCGCCCTCATAATCGGGCAAAATCGCCAGCGGCGAGATCGAGGACTTGACTTCAGCAACCACGACAAATGTTCTTCGTTGCAGCATCGGTTCGAGCATTTTCTGCGCTGAGCGGATCAACGTATTTCTCTTGCGCCGACGCCGGCGTTTTGGCCGTTGCAGACTTACCTGGGGCAATGGGTGGCGAGATCTTGTCGTAGCAAGCAAGCCGCGCACTGGCCTTGGGTATCGACGGGCACTCCGACGTCTGTGCGATTGCGGCCTCGGAAAACATGCAGAGTAAAAACAGCGCAATAAATTTCATTTTTTTTAATCCCGGGCACCACGACCGAGATTTAACGGTACACCATTCTGCCGCGCGATGTTGCCGTTATATTCGGACCATCTTGTCAGTGGGCGCGCAGGTCTCCGCACCGTCGGCCTGGCGCGGCCCTCGCTACCGGCCCCCAGGCCCCCCGCGGGGTCGCGTTCCACGTCCTTTCGTCGGCCGAGGCAGCGCTTGGCGCCGGCTTCGATCTCGAGCGCATCGGCTTGCGCGCGGTGCGCGGCAGCGCCCGCGCCATCTAGCCGGGTTGTCGCCGTCACGAAAGCCTCGCACTTTCGCCCAATCCAATATTCGTTCAATGCGTCCGCGAAGTCTGCCGGCTGTTTCAGGTTTTGTGGTCCAGAGCGGTTCTATAACCTCCATCACCAGACCAACATCGACAAGTCGGACAGGGAGCTTTCCGAAAACGGGCGAGCAGTAGGTGTTAATGGTGTTCGTCCATTGCGTTGCATGCTTCACGTTTCGCCATCCGGCACGATGGGCCGCGATATAAGAAGTCGCACAATCGTCGAACGACATCGTTTTTTCAGCGGCTAAACTAATCTTGGCTCGAGAAGCCACTCACTCGGCGAGAGGATCTTTTCCCCCGCGACGCATTTCGCGAGCAGCCAAGGCACGATCACGGGCTCTCGCAAGCGGAACATCGCTTCGAGGCCCGAGGCCCATCTGACGTTCGCGACCGGCTACTGCATAGCGAAAAAGCCAAGACTTTCTCGGGGTGCCGTCCGATCCGACGGTAACCTCCAAATAGAGGCCCCCGCCGTCGCTATGCGTTCCGACTTGTTTGAGGGTTTCGACTTTCCGGTGTGACAGACGGTTAATTGTCCGAGCCGTACCTACCTCCGCATCTACCCTCGTTCTACCCCCGAATTGTAGCAAAGGTGTGCGAAGGTCTACATAGAGGTAATGCTGGAGAAATGCCCATAAATATTGGGCAACCTGAACGTAAGCGAACGATGGCGAAAGAAATCTGGCGGAGAGGGAGTCAGTCAATCCCCATTGAAAGACCAAGGATTTTCGACCTTCCTAGACCAAAACCCACCGTTCGAGCTACCGCCAGAAAATGGAATTCCGCCTTCGACAAAAGCCTGTCCGCCCCCGATGACCCGTCATCGACAACACTGCGACGCGAGCTTGCGAGCCGCATTCGCGGAACAGAATATATCATTTTGTCAGGCGTCGGCCATTTGTCTCCTTTGGAAGCGCCGAGCGAACTGGCGATCGCTATCATGAAGGCGGTCTCGCACATGCGCTAGGCGGGATATGGATCGCGGTCGCTCGATCGCGGTTTGGTTGACATGTTTCCCAACTCACAGCTCGTGCTGCCACGCTTCCGCGTGCAGCACATACCCGTTGCCCTGGCGCGCCAGGTAGTGGAAGCCTGGGTAGTGCAAATGCATTCCAGCGACCAGCAACCTGTCGGACGCGACTTGGTCGAGCACTTTCTTGCGGGATATTGTAGCCTGTTCGTAGTCCACGTCGAAGTTGGTTCCGGTGTCCGGCAGGGCGACCTGAACCTCGGGAACGTGGACGACGTCGCCCCAGATCAGCAATTGCTGTCCTCCGGATGAAATCATATACCCCGTGTGTCCCGGTGTATGTCCTGGTATGGGCATCGCGACGATGCCTGAAAATACCTCGCCTCCCTTGAACAAGCGCGTGCGACCCTTATAAGGCGCGATCTGCGAGCGCGAGTGTTCGAACATCGACCGCGCGCGATCATTGGGCGCGCGCGCCATCTCGGCATCGTCCAGCCAATAACGCGTTTCGGCCTCATGCATGACGAGTTCCGCGTTCGGAAAGACCGCCTGTCCGGTCTTTGTGTCGGCAAGGCCGGCCGAATGATCCGGATGCATATGCGTCAGCAGAACCGCGTCGATGTCCTTCGCCGTCACCCCGGCGGCAGCAAGATTGGGGACGAGCCGACCGTTGGTCGGGCCCAGCGACCCTCCTGTTCCGGTATCGATGAGGACGGTGGCCTCTTTTGTATGCACAAGGAAGGTATTGATGCTGACCCTGCGAACGGGTCGGAACGCACCAACTAAAATCGCGCGGGCCTGGTCGACATCCACGTTCTTCAGGAGATCCAGATTTCCGTCGATATATCCATCGCTTAGCGCGGTGACGACAACATCCCCTATCTTGCGGTGATAGACGCCGGAGATCTGATGTACAGGATGAGGGCTCATGCTTTACCACCTCTATGTTGGAAACTAATCTGTTTCCAACATGTAACGTTAGCCTTCGGGACAGTCAACAGAGCAAATGCGAGACGGCGTGCGCTCTGAAGAGGAAATCGAGTTTTGCTCTAAATCGAGGCTCGTTTGCGCATGGCTGCTTCTCTTAATTAGTCGGGTATCCCAGTTGATCGTTGGCCGAGCTTATTCCATATGTGGAAACTTATATGTTTCCATACGCGTGAACCATGACATCATCCGTTTCGCAGAACAGCCAGACCTTCGATCGACGAACGCGCCAATTGCTCGATGAGCCTGTCGTTCCGACGCTGCTTCGGATGGCCATCCCGAACGCGCTGGTGATGTTCTCCCAAATGGCCATCGGCCTGGTTGAGGTCTTCTCTCTGGCGCGCCTTGGCGTGGATGTCCTCGCAGGGGTTTCGCTCATCTTCCCGGTGTTTTCATTGGTGGGAGCCGTTTCGCAGGGCGCGGTCGGGGGCGGCGTTGTTACGGCGATCGCCCGTGCCCTCGGACGAGGAGATCGCGACCGCGCCGATAGGCTTGCGTGGTATGCGATGGCCATCGCAGCAGGCCTTGGACTGCTAACCACCCTCGTGGTGCTGGGATTAGGCCGCGCTTCTATGTCGCCATGGGGGCGCGAGGCGAATCGCTCTCCGCCGCATTGACCTATTCGCACCTCGTCTTCAGCGGCGCAGTCGTGATCTGGGCCTTCAACCTCTTGTTGGCGACGGTGCGCGGCACAGGAAACATGATGCTGCCTGTGGTGGTCGTATGTGGCGGAGCATTGATCCTCCTACCGCTTTCGCCTCTCTTGATCTTCGGCTTCGCACCCCTTCCCGCCCTGGGCGTCGCCGGCGCAGCGTTGGCGATCCTCCTGTACTATGCCGTCGGCAGCCTGATCTTCGCATCGTATCTGTGGGGAAGATACGGGGTGCTCCGGCCGGCCTTCCTGCCGCCACGGCTGGAGTGGGAGCCAATTCGCGAGATTCTGCGCGTGGGCGCGTTGTCCGCCATCGTTAGCTCGACCACCAACTTGAGATTGCCATCGTGACCGGATTCGTGGGCTCGGCGGGCGTGGAGGCGCTTGCCGGTTACGGAGCAGGCGCGCGCCTGGAGTTCATTCTCGTGCCGCTGTCCTATGGAATTGGCGGACCGGCCGGAATCATGATCGGGACTAATGTCGGCGCGGGGCAACAGGCGCGAGCCCTGAAGGTGGCTTGGGCGACCGTCCTTATGGCTGGATTGGTGACCGAAGCCATTGGCCTTGCGGCCTTTGCTTGGCCAGGCGCATGGATCGGAGCGTTCAGCGATGACCCTCGCGTATTGGCGACGGGATCCACCTATTTGCGCACGGTCGGCCCGATGTTCGGCTTTTTCGGCATCGGGTATGCGTTGTACTGTGCGGGCCAGGGCACGGGCCGAATGGAGTGGCCCGTGGCCGGTGCTTGTCTGCGTGCAGTTCTCGCCGTGGTCGGAGGAGCCCTCAGCATCCATTTTGGCGCCGGACCGCAATGGACCTTCGTGGCAGTTGGCGTCGGAATGGCAAGTTTCGGCCGTCTGGTCCTGCCCGGATTGATCCGCAAAAGCGGCTTCGGCCCGCGAACCTCGCCGGCACGCCTGACGGTAGCGTCGTTTCCTGCCGAACGATGCGACTGCGACGATGCAGCCCGAGCGCCGGAGTGCGATGAAAATCAGGTTGAACCACCATTGGGCTTTGGGTCCTTGATTGAGCATGATGGTTTCGGAGAACCGCTGCACGCTTCTCCGAATCACGCTGTCACTGCTCGGCGTCGCAGTCGCTCCCCGAGCTATTCTGCCGGAGACGACCGGGTGGATCCCTTGCGCAAGACGGTCTCGTTGTCCTCGCCGAGCAAGGGAGCGCGCCGACGCACTGGCGGCCGCACACCGTTGATGTTCCATGGCGCAGAGACGAGCGGCATATCGAGATCGGGAGGAGACTGGAATATCCCCAAGGCCTGGACCTGGGGATGATGGAATGCCTCCGCCGGGTCGAGTATGGGCGCGCAAGGGATTCCGTTCGAACCCAGCAACTCCACCCATTCGTCGCGAGTCCGCGACGAAAGTGCCTCCTCGATCATCCTCTCCAGAACGCTGCGGTTTGCGACGCGCGCGGAATTCTTTGCGAAGCGCGCATCGTTGATCCATTCGGCTCGACCGATGAGCTTTGCGAATGTCGCGAAAAGGCCATCGCCGGCGAGGCCAAGCATGATCGGCTGGTCCACCGTCGGGAATACTCCGTAAGGCACGACCTGCGCGGATCCATTGCCGGGACGACGCGGCGAGCGTCCACTGGCGACATACTGCGCGAATACGCCATCCCGCCAGAACAGCGCAGTCTCCAACAGCGAGGTCTCGACGATACTGCCCTTGCCGGTCTTGGCGCGATCGTGGAGCGCTGCGAGGATGGCTATCGCCGCCCACATCCCGGCGCCTTTGTCGACGAGCGCGTCGGCAACCAGAAGCGGCTGCCGGTCAGGCTCGCCATTGCCGAACATCTGGCTTGATAGCGCCTGGGCAAGGCCGTCGTAGGCGCTCCAGGTCCGCCACGGCCCCTTCGACCCATAGGCCCCGATCGCGCAATAGATTAAGCGAGGGTTCAACGTAAGCGCTTCCGGCCCCGATAGCTCAAGGGATTCGGCTACTCCAGGACGCATGTTATGAACGAACACGTCGGCCTCTGCGACGAGCCTTTTGAGTTCACTCTTGTCGTGTGGATTCTTGAGGTCCAGAGTAACCGATAGCTTGTTGCGATTGATCGCTTGGAATCTGGCGCCCATTCCGTGAAGCACGGGAGGCGACCAAGCGCGTGCGTCATCGCCGCCATTAGGCTTTTCGATCTTGATGACCTCCGCTCCAAGGTCGCCAAAAATCGTTCCCGTCACGGGACCAGCAATGTTGGAGCAGGCCTCGACGACCTTGACGCCATTCATTGGCATGATGGCAGAGTCTCCTTCTTACGCCTAAGCGGGCAAGAGCACGTGGATGGTGCGGCTTTCGATCAGATCCTTGACCTTGGCCTGATACTCCAACATGTGGGTAGCCTTGGCGTGAGCCTTCAGATGGGACGCCGTTTCCCACTTTTCGATGACGACAAACGTATCGTCGCCATAGGGCGCGAATGAGCCGAATCCCGGCGCGCCGACAAACGCAGTATATTCGATGCAGCCCTGCTCAGCATGCACCGCGGGCACATTTGCCTTGAACGCGTTGAGCACGGCTTCGCGTTGGCCCGGTTTGGCCAGGATCTCCACGACTACCTGAATCATCTGTTTCGCCTCTATTTCTTGTGATGCATCCGTCCTTCGAAAACCTCGTGGCGACGGCTACCGTGGCTCGGTCGCGCGATGCTTTGCCATCCAGGAAACGATGTTGGATACCGTGTCCTGGTAGAACGTCCGGTAGAGGCCGTCGGCGACGTACCCGATGTGCGGCGTGGCCAGCACATTCGGCAGCGATCGGAACGGGTGTTCTGGGGGCAAGGGTTCTCGATCAAAAACATCCACTGCGGCTCCTCCAATCCGCTTGGCCTGGAGCGCTTCGATGAGCGCGCTTTCGTCCACGATCGGACCTCGCGAGGTGTTAACGAGCAATGCGGACGACTTCATCAGGTCGAGCTCGGATCTTCCGACCAAGCCGCGTGTTCTGCCGCTAAGGATGACATGCACAGAGACGATGTCCGAGGTGCGGAAAAGCTCTTCCTTCGTTGCCAGGGTCACACCGTTTTCGGACGCTTTGTCGCTGGTGAGATTTTGGCTCCAAGCGATCACCTTCATGCCGAACGCGAGGCCCACGCGCGCTACGCCCGCACCTACCCGCCCGAGGCCTAGGATGCCCAGCGTCTTGCCGTGCAGACCAAGACCGAGCGTTTTCTGCCACATGCCGGCACGCATCCCCTGGGCCTCGGTCACGATGTGGCGGGCGCTCGCCAGGATCAGGCTCCACGTCAATTCGATCGTTGGATAGGAATTGTAACCAGTGTTAACGATCTCTATGCCACGCGCACGAGCCGCGTTGACGTCGATCGATGCATTTCGCGGGCCCGTCGATGCGATTAGCTTCAGCGCAGGCAGACGGCCGATCACATCTGCCGTCAACGGCGTGCGCTCCCGCATCACGCAGACGATATCGAATGGCTCCAGTCGCGACACCAGCGCATCGACATCGGATAGATGGTCGTTGAAGAACGTGAGCTCAGCGGAGGCGGCGAGCTGAGACCAGTCGGCGCACTGGGCGGCGACGTTCTGGTAATCGTCGAGTATCGCGATTTTCATGGGAGCACTATGTTCAACTGATTGAAACGCGCCAAGTTGCTCTCAGAGCAAGAAAGACCGGCATCGCCCGCACCGGCCAATGCCGATCAACAACATTTAGGCTGTCCTGGCTTGGGAGGCGATCGTTCTTGCGGCTCGTGTGCGAAATTCGTCCCATTGCTCGGGGCCCCAATCGTGCAGATATTGAACCGTTCCGCCGCCCCCCTCGACCAGCGCGGCGCCTCCATCCATCGTGATGCAGTCGCCGTTGATGAAGCCGGCATGTTCCGACATCAGATAGGAGCAGAGGTTGGCGAGCTCGCTGTGCTGTCCCACTCGCCGGACAGGGACGCGCGCGACCTGTGCGTCGTATTCGGCCGGGTCCGGGTAGAGCCTCGCCGACGCGCCGGGTGTCGGAAAGATTCCAGGCACGACCATGACGGTGCGAATGCCCTTGGGACCCCATTCGTTGGCCAAGCTCCGCATCATCGAAAGCACGCCGGCCTTGGCGGCCGCTGACGGAACCATGAACGCCCTGCCCTGCCAAGCGGTACTCGTGAGGATCGAGAGGATCGTGCCCTTGTGGTTGCCCTCGATCCATCGCTTGCCGGCGGCCAAGGTGCAATAGGCGCTGCCGTGCAGGACGACGTTGATGACCGAGTCGAATGCGCGCGGAGACAGCGTCTCGGTGCGCGCGATAAAATTGCCCGCCGCGTTGTTGACGAGACCGTCGAGCGGACGGTCCTGCCAGATCTCCTCGAACATGGCCTCGACTTTGTCGGGGAGACGGATGTCGCACACGACATAGGAGGCCCTGCCACCGCTCTTCGTCCACTCCTCGACCGTTCCTTTGAGGACTTCCTCGCGTCTCCCACAGATCACGATCTCCGCGCCAAGCTCGAGAAAACGGAACCCCAGGCTCTTGCCGATGCCCGTTCCCCCGCCGGTGATGAGGATCTTCTTCCCTTTGAGTACGCGTTCCGAAAACATGCTCGGGTCTCTCCGTGGAGCTGCAGATGTTGACGTTTCCAGGGCGTGATGGAAACTGATCTGTTTCCATAGCGCCGCTCGCTTCCAAATGTCAAGAGGAAAAAGATCGCCAGACAGCCGCGACAACAATGCACAAACCATCCGGTTTTATAGCTCCCGGGCGGCGCAAAGCCCCGAAAAGCGCTTGATCGCGAAGCACCTTTCAATCAAATTGAGGCCTGTCGTGCCCTAATCTCTGAAGAAACTGGTTCGTATCCGATGGCCCTCAAGCAGGACGAAGAGATTACCCGGGCTAAGATCCTGGAAACCATCGACCGCCTCTTCTATCGTCACGGTATCCGCGCCGTCGGCGTCGATACGATCGTTGCCGAGCTCGGAATCAGCAAAAAGACCCTCTACCGTCATTTCCGCTCGAAAAGCGAAATGATCGAGGCCTATCTGCGTGGCCGGTTTAGGCCGTTTCCGCAGGACTCGGACAGATCACCGGCCGAGCAGATCCTTGCCAATTTCGCATGGTTGGAGCGGTCGCTTTCCTCGAAGAAGGAGTACAGGGGTTGCGCCTATCTGAACGCGTTGGCCGAACTCGGAGAGGACGAGCGTGAATCGAGGGACCTTGCCGCCTATTTCAAGGAAAGCCGCAGACTTTGGTTTCGCGATCTGCTCTCGAAGCTCGACGTCGACGATCCGGACACGCTTGCGACGCAGCTCTCCCTGCTTGTCGACGGCGCATATTCAGCCATGCTGACTAGAAAGGACCCTTCTTCCACGCGTGCCGCGATCGCTGCTGCTCGCGTGCTTTTGAAAAATGCGGGCGTGAATCTCACTTACGCGCCTCCACCGGATCCCGGCAGCTTGCCCACGGCCCACCAGAGCCCGCCGCAAAAGTCGCGGCAACACCGCACAGCGTAGAGATCAAGGCCGCGCTCGGTGCTTACACTTGCGCGGCGAGGGCAAGAAAGCTGAGCCAGCTGATCATGATCGCCAGCGACAACAATGCAATCAGGAAGTAGAAGCTATCGCGGAGCATGGCGCTGTACCAGGCACGTGAAGCCGCTCGAACGCAGCAGCGGCGCGAGAGGCGAGGATCGACCCCGACAGTCGACTTCATCGATCGTACTCACGGGCGATCGATTGCTCGCCGCGAGCTGATGAAATCGCGCCTCGCTCATTTGTTCTGCCAATTGGGCTTCCGCTTTTCCGCGAACGCCTTGGGCCCCTCAATATAGTCCAGGCTCTCCTTGTTCTCCTGGTGAGCCGGATAGATCTTCCGCATCGCGGCTTCCAAACTTGGTTCCTCCAACCCTCTAAAGTACGACTGCTTTGACGCACGTATCGCCTTCGGCGAACATTCGAGGATCAGTTCGGCCCACCGCTTCGCGGCCGACAAGGCCTGACCGGGCGGCACGACTTCGTTCACGAAGCCCAGCTCCTTGCCCTCGGCCGCGGAAACGCGCCTGCCCGTGAGGATCATTCCCAGCGCCTGCTTCTGAGGGATGATGCGCGGCAAACGATGAACCCCGCCGGCACCGGCGATCAGCCCTACCCGCGGTTCAGGCAACGCGAAGACCGCATTTTCCGCGGCGACAATGATGTCGCAGGACAAAGCGATCTCGAAACCGCCGCCCATCGCAATGCCGTTCACGGCCGCGATGAGCGGCTTGTCGAGATCGAACCGATGCGTAATTCCGGCGAAGCCGGAGCGCACAAAGCCGGTGCGCTCGCCCGCTGCCTGAGCTTTCAGATCGTTTCCTGCGGAGAACGCGCGATCGCCGGCACCCGTGATAATCGCGAGCCATAGATCGTCCGAAGCAGCGAACTCGTCCCACACGGTCTCCAGTTCGTCATGCGCATCGCTGTGAAGGGCGTTCATGACGTCCGGGCGATTCAGGGTCACGATGCGGACGCGGCCCTCGTCGATGACGCTGCAGTACTTGTATGCTGCCATTTTCCTCTCCATTGCCATAGCCTGGCCGCGGCAGGCTCACATCGCGTGTTGCCGGGACCTCTGCGTGAAGAAAAGCACCTACGATCTGGATGGAAACCACTCTGTTTCCGTTACGTAGCGTTGCGTGTTAGGATAGTCAACAGGGGGTACCCGGATTAGTCGGAGTTGCGGTCCAAAACCTTTCCGAACAACTCCCATGTCGATCCCGTCCAACGTTGCAATTGGAGCTGGGTCCACGCCTGACTGTTCGTTTCGTTGGTATTGATCTTGATACCTGGCAGAACGGTCGGGAGCACAAGGTCCTTGAGCTTCGGGCCTGCCGAAGGATGTTCTCGCGCGAAAGGTCGTCGCCGCATTGGCGAAGAAGTTGCTTAAGAAGCATGCCCTGTCGGTAGCCGATCAGATATCCTGTATCCGCGATATCGGCTCCAGGGAGATAGTTGGCGAATATGGTCCTGTAGTTCGCCATATCCGGATCGTCGTTCCACTTCGGGTCATTTGGGTCCTTGGAAAAGGTGCCGGTCACCACGCCGACGGAATTGTCTACGCCGGCCGGAACGATCGTGCCCGCAGTCGAGCCCGACGGGAAGTTGATGATGGTGATGGGTTTCCAGCCGATCTCGTTGGATCTCCGAATGGCCTGGGCTGCGAATCTGCCGGTACCTGCGATAAACAGAGCTTCCGCGTTGGCGCTCTTGAAATTGACGATATGGTATTCGATCGTAGGCTCGGACAATTCATACGAAGACAGCACAACGCGCCGGGAAAACTCTTCGCCAAAGGCGGCCTTGAAGGCGTTCAGGTATCCCTTACCGAGATCGTCGTTCTGATATAGCAAGGCAATCTTCGCCGACGGCGAGAGGACCTTCTTCAGGTATTTGGCATATATCCGCCCTTCGGTATCGAAGCTCGGAAGCGCCGTCGTTATGTAAGGGTAGTCACTGAATTGTGCGAACGCATTTGCGCCGCTCAGGATCGCGATGCTGGGCACTTTATGTGCAGCCAGATATCGCGCCGTCGCTGCCGTGCTGGGCATTCCGAGCCGACTGAACGGGAACGCGATCTCGTCGCTTTCCACAAGGCGCCTGATCTGCTCCACGGCCTTCGGCGGACTATAGGCGTCATCCAGCGCGATGTAGTTGATCTTTCGCCCTCCAACGCCACCCTTGTCGTTAAGATAGCTCACATAGGCCAGCAGTCCCTTTCCCACCGTACCCACGGCTGACACGGGGCCGCTGAAGGGGAAGGTACCTCCTATCTTGATTTCGGTTGCAGTCACGCCGGGTGCATTCTCGGCGAACGCGAGCGACCCCCAAAGGATAGATGCGATTGCTATGCTTCCCAGATACCTCAACATCCGATCCCCTCCTTGTATCTGTTTGGCTACCAGGCGCGGGCCACCAGTTCGAAAGCGTTAGACTGGTCGAGGCGCCTTGTCGGAACTAACCTGCGGCAAGCACGCGCTTGACTGCGGGGCGCTCCATCATCATCTCGTAGTGCCGCCCGCAATTTGACGGCAAGCGTATTGAGAGCCGCTCTGCCCATTGCTCTACGTAAAACAAGGCCGAGTCGGCGTAGCTGTAACGACCTGCGCCATAGACTTTGCCGCAGAGGCCGGCGTCGATAATTTCGAAGCCCTTGGTCACGATCCCTCGCCCGGCAGCTACAATATCTTCATGCTGAGCATTCGGCCCGAAGGCCATGGGAACGATCAAGCGGCTGAACCCGCGCATATGCACCGTTCCCACGACGTAGTCCAAAAGCTCGGTCGCGCGGGCTTCGCCGTCGGGATCCCGCGGCAACAACTTCGCTTCGGGATTTGTGCGCGCGAGCCAACGCGCAATGGCGCCGAACTCGGTAAGGACGGATCCGTCGTCGCGTATGAGCGTCGGCACCTTGGATTTGGGATTGATCGAGGAAAAGGCAGGTTGATATTGTTCACGCGCTGCCAGATCGAGCAACACGACTTCGTAAGGCTTGCCTATTTCTTCGAGCAAGACACGGATGCCCACGGCACTCGTGCCGGGAGCGTAGTAGAGCTTCATGACCTTCGGCCCTTCAGACACACACTTCATGAAGATTCCAAAACGCCGGAGTCGCCGCTTGAATAGGTGCCCAGGAACGCGCGGTTCGCGACCGGACTTATCAGGATCTCGTTGACGCACACATGCGCGGGCATGTTCGCCACGAATGCGATTGTCCGACCGATGTCCTCGGGCTGCAGCATCTTTGACATGACCTCCTCTGAGGGAGGCACCGGACGCTGCTTCATGATTGGAGTCGCAACTTCGCCGGGCGACAGGCAACATGCCCTGAGACCGTTGCGGCACTCGTCCATATTGAAAGAATGCGTGAGCGCCAGGATCGCGTGCTTGGCGGCGGTATAGGCCGGCCCGGTCATTTGAGAGACGATACGCCCCGCCCATGATGCGATGTTAATGATGCTGCCGGACTTCCGCTCGCGCATCGCAGGTAGCACAGCGTGCATTGCGTAGAGAACGCCGCTGAGATTGACCTCGACGATCTGATCCCAGCCGGCGATCTCGAGCTCTTTCCAACTCCGCCTGGTTACATTGAGACCGGCATTGTTTACGAGCAGATCAATCTGACCATGCTTTGCCAGTATCGATCGTGCAACGGCTTGGACGTCGTCCACGCGGGCGACATCCACGGGAAAGATGTCGACCGTTCCGGGCGCCTTGTCGCCAATGCGCTTCGCAGCATCGGCAAGCACGTCGCGGCGTCGGCCGGAGATAGCGACCGCCCAGCCGTCGGCGGCCAGGGCCTCCGCGCCGGCCAAACCGATGCCGCTGCCTCCGCCGGTCACCCAAGCGATTCGTTTTGTCTTTGACGTCATCGACACTTCCTCACATTTTAGTCTTGGGGCGGCGCAGAGCGGCCGACGACCACACCCGGCAACCAACGCGAGCCTTGCACGGCCCCTGGATCAACAGGTCCCGGTGATTATCTGCGAATGCCCTTCTGCAGGTCGCCGAACAGTTCCCAACGCTCACCCTTGAAACGCATCATTCGCATCTCGGGCGAGTAGTTATCCGGGGTAGTATTCAGGGTGATCCCGTCGAGCAGAACGTCGGACTTCACGCCCTGAAGACTCGCGCCCAGTTTCATGATGTTTTCACGCGTCAGGTCGTCCCCGGCTTCCCGCAGCACGTGAGCCAACGCCTCGGCCTTGGAGTAGCCGAGAATCAAGAGGGAATCGGTCTTGTCCACCCCGGGCATATACGTCTGCAGAAACGACAGAAATCTGTTCATGCCGGGGTCTTGGGACAGATTCGGGTCCAGCACGTCCTTGAGATATGTGGCCGAGACCAGCCCTTGCGCATTCTCGAATCCTGCCGGCGCGAGAACCGCGCCTACCGAGGACGACACGCTCGTGACGATATGAAGCGGCTTCCATCCAATCTCTGAGACTTTCTTTATCGTCTGAACGGCGAACTTCGGCGTCGCAAACGCGACAAGGACATCGGCGCCTGAGCTCTTCAATGTGACAATGTGTGAATCGATCGTCGGCTCGGAGACCTCGTAGGACGACTTTGCCACGATCATCGAGCTCTTTTCGCCCAAGGCATCAAGGAAGCCCTTGAGCATATCCTTTCCGAAATCATCATTCTGATACAGGACCGCAATCTTCGCGTCGGGCTTTTCGCGTTGGATATAGCGAGCAAAGATGGCCCCCTCGCTCTGATACGAGGTACCCACGCCCATGGTCCACGGAAAGTGCTGCGGATCGTCCCATCGTGTCGAAGCCGATGCGAGGGACAGATGGGGGACCTTTTTCCCGTTTAGATACTTCTGGATGGCAGAGTTCGTCGGTGCCCCAACCGGGCTTTTGATGACGAGGATCTCGTCGCTCTTCACAAGACGCCGCGTCTGCTCGAGCGTCTTCGGAGGACTATATGCATCGTCATAGCTGATGAAGTTGATCTTGCGTCCGTTGATGCCGCCTTGATCGTTCACCATCCTGAAAAATGCGGCCTCCACCTTCCCGACGGCTCCGTAGAGCGAGACTGGTCCGCTGTAGGGCGCGACGTTGCCGATTTTGATCTCAGTGTCGGAGGCTCCCGGGTCGTATTTTGGCCGCGCACCAGCCGGCCGAGTCGCTAACGCCAAGGTGAGTACCAAGAAAAATAGGGCCTTTTTCATTTTCCTTCGGCTCCTCGACTAAATGGAAACAGCACAGTTTCCATCGTTTCACATTTGCACCACTGCGAGCATCTCCCGACGGAAACACATCTGTTTCCATAACTTCGAATGGGGCGTACGTCAACAGCCTGGCTCAATTGCGCGGTTCTCTTCGGGTCATGCTTGGAGCAGCGGTACAGCAGCGACCTCGCTCGCACGGACGCGCAAGCGTTGGTCCACTCTGCCGGTAGAGATCAGACAGGAAGAACAAGCCTGCTAGCGGGCGATCTAGGCTAACTTCTATGTATGATGTACATCAATCACGTTTCTTTACCTTGCCAGAGGGATCGCTTGATCAAGGATAATTTCGCCCTTCGCCTCTACACGCGCGTTGCCCGGCTCGGCAGCTTTTCGGCCGCCGCACGCGAATGCAGCTTGTCGCAGTCACAGGCCTCGCGCATCGTCGCCGACCTCGAGGCCGAGCTTGGAGTCAGGCTGTTGTCGCGCACCACGCGCGCTGTCGTGCCAACCGAGGCTGGAGGAGAATTCCTGGCGCGGGTCGAGCCTATCCTGGCGGCTCTGGACGAGGCGGAGCACGGTGTTCGCGAGGGCGGTGAGCTACGCGGGCTCGTCCGGATGAGCATGCCGACAAGCTTCGGGATCCGCGATGTCATTCCCCGCCTTGCCTCTTTCGCTGAGCGGCACCCCGCTTTGCATATTCAGCTCCAGCTGGGGGACAGGCGACACGATGTCATACGGGACGCCGTGGATGTTGCCATACGACTTGGCCGTCTTGCCAATTCGACCGCGACTGCAAAGCGTATCGCGACCATCCCACGCGTCGTCGTGGCTTCCCCGGACTATCTCGCGCGCCACGGCGCTCCCGAGACTCCCAATGACCTTGGCCGTCACCGTATCATCGGGGGCACGGCTGCCGCCGTACCGGCAGCCTGGCGATTCGAACGAAACGGCAAAGAATCCGCAATCAAGCTGGAGCCGCATTTCTCGACCGATGAGAATGAAGGAGCCATCGCGGCAGCAGTAGCGGGTTTCGGCATCACCTCGACCAGCGGCTGGGCATGCCGTCGTGAGCTTGAGAATGGCGCTCTGGTGCGCGTGCTTACAGAATGGACGTTGGCCGGCATTCCCGTGCATGCCTATTTCCCGATGGGACGCGCGACACGCGCCGCCGCACGCGCTATCATCGATCATCTCGTCGCATGTTTCGAGCGGGAGCCGCCCACCCAGCCGATCTAACGGTGGCTCGCTGTGCAATTTCGCGGCTGATAAAGCGCGCGTTCCGACTGATGCATCTCGTACATAGAAGTTAGTGTAAAGCGCTGGCTACCAGGCGAAGCCGCCACGGACGATCTTGCCCTCACGCAACACGCGATGAGGGAAAACGCTCATGTCAGCCCAGCCTCTGTTTACGCCCTATCGGATGGGTGATCTCAATCTGCCCAACCGGATCGTGATGGCGCCGCTCACCCGCATGCGAGCAGGGGCGGACGACCACGTGCCGACCACCCTGCAAGCCGAGTATTACGCTCAACGCGCTACAGCAGGGCTGATCGTGACCGAAGGGGTCGCGATCAGCCCTGATGGTTTCGGATGGGCAGACACGCCGGGCCTGTGGACTGAAGAGCAGGTTCGAGGCTGGCGCCGTGTAACAAATGCCGTCCATGCCACCGGCGGGCGCATCATCACCCAGCTCTGGCACACGGGTGCCATTTCGCATCCCGACCGGCGCGGCGGCGTGCGGCCACTCTCGGCCTCCGACATCGATCCCAAGCAGATATCTGTGACCGCCGCGGGCCGCATTCCTACCGTCGCGCCCCGTCCAATGATCAGGGATGAGATCCGCCGGACCGCCGCCGACTACGCCCACGCCGCGCGCAATGCGATGGACGCTGGGTTCGACGGCGTGCAGATCCAGGCGAACTACCTCTATCTGCTGGCGCAATTCCTCAACAAAGCGACCAACCTTCGGACTGACGAATATGGTGGCGAGATCGAGGGACGTGCCCGCATTCTCTTCGAGGTCGTCGAAGCCATCCTCGACGAGGTCGAGCCGTCGAAGGTCGGCGTGAAGATCGGCCCGATGCACGAAACCGGCCCCTTCGCGGCGAACGACGAGACGTTGCCGATGGCGGAATACGCCATCCGTGAGCTCAGCGGCTACGGCCTCTCGCATCTTCTGATCATGGGCAACACGACCGACTTCACCGGCACGCCGCTGGAGCCGCTGATGGGCGACGGGATGTTCCGCCACTTCCGGCCGATCTTCCGCGGAACCTGATCGCCAACACTCAGATGGATGCCGCGCACGGCAATCGCCTGATCGCCGAAGGTCTCGCCGATCTCGTGGCGTTCGGCCGTCCCTTCATCGCCAATCCCGACCTGGTCCAGCGCCTCAAGGCCGGCGCGCCGCTCGCCGAGATCGACTGGACGACTGTCTATGGTTCTGGACCGAAGGGCTATTCCGATTACCCGGCTCTTCAGCTGGAAAGTGCCTGATCCCCCATCAACCGAACAGGAGAACTATCATGAAGACCACCCCGGCGCAAAACAAGGCGCTCGTACTCGAAGCCTTCGACACGCTCTTCAACAAGCGGGACTACGTTGCCGCTGAGCGCTTCTGGTCCGATCGCTACATTCAGCATAGCGCGCATATCGCGCCCGGCCGCGACGGTCTGTTCAACCTGATCCGCACGCTGCCCGACACGCTGAAATACGAGAACCAGCTCATCGTCGCGGAGGGCGACTACGTGATCGCACACGGGCGCTTTTCCGGCAACGGCCGACCGGCCGCCTGGGTCGCCGCCGACATCATCCGCATCGAGGACGGCAAATTCGCCGAGCACTGGGACGTGCTTCAGGACGAGGCGACCAAGGCTCAATCCGTCAGCGGCCTGCCGATGTTCGGCGACCGTTTCTCAAACTGACTTTGCTCATCTGACTTTCTAACTAAGGAGACGAACTATGAAACTTACAGGCAACACCATCTTCATCACTGGCGGCACCTCGGGCATCGGACGCGCGCTTGCCGAGGCGTTCCACAAGCTCGGCAACAAGGTGATCATCTCGGGTCGCCGTCGCGCCATTCTCGACGAGTTGGTCGCCGCCGACCCTGGCATGGAGGCGGTTGAGCTTGATGTCGCCGACCCCAAGAGCATCGACACCGTGGCGGCGCGGTTGATTGCCGACCATCCCGATCTCAACGTCCTCATTAACAATGCCGGCATTATGCTGCCGGATCGGGCCGCCGACAGGATCGACGACAAACTGCTGGTCGATACCGTGACTACCAATCTGATGGGGCCGATCCGAATGACGTCGGCCTTGGTCGAGCATCTGAAAGGCAGGAAGGGCGCCGTCATCGCGTACACCAGCTCCGTGCTGGGGTTCGTCCCGATGGCCGTGACGGCCGTCTATTCGGCGACGAAAGCCGCACTTCACTCCTACGCTTTGTCGCAACGGTTTCTGCTGAGGGATGCTGGCATCCGCGTGCTCGAAATCGCCCCACCCTGGGTACGCACCGATCTCATGAACAGCCGCGAGGCGGAACAGGCGATGCCGCTCGATAAATTCATCACGGAGACCATGTCCGTCTTCGCCACCGATGCGGACGAAATCCTGGTGGAGGCCGCCAAGGCGTTCCGCAGCAATCCCGGCCCGAACGAGCATGCGCTCGTCAACGGCTTCAATCAACAGGCAATGGCCCTGTTCGGGGCTGCCGGCTGACACGCGCGCGGAGCGGCATTGGCGTGGGCCGAAACGCCTGCGTCGAGCCGCCCGCCATCATCCAATTTGTTTCCTCTGAAGATTGAGGAGCGTTTCATATCGAACTCGTGCGTTTTGAGTAATCAAGCCGCTTGACCATGTTCTCCAGCGCCTCCTCGGTCCTACCGAGGGTTCAATCCGATTTTTTGAAGCCACTTTGCGCGCACTCATTGAAGCGCGTGGTGCTGATAAAATGCTTGTTGAGCCCCCATGATCGGATCGCGCGGAAATCTGCGATAGCGGAAAGCCCTTGAAAACACGGCTGCGTGCGTAGGGTCAAGGGCTGTCGCCGAGCTCGAACGCTTCGGCGTCCAGTTCGTAGCCAACACATCCTGGTGCATGATCAAAGAACCACTCATCCCGCCGTTCGCGAAGACGTTCATGACGAATTCGGGCAAGTACGCTCACTACGGTTCGGACTTGACTGGTCGGCGTTTCTATTTCGGCAGCGTCGCAGAATGCGAGCACCGGAGTTCACCGCAAGGTGAAGCCGAATTGGATGGGCCGAGACTGACGGCGGAATTCGGGCTCGAGATCAATACGCGCAAGCCTGTGGTTGGGTGACGTGTTTCGCGCTTGGGCCCCGCTGCCAAGGACGTAGAGGGGAAAGCGTAGCGGGGGAAGGATTCGCCCCCCGACCTCGGTGTTGCTCTTTAGCGATCAGTCGCCGGACGACCGGTAGGCTCAACGTTTTCCACAGCCGTTCCTAAACCAACGCGCGGTCGCAGGCTCGAGTTCGGCCGGCGCGCTCCGAAATGGTGACCACTCTGATCGCGCAGATGTCCGATTTGCTCGCCCCAATATCCAAATCCACGACGCGCACTAGTCGACCTGTACCAAGGGCTATGCGCGGTATCTCGTTGGCGTGAAGGGGGCAGAAACAAAGGCGAAGCGTAGTGATTTAGGCTCGGCTCTCGACCAAATTTCAGGATGGATCACATCGGCTTTTCAAGTTGCACAACCAGCAAGGAGTGCAGATATCGCGTCCAGAGGCAAGCTATCGAAAAATTCAATAGATATGGCGGAGAGGGAGGGATTCGAACCCCCGATAGGCTTGCACCTATGCCGCATTTCGAGTGCGGTGCATTCAACCACTCTGCCACCTCTCCAAGGCGCGCCAAATCCAGGGCCGAAGCCCCCGTGGTCGGGGCCGTGTTCTAGGCGAGGACGGCTGGCCAGACAAGGCGCGGAATGACAAATCCGTAGAATCATTGACCCATCGGCCGGCCGACACCCTGCTCAACCTCGCCATGTTTCCTGCCCGTCGGACGTTACCGGTGTCGCCAGGATTCCGATCGCGGCGCTGACGGCATCGCGGCGTTCTGCACCGGCATCGGCAGGAGTGAAGCCGGCGCCGGCGCTCGACTGCTGAGACAGAGCGGTGCGGCAAAAAGCCTAGAGCCACCGTTCCGATTGAATCGGAACGGTGGCTCTAGCTTTTTGTTTTGACGCGTTTTCTTCACGCGAACCGGGGTCCACTTCGCTGAAAAACGCTCTAAGCGGAGGCAATTAAAAAACCTGTCGCTTGACTCAAGATCGCTTCCAGCTCAAACTTTCTACCTAAGGTATTTTTATATTTTGTTGTACTCGTATTCCGCCGCTATTTTGCCGGGAAATCGAAAGCCAGCGCCACCTCGTGCCGGAGTTCTTCCGGCGAAATGACGTACCGCAATTGGTGCATCCGTCAGATCAAACAGCGAGCGACCGATATGACCAATGTAGAACTCGTCAAACGTTTCATCGATAGCAAAGCCGTCAGTTTCGATACCATCGGCAAACTTCTCACCGAGCTCGGCCCCGAGCTGTCTGTGTCCAAAACCCACATCAACATGGTGCTTATCGGCCGGCCCTGCATCATCGCCTGCATGATCATGCACGCGGCCGAAGCCGCCACATTGGTCGATCGGCTCCACGGCACCGGGATCCCCGAAGCGCTGGCGAAAACCGCGGGCTGACGCCAGCATGTTTTCTCCGGCTTAAGCGGCGGACAGGCCAACGACATGGAATGGGATCGAGCTGACCTTGAAGCCCGGCTTTGCCAGGCCTTGGACATCTCCGGGAAAGCCGTCGAACTGTTCGCCGAGAACGGCTATGTCGATTCCGAACTGCCGGAGAACAGTTTCGGGGCCGACAAGGTCATCGCCGAAACCGCGATGCTGATCTACACCGCTTCCGCGGCCGGCTCTCCGAACGTCACGCGTCGCCTCGGTGAGATAGCGCAACTGCTTCTGCCGCATGCGCGCTCGGCGCGGATGCGCCTCGACATGGTGCTGCATCCGGCGCTGTGCCTGGATTTCGCATTTCCCCATGTTCTGTTGTCGGAACTCGGCTATCGCGATTCCGCCGTCGACGATTTGCTCAAAACCTGCCTCATGTCGCGTTCGCGGCACGGCCATGAACGGCCGCCCTTTGCTACCGCCGAAAAGCTTTGGGTCGAACAGCTTCTGACCGGCGAACAACCCGACGCGGCCTGGCGCCACTGCCTGCGCAATACCGTACTCAACCGCGGTATAGATATTCTCGGCGGCCAGCGCGACGACGCCTACGCGCTTACTCATCTCGTCATGTACTGCACCGATTTCGGCTTTCGCGCCGGGAAATTTCCGCGCAAGCCGTCGCTGATCCTGGATGAGGCCGCTTCGCTACTTGCGAAATGCCTCGATGCCGAGGATTACGATCTGGCCGGCCAGGTCGTGCTGGCATGGCCGCTGACGGCTACGCCCTGGCCAGCCGCGGCCGCGTTCGGATTCCGTGTGCTGGCGCGGGGCGAAGACGCGGTCGGCGTGCTCCCGGGCGGCACCACGCGCCTCGACCGTCTCGACCGCCTGCACGGCCTGGAGAAGAACCGCTATGCCTTCGCAACCGCGTATCACACCGCTTATGTGACCGGCCTGCTGTGCGCGGTGTCGCTACGGCCGCGCCGCGCGCCGCCGGTTCAAATGATCGGACCGCCGTTCAACGCGCGCCTGCTCGATCGCCTGATCGACCGTATCGAATGCGACCAGGGCCATTGGCAGGCGGAATTCATGAAGCTCAACCGGTCGGAGCAAGATGCGCTGGGGCCGTTCCTGCTCGACATCGTGATCGCCCAGAAATGCCGCAAGCGCGACTACGCCGCAGTGAGCGAGTTGCTGGTGATGGCCGACAAATATCAGTCGGCGCGTTCTGCCTTGTGCGGCCAGGCGGCCGAATTGTTGGAGCGGCTCGCCGCTTATGCGCGGACCACGCAACCGAGATTGGTCGCGAGTAACTAGAGCATGATCCGGAAAAGCATGCCCTCGGGCTACGACCCGATGGGTGGGAACCGGTTTTCCGAAAGGTCATGCTCAAGACAAAAGATGAGATCATGATCCGATTAATCAGATCATGATCCAGCGTTTTTGACCGAACTTAGGCGCGCAAGCCCCTAGTTTCAACTATGGGGTGAGCGCCTCTTCTATTAGACATCAGCCAGGTATATAATAGGCTGTGGCGGACTTCAGATCGAACAGGAACGTTCTCTTCTCGTGCAAATACCACGTGGTGTTTTTGCCCGAAATACCGTAAGCCAGTTCTTAATCCGCCTATCGACGCCAAACTTAAGAAACTAATTCGGCAAGTATGCGACGAGACGCAATCGGCGCTGATTGAAATGGAAGTCGTGCCAGACCACGTCCATCTGCTTGTCGGCTGCGATCCGCAATACGGCATCCACCGGCTGGTGAAGGGCATCAAGGGCCGGTCTTCGCGTGTTCTCCGTCAGCAGTTCCGGGTGCTGCGCAGGCGCATTCCAACATTATGGACGAACAGTTATTTTGTGTCTTCGGTCGGCGGCACTCCCCTCGCGCTCATCAAGCAATACATTGAAAATCAGAAGAGGGTCTGATGGAAATGCCTCAAATGATTTCAATTGCCGGTCTTAAGGCGCGAGGATGGACACAAGCCCTCATCACGCTCCTTGGGGAACCGGATGTGGTAGGGCGCAATTCTCATTATGCGAAATCAGCGCCTATGCGCCTCTACGACACCGCAAGAGTAGCTTCCTTCGAGGTGTCGTCAGGAGAGAGCTATCCGGCTTTAGCAGATGAATGCAGTCGGCAATTGATGCGTAGAGGACTGTGATGCCGCGCGTTAAAACCCTGTCCTTCGTCGCCGAGTTCCCGCTTCAGACGACTGCGGCGGATGAGAAGACATTGGATACGCGGCTGAACGCGGCCCGGCACCTCTATAATGCCTGTTTGCAGGAGTGCCTTCGCCGCCTCGATCTGATGAAGCAATCGAAGGCATGGCAAGCCGCACGCGCCATGCCTGCGACAGTGGACAAGCGTCACAACAAAGCGCGCTCGCAAGCGTTCCGGGCCGAACTTGAGCGGTTCGGCTTCACCTCGCGCGAGATTGAAAAGCATGCGCTCTCCTGCCGCAATGCCTGCTGGATCGGCGATCACCTCGGCAGCCACGACACGCAAACCACGAGTTTGCGCGCGTTCCGGGCAGCCGAGCAGTATGCGTTTGGCAAGCGCGGCCGCCCACGGTTCAAATCGTTAAACCGGCTGAACAGCATCGAGGGCAAAGCGGACGCTGTGATCCGCTACCGCGCCGAGCCTGTTCCGGCCGTGCACTACAGCGGCCTTGTGCTGCCGCTTATGCTCGATCCAAAGGACAAACGCGATTGGCAAAGAGAAGCGCTCGCGGCCAGGACCAAGTATGTCCGCATTATCCGGCGCGAGATCAAGGGCCGCGTTCGCTGGTTTTGCCAGTTGGTGCAAGAGGGCTTGCCGCCCGCTACGCACACCACCAAGGACGGTACTGTCGGACTCGACATCGGGCCGTCCAGCATCGCGGCGGTATCAAGCGACGACGCTATTTTGGAGCAGTTATGCCCGAGCGTCGTCGAACCGTGGAACGACTGCCGGCGTATCCAGCGCGCGATGGACCGCTCGCGACGTGCAACCAACCTGGACAACTTCGATGCCAAAGGGCGCGCGATCAAGGGTAAGAGAAGGTGGAACAGGTCGCAGCGCTATCAGGCGCTTGCCGCTTCGAAACGCGAGCGCGATCGAGTATTGGCTGGCGAGCGCAAGCGATCGCATGGCGAGTTGGCGAACCGCATTCTCGGTCAAGGGACAACCATCAAAACAGAGGAGTTGAGCTACAAGTCATTTCAGAAGAACTACGGTCGCAGCGTGAAAGTGCGTGCGCCAGGAATGTTGATCTCGATGCTTCAGCGCAAGGCTGCAAGTGCTGGCGGTGGAGTGATTGAGATCAAAACCCGGCATACACGGTTGAGCCAGTTCGATCATACCACGGGCGAATACATCAAGAAGCCGCTCTCGCAGCGGGTTCATGTGTTCGGCGATGGCAGGACAGAGCCGGTTCAACGTGATCTCTACAGCGCGTTTCTTGCGACATGCTGCGATACGAATTTGCTCGACATTCCCCAAGTCAAGATCGCTTGGGCCAGTGCGGAACCGCTCCTGAGGACGGCGATGTCGAGTGTACTTCAACCTGCAAGCGGGAAGGGCTTTGCCCAACCCCACGTCCGTAATGGCGTTAGAGCGGGTCGCCGGATCAAGAGTGTTGGGCCGGCCGTCGAGGCCGGGGATGATGTAGCGCCTCTGCAAACAGAGACCGCGAGAGCCCCGGAAAGACTGCCTTCTGCCTCTCTCAGAACCCCCTGGCTTTAGCCATGGGGAGGTTCAGGCGGATACGGAGGAGGAAGCCCGAACAAAAAAGGTGGGACCGCCGTACGCGACAATATCATTGGCGGTCCCATGCCGCGTCATTGAAATGCTGGCCGGGAAGTTGGGCTTCGTCGGTCAGCGTGAAGCGACGTCGGGACGGTAGCGAGTAAATTTTGCGCTGCAACGCGAACTCGGTCTTAACCTAACCGAACAAGGTTACTCCTTGATCTTCTTGTCTTTTTTCCCGTATTTCTCCGGATTGTCGTCTTCCTTTTCGTCCCTGTCCTTGTCTTTGCCGTTTTCCTTCACGTTTTCCTTGCGCCGGTTCGTGAAGCGCGCATTGCCAAGACCGGTGCCGATGGTGAGCACGCCCCAGTGTTCGACATCCTGCATGAAGGGCACTTCCGAAAGCCCCTGCGCCACGCCGTCATTGTGCATCAACACCGCGGTGTCATGCTCGCCGATCATCGGGATCGCCTCGACTAGGCTCACCGGCAGGTTGAACCTGGAGCTCTGCCAATTGCCCGGCAGGTTCTGCGCGCCCTTCTGGATCGAGCCGTCTTCGTTGATCACGCCGGGACAGGCGATGCCGACGAACGGCGCGAGCTTGAACCCTTCGGTGTCGGCGGCCGCGATCAGTTCTTTCAGCATCTTCGTAAGCCGCTTCACCGCGCCTTCGCGCGTCGGCTCGTCGTCGGCGTGCCGCCATAGTTCGGATTTCCACACCGATGCCTTCGACAAGTCGGACGCCTTCTTCCAGCGCGTCTCGACCACGCCACAGCGGATATTGGTGCCGCCGATATCAACCGCGAGGATGCTGTCATGGGCCTCGAAGATCCATGACGGCGCCAAATGCAATGTGCCGATCAGCCCCGCATCGTCCGGATGAAAGCGGATCGGCAGCATGTCGATCTTGAGGTCTTCCGACTTCAGGATGATGTCGGTGCGCGCGATTGCGATCTCGCCAACCCTGCTCTCACGAAAGCCGCCGCCGACCACGATGCGTTGGGTGTCGGCCCAAGCCTTGGTCTTGAGGAATTGCCGCGTCACATGAGCAAGTTCCTGGGCGAATTCCTCGATCGCGCCGTGCACGAGTGCGGCGGCGGCGATGTCGTCGCCCACAAGCGCCTCGTCGAGCGTACTCTTGGCGATCGCCTCCGCGGATTTGCTGCCAAGGGGATCGTCACCGCTTTTCTTCAGCGGCTTGCGCAGGCCGTCCAAAATCTTGCGGAACGCGCCCTTGCTGGCGCGGTCGCCGAGAAAGCCCTCCTCATCCTTCAGCTCGATATTGAAGCTGTCGACGTCGACCGAGGGCAGACGGGTCGCACCGTGGCCGGCGATGCCCGTGGTCGTTATGACATCTTCGGCCATTTTGCCCTTATCCAGCTGGAAGCCGAACCGACAACGGCTGTGGAACCCTTTGGTTTCACAAGGGGTGAATAGCGTAGCGAATCGGGACCCCTCCCATTCGCTATTCGCCACTCGCTACCCGCCCTTTTCGGCCAAATCCTTGCATTTTGACGGGTTTTCAGGCGTTTTCGGGCTGCTTTGCCTTGACTTTGCGCATTCCGCCGCTATAACTCTGCCCACTCGGCGCGGGATTTCTCGCGCCGCTTATTTTTGCGCCGAATTGAGGGATCGCTCCCCAATCGTGCGAAAACACTAACCGATAACGGCTGAACAAAAAGCCGGCCCGGATCACTCCGAGGCCGGGATCGAACACGAAGGAATAGAACGATGTTCGCAGTCATCAAAACCGGCGGCCGGCAGTACCGGGTCGTTCCGGATGATGTGCTCGAGATTGGCAAGATCGAAGGCGACGTCGGCACGATCGTGCAGCTTGGCGAAGTGCTGGTGCTCGGCGGCGACACGCCGGTGCTGGGAATGCCCACCGTAGCAGGCGCCACCGTTGCAGCCGAAGTGCTGCTGCACAAGCGCGGGCCGAAGGTGATCTCGTTCAAGAAGCGGCGGCGCAAGAACTCGAAACGCAAGCGCGGCTATCGCGACGAGATCACGGTGCTGCGCATCACCGAGATCCTTGCCGACAATGCCAAACCGACGATTGGCCCACGGCCGAAGAAGGTAAGGGCGGCGCCGGCGCCTGAAGCGGAAGAAGCGGCATAGGTCACCTGAATCGGGCGGCGCCGAAGAAAGCGCGGCAAAGCTCCCGCGGCGAAGTGCCGCGAAGAGCAAAAAGTGATCGAAAGTGACGCGCGGAGAAATCCGCGTGAGAAAAAGTGAAATGATTCCGTCAAGGAATTGATCTAGAGATAAGATAACTCGGAGACGGGCCATGGCTCACAAAAAAGCAGGCGGTTCATCGCGTAACGGACGTGATTCCAAGGGCAAGCGCCTTGGCGTCAAGGCCTTTGGTGGCGAACATGTGATTCCCGGCAACATCATTGCGCGTCAGCGCGGCACCACCTGGCATCCCGGCCTTAATGTCGGCATGGGCACCGATCATACCCTGTTCGCCAAGGTCGAGGGCCATGTCGAGTTTCGCGCCAAAACCAACGGCCGCACGTTCGTATCGGTTCGTCCGATGACCGAGGCCGCAGCCGAATAGACGGTGGACAACATGAGTCCGCCGGGTCCTGATGAACCGGCGGAGCTCGAGTAGGCTCTAAAGGGGAGGCGGGAAACCGGCCTCTCCTTTTTATTTGGTCCCTACTTTAGTTCCGCTGACCACGCGTTTCAGGAGCCCGACATGCTGCAGGATTTCCCGACACCAACATTGCGCGAGGCAAGTCCCTGCGTCCTCGAGACCGAACGGCTGGTGCTGCGCAGGCCGACGCTCGCGGACGTAAAAGCGATCGCGCGCCTCGCCAATGACCGCCGCATCGCGGAAAATACCCGCCGCCTGCCGCATCCCTATTCCCAGGACCACGCCGTCACTTTCGTGCGCGCGATAGCGGCCGACCGCCGCGATCTGGCGTTCCTGATCGAACATCATCACGCGCCGATCGGCATGGTCGGTATCAACTGGCGCGATGCGGACACGCCGGAGCTCGGCTATTGGCTTGGCGTCGACCATTGGGGCCAGGGTTTTGCCACCGAGGCCGCACGCGCGGCGATCGACTTCTTCTTCGAGGAGCACGAGTTCGAACACCTGTTCGCCGGCGCCCGCGTCTCCAACCCCGCGTCGCGCAACATCCTGGAGAAATGCGGCTTCCAGTGGAGCGGCGTCGAGCTGCACCGCTTCGAGGCCTTGGGCTCGTCGACCCCGGTCGATTGCTTCCGTCTCTCGCGCGGGGTCTGGACGTCGCTGAAGAATTGGGCCAGTTCGACGCGACGGGCACGTTAGTTCATTCCAACAACGGTGGTCGCCCCCGCGAAAGCGGGGGCCCATACCCACAGGCCTTTGTTGTTGTACAAATCTATAGCTACAGGGTTCGCAAAGATGACGCTGGTGATTATGGATCCCGGCTCGCGCTTGCGGTGCTCGCTCGGCCGGGACGACGAAGCATTTGTTGCACCTTACGCCGGCGGATTGACCGCCGTTTCCTCGCGCCCGAGCTTGCGCTCGCGCAGAAAGATATAGAGCCCGGCGCCAATGATGATCGTGGCGCCGACAATCGTATTCCATGACGGCACGTCGCCGAATACTGCAAAGCCGAACATCACCGCCCAGACGATCATCGAATATTGATAGGGCACGACGACACTGGCGGGGGCGAGTTTCAGCGAGCGGTTGACGCAGAACAGCGCACTCACCGAAATCAAACCTGCGACGGCGAACAGGACCAGGCTGCCCGCGCTCGGCGTCACCCATCCGATTGCAGAGAGGACCGCGCCGAGCAGGAACGTGCCGGCAAATTGCGACGACGCCATCACGATATCGGGTGTCGCGCGCAACGAGCGCGTGATCAACATCAACACCGCGAACGACAGGCTGCCGCCGAGCGCGATCATCGCGGGCGCGCTGATGGTCTGCGCCGATGGGCGTAGCGCGATCACGACGCCTAAAAAGCCAATCAGGATCGCGCTCCAGCGCCGCCAGCCGACAGGCTCGTGCAGTATGGTCGCCGACAGGGCGGTAACGAAGATCGGACACGCCAGATAATAAGTGACGATGTCGGCCAGCGGCAGATAGACGGCGGCGAGAAAGAACGCGGCGACCTCGAGCGTGGAAAGCAGCACCCGGAACAACTGTAGAAGCGGCCGCTCGATCGTCGCGAACTGCGCCCGCTGCCGCCAGATCATCGGCGCCAATACCAAGAGCGCGGCGCAGGCGCGCAGCCATAACAATTGCCCGACCGAATAGGTCGCGACGATGAATTTGCCGAGCGCGTCGCCGAACGAGAACATCGACACCGACAACAGCATCAGGCCGATGCCGGCGAGGCGTGCGGAACGCTCGTCGTTGTGGGTCGTGATCTTGGCTAGCAGGGTCATGGGATGGATGCGCTTCTGAGATAACGAAGTGCTCGCTTATCAGGTTGATCGAAATCTCTCCACCGTCAATCCGGGATGGTGCGCCAGCACCAGATCTCAGATGTGCAATTGCACATCGGGGAATCTCGAGATTCCGGGTCCGATGCATTGGCATCGCCCGGAATGACGAGGCGAAGATTGCCGTAACCACACCCTTGCGATACCGATAGACTGCTTCATGAGCCAGCTCAGGAGCCCCGCCATGTCCGAGTTCGATCCCGCAACCCACCGCATGGTGCCGCAGCAGCGCTGGTTCGAGGATTTTTCGCTTCACGAGCGCTTTGTAATCCCGAGCCGCACCCAGACCTCGGCGGTGTTCGCGGCTTTCCAGACCGCGAGCGGCGATACCCATCCCGTGCATTACGACGCCGAATACTGCCGCGCCCGCGGCATGCCGAACCTGTTGGCGCACGGTTTCCAGACGCTGATCCACACCGCGCCGGGCGCCGGGCTGTTTCCGTATCTGGTGGAGGAATTGCTGGTCGGCTTTCTCGAACAGTCGAGCCAATTCCTGAAACCCGTCTATGCCGGCGACACGATCTATCCCGCGCTCGAGGTGACGGAACTCGTGCCCGGCCGCACCACCGGCGTGGTGACGTTGCGCAGCACCGTGTTCAACCAGCGCCGCGAGCTGGTGCTGGAGGGGATGCAGAAATTTCTGATCAGAAGACGGCCGGCCTAGACCGCCGCTGTTGCAGGCGACCTATCGCTAATCATCGAAGCACTAGGGCCACTACTCCGTCTTTGCCCTGGCGCTGAGCCCATCGCCGGGATTGGAGATCGAATTACACTGCATCAGGATGTCGAAGGTCTTTTCTCCGAGAAGCCGGCCAGCCTTGCTATCAGAGGGAAAGTGCAATCCCAAAACCTCTCGGTTGCGCGCAATTCGCTGCGCCATCTGGTGCTCGGCGCAAGCTATGGCGGGGGATGGACGGTTGGTACGTCGGAGCCGGGCGTCCCGCCCCCGCAACCCGGCTCGGTACGTCAACCGCACGCGATGACGATTGCCAACAACATTCTCAAGGTGACCCCTGCGGCCAAGCTGTTCGACCTGCCGCTCGTGCCGGTGAAGATATCCAACATCCAGGCGTTTCTGAGCTTCGCCGATGCGGCTTACCAAAAAGTCTTCATGGATGTCGCGCGGTGCCGATTGGGGCAATTTCCGGGGCCGTGGATCATCGTAAACCCCTGGGGTATCTACGATCGCAGTTCGGAATTTCCGCCCGGGCATTACACCGAGAACCCCAACAGTCCTTTCAACTTGCTGGTCGCCAGCGCGCTGGCTCAGAACATCGACGTCGTGTTTGCTGCCGGCAATCGCGGCCAGTTCTGTCCTGACAACCGCTGCGGCGGAAGAGATCGAGGACCTTCCCGGAGCATCTGGGGCGCCAACTCGCTCGAGTCCGTGCTCACCGTCGGCGCCGTTCGCGCTGACGGCATATGGCTCGGCTACTCGTCGCTGGGGCCGGCCGGGACTCCGCTCCAACAAGCCGGACCTGTGCGCGACGAGCCAGTTCTGCGAGGACAACGACGCTTTCACCATCAACACCGGAACGTCTGCAGCCTGCGGTCTCACCGCAGGCGTGGTCGCGGGCCTTGCGTAGCCGCTGGAATGCTGCGACCGTCTCTCCTCACCAACTGAAGCGGATTCTCAATCAAACGGCGCGGAAGCCTACCGGCCTACCTTGGACCAATAACCTCGCCCATCGGCTGGGCCATGGCATTCTTGACGTCCGGGCCGCGTTTGGCAGGCTGCAAACTCAATTTCCATAGCCGTCCGCCGTCGCGGCTTGGCTGTCGGGATCGGCCGTCACGCTTCAACGCGACGTTCTTCGTAGCCAATTCGCTCCGATCCAAAGGCAAGCGGCGCGGTGAGCTGATCCACACCGCGCCGGGAGCCGGGCTGTTTCCGTATCTGGCGGAGGAATGGCCGGTCGGCTTTCTCCGAACAGTCGAGCCGGTTCTTGAAAGCCGTCTATGCCCACGACACATCTATTCCGCGCTCGAGATTCGCGTCCCACTTGCGAAGGGAGGCGACAACGGCAAGCGCTCTTAACGACGCCTGAAAATACCGGCCTTTTGCGGATATCCTGGGTTGCCGCCCAGGTCTCTCTGCCCTACCTAGGGCCCATGAAATTCCTTGACGAAGCAAAGGTCTATGTCCGCTCCGGCGACGGCGGCAACGGCTGCGTGGCGTTCCGGCGCGAGAAGTTCATCGAGTTCGGTGGACCGAGCGGCGGCAATGGCGGCCGCGGCGGCGACGTCGTCATCGAGGCGGTCGACGGGCTGAACACGCTGATCGACTACCGTTATCAGCAGCACTTCAAGGCGCAGAAGGGCACCAACGGCATGGGCAAGGACCGCCATGGCGCCAACGGCAAGCCGATCGTGCTCAAGGTGCCGGTCGGAACGCAGGTGTTCGATGAGGATCGCGAGACGCTGATCCACGACTTCACCACGCTCGGCGAGAAATTCACCCTCTCCGAGGGCGGCAATGGCGGCTTCGGCAACGCGCATTTCAAATCCTCAACCAACCGCGCGCCGCGCAACGCCAATCCCGGCCAGGTAGGCGAGGAGCGCTGGATCTGGCTTCGGTTGAAACTGATCGCGGACGCCGGCCTGATCGGCTTGCCCAATGCCGGCAAGTCGACGTTCCTCGCCGCCGTCAGCGCCGCGCGGCCAAAGATCGCGGACTATCCCTTCACCACGCTGCATCCGCAGTTAGGGGTGGTGAATGCCGATGGCCGCGAGTTCGTGCTAGCGGATATTCCGGGCCTGATCGAGGGCGCCCATGAAGGCGCAGGTCTCGGTGACCGGTTTTTGGGCCATATCGAACGCTGCCGCGTGCTCTTGCATCTGGTGGACGCGACCTGCGAGCACGCAGGCAAGGCCTACAAGACGGTGCGGAACGAGCTCGATGCCTATGGCGGGCAGCTCACGGAAAAGATCGAGATCGTCGCACTCAATAAGATCGACGCCGTCGAGACCGATGATCTGAAGAAGCAGAAGGACCGGCTGAAACGCGCCGCCAAGAAGACCCCGCTATTGATCTCGGGCGCGACCGGCACTGGGGTCAAGGAGGCGCTACGCGCGTTGGCTGCGGTGATCGGCGAAGCCCCGGTCTCCGTCAAGGCCAAGGGTGCGGCGCAGATGGAGCCGTGGACCGCGTGAGGCGACGCGCTCGGCGTGCTTGTCACGGGCCGTTCGATGTCGCAGCATCCCACGCCCCGAAATCACCGAAGTATCTAGAGCATGCCGCGCGCGAAAAACATCATCTGGATCATGTGCGACCAGCTTCGCCATGATTATCTCGGTTGCACCGGCCACCCCGCGCTGAAAACCCCGAACATCGACGCGATGGCCAAACGGGGCGTGCGCTTCTCGAACGCCTATGTGCAGTCGCCGATCTGTGGCCCTTCGCGCATGTCCTTCTATACCGGTCGCTACATGCGCTCCCACGGCTCGCACTGGAACGGCTGGCCGCTGCGTGTCGGCGAGCCGACGCTCGGCGATCACTTGAAGAAAATCGGCGTGCGCAATGTGCTGGTCGGCAAGACCCACATGTCACCCGACCTCGAAGGCATGAAGATCCTCGGCATTCCCCCGGATACGATCATTGGCGTTCATGTCGCGCAATGCGGCTTCGAGCCCTACGAGCGCGACGACGGCCTGCATCCGACGGGGCGGCCGCGCCCGCGATACGACGCATACTTGCGCGAACACAGCTATGAGGCGGAAAATCCGTGGGAGCATTGGGCCAATTCCGGCGCGGACGCCGACGGGACCCTGCAGAACGGCTGGCTCCTGGTCCACGCCGACAAGGCCGCGCGCATCCCCGACGAGCATTCCGAGACGCCCTACATGACCCGCCGCGCGATGGATTTCATTACGGAGTCCGAAGCCGACGGGCAACCGTGGTGCCTGCATCTTTCATACATCAAGCCACACTGGCCCTATATCGCGCCCGAGCCCTACGCCAGCCTCTACGGCCCCGCCGACGTACTGCCGGCGGTGCGTTCGCAATCCGAGCGGCAGAACGCGCATCCGGTTTTCGCCGCCTATATGGGCATGCGCTACTCGCGCAACATGGCGCGCGACGAGGCGCGCGCCAAGGTGATCCCGACCTATATGGGCCTGATCAAGCAGATCGACGATCAGATGGGCGTGCTGATGGATTTCCTCGCGAAACGCGATCTGCTGGACACCACGATGATCGTGTTCACCTCCGACCACGGCGATTATCTCGGCGATCACTGGATGGGCGAGAAGGATCTATTCCACGATGCTTCTGCGAAAATCCCGCTGATCGTGATCGATCCTTCGCCGGAGGCCGACGCCACGCGCGGCACGGTGTGCGATGCGCTGGTCGAGGCGATCGATCTTGCGCCGACTTTTGTCGACTATTTTGGAGCCACACCGCCCAGCCATGTTCTCGAGGGCCGTTCGCTGATGCCGCTGCTGCGCGGCGAAACGCCGGTCGAGTGGCGCAAGGTGGTGTTCTCCGAATACGACTATGCGATGCAGGACGTGCGCCTGATGCTCAATCAGCCGATCGAGCGCTGCCGGCTGTTCATGGTATTCGACGGACGCTGGAAATATATCCACGCCTCCGGATTCCGGCCGATGCTCTACGACCTCGCAAGCGATCCCCAGGAGCTCGTCGATCGCGGCGAGGATGCATCATGCGCCGAGGTGATCGCGCGGCTGCAGGCGACCCTGTTCGACTGGGCACTGCATCCGAACGACCACATCACGACCAGCCGCGACAAGATCGCCGCCTATGCCGACAACCAGCTCCAGGTCAAAGGCGGCGTCCTGATCGGCATCTGGGACGAAGCCGAGCTCGCCGCGATCCGAAAGAAGATCGAGCAGCGGGCGAACTGACTTCTCCCTCGCCCCGCCCTTCAGGCTGTGAGAAAAGTCGCTTGAGCCGGAGACCTACAGAATTGTTTTCTCAACTGTCGTCACTGGACAGAAGTTAGCAATGCAATTGGTTTCTGCATCGACGAAATTGAGGCAATATTCTATGTGCAAATCGAGCAACCGACTTTTCACACAGCCTGCCTTGCGGGGAGAGGGCTGGGGTGAGGGGCTCTATCGGCAAATTCAGCTCGTGGAGGGCCCCCCTCACCCGAAATTCGCTACCCGCGAATTTCGACCTCTCCCCGCAAGCGAGGCGAGGTGAAGCAAGCCGCGCAGCCGCGGATTCACTTCAAAGCCATCATATCATGCGTTGGGAATCTCTAATTCTCGATCTTGTAGCCCGTCGCCTTCACAATCGGCTGCCAGAACGCGGTATTCGCTGCGAGTTCCTGGGTCAGCCCCTCCGGCGTTGACCCGACCGGGATCAGCCCGATCGCCAGCAGCTTCTGCTTCACATCGAGCTTGGCTAGCGCCGACGCCACGGCGGCGCTTAGCTTGCTCGCAAAATCCGTCGAGCTGCCGGCCGGCAGCCACATCCCGTACCAGCCGTCGGCCACGAGATCGACGCCGCTTTCCATGAGCGTCGGCACTTCCGGGATGAAGGGCGAGCGCTCCGCGCTGCTCACCGTCAGGATTTTGACGTTGCCGGAGCGATATTGCGGGATCGCGTCGGTGATGGTGATGATGCCGAACGGCAGATGACCGCCGACGAGATCGTTGATGATTGGCGCAGAGCCGCGATAGGGCACGCGGGTCATCGCAACGCCCAAGACTTTCTCGAGCCGCGATCCCGTGAAATGCGGGATCGTGCCGTTGCTCGGCACGCCGAAGGTAGCCTTGTCCGGATTGGCCTTGAGCCAGGCGACGAATTGCTTGAAGTCCTTGGCGTCCACCGTCGGCCCGGTCACGATGCCGAATTCGAAGCGCGCCAGAAGCGAGACCGGCACGAAATCCGTGGCCGTATTGAAGCTCGGCTCGGCCTCCACCATCGGTAACAGGTACATGGTCGGGCCGGTGGTTACCAGCACAGTGGCGCCGTCGGGATTGGCGCCCTTCACCGCCTTGATCCCGATCAGCCCGTCGCCCCCGGTGCGGTTCTCGACGATGATGGTGCGGTCCAACGTAGTGCTTATGTCCTGCGCCAGGATGCGGCACAGCGCATCGCCGCCGCCACCGGCCGAAAATGGAAAGATGATCCGGGTCAGCGGACCCGACGCGGCGCGCGCCGCGCCCGCTTTCACAACGAGCGGTAAACAGAGGCAGCCGGCGATGAAGTTTCGACGGTCCACTCCTTGTTCCTCCTCTTTATCATTTGACCCATTACAGCAGAGCCGGATGGCCCTTGGAATGGCCATAAAGTGCGCCAGCTGCTATAAGCTGACTTCTCGTTCGCCGCGCCACTTCCAAATCATGGAGGTGGCGCGTATTGCTTTCAGCAAATACCGCTCGATCAGACCACCGATATTCGACCGCTCATGGCCCGCCCCAGCTTAAAAAATTTCCGCCGCATCGTCGTCAAGGTCGGCTCGTCGCTCTTGATCGATTCCGAGGCGGGCGAGGTGCGGACGTCATGGCTGTCCGCGCTCGCCGCCGACCTCGCCAAACTGCATGGCGAGGGCCGCGAGCTCCTGATCGTGTCGTCGGGTTCGATTGCGCTCGGCCGCAGCCGCTTGAAGCTGCCGCGCGGCGCGCTCAAGCTGGAGGAGAGCCAGGGCGCGGCGGCGGTTGGCCAGATCGCGCTGGCGCGGATCTGGTCGGAAGTGCTGGGCGATCACGGCATCGGCGCCGGCCAGATCCTGGTGACGTTTCAGGATACCGAGGAGCGCCGCCGCTATCTCAACGCGCGCTCGACCATCGCCAAATTGCTGGAATGGCGCGCGGTGCCCGTGATCAACGAGAACGACACGGTCGCCACCAACGAGATCCGCTACGGCGACAACGACCGCCTCGCAGCAAGAGTCGCCACCATGGCGAGCGCGGACCTGTTGATCCTGTTGTCGGATATCGACGGCCTCTATGACGCGCCGCCGTCGCAAAACCCGAACGCCAAGTTGATCCCGATCGTCGAGACCGTCACCGCCGAGATTGAGGCGATGGCGGGCTCGGCCGAATCCGAGATGTCGCGGGGCGGCATGCTCACCAAGATCGAGGCGGCCAAGATCGCGACCACCGGCGGCACGCATATGCTGATCGCCTCGGGCAAGATCGAGCATCCGTTGCAAGCGATTGCAAACGGTGGGCGCTGCACCTGGTTCCTGACGCCTGCGAATCCCGTTACCGCGCGCAAACGCTGGATCGCCGGCTCGCTGGAGCCGAAAGGCACGCTGACCATCGACGCCGGCGCGGTGAGTGCGCTGCGCGCCGGCAAGAGCCTGCTGCCGGCCGGCGTGATCCGGATCGACGGGCAGTTCGCCCGCGGTGACGCCGTGATCGTGCGCGGCCCCGACACTCATGAAGTCGGCCGCGGCCTGGTGGCCTATGACGCCGAGGATGCCGACAAGATCAAGGGCCGCTCCTCGCCGGATGCGATGGCGATCCTCGGCATCAGCGGCCGTGCCGAAATGATCCACCGCGACGACCTCGTGGTGGGCCCGAGCAGCACGTTTTTGGCCAGCTAGGCCATTGGCCGAACTGCCCAGCCTGCGGCCGCCTGTCAGCCCTGCCGGTTCGGTGCCTCGCCAAGCCCTCGATTTCCATGCTAGGACACGGCCTTAGTCCAAGTCTGGAATCCGAGCCTGAACCCGATATGAGCGCGCCCTTGAAGGCAATCGACGGCACCGCCGATTTGCCGGCCCTGATGAATGACCTTGCCGGCCACGCCCGCGCTGCCGCGCGCCTACTGTCGCTCGCCTCGTCCGAGCAGAAGAATCGCGCGCTGGAAGCGATGGAGCGCGCCATCCGTGCCGATGCGTCGGCAATTCTCGCGGCCAATGCGGAAGACGTCGCCGAGGTGCGCGCGACCGGCGCGACCTCCGCCTTCATCGACCGCCTGACGCTGACGCAGGCGCGCATCGACGCGATGGCCGACGGCATCGCCACCGTGCGCAACATCCCCGATCCGGTCGGCGTCGTGACCGAGAGCTGGCAGCGGCCGAACGGCATGATCATCGAACGCGTGCGGGTGCCGCTCGGCGTCGTCGCCGTGATCTTCGAGAGCCGTCCCAATGTCGCGGCCGACGCCGGCGTGCTGTGCCTGAAATCCGGCAACGCGGTGATCCTGCGCGGCGGCTCGGATAGCTTCCGCTCCTGCCGGGCGATCCATGACTGCCTGGTGCAGGGCCTGCGCGAGGCGGGGCTGCCCGAGGCTTCGATCACGCTGGTGCCGACCCGAGACCGCACCGCGGTCGGGCTACTGCTCACAGGACTGAACGGGGGCATCGATGTGATCGTGCCGCGCGGCGGCAAGAGCCTGGTCGCCCGCGTCGAGGCTGAGGCGCGGGTGCCGGTATTCGCGCATCTCGAAGGCGTCAACCACGTCTATGTCGACCACGCCGCCAATCTGGAAATGGCGAAGTCGATCGTGCTGAACGCCAAGATGCGCCGCCCCGGCGTCTGCGGCGCGGCCGAGACCTTGCTGGTCGACCGGGCAGGCCAAGCCACCAACCTCAAGCCCCTGGTCGAAATGCTGATCGACGCCGGCTGCGAGGTGCGCGGCGACGACGCCGTGCAGCGCGTCGATAGCAGGGTGAAGCCGGCATCCGAGGAAGACTGGGACACCGAGTACGAGGACGCCATCATCGCCGCGAAAGTCGTCGACGGTGTTGACGAGGCGATCGCGCATATTCACCATCACGGCTCGCACCATACCGATGCGATCGTGACGGAAGACGAAAAAGCCGCGCAGAAATTCCTCTACGAGGTGGACTCGGCAATCGTGCTGCACAACGCCTCGACACAATTCGCCGACGGCGGCGAATTCGGCTTCGGCGCGGAAATCGGCATCGCCACAGGGAAATTCCATACCCGGGGTCCGGTCGGCGCCGAGCAACTGACGAGCTTCAAATACCGCGTCCACGGCACCGGGCAGACGCGGCCGTGAACGTCTTGTTCCCCACGCGGAGTTCGCGTTGAAGGAAGCGTCAGTCGCGCAGCAGTCCATTGTTCAAGCCCTCCCGCTCCATTCCGACGGCATGCGTATCGGGCTGCTCGGCGGCTCGTTCAATCCGCCGCATCGCGCCCACCGCGCCGTCAGCCTGTTCGCGATCAAGCGCCTGCGGCTCGACCGCGTGTGGTGGCTGGTGACGCCGGGGAACCCGCTGAAGGATCAAAACGCTTTGCACGATCTCGAGGCGCGCACCGAGGCCGCCCGGCGGGTGGCCGACGATCCGCGCATCGAGGTGAGTTGTCTCGAATCCGTCATCGGGACGCGCTACACTATCGACACGATCAATTATTTGCGCCGCCGCGGTTCCGGCCTGCGTTTTGTATGGATCATGGGCGCCGACAACCTCGCGCAATTTCATCGCTGGCAGAACTGGCAGCGGATCGCGAACCAGGTACCGATCGCCGTGATCGATCGCCCGCCGCAAAGTTTTCGCGCACTCACCGCGCCCGCGGCGCAGGCACTGGCGCGCTATCGCCTGCCCGAGAATGAGGCAAGAAGGCTCGCCGACCACCGCGCGCCGGCCTGGGTGTTCCTCACCGGACTGAAAATGAAGTTGTCGTCGACCGGGTTGCGAAACCCGGACGGAAGCTGGAAGTGAATGTGGGGGTACTGGATATTGAAACCGTTAACCCCACATGCGTAGAATGGTGCGCGGGCTATCATTAGGATTCGGTGCCCGCGATACAGTGAAAGGAATGGTCCCTGGCCACACCTGTGTTGTCCAAGTCTGTTTTACCCAAGGCTCCCAGAACCGCGCGTAAAACATCGACCCAAGCTGCGGCCTTGAAGGCGCAACCCGACGCCGACGAGACGCTGAATCTGATCCTCTCCCGCCTCGACGATATGAAGGCGGAAGAAACGGTCACCATCGACCTTCGCGGCAAATCGGCATTCTCCGACTACATGATCGTCACGACGGGCCGGGCCAACCGGCACGTCGGCGCGATCGCGGAGAACGTCGCCAAAGGCCTGAAGGAAAACGGAATCAAGAACATCCACGTCGAGGGCTTACCCAATTGCGACTGGGTGTTGATCGATTCCGGCGAGGTGATCGTGCACGTGTTCAGACCCGAGGTACGCGAATTCTACAATCTCGAGCGATTGTGGACGCAGGGGCCGACGGCGGCGAAGGTCGTATAGGCGTTTGAGTGCCGATTTCGAATCGGCTGGCGCGCATGCTAGTTTGTGCGCATGCGCCTCGTCGTGATTGCCATCGGCCGGCTGAAGCAAGGCCCTGAGCGCGAGCTGGCTGAACGCTATCAGAAGCGATTCGACGATATCGGCCGCAAGCTCGGCTTCCGCGGCGTCGAGACCGTCGAAATTCCCGAAAGCCGGGCGCGGGACGCGGCCACCCGCATCGCCGAGGAAGCCGCGGCGATTTCGGCGGCGACCCCGGAAAAGTCCGTGCTTGTCACGCTCGACGAACGCGGCGAGAATATCGACAGTGCTGCATTTTCCCGCCATCTCGAACGCTGGCGGGACCGGTCGGTCTCCTGCACTACTTTCGTCATCGGCGGCGCGGACGGACTTTCGCCCGATTTGCGGCGCAATGGACAGCTTGCCATGGCGTTCGGGGCCGCGACCTGGCCCCATCAAATGGTACGAATTATGCTCCTGGAACAGCTTTACCGGGCCGCGACGATCTTGGCGGGACATCCCTACCACCGCGCTTGAAGCGTAGAGAGCAGCCATTCGGGACGAGATGCAGCGCGCGCAGAACCTTCCATTGCACCCCGACACCGCCCGCCGCGGCGGGCGATCCTGCCTTCCGCTCCTGTTGTCCGTGCTCCTGTTGTCCCTTGCCGCCGCGAGCCGCTTACCTGCGACGGCACAGACCACTATGGCGCCGCCGCCGGCTACCGGCGCTGCGCCCGACGCCATCAAGCAGCGCGAGCAGGAGCTCGAAGCCGCCCGCACCGAGCAGAAGAACGCCGCCATCACGCAGGAAAAGCTGAAAGCCGATATCGCCGCAATCGGCCAGGACCGCAGCCAATTCAACCAGCAGCTGATCGACATCGCAGCCCAGGTGCGCAGCGTCGAAACCCGCATCAGCAATGCGGAGGGGCGGCTGCGCGCGCTGGACGCGCGCGAGCAGCAGGTTCGTTCCTCGCTCGATTCACGCCGTTCCGAAGTGGTCGAGGTGCTGGCCGCCCTGCAGCGCGCCGGACGGCGAACGCCGCCGGCCTTGCTGGTGCGACCTGAGGACGCACTCCAATCCCTGCGCACCGCCATGCTGCTTGGGTCCGTGGTGCCACAATTGAACGCCCGCGCCGAGAAGCTCGCCAGCGACCTCAGCGAATTGGTCGCGCTGCGCCTGGCGATCGCGAGCGAACGCGACCATCTGGCCACCGACCGCGACAAGATTCGCAGCGATCAGACCCGCCTCGCCGCCCTGATCGACGAGCGTCAGCGCCAGCAGGCAGCCAAAGAGAAGGATATGGAGGCCGAAGGCGCCCGCGCCATCGCGCTTTCGAGGCAAGTCGACGATCTGCAGGGCCTGATCTCGACAATGGAGCAGGACGTCAGGAGCGCCGCCAAGGCGGCCGTGAGTGCGAGCCTGCAGGGCGTCCCTGCGACGGCCAACGGTAAGCTTGATCTGGCTGCCCTGAAGAACCCCAACCGCAAGAGTCCCGCGATCGCGTTCGCGTCGGCCAAAGGCCTGTTCGCCCTACCCGTCAATGGCGGCAAAATTCGCGATTTCGGCGGTTCCGATGGTGCCGGAGGCGTCGAAAAAGGCATTTCTTTGGCAACCAGGCCAGGAGCCCAGGTCACAACGCCGTGTGATGGCTGGGTTGTTTACGCCGGTCCATTCCGCAGCTATGGACAACTCTTGATCCTCAATGCCGGGGGCGGGTATCATGTCCTCATCGCCGGGATGGAGCGAATTTCGGTTAACATCGGCCAGTTTGTGCTCACGGGGGAGCCGGTCGCGACCATGGGGACGACGTCCCAGGTGGCATCCATTCTCGCCACCACTGCGAGTCAACCCGTGCTTTATGTCGAGTTCCGTAAGGACGGCACTCCAATCGATCCAGGCCCATGGTGGGCCGCAAATGAAGGCGAAAAGGTTCGCGGATGATGCGCAAGACTTCTGTAATCCTCCTCAGCGCCGCCACCGGCGCAGCATTGACGCTGCTCCTGACGCAGCCGCACGCCGTGCTGATGGGATCGAGCGCGCGCGCCGCGACCGCCGATACCTATCACCAGCTCAACTTGTTCGGCGACGTCTTCGAGCGGGTGCGCAGCGACTACGTCGAGAAGCCCGATGACAGCAAGCTGGTGGAATCCGCGATCAGCGGCATGCTGTCCGGGCTCGATCCGCATTCCAGTTACATGGATGCCAAGAGCTTCCGTGACATGCAGGTACAGACCCGCGGCGAGTTCGGCGGGCTCGGCATCGAGGTCACCATGGAAGACGGCCTGATCAAGGTAGTCTCGCCGATCTACGACACGCCGGCGTCGAAGGCCGGCATCCTCGCCAACGACATCATCACCACGCTCGACGACGAGCAGGTGCAGGGCCTGACCCTCAATCAGGCGGTCGAGAAGATGCGCGGGCCGGTCAACACCAAGATCAAGCTGAAGATCATCCGCAAGGGCGTGGACAACCCGATCGACGTCACGCTGGTGCGTGACAACATCCGCGTCCGCTCGGTGCTTGCGCATGTCGAGGCCGACGACATCGGCTATGTCCGCATCACCACCTTCAACGAGCAGACCACTGAAGGCCTGAAGAAGGAAATCGCCAATCTGCAGAACCAGATCGGCGACAAGCTCAAGGGCTTCATCATCGACCTGCGCAACAATCCCGGCGGGTTGCTGGAAGAGGCGGTGACGGTTTCCGACAGCTTCCTGGAGCGCGGCGAGATCGTCTCGACCCGCGGCCGCAACGCCGACGAAACCCAGCGCCGTACCGCCCACCCGGGCGACCTCACCAAGGGCAAGCCGGTGATCGTCCTGATCAACGGCGGCTCGGCCTCGGCCTCCGAAATCGTTGCCGGCGCGCTGCAGGACCACAAGCGCGCAACCTTGGTCGGCACGCGCTCGTTCGGCAAGGGCTCGGTGCAGACCATCATTCCGCTCGGCAACGGCAACGGCGCGTTGCGTCTCACCACCGCGCGCTACTACACGCCATCGGGCAAGTCGATCCAGGCCAAAGGTATCGTTCCCGATATCGAGGTGTTGCAGGATGTGCCGGACGAGCTGAAATCGCGCACCGACACCAAGGGCGAAGCCTCGCTGCGCGGCCACCTGAAATCCGATGGCGACGAGAAGACCGGTTCGCAATCCTACGTTCCACCGGACGCCAAGGACGACAAGGCCTTGAAGATGGCGGACGACCTGTTGCACGGCATCAAGGACAGCGCGGCGACCCCGGCGCCGGCCGCCGCCGGCGACAAGGCCGCTGGCAAGGTCGCCAACTAACCGATCGGGTCGAACCTAAGAGCTCACGAAAAGGGCGGCGTCTCGGGGTCGCCCTTTTTGTTGTGCGCGGTTCCCCAGGGTTCCCGCCAGCGGCCCGGACCTGCTGCGCCCTCGCCCCGCCGTGGTATCGTCGGCCGATTGATTCGGGACCATTCATGGCAGAGACGGCCGACGATCTGAGCGCCCCGCTCGGGCAGAAGACGGTGCGGCGAAAGCGCCGCTTCCGGCTGCCGTTTACGGCGATGCAGGCGCTGGCCGTGCTGCTCGGCCTGTTCCTGGCGGTTTTCGCAGGCTTCGCTATCTTTGGCGGCAATCCGCTGGGCGGCGAGCCAGTCGCGCGTGTCGCGCTGCGCGAGGGCAAACCGGTCGACGAAAAGACAACCGCGGCGCCTGCCGAGAACGCCGCGAAATCGGCGCCCAAGGCGGCCGCGCCGGGTGAACAAAAAACCGTCACCATTATCGACGGCTCGAGCGGCAAGCGCCAGGACGTCGTGATCGGGACTGACGCGCCCGACGGCAGGGCCGAGGGCGATGCCGGCTCCTCGGCCCCCGCCCCGATGGCCGGGATCGACCAGCGGCTGCTGGAAAAAACCCGCTACGGGATGGTCCCGGTGGTAGCGGATGGGCTGAAACCATTCACCGTTTACGCAGCCGATGCCGACCGCGTGAAGGCTTCGAAAATGCCGGTGGTGTCCATCGTCGTGGGGAGCTTGGGCGTTGGCGCTGCGAAAACGACCGACGCCATCATGAAGCTGCCGCCGGCGGTGACGCTGGCATTCACGCCCTACGGCTCCGATCCCGAAAAGCTCGCGGAGCGGGCGCGCGCGCAACGCCACGAGATCCTGCTGCAGATTCCGATGGAGCCTTACGACTATCCCGACAACGACCCCGGCCCGCAGACGCTGCTCACCTCGCTCACGCCGGAGCAGAATCTCGACCGGCTGTTCTGGCATCTCAGTCGGCTGCAGGGCTACGCGGGAATCGCCAATTTCATGGGCGCGCGCTTTGTCGCAACCGACGCTGCGATGACGCCGATCATCCGCGAGGCGGCCAAACGCGGCCTTAGCTTCTTCGACGATGGCGCGGCGCCGCGCAGCGTCGCCGCTGTACTCGCGGGCACCCAGGCGATGCCGTTTGCCAAGGGCGATGTCACGATCGACGCGGTGCCGACGGCAGGCGAGATCGACCGCGCGCTGGCCAAGCTCGAAAGCCTAGCGAAGGAGCGCGGATTCGCGGTCGGCATCGCCTCGGCGCTGCCGATTTCAATCGAGCGCATCGCCGCCTGGGTCAAGACGCTGGACGCCCATGGCATCATGCTTGTGCCATTGACAACCGCCATGCTGAAATCAAGATCGACTTGAAGCGGATCGCTTGAGGTGCAGTTGCTCCCGAGCTCTAGTCCATTGTTTGAGCATGATTTTTTCGACCCGCGACAAAATGTGGGACAGGCTTTTGCGGATGATGTTTTAATGGCCGCCCCGGCAAGCTGGCGGGCGTCGGGGCTGCCAAGGCTGGCTTTAGCCGGGAAAAGGCTGTGACGGAATGACGCGTTACGAAGATCTGCCCTACCGGACCTGTGTCGGCATGATGCTGATCAACAAGGATGGGCTGGTCTTCATCGGTCGTCGCGCCGGCGGCATCGAGCATGTCTACGACTCCCACGTCTGGCAAATGCCGCAAGGCGGGGTCGATCCCGGCGAAGATACCTGGGAAGCGGCCAGGCGCGAGCTTTACGAGGAAACCAGCGTCCGCTCGGTCGAAAAGCTCGGCGAGGTCGTCGACTGGCTGATCTACGACATCCCCCGCACCGTCGCTGGACGCGCCTGGAAAGGCCGCTATCGCGGCCAGCGCCAAAAATGGTTCGCGATGCGCTTCACCGGCAAGGATGCGGAGATCAACGTCGCCAATCCCGGCGACGGCCACAAGGCCGAGTTCGTCAATTGGCGCTGGGAGCCGATGAAGAATCTTCCCGAGCTGATCGTGCCGTTCAAGCGGCCGGTCTACGAGCGCGTGGTGAAGGAATTTTCCGGCCTTGCAGGGAGCTAGTTTGGCGTGCGTCATTCCGGGGCGCGCGAAGCGCGAACGCGGAATGTCAGCCATTGAGTACCATTGAATAAATGACCGAACTTAGGCGCGCAAGCCCCTAGTTTCAACTATGGGGTGAGCGCCTCTTTGCTATTAGACATCAGCCAGGTATATAATAGGCTGTGGCGGACTTCAGATCGAACAGGAACGTTCTCTTCTCGTGCAAATATCACGTGGTGTTTTTGCCCGAAATACCGTAAGCCAGTTCTTAATCCGCCTATCGACGCCAAACTTAAGAAACTAATTCGGCAAGTATGCGACGAGACGCAATCGGCGCTGATTGAAATGGAAGTCGTGCCAGACCACGTCCATCTGCTTGTCGGCTGCGATCCGCAATACGGCATCCACCGGCTGGTGAAGGGCATCAAGCGCCGGTCTTCGCGTGTTCTCCGTCAGCAGTTCCGGGTGCTGCGCAGGCGCATTCCAACATTATGGACGAACAGTTATTTTGTGTCTTCGGTCGGCGGCACTCCCCTCGCGCTCATCAAGCAATACATTGAAAATCAGAAGAGGGTCTGATGGAAAAGCCTCAAATGATTTCAATTGCCGGTCTTAAGGCGCGAGGATGGACACAAGCCCTCATCACGCTCGTTGGGGAACCGGATATGGTAAGGCGCAATTCTCATTATGCGAAATCAGCGCCTACGCGCCTCTACGACACCGCAAGAGTAGCTTCCTTCGAGGTGTCGTCAGAGTTTCTTGCTGCAAAAGCGAAAGCTGCTCGGCGTCAGTGCGGAGCAAAGACTGCCGTGGAGACAAAGCGCGCGGCACTGATGCAGCAGGTTCTGGAAATGCACGTTTCTGTTGAAACGCGCCCGGAACATTGGGTGAGACGTGCGACGATTGAAGCGTATAACGAACGGCACTGGGATGGAGACGGGGCGGCGGAAGATGCACCCGCCAAGTTTCTCGAACGCATCACCGTAAACTTCATCCGGCATAATCTAACAGCGTACGACAGGGCATTAGAGGAAGTCGCTGGTCGGGTTGGCATCGCCTCTGCGGTACAAGCTATTCGAGCAAAGATTTACTCAGCCATAGGAGAGCCATAGGAGAGAGCTATCCGGCTTTAGCAGATGAATGCAGTCGGCAATTGATGCGTAGAGGACTGTGATGCCGCGCGTTAAAACCCTGTCCTTCGTCGCCGAGTTCCCGCTTCAGACGACTGCGGCGGATGAGAAGACATTGGATACGCGGCTGAACGCGGCCCGGCACCTCTATAATGCCTGTTTGCAGGAGTGCCTTCGCCGCCTCGATCTGATGAAGCAATCGAAGGCATGGCAAGCCGCACGCGCCATGCCTGCGACAGTGGACAAGCGTCACAACAAAGCGCGCTCGCAAGCGTTCCGGGCCGAACTGGAGCGGTTCGGCTTCACCTCGCGCGAGATTGAAAAGCATGCGCTCTCCTGCCGCAATGCCTGCTGGATCGGCGATCACCTCGGCAGCCACGACACGCAAACCACGAGTTTGCGCGCGTTCCGGGCAGCCGAGCAGTATGCGTTTGGCAAGCGCGGCCGCCCACGGTTCAAATCGTTAAACCGGCTGAACAGCATCGAGGGCAAAGCGGACGCTGTGATCCGCTACCGCGCCGAGCCGGTTCCGGCCGTGCACTACAGCGGCCTTGTGCTGCCGCTTATGCTCGATCCAAAGGACAAACGCGATTGGCAAAGAGAAGCGCTCGCGGCCAGGACCAAGTATGTCCGCATTATCCGGCGCGAGATCAAGGGCCGCGTTCGCTGGTTTTGCCAGTTGGTGCAAGAGGGCTTGCCGCCCGCTACGCACACCACCAAGGACGGTACTGTCGGACTCGACATCGGGCCGTCCAGCATCGCGGCGGTATCAAGCGACGACGCTATTTTGGAGCAGTTATGCCCGAGCGTCGTCGAACCGTGGAACGACTGCCGGCGTATCCAGCGCGCGATGGACCGCTCGCGACGTGCAACCAACCTGGACAACTTCGATGCCAAAGGGCGCGCGATCAAGGGTAAGAGAAGGTGGAACAGGTCGCAGCGCTATCAGGCGCTTGCCGCTTCGAAACGCGAGCGCGATCGAGTATTGGCTGCCGAGCGCAAGCGATCGCATGGCGAGTTGGCGAACCGCATTCTCGGTCAAGGGACAACCATCAAAACAGAGGAGTTGAGCTACAAGTCATTTCAGAAGAACTACGGTCGCAGCGTGAAAGTGCGTGCGCCAGGAATGTTGATCTCGATGCTTCAGCGCAAGGCTGCAAGTGCTGGCGGTGGAGTGATTGAGATCAAAACCCGGCATACACGGTTGAGCCAGTTCGATCATACCACGGGCGAATACATCAAGAAGCCGCTCTCGCAGCGGGTTCATGTGTTCGGCGATGGCAGGACAGAGCCGGTTCAACGTGATCTCTACAGCGCGTTTCTTGCGACATGCTGCGATACGAATTTGCTCGACATTCCCCAAGTCAAGATCGCTTGGGCCAGTGCGGAACCGCTCCTGAGGACGGCGATGTCGAGTGTACTTCAACCTGCAAGCGGGAAGGGCTTTGCCCAACCCCACGTCCGTAATGGCGTTAGAGCGGGTCGCCGGATCAAGAGAGTTGGGCCGGCCGTCGAGGCCGGGGATGATGTAGCGCCTCTGCAAACAGAGACCGCGAGAGCCCCGGAAAGACTGCCTTCTGCCTCTCTCAGAACCCCCTGGCTTTAGCCATGGGGAGGTTCAGTGAGACAAAACCCTATCGTCCCAATGTCGGGATCGCGTTGTTCAATGCCGCCGGTCTCGTCCTGATCGGTCGGCGCTTCAGGAGCGACGGGCCTGAAATCATTCTCCCTGGCCTGGAGTGGCAGATGCCGCAGGGTGGCGTCGACGAGGGCGAGGATTTGCGCGCCGCCGCGATGCGCGAACTATGGGAAGAGACCGGCGTACGCGACGCCGGCTATCTCGGCGAGACCGATTGGTTGACGTACGAGTTTCCGCCCTATGACGGCCCGCCCCATCGGCTTGGGAATTTTCGCGGCCAGCGGCAGCGATGGTTCGCGCTGCGCTTCACGGGAAGCGAGGGCGAGATCGATCCCTTGACGCCGCGCAACGGCCAGCCGGCCGAGTTCGACGCCTGGCGCTGGGAGCGCCTTGACCAACTCGCCGATCTCGTGGTGCCGTTCCGGCGCGAGGTGTATCGCGAAGTGGCGCGCAGCTTCGCGCAATTTGCGGGGTGACCGCTTTTGGCGCGGAGCTCTCGCGCGAGGAGGGGACGGAAAACAATGCGCTGCACGAACGGACACCAAATCGAAATTCGTAACACTGTCGCTTAGGCAAAATGCGGTACTCGATTCACGATAAGACGCTTGCGGCGAAGAAAGCCCGCATCTTGATCAATGCGCTGATCGATTGCGCCAAGGCGGGGGTCAAATCGAGCTTCGTTATCAGGAAAATGCTGTGGGGAATCTCGCTTTACCTGGAATGCGGGAGCTTCAACGAAGCAAAACTGGCGGACGTATCACCGCGCAAGTGATGCTGCCAAACAGGTACGAACGTCGGGCGACAAGGACTGGAAAAGGGTCACGTTTGAACATGTGCGCTTGCCTGTCATGGTTATATAGCCACATTCCGATTTCCGGTTTCAGCCTGCGTTCAGATGTAACAGCCGCATGAAGGCGCAACGGTCCGGCGGACCATTTGGTTTGTAATAGGCCGGCTCCCGAAAACACTCCAGTCCGCGAAGACGGGCTAATTCGGCTGCACCGCAAACGGGCCGACCGCGATGACGTGGCAATCGGTATCGCGCTTGACGCAATTGCCGAGCGCATCGTTGATCGCATTCTGCTCGCTGTTCGCCTTCAACCCCAACCCCGGACGCCCCGAGGTACCGACAGCAACCGCATTCCAGCCGGACGGCGCGTCCGCGAGTTTTCGCGCGGCGTCGTCGCGCACGTCAGCCGCAATCGAGGAGCTGCTCGATGCATGGAAGAAGCCAACAGCGCGCATGATGCTCGGGACCGGAACCACGAACACGTCGTCGGCAGCCACGATCATACAGGGGACGCCGGCGAAGACGCCGCAGGATTCCAGCGCCCGGCGTGCCGAATCCTCCATGCTATCGCCGTTGGTGAAGAAGGTGAATTGCCCGCCGGGCCCGACGGCGATGGCGCGGGGTTTGCGGCCGGGCACGAACACGTTCTCCAGCCGGGTCTTTCCGGGGTCGCGGATCAGCGGAAGATCCTTCGTGGCGAAGGACCGCTCGGTCGACGGGTCGTGCCTGATCCACGGCGTCGGCGGCAGCGGCGGCTTGCCGTGCGTGTAGACCACCGTGTTGCCTACCGCATAAAATTCACATGAGCGTCCGCCCGGCGTGCCGTTCGCGCGCCTCTGACAAAGCTCCAACGCGCCGTTCTTCGCTGCTTCCTCGTTTGGCTGCCCGGTCACGAAACCCGAAACGCCGATATTGCTTAGGGCAAGAGCCTTGTAGTCAGCGCCGGGAACATATTCGTTGGTCAGATTGGTGCGCGCCCGGTCGCCGACGAACGGTACGTTCTCGGGCGCGAATTTTTCGCCCGACGGGATTGAGGGCGGCGCAGGCGCGGCATTGTTGCTGGCCGCCAATGTCTCCTTCGGCACCGTAACCGGCAATTCCAGCTTGGTGAAATAGAGAAATCCGCCGACGCCGATGGCAACCAGGCACACCACCATCACCACCAGTGGCCACATCCAGACCGGCGCGGCGTGCGCCGCTTTCGTGGGCTGCTTCTTGACCTGCGGCATCGAATAGCTGCCGTCCTCGCGTCGCATCGCCACCATGTAGGCGTGCACCGGGGTCGGGATGTTCTTTACCTCCTGCGCGCCGATATCGGCGAACTGCACCGACAGCTTATTGGCGACCTGCTCATGCACCGCGCGGGAGACGCAGATGCCGCCGACTTCGGCGAGCCCCTCCAGGCGCGCGGCGATGTTGACGCCGTCGCCGAGCAGATCGCCATCGCGCTCGACCACGTCGCCGATGGTGATGCCGATGCGAAAGCTCATCTGCCGGCTCGGCTGATACGCGAGATTGCGGGTGCGCAGGCTTTCCTGGATGTCGATCGCGCAACGCACCGCTTCGACCGCGCTCGGGAATTCCGCGAGCACGGCATCGCCCGCGGTGTTGAAAATCCGTCCGCCCGCCTTGGCGATGAAGTCGTCGACCACGGAGCGATAGGAGGCGAGACGCCGCAGCGTTTCCTCTTCGTCCTCGGCGACCAGCCGCGAGTAGCCGGCAATATCGGCCGCAAAAATCGCCGCTATCTTGCGTTTCATGACCCGCCCCGGACAACGATCAACGGCCGCACAATGCCGCCACAAGTTCCTCGGCGCAACCGGCTTCCCAGGCCCAGCCCAGTGCTTTAGGTACTGATACGATTGAGTATTTGGTTAGCTCGCGCCTGCCCTATGGCCGCGCCGGCAGCTTCGCCTTCAGGAAGGCCACCACGGCAGAATTGAATTGCTGATGGAACGCCGCGCGATCGAAGCCCGCGGGGTCGCGGCAGATTTCGGGGGCAAATTTCTCGGCTATCGCGGTGCAGGGCGCCAGGAATGCAAAATGGCCGGCGTTCGGCACGACATGATATTCGGGCTTGCTCGGCAGTCCATCATACACATGCTGGGCATGCCGCGGATGCGGAAGGATTTCGTCGCTGTCGCCCCGCCAAAGCTGAATTGGGGCCTTGATGCCTGCCAGCGCTTCCGGCGTGAAGGCGTAACCGACGGCGGGCGCAGCAATCACGGCGGCCGAGATGCGCGGGTCGTGCACAAGCGCGTTCGGCGCCGCCCGTGCGCTGCCATATTCCCTTATTTTGCGGCAGGCCCACTCGTCGGGATACGTTGCGCAATAGGCTGGGCCAAGCGTCATGTCCGGTTCGCCGCCGATCAGAACCAGCACCGTAAAGCCGCCGGCCGAGAAACCGAACATGCCGATGCGCGCCGGATCGATCAGATCGCGGTGCGGCCACGATTCGAGCATGTAGTCGACCAGAGCCTTGATATGGCGCGGTCGGTCTTTTTCGATCTGAGCGAATCCGCTGTGGTCGCGGTAGTTGTCGCCGGTATGGGTGAGCGCCGCCACCACGAAGCCGGCCGCCGCGAGCGCCAGCGCCGTGTCGTAATGGCCTTCGAAGGAGCCGCCGCTGCCGTGCGACATCACGATGAGCGGCAAGCCGTGCCCGGCGACGGCGGCATCGGTCGCGACGTTCTGCTGGTAGAGACCGAGTGGCTGAGGGGAGGCTGACGCCTCGCTCGGATACCAGATACCGGCCTCGAGTGGCGGACCATCTGGATCGGTCACGGTGACGCGTTCAAAACCTGCAGAGAGCGCCGGCATGGTGGTCAGGATCAGTGTTGCCAGCGTCGCGGCTGTGAGATTCATGACACGCTCCAGCTCAAGTTGACACCGCTCACATTGCGTTCAAATGTAAGCCGTGTCAACATCAATTCATGGCTAAGAATTCGAGCTATCACCACGGGGATTTGCGTGCCGCGCTGATCGCCGCGGCAGGTGTGGAGATCGAACGCATCGGCTATGAGAATCTCTCGTTACGCGAGCTTGCGGCGTCGCTCGGGGTATCGCGCGCGGCGCCCTACCGGCACTTTGCCGATCGGCGCGCGCTGCTGGCTGCGATCGCCGCCGAGGGCTTTGAGAGGCTTGCGAGCATCTATCGCAACGCGACCGGGAAAACCCCCGAGATGCGCCTTACCGCCTCGGGCCGCGCCTATTTGGCCTTCGCGGCCGAGCGTCCGCAACTATTCCGGCTGATGTTCGCGTCCGATCTTTTCAGCGCCCTGCCGCTCGATCCGAAGCTGACCGAAGCCGCCACGACTTGCTATGAGATTTTCGAAAGTCTCGTCGCGGCGACGCTCGATGACCCCGACGATCGTGCGATCAAGGCGACTACCGTTGCCTTGATGTCGAGCACCTATGGATTCGCCCTGCTGCGGATGGGCGACCGGATCAGGCCGTTCATGTATGGCCAGCTAACGCCGAGCGATCTTGTCGACGCGGTGCTGTCGATGAAGGTCGCCACTCTGCCCGGCACCGACGGTCGCAAGCTCGATAAGAAGTAGCGCGCATTAATGCAGCGCCGTCGTACTGAGCTGGTGCTGAATGCTCTTGAAATGATCGAGACGCTCGATCGCGCGGTCGAGCTCGGAACCGTCCTTCTCTTTGAGTTTCTCTTCCATATCCGAGATGGTCTCGGCGAACTTCGCGCGATCGAGTTCCTCGAGCGAGGTGGCCACATCGGCGAGCACGGTGAGGCCTTTCTCGGAGACCTCGGCAAGGCCGCCGAGCACGATGATCTTCTCGTGCGAACCGCCCGTCGTCACGGTGAGGATACCCGGCCGGATCGCGGCCACCACCGGCGCATGTCCTGCGAGCACGCCAAAATCGCCCTCGACGCCCGGGATGTCGACCTGATCGACTTCTCCGGAGAACGCCAGCTTTTCCGGCGAAACGAGATCGAAGTGGAACGTAGCCATGGTCTTTCCGCTCTTTCCGTTGTCGCCCGCGGGCTTGACCCGCGGGTCCATCAATCAAAACGTTCTCTCTATCGATGGATTTGCCGGCTCAAGGCCGGCAATGACGACATCACAAGGCTTAGGCCGCTTCCCCCGCCAGCTTCTTGCCCTTCTCGACCGCCTCTTCGATGGTGCCGACCATGTAGAAGGCTTGCTCGGGCAGATGATCGTACTTGCCTTCGCACAGACCGCGGAAACCCTTGATGGTGTCGGCGAGCTCGACGAACTTGCCGGGCGAACCGGTGAAGACTTCGGCAACGAAGAACGGCTGCGACAGGAAACGCTCGATCTTGCGCGCGCGCGCCACCGTGATCTTGTCCTCTTCGCTCAGTTCGTCCATGCCGAGAATGGCGATGATATCCTGCAGCGACTTGTAGCGCTGCAGGATCTGCTGCACCAGGCGTGCGGTGGTGTAGTGCTCCTCGCCGACAATCAGCGGCGAAAGCATGCGCGACGTCGAATCGAGCGGATTGACCGCCGGATAGATACCCTTCTCCGAGATCGCGCGATCGAGGTTGGTCGTCGCGTCGAGATGGGCAAACGTGGTTGCCGGCGCCGGATCGGTGTAGTCGTCGGCGGGAACGTAGATCGCCTGGATCGAGGTGATCGAGCCCTTGGTGGTGGTGGTGATGCGCTCCTGCAGCGCGCCCATGTCGGTGCCAAGCGTCGGCTGATAGCCCACGGCCGAAGGAATGCGGCCGAGCAGCGCCGACACTTCGGAGCCCGCCTGGGTGAAGCGGAAGATGTTGTCGACGAAGAACAGCACGTCCTGGCCCTGGTCGCGGAAATGCTCGGCGACCGTCAGGCCGGTGAGGCCGACGCGGGCGCGGGCGCCCGGCGGCTCGTTCATCTGGCCGTACACCAGTGCGCATTTCGAGCCTTCGCCGCCGCCCTTCTTGTTAACGCCGGATTCGATGAACTCGTGATAGAGATCGTTGCCTTCGCGGGTCCGCTCGCCGACGCCGGCGAACACCGAGTAGCCGCCGTGCGCCTTCGCAACGTTGTTGATCAGCTCCTGAATCAGCACGGTCTTGCCGACGCCGGCGCCGCCGAACAGGCCGATCTTGCCGCCCTTGGCGTAAGGCGCCAGGAGATCGACGACCTTGATGCCGGTGACGAGAATTTCTGATTCCGTCGACTGGTCGGTGTAGGCCGGCGCCGGCTGATGGATGGCGCGGTTGCCCTCCGATTTGATCGGCCCGGCTTCATCGACCGGCTCGCCGATCACGTTCATGATGCGGCCGAGCGTGCCCACGCCCACCGGCACCATGATCGGAACCCCTGTGTCGCTGACCTCCTGGCCGCGGACGAGGCCTTCGGCCGTATCCATCGCGATGGTGCGAACTGTGGACTCACCGAGATGCTGGGCGACCTCGAGCACCAGGCGATTGCCGCCGTTCTGGGTCTCGAGCGCGTTCAGAATCGCCGGCAGGTGTCCTTCGAACTGCACGTCGACCACGGCGCCGATGACTTGCGTGATACGACCGATCTGGTTGGCGGGTGTAGCCATGAAATCTCTCCTTCGAATTCTTGATCTCAAGCAATCGTCGACATGCGGCTATCAGAGCGCCTCGGCGCCGGAGATGATTTCAATCAGCTCCTTGGTGATCATCGCCTGGCGGGTTCGATTGTAGATCAGGGTCTGCTTGCGGATCATGTCGCCGGCGTTGCGGGTGGCGCTGTCCATCGCACTCATCTGCGAGCCGTAGAATGACGCGTTGTTTTCCAGCAGGGCGCGGAACACCTGCACCGCCAGATTGCGCGGCAACAGGCGGGTCAGGATCTCGTCCTCTTCCGGCTCATACTCATAGGATGTCGCGGGCCCGGCATTGGCGGCGGCCTCCACCACCAGCGGAATGATCTGCTGCGCGGTCGGGATCTGCGAGATCACCGTCCTGAAGCGCGAATAGAACAGCGTGCAGACGTCGAACTCGCCGGCATCGAAGCGCGCGATCACCTTGTTGGCGATGTCTTCGGCGTTGAGGAAGCCGAGCTGGCGAACCGAGCGCAGCTCGACGGTCTCGACGATCTGTTTCTCGAAGGTGCGGCGCAACTGCTCGAAACCCTTGCGGCCGACGCAGAAGAATTTCACTTCCTTGCCCTGGTTCATCAGGTCATATGCCCGCTCACGTGCCAGCCGCACGATCGAGGAATTGAACGCGCCGCACAAGCCGCGCTCGCCGGTGCACACCAACAGCAGATGAACCTGATCCCTGCCGGTGCCGGCGAGCAGCACCGGCGCGCCCGGCGAGCCCGCGGCGGCGCGCGCGATATTGGCGATCACGGCACCCATCTTGTCCGCATAGGGCCGCGCCGCTTCGGCCGCGGTCTGCGCACGGCGCAATTTCGACGCCGCCACCATCTGCATGGCCTTGGTGATCTTCTGCGTCGCCTTGGTGGAGGCGATGCGGACCCGCATGTCTTTCAGTGACGCCATTCTTAGTTCACCCCGGCGATCCGATCCTTGAACGTCGAACCGCTAGCCCATCTCTTCGTCATGCCAGGCCTTGTGCCGGGCAACCCCGTCTCACCATCCACGCCCAAAGACGTGGATGAATAGGAGCTCGGTTCCCGAGCTCCGTGCTTCCATTCATTTTTGCGCAAGTCCGGTAAACCCGACTTGCGCCGACAAGCCCGGCTATAACGGCATCATGCAAAAGACTTCGCGTAACCTTCGACCGCCGCCTTCAGCTTGCCGGCGGTATCGTCGGAGAGGTCGCGGCTGTCGCGGATGGCATTGAGGATGTCGGCGTTCTTGCCGCGCAACAGCGACAACAGGCCGTCTTCGAACGCGCGCACCTTGTTGACCGGAAGCGGATCGAGATAGCCGTTGGTGCCGGCCCAGATCACGCACACCTGCTCTTCCATCTTCAGCGGCGAGAACTGCGGTTGCTTCAACAGTTCGGTCAGGCGCGAGCCGCGGTTGAGCAGGCGCTGGGTCGCGACGTCGAGGTCCGAGCCGAACTGCGCGAACGCCGCCATTTCGCGGTATTGCGCGAGCTCGCCCTTGATCTTGCCGGCGACCTTCTTCATCGCCTTGGTCTGCGCCGACGATCCGACGCGCGAAACCGACAGACCGACGTTCAACGCAGGCCGGATGCCCTGGAAGAACAGATCGCTTTCGAGGTAGATTTGGCCGTCGGTAATCGAAATCACGTTGGTCGGAATGTAGGCCGACACGTCGTTGGCCTGGGTTTCGATCACCGGCAGCGCGGTCAGCGAACCCGAGCCATTGTCGTCGTTGAGCTTGGCAGCGCGCTCCAGGAGGCGCGAGTGCAGATAGAACACATCGCCCGGATAGGCTTCGCGGCCAGGCGGACGGCGCAATAGCAGCGACATCTGGCGATAGGCGACGGCCTGCTTCGACAGATCGTCATAGATGATGACCGCATGCATGCCGTTGTCGCGGAAATATTCGCCCATGGTGCAGCCGGTGAACGGCGCGATGTACTGCATCGGCGCCGGGTCGGAAGCGGTCGCCGCGACGATGATGGAATATTCCAGCGCGCCCTGCTCTTCCAGCACCTTGACGAACTGGGCCACGGTCGAGCGCTTCTGGCCGATCGCGACATAGATACAATAGAGCTTGATCTTCTCGTCGCCGGTCGCGTTCAAGGGCTTCTGGTTCAGGATCGCGTCGAGCGCGATCGCGGTCTTGCCGGTCTGGCGGTCGCCGATGATCAATTCGCGCTGGCCGCGCCCGATCGGGATCAGCGCATCGATCGCCTTCAACCCGGTCGCCATCGGCTCGTTCACCGACTTGCGCGGAATGATGCCGGGCGCCTTGACGTCGACGCGGCGGCGCTCGGTCGCCTGGATCGGACCCTTGCCGTCGATCGGATTGCCGAGCGCATCGACCACGCGGCCGAGCAGGCCCTTGCCAACCGGGGTGTCGACGATGGCGCGGGTGCGCTTGACGGTCTGGCCTTCCTTGATCTCGCGGTCGGCGCCGAAGATCACGATACCGACATTGTCGGTCTCGAGATTGAGCGCCATGCCGCGGGTACCGTTCTCGAACTCGACCATCTCACCGGCCTGGACGTTGTCCAGACCGTAGACGCGGGCAATGCCGTCGCCGACGGACAGCACCTGTCCGACCTCGGAAACCTCGGCCTCCTGGCCGAAATTCTTGATCTGTTCCTTCAGGATCGCGGAAATTTCCGCGGCGCGGATGTCCATCAGCCTGCCTCTTTCATCGCGTGCTTGATCGAATTGAGCTTGGTGCGAAGCGAACTATCGACCATGCGGCTGCCGAGTTTGACCACAAGCCCGCCGATGATCGAGGGATCGATTTTCACATTGAGTGCCACGTCCTTGCCGGTCACCGTTTTCAGCGCACCCTTCAAGGCGTCGAGATTCTTGTCCGAGAGCGTCTCCGCTACGGTGACATCGGCCACCGCCTCGCCCTTGAATTTCGCGACCAGCGCGTTGAAGGCGCGGACCACGTCAGTGACGGCAAACAGCCTGCGATTGGCGGTGAGGACTTTCAGGAAATTGGCGGAAATGCCGGCTATTGCGGCCTTTCCGAGCACCGCGTCGAGCGCCTTCAACTGCGCATCCGCCGCAAATACCGGGCTGCGCACCAACCGCCTCAGATCGGCGCTGTCGGCCAGCATGGCATTGAATTGTTCGAGATCTGCTTTGACCGCGTCGATCAACTTTTCATCGCGGGCCAACTCGAACAAGGCCGTAGCATAACGGCCGGACACTCCCGAAACAGACGGATCTTCAGCAGCCACAGACTTAGCTCTTTTTGCTGTCAAACTCGCAAGGGAAAAACCGTCGCCAAGAAGCGGCGCCTAGCGATCCAAGCCCTTGGAATTCAAGCGGGACTTCGATTTTTTGACCGGCACGAGGGGTGCCGGGACCGTTAAAATCGCGGCTTTGCTAACATAGCGAACGCGCAGGTGCAACATGACGGCAACGTGATCGCGCGCCTAATCGCTGCGGCCTTTGCCGGCCTCCTCCGAGCGGCATTTCGGCCTGTCGCCGCTCCATGCCGGGTCTTCGGGATGGCGTCAACAAGCCTCGCGCGCCTCGATCGCGGGAAGCGTTGCGGCGATCGGACCGCGCGCGCCCAAATTTTTTTTCCGCCAGCGCGCGAAACCCAGGCGAAGGCATTTCCGTCGGCGCATTACTTCGGCAAAACTTATTTCGGCTAACGAAGACTGTATTCGTAAGTAGTTTGCGATATTAAGCTAAATAATGAACTGTTAAATTCAAAGATTACGGAACATCTATCGATTAACAGCATCTGGTAACAAGATATTACAGCCGGCAGAAACAGGATTTACTGCCCAATTCGCGCCTTATTGCACCGCGAAAGCGCGACTTCACGAAACCGGGACGGGGGTCCACTTGTCACATATGTGGCAATACTGTTTCAAGGGACTGATATATGCTGACATCAAGGATTCTGAAGGCGGGACAGGTGACCCGTTCGCGGGCGGCGTACGCTGTTGTCGCGGCGACTCTCCTGGTCGGCGGAAGCGCGACCGAGGCCTCGGCCAAATCCAGGCACCACCATCACTTCGCTCAGCGTCACTACTACCACCATCATCTCGCGCACGCGCAGAGCAACGACGGGGCAACTTCGGGGCCGTCCTCATGGGGCTCGTCCTGGCGCAACGCCAATGCGGCGATCTTGCCTTCGTCCGGAAGCGGCCGGAGCTTCTCTGGCGTCGCCTCGTATTACGGCAGCGAATCCGGCAGCGAGACCGCCTCGGGCGAGCGCTTCAACCAGAACGCCATGACCTGCGCCCATCGCTCTTTGCCGTTCGGCACCAAACTGCGGGTCAGTGCTGGCGGGCGTAGTGTTGTGGTTACCGTAAATGACCGCGGACCGTTTGTGCGTGGCCGGGTCCTCGATCTGTCCAAAGGTGCCGCCCGTGCGCTCGGCATGGGGGGTCTCGCCCGGGTTACGGCGGAAGTCATTTCGTAAACTCTTCGGCGCATTAGCGCCTTTCGCCGAACACCTCTGCGCCGTACGTTGATCGCCGCAAAGTAGGCGATGGATTTGCCGCGTGCCAAATAAAGCCCGTCGTCGTCCGCGACGGCGGGCTTTGATTATTTTCCTCAGTCATTCCGGGGCGATGCGAAAGCATCGAACTACGATGTGCAATTGCACATCGTAGAATCTTAAAGATTGCGGGCTCGCGACTTCGTCGCGCCGCGGAATGACGACAGTACTCGTCACAAAAAGCTCTGCGGATCGACGTCGACCTCGAGCTTGAGATTGCCTTTGGTCTTCGGACCCGCGGCGAGCCAAACGCGCAGATATTCGGACAGGTCGAAATTGCGCGCGGATTTCAGTAGCAGGCGAAAGCGGTAGCGGCCCTTAATCACGGCGAGCGGGGCTTCGGCAGGGCCTAACAGCTGGACCCGCTCGTCGCGGGGGGCAGCGGCGACAAGCTTGCGCGCAAAACCCTCGGCGGTCGGGCGGTCGCCCGCGGAAATGATCAGGCTCGCGAGCCGGCCGAACGGCGGATATCCTGTGCGCTCGCGCGATGCGATCTCGCTTTCATAGAACGCCTCGCGGTCGCAGGCCACCAGCGCCTTCATCACGGGATGTTCGGGCTGATGGGTCTGCAAATAACCGACGCCGCGGCCCTGGTCGCGGCCGGCGCGGCCGATCACCTGGTTGAGCAATTGCCAGGTGCGCTCGGCGGCACGCGGATCGCCGTTGCCGAGGCCGAGATCGGCATCGACCACGCCGACCAGATTGAGCCGCGGAAAGTGATGGCCCTTGGCCACCAGTTGCGTGCCGACGATGATGTCGACGCGGCCTTGCGCAATCTCGTTCAATTCGCTGCGCATAGTCTCGATCGAGGTGATGAGATCGCTCGACAGCACTATGGTGCGCGCATCCGGAAACAGCGACGCCGCCTCCTCCTGCAGACGCTCGACGCCGGGGCCGATCGCGACCAGCGATTCCTCCGCCTGGCAGTTCGGGCAGGCATGCGGACGCGGCATCGAGAAGCCGCAGTGATGGCAGACCAGGCGCTGGCGAAACCGGTGATCGACCAACCAAGCATCGCAGATGGTGCAGGCGAAGCGATGGCCGCAGGCGCGGCATAGCGTCAGCGGCGCATAGCCACGGCGATTGAGGAACAACAGCGCCTGCTCGTGCCGCTCGATCGCGATTTTCATCTGTTCGGCAAGAAACGGCGAAATGAAGCGGCCGCGCGGCGGCGCTTCGCGGCGCAGATCGATCGCCTCGATCTGCGGCATGTGCTGGCCGCCGAACCGCGCTGGCAGCACGATGCGCTGGTAACGGGCCTTGCGCGCGTTAACTTCGGTCTCGACCGAGGGCGTGGCGGAGGCCAGCACGATCGGAATTTTGGCGATATGCGCGCGCACCACCGCCATGTCGCGGGCATGGTAGTGGGCGCCGTCATCCTGCTTGTAGGCCTGGTCATGCTCTTCATCGACCACGATCAGCCCGAGATCGGCGTAAGGGAGAAACAATGCCGAGCGCGCGCCGACCACGACCGAGGCTTCGCCGGCTGCGATCGCAGCCCAGTTGCGCGCGCGGGTACGCGGCGTCAGTTCCGAATGCCACTCCAGCGGCCGCACGCCAAAACGCTGTGCGAAGCGGTCGAGAAACTGCCCCGTGAGTGCGATCTCCGGCATCAGGATCAGCGACTGCTTGCCGCGGCGGATAACTTCCGCGACCGCCTCGAAATAGACCTCGGTCTTGCCGGAACCGGTGACGCCGTCGAGCAGCGCAACGTGAAAGCCGCCGTTGGCCGCGAGCGCGCGCATGGCATCGACCGCACTGCGCTGCTGACGGGAAAACTCCGGCTGCGCATGGGCCGGATCAGGCGGCGGCGGAGGCAGCGCGCGCGGCATCGCTTCCGTCGCAAGCGTGCCTTCGTCGACCAGACCGTCGATCACCCCAAGGCTGACGCCGGCTTCCTTGGCGGCTTCCGACTTGCCATGCAGTAGGCCGTCCGAAAGCACCTCGATCACCCGCCGCCGCGCTGGTGTCAGGCGCTTTGGCGGCTCGGCGACGAGCCGCACACCTATCCGCATGCGTTCCGGGCCGAGATGCTTGCCCATGCGCAGGGACATCCGCAACACCATGCCGCGTGCGGAGAGCGTGTAATTGGCGACCCAGTCGACCAGCGAACGCAGCTCCTGTTTCAGCGGCGGCAGGTCGAGCTTTTCGCTGACATCCTTCAGGCGATTGTGCAGGCGCGGATCGGGATTGGCGTTCTGCGCCCACACCACCGCCAGCACCTCGCGCGGGCCGAGCGGCACGCCCACGACATCGCCGGCCTTCAGCTCCATGCCGCGCGGCACGCGATAGGAATAGGTCTGGTTCAGCGCGACCGGCACCAGCACATCGACGATGCGCGTCGATGTGGCGGATAACGTGGTTTGGCTGACAGCGCGGTCCATTGCAGCGGCGGAAGAATCGGTCCTTGGGGCTAATCAGGCTAGCGCCGGTTTGGCAAGTTAGCGAACAGTAAACGAAGCAGGTGCGATATAATGGGTGGAATCAGAGCGTTCAGAGCTTTATGGCCAAATCCACCCCGGAACCGATCGTATCAGACAGCGCCGATGAGACCATCGCGCTGCAGATGGCACGCTGGCTGTCGCATCTCGGCAGCGAGCGGCGGCTGTCGCCGAAGACGCTGGAGGCCTATGGCCGCGACCTGCGCCAATGTCTCGATTTTCTGTGCGAGCATTTTGGCACCCGGGTAACGCTGTCGCGTTTCGCCGGGCTGGAAACCGCCGACGTCAGGGCGTTCATGGCGATGCGGCGCGCCGACGAGATCGGCGGGCGTTCGCTGATGCGCACGCTCGCGGGCCTGCGCTCGTTCGGGCGTTTCCTGGAACGCGAGGGCATGGGCAAGGTCGGGGCGCTGGCGGCGATCCGCGCGCCGAAGATCGGCAAGAGCCTGCCGAAGCCGATCCAGATGTCTGCGGCAAAACGCCTCGCCGATGCCGACGAGCGTGCCGGCGAAACCCGCGAGAGCTGGATCTTGGCGCGCGATGCCGCCGTGATGGCACTGCTCTATGGCTCGGGCCTGCGTATCTCCGAGGCGCTCGGCCTCAAGCGCCGCGACGTGCCGCGGCCCGGCGAGGGCGACGTGCTGATCGTCACCGGCAAGGGCAACAAGACGCGCATGGTGCCGGTACTGCAAATGGTGCTGGCGCTGATCGCCGACTATGTCGCGATCTGTCCGCATCCGCTGCCCGAGGCGGGCCCGATCTTTGTCGGCGCCCGCGGCGGGCCGCTCAGCCCGCGCATCATTCAGCTGACGATGGAGCGACTACGCGGCGCGCTCGGCCTGCCCGACAGCGCGACGCCGCATGCGCTGCGGCACTCCTTCGCCACCCATCTGCTCTCTCGCGGCGGCGATTTGCGCGCGATCCAGGAATTGCTCGGCCATGCCTCGCTTTCGACCACGCAAATCTATACCGGCATCGACACCGAGCGGCTGCTGGAAGTTTATCGCAACGCACATCCGCGCGGCTGATCGTCGCGCCACTTCAAAATCTTGACATGTTCGGTCACGCCTTTGCCTCTTGCGCGAGGGGAGTGGTTCGGTCAATCGTGGGCTTCTCAATTCGGGAGGGGAATCATGAGCGCGCAAGAGGCTTTGGAGACTTCGGATCACGCCAAGGAAGCCGCCAGTGAGAACAGGAGGATCGCGCTTCTGATCGCGATCATCGCGCTCTGCCTCGCGCTGTCGGAAACACTCGGCAAGGGCGCGCAGACCGAATCGATCAGCAAGAATGTCGAGGCGTCGAACCTGTGGGCGTTCTTTCAGGCCAAGAGCATCCGCCACACGGTGGTGCAAACCGCGGCCGAGCAATCCAAGCTCGGGTTTGGCGCCGCCGGCGATGATGCTGCAAAGGCCGCCGCAGAAAAACAGATCGACGAGTGGCAGAAGACCGCGGCGCGCTACCGCTCCGATCCCAAGAGCGGCGAAGGGCAGGCTGAACTGTCGGAACGCGCCAAGCATGCCGAGGAAGAGCGTGACTTGGCGACCGCGAAGTATCATCACTTCGAGCTCGCTTCCGCCGCCTTCCAAATCGGTATCGTGCTGGCGTCCGCAACCATCATCACCGGCATCGTCGCACTCGCCTGGATCTCGGGTATCCTGACCTTGGCGGGCATCGCATTCACCGCGCTCGGCATCTTCATGCCGCATCTGCTGAATTTGCCGTGAACAATTAATTAACCCTTCCATCCGGATCGGTGGTCCTGATGGTGAGCGTCTCGAACTACGAGGCCCTGCTTGATCCTGAAGTCGTCTAGCGGGCTTCGCGCACGCTCTTGCGAAAGCGCTGGATCAGCCGCAGCGTGCGCGCCGACCAGCTCTCGCCGCCGCCGCCGCTCAGCATATCCACGATCCGCGCCTTGACCGGATCGACCAGTTCCTTGGCCTTGGCCCTGAGCGCGATGATGAAGTCGTAGAGCTTTTCGAACCATCCCATCTCGAGAAGTTTTGGCCGCGTCACGTCGAACACGAAGGCGGTGACGCCGACGCCCAGGAGTTTTGCGAACAGGATGGTGAAGACAGCGCTCATCCAGTATTCATGCGTCAGCAGCCAGAGGCCGACCAGCTTCAGCGGAAACAGTGGAAGCACCGGCACGATGAAGACGATCAGCGTCATCGCCGGCGACAGCGTGTCGACGCGCTCGGCAAGCCATTGCTTGAACGTGCGCAGCGGGATCGCCGACACCACCCAAGCCACGATCGGCTCGAGGTGATCCCACAGCCAAGCCTCGATCAAGAAGATGATCGCGAGCAGAATCCAGAGCGGCTGAAGCAGGCGGCGCGGCATGATTATGGTCCCCGCCCGACGTGCGCCGCGCGTCGATCACATATGGATCGCACGCTTGCCGATCGCAAGCGCGGCTTCCTTGATGGCTTCCGAACGGGTCGGGTGAGCATGGCACGTACGTGCCAGATCCTCGGCCGAGCCGCCAAATTCCATCAGGACGGCGGCTTCATGGATCATTTCGCCGGCTTCGCGGCCGATGATATGCACGCCGAGCACCCGGTCGGTCTTCGCATCTGCGAGAACCTTAACGAACCCTTCCGTGGTCTGGTTCACCTTGGAGCGGCCGTTGGCGGTGAAGGGAAATTTGCCGACGGTATAGCCGACGCCCGCCTGCTTCAGCTCTTCCTCGGTCTTGCCGACGGAGGAGACTTCCGGCGTGGTATACACGACGCCAGGGATGACGTCGTAATTCACATGACCGGCCTGGCCAGCGAGAATCTCCGCGCAGGCGACGCCCTCATCCTCAGCCTTGTGCGCAAGCATCGGGCCTGCGATCACGTCGCCGATGGCATAGATGCCCTTCACGCTGGTCGCGAAATGTTGATCGATCTGGACGCGGCCGCGATTGTCGAGCGCGACGCCGGCTTCCTTCAAGCCAAGACCTTCGGTGTAGGGCACGCGGCCGATGCAGACCAGCACGACATCGGCTTCCAGCGTCTCGGCATTGCCGCCTGCCGCCGGCTCGACCTTGGCGAGGAGTTTATTGCCGGACGTATCGATGCCGGTGAGCTTGGCGGAGAGCTTGAATGCAAAGCCCTGCTTTTCCAGGATGCGCTGGAATTGCTTGGCGATCTCGCCATCCATCCCCGGTAAAATACGGTCCAGGAATTCCACCACCGTGACCTCGGCGCCGAGTTCGGTGCCAGACCGAGCCGAGCTCGAGCCCGATCACCCCGGCGCCGACGATCAACAATTTTCCGGGCACATTCTCGAGCGACAGCGCGCCGGTCGATGACACGATGCGCTTCTCGTCGATCTCGATGCCCTTCAGCCGCGCGATGTCGGAGCCGGTGGCGATGACGATGTTCTTGGTTTCGACCAGCTGCGTGCTCGGGTTACCGGAAACCTCGATCTTGCCGGTGCCCAAAATCTTGCCGGTGCCGTGGAGGACGTCGATCTTGTTCTTCTTCATCAGGAAATCGACGCCCTTGACGTTGCCGTCGATGCCCTGCTGCTTGAAGTTCATCATCGAGGGCAAATCGAGTTTCGGCGCGGGCACGCTGACGCCCATTTTCGCAAAACTGTGGGCTGCTTCCTCGAACATTTCGGATGCATGCAACAGCGCCTTCGACGGCATGCAGCCGATATTGAGGCAGGTGCCGCCGAGCGTTGCGTTCTTCTCGACCACGGCAACCTTCATGCCGAGTTGCGCGGCGCGTATCGCGCAGACATATCCGCCCGGACCGGTGCCGATGACGACGAGATCATAAGTAGCCATAATACAAAACCCTGTAGCTGAGCAGTGTGACAGATGTTAGCGCCCGCCCGACACATCAAGGATGGCGCTGGTCACGTAGGAGGCATCGTCCGACATCAGCCAGACGATGGCATTGGCGATTTCTTCCGCGCTGCCGACGCGCTTCATCGGCACCATATGCGCCAGGCGATGGGCGCGGTCGGGCTCGCCGCCGCTCGCGTGAATATCGGTATCGATCAGCCCGGGCCTGATCGCGGCGACGCGAATACCTTCGCCGGCGACTTCATAGCCCAAGCCTATCGTGAAGGAATCGATCGCGCCCTTCGAGGCCGCATAGTCGACATAGGTGTTGGGAGAGCCGAGTTTTGCGGCCACCGACGACAGGTTGACGATGACGCCGCCGCTACCGCCATGGCGCGTCGACATTCGCTTGACGGCTTCGCGCGCGCATAACATGCTGCCGGTGACGTTGACAGCCATCATGCGCTGAATGCGCTCGGCGGACATCTCGTCGACGCGCGAAGTCTTGCCGACGATGCCGGCGTTGTTGACCAGGGCGCCCAGCGTTCCGAACTTGTCGGCCGCCTTGAACAGATCGAGGATATCGCTCTCGTTGCCGACGTCGCATTTGACCGCGACCGCCTTGCCGTTTTTGGCTTCGATGGCGGAGACCAGGCTATTTGCCGCAGCCTCGTTGCTGGCATAACCGACGCAGATCCGATAGCCGCGCGCAGCGGCAGCGATCGCGGTCGCGCGACCGATGCCACGGCTGCCGCCCGTGATGATCACAACCTTGTCGGTCAAGTTTGCCCCCACTCCGTCCAGCTCACCGTAGCCCCAGCCGCACTACGTCCGCTCCCACACAGATCACAGATCCAGCACCAGTCGCGCGGGATCCTCCAGGCTTTCCTTGACGCGGACCAGGAACGTGACCGCTTCCTTGCCGTCGATGACGCGGTGATCGTAGGACAGCGCCAGATACATCATCGGGCGGATATCGACCTTGCCGCCGATCGCCATCGGGCGCTCCTGGATCTTGTGCATGCCCAGAATGCCGGACTGCGGCGCATTCAGGATCGGCGTCGACATCAGCGAGCCGTAGATGCCGCCATTGGTGATGGTGAAGGTGCCGCCCTGCATCTCGTCGATCTTGAGCTGACCATCGCGCGCGCGCCGGCCGTAATCGGCGATCGCCTTCTCGATCTCGGCGATCGACTTCTGGTCGCAGTCGCGCACCACCGGCACCACCAGCCCCTTGTCGGTGCCGACCGCGACCCCGATGTGGTAGTAATTCTTGTAGATCAGGTCGCTGCCGTCAATCTCGGCGTTGGCGGCGGGAATGTCCTTCAGCGCCTGCACGCAGGCCTTGGTGAAGAAGCCCATGAAGCCGAGCTTGGAGCCGTGCTTCTTCTCGAACACGTCCTTGTACTGCGCGCGCAACGCCATGATGTGGGTCATGTCGACCTCGTTGAAGGTCGTCAGCATCGCGGCCGTATTCTGCACGTCCTTCAGCCGCCGCGCGATGGTCTGGCGCAGCCGGGTCATCTTCACCCGCTCTTCGCGCGCCGCATCGTCGGCCGGCGAGGGGCTGCGGACCTGCACCGCAGCGGCCGGCTGATTGACCGGGGTCGGCGCTGACGCCGCCTTCTCGATCGCGGCCAGCATGTCGCCCTTGGTGACGCGGCCATCCTTGCCGGAGCCGGGAACCGTCGAGGCGTCGATGCCGCTTTCGGCCGAAAGCTTGCGTACCGATGGGGCGAGCGGCGCATCCACTGGCGGCGCCTTCGCGGCAACAGCGGGCGCGGCGGCAACAGGAGACGGGGGCGGGGGCGGCGGCGTAGCGGCTGCGGGCTTGGCGGGCGCGGCAGCGGGCCTGGCACCGGCCGCGCCGTCAGTGATCTGGCCCAGCAGCGCACCGACCGCAACGGTGTCGCCATCCTTCGCCGCGATTTCGCCGAGCACGCCGGCGGAGGGCGCCGGCACTTCGATCGTGACCTTGTCGGTCTCGAGCTCCACCAGCGGTTCGTCGACGGCGACGGCATCGCCGGCCTTCTTGAACCAGCGGCCGATGGTAGCCTCGGTAACGGATTCGCCGAGCGTCGGAACGCGAATTTCAGTCATGGTCTGTTTCCTCAGATCGCCTGTGCGGTCATAACTTTGTCCGTCATCCTCCCCGAAAGCGCCAGGGTCCAGTAATCCGTGACGGCTGTGATCGAACACCGGCAGCGCGGGTTACTGGATGGCCGCCTTCGCGGAGCATGACGGATGATGAATTCCTAGTTCAGCGCATCGTCCAACAGTGCCTTGAGCTGCGCCAGATGCTTCGACATCAAACCGGTGGCGGTCGCCGCCGACGCCGCGCGGCCGGCATAGCGCGGCCGCTTGTTCGGCGCGTGGATTTGGTTCAACACCCATTCGAGATATGGCTCGATGAAGTGCCACGAGCCCATGTTGCGCGGCTCTTCCTGGCACCAGACGACCTCCGCACCCTTGAAGCGGCCGAGCTCCATGACCAGCGCCTTCAAGGGCACCGGATAAAGCTGCTCGACGCGCATGATGTAGATGTCGTCGATGCCGCGCTTCTCCCGCTCATCGTAGAGATCGTAATAAACCTTGCCCGAGCACAACACCACGCGGCGGATCTTGTCATCCGACACCAGCTTGGTCTTCTCGTCCGGATGCATCTGCGCGTCATCGTAAAGGATGCGGTGGAAGGTCGTGCCGTTGCCCAATTCGTCGAGCCTGGAAACGGCGCGCTTGTGGCGCAGCAGCGACTTCGGCGTCATCAGGATCAGGGGTTTGCGGATTTCGCGATGCAGCTGGCGCCGCAGCACGTGGAAGTAATTCGCAGGCGTAGTCGGATAGACCACCTGCATGTTGTCCTCGGCACACATCTGCAAGTACCGCTCGAGCCGCGCCGAGGAATGCTCCGGTCCTTGGCCCTCATAGCCATGCGGCAGCAGGCAGACCAGACCGGACATGCGCAGCCACTTGCGTTCGCCGGAGGAAATGAACTGGTCGAACAATACCTGCGCGCCGTTGGCGAAGTCGCCGAACTGGGCTTCCCACATTGCGAGCGCATTCGGCTCGGCCAGCGAGTAGCCGTATTCGAAGCCGAGCACGGCTTCTTCCGACAAGAGCGAGTTGATGACCTCGTAATGGCCCTGGTCGGTGCCGAGATGATTGTACGGCGTGTAGCGGCTTTCGTCTTCCTGGTCGATCAGAACCGAATGGCGCTGCGAGAAGGTGCCGCGCTCGGAGTCCTGTCCGGACAACCGCACGTGACGTCCTTCCTGCAAGAGCGTACAAAACGCCAGCGCCTCACCGGTCGCCCAGTCGATCCCTGCGCCCGTCTCGATCGCCTTCGCCCGGTTCTCCAGAAACCGCGCGACGGTGCGGTGAACCCGGAAACCATCCGGCACCCTGGTGATCTTGCGGCCGATGTCCTTCAGCACCGTCGTATCGACACCGGTGACGCCGCGTCTTGCGTCCTCTTCCTGGTCGGCGATCTTGAAGCCGGACCACTTGCCGTCGAGCCAGTCGGCCTTGTTGGGCTTGTAGCCGGTGCCAGCCTCGAGTTCGGCGTCGAGCCGCACGCGCCAATCGGCCTTGGCCTTCTCGACCTCGCCCTCGGTCACCACGCCTTCGTTGATCAGCCGCTTGGCGTAGATCTCAAGCGTCGACGGATGCGAGGCGATCTTCTTGTACATCACCGGCTGGGTGAACGCCGGCTCGTCACCTTCGTTGTGGCCGTGCCGGCGGTAGCAGAACATGTCGATGACGACCGGTTTGTGGAATTTCTGCCGGAATTCGGTCGCGACCTTGGCCGCGAACACCACGGCCTCGGGATCGTCGCCATTCACATGGAAGATCGGCGCGTCGATCATCTTCGCCACGTCCGACGGATAGGGCGAGGAGCGCGAATAGCGCGGATAGGTGGTGAAGCCGATCTGGTTGTTGACGATGAAATGCACCGAGCCGCCGGTGCGGTAACCCTTCAGGTCAGAGAGGCTGAAACATTCCGCCACCACGCCCTGGCCGGCGAACGCGGCGTCGCCGTGCATCAGAAGCGGCATCACCGAGATGCGCTGGTCCGGCGGATCGCCGTGCTGGTCCTGCTTGGCGCGCACCTTGCCGAGCACCACGGGGTCGACGATTTCCAGATGCGAGGGGTTGGCGGTCAGCGACAAGTGGATCCGGTTGCCGTCGAACTCGCGGTCCGACGACGCGCCGAGATGATACTTGACGTCGCCGGAGCCTTCGACCGCGTCGGGATTGGCCGAGCCGCCCTTGAATTCGTGGAACAGCGCGCGGTGCGGCTTGCCCATCACCTGAGTCAGCACGTTGAGGCGGCCGCGATGCGGCATGCCCACCACGACTTCCTTCACGCCGAGATTGCCGCCGCGCTTGATGATCTGCTCCAGCGCCGGAATCAGCAATTCGGCACCGTCGAGGCCGAAGCGTTTGGTGCCGGTGAACTTGACATCGCAGAATTTCTCGAAACCCTCGGCCTCGATCAGCTTGTTCAAGATCGCGCGGCGGCCCTCGCGAGTGAAGCTGATCTCCTTGTCCGGTCCCTCGATGCGCTCCTGGATCCAGGCTTTCTGCGCGGCATTGGAGATGTGCATGAACTCGACGCCGAGCGTCTGGCAGTAGGTGCGCTCGCAGATCGCGACGATTTCGCGCAACGTGCCGTATTCGAGGCCAAGCACGTGATCGAGGAAGATCTTGCGGTCGAAATCGCTCTCCGTGAAGCCATAGGAGCGCGGGTCGAGTTCCTCGCGGTTGCGCGGCGCCTCGATCCCGAGCGGGTCGAGATTGGCGTGGAAGTGGCCGCGCATCCGATAGGCGCGGATCAGCATCAGGGCACGGACGGAATCACGCGTCGCCTGATGCAGTTCGGCCGCCGTCACCTCGGCGCCCTTGTCGGCTCCCTTGACCTGCGCCGTGGCTTGCGCCTTGGCCGCAAGCTTGGTGCCCACCGTTTTCTCGACCTCCGCCCAGTTGCCGTCGAGGGCCGATGTTAACTCATCGCGCGGCGCGAGCGGCCAGTTGTTGCGGGCCCAGGACGGGCCTTCGGCGTTCTTGCGGACGTCGGAGGGGGTGTCTTTCAGGCTCTTGAAAAACTCCTGCCACTCGCCGTCGACCGAGGCCGGGTCTTGCTCGAAGCGGGCGTAGATTTCATCGATGTAGGTGGCGTTGGTGCCCTGCAAAAACGAAGAAAGGGCAAAGGCGGCGTTCGCGTCCTGGCGAGACATGATGACGTCCTGGTGATTTTCAACTTCGCGCGTTAAAACGGCGCAATCGCTGAATCCCGGCAGGTTCAGCGCTGGTGTGGCACCGTTTACCCTATTTAGGGTGAAGAATCGCGCCGAAAAGAACCAAATAGTGAATTAAGATTTCAATTTCTCGGCAAGCGTGTGCCCGAGCCGGGCCGGCGACGGCGAGACCGTGATTCCGGCGGATTCCATGGCCGCTGTCTTGGAGGCGGCGTCGCCCTTGCCGCCGGAAATGATGGCGCCGGCATGCCCCATGCGGCGGCCGGGCGGTGCGGTGACGCCCGCGATGAATCCGACCATCGGCTTCTTGCGGCCGCGCTTGGCCTCGTCTTTCAGAAACTGGGCGGCGTCTTCTTCCGCCGAACCGCCGATCTCGCCGATCATGACGATCGAGATGGTCTTGGGGTCGGCAAGGAACATTTCCAGCACATCGATGAACTCGGTGCCTTTGACCGGATCGCCGCCGATCCCGACCGCGGTGGTCTGACCCAGCCCCTCCTGGGTGGTCTGGAACACGGCCTCATAGGTCAGCGTGCCCGAGCGCGAGACGATGCCGACTGATCCCGGCTTGAAGATGTTGGCGGGCATGATGCCGATCTTGCATTCGCCGGCGGTCATGACGCCGGGGCAGTTCGGTCCGATCAGCCGCGACTTCGAGCCGGAGAGCGAGCGCTTCACCCGCACCATGTCGAGCACCGGGATGCCTTCGGTGATGCAGACGATCAGCCGGATTTCCGCGTCGATCGCTTCGCAGATCGCATCCGCCGCTCCCGGCGGCGGCACGTAGATCACGGAAGCGTCTGCACCGGTCTTCGCTTTCGCCTCCTGAACCGTGTCGAACACCGGCAGACCGAGATGCGTCGACCCGCCTTTGCCGGGCGAGGTGCCGCCGACCATCTTGGTGCCATAGGCGATCGCGGCCTCGGAATGGAAGGTGCCGTTCTTGCCAGTAAAACCCTGGCAGATGACTTTTGTATTCTTGTCGATTAGGACGGACATGAGCTTACCTGCGTTTCAATTCGGACTTGATCTCTTCAAGACAGGCATTCGCCCGCTGCTGCAATTCGACGCTTTCACGCATCAATTCGATGGACTCGCCGCCTCGCGGGTATTCCGCAAGAGAGAAGCACCCAAAACGACGATCAGAGCGATAAAACGCAGCCAACTGACGAGGAAGGACAACCATTCGTTCATTCTGGCTTAGACCTTGTGCTTCCTGCTGCTGTCAGTGGATGCGCCGATACACGCCGGTGAGAACATCGGCCCATCCTTCGGCATCGGGCGAGAACTGGATCTTCATCGCGTAGGAATTGTCGTCGATCACTTCGTAGACATGCCGCGCGTTGCCGCGCAGCGAGCCGCGCACCAGGGTCAGGGTCCTGCCGGCCCAGCCGCCGGAGGCCGGCGACGGCGGATAGTAGCCAAGCGAATCGTGCCAGAACAATTTGTAGAGCCGATCTTCGCGGTCGTAGGTGAACAGGCCGTGGGTGGCAAAGCTCTCCTTGCCGTCGCGCATCTGGCGCGTGTCCTGGATCAGATAGAAGCCGTTAAGGTCCATGCGGGCGGTGACATGGGACGTCGCCGGCCCGCCCGCGGTCCAGCGCGACGGAAAGACCGTCTCTTCGCCGTCCCACTCGCCCGCAAACACCGCAAGCCTTTGGTGTTCCGGCAGCGGCGACGGTGCGGCGAGATGGTCGGTCATTGCCTAGCTCCCTTGCACGGCCTTGACGATTTTCTGCGCGGCGTCGTCGAGATTGTCGGCCGCCAGCACGTTGAGGCCAGATTCACGGATGATCTGCTTGCCCTGTTCGACGTTGGTGCCCTCGAGTCGCACCACCAGCGGCACTTTCAGGCCCACCTCTTTCACGGCGGCGACGACGCCTTCGGCGATGACATCGCACTTCATGATGCCGCCGAAGATGTTGACCAGGATGCCCTTCACATTGGGATCGGCGGTGATGATCTTGAAGGCAGCCGCAACCCTCTCCTTGTTGGCGCCGCCGCCGACGTCGAGGAAGTTCGCAGGCGCCATGCCGTAGAGCTTGATGATGTCCATCGTCGCCATGGCAAGGCCGGCGCCATTGACCATGCAGCCGATGGTGCCCTCCAGCGCCACGTAGTTCAATTCGTGTTTCGACGCCTCGATCTCCTTGGCGTCTTCCTCGGTCTCGTCGCGCAGCGCCACGATCTCCGGGTGGCGGAACAGCGCATTGTCGTCGAACGACACTTTGGCGTCGAGCACGCGCAGCTGACCCTGCTTGGTGACGACCAGCGGGTTGATCTCCAGCATCGCCATGTCCTTGGCGACGAAGGCGTTATAGAGCTGGGTCACCAGCTTCTCGGCCTGCTTGGCGAGATCGCCGCCAAGATTGAGCGCTTTCGCCACCGTGCGGCCGTGGTGGGGCATAATGCCGGTCGCCGGATCGACCGAGAAGGTCACGATCTTCTCGGGCGTATTGTGCGCGACGTCCTCGATATTGACGCCGCCTTCGGTCGACACCACGAACGACGCCTCGGCGGTTTCACGGTTGACCAGGATCGAGAGATAAAACTCCTTGTCGATGTCGGAGCCATCCTCGATGTAGAGGCGGTTGACCTGCTTGCCGTGCGATCCGGTCTGCACCGTGACCAGCGTCGCACCCAGCATCTCTTTGGCGAACTCATTGACCTCGGCGACCGACTTGGCGATGCGCACGCCGCCCTTGTCGCCGGCGCTTTTCTCCTTGAACTTGCCTTTGCCGCGACCACCGGCGTGGATCTGGCTCTTCACCACCCAGACCGGGCCGGGCAGCGTCTTTGCCGCCGCATCCGAATCCTGGGGCCGCAGCACTGGCACGCCCTTCGAGATCGGCACGCCGAATTCATGAAGCAGCGCCTTGGCCTGGTATTCGTGAATATTCATTCTGGACGGCCCTCAAACTGCCTGACAAGTGCACCAAACGCTGATTTGGCTTGAGATGAACGCGATCAGCGGCCGAGCAGGTCGGGCGCGATCTTCTTGCACGCGTCGACCAGACCCTGCACCGCGCCGACCGACTTGTCGAAGGCTTCGCGGTCCTTGCCGGCGAGCTCGATCTCGACGATGCGCTCCACGCCCTTCGAGCCGATCACGACGGGCACGCCGACATACATGTCTTTCACCCCATACTCGCCGTTCAGATAGGCGGCGCAGGGAACCACGCGCTTCTTGTCCTTCAGATAGCTCTCGGCCATCGCGATCGCGGCAGCCGCCGGCGCATAGAACGCCGAGCCGGTCTTCAACAGGTTGACGATCTCGGCGCCGCCGTTGCGGGTGCGGTCGACGATCTCGTCGATGCGGGCCTGCGAGGTCCAGCCCATCTTGACGAGATCGGGCAGCGGAATGCCGGCAACGGTGGAGTAGCGCACCAACGGCACCATGGTGTCGCCGTGGCCGCCGAGCACGAAGGCGGTAACGTCCTCGACCGAGACGTTGAACTCATCGGCGAGGAAATAGCGGAAGCGCGAGGAGTCCAGGACGCCCGCCATGCCCACCACCTTCTTGTGCGGCAGGCCGGTCGCCTTCTGCAGCGCCCAGACCATGGCATCGAGCGGGTTGGTGATGCAGATCACGAAGGCGTCAGGTGCATATTTCTTGATGCCGGCGCCGACCTGCTCCATCACCTTGAGATTGATGGAGAGGAGGTCGTCCCGGCTCATGCCGGGCTTGCGCGGCACGCCGGCGGTGACGATGCAGACGTCGGCATGCTCGAGCGCCTCGTAGGAATTGGCGCCAGTGTATTGGGCGTCGAAGCCGTCCACCGGTGAGGATTGCGCAATATCAAGTGCTTTGCCCTGCGGCACGCCCTCGGCGATATCGAACAGCACGACGTCGCCCAGTTCCTTCAGGCCGATGAGGTGAGCCAACGTTCCGCCGATCTGACCGGAGCCAATCAAAGCAATCTTGTTGCGCGCCATGGGAAAAATGTCCTTTGAACCCGAGCGGGAAGAGAGGTTGGAAGAGCTGATGGGTGGTTATCCCTTTCGACCGGTCCGTTCAAGTCGGGCCGTGTCCAATTGTCGGTCCTGCCTCGTTTTCGATCATCCGACTTTGGTCATTCCGAGGCGTGCTCAATGGGGGGTCTACACCCGATGATGGCGCTGCGCAGCTTCGTTGGACGCGAACCCGAAACGACGCCGTCAGGCCCCTACGTCTCCACCAGCCCCGTACTCGACCCGCTCGCGGCCGAATCCTTGTACCCGTGGGGCAGCGCGAGATAGGATTCGGAGCTCATCTCGATCAACCGCGAGGCGGTCCTTTTGAACTCGTTGGCCTCGTCGCCCTCGGTAGCGACATACAACGACAGCGGATCGGCCTCGGCCGAGGCCATCAGTTTCACCGCATTGTCATAGAGCGTGTCGATCAGGACGATGAAACGCTTGGCGGCGTTGCGATCAGGATAATCCATCACCGGAATGCGGTCGACCAGGATGGTATGATAATCGTGCGCAAGCCGAAGATAGTCGGAAGCCGCAAGCGGCCTTTCGCAGAGATCCGCAAACGAAAACCGCGCCACCCCATCCGCCGAGCAGGGCACGTGCAGGATGCGGCCCTTGATCGAAATATCGCGCGGCCTGCATTTGGCGTTGCCCGTCATCCTTGCCCAGGCCTGGTCGAGCGCGGCATCGGCGTCGCGGTCGGCCGGGACCAGCCACATCTTGACGCCGACGAGCTTTTCCAGCCGAAAATCGGTGCGCGCATCGAGCCGCATCACGTCCATGTGCTCGGAAATCTGCGCGATGAAGGGCAGGAACAACGCCCGGTTCAACCCGCCTTTGTAGAGATCCTCGGGCGCGACGTTGGAGGTCGCGACCACCACGGTGCCGAGCTCGAACAGCTTGGCGAACAATCGGCCCAGGATCATGGCGTCCGCAATGTCGGTGACGTGGAATTCGTCGAAGCAGAGTAGCCACGCCTCGTCGAAGATCGCGTTCGCCGTCAGCGCAATCACATCGCCATTGCCATTGCCGAGCTCGCCGCGGGCGATATTCTGGCGATAGGCGTAGATTCGCTCATGCACCTCGGCCATGAACTCGTGGAAATGCGCGCGACGCTTGTGCGCCACCGGACAGGTCTGGAAAAACAGGTCCATCAGCATGGTCTTGCCGCGGCCGACGTCGCCATGAACGTAGAGGCCGCGCGGCGGCGGCTCATCCCTGTCCGCAAACAGCCGGCCGAGCAGGCCCTGCTTGCGCACCGGCTTGTAGCCTGCAAGGCGCCGTTCGAGATCCGCGAAGGCGTCGGCGACTTCCGCCTGCGCCGCGTCAGGCTCGATCGCGCCGGAAGAGACCAGGGCCTGATATTGGCTGCGGAAGGCATCGGAGGGGGTGGAAAGCATGGTCTCCTTACGGCCCTAGCTTACAGAAAAATGCAAGCCGGGAATTTGTGCGGGCGGTATGCAAGCCCCGAAGCCGGCCCCGACATAGGTCGTCATCGCCGCGAAAGCCAGCACGCCGAGGCCTCTCGGCTCAAGCATTCTCGGCTTTGGAATACGGGGTCACCCGGTGAAGCTGGGTTGATGGCTATGGTGGTGGGCGAGCACGTGCCCTCACGCGCTCAGCGCATAGGAATCCTCGACTACATAGGGGCCGCCGCCGGTGGAGGCGCGGGAGGAGAACAGCACGAAGCGCTCCGCCTTGAACACCCGGCTGGGGAAATAGCCGCGCACCGACAGATAGTCGGCGACATCCTGGCTAGAGGCGTCGTAGAGCCGCGCCAATGTCACATGCGGGGTGAATTTGCGCCCCTCCGGGTCGAGCCCGATACGCTGCATCAGCCGCTCCAGCTCCGCCTGAAGTTCGATCAGCGGTCGGCTCGGCACGATGGTCGCAACCACCGCGCGCGGCTTGCGCCCGCCGAAGCTGGAGAGCCCCTGCAAGGTGACCTCGAACGGTTTGCGGTTGACGCGAAACAGCATCGAGGCGATTTCGTTGGCGGAGATACCATCGATATCGCCGATGAAGCGCAAGGTGACGTGGTAATTTTCGGGATCGATCCAGCGCGCGCCGGGAAGGCCACCACGCAAGCTGGAAAGGGTGTGGCCGATCTCGGCCGGGATTTCCAGTCCGGTAAACAAACGCGGCATCGTCTTAACTCCCGATGCTTGGACTTGACCCCCACAAACTGGAAACCAGCTTTCGGATCGGATCAAGTCCTGAAACAACGACCGATGAAAATCGCCGAAAGTGCGGCAACGAATCATCGATCGAGATTTCTATCGCAGTTATATGACCCTGCGAAGCATCCGCCGTTAACACCCCGGTAACTTGCGGAGAATCCTTTGCGGTTAAGGTTATCGTTGCCTGCTTTTCAACTACGTTGCCCTCTTATCGTGCCGAGAAATGCCTCGACCGTGGGCAGAATCCTTTTCACGATAATGTCGACGCCCTCCGCGGTCGGGTGAATGCCGTCGGCCTGATTGAGCTTGGGATCGGCGGCGACGCCGTCGAGGAAGAACGGATAGAGCGGGACGCCGAAGGATTTCGAAAGGTCGCGATAGATCGTATTGAAACGCGCCGCATAGTCACTGCCGTAGTTCGGCGGCGCCAGCATCCCTAACAGAAGGACAGCGACGCCGCGCGCTTTCAGCCCTTTCACGATGTCGGAAAGCGCTGATCGGGTGATCGCGGGATCGGTGCCGCGAAGCGCGTCATTGGCGCCGAGTTCGACGATCACGGCTTCAGTTCCCTGCGGCACCGACCAGTCGAGCCGGTCACGGCCGCCGGAGGCGGTATCGCCGGATACCCCAGCGTTCGCGATCTCGACGTCTATCCCTTTGTCTTTCAAGGCTTTTTGTAATTTGGCCGGAAACGCGTCGGCGGCCGAGAGGCCAAGGCCTGCACTCAGCGAATCGCCCAGCACGACCACTTTGACCGGCTGGGCCAGGGCGGGAGCGGCCGTCATCAGGGCGACCATCAACACGAGTATGTGCATGAACATCCGCACCCGCCTCTCGACCACTGCTGCCGAAGTGCCATATGACCGAGCCATGGACAGTCTCATCGAACCCTCGCAACTTGCCGGCCTCTCGCCGGACACCATTTCCATTTCGAACGTCAATCTGTCGCTCGGCACCGGGGCTGCGCGCGTTCATATCCTCAAGGATATCAGCCTGCGCGTGGCATCGGGTGAAGCGATCGGGCTGATCGGGCCTTCCGGCTCGGGGAAATCCACGCTGCTGATGGTGATGGCGGGCCTGGAACGTCCGGACAGCGGAGAGGTGGTGGTCAACGGCACACCTTTCAATGCCCTCGATGAGGATGCGCTGGCGCGCTTTCGCGGCCGCCAGGTCGGTATCGTGTTCCAATCGTTTCATCTGATTCCGACCATGACCGCGCTGGAGAATGTCGCGGTGCCGCTGGAGCTCGCTGGCGTACCCGACGCGAGCGCACGCGCGGCGCAGGAGCTGGCATCGGTCGGGCTTGGCGACCGCCTGCATCATTATCCGACGCAACTCTCCGGCGGCGAGCAGCAGCGTGTCGCGCTGGCGCGCGCGCTGGTACCCGATCCGGCCATCCTCGTCGCCGACGAGCCTACCGGAAATCTCGATGAAGCCACCGGAAAGCAGATCGTCGATCTGCTTTTCACCAAACACGCCGAGCGCGGCATGACGCTGGTGCTGGTGACCCACGACACCTCGCTGGCGCAGCGCTGCGACCGTGTGGTGCGCTTGCGCTCGGGCCGGATCGAGGCACCGGGTGCGGAGCGCAAAGCCGCTTCATGATCGTGGTCTCCGAACGCATCGATTACAACCGCGCCGCGGCGCTCTCCATCCGCTTCGCCTTGCGCGAACTGCGCGGGGGCCTGCGCGGCTTCTATGTGTTCATCGCCTGTATCGCGCTCGGCGTGCTGGCGATTGCCGGCGTCGGCTCGGTCGCCGCGAGCCTCAGCGACGGGCTGGCGCGTGAGGGCCGCACGCTGCTCGGCGGCGACGTCTCCTTCGTGCTGTTCCAGCGCGAGGCAAAGCCGGCCGAAGTGGCATTTCTGCGCTCGCGCGGACAAGTGTCGGTCGCGGCGACCTTACGCGGCATGGCGCGCAGTTCCGGAGGAAAGCTTGCCTTGGTCGAGATGAAGGCGGTCGACGGCAACTACCCGATGCTCGGGCAATTGGCGCTGACGCCGGACGTGCCGCTTGGCGATCTTCTTGCCGAGCGCGACGGCGCCTTCGGCGCGGCGGCGGACGCGACCCTGCTGGCGCGGCTGGATTTGAAGATCGGCGACAAGGTCGGAATCGGCGACGCGACCTTTCAGATTCGCAGCGTCGTCGACGCCGAGCCGGACAAGCTCGCCGGCGGCATCGGCCTCGGTCCGCGCTTTCTCGTCGGCGAGCCCGCTTTGCGCGCCACCGGGCTGTTGCAGCCCGGCAGCCTGGTGCGCTGGATCTACCGTGTCAAACTGCCCGACCAGGCACGCGACGATCGCGCCATGAATGCACTGATCGACGATGCGCGGACGGCCGCGCCCGAAGCCGGCTGGGAAGTCCGCAGCCGCGCCAACGCCTCGCCGCAGCTCGAGCGCACCATCACGCGATTTACGCAATTTCTCACGCTGGTTGGCCTCGCGGCGCTTCTGGTCGGCGGCGTCGGCGTCGCCAATGCGGTCAAGAGCCATATCGATCGCCGGCTCGACGTGATCGCGGCGTTCAAGGCGCTCGGCGCCACCGGCCGCGACGTGTTCGCGATTTATCTGGCGCAGGTGATCATGCTGGCGGGGCTCGGTTCGTTGATCGGGCTCGCCGCAGGTGCGGCGCTGCCGTTCGTGATCGTTGGCCTGTTCGGTTCGCTATTGCCGCTGCCGGTCGTGCCTGCGCTGCATCCGGACGAACTCGCGCTCGCTTTCGTCTACGGCCTTTTGACTGCGCTCGCCTTCGGCCTGTGGCCGCTCGGCCGGGTCCATGACGTGCCGGTTGCGGCCCTGTTTCGCGAGGCCGTGGTCGCCGAATGGCATCGCCCGCGCTGGCGCTATCTCGCGCTGATGGCAATCGTGATCGCGCTACTCATCGCCGTCGTGATCCTGCTTGCCTATGACAAGCGGATCGCGGCGGTGTTCGTCGCCTCCTCCGTCGTGGTATTCGCGCTATTGCGTGGTATCGCGGCCGGCGTCATGGCGCTGGCACGGCGGCTGCCGCGCACGCGCTTTCCGATGCTGCGGCTTGCGATCTCCAACATCTACCGACCCGGCGCGCTGACGCCTTCGGTGGTGCTGTCGCTCGGCTTAGGTCTGGCGGTCCTTGTCACCATCACGCAGATCGACGGCACCCTGCGGCGGCAATTTCTGGCGGCGCTGCCGGACCACGCGCCGTCGTTCTACTTCATCGACATTCCCTCTTCCGAGGCCGACCGCTTCGTCGACTTTCTCAAACGGACCGAACCGCAATCGACGCTGGAGGACGTGCCGATGCTGCGCGGCCGCATCATCGCCGCGCGTGGCGTCAAGGCCGAAGATCTCAATCCCTCGGCCGATTCCGAATGGGTGCTGCAAAGTGACCGCGGCCTGACCTATACCGGCGAAATCCCTAAGGGCTCCAAGATCGTCGAAGGTGAATGGTGGGGCGCAGACTATGATGGCCCGCCGCTGGTCTCGATCGAAAAGAAGATCGCGGACGGGCTCAAGCTCAAGCTCGGCGACGAGATCGTCGTCAACGTGCTCGGCCGCGACATCCCGGCCCGGATCGGCAACATGCGCACCATCGACTGGCAGGGGCTCGGCATCAATTTCGTGCTGGTGTTCTCGCCCGGCGCCTTCAAGGGCGCGCCGCATACCCATATCGCGACGCTGACCGAGGCCCACCCGGGCTCGGGCAGCGACGCGCGCATCATCAAGGAGGTCGCCGACGCCTTTCCGATGGTGACGAGCGTGCGGGTGCGCGAGGTGATGGAGACCATCGGTTCGGTGGTCACCAATCTGGCGCTGGCGATCCGCGGCGCCAGCTCCGTGACGCTGATATCGGCCATTCTGGTGCTGGGCGGCGCGCTCGCCGCCGGCCATCGTCACCGGGTCTACGACGCCGTGATCCTCAAGACGCTCGGCGCCACCCGCGCGCGGCTGCTCGGCGCCTACGCGCTGGAGTACCTGATGATCGGCTTTGCCACCGCCGTTTTTGGCGTGATCGCGGGCTCGGTCGCCGCCTGGCTGATCGTCACCCGCCTGATGACGTTGAGCTTCGCCTGGCAGGCGGGCAGCGCCGCCGCCGTGGTCGCATCCGCCCTGATCGTCACGGTGGGGCTGGGGCTTGCCGGCACGCTGCTCGCCCTCAACCAAAAGCCGGCTTCGGTGCTGCGAAATTTGTGATAAATTCAACCGGTTTCGGAAAACCGCCGCCCAGTTTGCGCTGACGCGTCCCTTCGGGTCCGGATCATGTTCCCACGAATATCGCGGCAGTGCCCGGTACCGGACATGAGGCGCCATTAAGGCTACCGATTTTCCTCGATTTCGCCGGTCTCAGCGACATTCGGCCGCGCATGGAAGCTTGCAGCCGATATGGTAGTTTCCCAAATATCAGCTTGGGTGAGAGGCCCGGCCTTGATGACACAAAATTAATGTCCGCAAGCCGCGCCATCTGAGATAGATTTACGCGCCGGCGGCGCAGCCCCTTGCGCCCCGCCGGCCAACAAATGGGAATTCGACCATGTCGGACCTAGACCGCAACTATAGTTCTCCTTTCGGCCGGGCCGCCGGGCGCGTCGACGCCGCGACCGTCGACGCCGGTCTGCGCGCCTACATGCTGCGCATCTACAACTACATGAGCATTGGCCTGGCCATCACCGGCCTTGCTGCGCTCGGCGTCTACATGGCGGCGGTGACCAATGATCCCTCCGGCGCCGCAGCCAAGATCGGCGGCGCCTTCCTGACGCCGTTCGGCTACGCGATGTTCGTGAGCCCGCTGAAATGGCTGTTCATCCTGGCGCCGCTCGCCATGGTGTTCGTGATTTCGGCCGGCATCAACCGCCTGCAGCCGGCGACCGCCCAGATGCTGTTCTGGGTATTCTCGGCGCTGATGGGCATTTCGCTGTCGTCGATCTTCCTGGTGTATACCCACACCTCGATCGTGCGGGTGTTCTTCATCACGGCGGCGACGTTCGGCGCGCTGAGCCTCTACGGCTACACCACGCGGCGTGACATGAGCGGGATCGGTTCGTTCCTGTTCATGGGCCTGATCGGCATCATCATCGCGAGCGTGGTCAACCTGTTCCTGGCCAGTTCGATGCTGCAGTTCATGGTGTCGGTGATCGGCGTGCTGGTGTTCGCGGGCCTCACCGCCTATGACACCCAGCGGCTGAAGAACGATTACATCTACGGCTATGCGTCGCAGGGCGGTGCCGTGGCAGAGCGTGCGTCGATCATCGGTGCACTGTCGCTGTATTTGAACTTCATCAACCTGTTCACGCTGCTGCTGCAGCTCCTCGGCCAGCGCGACTGATTGCTTCAGCCAAAGGGAAAGACCTACCGAGCCCCGGCCGCATCGGCCGGGGCTTTGTTTTGCCCAATGCCGTCATGGCGGCCTGCGGCCGGCATGACGAAGAAAGTTGATCCGTCTCCGACTACTGGTATCCTTCAGGCCATGTCCGCGCCCGAGATCAGGCCCGCTACCGAGGCCGACCTCCCCTTCGTCACCCAGATCTATCAACACGCGGTGCTTTACGGCACCGCGACCTTCGAGCTGGTCCCGCCCGACCTCGCCGAGATGACGCGGCGCTTTCGCGCGCTGATGGCGGGCGGCTATCCCTATCTCGTCGCCGTGCTCGACGGCCGCGTGGTTGGATACGCCTACGCCGGCGCCTACCGGCCACGGCCCGCTTACCGCTTCACGGTGGAGAACTCGATCTATCTTGATCCGGCGAGCCACCGGCGCGGCATTGGCCTGCAATTAATGCAGCGCCTGATCGCCGAATCCGAGGCGCGCGGCTATCGCCAGATGATCGCGGTGATCGGCGATTCAGCCAATGCCGGATCGCTCGGCGTGCACAGCAAAACCGGATTCCAGATGATCGGCACCCACCCGAATGTCGGCCTCAAGTTCGGCCGCTGGCTTGATATCGTGATGATGCAGCTCGCGCTCGGCGAAGGCGCCGGCACGGTGCCGGGGGAACATACCGCGACGACGCAAAGCTAGACCTCCTCATGGTGAGGAGCGCGTCTTCGCGCGTCTCGAACCATGCAGGCCTCCTTGTGAGGCCATCCTCCGAGACGCATCGCTGCGCAATGCTCCTCAGGATGAGGGGTGTGCGCGCGGCTAGCCCAACACCGGCAGCCGCTCTGCCCCGCTACACCAGCGCCGGCTTGCGGTCGATCGCGAGCAGCACGCGTTCGAGCTCGTGGCCGCGGCGCAGGATCAGCCCGCTCGCCGAGATCACGCTGTACATGCCCTGCTTGCGCGCGAGCCGCGGATCCTTTTCGATTCGATAGATCGGAACCTCGGAGGCGCGGCGGAATACTGAGAACACCGCGCGCTCTCTGAGAAAATCGATGGCATAGTCGCGCCACTCGCCGTCGGCAACCATGCGGCCGTAGAGATTGAGAATGCGATTAAGTTCGAGACGGTTGAACGTCACCCGGTTCGGCACAGAGCTCGCAGCGGCCGTCCGCGCCGCTGCGTGACTTACGCTTGGATCGGCATCCTCCGACGTCAAACTCATGGGCGCCTCCTGTCATCTTGCGGTGATCCCGGTCGCAAACCGGTTTCCGCTTCTCCCCGGACCATACCGAGCCCGTCATGATCGCGCCAACCGGCCCACGCCGCAAGGGGGCCGTTTTCGAGCGGGCTTCGAATCGGCCGCAAAACCGACGCGGTGGATCGCCCGATTCGCGAGACAAAACAGCGCGGCAACCGTCACGGGATCGTTAGCGGAATCATAATGCCGCCCCTTTTCCGCCAATCGCCCGCCGCCGTGGATTGCGACAAGGATGTACTGCGTTGGCCCGGTCCTTTCGGTCCCGGATTCCTCAGCCCCCAGCCCCCCGGGGTCGTCAGGATCGGGCCTGTCGCAGTCACTCTGTTCACAAGGGCCAGCGCGAGTTGGTCCTTTTTTCTTTTGGGGACGCGTTTCTTTGGGGATGCCGCGGGCGCCTTTCCGACAGACGGCAAGTCTCGACAACGAGTCTCAGAGCCGACACGGCGATGGTGCGCGCGGCGATTTTCGAAAATCAGTGCGGCAACAATCAGTGGAGCCGAGATCAGTGCAGCGACGTGTAGGCCGCGCCCAGCATCGGCCCCGGCCGGTCGCGGCTGCCGTCCTGAACATAGACGACGGCGCCGTCGACGCCCTCGCGCGCGATGTTTTCGATCGGCACGGTCCAGCTTCCGGCAATACCGTTCCAGTCGCCCACCTTCAACAGGCTCCGCACCACGTTGTAGTAGGTGAGCTCGTGCCCGCGATTCTCGCCGCGGCTGATCTCGATCGGCACAGCCTTCGAAATCGAACAAATCCATACTTCGCCGTGCATCGCGGCCGGGCCCCTGGTCGAGGCGGCCACCGAAACGTTGAGCTGCCTGCCGGCCAGCGTCATCATCACCGGGACCGACATCACGCTCTCGTTCTTGCGGGTCGCCCCGATCGCGCTTTCGATGCCCGCGCGGTCGCTGCCGATGACGTGCACTTCGCCGTTGACTACGGCCTGCGGCGTGTAAACCTCGCGATCGCCGCGCATCTTGGAATAGGCTTTCTGCCGTGCGGAGAAGCGCGCATCGGCCAGCGTGTCCTTCCAGCCGAGATAGTCCCAGTAATCGATCGGCATGCTCATAGCGATGACCGACGGATCCCTGGCGAGCTCGCCAATGATCTTGTCCGCAGGCGGGCACGACGAGCAGCCCTGCGACGTGAAGAGCTCCACCACCGCGCGCGGATCGGCATGGGCGGGGCGGATGACGGCGACGATCGCACAGACGCTGAGCGCCCCCGACCAGCGTGAAATCAAGCTATAGGCCATCGTCCCTGTCATAGCCGCACGGATACCCACATCATCGTTAAGGCCCTCTAACGCCAATGCGCTACCCACTTTAGAAGGTAGCGCCGATACGCTAGCCACCTTCGAACGCGAAGAAGGCGGCCTTTCTCATAGGCCGCCTCCCCGCCACCTGCCACTCACTTCGCGGTGAGCCGTCCATCACGTCTTGCTTCACGCCGCGAGTTTGCGCAGCACATAATGCAGGATGCCGCCATTTCGGTAGTACTCGAGCTCGTCGAGGGTATCGATGCGGCAGAGCAGCGGTACGCGCTGCAGCGCGCCATCGCCTGAGACGATTTCTGCGGTCAGCTTCTGGCGCGGTTTCAGGTCGCCCTGCAGTCCGCGGATCGTTACCGTCTCATCGCCCTTCAGTCCGATCGACTGCCACGACGCACCGTCCTCGAAGGTCAGCGGCAGCACGCCCATGCCGACGAGATTGGAGCGGTGGATACGCTCAAAGCTCTGGCAGATCACGGCGCGCACGCCGAGCAGCCGAGTTCCCTTTGCGGCCCAGTCGCGCGACGAGCCGTTGCCGTATTCGGCGCCGGCGAACACCACCAGCGGCACGTGCTCCGCCTGGTACTTCATCGCGGCGTCGTAGATCGACATCTGCTCGCCGTCGGGCCAATGTTTGGTCAGGCCGCCCTCGGGGATGTTGCCATCGGCGCCCTTCAGCATGAAATTCTTGATGCGGATGTTGGCGAAGGTGCCGCGCATCATGATCTCATGGTTGCCGCGCCGCGTGCCGTACTGGTTGAAGTCGGCGGGGCGCACCTGGTGCTCGCTCAGGAATTTGCCGGCCGGCGAGGTCAGCTTGATGGAACCGGCCGGCGAGATGTGATCGGTGGTGATCTTGTCGCCGAACATCGCCAGAATCCGCGCATCGACGACGTCGGCAATTGGCTCCGGCTGTTTCTTCATGCCCTCGAAGTAGGGCGGGTTCTGCACATAGGTCGAACTCATGTTCCAGCGATAGGTCTCGCTCTCGACCGTCTTGATCTTGCGCCAGTTGGTGTCGCCCTTGAACACGTCCGCATACCGCTTCTTGAAGATCGATGCGGTCACGTATTTCTTCATATAGGCGTTGATCTCCTTTGTCGTCGGCCAGATGTCCTTCAGGTACACCGGCTTGCCGTCCTTGCCCTCGCCGAGCGGCTCGGTAGCGAGGTCCTTGGTCACGGTTCCCGCTAGCGCATAGGCCACGACCAGCGGCGGCGAGGCGAGATAGTTGGCCTGCACGTCGGGAGAGACGCGGCCTTCGAAATTGCGGTTACCCGAGAGCACCGCGGCCCCAACGATGCCGTTGTCGTTAATCGACCTCGAAATCTCCTCCGGCAACGGTCCGGAATTGCCGATGCAGGTGGTGCAGCCGAAGCCGACCAAGTTGAAGCCGACCTTGTCGAGATCCTTCTGCAGTCCCGAATTGGCGAGATATTCCGCGACCACCTGGCTGCCGGGGGCCAGCGAGGTCTTTACCCAGGGCTTCGCCTTCAATCCCTTGGCGGCGGCGTTGCGTGCCAAGAGCCCCGCGCCGATCAGAACGCTCGGGTTCGAGGTGTTGGTGCAGGAGGTGATCGCGGCGATCACTACGTCGCCATGGCCGAGGTCGAAATCGCGGTTCTCCACCGGATAGCGCTTCGAGCCGTCGGCGGTCTTCTTGTATTCGCTCGCCAGCGCCGTGCCAAAGCCTTCCGCCACCGCGGGCAGCGCGACGCGGCCTTCGGGGCGCTTCGGGCCGGCCATCGACGGCACGACATCTGCAAGATCGAGCGTGATGGTCTCGGTGAAGACCGGGTCATCCGACTTGGCGGTGCGGAACAAGCCCTGCACCTTGGCATAGGCTGCGACCAGCGCGACGCGCGGCGAGGCGCGGCCCGAGGTCTTCAGATAATCGATGGTCGCGGCATCGACCGGGAAGAAACCGCAGGTCGCGCCATATTCCGGCGCCATGTTGCCGATGGTCGCCTTGTCGGCGACCGAGAGATGGTCGAGGCCGGGGCCGAAGAATTCGACGAACTTGCCGACCACGCCCTGCTTGCGCAGCATCTGCGTCACCGTCAGCACCAGGTCGGTCGCGGTCACGCCTTCCTTGAGCTGGCCCTTGAGCTTGAAGCCGACCACTTCCGGCAGCAGCATCGACAACGGCTGGCCGAGCATCGCGGCTTCCGCCTCGATGCCGCCGACGCCCCAGCCGAGCACCGCGAGGCCATTGACCATGGTGGTGTGCGAGTCGGTACCGACCAGCGAATCCGGATAGGCGAGTTCGAAGGTGGCGGTCTTCTTGCCGACCGTCATCTTCTCCTTCTTGGTCCACACCGTCTGGGCGAGATATTCGAGATTGACCTGGTGGCAGATGCCGGTGCCGGGCGGCACCACCGAGAAGTTCGAGAACGCCTTCTGGCCCCATTTCAGGAATTCGTAGCGCTCCTGGTTCTGCTTGTATTCCTCGACCACGTTCTTGGCGAAGGCCTTGTTGTCGCCGAAGAAGTTCACGATCACCGAATGGTCGATGACGAGATCGACCGGCACCAGCGGATTGATCTTTTCCGCATCGCCGCCGAGCTGCTGCATCGCGTTGCGCATCGCCGCGAGATCGACCACCGCCGGCACGCCGGTGAAATCCTGCATCAGCACCCGCGCCGGGCGGAATGCGATCTCGTGCTCGAGCTTGCGGGTCTTCAGCCATTTACTGACCGCGAGGATGTCTTCTTTCTTGACGGTTCGGCCGTCTTCATTGCGCAGCAGGTTTTCCAACAACACCTTCATCGAATAGGGCAGCTTGGAAATCCCCTTCAGGCCGTTTTTCTCGGCGGTGGGCAGGCTGTAATACACGTAGGATTTTAAGCCGACCCTGAGGGTCTTCTGGCATTTGAAGCTATCGAGCGAGGTCATGTGAGGAATTCCCAATTGTCAGTTATACCCTTAATAGGGGTATTTAAACACCGTCAGCGGAGCTGGCCAGATGGCTTGCAGCGGGCGATTGTGTGCTGCATCAAGTTCCGGCTTATAGAAGCTTTCAAGCTTTGCCGCCACACTGACAAGCATGCGGCGCGAGGGTGTCACCCATAAATTCTGCTGCGGTACCCCGACGGATTCAGAGGGCTGTGAAGAGACACCATGCGGCTCCTGGGAAGCGGCTTGAGATGCGTGCGGGGCGGGCGGGAAATCTTCTCCTGTCTCGATTTTGAGGCGTCCGCGGGCGAGGTTCTGGCGGTCACGGGGCGCAACGGATCGGGCAAAACCTCGCTGCTGCGGCTGATCGCGGGCTTGCTCGCGATATCAGGCGGATCGGTCAGCCTGGAAGGCGGCGACGCCGAGCTGACGCTTCCTGAACAAGCCCACTATCTCGGCCACCGCGACGCGCTGAAGCCCGCCCTGAGCGTGATGGAAAACCTCGGTTTCTGGCGGGATTTTCTTGGCGGCGAGGCGTTCGATCCGGCCGAAAGCCTGACCGCAGTGGGGCTCGATCATGCCGGCCATCTGCCTGCGGCGTACTTATCGGCCGGGCAGCGGCGGCGGCTCTCGCTGGCCCGGCTGATCACGGTCAGGCGGCCGGTCTGGCTGCTGGACGAGCCGACCGCGGCGCTGGACGTGGCCGGCCAGAGCCTGCTTTCCGGGCTGATGCGCGATCATCTCGGCCGCGGTGGCCTGGTCGTCGCCGCCACCCACGCCCCGCTCGGGATCGAGGCCAGGGAATTGCGGATCGGGGGAGAGTTGTGACCGCGCTGGGCGCCTTGATCCGACGGGATATCAGACTGGCGCTCCGGGTCGGCGGCGGCGCGCTGATCGGCGTCTTGTTCTTTCTCACCGTGGTGGTGCTGATGCCGTTCGCGCTCGGCCCGGATCTCGCGCTATTGGCGCGGCTGGGACCCGCGATTCTCTGGCTCGGGGCGCTGCTAGCGAGCCTGCTCACGCTCGACCGGCTGTTTGTGGCCGACCAGGAAGACGGTTCCCTCGACCTGATCGTGATGGGCCGGACGCCGCTGGAACTTGCCTGTGTGGCCAAAGCGCTGGCGCATTGGCTGGCCGCCGGCCTGCCCTTGATCGTCGCCACCCCGGTACTGGGGCTGCTGCTCGATCTCGATACGGTCTCGACTTCGGCGGTGGCCCTGACGCTGCTTGCGGGAACGCCGGCGCTGACCTTCACCGGCATGATCGGCGCGGCGCTCGCGGTCACCCTGCATCGCGGCGGATTGTTGCTGGCCGTGCTGGTGCTGCCGCTGTCGATTCCGGTGCTGATTTTCGGCGTCGCCGCCTCGCAGGCCGCGATTGCCGGACCGTCGCCGTTCGGGGCGCCGTTTTCAATTCTGTGCGCGCTGTCGCTGCTGAGTTTCGTGATCGGGCCGTTCGCGGCCGCCGCCAGCCTGCGGCACGGCCAAGACTGATACCGTGACTGAACCCATGACTGATGCCGGACGCTAACCTTGACCCCGATCAACTCTTGCAGAGCGGCGTTATGCTGATTGCCTGCAGCGCCTGCGACGACTAACAGGGTGCCATGACGCTGATCGACCTTGCCAATCCCACGAAATTCCTGGCGCTGACGGCGCGGGTGTTGCCATGGCTGATCGGCATCACCGCGGTCGTTCTCCTGATCGGTCTCTACCAATCGGCGATGGCCCCGGACGATTACCAGCAGGGCGCCACCGTGAAGATCATGTTCATCCACGTGCCGAATGCGTGGCTGTCGATGTTCGTCTGGGGCGTGATGAGCGCGGCCGCGCTCGGCACGCTGGTGTGGCGGCATCCGCTCGCCGACGTCGCGGCCAAAGCCGCCGCCCCGATCGGCGCCGCCTTCACCTTTCTTGCCCTGGTCACGGGCTCGCTGTGGGGCCGACCGATGTGGGGCACCTATTGGGAATGGGACGCCCGGCTCACTTCCGTGCTGATCCTGTTTCTGATGTATCTCGGCCTGATCGCGCTGTGGCGGGCGGTTGAGGACCCTTCGCGCGCCGCCCGCGCCGCCGCGATCCTAACCTTGGTCGGGGCGATCAACCTGCCGATCATCAAATTCTCCGTCGATTGGTGGAATACGCTGCATCAGCCGGCATCGGTGCTCCGGATGGACGGACCGACGCTCGACCGCGCCTTTTTGATTCCGCTCCTGGTGATGGCGCTGGCGTTCACGCTGTTGTTCCTGACGCTGCATCTGGCGGCGATGCGCAACGAAATCCTGCGCCGCCGGCTGCGGAGCTTGCAGATGATGCAAGCCGGCCAGCGGGCTGCGTGACCGCCATGTCGCTCGGGCCCTACGCGTCCTTCATCGTGACATCCTATATGCTGGTGACGCTGGTGGTTGCGATCCTCATTGCCTGGATCGCGGTCGATTACCGCAACCAGACGCGGCGCCTGCGCCAACTCGACGAGAGCGGCGTCGTGCGGCGGTCCGGGCGCAGCGCGACGGAGACTTAGATGAGCGAACAGGTCACCTCCGAAACAACGGCGCCACACCGCTCGTGGCTGATGGCAGTGCCGCTGATCGCCTTCGCGGGGCTCGCGGTCCTGTTCTGGTTCCGGCTCGGCGATACCGACGTGTCGCGGATCCCCTCGGCGCTGATCGGCCACCCCGCGCCGCAAACCCGGCTGCCGCCGCTTTCGGGCCTCCTGGCTGAGGGCGCGCCGGTACCCGGGCTCGATCCCGCTGTCTTCAAGGGCAACGTCAGCATCGTCAACGTCTGGGCGTCCTGGTGCGTGCCCTGCCATGACGAGGCGCCGCTGCTTACCCAGCTCGGCCACGACAAGCGGCTGCAGGTGATCGGCATCAATTACAAGGACACGCCCGACAATGCGCGGCGCTTCCTCGGCCGCTACGGCAATCCTTATGGATTTGTCGGCGTCGACGGCACCGGCCGCGCCGCGATCGAATGGGGCGTCTATGGCGTACCGGAGACCTTCATCGTCGGGCGCGAAGGCAAGATCGTCTACAAGCTGGTCGGCCCGATCACACCGGAGAATATCGACAGCGTGCTGAAGGCCGAGATCGACAAGGCGCTGAAGGCGGGGTCTTAAACGCAGACCCTCATCCTGAGGAGCATCGCTCCGCGATGCGTCTCGAAGGATGGCCACATCGGGGCCTCATGGTTCGAGACGCGCAAGAGCGCTGCTCACCATGAGGAATAAATATTCCGCGCCTACTTGCGCACATCCCCCTCTGCCGCCTCGCTTGCTTCCAGTGAGGCGGGCTCGAGGTGAAAGCGCTTGATCAGCGGCATCTGCGCGATCGCAAAGCCCATGGTCAGCGGGATCACGCCGAAGGCCTTGAAGCCGACCCAGAAATCTGTGCTTTGGGTACGCCAGATCAGCTCATTCAGGATCGCCATCGCGACAAAGAACAGCGCCCAGCGCAGCGTGAGGATGCGCCAGCCCTGCGGCGTCAGGTTGAACATCTGGTCGAACATGATGGCGATGAAGGAGCGGCCGAACAGCAGCCCGCCGCCGAGCACCGCCGCGAACAGGGCGTAGATGATGGTCGGCTTGACCTTGATGAAGGTCTCATCATGCAGCACCAAGGTCAGCGTACCGAACACCAGCACGACCGCGCCGGTGACCAGCGCCATCAACGGCACGTGGCGGGTCACGACGTAGGACGCGATCATCGCTACCACGATCGCAACCATGAAGGCACCGGTCGCGACGAACAGATGGAATTTAAAGTTCACGGCAAAGAACACGAGCAGGGGACCGAGTTCGGTCGCGAGCTTGAACAGCGGATGCGGCTGGGTCTTGTCCATGTTCAGTCCATCAATCCCTTCAAATCCCTGGCATTCTCATCCTTTGAGACGCATCGCTTTGCGACGCTCCTCAGGATAAGGACCTCCCGTGCGTCTGCCCTCATCCCGAGGAGCGCGCCCTTGGCGCGCGTCTCGCTACTCGATTCCCGCAATCGCCTGCGCGAAGTCGCGCGCGGTGAAGGGCGCGAGATCGTCGATGCTCTCGCCGACGCCGATGAAATGCACCGGCAGCCTGAATTTCTCCGCCAGCGCCACCAGGATGCCGCCACGCGCGGTGCCGTCGAGCTTGGTCATCACGAGCCCGGTGACGCCGGCGGTGCGATGAAATGCCTCGACCTGCGACAGCGCGTTTTGCCCCACCGTCGCATCCAGCACCAGGAGCACGGCATGCGGCGCCGACGCGTCGACCTTCTTGATGACGCGGACCACCTTCTCCAATTCGTTCATCAGCTCGGCCTTGTTCTGCAACCTTCCTGCGGTATCGATCAGAAGCACGTCGATGTTCTGCGCTTTCGCCGCGGTCAGCGCGTTGAAGGCAAGGCTTGCCGAATCCGAGCCCTGCGCGCCGGCGATCACCGGCGATTGGGTGCGCTCGCCCCAGATCTTCAGTTGCTCGATGGCGGCGGCACGAAAGGTGTCGCCGGCGGCCAGCATCGCCTTGCGGCCTTCGCCGGAAAACTTTGCCGCGAGCTTGCCGATGGTGGTGGTCTTGCCGGAGCCATTGACGCCGACCACAAGGATCACGAACGGCGAATGCAGCGTGTCGATCGCAAGCGGCTTTGCTACCGGCGCCAGCACTTTCTCGACCTCGGTTGCGACCACGCTCTTCACTTCATCCGCTGATATCGCCTTGTCGTAGCGTCCGCTGCCTACGGCTTCCGCAATGCGCGCGGCGACTTCGGTGCCCAAATCGGCACGCAGCAGCACGTCCTCGATATCCTCGAGCATCGCGCGGTCGAGCTTGCGCTTGGTGACGAGATCGGCGACCGCCGAGCCCAGCGAACTCGAGGTGCGCTTCAGCCCGCTGGACAGCCGCCGCCACCAGCTCAGTTTGGGTGCTTCCGACGTTGTATCGTTCATATTGGCCGTGTTAGCCGTTCCCGCCTGCAAACGAAAGTCCTGCAAATTGCTCGATGTTCCGGAATTGACCGCCGAAGAAATCCAGGCGCGGGTGCTGCACCGCGACGGGTTGATGCTGGTGATCGACAAGCCCGCGGGCCTGCCGGTGCATCGCGGCCCCAAGGGCGGCGCCAACCTCGAAGCCTCGTTCGAAGCGCTGCGCTTCGGGCTACCGCGGCCTCCGGTGCTCGCCCACCGGCTCGACAAGGATACGTCCGGCTGCCTCGTTCTGGGACGCCATCGCAAGGCAACGGCCTCGCTCGGGCTTTTGTTCAAGCATGGCAAGATTGACAAGACCTACTGGGCCGTCATCGAGGGCGGCCCTGCCGAGGACGAAGGCACCATCGACCTGCCGCTCGGCCGCCTCAACGCCGAACGCGGCTGGTGGCAGAAGCCGGACCCGGAGGGGCAAAAGGCCGTCACCACCTGGAAGGTGCTGGGGCGTGGCCCAGGGATCGCATGGCTCGCGATGGAACCGGTCACCGGCCGCACCCATCAATTGCGCGTGCATGCGGCTGCGATGGGCTATCCAATCGTTGGCGACAACATCTACGGAAACGGCCCGCGCTTCGGCGAGCCGCGCCTGCATCTGCATTCGCGCGAGATCGTGATTCCGATGTCGAAGAACAAGGAGCCGGTGCGCGTGGTGGCGCCGGCGCCGGAACATATGTGGGAACGGTTGCGAGCGTGTGGGTGGAAGGTGGAGTGAGGGGCGCGATCTCGCCGCGAACTCCGGTCGTCCCGCACACTCCCATCGTCATCACCCGCGAAAGCGGGTGACCCAGTATTCCAGAGACATCGATGATTGATCGAGAAGCCTCGGCTTACTGGGTCGCCCGGTCAAGCCGGGCGATGACAGCGGGGGCGCGGAACGAATTCACACCATCAACCGTGCGCCGTCATGTCGCGTAATCACAAACTGCCGCACCGCGCCCGGGCTCTCGCCGCGGACCGCCACCGGTAGAAAATGCTCCGTGCGGCCCTGACGATCGCTCTCGATCAGCACCTCGCGCACAGCGCCTATCTCCGACGCCAGCCGCTTCCGCAAGGCCGACTCGCCCGCCGCCCGCAGGCGCCTGGCGCGTTCCCTGATCTCGGGCCCTGCCACTTGCGGCATCCGCGCAGCCGGCGTGCCCGGGCGCGGCGAATAGGGAAACACGTGCAGGAATGTCAGGCCGCATTCTTCGACCAAGTCTAGCGAGCGTTTGAACATCGCGTCGGTCTCGGTGGGAAAGCCCGCGATGATATCGGCGCCAAGCGCGATATCCGGCCGCAGCCGGCGCACCTCGGCGCAAAATTCGATGGCGTCTTTCCGTAAATGCCGCCGCTTCATCCGCTTCAGGATCAGATCGTCGCCGGATTGCAGCGACAGATGCAGATGCGGCATCAGCCGGTCGTCATCGGCGATCGCATCGAGCAGATCGCGGTCGGCCTCGATCGAATTGATCGAGGAAATCCGCAAGCGCTTCAGCTCAGGCAGGTGCCGCAGGATGTTCTTGGTCAATTGCCCGAGTTTTGGTGCGCCCGGCAAGTCGGCGCCATAGCTCGTCAGATCAACCCCGGTCAGCACGATCTCGGCGTGTCCCCGCTCGACCAGCTTGCGCACCTGATCGACCACCGCGCCCATCGGCACCGAGCGCGAATTGCCGCGGCCGAACGGGATGATGCAGAAGGTACAACGGTGATCGCAGCCGTTCTGCACCTGCACGAAGGCCCGCGGCAGGCCGCCTTGAAAGCCCTCGACGAGATGCGGCGTCATCTCTTTCACCGCCATGATGTCGCTGACCGCGATCTTCTCGTCGCCGTCGACGTCGAACGCGGCCCGCGCCGCGCGCCAGGCTTCGCGCCGCATCTTGTCGTCGTTGCCGACGACGCGGTCGACCTCCTCCATGTCTGCAAACATTTTTGCTTGCGTCTGCGCCGCGCAGCCGGTGACGACGATGCGCGCCCCCGGCCGTTCGCGCTTCAGCCGCCGGATCGACTGCCGCGCCTGCGCCACGGCCTCATTGGTAACGGCGCAGCTATTGACGACGATGGTTTGCGTCAGCCCCGCATGTTCTGCCTCACGGGCGATCACTTCGGCCTCGAACGCGTTGAGGCGGCAGCCGAAGGTTATGACCTCGACGCTCATGCGACACTAGCGAACAAAGTGGGATCAAAATGGCCTTCATATTCGAAGGTCGCCGTCCCCGTCATCAGCACATGATCGTCGCGCTCGCGCCATTCAATTGCGAGCTCGCCACCGGGCAGCGCGATCTGCACCACCCGATTGGCGCGCTTCAGCCGGGCAGCGGCGACCGCGGTCGCGCACGCCGCCGAACCGCAGGCCTTGGTCAACCCGGCGCCGCGCTCCCAGGTGCGGATCGTAACGTGATCGCGATCAACGATATAAGCGAGCGTGATATTGGCGCGCTCCGGGAAAATCGGATGGTTTTCCAGGAGCGGCCCGATACGGGCGAGATCATAGCCGTTGACGTCGTCGACCCAGAAGATCGCGTGCGGATTGCCCATGCTAACCACCGACGGCGAGTGCAGCACCGGCGCATCGATCGGCCCGATCTGCAGTTCGATATAGCGGGTGTCGCGAAACTCTTCGGCGAGCGGAATGTCCTTCCAGCCGAACTTCGGCGCCCCCATGTCGACGGTGTAGAGCTGGGGCGACGGCCCCTGCCAGCAATTCAACAGCCCGGCGCGGGTCTCGAAGGTCACGGCGTTCTGGCCGGTCTTCTCGAACAGCCGCCGCACCACGCAGCGCATGCCGTTGCCGCAGGCGCCGGCTTCCGAGCCGTCACTATTGTAGATGCGGATAAAGGCCTCGGTTCCGTCAAGCTGTGGCGGCTGCAGCACCATGAGCTGGTCGTAGGGCACGCGGGACGCCACCGCGCGCGCCTCCGCAGGCGTTACCACGAAAGGCGCATCGCGCAGGTCGACGACGACGATCTCGTTGCCGATCCCGTTCATCTTGGCGAAGGCGTGGTTGGCGAGCGCGCTCATCAAAATATCCAATTTATGCCCACTTTATATGGCGAACGACGGCGGATTGACCAGCCCGGCGCTTGAGGCGCCATTGCGTATCTGTCATGGGACGAAGATCGACCTTGCGTGTTAGGAATACCGGCAGCCGCGAGCCGGGACATACCGCGGCCGCTCTGGGATTACCCACGGAGATTGAGAGATGAACTTTGCCAGCCGTTTCCGCCTTGCCATGGTCGTGCTGATCCCGCTGGGTGCGATTTCGCTTGGGTTGGTGCCGGCGCTGGCGCAGTCGCCCGCGGCTTCGGCCACGCCCTCGCCCGCCCCGAGCGCAACGCCTACCCCCGCGACGCCCCCGGCCGCAGCCCCCGCCCCATCGGCCACCGCGCCGGTCCAGACCGCCGACCCTTTTGGTGAGGAAATCAGCCTGGAGGGCAAAAAGGTCGTGATCGCCAAGGGCACCGCCAACTGGGATACGGCGTTCGATACCCTGATCGATTCGTTCAAGGCGCTAAATACGCTGCTCGACAAGCAGGGTATCAAGCCCTCCGGCAATGCATTGATCGTCTATACCTCGACCGATGACACCGGGTTCACCTATATGGCGGAAATTCCGGTCGAGCAGGAGCCGAAGAACCTGGCCAAGAACATGAGCCTGGGCAAATCGCCCGAAGGCAAGGCGCTGAAATTCGTCCATCGCGGCTCCTACGACAACATGGACAACACCTATGAGGCGATCACCAATCACCTCGACGACAAGAAACTGGAAGCCAAGGACACCTTCGTCGAGGAATACATCACCGATCCTCTGAAGACCGCCGAGGACAAGCTCGTGATCAACGTCTACGTGCCGCTAAAGTGAACCCGATGAAGCAAAGCATGTCGTTCGCGGCCGCGCTCGTTACGGCTACCCTGTTTGCTGCGCCGGCGCTGGCGGAGGCCGATTTTCCGTCGGCCATTTCCGTCACCGGCGAGGCCCAGGTCTCCGCGCCGCCCGACCTCGCGCAGCTTGACGCCGGCGTTGCCTCGGACGGCAAGACCGCGCGCGAGGCCGCGGAGGCCAACAACGCGGCGATGAGCAAGGTGTTGGCTGCCTTGAAAGGCGCAGGGCTTGAGGACAAGGACTATCAGACCTCGCGGCTGTCGCTGCAGCCGCAATATGCGCCGAACCGGCCTGGGCCGTCGCCGATCGTCGGCTACCGCGCCAGCAACCGCGTCAGCATCAAGCTGCACGATGTCGCCAAGGTCGCGAGCGTGATCGATACGCTGGTGACCGCCGGCGCCAACGATGTCGGCAACATCAACTTCACGGTGACGCAGGCCTCGAAGCTGCTCGACGACGCCCGCGAGAAGGCGATTGCCGACGCCCGCCGTAAGGCCGAGATCTACGCCAAGGCCGCCGGCGTTACGCTCGGTGCGCCCTTAAGCATTTCCGAAGAAGGCGCGCCCGCACCGGTCTTTCGCGCCAAGATGATGAGGGCCGCCCCGATGGAGACCTCGACGCCAATCGCACAGGGCGAAGAGACACTCTCGGTCACGGTTGCCGTGACCTGGGCGATCAAGTCCGCGGGGCAGTGAACCATAATCTCAGCCGCAAACTCAGATGTCGTCCCGGCGAAGGCCAGGATCCATAACCACGGGCGTTTATAGTTGCGCTTCGCTGGAGCTCCAGCAGTGACAATCCACAACGGTGGTTATGGGTCCCGGCTCGTGCTCGCAAGGGTTCGCCGGGACGACAGTGAGTTAAATCTCCACCACCTGCCCCGGCTTTAACACCGCAAACCGCTCGGGCGGAATCTTGGCTTCATCCAGCGCCTCGCCCAGCGCCAGCGCCGGCGCGTCGATCGCCTCATCGGTGAGCTGGAATGTGCCATGATGATGGGCCAGCGCGGCTTCGGCGCCGCAATCTTGGAGCGCCTTCACCGCATCCGACGGATTCATGTGCTGGTCGTGCATGAACCAGCGCGGCTCATAGGCGCCGATCGGCAGGATCGCGAGCCTTAAGCGTCCATGCGACGCGGCGACGCGTTGGAAATGCATCCCCTCGCCATAGCCGGAATCGCAGACGATGTAGATCTTGCCTGCCGGTGTCTCCAGGACAAAGCTCGCCCACAGCGTCTTGTTGCGGTCGAACAGGCCGCGCGCCGACCAATGCCGCGTCGGCACCAGCGTGACGGCGACGCCATTGCCGAAGTCGACGCGATCGTGCCAGTCGAACGCCTCGGCCTTGATCGCGCCGCGCATGGTCATGTCATTGCCGAGCGGCGTGATTGCGCGCGGCGAGAATTTTGCGGACAGTTTTGAGAGCGTCGCGACATCGAGATGGTCGTAGTGGCCGTGCGACACCAGGACGACATCGACCTTGGGCAGCGCCTCGAAGGCGATGCCGGGATCGTTGTGCCGCTTTGGGCCGGCGAAGGAAAACGGCGAGGCCCGCTCCGACCACACCGGATCGACCAGGATGTTGAGGCCGGAGGTCTGGATCAACCAACTCGCATGGCCGACGAAGGAGAGCCGCACCTTGCCGCCGTCAACACGCTCGGGCGGCGTATCGGCATGAGGGCTCGGCGCCCATTCCGGCCAGGCCGCGCGCTTGCGGTTGCCCCCGAACTGCCAGCGCAGCACCTCGCCGAGCGATTTCGGCGGCGCACCGTCGGGATCGAAGAAGCGCTCGCCGTCGAAATGATCGGATGGCGGGCCGGAATAGGTTTTCATGCGGGAAGTCCAAAATGCCGAAAGTCCCGCCGCGGCCGCCAAGCCTGCGAAGACGGAAAAGAGCCGGCGGCGGGTGAGGGACATGTGGCAGGATCGTTGATCGGGTGGGAGAGTTGCTCCTATATGGTTGTGCGATGCCCAAACACGAGACCGGCCATGGACATTTACAACGCGTGGTTCGACCTGAAGGCGGGCGTGTCCGATGTGGAATTCTGCGACCGGCTCAAAACCTACATGGACAGCTTGAAAAACGACGGACTGATGCAGGGTTGGCGACTGATGCGGCGCAAGCTCGGCCTCAGTGCCGCGCCTGTCGGCGAATTTCACTTGATGATGGAATTTTCAGACCTGGCTCAGCTCGATCAGGCTTTCAACCGGGTCGGCAGCCGCCGCGAGCCTACGGAGAGCGTGCATTTCGGGGTCAATTCACTGGTCGAGAGCGTGCAATTCGCGCTCTATCGGGATTTTCCCGACTCCAAACGGCATCGGGGCGACGAGAAATTCTGATTGTTTTCAGCGCATTAGCGAAATCCTGCGACCACGCTTAACGAGAACTTTCCTTGACTTGATCCCGTCATCCACTGTAAATCCCCCACTTCTCGGAAAGATCTTCTTTTCGAACCGCCGCCCGGTCCTGGAGGCCGGAGGTTAACGCCCGACAGCGCTGTGCGCCCTCGGGCGCGAACGTGTTTGGAGCATCCGTCGCGCATGCAGCGGCGGCGACATAAGTTAGGTCGTCATCACCCACGAACGCGGGTGATCCAGTATGCCAGAGCGGCTCGGATTGAACCGAGAGGCTGCGATGTACTGGATACCCCGCTTTCGCGGGGTATGACCGTGGTGAGTGACTAGCGCCTTGCTCGTCAGGGTGAGGGCAGCAAATAGGACAACGGCATTGTTCGACAATCTGTCGGAAAAGCTTGGTGGCATTCTCGATCGGCTGACGGGGCGCGGCTCGCTGTCGGAGGCCGATGTCGATGCCGCGATGCGCGAGGTGCGCCGTGCGCTCTTGGAGGCCGACGTCTCGCTCGACGTGGTGCGCAGCTTTACCGAGCGCGTCCGCGAGCAGGCGGTCGGCGCCACCGTGGTCAAATCGGTCACCCCCGGCCAGATGGTGGTGAAGATCGTCCATGACGAATTGATCACGACCCTCGGCTCCGACGGCCAGACCATCGACCTCAACGCCGTGCCGCCGGTCGCGATCATGATGGTCGGCTTGCAGGGCTCCGGCAAGACCACCACCACCGCAAAGCTCGCCCGTCGCCTGACCCAGCGCGACAAGCGCAAGGTGCTGATGGCCTCCCTCGACGTCTACCGCCCGGCGGCGATGGAGCAATTGGCCGTGCTCGGCCGCGACCTCGAGATCGCGACGCTGCCGATTCTCGAGGGGCAGAAGCCGCCGCAGATCGCGCGCCGCGCGCTGGAAGCCGGCAAGCTCGGCGGCTACGACGTCGTGCTGCTCGATACCGCCGGGCGCACTACGCTCGACGAAGAGATGATGAGCGAAGCGGCCGAGATAAAAACGGTCGCCAGTCCGCATGAAGTGCTGCTGGTCGCCGACGCGCTGACCGGCCAGGACGCGGTCAATCTCGCCCGTTCCTTCGACCAACGCGTGGGCCTCACCGGTATCGTGCTGACGCGAGTCGACGGTGACGGCCGTGGCGGCGCGGCGCTCTCGATGCGCGCGGTCACCGGCAAGCCAATAAAATTGATCGGCACGGGCGAAAAGACCGATGCGCTGGAGGATTTTCATCCGAGCCGCATCGCGGGCCGCATTCTCGGCATGGGCGATGTGGTGTCGCTGGTGGAGAAGGCTGCCGCGAATATCGATGCGGAAAAGGCCGCGCGCACCGCCGAGCGCATGCGCAAGGGTCAGTTCGACCTCAACGACATGCGCGAGCAGCTGCAGCAGATGGCGAGCATGGGCGGCATCTCGGGATTGATGGGCATGATGCCCGGCATTGCCAAGATGAAGAACCAGATTGCAGCCGCCGGCATCGACGACAGGATCATCAAGCGCCAGGTTGCGATCATCGATTCGATGACGCGGCAGGAGCGCCGTCATCCGGATATCCTCAAAGCCAGCCGCAAGAAGCGCATCGCGGCCGGCGCCGGCCAGAACGTCGAGCAGGTCAACAAGCTCCTCAAGATGCACCGGAACATGGCCGACGTGATGAAGGCGATGGGTTCGGGCAAGCGCGGCCCGCTCGCCGGCATCGCGCAAGCGATGGGTTTTGGCGGCGGCGCCATGCCCTCGCCCGAACAGATGAAGGCGCTGGCGGAAAAAATGCCGGGCGGACCAGCGCAAGGTGGCATGCCGTCGCTGCCGAAGGACCTTCCACCGGGCCTACGCGCCGGTCTGCCGGGGCTGACCGGCCTTAGCGGCAAGCCAACTCTGCCCGGCCTCGGCGGTTTCCCGGGGAAGAAGAAATGAGACTGTCGTCGTTCGCCCTAGCCGTCATTCCGGGACGCGCGGTTTGGCGCGGGCCCGGAAGCCATACTCCCGATCGTGGTTATGGATTCCGGGCTCGCTCCGCTTCGCTTCGCGCCCCGGAATGACGAGCCAATTAGAAAAACATCCAACCAATCAACCACTCAGGAGAACCTAAATGCCAGTCGTCATCCGCCTCGCTCGCGCGGGCACCAAGAAGCGTCCGGTCTATCACGTTGTCGCCGCCAACTCGCGCTTTCCGCGCGACGGCCGTTTCATCGAGCGGCTCGGCCATTTCAATCCGCTGCTGCCGAAGGACAACGAGGCACGGCTGAAGCTCGACATGGACAAGGTCAAGGCCTGGCTCGCCAAGGGCGCGCAGCCGTCGGACCGCGTGATGCGCTTCCTCGATGCCGCTGGCGTCAAGAAGCGCGCGGCCCGCAGCAACCCGGAAAAGGCCGTGCCGCGCAAGGAGCGCAAGGCCCAGGCCGAAGCCGCCGCCAAGTCGGCGTAAGGTTTGCCCATGCGTGGGGCCTCGTGGTTCGAGACGCCCGGCTTTAGCCGTGCTCCTCAGCATGAGGGACTATCCCTTCATCTTGAGGAGCCCGGCGAAGCCTTGGCGAAGACGAGCGTCTCGAAGGATGAGGCCCGTTGATGCCTGCGCAAATTTGCATCGCGCGGATCGGAGCTGCGCATGGGGTGCGTGGCGCCGTCAAGCTCTGGACCTTCACCGAAGACCCCTTTGCGGTGAAGCGCTACGGCCCGCTTTCCACCAAGGACGGCGCGCGCCAGTTCGAGGTGACGGACGCGCGCGAGGCCAAGGGCCATTTGGTGGCGACGCTGAAGGGCGTCACGACCCGCGACGAGGCCGAGCGGCTCAACGGCGTCGAGCTTTATATCGCGCGCGAAAAGCTGCCGGAGACCCGCGAAGACGAATATTACCACAGCGACCTGATAGGGCTCGCCGCGGTGACGACGGCCGACCGACCGCTCGGCCGCGTGATCGCGATCTACAATTTCGGCGCCGGCGACATTATGGAGATCGCGCCTCCGCAAGGCGCCACCATGCTGCTGCCGTTCACCAACGCCGTGGTGCCGACGGTCGATCTGAAGGCCGGGCGGGTGATGATCGAATTGCCGGATGAGATCGAGGGCGAGGACGAAAGCGAAGTCTCGCCTTAGCTCTGACTTGCCGAGAGCCCTCTCGCCAAAGCAATTATGAATTTTTTGCGAACAGCCACGCGCGGCCCAGTCCAAAAGGCACTTGCGCGCAAGTAGTGTCGTGGGCAATCTAGGCTTGCCACAACATAACAATAACATCATTGGTCAGATCTTCGCGATCCGCCGCCGCGATCGCCTAAGCCGAGAGAAACCCCATGACGATGCTGCGCTACGCGTTCCTCGCGATCCTCGGACTTGCCCTGACACCCGCTTCGCTGATGGCCCAGGCTGCGCCTGCGACATCGCCGCCTGCGGCGCCCCAGCAGCCGCCGAAGCGCCGGACAGCGCTGCCGAGCCGATGGAAGAGCCGCAGACGGGCGATCATTGGACCTACGAGGTTCGCGACGACATTACCGGCGAGGTCAAATCGACGATCACGAACACCGTTACCGATGTCTCGGGTACGGACATCAACGTCCGGCTTACATTGCTCGGCAATGGCAATCCCGGTTATCTGAACTTCGATCGTTCCTGGAACCTGACGAATAGCGGCATCTGGCGATATACGCCCAATGACGGCACCGGGATTCGCGCCCCGCTGACCGCGGGCAAGAGCTGGTCATTCAAAGGAACCGATTTGAACAGTACGGCTGGAGTGAGTTGGAAGCCACCGGCACATCGAAAGTGATCGGGCAGGAAAGCACCACAACCAGAGCGGGCACCTTCGACACGTTCAAGATCGAAACATCCATCCAGGTCCAGAACGCGAATGACCCGACCAAGAAGCTGCAGGCTGTGCAGGAGACCTGGTATGCGCCCGTCATCGATCACTGGGTGAAGCGCACTTACGTATCGCGATTGGACGGACGCGTGCGCGACAAGAGCACCACGGAACTGGTCGAGTATGGCCGCCGCTAGTCGGCCCGTCCTTCAGGCGATTTCAACACGTACAAAAGCGCGATGGAGAAGATGATGCGTCGTTACGCCGTTCTCTGGATGATCGGCCTCGCCGCCAGCAGCGCATGGGCGCAGCAGGCGACGCCACCTGCGCAACCCCCCGCGTCCGCGACCTCGGATCCGTCTTCAAAAGCGGTGGTGGCGATGGAAAGCCCACAGGCCGGCGACTATTGGAACTACCAGGTTCGGGACGAAATCACCGGCAAAATCACCGCGACCCGTGCCAACGTCGTCACGGAGGTGTCGGCCAACGACATCAGCGTGCGATTCTCGATCGCGGGGACCTCCAATGAAGGTCTCAACCTTTATGATCGATCCTGGAATCTTCTAAAATCCGGGGCCTGGAAATACACACCTAACGATGGCACTGCATTGCCGACCCCGCTCACGATCGGCGAGACCTGGAATTTTCAGGGCAACGACGTCAATGCCGGTAATGGCTTCACCTGGAGCCGATCGGGCCGATCAAAAGTCGTCGGCCAGGAAACTGTGACCACGAAAGCCGGCACCTTCGAAACGTTCAAGATCGAAACCACCATTTCGAGTCGCAATGCCAAGGACCCAACCATGAAAACCGAAACGGCAACGGTTACCTGGTATGCGCCTGCGATTGATCATTGGGTCAAACGCACCTTTGTCCTTCGAGTCGACGATCATCTCAGAGACAACAACACATCCGAGCTTGTCGAGTATGGTCGCAAGCAGTAAATCGCGATAGGACGCCATTGACGTCGGACGCTGGGCCGCGTTAGCGCGGCTAATTCGCTGCGGCCGACCTCTCGGCTCGTCGTCCCCGCCTGGTGCGCAATTGCGCACGGGGCGGCAACTCAACCACCGATATTTGTCGTTGCATCGACTGGCGCCCGAGCGGGCTCCAAATTCACGCCGGTGGTCGATGGGTCCCGGCTCGCGCTCGCTCTGCCGCTTGGCCGGGACGACGTTGAGCTTATAGTGCTGACGATCGTGATCGGAATTACAGCCAATGACAAACACCCACAAAGCCTGGCGGCTGCACGCCCACAATGACCTGCGCTTCGACGACGTCGAAACGCCCAAGCCCGCGCCCGAGGGCGTGCTGGTGCGGATCGAGGCCGGCATGGTGCTGTCCTACATGGGCCGGGTGCTGTCGGGCGCGGTGCCCTACAGCCTGCCGCCGATGCCGTTCGTGCCCGGCACCAATGCGATCGCACGCGTGATCGCGACCGGCGACAATATCGGTCACGTGCGACACGGTGACCGGGTTTTCCTGAGCCCGCATCTACGCAGCGACGTGCCGGACACCGAGCCGCCGCAAATCCTGATCGGGCTGACGGCAACCGTGACCAGCGAAGCGGCGCTGGCGATGCAGGCGCGCTGGCGCGACGGGGTGTTCGCCGAAATCGCGCATTGGCCTGCCGCCTGCGTCACGCCGCTCAACCGGCTTTACGACCGGCCCGCGACCGAGCTGATTGGGCTTGCAAAACTGATCGTGCCGTTCGGCGGCCTGCAGCGCACCGGCCTGCGCGGCGGCCAGACCATCATCATCAACGGCGCGACCGGCTATTTCGGTTCGGGCGCAGTGATGCTCGCAGTTAGCATGGGCGCCGGGCGCGTGATCGCGGTCGGGCGCCAGCAGGCAGCGCTGGAATCCTTGCGTGACGCCTTCGGTCCGCGCGTCATTCCCGCCGCGGTCAGTGGTGATGCGGCAAAAGATGTCGCGATCATCCGCCACGCCGCCGGCGGCCATGCCGATGTCGCGCTCGATCTGCTCGGCGCCGCCAAGAGCACCTCGACCACGCTCTCGTGCTTGCGCGCGCTGAAGCGCGGCGGAAGGTTGGTGCTGATGGGCAGCGCCGAAGTGCCGCTGGAATTGTCGTTCCGCGAAATGCTGGCGAACGACTGGGAAGTGGTCGGCCAGTTCATGTATGACCGCACCGCGCCGGGTCAGCTCGCGACACTCGCCGCCGAGGGCCTGCTCGATCTCAAAAAGATCGTGGTGTCGACCTACAAGCTCGCCGACTTCAAGCAGGCCGTCGAAGCGGCGGCTTTGATGCAGGGGCTCGATCTCACCGCCGTGATGCCATAACGGAGGCGGAATGACTGCCAACGCAACCATTTGGCGCGCAACCGTGCTCACGCTGTTCCCGGAGATGTTTCCGGGACCGCTCGGCGTCAGCCTCGCCGGCAGGGCATTGGCCTCGGGCCTGTGGGCGCTGGAGGCGCGCGATATCCGCGCCTCTGCCACCGACCGCCACCGCAGCGTCGACGATACCCCGGCCGGCGGCGGCCCCGGGATGGTTTTACGCGCCGACGTGCTGGCGGCGGCGATCGATGCCGTGGACGCCGCGCCGGAAAGCCCAAGAGACCGCCCACGCCTCCTCATGAGCCCGCGTGGTCAGCCATTGACCCAGTCGCGGATTCGCCGGCTTGCCTCTGAGCCGGGTCCGCTGATCGTCTGCGGCCGCTTCGAGGGGGTCGACCAGCGGGTTATCGAGGCGCGGCAGCTCGAAGAAGTATCGATCGGCGATTTCGTGCTTTCCGGCGGCGAAATCGCGGCATTGGCGCTGATCGATGCCTGCGTCCGGCTGCTGCCGGGGGTGATGGGAAGGGCCGAATCCGGGGCGGAAGAGACCTTTTCCGACGGTTTACTGGAATACCCGCAATATACCCGCCCGCAGAGTTTTGAAGGGGTCCCGATCCCGGAAATCCTGTTGTCCGGCGACCACGCCAAAGTTGCGGCCTGGCGCAAGGCGGAAGCCGAGGCCCTGACCCGGGCGCGACGGCCCGATCTATGGGCTCTCAGCCAAAAAGGCCCAAAAAACACGACAGACGGGTGACAAGCGTTCGCCTTTGCCTTATACGGAGCGCGAAATCCGCAAGTAATGGCAGGATCAAGCGCGAGCCCCCCGGTTGGCTGGGCGCGCAGCCGATGGAGATTACCCGTGAACCTCATTCAGCAGCTCGAAAAAGAGCAATTCGATAAACTGTCGGCCGCCAAGGAAATTCCGGACTTCGCGCCCGGCGACACCGTGATCGTCAACGTGAAAGTGGTCGAAGGCGACCGCACCCGCGTGCAGGCCTATGAAGGCGTCTGCATCGGCCGCTCCGGCGGCGGGCTCAACGAGAGTTTTACGGTGCGCAAGATTTCCTATGGCGAGGGCGTGGAACGCGTATTCCCGGTGATGTCGCCGATGATCGACTCGATCAAGGTGGTGCGCCGCGGCAAGGTGCGCCGCGCCAAGCTGTATTACCTGCGCAACCTGCGCGGCAAGTCGGCCCGCATCGCCGAGAAGCAGGATCGCGCGACGGCCGTCGGCGAGTGATCTGAGACGTAGCGGTCTCGGTAAAAAGCGCGGGGAGCTCACCCGCGCTTTTTTTGTTGCGGCGCCCCGTCATTGCGAGGAGCGCTTGCGACGAAGCAATCCAGCTCCCACTGCGGCAAGCCAAACTGGATTGCTTCGCGGAGCCCGTCATCGGGCGCGCATTCGCGCGGCCCGTTGGTTCGCAATGACGCCAGTGAAAGCTCTCGCGCTTCGAACTTTGCGTGATATATATTGCCGAGCATGGCCTTGAATCAAACCAGCATTGCCAGCCGGCGCGTCGTGATCGACGATCGCTGCCGCCTGCCCGGCCGGTTCTTCGGACGGTTCGCGACCTCGGCGACGTCGGAACTTAGCCGCGCGCTTTGATGCCGCGCCGATCTTTCGTTCTGTAGCGCGTATCCGCGCTTGACCGCTCAACCGATTCTTCCCTGGAGCTTGCGCTCATGTCCCAACCGACCACGCTTTACGACAAAATCTGGAACGACCATCTGGTTCACGAAGCCGAAGACGGCACCTGCCTGCTCTATATCGACCGCCATCTCGTTCATGAGGTGACCTCGCCGCAGGCGTTCGAAGGGCTGCGCGCGACCGGGCGCAAGGTGCGCGCGCCGGAGAAGACGCTGGCCGTGGTCGACCACAACATCCCGACCACCGATCGCTCGAAACCCAATCCCGATCCCGAAAGCATCGAGCAGATGCGGGTGATGGCGGAGAATGCCAAGGAATTCGGCATCGAATATTACAACGAGTTCGACAAGCGCCAGGGCATCGTCCACGTAATTGGCCCCGAGCAGGGCTTTACCTTGCCCGGCACTACCATCGTTTGCGGCGACAGCCATACCTCTACGCACGGCGCGTTCGGCGCGCTGGCGCACGGCATCGGCACCTCCGAAGTCGAGCACGTGCTGGCAACGCAAACGCTGATCCAGAAAAAAGCCAAGAACATGCGCGCGACCGTCGACGGCAAATTGCCCGAAGGCGTCACAGGCAAGGATATCATCCTCGCCATCATCGGCGAGATCGGCACCGCCGGCGGCACCGGCTATGTGCTGGAATACGCCGGCGAGGCGATCCGCGCGCTGTCCATGGAGGGCCGTATGACGGTATGCAACATGTCGATCGAGGGCGGCGCGCGCGCGGGCCTGGTCGCCCCCGACGAAAAGGCATTCGATTTCCTGCGCGGCCGGCCGAAATCGCCGAAGGGCGAGGCGTGGGACGCGGCGATGCGCTACTGGGAAACGCTGCGCTCCGATGAGGCCGCGCATTTCGACCACGAGATCCGGCTGGACGCGGCAAAACTGCCGCCGATCGTGACCTGGGGCACCTCGCCCGAGGATGTCGTCTCGATCAGCGGTTTCGTGCCCGACCCTGACAAGATCGCGGACGAAGCCAAGCGGCTCTCAAAACATCGCGCACTGAACTATATGGGCCTGAAGGCGGGCACGAAAATCACCGACATCGCGCTCGACCGCGTCTTCATCGGCTCCTGCACCAATGGCCGCATCGAGGATTTGCGCGCGGCCGCCAAGATCGCCGAGGGCAAGACCGTCAACACCAACGTCAATGCGATGGTGGTGCCGGGCTCGGGCATCGTGAAGGAGCAGGCGGAATCAGAGGGGCTGGACAAGATCTTCATCAAGGCCGGCTTCGAATGGCGCGAGCCCGGCTGCTCGATGTGCCTTGCGATGAATCCCGACAAGCTGAAGCCGGAAGAGCGCTGCGCCTCGACCTCGAACCGTAATTTCGAGGGCCGCCAGGGTTTTAAAGGCCGCACCCACCTGGTCTCCCCGGCCATGGCCGCCGCGGCGGCGATCGCGGGGCATTTTGTCGATGTAAGGGAGTGGCGCTAGGGCGGTTGTCTCAAGCTGGACTCGCTTTAGCAACGTCTCCTTAAACAACAGGGAGCACACTCACAGTTTGAGGCGCGGCGTTTCGCGAGGGAAGCGAGTCATGGCCAACAAGCCCGATTTCGTCGACATCATCTCCGAGGCGACGCAGCAAAAACGCCGCCGCGTCATGCCGCGCGTCATCGAACCCGCGGCCAGGGAAGAACGGCGCCTCAGCCACTGGCCGCCTGGCCGCTTCGAGCAATGGCGGCTGGAAAATCTGACACCGTGGAAACTGTCGCTCAAGTCCTGGAAGTTCAAGGACTGGGTATAGCGAGAAGCTGAACCTGAAACGAAAGAGGGCGCCTGATCGGGTGCCCTTTTCACCTCGACCCTGGCCGGGTCCCTCAGTAGTAATGCCGGTGATGCCAGTAATGCCGGTGGTGCCAGCGGTACCAATGATGCCAATGGCAGACGCGGCGCCGACCGTAATGGGTCCAGATGATCCGGCAGCGGTGATAGGGGTGATAATCCCCATAGTAATAGGGATAGTAGCCACCATCGAACAAGTGGCGGTGGTGATGGGCGAAGCGGAAGCCGCCGTAGCGATGATAGCCGCCATAGCGGAATCCACCGCCATGAAACACGTGGCCATAATGAATGCCGCCGCCGTGAAAACCGCCGCCGCCGAATCCGTGGAAGCCACCGCCACCGCCGTGGAAGCCACCGCCGCCACCGCCATGGCCTCCGCCACCACGGCCTCCGCCACCACGGACTTGCGTCATCAAACCCTCAGAGGCGTACTTCGCCGACGGCGCCGCACTCGGCGTGATCAGCGACATCGCTTGCGCCGGTTTACCCGGCACGGCCGCCAGCATCAGCACGGCGGCAGCGCAAGGCCGAAGCCACGGACGAGGCCGGCCACAGGATTTGCAATCCTCATCGTGCGTGAAACCTCCCTCAATGCAGGCGACGGATCGCGCACCCGCCATGCGATGATCCGCTTCCGGCACTTTGATTTTTCGCATCGCCCCAAACATTAAGCTAGAGACAGGGAGGTGAACGCGGCACGAATGGACGCAGGAACTGGCAAAGCCACGCGTCAGACCGACAAATATAAATCGCTCTCAGGTTGAGGTGCCGATCACCACGAATTCCAAGCGTCGAACCACGGCAGCAAGAACGGCCCTGGCGAGTAATAATAGGGATGGCCGTAATAATAGGGATAATAGGGGTGATAGGCGTAGAGATGGCGATGCCGGTATCGGCGGCGTGCGCCGATGTCGGTGGCTTGCAACGCTTGTTCTTTTTGCACGACGGCTGGCGCGGCCAAGGCCGGAGGCGCGACGGCCGAGCTAGCGAACAAGGCGGCGAGCAGCAAGGCGACGACGAAAGCGGCTGCGGCGATCCATTTCATCATCGAACACGCCATCGAACGCCTACGCCAAGCTTGCGGGACGATCCTAACATCCCTCTCCGATGAGGCGAACACAAAACAGGCCCGCAGCGCGAGCCCGTTCGGTCTCCATGGCTTTCCCTTCAGGCGATCGGCCGAGCCGGATCGCACCGATTTTGTCACCAATGCCGGCGATGCCACCGATGGTGGTAGTGATGGTGATAGTACACCTCGGTCATCATCTCTTTCGAGCCGTCCTGGACCGCCAAGGCGGCGCCCGGATTGATCAACGACAGCGCCTGGGCTCGTTCGGCCGGAGCGGCCAGAGCCAAAAATGCGCCGAGTGCTGCAAGACCCAGAACTCTCGTTCCGTTCATCGACATTCTCCTTCAGTTGCGGGATAACTCAATTGCTCACGCCAGCGCCGTGCGGCTGCCCCCATGGCAACTGCCCCGCCGCGACGCAAACTCAAGCGCGAGTGACGACGTGAATGGCAACTGCTGCGCCGAAGCATGAATGCGGCGCGCGCCAAGCGGTTTCGGCGCGAGGCCATCTTTTTCGCTGCAACAACACTAAAATCGGAGCGGACAGCCGCCGTATCTTCTGACAACGTCCATCGCCGGAGCGTCCCAGCAGATGCTACGGCGTCTTTCCGAAGAGTGAAAATCGATCCCGCCTCGATGTTGCGACACCGTATCGAGCGCAAGACCTAACCGCGCCGCCAGTGACAGCTCATGCGCGGCACGATCACGGTGCCGCTCGGCCGATATTCCTGAACGTAGGTGGCGTTGCATTCCCGCACCGCGTCCGGACCGGGATAGTAGCGGGGATAGACGTCGTCCGGTTCGTCGTACGGTACAACTCGCAGCCGGGTCGAGGGCCGGTGAGGCTTGCGCGGCGGCGCGTCCGGGGAAGTCGCCTGCGCCAGGCGGACCCCGGACAGGGCGCTTTGCGCGTTCGCGCCACCTTGCAAGGCGCCCGCGAGTGCCACTACCATCGCTACCAGCCCGATACGCATCATGACGCCCACCTAAAACCGTTTTTCGAAGCTGTTTCTAACATCCGGCTTCCTTCGCAGCCAGACTGTTTTCACAATTCCGATGCGCCGGGCCGGAACGCGCGCTAAAAGTCCCCCCATGTGGAACGATCTGAAAGCCCCCTCGCTTGCCGAAATGGAAACCATGGCGCATGAGGTTTTCGAGCAACTGCCTGGGCGTTTTCGCGAACTCTGCGAAGGCGTGATCATCCGCGTCGACGATTTTCCGACCGACGGGGTGCTGGACGAGATGGGAGCCGAGAGCGAATTCGATCTACTCGGCCTGTTTCACGGCACAGGCCTGCCGTTCCGCATCAACGACGACATCGCCAGTCTGCCCAACATGATCTGGCTCTACCGCCGCCCGATCCTGGACTATTGGGCCGAGCACGAGGAGGCACTGGGCCATATCATCCGCCACGTGCTGATCCACGAGATCGGCCATCACTTCGGGCTGTCTGACGACGATATGGCCGAGATCGAGGCCGAGGCAGATTAAGCCTTTATCGCAAGCGATATTCGCGATAAACCACCGGCCCAACGTCTTAATGACCCGAGAAGTGCAACCATGGAAAAGTTCACCACGCTGGAAGGTGTCGCGGCGCCCTTGAAGATCATCAATGTCGACACCGACATGGTCATCCCCAAGCAATACCTGAAGACCATCAAGCGCACCGGCCTCGGCAAGGGGCTTTTCTCCGAACAGCGCTACAAGGACGATGGCAGCGAGAACCCGGACTTCATCCTCAACCAGCCGGCCTATCGCAACGCCAAGGTGCTGGTCGCCGGCGACAATTTCGGCTGCGGCTCGAGCCGCGAGCATGCGCCATGGGCGCTATTGGATTTCGGCATCCGCTGCGTGATCTCGACCTCGTTCGGCGACATTTTCTACAACAACTGCTTCAAGAACGGCATTCTGCCGATCCGGGTTGCCCAGGAAGACCTCGACAAGCTGTTCGACGATGCCGAGCGCGGCGCCAATGCGACGCTGACCATCGACCTCGCCAATCAGGAAATCCGCGGTCCCGACGGCGGCAAGGTGACGTTCGAGATCGATCCGTTCCGCAAGCACTGCCTGTTGAACGGCCTCGACGATATCGGACTGACCATGGAAAAGAAGTCCTCGATCGACGCCTACGAGGCCAAGGCCAAGACCGAGCGCGCTTGGGCCTGAGCTGGTCATGACTTCTTGGACCTAACCCAGCGCGTGCATGCGGCCTGACATCGTCACCTTCTGGCACGGTCCGCTCGACGCGCTACGGCGGACCTGCCTGCGGTCGCAGGTCGCAGCGGGCCACAAGGTCACAGTCTACAGTTTCGATACCATTCCGGGATTGCCCAAAGGTGTCGCCAGTGCCGAGGCCGAGGCGATCCTGCCGCATGCCTTTTCCGAAAAGCTTCGGCCTGCGCAAACGGACGGCAGCTGGCGCGACTGGACGGTGCTGCAGTTCAGCGATTTTTTTCGGATGCGGCTGATGGCGCAAGCCGCCGGGCTGTGGCTCGACGCCGACGTGCTCTTGCTCAAGTCGGTCGAGATCGATCCGGCACGGCCATTTTTTGCCTGGGAGCGGCCGCGCCAGCTCGGCAATTCGGTTCTCTATCTGCCGCCGGACGATCCGATCGTCACCGCTTTCGAAAAGCTGATCAAGCGGGAGGAACTGACGCCGGACTGGCTCACACTGCGCCATCGGCTGACCTTCGCGCTGCGCCGCCTGCGCGGGCGTTCGAACCGCCTTTCCGATATCCGCGTGGCGATCTTTGGTCCGGCGGCGCTCACCGCGCTTGCCCGCCGCGCCGGCGAGGAGCGCTATGCGCTGCCGAAAGAATCGTTCTATGCGGTTCATGCCGAACCGAAGCGCTTCTTCGAGCCGTCGGATTTTTCCGAGCTGATCGGCGACCCCGAGATCATCGGCCTGCACATTTCTCCGAAAGGCCGCGGCAGCCAGCCGCCAATTCCGGGCAGCCTCTATGCCTGGGCAACGGAGCGGTTCCGCGCCTCCTCTTAAGTTCCTATCGCCGCAATCGCGTCCGCGATTTCGATGGTGCGTTTGGCGATCTCGGCGTGCAGCCGCTCCACCATCCGCCCGTCGAGCTGGATCGCGCCGCGCGAGACATTTTCCGGCAATTCGAAGGCGGCGAGGATCTTGCGCGCCTCGGCGACGTCCTCCTGGGGCGGCGTGAAGATCGCGTTGCAGGCATCGACATGACTCGGATGGATCAGCGTCTTGCCGTCGAAACCGAGATCGCGTCCCTGCGCGCATTCGGCGGCGAAGCCGTCGATATTGCCGATATCGCTGTAGGGGCCGTCCAAGATTTCCAGCCCATGCGCCCGCGTCGCCAGGATGCAATGGGTGATCATCGGGATCATCGCGGCGCGGCCGGGCAGCAGCTTGATCCGCGTCTCCCGCGAAATGTCGTTGGGCCCGAACACAAAACCGGCAAGCCGGGTCTTTGAATCGCGCGAGGCGGCCGCGAGCTCTTCGGCATGCAGTACGGCGCGGGCGGTCTCGATCATGGCCCAGACTTTGATCGAGGGATCGGCGCCGACCTCGCTCAGGCGCGCACCGATCTTCATAAGATCGTCCACGCTGGAAATCTTCGGCACCAGGATGCCGTCAGGCTTCGCTGTCCCCGCCATCGCGACATCGTCGCTCCACCACGGCGTGTCGAGGCTGTTGGTGCGGATCAGAATTTCGCGCCTGCCAAATCCCTTGGCCGCCACCGCCGCCACGATCTGCTCGCGCGCCTTGGCCTTGGCATCGGGGGCGACTGAGTCCTCGAGGTCGAGGATCAGCCCGTCGGCGGGCAGATTGCGGCCTTTTTCCAGCGCCCGCGCATTCGATCCGGGCATGAACAGCAAACTGCGGCGCGGACGGGTCATCGGCTGATTTCCTTGAGAGATTTCCTTGACGATTTCTTTGGCGATTTGGAAACAAGCCGATACCATTTCGCCGCCGGGTCCGAAAGGCTTGTTCCCCCAGGCTGCTTATGGTTATGCCTGCGCCATGACATCGTTCCCAAAAAACCTGCTCGACGGCTACCGGACCTTCGCGACCCAGCGGCTTCCGACCGAACAGTCCCGCTACCGCGACTTGTCGGTGCGCGGACAGTCGCCCGAAGTGATGGTGATCGGCTGCTGCGATTCGCGGGTCTCGCCCGAGGTGATCTTCGACGCCGGCCCCGGCGAGTTGTTCGTGGTGCGCAATGTCGCCAACCTGGTGCCGGTGTATCAGCCGGATGGCGGCGCGCATGGCGTGTCGGCGGCGCTGGAATATGCGATCAGCGCTTTGCATGTCAGACATATCGTGGTGCTGGGGCACGCCCAATGCGGCGGCATCCGCGCCTTCATCGATAAAATCGAACCGCTGTCGCCAGGCGACTTCATCGGCCGCTGGATGGCGATGTTCATCAAGCCCGGCGAGCAGGTCAGCCAGCGTGACCAGGAGACGATGCACGATTTCACCGTGCGGATCGAGAAAGCCGCGGTGTTCCGCTCGCTCGAAAACCTGATGACGTTTCCGTTCGTCCGCGCGCCGGTCGAGCGCGGCGAGATCGAGCTGCACGGCGCCTATTTCGGCGTCGCCGAAGGCTCGCTGTTCGTGCTCGACAAGGACGCGAAGGAATTTCGCGGAGTGGGGGATGAGGAGACCTCATTGTGAATGCACAGGGTGGGCTAAGCGCGGCAAGCCCACCATTTTCACACACACTCGACTGGTGGGCACGGCGCGAACAGCGCCTTGCCCACCCGCTACGCTACTCACCGTTCGCCTTCTCCGCCCCCCACCGATCCGACAGTGCCAGCAGCAGCGCCGAGATCACGAACACCAGGTGCACGCTGACCAGCCAGGTCATCCTGGTGGCGTCGAACGCGGCATCGATATTGAGGAACGCCTCTAGCACGTGGATCGCCGAAATCGCGACGATCGACGCAAGCATCTTCTGCTTCAGCCCGGCGAAATCGATCTTGGTGATCCAAACCGGCCAGTTCGGCTGACCGCTGGTATCGATCCGCGACACAAAGTTCTCGTAGCCGGAAAACACCACGATCAGGATGAGGTTGCCGACCAACGTCATGTCGATCAGGGACAGCACGTCGAGGATGGTGTCGCTCGATTTGGCGCCGGGCGCGTGCAGGATGAACTCCCACAGCATGCGCAGGAATTTGAGGAACAGCACCGCGAGGCTGACGATAAGACCGACATAGAACGGCGCCATCAACCATCGGCTACTGAACAGCACGCTCTCGAACCCGCGTCCGATACTTTTCAGCACGGGCTTGGACCGGGCAGCAGCCGGTTGCTCGGACATGGCGATTCCCCGGCTCCTCGAACCCGTCTTACGCGGCCTTCTACGCTGCTTTTTTCTTGGCGCTGAGCAGCTTGCGGTTGATCAGGCACTCCGCGATCTGGATCGCGTTCAGCGCCGCGCCCTTGCGCAAGTTGTCCGACACGCACCACAACACCAGGCCATTGTCCACCGTCGGATCGGCGCGGATGCGGCTGATATAGGTTGCGTCCTCGCCCGCAGCCTCGTAGGGCGTGACGTAACCGCCGGGTTCGTGCTTGTCGATCACGAGGCATCCCGGCGCGTTGCGCAGGATGTTGCGCGCCTCATCCGGCGAGATCGGGTTTTCGAACTCGATCGTAACGGCCTCCGAATGGCCGACGAACACCGGCACCCGCACGCAGGTCGCCGTCAGCTTGATTTTGGGATCAAGAATCTTCTTGGTCTCCATCATCATCTTCCATTCTTCCTTGGTATAGCCGTCCTCCATGAACACGTCGATCTCAGGGATGACGTTGAAGGCGATACGCTTGGGGAATTTCTTGTTGATCAATTCGCTGTTGGTGTAGACCGCCTTGGTCTGCGAGAACAGTTCGTCCATTGCGTCTTTGCCGGCGCCCGAGACCGATTGATAGGTCGAGACCACGACGCGCTTGATCGTGGCCTTGTCGTGCAGCGGCTTCAGCGCGACCACGAGCTGCGCGGTCGAGCAGTTCGGATTGGCAATGATGTTCTTCTTGCCGAAGGTGGCGACCGCCGCCGCGTTGACCTCGGGCACGATCAGCGGCACGTCCGGATCCATCCGCCAGGCGGAAGAATTATCGATCACGACGGTACCGGCGGCGCCGATCTTCGGCGACCATTCCTTCGACACCGCGCCGCCCGCCGACATCAGGCAGATGTCGACGTCAGAGAAATCGTAATGCTCGAGCGCTTTGACTTTCAGGGTCCGGTCGCCGTAGGAGACTTCAACGCCCACGCTGCGGCGCGAAGCCAGCGCCACGACCTCGTCGGCGGGGAATTTGCGCTCGTCCAGAATGTTGAGCATTTCCCGCCCGACATTGCCGGTCGCGCCGACCACTGCGACTTTGTAACCCATCGTTCACTCTCCGACGAAAAATGCCCTCCCCCCGCCGCACGCGGAAAGGGAAGAGCCAGCGCTTCTATGCGACAAACGCCATCAACACAACGTTACCACGGTATGCAGACGTTTAATGTCGACGTTTTGGGCCGACCCGGCCAATCCCCCTGATGCCAACAAAATCCACCCGGCGCTGACGAGCTTTGCCGACGAAGTCTGCGCCACGGTGGCACGCCTGTTTGCCTATGTGGGGACGCTGGCGCTGCTTGCCATCCTGGCCATCCACGCCTGGGATCAATTGCAGGCCATCGAAACCGACGCTCCGGCTGACAAGGCCGACTGGAGCGGGGCCGACCGCTCCTACCCGGCGTTCGCCGTCAGTCAACTCGATCCATCCGAAAAATCAGTGACTTACACCATCCTCCGGCACCCTGAGGGGGGTCGAAAGGACATCCTGCGCTGGACCGATCGGAGCGAAAAGCCCGCCGCCGAGCTGGAAATCTACCGGTTCGGCGGCGAGAACGACCCGACGCAAGCTCGAGGCGCCGATATCGCCGCGCGGATGGGACTGCTCAACGCCCTGGAGCTGGAAGCCGCCGGCGTGATCGAGAGCAAATTCGGCACGGTTGCGCTGCTTCGCGAGGCCGGCGCCAAGGATGCGGCTGCCTGCCTCGGCTTCTTCAAATCGATCGACGATCCCGGCATACGGATCTCCGGCTTCTCCTGCCGGGGCGATAGCCTGCCGGCTCGGCGGGCGGCGGTCGGCTGCATGCTGAACCGACTGATCCTGCTGACGGCGGGAAGTGAACCGAAAATGGCCGAATTATTCGCCCGCGCCGAGCTCCGGCGCACCGACTGCGCGGCGCAAGGCACGTCAGGCGCCTCGCTGGACTGGGTGACATCGGCGGAAAACCCGCATTTGCGTGGGCCGCTGTAGTCGAGCACTCGGCCAAGAGGCTGGTTTTCATGCAACTTTTTCGCTCAACCTCGCATTATGTGCTCGGGTGTGGCCGGATTGACCTAGTGGCGCCCTATTGGCTCCAGATAACATAGTCCCCAAATTCGATGTGGCGCGGCTGCCGGTACCCTAGGGCGGCCGAAGGACTGAGCTGAAGCACCGAGCTCAAGGATCGAGGACGTAATGACCCCCAAATTCGCTGCCGTTAACAAAATTGCGCTGCTGATCGCTGCTGGCGCCTTTGCGGCGGTTCTCTGCGACATCGGCGCGGTCAGCGCGCAGTCGCCCAAGCAACACTATGACGACGGCCGTCCCAATTACGGGCCGGGCGGTCCCAACGTCTCCTATCAGCAGGGGCCGCACACCCGCATCTACGTCAGCAAGCGCTCTTGGCTCGACGGCGGCACCGAAGTACTGCCGGGCGACCGCAAGTTCACCGACTACGCCTTCCCGCCGACGACACCCTTCGACCAGGAACTCAACAACCGCTCGCTCGTGCGCCAGCCGCTCGACCCGACGTCGGACCTCGGCGGGTATCCGACGCGCTTCCCGCTGTACTGATCGGCGGAACGGGAATTGGCGCACGCGGACCCCGCCATCGGGCGCGCGTCCGCGCGAGCCGATTGGCTTTGTCGATCCTCGTATTGCGCGGGAACAGCGTCAACTCTCGCGTCGCTCCGGCGAAGGCCGGGGCGCGACCACGAAGGCGCGTTGAAGCGCTCGCTGTAGCCCAGCTTGGCACAACAACAACCATCGGTGGTTATGGATCCCGGATCGGCGCTCGCTGTTGCTCGCTTGTCCGGAACGACGTGGATGGAGTTGTTTCCGGATTCAATTTTCAAAGAGCCAAGTCTCAAACAGCAACGCGCGAAGCGTTTCGAGTCACCTCGCCCCGCTTTTGCGGGGAGAGGTCGCCCCGCAAAGCGCAAGCGAAGCCGGGCGGGTGAGGGGCTCTCTCCAAGAGCACAACAGTCCGTGGAGATAACCCCTCTCCCCGCAATGGCGGGGCGAGGGAGACGAGAGAGCGCGGCTCCGCCATCTCGCGGCCGCGGCTCGATGCGTCCGAGTTTTGCTCAACAATCCCGCCCAAAAGAAATCAGGGCGCAGGGAAGACCGGGTGACCAGTGCACCCGCAGCCTCGTGTGCGTTGGTAGAAAGCAACCACGGGCAATGGTTCCGAAAAAATTCACCGGTTAGTCGACAACTGGCAGCCACCATCGTCGTCCCGGCCTTGAGCCGGGACCCATACGCCGTCGCGTCGCGTTTGGACATGACCGGCCGACGACTTTCGCACGACAACACACGGCTGTGGTTATGGATCGCGGCTCAAGGCTGCGATGACAGCGAGTGTGCCGCGATCAAGCGGGCAGCTTTTCCAATTCCTTCAAAATCGCTTCGCCCATCTGCGTGGTCGAAACAGCCGTCGTGCCCTCGGACTTGATGTCAGCGGTGCGCAGGCCGCGCGCGAGCACGGCCGCGATCGCCGCATCGAGCTGGTCGGCGAGCGCGCCCATGTCGAAGGAATAGCGCAGCGCCATGCCGAAGGACGCGAGCATCGCGATCGGATTGGCGAGGCCTTTTCCGGCGATATCGGGTGCCGAGCCGTGCACCGGCTCATACAGCGCCCTGCGCTTTTTGGTCTTGGCGTCGATTTCGCCGAGCGAAGCCGACGGCAGCATGCCGAGCGAGCCGGTCAGCATCGCCGCGATGTCGGAGAGCATGTCGCCGAACAGATTGTCGGTGACGATGACGTCGAACTGTTTTGGCCATTTCACCAGGTTCATGCCGCCGGAATCGGCGAGCTGGTGCTCGAGCTGCACGTCCTTGTATTCGCGGGCATGCACTTGGCCGACTACCTCGTTCCAGAGCACGCCCGATTTCATGACGTTGCGCTTTTCCATCGAGGTCACCTTGTTGCGCCGCTTGCGCGCGAGATCGAAGGCGACGCGAGCGATGCGCTCGATCTCATAGGTGTCGTAGACTTGCGTGTCGACGGCGCGCTTCTGGCCGTTGCCGAGATCGGTGATGGTTTTCGGCTCGCCGAAATAGACCCCGCCGGTGAGCTCGCGCACGATCATGATGTCGAGCCCCTCGACCGCCTCGCGCTTCAGGCTCGAGGCATCCGCCAGCGCCGGATAGCACACGGCGGGCCGCAGATTTCCGAACAGGCCGAGGTCCTTGCGCAAGCGAAGCAGGCCGGCTTCAGGCCGTGCCTCATAGGGCACGTGATCCCATTTCGGGCCGCCGACCGCACCAAAGATGATGGCGTCGGCGGCCTTCGCCTTGGCCATGGTTTCTTCCGTGATCGAGACCTGGTGCGCGTCGTAGGCCGAGCCGCCGACCAGCCCCTGCTCGGTATTAAAATGCGCGATGCCTTTCGCGTTCAGCCAGTCGATCAGGCGCTTCACCTCCGCCATCACTTCGGGGCCGATGCCGTCGCCGGGCAGCAAGAGCAGGTTGTGGGTCGCCATGGCTGGTTCCTCATTCTTCGCGCGCGGAGTGCTAATGCGCGCGGGGCGGATTGGCAAGCACCCTCAACTTGCGTTGAGGCCGGCAAGATTTTTTCGAACTATCCGTGTCTTCGGATGATCGGGACCGAGCGCCTTTTCAGAGATCGCCAGCGCGCGCTCGTAATACGGCCGCGCTCCCGCAAAATCGCCCCGCGAATCCAGCAGGGCGCCGAGATTGTTGAGGTTGCCAGCCGTGTCCCGATGGTCGGAACCGAAATGTTTCCCGGTTACAGTGGCGGCCTGCCGCCATAATACCGCAGCGTCAGCATATCGAGCGGCGGTTCGAAGCGGCTCGACTGCGGGACAAACGCTCTTCCCGATAGTTGGCGAGGTGATGGTTGAGGTCCTGCGCCAGCATCCAGGGCAAGAGTTCCCACAGTTCGTAAGGCTTCTTCAATTCGCCGTCGTAATACAGCTCCTGCGGGGCCTCACGGGTCTGGTGGAGGTACGCTCGCTGGGCCTCCTTGTCGATGACGCAGCCGCTGATCTTCTTGACCAGAAATCCGATCCCCGGGAGGTGTGCGACCGCTTCACCCCCGGCGGCGCCTTCGCCGGCAAAATCTTTCGCCTTTCCCAACCGGGCCCAGCTTAGTTCGGGAAACGGCTGCTCGCCGCGCGTGGCCTCCCAGACGATGGCGAGCGTGAGGGTCGAAACACGGCAGCGCTACGCCGGCGTCGGCAAAACCGTCGCGAATCCAGCCCAGCAGCAGATCGGGGTCGGCCTTCGGCTTCCTGTGCAGATCAAGTTCCGCCCTCCGCAGAAACCCGTAAGGTTTTCTGCATCAACTCGCGGCAGAGCGCCGTCTTGCCCTGCCCACCGATGCCATAGAACGTCAGTAGCCTGGCGCTGTCGACCGGGATATCGAAGGCGGCGTTCTCGAAAATGCGCAACGGACCTTCGCGATTGACGAAGATCTTGTTGGCAGCCGGAAGCGAGCGCAGCCGCGGTGGCGGCATGATGCCGGGAGATTGTACTGAGCTTCGCGTGCAATCAAGCACGGAACCGGCCGGCTCGCGCCAGAACGCTGCCTTGCCTCTGCCAGGGTTCTCGGCGCCGGTCGGGCATGTGATGAGAAACGATCATGAATAAGCATCCTTTCGACACGCTGTCCGCCGATCAGCGCGAGAACGTGCGCTCGGCGCTGGTGGCCGCCCTTGGTTCCGCTCCGATCGGCGCAGTCATGCCGATTACCGGCGGAGCTTCGACCGCATCGACCTTTCGCGTCGACGTCGGCGGCAGGGGCTACTTGCTGCGCGTGGAGGGGCAGCCGAGTCCGCTGCGCAATCCGCTTCAATATGTCTCGATGCCTATCGCGGCGGAGGCGGGGATTGCCCCGGGGATTCATTACATCGATGAGACCGCGCGGGTCGCGGTGATCGACTTCATCGAGCAACAACCGCTCAACACCTATCCGGGGGGGCCGCCCACTTTGGCGAGAGCGCTAGGAGAGTTGATTTCGCGCGTTCAGGCCACGCCTTGCTTCCCGTTCTTCGTCAACTATGCGGACATCGTCGCGCGCCTGTTCGCGCATGTGCGGCGAACCGGTCTGTTTGCGGAAGGCGTGCTTGATTCGCATGTGAAGCGCCTCGAGCAACTCCGCGAAGCTTATGATGCGGGTTTGGCGGGACTTGTCTCGAGCCACAACGATCCCGTGCCGAGCAACATCCTGTTCGACGGCGAACGCCTTTGGTTGATCGACTGGGAATCGGCCTATCGCAATGATCCCCTTGTTGACGTCGCGATCGTGCTCGACAGTCTCGCGCGTTCGCCGGAGCTGGAGACCGTTTTGCTCGAGGCCTGGCTCAGGCGCACGCCGGATGAGGCCCTTTGGGCTCGGCTCGCCGTGACGCGCGCGCTCACATGTCTTTATTACGCCGGAGTCGTGCTCAGCGCTTCAGCGGCGGCATCTTGGATGACAGGCGATACCGATCTCTCGGCGCCAACGCCAGCTGAACTGCAGCAGGCGGTCCGCGCAGGCCGGCTCAAGCCCGGCGCGCCGCAGACCAAGCATGTCCTGGGCAAGATGTTACTCGCGTCATTCATGTTCGGTGTTGCCACACCGGGATTCGACGCCGCCGTTTAGAACATTGAATCGAATCGGATCATGTTCTAATCGCTTGTTTGAGCATGACCTTTTCGCAAAACCGGTTCCCGCCCCGCTATCCAAGTGCGAGGCAGGCTTTTTTCAGATCATGCTCATGAACGAATTGATTGCGTAAACGGCAAGACACCATTGCGGGCGATGCGGCTGTGCAATCCTCGCCCGACCTGTCAGGATAGTTTGCCGCCGGAGTTCCCCAGTGCATTCCCCCGACCGACCTCTGACATACGCGCATCCCGCGCGGCTGATCCTCACCTTGTCGCTGGGCGCGACCGTGGGGCTCGGCATCGGCCGCTTCGCCTATGCGCTGGTGCTGCCGGACATGCGCGATTCCCTACACTGGTCGTATTCGGCCGCGGGTTTCATGAACACTATCAACGCCGCCGGCTATCTCGCCGGCGCGCTGATGGCATCACGGCTGATCAAGCGATACGGCTGGTCGGCCGCGGTGCGCTGGGGAACGCTGGCCTGCCTCGCCTCGCTTGCGACCTGCGCGATGACAGGCAATTTCGTCGTGCTCAGTCTCGCGCGGCTGATCGCAGGATTTGCCGCCGCGGTGGGCTTCGTCGCCGCTGGTGCCTTGGCGGCAACGATTGCCCAGTCACGGCCCGAACGCGCGAATTTTCTTTTGAGCCTGTACTACGCCGGACCCGGGCTCGGCATCCTCGCCTCCGGCCTGATCGCGCCCTTTGTACTGCAGGCATTCGGCCCCGGTTCGTGGTGGATCGTGTGGTGGGCGCTGACGCTGCTCGGCGCCGCGATGACCGTGCCGCTCCTGCTCGCCCGGCTCGAGAGCAAAGCCGGCCTCACCGAAGCCGCGCAAGCACACTTTTCGATTCCGAAAGTCGCGATCTATCTGTTCGGCTATTTTCTGTTCGGCGCGGGCTACATCGCCTACATGACCTTCATGATCGCTTATGTCCGCGACGCCGGCGGCGGCGCGCCGGCCCAAGCCGCGTTCTGGGGCCTGATCGGCCTCTCCGCATTTGTCACGCCGTGGGTGTGGCGGCGTGTGCTCGCGCTCGACCGCGGCGGGCTTGCCACCGCGATCATCCTCGGCGTCAACGCGATCGGTGCGGCCTTGCCGATCTTCGGCCATTCCATCGTGCTGCTCGCCGTCTCGGCGATCGTGTTCGGGGTCGCGTTCTTCGCGGTGGTCGGCTCGACCACGGCCTTCGTGCGCTTCAACTATCCGCCAGAGGCCTGGCCGACCGCGATCGCGGCGATGACGATCTCGTTCGGCATCGGCCAGACGCTGGGGCCCATCGCGGTCGGTGCTATTACCGACGCGCTCGGCAGCCTGTCCTATGCGCTGAACGTTTCGGCGGCGCTGCTGGTGGTCGGCGCGATATCGGCGGCGTTTCAGGGGAAGCTGGCGAAGGCCGCGTGAGAGCGATGAGATTAGGTTGAGTTGTCGCGGCGACCGAAGCGCGCCCCCTCTTCCGCTCTTTGCGGGGGAGGGCTCGGGTGGGGGTGCTTCCGCAAAGCACGCTGGTCGAGTGGACAGACTTTCCCCACCCGCCGCGCTTCGCGCGTCGACCTCCCCCGCAAGCGGGAGAGGTGCAGTGAACCCGCTGACCGGCCAACTCGATCAAAAGTCATCATGCTCTAGCGAAGATAACCCCGGCCCGGCAGTTGAGTTGGATCGCCGGTGGCTATGGTTGTGCCGATCAGGCTGTGGTGTTTCGAGAAAACCCGGTCGGGACCAACGCTACCGCGATGATCGAATTCCTCAAGCCGGCGCCTTGCTCAGCTCCCGCTGAACGAATTGTAACCTTGGTCTTCCCAGTAGCCGCCTTTGTACTCGTTGGTGACTTCCATCGAGATCACGTATTTCGGGTTCTTGAAGCCGAGCTTGGTCGGCACCCTGATCTTCATCGGAAAACCATAGGCGCGCGGCAGGATCTCGTCGGCGAACTTGAACGTCATCTGGGTCTGCGGGTGCAGCGCCGTCGCCATGTCGAGCGGCGAGTTGTAGCCTTCCGTGTCGGCGCACTGGAACCAGACATACTTGGCGCGGGTGTCGGCGCCGATCAGCTTCAGGAAATCGCGCAGCGGCGTGCCGGTCCAGCTTCCGATCGCGCTCCAGCCCTCGACGCAGATATGGCGCGTCACCTGCTTGACCTGCGGCAACTGATAGAGCTCGTCCAGGGTCCAGGACTTCTTGTTGTCGACAAGGCCGCGCACCTCGAGCTTCCACGTCTTGCCGTCGACCTCAGGTGCGTCGTCGAGATCGTAATAGGCGTTGAACGGGAATGGCTTTGTGATCGCGCTCTCCGGGAAGGTCGGCGCCAGCGCGTTCGGGTTGAAGATCAGTGCCTGCACGGCGTCGTTGAACTTCGAGATTTGTGCCAGCAGCCGGTCGGCCGAATCGCTGTCGACCACGTTGCAGCCGGTCAGCAGCGTCAGCGCACCGAGGCTGGCGCCGCCCGAGATGAAGCGCCGTCGCGCCAGATCAGGCATCACCTTCACCGCGTCCCGGACCAACAGCTTGTTGTCGACGCCGGGGATCAGAAGCCTGCGCATGCTACCCATGTTACATCTCCTCGAAATTGTGCGTCAGCGCCCGATGATCATCGCGCGCAGGCTCTTCGGCACCAACACCGCGAGCAGCACGTGAACGATCAGGAACGCGACGATCGCCGACATGCAGATGAAGTGGACGTAGCGCGCCACGTCGTAGCCGCCGAACAGCGCCGTCAGCCATTGCAGTTGCACCGGCTTCCAGATCGAAAGTCCCGACAGCACGATGACGATGCCGACCGCGATGATCCCGGCATACAGTAGCTTCTGCACGTAGTTATACTTGCTCAGGTCGTCATGGGCGAGATTGAAGGCCAGCGCCGCCCTGACGTCCGAGATCACTCCCGACGGCGTGATCGGCAGCAGCTTTTTGCGGAAGCGGCCGGTGGCAAGACCGGTGATGAGATAGGCGAGGCCGTTCAACATCAACAGCCACATCGCCGCGAAATGCCAGAGTAGCGCACCACCGAGCCAGCCGCCAAGCGTGATCGCGTGAGAGAAGCGGAAATCGAACAGCGGCGAGGCGTTATAGATCTGCCAGCCCGACATGATCATCAGGATCATGGCAAGCGCATTGATCCAATGCATGGTCCGCACCCAGGCCGGCTGAATCACCTTCGCGGGCTCGCGCGCTGACTGGCTATCGGCGACTGCTAAGCTGGACATGACTGCTCCGTCGCTACAAATCGGTTACGGCGAATATACGCCACCAACCCCGGTTTCGTTACCACCGGTACGCTACCAAATCGATGCCTATGACCTGTGGCGTTCACAAAAAAGCGAGCCGGGTTTCCCCGGCTCGCGGTCGCACGTCCCGGTGGGGAGCACCTCTCTTTGTTTGGAGCATGATCTTTTCGGAAAACCGGTTCCCACTTTTCCCGGATCATGCTCTGGGAGTTCAGGACACGCGGTATTACGACGCCGGCATCAGCACGGTGTCGATGACGTGGATGACGCCGTTCGACTGATTGACGTTGGAGATCGAGACCATCGAGGAATCGCCCTTGGCGTCGATGATCCAGATCTTGCCGTCGGCCCGTTTCACGGTGAGCTGTTCGCCTTCGACCGTCTTGAGCATCTTGCCGTCGGTCAGGTCGGACGCCTCGAGCTTGCCCGCCACCACATGGTAGGTGAGGATCTTGGTCAGGGTCGCCTTGTTCTCGGGCTTGACCAGCGTGTCGACGGTGCCGGCCGGCAGCTTGCCGAACGCGGCGTTGGTCGGCGCGAACACCGTGAACGGACCCTTGCTTTCCAGGGTCTGGACCAGGCCGGCGGCCTTCACCGCCGCAACCAGGGTGGTGTGATCCTTCGAATTCACGGCGTTCTGGATGATGTTCTTCGAGGGAAACATCGCCGCCCCCCCGACCATCACGGTCTTTTCCTCGGCACGAGCCGGCGCAACGATGGTTGAAGTAAGCGCCAGCGCACTGAAGGCGGCGGCGGACAACAGGGCAAAACGCTTGGACATGGAAAGTCTCCCGATGATTGAGCTGGCCTTGCGGACATCCGCAAGGCCCATGAAGGTCAACAACGGCGCCGTTCGATTAAGTCGGATCGCTTTGGTCGCCGTTGACCGGAACTACGGGAGGTTGCGGGGAAGGGTTTCGGAAAATAATTCTTTGTGATGCTTGAAACTAATTACGGCGCAGGCCGTGTGTTGACCTTCGTCGTCTCGGCGAAAGCAGCGACCATACCGCGTGATCCTGGATATGGCCGCGCGGTTGACGCCTTCCGCCCGAACGAAAGCCGGTGGCTATGGATCATGCGCTCTTGCAGGGGACGATCCGTAGAGTGGGCAAAGACGCTTTTGCGCCGTGCCCACCATCTATCGACAACTTGATCCTGAATGGTGGGCACGCTTGCGAGTTCGCTCGCCGAGCTACGGCGGACACGTCGCTTTTGCCCGCCCTACGCACAGATATTTCTGCTCGGATGATTCTTTCCATTTCGCGGAAATGCCGCGTGCACCGCGGAGGGTAATTCGCTTGCTGCAACACAAAACCTGGTCCAGCTTAAATTTTTCGGCACCGCTCTCGGATCGGATGCCAGCAACAAACAACGTGCCGTAAACGGTGCGGCGCGATGCGGGAGGACGATCATGAGCAGCATCACGGCGGACGGGCATTCCGCGCCTTCGGTTGATCCCGCAGGCGATATCGGCCCGCTCGAACACCAACACCTGCAACACGCCAACTACCGTGCCGTCGCCGGCGGCGCGGAAGTTACGAGAACGCATTGGCACGTCGCCATCGCCAATGCGCTCGGCTGGGGCTTTGACGGCATGGACGGCGTGATCTTCGCGCTGGTCTCACCGATGGTGATCAAGGAATTTTCGCTGAACCTGCCGGAATATCGCTCGGGCATGCAGATCGCGCTCTTGGTCGGCATCGCCGGCCTCTATTTCTGGCCGTGGTTGTCCGACCGGTTTGGCCGGCGCACGCTGCTGGCCGTCAACATCGGGCTGTTCTCCCTCTTGATGCCGGTCGCGGCGCTGTCGCCAACATTTACGATCTTCGTGAGCGCGCGCTCGCTGCTCTTCTTCGCGCTCAATGGCGAATGGTCGCTCGGCTCGATGCTGGTGGCCGAGACCTGGCCAGCGCGGCTGCGCGGACGGGTGATCAGCGTGACACGATCGGCCTGGTGCGTGGGCGCCTCGCTCGCGGGCGGCATCACCGGGCTTGTCGCCGCCAATTTCGGCTGGCGTATCGCGGTGATGGTGCCTGGCGTGATCGCCCTGCTCGCGATCTATGTCCGCGCAAGATGTCCGGAATCGCCCTATTGGGTGCGGGCGCAGGACCGCAAGCGACGCATCTCGGAGACGCTGGCGCGTGGCGGCACGGTCAGCGACGACGACGGCGCCTGGTTCGGCAAGGCCAAATCGGGCGGTATCCGCCAGGTGTTCCTGCCCGACGTGCTGCCCGCGACGCTGGTCGCGCTGTTCGTCGCCTGCGCCAGCACCTGCATCTACGGCACGGTCGGCGCCTGGATGCCGCTCTATCTCGCGACCGAGAAGCACTGGTCGACGACGGAGTACAGCCTGTTCTACGTGTTCTATGGCATTTGCGGCTTCCTCGGGCTGTGCGTGGTCGGTTGGCTCATCGACCGGATCGGCCGCCGGCGCACCTTCATCGTGACGTTGATCGAGGGCGCGATCTTCATGACGCTCTGGGTCTATTCCGAGAGCCACATCCTGCTGTGGACGTTCGGGCTTGCCTGGAGTCTCTGGCTTCCTCGGCTTCTGGGGCCCGAGCACGACGCTAACCGCGGAGGTGTTCCCGACGCGGATCCGCGGCGCGGCCAATGGCGTGGTCTGGGCGATCGCCTACTTGGTCGGTTTCGTGCTGTTCCCGTTCGTTACCATCGCGTTGCAGCAGCATACTGGCTCGTTCGCGCTGTCGTTCCTCTGCATCCCCGTGCTGATGGTTGCGATGGCGATCGGCGTGACGCTGATCGTGCCCGAGCATACCGGCAAGGAACTGAACGAGATCATCGTGTGATGGGGTGAACTCGCTATCGTCGTCCCGGCGAAGGCCGGGACCCATAACCGCAGGCGGCTGTAGTTACGAAAGCTGCGGCGGCAACACGGTGCAACAACAAACGCCCGTTATGGATCCCCGCGCCCCGTGCGCAATTGCGAACTAGTAGGCGGGGATGACGAGGGAAATTGTTGCGCGCTTTCGCGGGGACGACGGAAATGGTTGTCGCTGCCACGGCATCTAGAACTAATCCCGGTTCGCTGGCGTCTGAATGAATCCCCAATTCCACGTCGGGCTGATCAGGATCTCGTTCATGCACACCCGCGGCGGCATGCTGGCGACGAACGCGATGGTGCGGCCGAGGTCTTCGGGCTGTAGCATCTTGGCCTGCTCCTCCTCGCTCGGCACCACGGGCCGCAATTTCAGGATCGGGGTTGCGACCTCGCCGGGCGACAGGCAGCAGGCGCGCAGGCCGTTGACGCATTCGTCCATGTTGAAGGAATGGGTCAGCGCCAGCACCGCATGCTTAGTCGTGGTGTAGGCCGGGCCCGGCATTTTCGAGACATGGCGGCCGGCCCATGAGGCGACGTTGATGATGCAGCCGTCCTGCTGCCGGCGCATCGCCGGCAGTACCGCGCGCATGCAATAGAGCACGCCGTTGAGATTGATATCGACGAGCTGGTTCCAGCCTTCCAGCTCCATGTCGGCCCAGCGCCGCTTCGGCACATTGATGCCGGCGCTGTTGACGAGGAGGTCGATGCGGCCGTGTTTCGCCACGATTTGTTCCGCGGCCTTCTCGACGTCGGCGGCGACGCTGACGTCGAGCGGGATCGCCTCCGCCTTGCCGCCGCTTTCGCTGATTTTGGCCGCCACCACATCCAGCGCGTCCTTGCGCCGGCCCGAGACCACCACGGTCCAGCCGTCCGCCGCCAGTGCCTCCGCACCGGCCTCGCCGATGCCGGTGCCGCCGCCCGTCACCCAGGCCACGCGTTTCCCGCCATTTGTCATGCAAACTGTCTCCGTTGCTTTGTCAGGGGCGTTTTTGCTAATCCAGCCTAATCTCGGCTTTCAGCCTCGCCCTTCGCGGAATTGTTGCATGAACACCACCGCCAACGCCAACCTGTTTTCACGCCTGTTCGATGGTCTCGACGATCCGAACCGGCTCGCGATCGAAACGCTCGACGGCGAGCACATCAGCTATGCCGATTTGATTGCGCGCACCGGCCAGACCGCGAACGTGCTGGTCGGGCGCGGCGTCAAGCCGGGCGACCGCGTCGCTGCGCAAACCGAGAAATCGGTCGCGGGCCTCGTGCTTTATCTCGCCGCCGTGCGCACTGGTGCGGTCTACCTCCCGCTCAACACCGCCTATACGCTGAACGAGCTGGAATATTTCATCACCGACGCGGAGCCGTCGCTGGTGGTGTGCGACCCCGCCAAGGCCGAAGGCATCGGCGGGGTCGCGGCTAAGGTTGGCGCCAAGGTCGAGACGCTGGATGCCAACGGCACCGGTTCGCTGACAGAGGCGGCCAGCAAGGCCGGCAAGGAGTTCGTGACGGTCGCCCGCGCCAACGACGATCTGGCGGCGATCCTCTATACCTCCGGCACCACCGGCCGCTCCAAGGGCGCGATGCTCAGCCACGACAATCTGGCGTCGAACTCGCTCTCGCTGGTCGACTACTGGCGCTTCACGAACAAGGACGTCCTGATCCACGCGCTGCCGATCTATCACACCCATGGCCTGTTCGTGGCGAGCAACGTCACGCTGTTCGCGCGCGCATCGATGATCTTCCTGCCGAAATTCGATCCCAATCTGATCATCAGACTAATGGCGCGCGCTACCGTGTTGATGGGCGTGCCGACCTTCTACACCCGCCTGTTGCAAAATCCGGCGTTGAACCGCGAGTCGACCAAACATATGCGGCTGTTCATCTCGGGCTCGGCGCCGCTGCTCGCCGACACCCATTGCGAATGGGCCGCGCGCACCGGTCATGCCGTGCTCGAGCGCTACGGCATGACCGAGACCAACATGAACACCTCCAACCCCTATGACGGCGAGCGTGTCGCCGGCGCCGTCGGCCACCCGCTGCCGGGCGTCTCCGTGCGGGTCACCGATCCCGAGACCGGCAAGGTGCTCGCCCCCGAAGCCATCGGCATGATCGAGGTCAAAGGCCCCAACGTGTTCAGGGGCTATTGGCGGATGCCGGAAAAGACCAAGTCGGAGTTCCGCGACGACGGCTTCTTCATCACCGGCGACCTCGGCAAGATCGACGACAAGGGCTATGTGCACATTCTCGGCCGCGGCAAGGATCTCGTGATCTCCGGCGGCTTCAACGTGTACCCGAAGGAAATCGAGAGCGAGATCGACGCCATGCCGGGCGTGATCGAATCCGCTGTGATCGGCGTGCCGCACGCCGATTTCGGTGAAGGCGTCACCGCGGTCCTGGTCTGCAATCCCGGCGCAGACGTCAGCGAGGCCTCGGTCCTGAACGCGCTCGACGGGCGGCTCGCCAAGTTCAAGATGCCGAAACGGGTGTTCATCGTCCAGGAACTGCCGCGCAACGCCATGGGCAAGGTGCAGAAGAACGTTCTGCGCGACAGCTATTCGGATATCTACACGAAGAAATAGGCTGCGCAGAAATCGATCTATTGTCCGGACCATAGACTGATCACAAACCTGCTGCCGACGATGAAGAGATAGCATCCGAACGCGATCTCGAGCGTGCGCTTCGACATCGCATGCGCAACCCTCACGCCGAGCGGCGCCGTATAGAGGCTGGTCGGCATCACCAGCACGGCGCCGATCAGCGAGACATAGCCGAGTGCGAACGGCACCTGCAGCGCGGCAACATCGGGGTAATGCGCCGCCGCGGGCCAGCCGGCATAGATGTAGCCGAGCGCGCCGGGAATCGAGATCAACACCGCCAGCGCCGAGGAGGTGGCGACCGACTGGTGGATCGGGCGGCTATAGAAGGTCATCAGCAGGTTGGAAAACAGCCCGCCACCGACTCCCATCAGGGTCGAGAGGATTCCGATGAGAAAGCCGTAAAGTTTCATCAAAAATCCCTTCGGCAGGTCGTCGCCGAACTGCCAGCCCTCGCGCGCGAGCAAAAGCCGCAGCGCGGCCGACCACGCCACTCCGACGAACACGATCTTGAACAGCCGCTCCGGCGCGTAGCGCGCGACGACGCTTCCGGCAACCACCCCGATCACGATCGGCAGCCACCATGTCTTGACGATCGCCATGTCCACCGCACCGCGGCGATGGTGGGCGCGGAAGGAGCGGATCGAGGTCGGAATGATCACCGCGAGCGAGGTGCCGACACAGAGGGGCATTCGCACCTCCAGCGGCACACCGGCGAGGCGAAAACATTCATAGAAGACCGGCACCAGCACCGCCCCGCCACCGATCCCGAACACGCCGGCAAGGAAGCCCGACAGCGCGCCGACGGCAATCAGGAGCAGTGCCAGCTCGACCAGCTCGGAGACCTCCAGCCCCGCAATCGTCATTCCCGTGGTTTCCCCTGCCCGTTGCGCTCCTGAATCGCGCTTCAGGCATACCAGCCATCAGTGGTTGCCGACCCTGTCAACTCGCGCAATTGCAAGGCTCATCTGTAGGTGTGAACCATCGTTCGGAACTGCCGATATTCATCGTTGCGCTGGCTGTTTCAACTCCGTAAATAGGGCGCAAGTCGACCACGATCCCCACGGGGCCCTGCCGGGTCCTGAAAAACCGTCAAAGCCGCCAATGACCGCCAGGATCGAACGCCCGCTTTCGCCGCATATGCAGACCTATCGCTGGACGCTGACGATGATCCTCTCGATCGTCCATCGCGCGACCGGCATGGCGCTGTATGTCGGGACCCTGCTGTTGGTGTGGTGGCTGGTTGCCGCCGCCTCCGGACCCACCGCTTACGCCAATGTGCAGGCCTTCACCACGAGCTTCATCGGCCGCCTGATCGTATTCGGCTTCACCTGGGCGCTGATGCATCACCTCTTTAGCGGTATCCGGCACTTCGTCTGGGACCTCGGCTACGGCTTCAAGCCGAATGAGCGCGAGGCGCTGACCTGGGGCGCGCTGATCGCGGGTATTTCGCTGACCGTGCTGCTGTGGATCGTGGCCTATGTGGTGGGAGGCGGCCGATGAGCGCGCCAAATTCTTCCGCCAAATCGATGCGGACTCCGCTCGGCCGGGTGCGCTACCTCGGGTCCGCGCATAGCGGCACGAGGGATTTCTGGCGGCAGCGGCTCACCGCGGTGGCGATGACGCTGCTGATAGTGCCGGTCATCGTGGTGGTGATGATGCTGCTCGGCCGCAACCAGGCCGGCGCCGCGCAGATCCTCGGCTCGCCGCTGGTGGCGCTGATCCTGTTGCTGTTCATCGTTGCCAGTGTCTGGCACATGAAGATCGGCATGCAGGTGGTGATCGAGGACTATGTCCAGAACGAGAAGCTGAAGATCGCGAGCGTTATGGCAAACAACTTCTTCTCGGCCGCGGTGGCGCTGGCCGCGATTTACGCCATCCTCAAACTGTCATCGGGAGTATAACCCATGGCCGCTGACGGGAACGGCAAGGCCGCCAATGGCGGCAGGCCGGCCACCAACGGAAAAACCTATCCGATCGAGGACCACACCTACGACGTCGTGGTGGTCGGCGCCGGCGGCGCCGGCTTGCGCGCCGTGGTCGGCTGCAGCGAGGCTGGACTGCGCACCGCCTGTATCACCAAGGTGTTTCCGACCCGCTCGCATACGGTCGCGGCCCAGGGCGGCATTTCGGCTTCGCTCGGCAACATGCACCCGGACGACTGGCGCTGGCACATGTACGACACCGTCAAGGGATCGGACTGGCTCGGCGACCAGGACGCCATCGAATATATGGTGCGCAACGCGCCCGAGGCGGTCTACGAGCTAGAGCATTGGGGCGTGCCGTTCTCGCGCACCGAGGACGGCAAGATCTATCAGCGGCCGTTCGGCGGCATGACGCTCGACTACGGCAAGGGCCAGGCGCAGCGCACCTGCGCCGCCGCCGACCGCACCGGACATGCCATGCTGCACACCATGTACGGCCAGGCGCTACGGCATCAGGCGGAATTCTACATCGAGTTTTTCGCGATCGACCTGATCATGGACGACCAGGGCACCTGCCGCGGGGTGATCGCGCTCAAGCTCGACGACGGCACACTGCACCGCTTCCGCGCCCAGACCACGATCCTCGCGACCGGCGGCTACGGCCGCGCCTATGCCTCCTGCACCTCGGCACATACCTGCACCGGCGACGGCGGCGCCATGGCGCTGCGCGCCGGGCTACCGCTGCAGGACATGGAGTTCGTGCAATTCCACCCCACCGGCATCTACGGTTCCGGATGCCTTGTCACCGAAGGCGCGCGCGGCGAAGGCGGCTATCTCGTCAATTCCGAAGGCGAGCGCTTCATGGAGCGCTACGCCCCATCGGCGAAAGACCTTGCCTCGCGCGACGTGGTCTCCCGCGCCATGACCATCGAGATCCGGGAGGGGCGCGGCGTCGGCAAGAAGAAGGATCACATCTTCCTGCACCTCGACCATCTCGATCCCAAGGTACTGCACGAGCGGCTGCCGGGCATTTCCGAATCGGCAAGAATTTTCGCCAATGTCGACGTGACGCGCGAGCCAATCCCGATCGTGCCGACCGTGCATTACAACATGGGCGGCATTCCGACCAACTATCATGCGGAAGTGCTGACCAAGACGAACGGCGACGACAACGCCATCGTGCCGGGCCTGATGGCGATCGGCGAAGCCGCCTGCGTCTCGGTGCACGGCGCCAACCGCCTTGGCTCCAATTCGCTGATCGACCTCGTGGTGTTCGGCCGCGCCGCCGCGCTGCGGCTGGCGGAAAAGCTCACTCCCAACGGCAAGCAGGCGGAGCTGCCGGCTAACTCGGCCGAGAAGTCTCTCGGCCGGCTCGACCACTTCCGCAACGCTTCCGGCGGCACGCCGACCGCCAAGCTGCGCGACAGCATGCAGCACGTGATGCAGAACAATTGCGCGGTGTTTCGCACCGGCGATATCTTGCACGAAGGGCAAAACCTGATCCACAAGGTACACGGTGGGATTTCCGACATCTCGGTATCGGACCGCTCACTGATCTGGAATTCCGATCTGGTCGAGACGCTCGAGTTCGACAATCTGATCGTACAGGCGGTGGTGACGATGGATTCCGCGGCCAACCGCACCGAGAGCCGCGGCGCGCACGCGCGCGAGGATTTTGCCGCGCGCGACGACAAGAACTGGATGAAGCACACGCTGGCCTGGATCGACGACGCCGGCAAGACCGCGATCGATTACCGTCCGGTGCACGACTACACCATGACCAACGACGTGCAGTACATCCCGCCGAAGGCGCGGGTGTATTGATGCGCTCTTGTCATGCGCGGGACAAAAGCGCGAAGCCGTCTTCATGCTAATGACCCGTGCATTCCATCTTCAAAAGGGATGGATTGCCGGATCAAGTCCGGCAATGACGAGAAGAAACGAAGGCAAGACATATGGTTGAATTTGCACTTCCGAAAAATTCGAGGATCACCGGCGGCAAGACTTGGCCGAAGCCGCCGGGCGCGACCGAAACCCGCGAATTCAAGGTCTATCGCTGGAACCCGGACGACGGCAAAAACCCGCGCACCGACACCTATTACATCGACACCAACGACTGCGGCCCGATGGTTCTCGATGGCCTGATCTGGATCAAGAACCACATCGATCCCACGCTGACCTTCCGCCGCTCCTGCCGCGAGGGCGTCTGCGGCTCCTGCGCCATGAACATCGACGGCCAGAACACGCTGGCCTGCACCAAGTCGATGCATGACGTCAAAGACGGGGCGGTGAAGATCAATCCGCTGCCGCATCAGCCGGTCGTGAAGGACCTGGTGCCCGACCTCACCAATTTCTACGCGCAATACGCCTCGATCGAGCCGTGGCTGAAGACCACGTCGCCGACGCCGCAAAAGGAATGGAAGCAGAGCCACGAGGACCGCGAAAAGCTCGACGGCCTCTACGAGTGCATTCTGTGCGCCTGCTGTTCGACCTCATGCCCGAGCTACTGGTGGAACAGCGAACGTTTCCTGGGTCCGGCGGCGCTCTTACAAGCCAACCGCTGGGTCACGGATTCCCGCGATGAGGCCACCGGCGAGCGGCTCGACAATCTCGAGGACCCGTTCCGGCTTTATCGCTGTCACACCATCATGAACTGCGCCAAGGCCTGCCCGAAGGGACTCAATCCGTCGGAAGCCATTGCCGAACTGAAGCTGAAGCTGGTCGAGCGGCAGATCTAGCGTCACTAACCCCTCATGGTGAGGAGCGCTCTTGCGCGTCTCGCACCATGAGGCCCCGGTGTGGCCATCCTTTGAGACGCATCGCTTTGCGATGCTCCTCAGGATGAGGGGATAGAGCCGGCTATGACGCAGTAAGATTGCAGCGTTTTCCAGCGAAGTGGGCCCCGGTTCGCGTAAAGAAAAACGCGTCAAAAAACAAAAGGCTAGGGCCTCCGTTCTGATTCGATCGGAACAAAAAAGGCTCTAGAGCGCAAGCCGATGCGTTGCAGGCCGGCCAGTCGCGGGTTACCTTCCGCGAAGCCCGCGTTTGAAGAGACCGCATGAGCGCATCGCCCATCATCCTGCATCACTTCGAGAAGTCGCCGTTCTCGGAAAAGGTGCGGGTCGTCTTCGGCCTGAAGAACATCGAGTGGACTTCGGTCCTGATCTCGCGAATCATGCCGCGGCCCGAGTTGATGCCAATGACCGGGGGCTACCGGCGTACGCCGGTGATGCAGATCGGCGCCGATATCTATTGCGACACCCAGTGCATCATCAAGGAATTGGAACGACGTTTCCCGGAACCAACCCTATTCCCGAGCGGATATGAAGGCATCGGTTGGGCGACGGCGATGTGGACCGACCGGTCCTTTTTCCAGAATACGGTCAACCTCGTCTTCGGCTTGCTGGCAGACCAAGTGCCGCAGGATTTCATCGCCGATCGCGAACAGCTGCGCGGCGCCAAGTTCGACGTCCCGGCAATGACGTCGGCCATCCCGCAAATGCGCGATCAGTTTCGCGCGCATGTGCAATGGATCGAGACCCAGCTCGCCGATGGCCGGAGCTGGACGAGCGGCGACAGGGCTGGGCTTTGCGATGTCAACGCCTACATGAATATCTGGTACCTGCGCGCGCATCTTGCGAATGCCGACGAGATGCTCGCCGAGTTCGGCAACACGCGCGCATGGGAAACGCGAATGCGCGCGGTCGGCCACGGTCGGCGCTCCCGCGAAATGTCACCGTCCGAGGCGCTCGACATCGGGGCCAACGCCGCGCCGCAGACCCTCGAACTGTCCGATCCCAACGATCCCAACGGCCGCAAGCCCGGCGACCGGGTCGAGGTCGTGCCCGACGACTATGGCAAGGTCAAAGTGGCCGGCGAGATCGTCGCGCTCTCGCCACAGCACATCGCCATTCGCAGGCACGATCCGCGCGCCGGCGAGGTGATCGTGCACTTTCCACGCGCCGGGTTCCTGGTGGTTCCTGCCTAGGCCTAGACTGCCGCGTCACACGGACGCGGAACGAACTCGCATCGTTGGAACCGTCGGTAAAGTCGGCTATGTAGTCGCCGCAATCGCCCCGCCCGCGAGAAAATCTTGACCATATCGACCCCTCGCATCGCCGCTGCCAACGATCCGGCCTCGCCGCCATTCGGCGCGTTTGCGCCCACGCATGCGCAGGCTGCGGTCATTTCGCTCGCGCATCGCTCGCGGCTGAAGCGCGGCGCGTTCCGCCCGATGCTGTCGCGGCTGGTCAACCTGTTGCGCGCCGGTCCCCTCGACGTGCAATATCAGGGCGCATGCTTCCGCTTCCACCATCAGGCGAGCGCCACCGAGCGCGGCGCACTGTTCAATCCGGCCTATAATATCGAAGAGCTGGATTTTCTGCGCGCGCATGTGCCCGCGGGCGGCGTGTTCGTGGACGTCGGCGCCAATGTCGGCACCTATGCCATGGTGCTGGCGCGCCATGTCGGCGGAAGCGGCAAGGTGATCGCGATCGAGCCGCATCCCGTCATCCATGCGCGGCTTGAGTTCAACCGCGCAGCGTCCCGTGCTGGACACGTCACGCTGTTGGCCGCGGCCGCGGGCCCGTCCGATGGCGAATTGCTGATCGAGACCGACGCCGACAATCTCGGCGCCAGCCATGTCGTGACGGGCACACCCTCGGGCAGTGCCATCAGGGTGCCGTCGCGCAGGCTCGAGCGCATTCTTGCCGAGGCCGACATATCGAAGGTCGATGCGCTGAAGATCGACGTCGAGGGTTTCGAAGACCGCGTGCTGAGCGGCTTCTTCCGCGACGCACCGCCGGCGCTGTGGCCGCGCGCGGTCGTGATCGAGCATCTGTCGAAGCAGGAGTGGCTCTCAGACTGCATCGCCGACATGGTCGCGCGCGGCTATCGCGAGGCCGGCAGGACCCGCAGCAACACATTCTTGCAGCGGGGCTGAGCGTCGTTTTAGAACCTGGTCTTAAAAATAGCGTCGGCTTGCAGGATAACCATCGCTGACAACCGCAGGAGGTTCTGATGATCGACCATATCGGTTTCCCGGTTTCGGACTACGAGCGAGCGAAGGCGTTTTATCTGAAGGCGCTGGCGCCGCTCGGCTACAGCCTCGTGATGGAAGTGACCCAGGAACAGACCGGCGATTATCCCGCCGCCGGTTTCGGCGCCGACGGCAAGCCGGACTTCTGGATCGGCGGCGAGGGCGGATTGAACAAGCCGATGCATGTCGCAATCCTCGCCAACGATCGCGCCACCGTCGAGGCTTTTTATCATGCGGCGATGGCAGCAGGCGGGCGCGACCACGGCCCGCCTGGCATCCGCGCGCACTATCACCCCAATTACTACGGCGCCTTCGTGCTCGATCCCGACGGCCACAACATTGAGGCCGTCTGCCACGCGCCGGGCTGAGTCGGTTTCCGGGGCGGAACATCGCTTGCCCCGGGGCCGTTATCGCTCGCAAGCCGAATGGAGCGAGCCATGAACTCCGACGCAATGGGCGCACCAAAGGCCGCTTCGCGGGGCAAAATCCGGAGCCGCTGTTCGAAGTGGACGTCTGAATACGCAATGAATGATGGTGAATTCAGACGGTACGGACCGAGAAATATATCTCATTTCGCGTTTGAACGTCGCCACAATCCGGCCTAACGCTTATTCGTTCATCACCAAGCCTATCCTTTAGACGATTCCGGGAACCGATATCGCCATGACCAAATTTCGTCTCGTGCTGCTTGCCTCGACCGCTCTGACCGCGATGCAATTGGTAAGCTTTGGCTCGCATGCGCAAAGCACACCGCAGGTCCTGGCGCAGACGGAGCAGGAAAAAGCAAAGGAACGAGAAAAGAAGGGCGCGCCGCCGCCGAAGCCGGGAACACCGCCACCGCCGGCACGCCCCGCGCCGCCCCCGCCGGCCGCCGCTCCGCCGCATCCAACGCCACCACCTCCACCGGCCGCCGCTCCGCCGCCACGGCCGACGCCGCCACCACCACCCGCAGCGGCCCCGCCGCCACGGCCCACGCCGCCACCACCACCCGCAGCGGCCCCGCCGCCACGGCCCACGCCTCCGCCTCCGCCTGCCGCCGCCACCGCGTCCAACGCCGCCGCCGCCACCCCCGCCGGCTGCCGCTCCGGCGCGCCCGACACCACCGCCTCCACCACCGCCTCCTGGTCTGCCGCAGCGACCCACACAGGCGCCTCCGCCACCACCTGCTGCGGCACCGCCGCCACGGCCGGGGCAACCACCGCCGCCGCCGCCGAGTTCCGCGCCTTCGGCGCAGCCGCAGCTGCGGCCAGGAACGGGTGCGCCGCCGCCCGCAGGCGGAGGCACCCCCCCGCCCGGGCGTCCGAATATTCCGCCTGGCTCGCCGCCCGCTCCGGGCGCTGGCCAGCAGGGCGCCGCGCCGTCAGGTGCCGCGCCGTTCGCGCGGCATCCGGCGCCGACCATTGCCGCGCCGCTGCCACCACCGCCGCCGCCCGCGCAGAATCTGACGCCGCTGCCGGCGACCGGCGCGCCGCAGGGTCCGCGGCGACTCGACGATTTCCGCGCCGAACGCCGGGAAGTCCAGGAGGGCGGTCGCACCGTCATCACCGAGCCCGGTCGGATCATCATTCGCGATCCCGGCGGCCAGGCGTTCGTTCGCCATGACGAGATGGAGCGCTTCCGTTACGGCGCGCGCGGCATCGAGACCCGCCGCGAGGGCAACGACACCCGTACCATCGTGATCCGTCCCGACGGCGACCAGATCATCACCATCACCGCCCCGGATGGCCGGTTATTGCGACGGATCAGGCGCGACCGCGAGGGCCGCGAGATCATCATCATCGACAACACCTTTGTCGATCCGGCCGCAGTCGGCGGCTTCTATGTCGACCTGCCGCCGCCGGTCGTCCGCATCCCTTACGATCGCTACATCGTCGATGCCGGCGATGCGTCGCCGGACGTGATCTACGAGACCATGGAGGCGCCGCCGGTGGACCGGATCGAGCGGCGTTATTCGCTCGACGAAATCCGCTACAGTCCGAACGTGCGGATGCTGATGCCGAGCATCGATCTTAACACCATCACCTTCGACCTGGGATCGTGGGAGATTTCGCCCGACCAGGCCGCGAAGCTGCAGGTGATCGCGGACGGGCTCAACCGCGCCATTCAGCGCAATCCGCGCGAGGTGTTCCTGATCGAGGGTCACACCGATGCGACCGGCAACGACACCGACAATCTGTCGCTGTCGGACCGGCGCGCGGAGTCCACGGCCGAATTGCTGACCCAGCAGTTCGGAGTCCCTGCGGAAAACCTGACCTCGCAGGGTTACGGCTCGCAATATCTGAAGGAGCAGACCGACGGGCCGAGCCGCATCAACCGGCGCGTTACCGTCCGCCGCATCACCCCGCTGCTCAACGGCGGTGTGGCCGCGCTGCCTCCGCCCCCGCCCGGCATCGCCCCGCCGCGGTGAGCTGAGACGCCCCGAAGCAAAATGGCCGGGCAATCCCGGCCATTTGGTGCACCCCGAGCCGTTTTTGTTCCGATTGACGCGATCCGGTGTCCACATCGCTGGAAAACGCCTCAGGTTAGCTCATCTCTTCATCTGCTCCGGATCGAAGAAGAAGCACTCCTCGATCAACTGCTCGCCGCGCCAGGTTTGCCAGGCAACCTCTTCCATGGCGCGGACCTTGCCGTCCTTGCCGGTGAATTCGAAACGCCAGCGGATCGCCGAATGGTCGCCCTCGAGCAAGAGCGGCCCCAGCCTTGTGGTCTTGACGCCGACCACCGATGCCAGCACCGCCCGCTCCCGCTCGGCCAGCGCCTCGCGGCCAACCCGCGGGGCGCCGTCGTTCTCCTGCGTCCGCGCGTCCGGCGCGTAGAATTTCTCGATGGCGCCGACATGGTCGTTCGATTCGACGGCGGCGGCGAAGGCTTGCAACGTGGCGAGCGATGGCATGCTTCGGTCTCCCTAAATACCGACTATTGGTCGGTATTTATCGACCTTCGGTCGGTAAGTCAATTGGCTCGCGCCTGGAACTGCGTTAGAAGGACGATCATGGCAACCCAGGCCGAGCGGCGGGAGAAGACAACCGCAGCGATCGTCAAGGCGGCGAAGCGCATCTTCGGCGAGCGCGGCTTTGCCGCGGCCACGATGGACGACATCGCCGCCGGCGCGCGTGTCGCCAAAGGCGCGGTCTATCATCACTTCCCGACCAAGGAGGCGCTGTTCGAGGTCGTGTTCGATCAGGTCTCGCTCGAACTGGTTTCCGACCTTGACCGCATCGCGCGCACGGAGAAAGACGCGCTTGCCGCGATGGCGGCGGGAACGCAGGCGTATTTCTCGGCCTGCGCCAAGGGCGCAACCGGCCAGATCATCCTGCGCGACGGCCCGGCCGTGCTCGGCTGGGGGCGCTGGCGCGAAATCGATGGCAGGCATTTCGGTGGCAAGTTTCCGCGCGCGCTGACCGCAGCGATGGATGCCGGCATCATCGCCCGTCAGCCGGTCGAGCCGTTGGCGCGCCTGCTGCTCGGCGCCGTGACGGAGGCAGCGGTGGCCTGCTCGACCGGTCAAGATATTGCCAAGACCGGCGCGGACTACGCGCGCGCGTTCCGCTCGCTGCTCGACGCACTGCGGCTAAAGTAAATCCCCGACCGTTACAGCTTAAGCTTCTTCTTGCGCTGGCCGAGCGTGCGCAGGCGCAACGCGTTGAGCTTGATGAAGCCGGCGGCGTCGCGATGGTCGTAGGCGACCGCGCCTTCCTCGAAGGTGACGAGATCCTGGTCATAGAGCGAATATTTGCTCTCGCGCCCGATCACGATCGTGTTGCCCTTGTAGAGTTTCAGCCGCACCCGGCCGGTGACATATTGCTGGCTGTGGTCGATCGCCGCCTGCAGCATCTCGCGCTCTGGCGAGAACCAGAAGCCGTTGTAGACGAGCTCCGCATATTTCGGCATCAGCTCGTCCTTCAGGTGCGCCGCACCGCGATCGAGCGTGATCGATTCGATGCCGCGATGCGCGGCAAACAGGATGGTGCCGCCGGGCGTCTCGTACATACCGCGCGACTTCATGCCGACAAAACGATTTTCGACCAGATCGAGCCGGCCGATGCCGTTGATGCGGCCGAGCTCGTTGAGCTGCGCCAACAGCGTCGCCGGCGACAGCTTCTTGCCGTCGATCGCCACCGCATCGCCCTGCTCGAAATCGATGCTGATGATCGTCGCCTTGTCCGGCGCCTTCTCCGGATCGTCGGTGCGCGAATAGACGTAATCCGGCACTTCCTGCGCCGGGTCTTCCAGCACCTTGCCCTCGCTCGAGGCGTGCAACAGGTTGGCGTCGACCGAGAACGGCGCCTCGTTGCGCTTGTCCTTGGCGATCGGGATCTGGTGCGCCTCGGCGAACGCGATCAATTGCTCGCGCGATCTGAAATCCCATTCGCGCCAGGGGGCGATGATGGTGATGTCGGGCTTCAGCGCATAGTAGGCGACCTCATATCGCACCTGGTCGTTGCCCTTGCCGGTCGAGCCATGGGAGACCGCATCGGCGCCAAGCCTTTCGGCGATCTCGATCTGCTTCTTGGCAATCAGCGGCCGCGCGATCGAGGTGCCGAGCAAATATTGCCCCTCATAGAGGGCGTTGGCGCGGAACATCGGAAACACATAGTCGCGGACGAATTCCTCGCGCAGGTCCTCGATGAAGATGTTTTCCGGCTTGATGCCGAGCAGCAGCGCTTTCTGGCGCGCGGGCTCGAGCTCTTCACCCTGGCCGAGGTCGGCGGTAAAGGTAACCACCTCGCACCCATAGGTGGTCTGCAGCCACTTCAAAATGATCGAAGTGTCGAGCCCGCCCGAATAGGCGAGCACGACCTTTTTCACGTCCTTGCTCATGAAACCCTGCCGAATGCGCCGCGGAATGAAATCGGGGCGGTTCTATAGGTAGAACCGACCCCAGCGCAAGCGCTCACGGCACAGGTTTAGCCCCGACGTCCCGGCCGCGCCAGCGTTGCATCAGGCGAAAACCGGGCCATGCGAAGCGCGTCAGCGCGGCATCGATGGCGTCGTCGGAAAGCTTGGTCCGCGGCCAGCGGTAAAGGTAGCCGTGAGCGAGCCAGATCACAACGAAAGTCACCAGGCCAGCGGCCGCGATATCGGTGAAGAAATGCCCGCCAAAAGCCATCCGGAGCACGCTGGTCGCGACGCCGAACAGCGTCGCTGCGGCGTAGGCGAGCGGGCGCCAGGCCGGTGGCGCCAGCGCGGCCGGGGCAAAGGTCCAGAACGCGGTGGCGCCTTCGCCGGAGAAGAACGAGCAGTTGCGACCGCATTGGCCGCGCGGATCCCACCAGGCCACGAACGGCAGATCGCCGCCGAACTCCGTCACCAATACCGGACGCGGCCGGCCCCAATAGCTCTTGAAGGTGAGATTGGTGAACACGCCCGCCGAAAGCGTCAAGGTCAGCAGCAGGAACACGATCGCGCGCCCGGACATCAGGAGCGGCCGGTCCGGCCGGACCAGCTTGATGATGAGCGCGGCGATCGCGGGCGTGGCGATCCCCCAGGCGACCCACATCGCGCCGTCGCGCGCGACCTGCGCCAGCCAATTGAGCTTCAGCGGGAACGATCTCGTTTGCGCGTCGTAGAACAAGGAAGCGAGTTTCAGATCGAGCTCGGGAAAAATCCCGAACACGAGCCCGATCACAAGTGCGAGCGACAGCGCGACGAAAAGTCCGGTCCGGTTCATGGCGTGCGATTTAGCGGAGGAGGTGGGCGATGAAAACCCCGCATCATTGCGACCCCGAAGGCAGCGGTGGCGGCGGCGGCATGGGCCGGCGCGGCTCGCGCCAGGCACCGGCGTTGCGGCCGGCGATTATCCAGTACACGAGGCCCGCAACAATGCCCGCGCCGGTCATGATCTCGAGATGACGCCGCACGATGCCCTCGAAGCGCAGCGTGTCGGGATCGAAGGGAACCAGGCCGAGATAGCAGGCTAGTCCGATCAGGCCGCCGCCGACCGCATAGCTCAGCGCGCCCCTGATATAAAATGCTTCCGTGATCGCGGCCACGAGCATCGCCGGCAACAGCGCAAAGCCGGAGACGAAGATGAAGCCGAAGCCGAGCACGATGTCCCACGCGCCCTCGTCGACCGGGCCGCTGCCGAGATCGCTGAAATCCGGAAACAGCACCGCGCCGACCACGATCATCCCCGCCACCAGGCAGGCGGCGAGAAAACCGAAGAAGATGACGAAGAGGCGGCCGATCAATGCCACGGGATTAGTCTCATTTGCCGAGTTCCGCCTCTACCCAGAGCGCATTCTCTCGATCCTCACATGATAAAACGTCAATCCGTCATCGCCATCGCGCGCAGGGCCTGCCGTTCGCGCGCCGACAATTTCTCGGTCTCCGATTTCAACTGCCCGCAGGCGGCGAGGATGTCGCGGCCGCGCGGGGTGCGCACCGGCGAAGAGTAACCGGCATTGAAGATGTATTCGGAGAATTTTTCGATTCTGTCCCAGTCCGAGCACTCGTAGCGCGTGCCCGGCCACGGGTTGAACGGGATCAGGTTGATCTTGGCCGGAATGCCTTTCAACAATTTCACCAGCAGCTTCGCATCCTCCAGCGAATCGTTGACGTCCTTCAGCATCACATATTCGAAGGTGATGCGCCGCGCGTTCGACGAGCCGGGATAGTCGCGGCAGGCCTGCAGCAATTGCTCGATCGGATATTTGCGGTTCAGCGGCACCAGCTCGTTGCGCAATTCGTCACGCACCGCATGCAGCGAGATCGCCAGCATGACGCCGATTTGCTCGCCGGTGCGGACGATGTTCGGCACCACGCCCGAGGTCGACAGCGTGATGCGACGGCGCGATATGCCGATGCCCTCGTTGTCGGCGACGATCAGCAGCGCATCGCGCACCGCCTCGAAATTATAGAGTGGCTCGCCCATGCCCATCATCACGACGTTGGTGACGAGGCGATTACCGGTCGGCGTTTCCCGGTCGGCCCAGTCGTTGAGCCGGTCGCGCGCCACCATCACCTGGCCGACGATCTCGCCCGCGGTGAGGTTGCGCACCAGCCGCTGCGTGCCGGTGTGGCAGAACGAGCAATTCAGCGTGCAGCCGACCTGCGAGGAAACGCACAGCGTGCCGCGGTCGGTTTCGGGGATATAGACGCATTCGACCTCGTGCGCCTTCTCGACCGCATCGCCGCTCGGCAGCCGCAGCAGCCATTTGCGGGTGCCGTCATTGGAAATTTGCTCGGCAACCACTTCGGGCCGGTCGACGGTGAAGTGCTCGGCGAGCTGCGCGCGCGTCCCCTTGGAGATCGAGGTCATCTCGTCGAAATTCCTGGCGCCGCGGAAATAGATCCAGTGCCACAGTTGCTGCACGCGCATCTTGCGCTGCGCCGCGGCGACCCCGATCGCCCCCAGCCGTTCGGCCAGCTCCGCGCGCGACAGCCCGACCAGCGACGGCTTGGCCGGCGGCACGTAGGTCTCGAGCGGGAGTTTCTCCAGCGGCGCTTGCGTGTCGTGCGCCCCGACAGTCGACTGCATTCAAATGGTCCAATTACTGCGATGCTTTGCGCGTCGTGGCTTGGACATCCCGCGCGACGACGCGCTTGCGCGCTTTTGCCCCGCCATGACGGTCGAAGGCTCGGAATACCCTCAATATATAGCAGTTGGAACCGCGATTGCGACAGCGTTACCGCTTGCACTCCTGCGCGATCCGGTCGAGCGCCTGCGACAGCCCCTTCAGCGAAAACGAATTGGTCGTCTCCGTGCCCTTGGCCGACACGCCCTTGACCACGACATCGGCGGAGTGTCGCATGGCTTCGACCATCCGCTCTTCCTCCGCTGCATTCTTGATCCAGACGCCGTCGCCTTGCGTGTACATCGCGTAACTCGCGCCGCCGACCTCCAACGTCGATTCCGAGCCCGGCCTCAGCATGTAGCCCATCATGACAGAGACTTCGTTGACCACCTTCTCGGCCGGGCGCGTGGAGACGAAGGCATAGGCTGGATCGCGTGGGCGATTCGGCGGATTGGTTTTCGACGACGTCGGCTTGGCCAGCGCGAAGCACACCCGCTTGCCGTTCGGCGTTGCGGTATAGGCACCCCAGGTTCCAAACTGACCCATCAGTGCCGGCTCGTTATCACTTGCGACCGCAGCAGCCGGCGCCGGCTTGACGGTAGCCTTCGGCGCTTTTGGCGGCGCGGCTTGCGCATGCGCGAGGTTCCACCCCGCACATACCACAACACCTGCTATGAAAGCCGTCAGCGCCCGCCGAATAGACATAATGCGCCTTGGTTCCTCATCATTGTGACTGGAAGATGGCCCGACACGGGTTCGCCACAGGCGCGTGGCTTTAGCCGGGAAACGCCGCCATGGGAAGCAGTGACGAATCGCTCAAAGTTTAGCTTTTCGTCCGCGCGGCGCGTTGCTTTTCCCATTGCGCGTCAGTCCATTGCAGCAGGTCTTCGGCGGCGGAGCTTCGCAGATGCGCGCCGCCATCCTGCACCACCATCTCGCCATTGATGTAGCCGGCGAAGTCGGAGATCAAAAAGCTCGCAAGGTTGGCGAGTTCGCCATGTTCGCCGGCGCGTCCCAGGGGATTGCGCGAGGCCCATCCCTGGTCGCGGCCCTCGGGGCGAAGCTGACCGGTGGCGCCCGCAGTCGGGAACGCACCGGGCGCGATCGCGACGGTGCGGATGCCTTTCGGTCCCCATTCGACCGCGAGGCTCTTGGTCATCGCGAGCACGGCGGATTTCGCCATCGCCGAGGGAACCGTGAAGGCGCGGCCGGTGATGGTCGACGTCGAGAGGATGCTCAGCACCACGCCCCCGTGTTTCGCTTCGATCCAGCGTTGGCCGGCGGCCAACGTGCAATACATCGCGCCGTGCAGGGTCGGCGCGAGAATGGCGTCGGCGGCGCGGAACGACAGATGTTCGGTCTGCGCGATGAAGGTGGCGGCAGCGTTGTTGACAAGCACGTCCAGCGGTGCCTCGCGCCAGATCGCGTCCATCATGGCATCGACATCGGCGCCGTCGCGGATATCGCATCGAATCGCGGTAACCTTGCCGCCGGTATCCCTGCGCATCTCGGCGGCAGTCGTCTCCAACAGCTCGAGCCTGCGGCCGCAAATGATGAGATCGGCGCCAAGCTCGAGGAAGCGGCGCCCCATCGCGGCGCCAAGCCCGGAACCGCCGCCGGTGACCAATATCCGCTTTCCCGCCAATAGGTTCCTTTCAAACATGGTCTCATCCCCTCAGATCGTATTGTCGCCCGGCGTCAAATCCGGCATGAAGCATTGCCGTTCTTTTTGCGACTGAAACTCGGGTGTGTCCATGAAAGCCATTCTGTGCTCGCAATATTGCCAACCCGACGACCTCGTGCTTGCCGACGTGCCCGATCCCGTGGCCGAGCCTGGACAGGCCGTGATCGCGATCAAGGCGGCTGCGCTGAATTTCTTCGACATCCTGATGATCCAGGGCAAATACCAGATCAAGCCGCCGTTCCCGTTCTCGCCGGCAGCCGAGGTCGCAGGCGTCATCGAGAGCGTCGGCTCTGGCGTCACCGATCTGAAAGTGGGCGACCGCGTGATCGCCTCCTGCGGCCACAATGGTGCGCGCGAGAAGATCGCGCTGCCGGCCAGCTCGATCGTGAAGATCCCCGACAATCTCGACTTCGATCGCGCCGCCGGAATCATCATTATTTACGGTACCGCGCTGCACGCGCTGGAAGATCGCGCCAGTCCGAAGCCCGGCGAGACGCTGGCCGTGCTGGGCGCCGCCGGCGGCACCGGCCTTGCCGCGTGCGAACTTGGCAAGCTGATGGGATTGAAGGTGATTGCCTGCGCGTCGTCGGAGCAGAAGCTCGAATTCGCCAAGGGCCACGGCGCCGAGCTCGGATTGAACTACGCCAAGGAAGACTTGAAGGAAGGCCTGAGGCGGCTGACCAACGGCAAGGGCGCCGATATCATTTTCGATCCGGTCGGAGGCAGCTATGCCGAAGCCGCGCTCCGCTCCATCGCCTGGGAGGGCCGCTTCCTGGTGATCGGCTTTGCCGCCGGCGACATTCCGAAAATGCCGCTCAACCTGGCGCTGTTGAAGGGCTGCGACATCCGCGGCGTGTTCTGGGGCAACTGGGCGCGGCTGAACCCTGCGAAGAACCGCGCCAATCTGGAGAAGCTCGTGAAGTGGACCGCGGAAGGCAAGCTCTCATCGCATGTCGACCGCACCTTCCCGCTGGCGCAGACCGCCGACGCGTTGAACGTTCTGGCGGGCCGCCAGGCAATGGGAAAAGTGATCCTGCGGCCTTAAGATTCCGGCCGGAACTTGGCGGCTTGAGGCATGTCCGGCCCCTGAGGACCGCGCAGGCGCATACTCGTTAGCGGTTTTGCTGACGATCCGCGGTGCTCGCAAAGCGGACACAAAGTCGCTCGACCGGTGTCGATGCAACTCCTTGCTCGAAAAAGGCGGTCGGGCGGGCAGCCGCAAATTGCGCTCGGAGAGGGGAACAATTTTTATGATCGCCTCCGCTGCCACAAATCAGCCGCGATCAGCCTGCGCCGCGCGCGGTGCAACGAGCGGCTATCGACGGTCACTAACCCGCGCCCTTGCTGCAATAAACGTGGATACCGTACGGTTGTGCGTGCAAGAAAACACGCCTCCGCAACCATCGCGTGCGCCTCAATGAAATCAAAATATCTCCCAAATCGCGCCGATCATTGTCGTTTTTTAGGCTGATTCGAACGGCGATTTAGCGCCTCCAGCAGCGGGGTGCCTCTGGACAAAAAGAACGCAAGAAAAAAGAAAAAAGAGATAGTGCTCTTAAAGAGAAAGTGCTCTTAAGGGGTGCCCCGATAGTTGCGTCATAGTGGGAGCATCATTCATGGAGCGGACGAGGCACGGTCAGCCGCATGATCCGGATTCGGATATCTACGACGAAGACGACAACCGCAGCCGCATAGCGCCCTATGCATTCGGACGATCGGCACGAGTAGACTACTCTCGCGAATCCGTCCCGCTGTTTATCTCCGATCCCAACGGCGATCCCGATCCGGAGGAATATAGCAATCTTCTGCAGCCCCGTCGAAAAGGGCGCATCTCGTCGCGCCTGCTGATCGCCACCGTGGCGGCCGCGGCGCTCGCCGCGCTCTACGCTTTCTTCTCCTCGGATGCTTCGCGCGAGATCGTCGTCAACGCCAAGGCGTCGATTGCGGCCATCTTGCCGGGGCCATCCGCGGCCGCGCAGCCGGATTCGACCCAACTCACGGCGCGCGACATGCAATTGAATGACTCGCAGTTGAAGGATGCGGTGCGCACATCGAGCCCGGCCGTCGTGCCCCCGGACAACACGAAGGGCCCGGCGATCGCCGCCGTGAACCCGACACGCGCGGCGATCTCCACGGCCTATCAAAGCGCGCTGCAGAGCCAGGCCCCGTCCGCGGCCGCCGCAGCTCCGGTTGCTGCGCCAATGGCTGCTCTCGCGCCGGCAGTCGCCGCACCGCCGGCAAGGCGCATAGATCCCGACCAGCTCGCCAGCATGATGCAGCGGGCCAGGTCGATGCTTGCCGTGGGCGACATCACATCCGCCCGCCTGTTGCTCGAACGCGCCGCCGAAGCGCCGGATGCGGATGCGGCGCTGATGCTGGCGCAGACCTACGATGCCCAAGTGCTGGGAACGTCTGACGTCCGCAACATCGTTGCCGAGCCCGCAAAGGCGCGCGCCTGGTACCAAAGGGCCGCGCAGCTCGGCTCAACCGACGCGCAGCGACGCCTCGCTCAATTGCCAAACTAAGTTTCAAGGGGGACATATGCGACGTTTCGTTGGACTGGCACTCGTTGCCATTATGATGGCGTGCGGCATCGCGGCTCGCGCCGAGGATGGTGAATTTGACCCGGCGAAGGTCAGCGACAGCCTGAAAGCCATCTTTCAATTTGGTTCGGCAGCGACAAAGCAGGCGCTGAACGCCAACACCGTGACGCTGATCTCCGGCACCATCGGCGGCACCTATGTGCAGTTCGGCGCCGACCTCGCCTCGGTGCTGGACGACGGCAACAAGCTGCGCGTGCTGCCCATTGTCGGCCGCGGGTCCGTGCAAAGCGTCGCCGACATCCTGTTCCTTCAGGGCGTCGATCTGGGAATCGTACGGGCGGACACGCTCGACTATCTTGAGCGGAAGGGCTTTGCAAAAGACATCAAGAAGCAATTCACCTACGTGACCAAGCTCTACAACGAAGAGATGCACGTCATCGCGTCGAGGTCGGTCCACAATCTGAAGGAGCTGGATGGCAAGACCATCAGCGTCGACCTTCCCAATGGCGGCACCTTCGTCACGGCGCTGACCGTGTTCGAGCGGCTCGGGATGAAGCCAAACGTGGTTTATATCGAGCAGCGAATCGCGCTCGAGAAGCTGAAGAAGGGCGAAATCGATGCCGTGATCGTTGTCGGCGGCAAGCCGTACAAGTCGGTCAGCGCGTTCAAGGACGATCGTTTTCACCTCGTGACGGTCAACTACGACAAGCCGCTGCAAGGCGACTATCTGCCGGCGACCTTGACGGCCGCGGACTATCCCAACCTGGTCTCCAAGGACGAGCAGACGGTTGACACGATCGCCGTCCCCGCCGTGCTGGCGGCCTATAATTGGGCGCCCAATACCGATCGGTACCGCAAGATCGCGCAGTTCGTGGATGCTTTCTTCACGAAATTCCCGACCTTCCAGAATCCGCCATTCCATCCGAAATGGACGGAGGTTTCGCTGTCAGCTCCGCTTGCCGGCTGGACTCGCTTGCCCGCCGCGCAACAGTGGCTGGACGGCCACGGCATCCAGCCGATCGTCCGGAGCAGATTCGACGAGTTTCTGAAACAGAACCCGGCGGCGGGTCAGAACGTGCAGTCGGCGGCCGACCGGGACGCGCTGTTCAGGCAATTCCAGGCTTGGCAGGCCGACCAGCCCGCCAACGCCAGGGCGCAAGTCCGTAACGAGCAGAAGTAGCGTCTACTCGTCCCTCAGAAGGCCAAGGTTTCAAAAACGTCGACTTCAAGCCTTGGCCGATCGATCTGACACCGGGACGGCACGAATATCTCCTGTTCGACGCCGCTCCCTTTCAGGGGGAACATGCCGGGAGATTGGGCGGAAATGCCTCCAACCCTGACGCCCGTGGGTGGCGCGCGAGACATCTAGTCCGGCGGCGCACAGTTCATCGGCAAAGGCCTGAAGAAACTCGCTCGGATCGACCCGCTTGCGCGCATCGCTCATCAGCCAGCGGATCACAGGATGCGTTTCGTCTCGCGCGACCGGCGCTAGCACGACTGACGCTCAGCTCTCCCCGTCGATTCCACGCTTCAGCGCGGCGCGGGCGGCGTCGCGATGTTCCGGCGTGATATGGTTTGCGACCAGCCGGATCGCGGTGGCCAGCACCGCGGCATCATCGGTGAAGCCGAGCACCGGCAACATATCGGGGATGAAATCGAACGGCAGGATGAAATAGGCGATGGCGCCCAACAGCGCCGCCTGGACATGGCGCGGGGTTTCCTTGTCAAACGCACAGTAATAGGCGGCGAGCAGATCTTCGGCGAAGGGCAGCTTCGCCACCACCCGCTTCAGCTTCAGCCAGAATCGTCGGCGCAGGCTTTCGCGGTCTTCCGCTAACCGATCGGCCGGCTCGAAACCCACTGAATATTGCGATACCATCGCTTGGCTCTCCTCTGGCGCCGACACGGCCGATCGGCGCTGATGACGCCGATCACGAAGTGGGGATTTCTTCCCGCTGCTGCAAGGATTCGCAAAAGCTGCCAGGACGCGATGGGATTAGATTAAAATCACCATCGCGCTCTAGGTTTTTTGATTGAGCATGATCGGAAAACCGGTATCCACTTTTCCGGGATCATGCTCTAGCCGACGCCAAGCTCGCCGGCGATCGCGTTCATGGCCTTGGCAAGATCGATATCGAGGGCGGTGACGCCGCCGGCGTCGTGGGTGGCGAGCACCACTTCCACCGTCTTGTAGACGTTACGCCATTCCGGGTGATGGTCGTTCTTCTCCGCAACCAGCGCCGCGCGGGTCATGAAGCCGAACGCCTGGTTGAAATCCTTGAAAATGAAGGTTTTGGCAATCGCCTCCCGGCCCGCCACATCGGCCCAGCCGGGCAGTTCCCCTAAAGCCGATTTCCGCGCCTCTGCCGACAGCCGCTCCGCCATGATCGCCTCCGTCTTTCAGCTGTATCTTGCCCTAATTTCAACGCTCGAGCAGGGTTTCCGGCAGCATCCTTGGCCGGCCGGTAACCATGACGCAGATGTAACCACGCCCGGTAACGAAATTTGCTACAATATCCCCCTAAGCGTGCCGGCAACATGAAATTGAGCCTCAAACCACTGTTTGCGAGATCAATGACGGGTGGTGTTGACCTTGTCGAAGTGCCGGCGCCGCCGTCGAACCGTTCGGCGGCACGCCGGACGCTGTTGATCGCGCTAGCCGCTGTCCTCGCCATTTTCGGCTCCTTCGCCGGCGTCTACTATTTTGCGATGCGGCCTGTGATCTTGAAGATCGCGGTCGGTCCGGCCAACAGCGATGACCTCAAGGTGGTGCAGGCGCTGACGCAGGCCTTTACCCAGACCCGAAGCTACGTCCGGCTAAGGCCGATTCAGACCGACGGCTCGGTTGCGAGCGCGGAGGCGCTGGCGTTGGGCAAGGTCGACCTCGCCATCATCCGCGGCGATCTCGACGTGCCGAAAACCGCGCAGGCCGTGGCGACGCTGCGCAAGAACGTTGTGGTGCTGTGGGTGCCGCCTCAGGCCAGGGGCAAGAAGAGCGGTCCCAAGATCACCAAGATCGCCCAGCTTTCCGGACGCCGCATCGGCGTCGTCGGCCGCACGGAAGCCAACGTCAACCTCTTGAAGGTCATCCTGCAGCAATACCGCGTCGATCCGAGCAAGGTGGAGATCGTGCAATTTCCGGCCGCCGAGGTTGCCGAGGCGATCCGCGGCCAGAAGGCCGATGCCTACCTCGCCGCCGGTCCCGTCAACAGCAAGATCACCGCCGAGGCCATCGCCGCCTCGACCAGGGACGGTGGCGTGCCGACCTTCCTCGGCATCAATTCGGCGGAAGCCATTGCCCAGAACCACCCGGTCTATGAGGCCGCGGACATCCCCGCCGGCAGCTTCGGCGGCTCCCCCGACCGGCCGGACGACGAGGTGAAGACGATCAGCTTCTCCCACCACATCGTCGCCCGCAAAGGCCTTTCCGAGGCCACCGTTGCCGCCTTCACCCGGCAACTATTCGCGATCCGGCAGCAGTTGATGTCGGAGTTCCCGCTGGCCGCGAAGATCGAAACCCCCGATACCGACAAGGATGCGGTGATCCCCGTGCATCCCGGTGCGGCCGCTTTCGTCGACGGCGAGGAGAAGACCTTCCTTGATCGCTACAGCGACTACATCTGGTGGAGCCTGATGGCGCTGTCGGCGATGGGCTCGATCGGCGCGTGGTTCGCCGGCTACCTGAAGAAGGATGAGCGCGAGAACAATACCTCGCTGCGCGAACGGCTGTTGGACATGATCCCGGCGGCACGGCGCAGCGATTCGGCCGAAGAGCTCGACCGGATGCAGGAGGAAGCCGACACCATCCTGCGCGACACGCTGCTCTGCTACGATCACGGCGCCATCGAGGAAGGCGCGTTGACCGCCTTCAACATCGCGCTCGATCAATTCCACAACGCGGTCGCCGACCGCAAGGCGCTACTTGCGAACGTGCAGCAAAATCTGCAACGGACCGGCGCGCAGTTCCGCGCCACCGGAACGTTATAAATCCCCATCCCTGTAATCGGCTCGTCACAGAACCTTTCTAGGTCTGTCAGCGCTTTCAGCGCCGACCGAGAAGGCTTGCATGCCGATCAAGATCCGACGCCATCATCCAAGTGGACTTTCCAGTGAACTTTCCCGCCGGCGCTTCCTTGCGACCGCAGCCGCAGCCGCAGCCGCAACCGCCGTCGCGATGCCGCGTCTGAGCCGCGCTGCGGACCGGCCGATGGTCACCCATGGCGTGCAATCCGGCGACGTCGGCGCCGATGGCGGCGTGGTGTGGGCGCGCGCCGACCGGGCGTCGCAGATGCTGGTCGAGGTCTCAACCACCGAGTCGTTCAGCAATGCCCGCGCCTTGCCGCCTATTCCCGCGCTTCCCGAGCGCGACTTCACCGCGAAGATGCTGTTGGAAAATTTGCCCGGCGGGCAGGATATCTTCTATCGCGTCCGCTTCCGCGATCTCGCCCATACCGACATCGTGGGCGAGCCGGTGGTCGGCCGCTTCCGCACCGCGCCGTCGGACAGGCGCGACGTCAGCTTCGTCTGGGGCGGTGACGTCGCGGGCCAGGGCTGGGGCATCAATCCCGATGACGGCGGCATGTTCACCTTCGAGGCGATGCGCAAGCACCGGCCGGATTTCCTGATTCATTCCGGCGACACCGTCTACGCCGACGGCGTCATCGCGTCCGAGGTGAAGCTCGCCGACGGCAAAGTCTGGAACAACGTCACGATCCCGGAAAAGGCCAAGGTCGCCGAGACGCTCGACGAATTCCGTGCCGCGCATAAATATAATTTCCTTGACGACAATGTCCGCGCCTTCAATGCCGAAGTGCCGATCTTCGTGCAGTGGGACGACCACGAGGTGATGAACAACTGGTCGTCGTCGAAGGACATTCCCGCCGCCTACAAGGAACGCAGCATCAGCCTGCTCGCGGCGCGCGCCGCGCGCGCGTTCCACGAAATGTATCCGATGCGCGAGAGCATCGTCGAACCGGGCCGGGTCTATCGCACCTTGAGCTACGGCCCGCATCTCGACGTCTTCATGCTGGACGAGCGCAGCTACCGCGGCCCCAACGGACCGAACCTGCAGACGGCGTACGGCCCCGAGAGCTACTTCATCGGGCCCGAGCAGATGCGATGGCTGAAGCAGGCGCTGTTGAACTCACGGGCCACTTGGAAGGTGATCGCCTCCGACATGCCGCTCAGCCTGATCGTCTATGACGACGCGACCAACCGGAAGGGCTCGGAAGCGTTTGCGCAGGGCGACGGCCCGCCGCGCGGCCGCGAGCTTGAGATTGCGGAAATCTTGCGGTTCATTAAGACCGCGCCGATCCAGAACACGGTATGGCTGACGGCGGACGTGCACTATGCCGCCGCGCATTACTACGATCCGAACAAGGCGCAGTTCCAGGATTTCGAACCGTTCTGGGAATTCGTCTCCGGGCCTTTGCATGCCGGCACGTTCGGGCCGAACGAGCTCGACAACACGTTCGGCCCCGAAGTGCGCTTCATCAAGGCGCCGGGACTGGACAAGCAGAACCTGCCGCCGTCGGCCGGCATGCAATTTTTCGGTCATGTCGCGATCGAAGGCGCGACCGGCCAGATGACCGAACTTAGGCGCGCAAGCCCCTAGTTTCAACTATGGGGTGAGCGCCTCTTTGCGATTAGACATCAGCCAGGTATATAATAGGCTGTGGCGGACTTCAGATCGAACAGGAACGTTCTCTTCTCGTGCAAATACCACTGGAAGTCGTGCCAGACCACGTCCATCTGCTTGTCGGCTGCGATCCGCAATACGGCAGCCACCGGCTGGTGAAGGCCATCAAGGGCCGGTCTTCGCGTGTTCTCCGTCAGCAGTTCCGGGTGCTGCGCACGCGCATTCCAACATTATGGACGAACAGTTATTTTGTGTCTTCGGTCGGCGGCGCTCCCCTCGCGCTCATCAAGCAATACATTGAAAATCAGAAGAGGGTCTGATGGAAAAGCCTCAAATGATTTCAATTGCCGGTCTTAAGGCGCGAGGATGGACACAAGCCCTCATCACGCTCCTTGGGGAACCGGATGTGGTAGGGCGCAATTCTCATTATGCGAAATCAGCGCCTATGCGCCTCTACGACACCGCAAGAGTAGCTTCCTTCGAGGTGTCGTCAGAGTTTCTTGCTGCAAAAGCGAAAGCTGCTCGGCGTCAGTGCGGAGCAAAGACTGCCGTGGAGACAAAGCGCGCGGCACTGATGCAGCAGGTTCTGGAAATGCACGTTTCTGTTGAAACGCGCCCGGAACATTGGGTGAGACGTGCGACGATTGAAGCGTATAACGAATGGCACTGGGATGGAGACGGGGCGGCGGAAGATGCACCCGCCAAGTTTCTCGAACGCATCACCGTAAACTTCATCCGGCATAATCTACGCGTACGACAGGGCATTAGAGGAAGTCGCTGGTCGGGTTGGCATCGCCTCTGCGGTACAGAGCAAAGATTTACTCAGCCATAGGAGAGCCATAGGAGAGAGCTATCCGGCTTTAGCAGATGAATGCAGTCGGCAATTGATGCGTAGAGGACTGTGATGCCGCGCGTTAAAACCCTGTCCTTCGTCGCCGAGTTCCCGCTTCAGACGACTGCGGCGGATGAGAAGACATTGGATACGCGGCTGAACGCGGCCCGGCACCTCTATAATGCCTGTTTGCAGGAGTGCCTTCGCCGCCTCGATCTGATGAAGCAATCGAAGGCATGGCAAGCCGCACGCGCCGTGCCTGCGACAGTGGACAAGCGTCACAACAAAGCGCGCTCGCAAGCGTTCGGGGCCGAACTGGAGCGGTTCGGCTTCACCTCGCGCGAGATTGAAAAGCATGCGCTCTCCTGCCGCAATGCCTGCTGGATCGGCGATCACCTCGGCAGCCACGACACGCAAACCACGAGTTTGCGCGCATTCCGGGCAGCCGAGCAGTATGCGTTTGGCAAGCGCGGCCGCCCACGGTTCAAATCGTTAAACCGGCTGAACAGCATCGAGGGCAAAGCGGACGCTGTGATCCGCTACCGCGCCGAGCCGGTTCCGGCCGTGCACTACAGCGGCCTTGTGCTGCCGCTTATGCTCGATCCAAAGGACAAACGCGATTGGCAAAGAGAAGCGCTCGCGGCCAGGACCAAGTATGTCCGCATTATCCGGCGCGAGATCAAGGGCCGCGTTCGCTGGTTTTGCCAGTTGGTGCAAGAGGGCTTGCCGCCCGCTACGCACACCACCAAGGACGGTACTGTCGGACTCGACATCGGGCCGTCCAGCATCGCGGCGGTATCAAGCGACGACGCTATTTTGGAGCAGTTATGCCCGAGCGTCGTCGAACCGTGGAACGACTGCCGGCGGATCCAGCGCGCGATGGACCGCTCGCGACGTGCAACCAACCTGGACAACTTCGATGCCAAAGGGCGCGCGATCAAGGGTAAGAGAAGGTGGAACAGGTCGCAGCGCTATCAGGCGCTTGCCGCTTCGAAACGCGAGCGCGATCGAGTATTGGCTGGCGAGCGCAAGCGATCGCATGGCGAGTTGGCGAACCGCATTCTCGGTCAAGGGACAACCATCAAAACAGAGGAGTTGAGCTACAAGTCATTTCAGAAGAACTACGGTCGCAGCGTGAAAGTGCGTGCGCCAGGAATGTTGATCTCGATGCTTCAGCGCAAGGCTGCAAGTGCTGGCGGTGGAGTGATTGAGATCAAAACCCGGCATACACGGTTGAGCCAGTTCGATCATACCACGGGCGAATACATCAAGAAGCCGCTCTCGCAGCGGGTTCATGTGTTCGGCGATGGCAGGACAGAGCCGGTTCAACGTGATCTCTACAGCGCGTTTCTTGCGACATGCTGCGATACGAATTTGCTCGACATTCCCCAAGTCAAGATCGCTTGGGCCAGTGCGGAACCGCTCCTGAGGACGGCGATGTCGAGTGTACTTCAACCTGCAAGCGGGAAGGGCTTTGCCCAACCCCACGTCCGTAATGGCGTTAGAGCGGGTCGCCGGATCAAGAGTGTTGGGCCGGCCGTCGAGGCCGGGGATGATGTAGCGCCTCTGCAAACAGAGACCGCGAGAGCCCCGGAAAGACTGCCTTCTGCCTCTCTCAGAACCCCCTGGCTTTAGCCATGGGGAGGTTCAGGGTGACCTTGCGCGACCGCGCCGACGTGGCGTTGTGGTCGACCAGGCTCGATCCCAAAATCGGATAGTCAAGATCGGATAGTCCCCGAGCCGACCGGTCTGCGGCAACCGAGCCGATGGGCTTTTTTCCACCGCTGGCGCCTCTGTTCCGATTAAGTCGGAACCGAGGCGATATTTTTTGCCTTGACGCGTTTTCAGCGAAACCGGCGGCCAACCCGCACTCCAAATGCGGGGCAGGCTTTCGCTGGAAAACGCTGTCGCGGCCGTGATAGCTTCATCGCGGGCTCAGGGTCCGGAATAAGCCAGAGGCAGGTTACGTGGAATTTCGTGGATTGGCCGTTGGCATCTCGCTTGTGGTTCTCGTCGCCGCAGGCCCGGCGCGAGCGCAGTGGCTACTGCAGGTGCCGCCCGAACAGCCGGGCCCGTTGCTGCGCGAGGCTTTCGCATCGGCCTATGGTCAGGCCCTGGCCGATCAGCTTGGCCAGGCGCTCCGCGACGCCGCCGATCCGTCATGCCTGACCTCGAAGAGAGTGGCGGCCGCCGGCCTTCGGCAGCGCGGGCTCGATCTGATGGTCAAATGGGGGAGCCGGATGCTGGAGCAGTCGGCATCCATGATCGATCCAAAGGCTTACGAGGACAAGCTGGCCGCCGCCGGCGGACGGAACGCGTCCGCGGAACTGGCGCGGCTCAAGGACGACGCCGACGTCAAGCGCTATCGCGAGATCGAGCGGCCGATCCGGTTGACGGCGGCTCTCGATTCCGTTTTCGAGCAATTCGACCGTTATGCGCTGACTGCCAAGATCAAGATCGCGCCGGTGTCCCCGCTTGCCGGCGGCAGCGACGCGCTGGACAAGGACCCTACCGAAGCCAGCGAGAGGGAACTGAAGGAATTTACTGCCGCCCATGCATCGCCGGCCCTGAAACGATTTCAGGAATTGTCCGAGGATGCCGCGGACGCCATGACGGCCGCCATCGGTGCGGAGCAGGCTGAGAAGGCGGAACCTGCAACCTTCTTCCGGGGCGTCGAACAGGATTTGGCGGAGATTTGCGTACGCTAGAAGCATGATCCGAAAAAGCATGCCTCGGGCCATGACCCGATGGGTGGGTTACCGGTTTTCCGGAAAGATCATGCTCAAACAATAGGCTAGCGTCAGGTATCGCCGGATCGGGCTCTGAGCGCGGCGTTCAACGCCTGCGTCGAATAGGGTTTTGCCAGCCTCGGCCGGTCGGCGAACGCCGCGGGCAGCCTGACATCGACACCATAGCCGGTGACGAAGACGAACGGAATTTTCAGCGCATCCAGCCGTTCGGCAATGGCAAAGCTCTCTTCGAGCACCAAACCGACGTCGAGCAGCGCAAAATCGGGAGCGCGCTCGGCGATCAACTGCAGCGCCCGCGCCACATTCCCCGCGGAGCGTACCGTCTTCACCCCGAAACCGAGAATCGTGTCTTCGAAATCGAGCGAGATGATCGGATCGTCTTCGACAATCAGCACGTCTTCGGGCAGGGCGGATAGGCCGTCCGGAGGGGCGGGTTCCATGATTTCGATTTCTCTGGTCAGGGTCGAATTCCGGTCAGGACCGTCCGCGGTCGATGCCTGCGGCCAAACATCGACGGGTTCCAGGAACGAAACCACCACATCGCCGTTCCCGTGTCTGCGTACTAGTGAACATTCAACCTGACCCGAGTTGATTATTGTTGGCTTCGAGGCAGACGGGATCTTTCGAATGCTGACGCGACGCGACACGGCGGCCACGGTCAGCGACCGGCCGTACAACAATTTGCTACGGCGGCTCAACGCCGCCGACTTCGCGCTGATCGCGCCGCACCTTGTGCATGAGGATGCCGAGGCCCGCGAACTGCTCTACAACCCCGGCGACGATGTCGAGGTCGTGCACTTTCCCTGCGGGCCGAGCCTTGCGTCCTATCTCGTCGCCAACGAAGACGGCCGCGACGTCGAGACCATTCTCGTCGGCCGCGAGGGCGCCGTCGGCGGCATTGTGAGCGAAGGCTTTCTGCCGGCCTATACGCGGATCATGGTGAAGTTCGGCGGCCCCTTCGTTCGCCTGCATATCGGCAAACTGGAGGCGGCGAAGATCACGTCGAAGACGCTGCGCAACGTGTTTGCGCGTTATGCCGACTGCATGCTGGCGCAGATGTTCCAGTCGACCGCCTGCAACGCGATCCATTCGATCGAGCAGCGTGCCGCCAAATGGATCGTCTCGGCGATGGAGCGCGCCGATGACGAGGCCACCGTGCTGCTCACCCATGAGCAGCTCGCGACCCTGCTCGGGGTCGGCCGCAGCTATACCAGCCGGGTGATCCAGGCCTTCAAGGCGGAAGGGATTTTGGAGACAAGGCGCGGCTCGATCCTGGTGCGCAACCGCGACGCCCTGCAGATGCGGGCCTGCCTCTGCAACGAATCCGTCAAGAATCATTTCGAGGAAGTGCTGCGCGGGGTCTATCCGATCGAAGGAACCGGCAATTGAGGCCACCTCCGCCGAAAAATACGCAACGTAGAAACAACGCCCTGCCAGAGAACCTCAGCGACCTCAGGCGCGACAAATCGTGGTGACTTGCGAGGTGTCCGGTGGGCGTCGGCAGCGTCGAGGACGACGCCTTGCGGGCGGAGATCGCCAGCCGCCCCAAACTCCGAAGCCGCCCGGTCAGGCGATCGCGCATTGGCGAGATCATGCCCGGCGAGAGCAAGGAATATCTCTTCGAGATTCCCGCCAATCATCCGCCCGGGCTCGACTGGTATCATCCGCACCACCACGGCTCGACGGCGGTCCAGGCGGGCACCGGCGTGGCCGGCGGCATCATCATGTAGGGCGCGATCGACGAGGTGCCGCAGATCAAGGTGGCGAAGGACTACCCGCTGGTGATGCAAACATCGGCCTGTTTCCGAGCGAAGACGACCCGACCATCTGGACCTGCCTGTCAAAGCAGAACGCGATCTGGCAGACCTTCACGAGCGACGTCACCATCTGATCCCAACACCGAAAAGGCTGTTCCGATCAACCTGCAGGGCGGCTTCACCACCGGCGACTACAAGCTGCGCTACTGACCAACATCGAGCCGTTCTTCAAGGAAGTGCACGATCCGAAGAACCCCACCAGCCCGACGCCCACGCAATTAAAGCCGCCACGTTTCACGCTGGCGCCGGGCGACGCTTCCGCATGCTCAACGCCTGCTCCAACAACTAGAGGCCGATCGCGGTGGAAGGCCACGAGCTGCATCTGCTGGCGCTCGGCGTCGTCAACTTCCCCAAGGTGCGCGTCATCGCGCCGACACCGATCCCAACAACGAAGGCTGGATTCAGCTCGCGCCGGCCAACCGCGCCAACTTCATGATCAAGGCTCTGGCTGCGCCCGGCATCTACCGCATCGTGCGGCTCGAGCAACACCAGCAATTCCTGGTCAGCGCACACGACGATCGCTGAAATCGAGGTTACCGGCACGCCGGTCAAGACGGCGCTTCCGACCGTGCTGCCGATCCCGACCCGCGAATATCCGATGATCAAGCCGAGCGAGGTGCAAAATATCCGCGTCAGCTATTTCGCCAATCAGTTTCCCGGCACGCAACCGCATCGATTTCGTGCTCAACGCGCTGCAGTACGACGTCACCCAGGTGAATTACGTGGTCGACCTCAACTGGGTGGAGGAATGGCGTCTGGTCGTCGGCGACAGCCAGCACGGCGGTGCCGAGGGCCATCCGTTCCATATCCACGTGAACCCGTTCGAGGTGATCTCGGTTAACGGCAAGCTGTTGGAGCCCGGCACCATCAAGGATACGGTCTGGATTCCGACCGAATCCACGGTCGTTATCCGCATGCGCTTCAAGGAATTCATCGGAAAATCGGTGTTCCACTGCCGCATCCTGCCCCATGAAGACACCGGCATGGTGCAGAACTTCCTGATCAAACGGCGCGATCAACCACTCCCATCCGCCATTTTCGACCCACCGATGCAGCCGCGGCGGCGCTCCCTGCTGAAAACCGTCGCCCAGCATATGTAGCGGCCGCCTGTGCCACCGAATTGGGCTAACCAAATGCCAAACAAGCCATTGTTTTTTGGTGTTTTCTGAATATATTGCGGCGCAACGCGTAAGGTGTGCCCGGTCCTTTTGGCCGGGCTTCCTTTTTAGACCCAGAGGTCCGCCGGAATTTCAGGTTTTCGAGCGCGATCCGGAAAGATGGGATCCCGGTTTTCCGGTGAGATCGCACTCCCACCATGCACGACCCAGAAGAAGCAGTCCATGAACCTCCGCAACGTCGCCATCATCGCCCACGTCGACCACGGCAAGACCACGCTGGTCGATCGCCTGCTGCAGCAATCCGGCACCTATCGCGACAACCAGCGCGTGGTCGAGCGCGCGATGGATTCCAACGATCTGGAGCGCGAGCGCGGCATCACCATTCTCGCCAAGGCGGCCTCGGTGCAGTGGAAGGACACCCGCATCAACATCGTTGATACGCCGGGCCACGCCGATTTCGGCGGCGAGGTCGAGCGCATCCTCAACATGGTGGATGGCGCGCTGGTCTTGGTGGACGCGGCCGAAGGCCCGCTGCCGCAAACCAAGTTCGTCGTCTCCAAGGCGCTGAAGGTGGGCCTCAGGCCGATCGTCGTCATCAACAAGGTCGACCGCCCCGACGCGCGGCCGACCGAGGTCATCAACGAGGTGTTCGACCTGTTCGCGGCGCTGGATGCCAGCGAGGAGCAGCTCGATTTCCCGATTCTGTACGGATCGGCCAAGCAGGGTTGGATGGCGGCGAGCCCGGAGGGTCCCAAGGACGCCGGCATGCAGCCGCTATTCGACTTGATCCTGCGCCACGTCGCGCCGCCGACGGTGGAAGAGGGTCCGTTCCGCATGATCGGCACCATTCTGGAGGCCAATCCCTATCTCGGCCGCATCGTCACCGGCCGCATCACTTCCGGCACCATCAAGCCGAACCAGGCCGTCAAGGTGCTGGCCGCCGACGGCAAGCTGATCGAAAACGGGCGGATCACCAAAATCATCGCCTTCCGCGGCATCGAGCGCACCCCGCTTGACGAGGCCGAAGCCGGCGACATCGTTGCGATTGCCGGGCTGACCAAGGGCACCGTCGCCGATACCTTCTGCGATCCGTCCGTCGATACGCCTTTGAAGGCACAGCCGATCGATCCGCCGACGGTATCGATGTCATTCATCGTCAACAACTCGCCGCTGGCCGGCACTGAAGGCGACAAGGTGACGAGCCGCATGATCCGCGACCGCCTGTTGCGCGAGGCCGAAGGCAATGTCGCGCTGCGCGTCAGCGAAGCCTCCGACAAGGACTCCATGGAAGTCTCGGGCCGCGGCGAATTGCAGCTCGCGATCCTGATCGAGACCATGCGCCGCGAAGGTTTTGAGCTTTCGGTATCGCGGCCCCGCGTCGTGCTGAAGAAGGATGAGGCGACCGGGCAGTGGCAGGAGCCGGTCGAGGAGGTCGTGATCGATGTCGACGAGGAGCATTCCGGCGTCGTCGTGCAGAAGATGAGCGAGCGCAGGGCCGAGATGATCGAGATGCGGCCCTCCGGTGGCCACCGGCTGCGGCTGGTGTTCTACGCGCCGACCCGCGGCCTGATCGGCTACCAGGGCGAATTGCTCACCGACACCCGCGGCACCGCGATCATGAACCGCCTATTCCACGGCTATGCGCCGTATAAGGGCGAGATCCAGGGCCGGCGCAACGGCGTCCTGATCTCCAACGACCAGGGCGAGGCGGTGGCGTATGCGATGTTCAAATTGGAAGACCGCGGTCCGATGATGATCGAGCCGGGCTGGAAGGTCTACAAGGGCATGATCGTCGGCGAGCACACCCGCGACAACGACCTCGAGATCAACGTGCTCAAGGGCAAGCAGCTCACCAACATCCGCACCACCTCGAAGGACGAAGCGGTGCGGCTGACGCCGCCGATCAGGATGACCCTGGAAAAGGCGCTCGCCTATATCGAGGACGATGAGCTGGTCGAAGTGACGCCGAAATCGATCCGCCTGCGCAAGAAGTTCCTCGACCCCAACGAGCGCAAGCGCGCCGAAAAGGCCAAAGAGGCCGTAGCGTAAGCGGTGGCGTAACGACTCAGTCCGTCATGCCCCGCGAAGGCGGAGTATCCACCGCGGCCTCTCCGTTCGAACACAGGCTTCTCTGGAATACTAGGTCACCCGCCTTCGCGGGTGATGACAGTCATGCTTCGGGTAGCTTCAGCGTCTAAGACTAACGTGCTAGAGCCTAGCACATGAGTTCCCTCCCCTCCTCCCTCGACGTCGCCATCATCGGCGCGGGTGCCGCGGGCCTCGGCGCCGCGCATGCCCTGCAGAACTCGGGTCTCTCCACCATCGTGCTGGAGGCGCGCGACCGGGTCGGCGGGCGTGGCTACACCGTCCAGGCCGCGCCGGATGTGACCTTCGACGTCGGCTGCGGCTGGCTGCACTCGGCCGACAAGAACTCGTTCGTCTCGATCGCCGAACAATTGCATTTCGAGGTCAACAAGGCGCTGCCGCCCTGGCGCGAGCGCGCCTTCGGCAAGGCGTTTCCGCAAAACGAGCGCGACGATTTCATGCGCGCGCTCGACGCCTTCTATGACCGCGCCGAACAGGCCGCGAGAAGCGGCCGCGATGGCCCAGCCAATCTCTGTCTCGAGCCCGGCAACCGCTGGAACCCGATGATCGACGCGATCTCGACCTATGTGAACGGCTGCGAGCTCGAGCAGGTCTCGATCTTGGACTTGGACGCCTATGAGGACACCAACGCCAATTGGCGGGTGCGGCGCGGCTATGGCGCGCTGATGGCGGCTTATGGCGCCCGGCTTCCGCTGGCGCTGAACTGCAAGGTCACGCTGATCGACCACTCGAGGCCCCGCCTGCGGATCGAGACCTCCTTGGGCACGCTCGCGGCGGACAGGGCAATCATCACCGTGCCCACCAACCTGATCGCGCAAGAGGTGATCGGCTTTCGCCCGGCGCTGCCGCAAAAAATTGACGCCGCGGCCGGCCTGCCGCTCGGACTCGCCGACAAGGTGATGCTGGCGTTGGACCAGCCGGAGGCGCTGCCCAAGGAGGGCAACCTGCGCGGCGCCACCATGCGCACCGAAATGGGTACCTATCATCTGCGCCCGTTCGGCCAACCCTGCATCGAGGGCTTTTTCGGCGGGCGATTCGCAAAAACCCTGGAAGACGCCGGCGACGGCGCGATCGCTGCCCACAGCATCGACGAGATCGCAGGCTTCCTCGGCAACGATTTTCGGCGCAAGTTGAAGCCACTGAAGGAATCGCGCTGGGCCCATGATCCCTTCGCGCGCGGCTCCTATTCTCACGCGCTGCCCGGCCATGCCGATAAGCGCGCCGTGCTCGCAGCCCCGGTCGACGGCCGCTTGTTCTTTGCCGGAGAAGCCACCTCACCGAACTTTTTCTCGACCGCACACGGGGCGCGGGATTCGGGAGACCGGGCCGCTGAGGAGGTGTTGGCGGCGCTGACGAAGAGGTGACGCGGCCGCTAAGGCTTCTTCGTCCGAGGTTGATCCAGCAAGAAGGATCAATCGGCTCATCAATGGCTCAGATACAAATCTGATTTAGCTTCAAAAGGAGCTGTTAGCCCTTAAAAAACTCGATGAAATTTTAGATATTGTGCGTTTGGATGTAGAGTTTGACCCTTGGCAAGTGGATCAGCCGGTTCTGATTCAGCAGGCGCAAGGCTCTTCCGGAACATGGTTCTCGGCGACGAGAATTTTATAATTGTCGCCAACAGAGATGAGAGCTCGGTCGAACATCCAGCGCGCCGTCCCCGAAAGGGCTATTCCGTTACGTACGGTATCCGGTCCCTTTGATGCCACTGGTTGGATATGCGCAGTTTGAACTTCGGGACCGCCGCCTCCATTGCTTAAGCGCAATCCTGTCCGCACATCGATCAGCGTAAGCCGCACGCGCGTTGCGCATAAACGAGCGTTCGCGAAATGGTCGCGAAAGAGTGATTTCGATGATCGGCCGCTCGAAACGGATGTTGGCTCGGACAATTCTCCCCGAGAAACGTCCTAAGTTGAGTGTTTCTCGCCGAGAAGCGGCGCAAACCCGGCCTTCAAAACCTAATCAAATTCCTTATCAGGGCACTAGGCGGACCGCGTCTTCAAACGAACCTTTGTTTGTACCGCCGTCCTCTTTTGGCAACGCGCTCTCGTAATATTTCGAACCTTCAACAAACGGAACAACATTGGAAAAATCTTGGTAGTCGCTAACGAAAGAAAAGTAATGCTCAGACAATTCCGCGTCCGGCGCGATCTCCGAGCAAAACCGAAATAGGCCTGACGCCCGCCGGAACTAGACCGGTCAGACGTCGATCGGCGAGGTTCGTAGTAAACGACATAGTCGCCGAGTGCCTGTTTGACTCGGTCCAGATATCTGCTGAGAGCGAACTTCGGGCAGATCTTTGTAGCCTGGAACTGTCTTGGTTGTAAAAACTGTCCTGGCCATGGATTGTCGCCCTTGAAGCGGACAACCTAGAATAACTTTCCTAGACTGGACAGCCCGAACGAGAGCCCTATTCCATCACCCTCGCCTTCATCGCCGCATCCGGCACGAAGCACTCGTCGTATTTGCCAAAAATCCGGTACCAATTCCGCGCCACGAGGCTGTAGACCGCGTCGCGCAACGGCTTTGGCACGGCGAAGAACACCCGCGCCCAGCCCCAGCCCGCGAGCTGCGACAGTACGCTCAGCGCGCCGTCGGATTTTAAGTAAGCAACGCCGCCACGGATAACGGCGTTGCTGTCGGGATCGTCGGGGTCGATGCCGAAGGCCTGCGCCAGTCGCGTGCCGTAGGGCGACTGGATCGCCGTGAAACGGAAGCGCGCCGCAGAATCGCGCGCGGCGATGAAGGCGATCCAGCGCGAGCAGAATACGCAGACGCCGTCATAGAGGATCACGTCGTCGTCCGGCCAGCGATTGTCGGGCGAAGGGCTCATCGGTTATCCAGCGTCAATAGCGCCACCAGCATTAGCACGATCGCCGGCCCCGTCTCGACCAGCGCGCCCAGTGGCTCGATCCACAGATCCGGCGTCAGGATGGCGCTTCCTGCGATATAGCCGAGCGAGGCCACGATACCCGCGATGAGCCCGATCGCGGAAGTGCGGCGGAAGGCGATGAGGACGCCGATGCCGATATCCATCAGGCTGGTACCGACCGTGATCGGTGCAAGCAGCCGCGCCGGAAAGCCATGAGAACTCAGGATACCGGCCGCCGCGTGATAGGAAACCAACAGCGCGATGAAGCCCGATACAATCCAGAACGCCACCAGGCTCGCGATCACCAGCGCTTTGATCAGGAACAGACGCGCGAACCATTTGTCCTGAATGGTGGCGGGGCGCTGACCCATCATTTGCGCGATGGTCTTGGGTATGATGCCGGTTGCGGCCATCCAGGGCTCCGGATCGCCGGTCACGCCGCGGCGCAGTTCGGCGATCGCCGTGGTGCGCGTCGGCGGCATCCAGCCGAGACGGTTGACGAGATCGCCGAGCCCAGCACCGAGGTCGATCATGAACGAGGGCAACCTCACGCGGCGCATGGCCGCGGTGCCAAGCGCGAAGCGTAACTGATCGATGACGCCAGACAGCGAAATCTTTTGCGGCTGCATCAGATCCCAGGCGAGGGCTTTCACCGCCTCGTCGCTGATCTCGCGCGACGCGAGCCATGCGATCGTCGCGGCGACATCCTCAACCGCGACCGGCTGAAACGGCGCTGCGGCCTCATCCGCGGGCAGATCGACCGGCAGCGCGGCGAGCGCGCGCACCAGCGCGCTGCCGCCATAGGCGGCTGGCGCCACTACAAGGCCCGGCCGCAATATCGCATAGCAAATGCCGGAGCCCGCGATCAGCCGCTCCGCCTCGCGCTTTGTCGCGCTGAAGGCGGTTCGATCCGCCGCTGCCGCGCCGGGGATCGAAATCTGGATCAAGCGCAGCGGATGTCCGCAATCGCCGATCGCCTGCAGCAGCCGCACGACGAAATCGCGGTGCACGGCGGCGGTGTCGCTGCCGGGGCCGTCCTGCGGCACGCCGAGGCAATTGACCACCACATCAATTCGGTGATCGCGGAGCAGCCGCGCCAGCGCGGCCGGGGCCATCGACAGGATCGGCATTTCCAGGTCGGACGCGTTCGTCCGTTGCCCGGCCGAGAACTTTCGCGCGATTGCGACCACGCCAAAACCTCGGATGCGCAGATCGTCGGTGACGAACCGTCCGATCAGGCCGGAGGCGCCAAGCACCAGGATTTTGCGCATGGCGGTCAATTCGCTCATCACGCTAAAATCCGGGCTTTGCGATCATCAGCCACAGGATGATCATGACCGATCCGAAGCCGGGAATGCCGAACCAGACCCAGCGGCGAAAAAGGCCGAAATAGCGCGGCGGCAGCGGTTGGCCCCTAGCCGCCGCGGCGCTTGCCAGATCGCGCATCTCGATTTGCATGAAGATCACGGGAATCCAGAACAGACCTGCCAGGGCATAAAGCACGAGGGAAGTGGCAAGCCAGCGCTCGGCGAACGAGGTTGACGACAGCATCATCAAGAGGCCGCCGGTGACGGGTTGCAGGATCACAGCGGCAAGCGTGAACAGCATGTCGGCGATCACAACGGTAGCGGCCGTGCGCGCAATGAATGCCGCGTCTCCGCTTCGGTGCGCCATCAGCATGAAAAAGGCGATGCCAGCGCCGGTGCCGAGGATCACGATGGCGCCGATCACATGCAGATATTTGACGAGGAAGTAGACCGTCATCGCTTCTTCACCGCGACTGGTTGCCGCAGCTTCAAGGCACGATCGAGCTCTGGCCCCGCCAATCTCACACCGCCCTCGCTCTCCGCCATCCAGTGCGCCTCGCTTCCCGAGGCCGACAGCACCTAAAGTCGGCCTTGCCGCCCGGACTGCGAAAGGCGTCGGCAAGCTGCCGCGACAATTCCGGCGAAAAGTACGTGTCGTTCGCCGCCACCAGCCAGGTCACCGGCACCCGCGCGCCCTTGCCGAACGCCGCGGCGGCGGTGATCAGCGTATGCGGCGCGCAGACCTGGTTGGGAGCATCGTTGGCATGACCGCCGCGTCCCGGCGCGAACACGACGATGGCGGAGACGGCCTTCGGGTCTTCGCCGGCCAGCGCCAGCGCGCCCCAGCCGCCAGCGGAATGGCCGACGACGACCGCGCCCTCGTGCCGAACGAAGGATTGCTGGCGCAGTAAATCCAATGCCAGATCAATCTCTTGCGCCGTGGCGCGGCCGGAGCTGATGTAATCGGCTTGGTCGCAGCCGCCCTGGTTCTCAAGATGGCTGCCGCCTGTCGCACCATGGCCGAGGCGTTCCGGCACCAGCACCGCGAACCCGCGCGCGACAAGGAACGCGGCAAGCGCGCGATATTCCGGCTGCGGCATTTGCGCACGACGCAGCACGTTCTGCGTCGAGGCGTGCGCGATCAGGGCAAGCCGGAACGGCCCATCGCCGGGCGGGCGGAATAGCACCGCATGCGCCGGCCGATCGAGATCGGGCGAAGGGACCAGCCACTGCTGCTCGCGGTCCGGCTCGCCCTCCACGGCTTGCGCGCCAAGCGGCGACTGCGCCGGCGCGCTCCGGCTGCAGATGGCGCCCAGCAAAACGAGAGCGAGAAAGGAGGGAAGGGGCCGCATGGATCGCCGGATCGCGGAGGAATTGGGTTCGCTTCCCGGAAGCATATCGGCGGCGAATTGAATCAGGAGTTTTTTCCACCGGTTGACTTGGTCGGAAGGCCGATATCGGGATCAACTACCGTCGTGCGGGCCGCTCCGATGCCACTTCGGGCGCAGCTATGTCCTTTTTCGGCACAACCGGCCGCAGAACTGATGCAGAAAATCCACAGCTTAACCGATAATTAAGGATAGACCTTGAAGCGGAGCCGCCGACTTGCTTTGATCTATACCCATGAGCACTACCCTAATCGAAGTTCGGCCGGCCAAAGCTGCGGATGCACCCGCGGTAGCGTCCACCCATGATGAGGCCTGGCGTTCGGCCTATCAGGGCATTATCCCCGGCTCGGAACTGGAAAAACTGATTAACCGCCGCGGTCCGCATTGGTGGGACAGCGCGATCCGCAAAGGCAGCCGCGTCAGCGTGCTGGTGTTCGGCGACAAGGTCGCGGGCTATGCCAATTATGGCCGTAACCGCGCGCGCAGCCTGCACTTCGAAGGCGAGATCTACGAACTTTATCTGCGCCCGGAATTCCAGGGCCTCGGCTTCGGCCGCCGCCTGTTCACCGCCGCCAAGCGCGACCTTGCGCAGAGCGGGCTGAAGAGCATGGTGGTCTGGGCGCTGTCGGACAACGACCCTGCCACCGAGTTCTACCGCGCGCTGGGCGGCCGCATGGTGGCGCGCTCTTCGGAGAAGTTCGGGCTGAAGTCGCTCGACAAGGTCGCGTTCGCCTGGACCAACTAGCGCCGCCGGCTTGCCAGCCGACCTTTGCGCGCGCATGCCGGTGTCCGAGAATTGAAGCCAGGCCTTAACGGAGCCCTCCATGCGCATTGACGCCATCTCGATCGGGATCGACCCGCCGCGCGAGGTCAATGTCATCATCGAGGTGCCGGTCGGCGGCGAGCCGATCAAATACGAGATGGACAAGGAGGCCGGCACGCTGGTGGTCGACCGGTTCCTCTATACGGCGATGCGTTATCCCGGCAATTACGGCTTCATCCCGCACACGCTCTCCAACGACGGCGACCCCTGCGACGTCCTGATCGCCAACACCCGCGCGATCGTGCCAGGAGCCGTGATGAGCGTGCGGCCGGTCGGTGTGCTCTTGATGGAGGACGAAGCCGGCGGTGACGAAAAGATCATCGCGGTTCCGTCGTCAAAGCTGACTCAGCGCTACGACAAGGTGAAGAGCTACAGCGACCTGCCCGACATCACGCTCGCGCAAATCCGGCACTTTTTCGAGCACTATAAGGACCTCGAACCCGGCAAATGGGTGAAGGTGCTGCGCTGGGGCTCACCTGAGGATGCCCACCAACTTATCGTCGAAGGTATCGAGCGGGCGAAGGAGAAATAGGGCGAGGAGGGGGACTCTCCCGCGAACTGAGTCCGTGGATGGAGCCCCTCACCACCTCTGCCCCGCGAAGAAGAGCGGGGAGTGGGAGCGAGAGAGCGCACCGCGGAACCGAAACTTGCTTCCTTGCCTCTCTCTCCCTGCGCTTTTTGCGGTAGATGTCGAAATTCGCGACAGCGAATTTCGGGTGAGGGGCATGGCAGGGTGCGCGCTAGCAACATTGGATCTCGCGGAGGCGCGCTTTCCCGGCAACAACGGGGCGAGGATCTAATCAGCTTCGCCGCTTTGCGTTCACCGCGATCGACAGCAACGTGCGCTGGGCGATCACGGCGGCAAGCGCCGTCTGCTTGCGCATATCGAGCGCTGCGGTGGCAAGCTGATCGATGATAGCGACCAGCCGCGCCGCGCTGAAATTGCGCAGCGCGGTTTCGACGGCGCCTTTTCGGGAAAAGTGCAGCCGCGGGAAGCCACCGTCGAGCAGCGTCGATAGCGGCGTTCCCTCAGCTATCGCTAGCGCCGACTTGTGCAGCCACGCCGCCTGGCGCTGCGCGGCCGAGATGATGACGCCGGGATAGGTGCCGGCAACCATCGCCTTGGCAAACTCACTCTCGACCAGTTCCGGCTTTCCCGCAAACGCGCCGTCGACGATCGGATCGAGCTTCAGCTCGGAGGCGTCGGCCACGACGGCCATCACATGGTCGAGCGTCACTTCGCCTTCGCCGTGCGCGAACAGCGCCAGCTTGCGCAGCTCGTTGCGCGAGGCCTGGCGGTCGCCGCCCAGCAGCGCCATCAGCGAAGCCCGCGCATCGGGCGTGATGCGCAAGCTTGCAACGCGCAATTCGTCGTCGATCAGCTTGGCCAGATCGCGCTCGCCATCGGGATAGCAGCCGATCGCGACCGCCGTTTTCGCCCGCTCGCAGGCCTTGCGCAGCGGCGATTTGGGGCGCAGCTCGCCGGCCTCGATCACGATGCGGCAGTCTTTCAGCGGCATCTCGGCCAACGTGTCGATGCCGACTGCGAAACTGCGCGAGCCGGCGCGGACGCGGATGGCGCGGCGGCCGCCGAACAGCGGCACCGTCAAGGCCTCATCGACCAGCCGCGACGGCTCGGCGGAAAGCTCGTCACCGTCAAGCCGCACCAGCGAGAAGGGATCGTTGGGGTCGTCGACCGCGGAAGCCAACAGCGCATCGGCGCGCTCGCGCACCAGGCCTGCGTCGGGACCGTAGAGCAGGATGATGGGGCGGCCCGGATCGGGCCGGGCCAGGAAGGTGTCGATCTCTTTTCCGCGTAGCGCAACCACAAGCAGACCTATTTCGTCATTCCGGGACACGCGCCTTCGCGTGGAGCTCAGATGCGCAATAGCGCATCGGGGAATCCAGAGGCAATTTAAGTGAGATTCCGGCTTCGCATCCAAGTCGGCTTTTGCCGACTTGGATGCGAAGCCGGAATGACGGTTGGGGTCAGGTGCCGGCGACGAAGAACGACGCCAGCCGGGTCTGGATATTCTCCGCGATCTGGTCGGCGGCGCGGTCTTCGGCGTCGCGGAAAGCGCGGGTGCGCGAGAAGCGCTGATAGGACCCGGGTAGGTCGTAGGACACCCGGGCAAACGTAGTGCCGGTCATGACCGATTTGTTGCTGGCGATCTCGATCAGATTGAACTGCGCGTCGACGCCAACGTTCTCGGTGGTCGGCAGCCCGGTGGTCTGGGAAACCAGCAGCGACGAACGGCTGGTGCTGAACTTCAGCACCAGCCGGTGGGTCGGCGGCATGCCGGTAGCCTCGCCATAGAGCTTGAACGCCAGCGCGTTGCGGATCTCGACCCCGATCCGAGCCTCTTGCGAGGCGTTCGGCTTGTCCACCGGCGGAACCTCTACCCCCATCAGCTTTTCGCGCAGGCCAGGGGTGCCATCGGTATGTTCGGCATACATCGGCTGGAAGCAGCCGGCCGTCAGCCCCGCCAGGGCGACCACGGCCAACAGCCGAGCGGCAATGCGGATTTTAGCCAACGACATTTACGATCCTCATCGGAACTATAATGATCTTACGGACGGGCTTGTCTCCCAGCGTCGATTTTACTGCATCGAGCGCCAAAACGGCAGCCTCAATTTGCGAATTCTCGGCCGCCTTGGCCACCGTAATCTCGCCCCGTTTCTTGCCGTTGACCTGGACCACCAGCGTCACGGCGTCCTCAACCAGCAAATCGCGTTCGATTTGGGGCCAATCGGCTTCCGAAATCAACCCACCCTGGCCCAGCACCTGCCAGCATTCTTCCGCCAGATGCGGCATCATCGGTGCGAACAATTGGACCAGGATCAGCGCGGCCTCCCGGACCGACCAGGCGAGGTCGCCTGCCGGCGTGCCCTCCCGCGCCAGCACCTCCGCCAGCGCATTGGCGAACTCGCGGATATGGGCGAGGCAGACGTTGAAATGCAGCCGCTCGATGCCCCCCGAAACCCTGTCCAGCGCGCCATGGGCCGCCTTGCGGAGCGCTAGCGCATCGGCGCTGAACGACGCCGGGCGCGCGGGAGGCGCGGACTTGGCGATTTCCGCCGACTCATTGACCAGCCGCCACAGCCGCTGCACGAAGCGCGAAGCGCCCTGCACCCGCTCGTCGCTCCAGATCACGTCACGATCGGGCGGCGAATCCGACAGCATGAACCAGCGCGCGACGTCGGCGCCGTAGGTCGCGATGATGTCGTCGGGATCGACCGTGTTGCGTTTCGACTTCGACATCTTCTCGATTGAGCCGATCGCGATGTCCTCGCCGGTCGCGAGCAGCACGGCGCGCCGGCCGTTGCCGCCGGTCTCGATCTTCACCTCGACGGGGGTGACGTAGGAGCCGTCGGCCTTTTGATAGGTCTCGTGCACCACCATGCCCTGGGTGAACATGCCCGCGAACGGCTCGTCCATGCCGATATGGCCGGTGGCCTTCATCGCGCGGGTAAAGAAGCGGCTGTAGAGCAGGTGCAGGATCGCATGCTCGACGCCGCCGATATACTGGTTGACCGGCATCATCCGATTGGCGACATCGGGCGTCGTCGGCGCCTTCTCGTTCCAGGGATCGGTGAAGCGCGCGAAATACCAGGACGAATCCACGAAGGTGTCCATGGTGTCGGTTTCGCGCGTGGCCTTGCCCCGGCATTTCGGGCAGGTGACGCGCTTCCAGGTCGGATGATGGTCGAGCGCATTGCCCGGCTTGTCGAAGGTCGCGTCGTCGGGCAGCGTCACCGGCAGCTCGCGATCCGGCACCGGCACCACGCCGCATCTTTCGCAGTGGATCACCGGGATCGGGCAACCCCAATAGCGCTGCCGCGAAATGCCCCAGTCGCGCAGGCGGAAATTGACTTGCCGCTCGCCGACCGGCGCGTTGCCGCCCATCTCGGTTTCGAGCCGCTTCGCCACCTCTTCCTTGGCTTGCTCGATAGTCATGCCGTCGAGGAAGCGCGAATTGATCATGCGGCCGTCGCCGTCATAAGCGGTGTCGGTAATCACGAACGCTTTCGGATCAACATCCGGCGGGCAGACCACCGGAATATTGCCGAGCCCGTATTTATTGACAAAATCGAGGTCGCGCTGGTCGTGCGCGGGGCAGCCGAAGATCGCGCCGGTGCCGTATTCCATCAGCACGAAATTGGCCACATAGACCGGCAGCTTCCAACCGGCATCGAACGGATGGATCGCCCGGATGCCGGTGTCAAACCCCTGTTTCTCCGCGGTATCGATGATCTCCTGCGCGGTGCCGATGCGTTTTACTTCCGCGATGAACTCGGCGAGCTTCGGATTCTTCGCCGCCGCAGCCTGCGCCAGCGGATGATCGGCCGAGATCGCCATGAATTTCGCGCCGAACAGCGTGTCGGGCCGCGTCGTGAAAATCTTCAGTTCGGTTTCGCGGTTGGGGGCCGTTGCAGGATCCAGCGCAAAACGAATCAACAGCCCCTCGGAGCGGCCGATCCAGTTGCGCTGCATCAGCCGCACCTTGTCGGGCCAGCGGTCGAGCCCGTCGAGCGCATCCAACAGTTCCTGAGCATATTTGGTGATCTTGAAGACCCACTGGCTCATCTCGCGCTGCTCGACGACGGCGCCCGAGCGCCAGCCGCGGCCTTCGATCACCTGCTCGTTGGCGAGCACGGTCATGTCGACCGGGTCCCAATTCACCTTGCGCTGCTCGCGCTCGGCGAGCCCTGCGCGCAGAAAATCCAGAAACAGCTTCTGCTGATGCTTGTAGTAAGAGGGGTCGCAGGTCGCGAACTCCCTGGTCCAGTCCAGCGACAGGCCAATCGAGCGCAACTGCTTCTTCATCGCGGCGATGTTGTCGTAGGTCCAGGCCTTCGGCGCGACCTTGCGCTCGATCGCGGCGTTTTCGGCCGGCAGGCCGAACGCGTCCCAACCCATCGGGTGCAGCACGTTGAAGCCCTTGGCCCGCATGTAGCGGGCGAGCACGTCGCCAAGCGTATAGTTTCGGACATGGCCGATATGGATGCGCCCGGACGGATAGGGGAACATCTCGAGCACATAATATTTCGGTCTGGAATCGTCATTTTTGGAAGAAAAGATCGCCTTTTCGTCCCACTGGCGCTGCCAGCGCGGCTCGGATTCGCGGGCGTTGTAACGTTCGGAGGTCATGGAACAGCTTGGGCTTTTCGTGGATTCGCGCCTGTTTTAAGGACGGCGGACTAGGCCACAAAAGCGGCGGCGGGGTCAACGCCCGGGGGCTTCAAAAATGCCAGCGAGGGCCGCCTTAGCTCGCCCACGCAATCCCGCCGCTGCCGTCGCTGACCCGCACAAAGCCGTGTTCGACCACGGTGTTGCGGCCGCGGTGCTTGGCGGCGTAGAGGGCGGCGTCCGCGGCTTCGATCAGGTCGCCCGGGCGCTGGGCGTCGTTCGGGCGCGTCGAGGCTACGCCGATGCTGACGGTGACGCTTTGATGGATCGAGGTCGAGTGCGGCAGCTCGAGATTCTGCACCGCCGCGCGCACCGCCTCGCCGATCTCCCGCGCCCGGGCGGCATCGGTGTTCGGCAGCAGCAGGCAGAATTCCTCGCCGCCATAGCGCCCGGCAAAACCCATGGTCTCGGCGGCGATATTGGAGAGCGTGCCACCGAGCCTGGTCAGGCAGGCATCGCCTTCGGGATGGCCGTAGGTATCGTTGTAGAGCTTGAAGTGATCGACATCGATCATCAACAGCGACAGCTCGCTGCCATATTGCTGCGACCTCATCCACTCGAAGTCGAGCCGGCTCTGGAAGCCGCGGCGATTGGCGAGCCCCGACAGCATGTCGATCGAGGCGATCACGGTGAGCCGGTCGTTGGAGGCGATCAGGTCGCGCTCGCGCTGGGCAAGCTGCGCCGCCATCGCATTGAAGGCACGCGCCAGCGGTACGAATTCGGACGGCAGGCGGCTGCGAGCCGCGCGCGCCGACCAGTCGCCCTGGCCGCAACGCTTCGCCATGGTCGCCAGCATGTCGATCGGCTTGATGATGAGCTTCTCCGCGGCGATCAGCGCGCCGAGCAGGACGAACAGGCAGACGAAACCGAGCTGCAGATAGGCGGTGCGGATATCGCGGTTGATGGCCGTGGTCACGCTGTCCTCGTCGATGCTGGCGATCAGGCGCGATCCGGTGTCGGCGATGCGCGCGAAGCTGATTTCGCGCTTCGTGCCGTCAGCGGCAACGAAGAAAAGCGATCCTTCGTCCTGGTTCGAATCGAGCGCGGTTTGCGCGACCGTCGACAACATCGGGATATCGTCGAGCGACTTGCCGATCAGGTTGGGCTCATCCGGAGGCGCCGCCAGCACGGTGCCGACGCGATCGACCAACACCGCCGAGATGCCGGGCCGATCGGCGAGATTGCTCATCACTTTCGACATCCAGTCGAGATTGACGACGGCGAAAATGATGGCGTCGACGTCGCTGTTGATGGCGGACACCGGATAGGCCGCCATCACCATCGGATCCTGGGCGGGACGGGAAAGCAGAAAATCGCTGAAGACAAAATCGCCGCTTGCTTGCGCCTTCTTGAAATAGGAGCGGTCGCTGATATCGAGGCCGACGAACGAATTGTTGGTCGAGCATTGCACCCGCCCGTCGCCGCCTGCGATCAGAACGTTGCGGATCCAGGGCAGCTTGGTGGGCAGGCTGGCACGCAGGATGTCGCAGCTGCGGCTGATGCCGCCGGCCGAGGCGCGGATATAGGCCGCCGATTTCAGCATCGTCTCGACCGAGGAGATCACCTCGCGCTGGGTATCGGCGCTGTGCCTGGCAAGGTTGGAAAACTCTTCGGCAGCGATGGCGATCTGTTTGGCGCGGGCGTCCTCGAGCGAGCGGGCGCGCTCCAGCATCAACGGCGCCACCAGGATTACGGCCAACAGTGCGAGGCGCGCGCGGATTCCGAGAAGCTGCTTGAGTTTCACTCTCTTGCGGTTGAAACTAATGCGCGACATCTTAGTCCCCCTACCCGGCATGCAGGGTAGAAGGAATGGTTCAAAAAGCCTTTCCCGAACTCGTTAAAAATAGAGCTACCTCCGTAAATCTACCAACCCGGCAGACGACATGACGCCCGAAATTCGCAGCCCTGAACATTTACCAACCGCGCTCGCCACGGTGGAAGCGGAGATCGCGCGTGCGTGCAAGGAGGCGCGCCGCGAGCGCACCGAGGTGACGCTGATTGCCGTCTCCAAGACCTTCGGCGCCGACGCCATTACGCCCGTCATCGTCGCGGGGCAGCGGGTTTTCGGCGAGAATCGCGTGCAGGAGGCCAAGGCCAAGTGGCCAGGGTTAACGTCGGCTTGCCCGGGGCTCTCGCTGCACCTGATCGGGCCGCTGCAGTCCAACAAGGCCAAGGAAGCGGTGGCGCTGTTCGATGCCATCCATTCGGTCGACCGTCCGAGCATTTGCCAAGCGTTAGCCAAAGAAATCGATTCTCAAAACAAGCGCCCCGAATTGTTCGTGCAGATCAACACCGGCGAGGAGCCGCAGAAGGCGGGTATCGCGCCCGGCGAGGCGGATGGCTTCATCGCAAGCTGCCGCGAGCGCTACGGCCTCGCCATCGCAGGCCTGATGTGCATCCCGCCGGTGAACGAGGCGCCGGCGCCACATTTCGTACTGACCGCGAAGATCGCCGCGCGCAACGGCCTGAAGCATCTGTCGATGGGCATGAGCGCCGATTTCGCGACCGCGATCCAGTTCGGTGCCACGCATATCCGTGTCGGGTCCGCGATATTCGGGCATCGCTGATTCGTCGTCCCCGCGCACGCCGGGACCCATACCGCGTGAACTTTCGATAGGGCGGGACGGCCAACGCTCTTCGTAAGACCAAGGTCGGTGGTTATGGGTCCCGGCCTTCGCGGGACGACATCGAGTGTGAGCGAGGCTTTACTCGAACGCCACCGACACTTTTCCCAGCGAACCGAAATCGGCTTCGACAACATCGCCTGCCTGAATCGGCAGCGGTGGATGACAGGTGCCTGTCGTCACCACTTCGCCTTGCTTCAGGGTTAGCGCGAGTTCGCGCAGTTCGTTGACGAGCCAGACGAGCGCCACGCGGGGATCGCCGAGCACGTTCCTGCCGTGTCCGACATATTGCCGGCCGCGCAAGTTGATCACCGGCCGCGCTTCGACCAGGTCGAGCGCGCGCCAGTTCGCATCGGTCGCAGCACCCAGCACGAACAGATGCGCGCAGGCATTGTCGGCGATGATCTGCGCCGCGCCGGCGCTGACGAAATCGGCGAACCGCGAATCCGGAATTTCGATCGCCGGATGCAGCGTGCCGACGGCATCGAGCACTTCGGCTGTGCTGTAGGGCGAAGACCGCGGCGGCAAATCCCGCTTCATGCGGAAGGCGAATTCGGGTTCGGCGACGCGCATTTCGTTGCCAGCCATCGGCGCAGTGCCACCATCGGCAAGGACGGTTTCGGCCAGGATGCGGCCGGCCATCGGACCGTCGACATGGATGTGCTTTTGCCCGGCCTCGCTGGTGGCGGCGATCTTCCAGCCGAAAAGTTGTGCGGCAGAAGTGCGCTCGATCTCGGCCTGAATGGCATAACCCTCGGCGCGATCGCGCGGCCGCTGCGACGGATCGAGATTTGAAAGCTTGGTGCCGGCGCGCCAATGCTGCTGCAGTGTGCGCGAGGCGGCCGCGATCTGGTCCTTGTCGAGCATCGTCGGCTAAATCTCGCCTCGCCTTTTGTTATCCGATCACGATCTTGGTCCGAGGCCCCAGCCGTTGCAACAGCTGCAGCATCGCCGATTTCGTCATCGAGACGCAGCCGGCGGTGGGCCCAAGATTTTCCCGCGCCAGATGCAGGAACACCGCGCTGCCACGCCCCGCTACGCGCGGTCGGGTATTGTGATCGATCTCGACAATGAAGTCATAGAGGCGGTCTTCGCGCCTGAGCCGGTCGCCACTGCGGCCGCGCTCCAGCCGGACCGGCCGGTTGTAATGCCGGTCGTTCGGGTCTTCGCACCAGGCGTCTTCCGAGCGGATGGCGCGGACCGGCAGGAAGGTCCGCGGCCGCTCGTGACGGTCGCCCCGCCACCAGAGCCTCAGGGGGTGAAAGATGCCCCTGGGCGTGCCGCCATCGCCCTCGCGCTTGTTGGCCCGGATGCCGCCCCGGCCGAGCGCGACGGGTATCGTCCGCCCGCCGGCCGTTAATAGGCCGCGGCGGGAATTTCCGGCGGCTGGGCGAATCCAGATTATGGAGAACGGGTGGTCCCACCGAGATGGAGTATAAGCGCCTGGAATTACCCGCCTTTTCATGGAGTTCCTTGGCCGTTCACGGCGTTTTGGCGTCGCCCGGTTCATTACAGGACATTCATCCAAATGCCCGCCTTTTCTGAGATAGACTGGATATCGGCTTGTGAATCGGTAACGGTCGCCTACTTCAAGGCGAAATACCACCGAATGAGCCCCATGGGAGACGAGCCCCTTGGAACTTGTCAGACCACTGCTTTCGCCGTCGCTTAGAGGATTGTACCCATGGCCAATGCCCGCAAGATCCTGATCGTGGATGACGACACCGATCTGCGCGATACGCTGGTGGAGCAATTGTCGCTGCACGACGAATTCGAGGCCTCCGCCGTGGATACCGGGGCCAAGGGCGCCAGCGCCGCCAAGGCCAATTCGCCCGATCTGGTCCTGATGGATGTCGGTCTGCCCGACACCGACGGCCGCGAAGTGGTGCGCAGCCTTCGCAAGGGCGGCTTCAAGGCGCCGATCATCATGCTTACCGGCCACGATACCGATTCGGACACCATCCTCGGACTCGAATCCGGCGCCAACGACTACGTTGCAAAGCCGTTCCGGTTTGCGGTGCTGCTGGCGCGAATCCGGGCGCAGCTGCGCCAGCACGAGGCGAGCGAAGACGCGGTGTTTTCGGTCGGCCCCTACAGTTTCCGCCCCGGCTCGAAAATGCTGACCGGCGCCAATGCACGGAAGGTAAGGCTGACCGAGAAGGAAACCGCGATCCTGCGCTTTCTCTACCGGGCAGGCCAGCTTCCGGTGTCGCGTGAGACGCTGCTGCAGGAGGTGTGGGGCTATAATTCGGGCGTCACCACCCACACCCTGGAAACCCATATCTACCGACTGCGCCAGAAGATCGAGAAGGACGCCGCCAACCCCGAGATCTTGGTGACGGAAGCCGGTGGCTACAAGCTGGTGCCGTGATACGATTCGGGACGACAATTCGTAATTGAAGTAGCGTCTCCCGATCCCCGGTTCTGAATGTCGATCGAAGATGATGTGGCCCTGTTGGAGCGCGTCCCGACACTACGCCTGTTGGGGAGCGCGTCATTGCGCATGCTGGCGATTGGCTCCGAACAGCGCAATTTCGGTCGCGGCGATCTGCTCTTCAAGCAGGGCGACGAAGCCGATTCCGGTTTTGTGGTCCAGAGCGGCAGGTTCCGCGTCGATGACGGCGCCGGCGCCGAGACGATCGCGGGTCCCGGCACCCTGATCGGCGAACTTGCGCTGATCGTGCCGATGCGGCGACCGTCGAGCGCCACCGCGCTCGAGACCGCGTCCGTGATTCGCATGGCGCGCAGCCTGTTTCAGCGGGTGCTGGAAAGCGATCCCGCCGCAGCGCGCCGGCTGCGCGACGAATTCGCCACCCGCGCCAGCCAGATCGCCAGCGATATCCTGATGGCGGGCGCGAAACTGAGCAATTGACTCCGTCATTCCGGGGCGCTCGCGCAGCGAGCGAACCCGGAAATCTCGAGGACGTGGCGCGAGACTCCCGGATTCGCGCTTACGCGCGCCCCGGATGACAAAGTCATAATTCACATCTCCAGCGTCACCGTCACCGGCACGTGGTCGGAGGGCCGATCCCAGCCGCGGGCGTCGCGCAGAATCCGGAAATCGCTGACCGAATCCTTCAGCGCACGCGATACCCAGATGTGATCGAGCCTTCGGCCGCGGTCGCCGACCGTCCAGTCGGCAGCACGGTAGCTCCACCAGGTATAGACCTTCTCTGAAAACGCAATGCGCATCCGCGCGACGTCGAACCATTCGCCGTGGGTCTGGGCCGCGAGCAGCTTCTCGCATTCGATCGGCGTGTGCGAGACGATTTTCAAAAGCTGCTTGTGCGACCATACGTCGTTCTCATACGGCGCGACGTTGAGATCGCCGACCAGGATATGGCGGTCGTCGCCGCGCGGATGCAGCGGCTCGCACGCTTTCATCTCGTCGAGGAATTTGAGCTTGTGGTCGAATTTCGGATTGAGTTCGGGATCCGGAATATCGCCGCCGGCGGGAACGTAGAAATTATGCAGCACCAGCGGCTCTTCGAGCCCGGCTTTTTCGCCGAACGCTACCGCGATGTGGCGCGAATCGATTCGGTCGCAGAAAGTGCGGATATCGGTGGTCTGGAACGGCAGTTTCGAGATGACGGCGACGCCGTGATAGCCCTTTTGCCCGTTCAGCGCGACATGCTCGTAGCCGAGGCGGCGAAAGCGCTTTAGCGGAAACGCGTCATCGATACATTTGGTCTCCTGCAGACACAAGACATCCGGCCGCACCGATTTGATGAACTTGGCGACCAGATCGATGCGCAGGCGCACCGAATTGATGTTCCAGGTTGTCAGGGAGAGCCGCATGCCGGCCAGTTATGACCGCCATGGTCGGAAGCGGCAAGCAATCAGGGCGCGCGGTGAACAAAATCCTCTGGAAACAGCATGATCCGGAAAGGTGGCTAGCGGTTTTCCCTCGCGACTGCCGCGGCACGCGTTCGCGCGGAGATCATGCTGGGACGCGCATCAACCCGGCGGTACCGGGTAATTGGTGAAGTCGATCTTGAACAAGCTGGGATCGATCTTCTTGGAGGAATCCAGATTGTAGACCGCAACCGTGGTGTCGTAGCCCTGCGGATCGGTCACGGTCCATTGCTTGAGCTGGCCGTCCTTGGCGCCGATCATAAGCATCAGCCGGCTGGTACCGATCAGCGCCTGCTTCTCCTCGATGGTGACGCTGATATAGAGGTCATCGGCAGTCACGCTCACCACATTGGTGTCCTTCAACAGATCGATGCGGTCCGACAGCAGGAAACGCAGCGGCGTCTGCGACAAAGGATAGATATCCTGGGTCGCGAGCTTGCGGTCGCGCACCACCAGCGACGATCCGTCGGCGACGACGTCGATCGGATTCGGCGGCTCGTATTCGAAGCGCAGCTTGCCGGGCTTCTGGATATAGAAATCGCCCTTGGTCTTGGCGCCATCGGGCCCGACCTGGACGAAATTCCCGACCAGGGTCTGCAGCGACGAAAGGTAGGCACTCACCTTCGCGGCCTGTGCCTTCTGATTGGCATCGAACGAGGCGAAAATATTGACCGGCAGATTGCGGTGCGGATCCGGAATGATCGGGTCCGGCGGCGCCGCCGTTGCCCCGGTCGTCAGCGGCCCCTTCTGCGCGTCGCTAAGCTGGAGGCCGTCGCGGCCCTTTGGCGCGGGCTTTGGCACCGGGACGCTCTGCGCGGAAGCCCTTGCCGTTGCGCCGATCAGGGATACGGCCACCAACAAGGCCACCGCCGCATGCGCGACGCGAAGCCCGGACAATTCGGCGATTCGGGATTTTCGATTGATTTTCAACGCACAATCCTGATTGGCTGCGCCCCTTTTATCGCGGTTTCGGCGAAAGGAGGTATCGTTTTTCCGTGAAATATTACTCCAGTTCCCGCGTTCGACCGGCCCCGATCGCCTGCTTCAGAAGCCGCCTTCTTCTTCCTCGACCAGGATCTCGCGCTTGCCTGCGTGATTGGCCTGGCCGACGATGCCTTCAAGCTCCATCCGTTCCATCAGCGAAGCGGCGCGGTTGTAGCCGATCTGCAGCCGGCGCTGGATATAGCTGGTGGAGGCCTTGCGGTCGCGCTTGACGATGGCTACCGCTTGCGCGAACAGATCGCCGCCGCCATCGGCGCCCATGCCGGTGGAATCGAACACCGCGCCGTCCTCCTCGGTCGGCTCCTCCGCGGTAACGGCTTCCAGATATTCCGGCTGGCCTTGCGTCTTCAGGTGACGCACCACTTTCTCGACCTCTTCGTCCGAGACGAAAGGCCCGTGCACGCGGCTGATACGCCCGCCGCCCGCCATGTAGAGCATGTCGCCCTGTCCGAGCAGTTGCTCAGCGCCCATCTCGCCGAGAATCGTGCGGCTGTCGATCTTCGAAGTCACCTGGAACGAGATGCGGGTCGGGAAGTTCGCTTTGATCGTGCCGGTGATGACGTCAACCGACGGCCGCTGGGTCGCGAGAATCACATGCAGGCCGGCGGCGCGCGCCATCTGCGCCAGGCGCTGCACCGCGCCTTCGATGTCCTTGCCGGCGACCATCATCAGGTCGGCCATTTCGTCGACGATGATGACGATGTAGGGCAGCAGTTCGTGATCGAGCTTCTCTTCCTCGTAGACCGCCTTGCCGGTCTCCTTGTCGAAACCGGTATGCACCGTGCGCGTCAGCTCCTCGCGCTTGGCTTGGGCTTCCGCCAGGCGCGCATTGTAGCCGTCGATATTGCGCACCCCCAGCTTGGCCATCCGTTTGTAGCGCTCTTCCATTTCGCGCACCGCCCATTTCAGCGCGACGACGGCTTTCTTCGGATCGGTCACGACCGGCGTCAAAAGGTGCGGAATGCCGTCATAGACGGAAAGTTCGAGCATCTTGGGATCGACCATGATCAGGCGGCATTGATCCGGACGCAGCCGGTAGACCAGGCTGAGAATCATGGTGTTGATGGCCACCGATTTGCCCGAGCCGGTGGTGCCGGCGATCAACAGATGCGGCATGCGCGCGAGATCGACGATGATGGAATCGCCGCCGATGTTCTTGCCGAGGCAGAGCGGCAGCTTGGCGACCGATTCGCCGGCTTCCTTCGCGATCAACAGCTCGCGCAGATAAACCTTCTCGCGGTGGGCGTTCGGCAATTCGATGCCGATGGCATTGCGGCCGGGAACGACGGCGACGCGTGCCGACAGCGCGCTCATCGACCGCGCGATATCGTCGGCGAGCCCGATGACGCGCGAGGACTTGATGCCGGGCGCTGGCTCCAGCTCATACAACGTCACGACCGGACCCGGATGGGCCTTGACGATTTCGCCGCGCACGCCGAAATCCTGCAGCACGCTTTCCAGCGCACGCGAGTTGACTTCAAGCTCGCTCTTGTTAAGCGGTTGCCGATCGGCGGCCTTGGGTGCCGTCAGCACCGACACCGAGGGTAATTCGAACTTGTCGGAGGATTTGCGTGCCGGGCCGCGCGGCGCCGCTTTCTTGCGCGGGCTGCGCGCGGAGGCAGCCTCCTCCTCCTCGTCGTCCTGGTCCTCGTCCGCGAAATCGTCATCGGCCTGCGGCGCCACGGATGGCGTCGCCCGACCGCCGAGATTGGGTTCCTGACGTTCGAACGACAATCCGCGCGGTTGTGTGCTGCTTGCGACCAGCGAGCGATAGGCCTTGCCCAACAGCCAGGCGAGCCGCGCCTTTGCGCTCATGGCCGCGTGAAACATCCAGCCTAGCGAGACCGAGCCGTGGTCGTCCTCTTGTTCGGCGAAGGGAGCGTCGTCATCCTCAATCGGCGTCAGCTCCTCGTCCAGCGCGCGCGAGCCGGCGCCGCTCGCGATCAGGAAGGTCGCAGCCGTGCTAACGAAAAACACGATCCCGAGCACCAGCCGATAGAGCAAGCCGGGCGGCCCGAACACGACCGCCGGCGCACGCACCAGCGCGTCGCCGACAACGCCGCCAAGTCCGGTCGGCAGCGGCCAGGCGCCGCTGCGCGGCCAGCAGCTGGCAAAGCCCGCCGCGATCACGACGCAGAGCACCCAGCAGGAAAGCCTGATCGCCTCGCGATCGAACCCGCGGTGGGTCAACATGCGCCAGCCGCGCACCGCGACCGGCAGGAGAACCATGATTGCCCCTAGGCCGAGGATCTGCATCAGGAGGTCGGCGCCGATCGCGCCGGGATAGCCGACGATGTTGCGGATCGCGCGCGAGTTGGCGTGACTGAGGCTCGGATCCTGCACCGACCACGTCATCAGCGCCGCCGCGGCCACGCCGGACAGCGCGATCAGGCCAAGGCCTGCCAATTCGCGAAGCCTCCGCACCAGGGCGTCGCGGATCGATGTCGGCAAATGGCCGACCAGGGGAATCACACGTTCGATCGCCGGCATGCGCTTAGAGCCCCGCGATTAATCGAGAACTTCGACCAGCCGGTGCAAAGCCTCGGCGGTCGATTCACTATCCGAGACCAGCGCAAGCCGAATGTAGCCTGCGCCGGGATTGAAGCCGTCGGGCTGCTGGCGTGCGAGGTAGCTGCCCGGGATGACGCGCACGCCGGCGTCCCTGTAGAGCCTCACGGTCGCCGCCTCATCGCCGCCGCGCGCCGACACGTCCAGCCAGATGCAGAAGCCGCCGGCCGGGCGTTGGTAGCCATAACGGTTGCCAAGAATCTGGTCGGCGAGATCGAACTTGACGCGATAAAGCCTGCGATTCTCTTCGACGTGGGCCTCATCGCCATACGCCGAGACCGCCACATGCTGCAGCGGGACCGGCACTTGCGGAGCAGCGACATTACGCAGCTCATGAAAGGCCGCGAGAAACTTCTTGTCGCCGGCGGCGAAGCCCAGGCGCATGCCCGGCAGGTTCGAACGCTTCGACAGCGACTGAAACGCAACGACGTTAGTGAAGTCGGGTCCGGCGCTTTCCAGCACGCTGCCCGGCGCTTCCCTGGTGTAGATCTCCGAATAGCATTCGTCGCTCAGGATCATGAAGCCGAAGCGATCGGCGAGCTGCTTCAATCGCGCGAAATAAGCCTTCGAAGCTACCGACCCCTGCGGGTTGGCGGGCGAGGCGATATAGATCGCGACCGTTCGCGCCAGCGTCGCGTCGTCGAGCGCGTCGAGATCGGGAAGAAATCCGTTGGTGACCGTGGTCGGCAGATAGATCTGCTCGCAGCCGGCGGCGCGGGCGCCGGCGCCATAGGCCGGATAGAACGGATTGGGCATCAGGATCGCAGGCCTTCCCCGCCGCTCGCCGACATAGCGCGCAGCGGTCAGGGCACCGAAAAAAAGGCCCTCGCGGCTGCCGTTCAGGACCAGGATTTCGTTCTCGGGGTCGATCGGCCGCGGCAGGTCGAATCGGGTCGAGAGCCAGCTCGCCGCGGCACGGCGGAACGGCTCGATGCCCTTGGCGATGGGGTAACGGCCGAACTCGGCGATGTGCTGCGCAAGCACCGGTCCGACGAAGCCGGGCACCGGGTGCTGCGGCTCCCCTAACGACAGCGCAATCAACGGCTTACCCGGCGCATAGGGCGCCAATAGCTCAGCCGTTCGCGCAAACGGCGAGCGTTCGCTGTCCTGATGGGCGGCAGCCTCGGGCGCACGGGATGAAGCGATCATTGCCATACTTCGGGACGCCAGCACTTTTGAGGCCCACCGATCGCCTGATGCGATCGGTGGGGAGTGGATCAAATCACCATAGATACGGCGAGGTTAAGACGCGATTAACCATCGACCTTTATGTAGTATTACTATATGGCATCTAGGTATTACCTGACGAGGGTTTCGATGGCAACGACAGTTACGAGCAAAGGCCAGGTAACCATTCCAAAACCGGTTCGTGATCACCTCGGTATTGGTCCGGGGAGCAAGGTTGCGTTCAGGTGCGCCGTCGACGGCAGCATTGTCATCGAAAAGGCGAACGAGACTGCGCCACGACCAAGTCGATTCGCGAAGGCACGAGGCTCTGCAGGACCCGGCATGACCACCGATGAGCTGATGGCCTTGCTGCGCGGCGAGCCGGAATGACTCTGGTCGACTCGAACGTACTGCTCGACGTTGTGACCGATGGACAGAGCTGGGCGGATTGGTCCGAACGACAGCTCGAAAGAGCGGCTGCAAATGGCCCACTTGTCATCAACGATATCGTCTATGCCGAGATTTCGACCAGGCACGCAAGTGTCGACGCCGTGGACTCGATCCTCCGCGATCTCCGCATCGAAGTAGCGCCGATGCCACGCCCGGCGCTGTTTCTCGCTGGCAAGGCTTACCTGCGACACCGCGGCGCGGGCGGGATGCGCACCGGTGTGCTCGCTGATTTCTTCATTGGCGCCCATGCAGCAGTCGCACAGCTTCCATTGCTGACGCGGGACACGCAGCGTTATCGGGCCTATTTTCCGACGGTGGTTTTGATTGCGCCGGAAAGTGACGCATAGTCAGCACGCCCCTCACCGCTGCGGCAGCCGTTCGAAAGCAGGCAACCCGTCCGGAATCTGGTGGAATGCCTGCTTGTCGATGGTGAAGATCGCCAGTTGCGGGCCGCCGAACAGCGAGGGGTCGTCGAGGGTGCCGACCTTCAGCACGATCGCCGGCGTCATCTGAGGCCGCGTCACCATGTGGGTGCCGCATTCAGCGCAGAATTCTCGCGTGACCGGTTTTTCCAGGTCGCTGCGGGAAAACTGTTTCGGCATACCCTTGGTGTATTTGAAGCCGCCCGGCGGCATCAGCACGAACATGTTGGGCGAGCCACCGGTGATGTATTGGCACTCCCGGCAATGGCACTGCGCCTTCATCATCGGCTCACCCTTGGCGACATAACGCACGGCGCCGCAATAGCATCCACCTTCCAGCTTCATGACGTTCTCCCTTCGTTGACGCGCCGCGCTGATTATATTATTTGCGGCTTTGGTAGTCTCACCTCGCTGACGTGCATGTCGTGGGCGGACTCGCCCCGGATTTCCAGCCGACCGTTTCGACCAGCGCGTCGACGCGAGCCACCAGAAGAAGATCGCCAGCCTGAATGATGCAATCGTCCATTTGGGACGCCAATGCGTGGCCGACGATCCTCGCAACCTTCTGCCAATCGTTCGTTACATAGGACATCAGCACCGAATCGAAAAATGGGCGCCGACGCCAGCTGGTTGCCGTCGATCTCGCGCAGCGGTGTATTTTCCGAACGGAGCTTTGCCAGAGATCGCGATACTGGCTCCGCTGGGCTATCTGCAGCGGCTCAGCCAAGTCCCAGAGCTTATTGCTACATATTGTATCGTGATCAAGCATGCCAAGACTCATCGCCAATGCCGGCGGTCGGGGCGGGCCGTGCTCGGGACTGTAGGATATCCTGACGTCGGTCAGGCAACCACCTCGCACGGGGCGCCGCCGAGCCGCCACTCAAGAAAGCCAGCATATTCCATCGCGGATCCCCGCGATAGCTACGCGACCTTGCGATTGTCAGGGAAACCCGCCTCGTCCCACCTCGCTCCGACGTGCCGATTACCTCGCGCCAACCCGTCCGGTCGAGTTCGTTCTCAGCCCATCTGGCGCGCAAAGACGAATCAAGAGGGTTGCTCTCCGAAGCTCAGGTCATCGAAGGAGGCGATAACCTGATCATCGCGGCCAGCCTTCCTAACAGCCTGCACCAGGCAGCCCGCGCCTGGAGCCCGTGAAAACGAAGTGAAGCACCGTCTGCGTCATCGCTGGTCCTCGAACCTGTGATGACATTTGCGAAATCCGGCGTCCAGTCGTTGCCCAAAAAGAAAGGGGCTCCAACTTGCGCTGGAGCCCCTCAACGGTCGGGGCATTGCCGGGTATGTGCCCGAACCGTAGTTCTGGGCGCGATCCCCGGGAGGACCGCGCCCCGGGAGGACCTTACATATTGTAGGCGCGTTCGCCGTGATCGGAGATGTCGAGACCTTCGCGTTCCTGTTCGACCGAGGGACGCAGGCCGACGATCACGTCGACGATCTTGTAGAGGATCGCCGAACCGACGCCCGACCAGACCAGCGTGGCCAGAACGGCCTTGCCCTGGGAGATCATCTGGCCGACGAGATCGTAGGTGCCGGCATTGTTGCCGGTGATGTTGGTGTAATCGGTGATGCCGACGCCACCGAGCGCGGGATTAACCAGAATGCCGGTGCCCAGCGCGCCGATGATGCCGCCGATGCAGTGGACGCCGAACACATCGAGCGCGTCGTCATAGCCAAGCGAGTTCTTCACCGTGGAGACGAAGAACAGGCAGACCGGTGACACCACGAAGCCAAGCACCATCGCGCCGATCGGGCCGGCAAAGCCCGATGCCGGCGTGACCGCAACAAGGCCCGCGACCGCGCCGGAGCAGATGCCCAGCAACGACGGCTTGCCCTTGACGATCCATTCGCAGAGCAGCCAGGAGAGCGCCGCACCGGCGGTCGCCACCATGGTGTTGACGAAGGCCAGTGAGGTGACCCCGTTGGCTTCGAGGTTCGATCCGGCGTTGAAGCCGAACCAGCCCACCCAGAGCAGCGAGGCGCCGATCATGGTCATGGTCAGCGAGTGCGGAGCCATCAGATCCTTGCCGTAGCCGGTGCGCTTGCCGATGATCAGGGCGCCGACCAGGCCGGCAATGCCGGCATTGATATGCACCACCGTTCCGCCGGCGAAGTCGAGGGCGCCAGCGCCGGCGAGCCAGCCGACCGCGCCTGTCACTTCATCGAGCTTGGCCTGAGCCGCCGTCTTGGCCGCGGCATCGGTCGCAGCCGCAAGCGCTTTCGCGGCAGCGGCGACGTCATCGGGAGCGGCCACGTACCAGACCCAATGCGCGATCGGGAAATAGATGAAGGTGGACCACAACAGGATGAACAGCATTACGGCCGAGAACTTGATGCGCTCGGCGAAGGCGCCGACGATCAGGGCCGGGGTGATCATCGCGAACGTCATCTGGAACACGAAGTAGGCAAGTTCCGGAATCACCACGCCGTTGGAGAACGTCGCCGAATTCGCGTTCGAATCAATCCCGTGCATGAAGGCTTTGGCAAATCCGCCGATCCATGGCGTCATGCTGCCGCCGTCGCCGAATGCGAGCGAGTAGCCGTAGATCGTCCAGATGACGCCGACCATGGAAACGATCGCGAACACTTGGGTCAGCACGGAAGCCATATTCTTGGTGCGAACCAGACCGCCGTAGAACAGCGCGAGGCCGGGGATCGACATCATCAGAACGAGCGCGCTGGCAGTGAGCATCCAGGCAACGTCGCCCTTGTTGGGAACCGGCGCGGTTGCAGCGGCTGCGGCGGGCGCGTCGGCTGCTGCTGGAGCCGCCGTCTGGGCGAACGCAGCATCGACGAAGCCTACGGCGCAGAGCCCTGCGATTGCGAGGGCTATCCATCCCGCGGTGGTGGGACGCTTAAACGTCATTGTATTTTACTCCTGAGTGATTCCTGAGTGATTAAGTGTGAGCGCAAAATCAAAGTGCCGCGGCATCGGCCTCGCCGGTGCGGATGCGAACCGCATGGTCGAGGTTGATAACGAATATCTTGCCGTCGCCGATCTGTCCGGTTTTGGCTGCCGAGCTGATGGCATCGATGGTCTTGTCGACCTGGTCCGAGGCAACGGCGACCTCGATCTTGATCTTGGGCAGGAAGCTCACCGCATATTCGGCGCCTCGATAGATCTCCGTGTGGCCCTTCTGTCGGCCATATCCCTTGACTTCCGTCACCGTGAGACCGTGAACGCCAATGGCGGTCAGGGCGTCGCGGACTTCTTCGAGCTTGAATGGCTTGATGATCGCCATAACAATTTTCATGAGTCCTATCCCCGCTTGGGCCCGGTATGGACGTAACCAGGCACGTTCTGGACTGAGGTTCACCACGCAGAGAAGATTCACAACGCGGGCGCAGTCGGGACCCATAGAATCAAATGCCGTGCCAGATCGGACGCATTGCCTAACCGACTATGAATGCGGGCGTTTTGGCGCTCCACGGCAAATGTGTCGCAGTGCGGCAACGGGTGCCGCTTAAAACATAGGCGCCCGCGATCAAATCGTGAGCGCGCCAAGCTCCAGACATAATGTTGCTCACCGTGAGGGCAACGAAATGGTATCTCGATAGTGTAGGAGAGTGCCGCGCCTCACCCTGCTGCGAAATATTGGGCTGGCTCGTGTTCAGGGGAAACCTGTAAAAGCACGAAGGGCGCTGACCGGCCTTGGGGTGACATAGCTCGCGCCAGCCGGCTAGACTAACGTGACTGCGACCTGTCGTTGCCGGAAGCTGCGCAAATCAACAGGAAAGCTAGAGCGCGTCGGTGTCGGTTTCGCCGGTGCGGATTCGCAAAGCGTGATCGATCGGCGTCACGAAGATCTTGCCGTCGCCGATCTGGCCCGTGCGGGCATTGGAAGTGATGACTTCAACGGCCCTGTCGGCAAGGTCGGAAGCGACGGCGATTTCGATCCGCAATTTGGGCAGGAAATTCACGACATATTCAGCGCCGCGATAGATCTCGGTGTGGCCCTTCTGGCGGCCATAGCCCTTGACCTCGGTCACCGTCATGCCGTGCACGCCGATAGCGGTCAGTGCCTGACGCACCTCGTCCAGCTTGAAGGGTTTGATGATGGCAACGACGAGTTTCATGATCACGCCTTCGGTTTTTCGCGAAGCTTTGGCCGTCCGGCGAACGGCTGGCCAAATCTGGCATCTTTCCGGGCAAATGGCACAAAAAACTTGCACCGTTAGGGAGAAAACGTTCGAAAAAGCCGCACCCACCGCCCCTGTACAAGGCAGCGGAGGTTCCGCCAGAATGAGTTTTGAGCGGGACTTTGGGTCCCGCCTCTTCGCTGGGGGCCGAAATGTCCGATCGATCCTGGTTTGTCGCCGCCAACGGCCAGCAGCAGGGCCCTTTTCCGGAAGCCCAGTTGCGCGATTTCGTCGCGCGGGGGATGGTCACGGCCGATGTGCTGGTCTGGACCGAGGGGATGGCTGCTTGGCAAAGGGCGGGGGAAATCCCCGGACTGCTCTCGCGCGCAGCTACGCTTGCGCAGTCGGGTAGCCTGCGGGCTCGCAGTGCCGCCTACGGTGGAGGGCCGCTCTCGATCGAGGTGGGGCTGTGGGCGCTGCTCGGCCGAAGCCTGCTGCTCGCGATCGGAACGCTTCTGGTCATTCCAGCGCCCTGGGTGGCGACCAGTTTCTATCGCTGGATCGTATCATGCCTGCGCGTGCCGAATCGGCCCAACCTGGCGTTCACGGGTAACGTTGGAGACATCTGGTACGTCTTCGTTGCGATTGGGCTCCTGACCTATTCTCGCGCAACCGGCGTCTCCTATCTCCCATATGTTCTGATACCGGTTCAGGCGTTTCTGTCATGGATGGTCGTGCGATGGGTCGCGGCAAACTTCAGCTCGAACGGGAACCAGCTTCCGATCACCTTCGAGGGCAGCGCGTTGATCTATATCGGTTGGTACATCCTGATGTTCTTGTCTGTCATCACCATCATCGGCTGGGCCTGGGTGATCACCGCCATGATGCGCTGGATCTGTCGCAATGTCAGCGGCACGCGACGCGAGATCGGTTTCAATGCGACAGGGCTACAGCTATTGTGGCGAACACTCGTATTCGCCATCGGTTTCGTGTTCTTGATTCCGATCCCATGGATGCTGCGCTGGTACACAAGCTGGTACGTGTCGCAATTCGCGCTGTTTGAGAGAACCGCCTGAGCGGCTCGCAACCGCGCATCACCTGCGTTCGCGCACCGAACCTTCCTGGGCGACGGACGCCACCAGCGTGCCGTCCGGCTTGAAGATCAGGCCTCGCGTCAGCCCACGGCCGCCTTGCGCGCTCGGCGAATCCTGCGCGTAAAGCAGCCATTCGTCGGCACGGAACGGGCGGTGAAACCACATCGCATGGTCGAGACTCGCCGGCATCATCCGCCGGTCGAACAGCGTGCGGCCGTAGCGCGCCATCACGGCGTCGAGCAGCGAAAAGTCCGAGGCATAAGCGAGCGCGCACATATGCAGCGCCGGATCGTCCGGCAGTTTCGCCGCGGTGCGGATCCAGACATGGATGCGGCCGTCGTCGATCTTCTGGCCGAAATAGCGACCGAGCTCCACGGGACGCAATTCGATCGGGCGATCGGATTCGTAATAGCGCCGGATGAAGTCCGGCATCTCGCGGAACATCGGCTGCTTGGCGACTTCCTCGGCGGTGAGTTTTTCCGGCGGCGGCACCTCCGGCATCTTGTCCTGATGATCGAACGAGCCCTGCTCCACGGCGTGAAACGACACCATGATCGAGAAGATGGCGTTGCCGTGCTGGATCGCGGTGACGCGGCGGGTCGAGTAGCTCTTGCCGTCGCGCAGGCGTTCGACCTCGTAAATGATCGGGATCTGCGGATCGCCCGGAAGGATGAAGTAACAATGCAGCGAGTGCGGCAGCCGGCCTTCGACGGTGCGGCACGCGGCCACCATCGCTTGCCCGATCACCTGGCCGCCGAACACCCGCTGCCAGCTCGTTTTCGGGCTGTTGCCGCGGAACAAGTTCACCTCGATCGGCTCGAGGTCGAGGATAGAAATCAGGTCGATCAGGCCGTTGGACATGGCAGCGCTTTCGGTTGGGGAACCTGTTTCCCCCAGCTATAGTCTGGTAGCAAGTATTGTCTCATGACGTGAGTGAGTAAGATGTCGGCACAGCGAAGCATTGTCATCGGCGGCGGGGCATTTGCGGGGCTGGCGCTGGCGCTGGCGCTGCGTCAGGGTCTCGGCACTCAGGTTCCCATCGTTGTGGCCGATCCCGCGCTTGGCGTGCGGCCGAGCCGCGATCCCCGCGCCACCGCCATCGTCGCCGCCTGCCGCCGACTGTTTGAGGCCATCGGGGTCTGGAAGGACGTTGCCGACGGGACGCAGCCGATCCTCGACATGGTGATCACCGATTCGAAGCTGGAAGACGCGACCCGTCCGGTATTCCTGACCTTCGCCGGCCATGTCGAGCCCGGCGAGCCGTTCGCCCACATGGTCGAGAACCGCCATCTGATCGATGCGCTGACCAAGCGTGCGGAAGCCGAGGGCATCGATCTGCGACCTACCGCGGTCACCTCCTATGATTCGCGCGCCGACGGTATCGCTGTGACGCTTGCCGACGGTAGCTTTGTCGACGCCAGCCTTCTGGTCGCCGCCGACGGCGCGCGCTCGAAATTGCGCGAGCGCGCCGGCATCGCCACCCATGGCTGGGACTATGATCAGGCCGGCATCGTGGTCACTGTAGGCCATGAACGCGACCATCACGGGCGCGCGGAAGAGCATTTTCTCCCCGCCGGACCGTTTGCGGTTCTGCCGCTCAAGGGGCAGCGCTCCTCACTGGTGTGGACCGAGAAGCGCGCGGAAGCCGCGCGCATCGTTTCCTTGAGCGAAGACGAATTTCATGGCGAACTGGAAAAGCGCTTTGGCCTGCATCTCGGCGAGATCAAGGCCCTCGACAAGCCGCGCGGCTTTCCGCTGTCTTATTTCGTCGCGCGCTCCTTCATCGGCGAGCGGCTGGCGCTGGTCGGCGACGCCGCCCATGTGATCCATCCGATCGCGGGCCAGGGCCTCAATATGGGCTTGAAGGACGTCGCGGCCTTGGCCGAGGTCGTGGTCGATGCGGCACGGCTCGGCATCGACTTAGGGCAGGCCGACGTGCTCGACCGCTACCAGCGCTGGCGGCGGTTCGACACCATGGCGATGGGACTTGCCACCAACTCGCTGAACTTCCTGTTCTCGAACAAATCCACCCTGTTGCGCACGGTGCGCGACATCGGCCTCGGCCTGGTCGATCGCGCGCCGCCCCTAAAACAACTATTCATCCGCCAGGCAGCGGGGCTATCCGGCGAGGTGCCGCGGCTGTTGAAGGGCGAGGCGCTGTAGCTTTGTCCGCGCGCGAACCGCTCATTTCGCCGTGTCGGTCGCGAGGATGAAGCTCGCGATCTGGTCGATCAGCACGCCATCGAGCGGCCGCTCGGACTGACTGTAAGCCGCAAGGTCGTCGGCCTCGTCGGAAACGTCGTTCAGGACGTGGTTCATGTCGGCAAGCCAGAGCGTTTTTGCGGCCGGCGCAGCCGCGGAAAGGGCCACGAAATCGAGCCGCGCTACCTGATGGTCGCGGCCGCCGCCGACGATCAGCGTCGGCGCCTCGATCCTTTTCAAGGGACCGATCGGGTCTTCAGTGAACGCCGAGGCGATGCCGGGCTGCATCGAGGGCGGGATCACAAGCCCCGGCGGCAGCGGATCGACGATTTGCCCGGCCATGATGTCATCAATCGCCTTTGCGATGGCTGCGAATACTTCCGGCTTGAGCTGCTTCTCAAGCTGCGCCTTGAGCAGATCGCCCTGCCGTCTCGCCGCGGTGGCGAGCAACACCAGCCGGTCGACCGGCACGCGCTGCGCGGCAAGGATCGCAACCAGGCCGCCCTCGCTATGCCCGACCAGCACCACTTTCGAGAATTTTCCGCTGCCGCGCAGGAAATTCACCAGCAGAACCGCGTCGTCGACATAGTCCTTGAAGCGGAAATCTTCCGGCCGTCCGAATTCCGCCTTCCAGCCGCCGGCGCCGCGCTTGTCGTAGCGAAGCGTGGCGATGTTGCGCGCGAGCAGCTGTTCGGAGAGTTTTTTCAGCGTCGCCGGCTTGATCTGCGGTCCATTGCCATCATGGTCGGTCGAGCCCGAGCCCGCGATCAATAGCGCAACCGGTGGCCGTTCGACGCCCGGCGGAATCGTCAGCACGGCATCGATGGCGCCGACATTGATCCTGCTTTCCTCAGCGCAGACGTTCACGGTGGACAGGGAAATCGAGAGGAAGACTGCAAATGCAGCCGCGATGGCGCGCACGCGCATGTCACTCGATCTTCCGCGCCTCTTCCGGCAGCATGATCGGGATGCCGTCGCGGATCGGATAGGCGAGCTTGGCCGAGCGCGAGACCAGTTCCTGCTTCGCGGCGTCGAACTCAAGCGGCCCCTTGGTCAGCGGACAGACCAGTATCTCCAGCAGTTTGGGATCGACGGTGTTTTCGAGGCGTTCGTTCGGGGCGGTCATGTCTTAAGTCTCCGGCTTGCCGCCCGGCTCTAGCATATCCGCACCCCGCCTGTCGCCGCGTCTTCTTTATTCGCCGGCTGGCGCCAGCCGTCGCAGACTACTGAGCGTTCGACGGCCGATCACGGCCCATGACCCGCTTGGGCCTTCGGTGCCGGACGGTCCAGCGTCGAACAGGCGCCGATGCAGACCACGAGCCATAGGCGGACTCTGACTGGACGCTTGCCCATGCACGCGTGTAGCACAAGGCCGGAGGCCGCCGGCACCGCGGTGATCCAGTGAGCCATGCTGATGCACGGACGGGTACCCGGTCACGACCAGCAGCAATACCGGGCACAACATCGAGAGACCGCTGCCAGGATTTTTTCGCGCGCGCCAGGCGCGGGCGACGTGGCCGGGAAAGAGCAACCTGAAGACCATCAACGCCGCCATCGCCGCTGCGCCGTAGAGGCGCAACCAAGGTGATTCGGAAGCTGCGGGAGCGTCGTGGATATCGCTCGCTCCGGGTAGTGGTCCGCCAGCCAACCAACCCCGGACAGCAACACGCATAACCCGATCGCGTAAAGCCCGCACTCTTGCCATCGGTTGAGGCGCATGGGCGGCCGCTGCGGTCTGGTCATGCCCTCAATTCCTCCCGGAGCAGCCGCTGCGCCGAAGTGGGGCTTCCGTCTCGATCGATCACGATCGCTCGGGCGCGCCGAACCGCTCCAAAATCTCCGGCATCAGATCCGGCGTGAGCAACGACGACGGCGCTGATCACCCTGCTCGCGGCCAGCATGGCGGCGCAGGCTGTCGCCTTCCTCGAGCGCGCCGATTGGCTGACATCGCTCGATACGGTGGTATGGGACAGCGCGTGGCTGCTCTCCGAAGCAAGCCTCGCGGGCCGGGCGCTGCACACGCTCATCGGCTACACCGATCAGCGCACGCAGATGCAGCTACTGGTTTATCTCACCGTGATCCTCGCAACCGTCGTGCTGATACGGTTGACCGGATCGCAACATAGCGGCCATGCGGTGGCGCTGGCTGACTTTTTGACTACTGCAGCGGCGGGTCGCTGCTGGTGCGCTTCTTGGCGAGGTCCATTTCGGTGACCGCGATCAGGATTTCGGTACGGGTCTTCAGGTCCGGCGCTTCCAGCATCGCCTGCTTTTCCGCCGGGCCGTACGGCGACATCATCGCCAGCGCATTGACCAGCGCCTCGTTAGGCGCGCTCTCGATGCCTTCCCAGTCGACCTTCAGGTTGTTGGCCTTCAAGAAATCCGTCAGCACCGACAACAGCGCCTCGCGATCGACCGCTTCCTCGCCCTTGCGCGCGGTGAAATCGTCGATGAACGGGAAATAGTCCACCTTGCATTGCCGGTACGCCGTCAGCACGGTCATTTCCTCGACCACCTTGAAGCGGGCGACGCCGGTGAGCTCGAGGATGTAGCGGCCGTCGCCGGATTCGGCGAACTGGGTGATGCGGCCGACGCAGCCGACGCTAAACAGCGCCGGCCTTTCCTCGTTGCGCGAATGGGTGACGTCCGGCTGGATCATGCCGATCAGGCGATGGCCGTCGCGAAGGGCGTCGTCCACCATCGCGAGGTAGCGCGGCTCGAAGATGTTGAGCGGCATCTGTCCGCGCGGCAACAACAGTGCGCCGGGCAGCGGAAACACCGGGATCCGTTCGGGAAGTTCGGCCGGCCCGCGATATTCGGCGTTGATCGGCATCGGCGATCCCGGTTGCTGTTGCGTAGGTCTCTTAAGTTTATGCGCGTATTCGTGTCGTAAGACCGGTACTCACTTGGCTTCAGTAGGTTCAGGAAAACAGAATCGTCGACAGCCGCTTGCGTCCCTCGACGGTGGCCTCGTCAGCGCCGCCCCACGCCTCGAAGAATTGCAACAGCTGCCTGCGCGCGCCGTCGTCGTTCCATTTGCGGTCACGCTTGACGATCGCGAGCAACTGGTCGGTCGCCTCGCTGCGCTTGCCCATCGCGTTCAGCGCGGTCGCTAGATCGAATCGTGCCTGATGATCGAGCGGGTTTGCGGCGACTTTCTGTTCCAGCTCGGCCACCGGGCCGACGGAAGACGCCTGTTCGGCGAGATCGATCGCGGCCTGCACGGCCTTGACCGCAGGGTCGTTGCGCTTGGACTCCGGCACCATGGCGAGCGTCTGCTTGGCCTGCTCGATCGCGCCGGTCGTGACGTAGCATTTCGCGAGCCCGGCTAGCGCTGCGATATTGGTGGCGTCGACCGCCAGCGCCTCGGCATAGATCTGGGCAGCGGTCGCGGCGTCGCCCTCGGCCAGAACCGCGTCGGCCTCTTTCAGGATTTCCGCGACGCTCGGTTCGCCGGCGGCCGGCACGCCCTTGGTGAGCTTCTCGATGAAGGCGTTGACCTGGCTTTCGGGAACAGCTCCCATGAAGCCGTCGGCGGGCTGGCCGCCGACGAAGGCGATCACCGCCGGGATCGACTGGATGCCCATTTGTCCCGGGATCGCCGGATGCTCGTCGATATTCATCTTGACGAGCTTGACCTTGCCCTTGGCGGCGCGGACTGCCTTTTCGAGCACCGGCGTGAGCTGGCGACACGGACCGCACCATGGCGCCCAGAAGTCGATCAGCACCGGCTGGCGCCGCGATTCCTCGATCACGTCCTTCACGAAGGTCTGGGTGGTGGTTTCCTTGATCAGATCGGGCACTGCCTGCGGCGCAGCGCCGCCGCCCTGCTCTATTATGGTCACGGGATCCTCGTCCGATATCTGCAATGGGGCCTTCTAGCACGGCCCGAAGGGGTAGTTGGAAGTTCCAGTCCCTTAAGTGGCGGTTTGGGCGGAAATTTCAATCGGTTCGACCGGGCGATCAATCGGAGATCGGGTAGGCAGGCCCCCGCCCTTGGGCCCACGGTGCGGCGACAGACCTTGTAAGGAGCGATAGAGATGGCGAGCGCCTATTACAGCACCGTATTCGAACAGACCGCCGCGGACGTCTGGAAGATTGTTCGCGATTTCAACAATTATCAGGTCTGGGTCGGAGGCGCCGGCGAGTGCGCGATCGAGGACGGCAAGACCGGCGATACGGTCGGAGCCGTTCGGAACGTGCTTTATCAGGAGCGGCGGGTCCGGCAGCGTCTCCTGGCGTTGTCCGACCCCGAACGTTCGCAAAGCTACGAGTTCTGCGGTCCGCCCTCACTGCCGATCGTGGATTTCCTGGCGACCATACGCATCACGGAGGTCTCGGACGGCGACCGCGCCTTTGTCGAATGGTGGGCGACATTCGACTGCGAACCCGTTCGACGCGACGAGCTGATCGCGACACTTCGCGGCCGGTTCGCCAAATGGCTCGAATCGCTGCGAACCGCCCTGGCGGAGGCTTTACCCGACGTGACCGTCGGGGCGGATGCTTAGCCGCCATCTTGCACATGGTTCCGGCCGGATTTGGCCAAACCGGCCCGGATATCGGTCGATTTGGTCGAATCCGACCCCTCATGGGCTGTTGCATTAACGGGCGGCATTTGGCATAGCTCTCCCCGTTGCTGGCGCATCGTTCGCCGCCAACGCTTTCGGACGCGGGTGTAGCTCAGTGGTAGAGCACGACCTTGCCAAGGTCGGGGTCGAGGGTTCGAGCCCCTTCGCCCGCTCCAAAGTCTTCAAGAAAATCCGCTGAAGGTAACAAACGCGCCGGGGTGCGCCTGATATCGAGAGCGATCGGTCACTCGTTTCGTGCGTCGTCCCGATCCGCGTGATGGATCTAGGAATCCCAATTCAAATTTGCCCTCGCCGGCGGCCTTCAGTCCACGATCGATGCCGTCGAGTTCGGCCTTCGTTGCCTGATAGACGCCGGCCCCAAGTTCCGCATCGATCTCCAGCACGAGTTCAGCAAGCTCGGCCTGCGCCGCTTCCAGCGCTCTGCTCGTGCCAACGCTTCCTTCAGTTTCTTTGCCGTCATAACTGAGTGCATGGCACAAAATACGTTGGACGACAGCAGGTGTTTCGTTTTCGCCGCACGGGGAACGATGTCAGGCAAGCCCGGCGATCTCGCTTTCCGGGTCGAGATGCCTCGGCTGCCAGCCGAGCTCGTAGCTGGCCCTGGTGCTGCTCAAGCGCTGATCCAGCGCATATCCCCTCGCCCATTCGCCGAGTTCGGCGGCGACTGAGTCGGCGCTGACGATTTCCGGCTCGGGCCGTCGGGTGCCGAGCCGTTTCGCAAACGCGCGTGCGACCATGCCTACCGCAAGCCCTTCGACGGCGGCGCCGATGTAGCTCGATCCGGCGGGAGCGCGTTCCAGTGCAAGCGCATAGAGAATTGCAAGGTCTTCGCTGTGCACCAGGGGCCATCGCACCGCTTCGCTCCCCACCACGCGGATCGCGTCGCGTTCGCGAGAGTCACGGGCAAATCGTTGGAACACACCTCCTTGGGGCGTGTAGACCATCGCCGGATGGACGACGATGCCTTCGACTTCGGGCGCTGAAAGAACGCGCTGCAAATGTGGCAGCATCCACGCAAAGGCTGGCAACGGGTTGAAAGGGGTCTCCTCGGTGGCAACCGCGTCGCCCGTCGGGCCGAATAGCCAGCATCCGCCGCTGTAGATGAATCGCGGCCTTTTCGGTTGGCTTGCGAGCGCGGCCAACATCACGTCGAGCAGGTGCTGATCGATGGCGCCCATCTCGATGTTGAAATCGCAGGCCGTATGGATGATCGCGTCGAGGGGTGGGAGGCCCATCGTCCACGACGAGGGCGAGGCTATGTCGCCGGCAATCGACGTCGCGCCCCATTCGCCGAGTTTCGCTGCCGAAACGCCGGACCGCGCCAAGCCGAAGACGACATGCCCGCGCGCAACGAGTTCGCGCACCACCGCGGAACCGATCGAGCCCGTCCCACCAAGCACAAGAACGCGCATGATCGTCTCTTCCATGGAAGCCTGCCCATTAAACGAGCACCCCGAGAAGAGCAAGCGTTTAGGCCGAATACTGCGCTGCAACGACGCCACACAAAACTGTTTCAAATCCAACCCGAATGAAGAAATTTCTTCTCAAATTGATTTGTGCCGCACGCCGCACCGCAGCGCGTGCTTCTCTGCCGCCTAGGATGTGATACCATTTTTGCGTCTGATCTCACGGCGGACCCAAGTTCGTCTCTCGAAAGTCCAAAATAAATAACACGCGCGGCCATTTTGGCTGCATTAGGGAGTGATGCAATGAAATCGGCTTTGCTTCGATCTGTTCTGGCGCTTGCAACAATCGGTCTTGTTGCGGGGGTGAGCGCTGCCAACGCGCAACAAAAAGACCGGCCACTCAAGAAATACGAATCCGGAACCAAGGAATTCTGGACCCATCCGCCGGATGACTGGTTCCTCGGCGATGAAACCGAAGCCCAGAAAGGTCTTGCACCGCCGTCTGGACCGCCGACCGGAGCATCGGAATCGGAACTCGCCGCGCTTATCAAAAAGATCAAGTTGCCGTCGGGCTTCAAGATCGAGGTCTGGGCGCCGGGCGTGCTGCAGGCACGACAGATGGCCTGGGGCGACAAGGGCACGCTGTTTGTCGGTTCCTTCGATCTCGGCAATGTTTATGCGGTCACCGACAAGGGCGACAAGCGCGAAGTCAAGACCGTTCTTAAGGGTCTGAACATGCCGACCGGCCTCGCCTTCAAGAATGGCGCGCTCTATGTCATCGCCGTCAACAAGCTGATCAAATACGACAACGCCGAGGCCAATCTCGACCATCTCGGCGACGGCAAGGTGGTGTATGACGACATGCCGTCCTACGCCGCTCATGGCTGGAAATATCTCGCGGCCGACAAGGAAGGCTGGTTCTACGTCCCGTTCGGACCTCCCTTCAACATCGGCATTCCCCCGACCAGCGTGTCGCAGATCCGCCGGGTCGATCCGCAGACCGGCAACGCGGAAGTCTGGGCGCTCGGCGTTCGCAACAGCGTCGGCGGCGACGTCGATCCGCGTTCCGGCAAATACTGGTTCACCGAAAACGCCCGCGACTGGATCAGCGACGATCTGCCCTCCGACAAGCTGAACATGATCTCCAAGATGGGGGAGCATTTCGGCTATCCCTATTGCCACCAGGGCGACCTGCCGGATCCGAAGTTCGCGATGGGCCACAAGTGCTCCGAGTTCACCCCGCCGGTGCTCAATCTCGGCGCTCACGTGGCTCCGCTCGGCATGAAGTTCTATACCGGTGATCAATTCCCGTCCGAGTACAAGAACTCGATCCTGATCACCGAGCACGGCTCCTGGAACCGGCATAAGTACCAGGGCGGCCGCATCGTGCGCGTCAATGTCAGTCCGGACGGCAAGAACCCGAAGCAGGAAGTGTTCGCATCCGGCTGGATCGAAGGCGATCAAGGCTATCTCGGCCGTCCCGACGATATCGTTCTGGCCAAGGACGGCTCGATCCTGGTTGCCGACGACTGGGCCGGTGCGATCTATCGTATCAGCTACAGCAAGAAGTAAGGCTTGAACCATCCGGAGCTGCGGCCGTTCGGGAACGAGTGGCCGCAGCTTCGCGTTTTCAGACCCGATGCGACCAATTCATGCCCGGGCTCGTCCGCCTTCGCTGAAGCTTCGGTGGACTAACGCCGGAAGTCCGGTGAAGCCTCCTGACTGTCGAAGTCCGCCTTCGGACGAAGGCGGTTGGCACGGACGGCTCCCGGGCATCCATCAAATGACCGAACTTAGGCGCGCAAGCCCCTAGTTTCAACTATGGGGTGAGCGCCTCTTTGCTATTAGACATCAGCCAGGTATATAATAGGCTGTGGCGGACTTCAGATCGAACAGGAACGTTCTCTTCTCGTGCAAATATCACGTGGTGTTTTTGCCCAAAATACCGTAAGCCAGTTCTTAATCCGCCTATCGACGCCAAACTTAAGAAACTAATTCGGCAAGTATGCGACGAGACGCAATCGGCGCTGATTGAAATGGAAGTCGTGTCAGACCACGTCCATCTGCTTGTCGGCTGCGATCCGCAATACGGCATCCACCGGCTGGTGAAGGGCATCAAGGGCCGGTCTTCGCGTGTTCTCCGTCAGCAGTTCCGGGTGCTGCGCAGGCGCATTCCAACATTATGGACGAACAGTTATTTTGTGTCTTCGGTCGGCGGCACTCCCCTCGCGCTCATCAAGCAATACATTGAAAATCAGAAGAGGGTCTGATGGAAAAGCCTCAAATGATTTCAATTGCCGGTCTTAAGGCGCGAGGATGGACACAAGCCCTCATCACGCTCCTTGGGGAACCGGATGTGGTAGGGCGCAATTCTCATTATGCGAAATCAGCGCCTATGCGCCTCTACGACACCGCAAGAGTAGCTTCCTTCGAGGTGTCGTCAGAGTTTCTTGCTGCAAAAGCGAAAGCTGCTCGGCGTCAGTGCGGAGCAAAGACTGCCGTGGAGACAAAGCGCGCGGCACTGATGCAGCAGGTCTGGAAATGCACGTTTCTGTTGAAACGCGCCCGGAACATTGGGTGAGACGTGCGGCGATTGAAGCGTATAACGAATGGCACTGGGATGGAGACGGGGCGGCGGAAGATGCACCCGCCGAGTTTCTCGAACGCATCACCGTAAACTTCATCCGGCATAATCTAACAGCGTGCGACAGGGCATTAGAGGAAGTCGCTGGTCGGGTTGGCATCGCCTCTGCGGTACAAGTTATTCGAGCAAAGATTTACTCAGCCACAGGAGAGAGCTATCCGGCTTTAGCAGATGAATGCAGTCGGCAATTGATGCGTAGAGGACTGTGATGCCGCGCGTTAAAACCCTGTCCTTCGTCGCCGAGTTCCCGCTTCAGACGACTGCGGCGGATGAGAAGACATTGGATACGCGGCTGAACGCGGCCCGGCACCTCTATAATGCCTGTTTGCAGGAGTGCCTTCGCCGCCTCGATCTGATGAAGCAGTCGAAGGCATGGCAAGCCGCACGCGCCATGCCTGCGACAGTGGAGAAGCGTCACAACAAAGCGCGCTCGCAAGCGTTCGGGGCCGAACTGGAGCGGTTCGGCTTCACCTCGCGCGAGATTGAAAAGCATGCGCTCTCCTGCCGCAATGCCTGCTGGATCGGCGATCACCTCGGCAGCCACGACACGCAAACCACGAGTTTGCGCGCGTTCCGGGCAGCCGAGCAGTATGCGTTTGGCAAGCGCGGCCGCCCACGGTTCAAATCGTTAAACCGGCTGAACAGCATCGAGGGCAAAGCGGACGCTGTGATCCGCTACCGCGCCGAGCCTGTTCCGGCCGTGCACTACAGCGGCCTTGTGCTGCCGCTTATGCTCGATCCAAAGGACAAACGCGATTGGCAAAGAGAAGCGCTCGCGGCCAGGACCAAGTATGTCCGCATTATCCGGCGCGAGATCAAGGGCCGCGTCCGCTGGTTTTGCCAGTTGGTGCAAGAGGGCTTGCCGCCCGCTACGCACACCACCAAGGACGGTACTGTCGGACTCGACATCGGGCCGTCCAGCATCGCGGCGGTATCAAGCGACGACGCTATTTTGGAGCAGTTATGCCCGAGCGTCGTCGAACCGTGGAACGACTGCCGGCGGATCCAGCGCGCGATGGACCGCTCGCGACGTGCAACCAACCTGGACAACTTCGATGCCAAAGGGCGCGCGATCAAGGGTAAGAGAAGGTGGAACAGGTCGCAGCGCTATCAGGCGCTTGCCGCTTCGAAACGCGAGCGCGATCGAGTATTGGCTGGCGAGCGCAAGCGATCGCATGGCGAGTTGGCGAACCGCATTCTCGGTCAAGGGACAACCATCAAAACAGAGGAGTTGAGCTACAAGTCATTTCAGAAGAACTACGGTCGCAGCGTGAAAGTGCGTGCGCCAGGAATGTTGATCTCGATGCTTCAGCGCAAGGCTGCAAGTGCTGGCGGTGGAGTGATTGAGATCAAAACCCGGCATACACGGTTGAGCCAGTTCGATCATACCACGGGCGAATACATCAAGAAGCCGCTCTCGCAGCGGGTTCATGTGTTCGGCGATGGCAGGACAGAGCCGGTTCAACGTGATCTCTACAGCGCGTTTCTTGCGACATGCTGCGATACGAATTTGCTCGACATTCCCCAAGTCAAGATCGCTTGGGCCAGTGCGGAACCGCTCCTGAGGACGGCGATGTCGAGTGTACTTCAACCTGCAAGCGGGAAGGGCTTTGCCCAACCCCACGTCCGTAATGGCGTTAGAGCGGGTCGCCGGATCAAGAGAGTTGGGCCGGCCGTCGAGGCCGGGGATGATGTAGCGCCTCTGCAAACAGAGACCGCGAGAGCCCCGGAAAGACTGCCTTCTGCCTCTCTCAGAACCCCCTGGCTTTAGCCATGGGGAGGTTCAGAAATTCTTGCAAGAGAGATGGATCGCCGGGAACGGGAGAGATGTTGACGTCGTCTGCGCAAGACAGACAACGGTGGCCGGCAATGACAAGGAAGAGGATAGTGATGCGTGTTGCTCTAGTCGGGATGTTATCGATCGCCATGATCTGCGGATCAGTTGCCCACGCCGCCGATCCCGCCGATGCGATCAAGGAGACGGTCGCGACCTGCGGTGGCTGCCACGGCGAAAACGGAATTTCGCAGACCGAGAACGTTCCTTCGCTCGCCGGCCAGCCGGATCAATTCATCCAGTGGCAACTGGTCTATTTTCGCGCCGGCTCGCGCAAGAACGAGCTGATGCAGCCGCTCGTTGGAGAAATATCCAACGGGGATGTCCGCAATCTCGGCGACTATTTTGCTTCGCTGACGCCGCCGAAGGCACCGCCCGATGACAATCCCGATCTGTCGAAGAAAGGCGCGGAGGCAGCCGTGGGGCGGCGTTGCGCGTCATGCCACACCGACAGCTTCGCCGGCACCAAGGCGGTCGCAAGGCTCGCCGGCCAGCGCGAGGAATATCTGGTGAAGGCGCTGCACGATTTCAAATCGGGCAAGCGGACGGGCGGCGGTCCAGCGTCGATGGCGGACGTTGCCTATCCCCTAAGCGACGAAGAGATCACCGCGCTCGCGCATTATTTCGCGCATCTCTAAACGTCGCCCCGGCGAACGGCGGGGCCCATAACCACAGGCGCTGCTGATTGAAGGAAAGCCGTCCGGCACTTTTTCCCGAAATGCGAGCGCACGGCGTATGGGTCCCTGATCGCGCTCGCAAGCGCTCGCTGGTCCGGGACGACGGAAGAGTTGAAAGACAAGCCTCATCCCAGTTGCTTCTCATAGGCCTTCAGGTGCGTGTAGGCGGTACGCAGGCGCGGCACCGGAACCTTGGCAGCATCGCCGCGCGTGATCAGATCACCGATCACGTGATCGGCTTCGACCCTTTGGCCCGCCTTGATATCGCGGAACATCGACGCCGTCAGCGGCGAGCCTTCGGTGGTCAGCATGGTCACGGTGCGGTCGAGGAACGGCGCGCGGGGCGAAAAGCCTTCGGCAGTCGCGACCGCCTTGCACTCGTCGAGGATGCCGAGCAGGAAATCCTTGCCTCCGGGTGCTGCCAGGATGATGCCGAGCGGGGCCCGCATCAGGCTGGTCGAAGCCGCGATCGAAGCCAGGAACGTCCACTTCTCCCACATATCCTGCAGCACGTTTGCGCTGGCGACCGAACCGAAATTGCCGCTTCCGAAGATTTCGGCGATGGCGCGGACCCGGTCGGTCATCTTGCCGTCGCGCTCGCCGAAGGTGAGCGACTGCATCGGCTGCAGCTGCACCACTTCGCGCTTGTCGTTGAGCGTCACCGCGATCGCGCAGAGCCCGCCGAGCACGCGCTCACGCCCGAATTTCGCGTCGAGCACGTCCAGATGCAGCATACCATTTAGCAGCGGGAGGATCGAGGTCTGAGGTCCGACCGCCGGCGCGAAGGATTTGATCGCATCCTCGAGATCGAACGCCTTGCAGCTCAACAGCACGACGTCGAATTTCTCATTCAGGACGTCGGCCTGCACCGTCGGCGGATTTTTCAAGGTGACGTCGCCGTTCGGGCTTTTGATCACAAGGCCCGCGGAGGCAAGTTCCGCCGCGCGTCGCGGCCGGACCAGAAATGTGATGTCGCGGCCGGCCTGCAGCATCCTGCCGCCGAAATATCCGCCGATGGCCCCGGCGCCAACCACGAGAACGCGCATTGTTGAGATCCTTTTTTGTTGTCGGATGGGTGGAGTGGCGAATGGCGAGTAGCGAATAGAAATTCAAGTTCCCTGTTCGCTATTCACCACTCCCTATTCGCCCACTCGCCAGCTTACCATTTTTCCCCGAACGGGCGGATTTCCATCTCGAAGGTCCAGGCGCTGCGCGGCTGCTGGTAGAGCTGCCAGTAGGAGGCGGCGACCGAGGCCGGCGGCATCAGGAGATCCGGATTGTCCAGCGCCTCGTTGCCCCACAGCTTTTCGCGGCGCTCGCGCACCCAGGCGGTATCGACCCCGGAATCGATCACCAGATGCGCGACATGGATGTTTTTCGGTCCCAATTCCCGCGCCATCGACTGCGCCACGGCGCGCAGGCCGAACTTGGCGCTGGCGAAGGCCGCATAGCCGCTGCCGCCGCGAAGCGAGGCCGTGGCGCCGGTGAAGAAGATGTTGCCGCGGCCGCGCGGCAGCATCAGTCGCGCCGATTCGCGGCCTGCGACAAAGCCGGCCCAGCAGGCCATTTCCCACACTTTTCGGAACACGCGGTCGGTGGTCTCCAGAATCGGGAAGTTGACGTTGGCGCCGACGTTGAAGATGCAGACCTCGAGCGGGGCGTGCTTGTCGGCGTCGTTGAGGAACGCCGTCGTCTCCTCCTCTTTCCTCGCGTCGAGCGAGCGGGCGAAGATCGTTCCGCCCGCGGCCTCGACTTCCTTGACCAGCGGTTCGAGCTTCTCGCCGTTGCGCCGTCCTGCGAACACGGCAAAACCTTCGGCGGAGAATTTCTTGACGATCTCAGCGCCGATATAGTCGCCGGCACCGATCACGGCTGCGGTGGCGTTACGTTTCTCCATGGCTGCTCTCCACCTTGCCTCACGGCGTCACTTGCCCGCGATCAGCTCCTCGACCTCGCGCAACTGCTCCTTGCCAAAAAACATGTCCTTGCCGACGAAGAAGGTCGGCGAGCCGAAGGCGCCGCGCTCGACGGCGACCTGCGTATTCTCGATCAGCTTTGCCTTCACGTCGGCCTCTTGCGCCCGTGCCAACAGCTTTGCGCCGTCGAGGCCGGACGAGTTGAGCGCCTTGATCGCGACCTCCGGGTCGTCCATTTTCTTAGGCTCTCGCCACATATGATGAAAGGCGGCGTCGACATATTTCTCGAACACGCCCTCGAATTGCGCGGCTATTGCGGCGCGCATTAGGTTCAGCGTGTTGACAGGAAAGAACGGGTTCCAGACATAGGGCTGGACCTGGAAGCGCTTGACGAAGCGCTCGGTCTCGATCGCGTGGAACTCGGGCTTGTTCTTGACGCCGGCCAGCGTTTCGGCGGGAGATTTGTTGTTGGTGGCCTTGAAGATGCCGCCGAGCAGGACCGGCACATATTCGAATTTGACGCCGATGCGCTGTTCAATCGTCGGGATCGCCTCGTGACTGAGATACGCGTTCGGGCTGCCGAAATCGAACATGAATTGCGGGGCTTGGCTCACGGCGGTCTCCCTGACTTAAGATTCTTATATGATCTTCGTCATTTAACCAGTCGGACCGCTCGGGTTCAAGCGATCAATTGTCCGGGCATGGTCGCCGGAGGCGAGCCTGACGACATGGCCGCGAATAATCCGCCGGGCACCCCGCGCCGGCGCGGCGGTCCGCCGCTTGATCTGGCGGAAAGCGCCCTTGTTGCCCGGGTGAATATTTCGGCCAAAAACCCCTCGGAGTCCATCGCAAATTGCCGGGCGCCCTGTTACGGGATCGGCGTAACGCAGGGATATGGAGGGGGACGCCATGCTGACGGTTCATCATCTCAACAACTCGCGCTCGCAGCGGGTGCTCTGGCTGTTGGAAGAGCTCGGCGTGGCCTACGATATCGTGCGCTATCAGCGCCAGCCGGACATGCGGGCGCCAGCCGAACTGCGCGCGATCCATCCGCTCGGCAAATCGCCCGTCATCACCGACAACGACAACACCATCGCGGAATCGGGCGCGATCGTCGAATATCTCATCGGCACCTATGGCAATGGGCGATTGATCCCGCCGCCGAACACGCCGGAGCGACTGCGCTACACCTATTGGCTGCACTACGCGGAAGGCTCCGCAATGCCGCCGCTGTTATTGAAGCTCCTGTTCACCCTGATGCCGAGGCGCGCGCCGGCGCTGCTGCGTCCTTTGGTACGGAAAGTTTCCAACCAGGCGCTGGCTACGCTGGTCAATCCGCAGCTCAAACAGCACATGGCGTTCTGGGAAGGCGAGCTTGCGAAGAACGAGTGGTTGGCCGGCAGCGAATTTACCGCGGCCGACATCCAGATGAGCTTTCCGCTGGAAGCCGCCGCCGCGCGCGGCGGGCTGGAGCAGGGGCATCCGAAGGCGATGGCGTTCCTCGAACGCATCTACCACCGCCCGGCCTATCAACGCGCGCTGGAAAAAGGCGGGCCGTACACGGTGGGACGGTGACTTCACCTCGCCCCGCCCTTGCGGGGAGAGGTCGGATCGGATCGCAGATGCGAGCCGGGCGAGGGGACTCTCCACGAATCGCGCTCGCGGATAGAGCCCCTCACCCCAACCCTCTCCCCGCGAAACAGGCTGTGTGAAAAAAGTCGCTTGAGCCAGAGAGGTACAGAATTGTTTTCTCAATTGTCGTCACTGGACAGAAGTTAGCAATGTAATTGGTTTCTGCCTCGACGAAATCGAGGCAGATATTCTGTGTGCAAATCGAGCAACCGACTTTTCGCACAGCCTGAAAAGAGCGGGGAGAGGGAGCTAGCGCCCCGTCGCCGCGATCACTTCCTTGACCAGCCGCCCGAGGCCGCGGATGTCGCCGGTGGGATCGACGGCATCGCCCATGCGAACTACGACCATGTGTTGCGACGGGATGATCACGCAGCGCTGACCGAGATTGCCGGATGCGAAGAACGCGTCGCGGGGAATCCCGAGCCGGACCCGGCCCCTGGCATATTCATGCTCGCTGCGATTGGTGAAAAAGCCCGCGCCGTAATCCGTGTCCAGCGTCGCGGCCGCGGAAAAATCCACCCAGCCGTCCGGCAGAATACGCTTCCCTCCGACCTCGCCGTCGTTGAGATAGAGTAGGCCGAAGCGCGCCCAGTTCCGTGCACTCGCCAGCATGTTGTTCGAGCCCTGCAGGGTGCCGCCGGCATCGAACTCCAAGGTCACGTCGCGCATCCCCAGCGGATTGAACAATTCACGCCACGCCAGTGCCAGCGTCTGCTCGGGCCCGCCGAGCGCGTCGCGGATGATCCGGGCCAGAAGCTGCGTGGTGGCGCTGGAATAAGCCCAGCGCGTTCCCGGCGGCGCAGTCAGCGGCGCCTTCACCGCAAAGCCCGCCATGTCATCGTAGAGATACATCTGACTTGACGGATCGTAGCCAGAATTGGTTTCGTCGAGCGCAAGTCCCGTGGTCATGCGCATCATGTGCTCGATCTCGATTTCGTGGCGCGGATCGGACGCGGCGTGCCACTCGGGAACTGGCGCCGGGAACGAGGGCGTAAGAACGCCTTGCCGGGTCAGGATGCCGAGCAGGGCGTTGACCATCGACTTGGTCATGGAGAAGCTGGGCAGCGGGGTATTGATGCCGACGCCATCGGCGTAGCGCTCGGCGATGACCTGGCCGTCGCGGACGATCACGACCGCCTTGGTCCTTCGATAGGGCGGCGCGTCCGGTTCTTCGAAGGCATGATCCAGCGCGGCCTTCAACGCTGGATCGGCGGGTTCGATCGGGGCAGGGCCGGCAATCTCCGGCAACAGCGGCGGCGTCTTCGGCTTCTTCAGCGCGTCGATGTCGCTCCTGAGCTGATAGGGCGCTTGCGATCCATGGCGCAGGACGCAACCAAAACCGTCGCGAAAGACGGCGTGGCTCGCCATCAGACCCAATACCGAAACGTCGACCGTATTGGTGGTGCGATCCACGCGATACCGCATCACGCGGCGCAAATCGCGAATGCCGGGACGATCGAGGGTCTGCGCATAGACGGACTCAGGATCGAGCCCGGACACGAAGGTTTTCGCACACACAGCGTCCGCGACCGCAGCGGTTCCCGTCTGGATCGCGCGGTCGGGGCGATAGACCACGCACAGACCTATCGGCAGCGCGAGGACCAAGGCGCCGGCGACCAGCTTTCGCAACAACACAAATCTCCCCCGGAGCAGCGCCAGCGCTTCACCTTCTGTTTAGCGCTACTTCTGCACCCCGCCAACCGAGGGCAGCGGCTGCACGCTGACGCCGGGCGGCGGCACGTCGTCGTCGGGCACGAAGAAATCGGACATCAGCGGCACGGAAGGGTCGACGCGATAGCCATCGAAGTCGCGCACGCCAGAGGCATAGAGCACCTTGTCGTCGATGCAAAACTGCCCGGTGAATTCGCGCGACGGTTTTGTCAGGATGGCATAGGCGGCATCGCCCATGATCTCGGGGGTGCGGCTGGCGCGCATCATGGCATCTCCCCCTAACAGATTTCCGACCGCGGCGGTCGCGATCGTGGTGCGCGGCCACAACGCGTTGACAGCGATGCCCGCGCTCTTCAGCTCGGCCGAAAGCCCCAGCACGCATAGGCTCATGCCAAACTTCGCCATGGTATAGGCGGTCGAGTTCTCGAACCATTTCGCCTTCATGTCGAGCGGCGGCGACAGCATCAGGATGTGCGGACTGTCCGCCTTCTTTAGATGTGGGATGCAATATTTCGACACCATGAAAGTGCCGCGGGTATTGATGCCCATCATCAGGTCGTAGCGCTTCATGTCGGTCGCCTGCGAGTTGGTCACGCTGATGGCGCTGGCATTGTTGATGCAGATGTCGATGCCGCCGAACTCATCCACCGTGTGGTCGATCGCCGCGATCACCTGGGCCTCGTCGCGGATGTCGCAGACCAACGGCAACGCCTCGCCGCCAGCCGCGCGCACATCCTCGGCGGCCGTAAAGATGGTGCCCTTCAACTTCGGGTGCGGCTCGGTGGTCTTCGCCGCGATCGCGATATTGGCGCCGTCGCGCGCGGCGCGCAGCGCAATTGCAAGCCCGATGCCGCGGCTCGCGCCGGAGATGAAAAGCGTCTTGCCTTTGAGGGATGCCATCTGAAAAACTCCAGTAAGGGTCGCATGGGACGATGGGCTCCTCTCCCGTTGTGGGAGAGGGAACGACGGAGCAAGGTCCACTAAATCACGTCGCATCAACCATCCGCGTGCAGCACGCGGCCGCGGGTCTCCGGCAGCGCGAAGGCGGCGAGGAAGAACACGCCATAGGCCGCGACCGCGAAGATCGCGATCGCGTTCGCGAGCGTCGTCGAAGTGGAAAGGGCGCCGACCAGGAACGGGAACAGCGCGCCGATGCCGCGGCCGAAATTGTAGCAAAAGCCCTGGCCCGAGCCGCGCAGCCGCGTCGGATAGAGTTCGGTGAGGAACGCACCCATGCCGGAGAAGTAGCCGGAGGCGAAGAAGCCGAGCGGGAAACCCAGCACCCAGAGGATTTCGTTGGTCAACGGCAGTTGCGTGTAGAGTAGCACCACCGCGATCGCGCCGAGCGAGAAGGTCAGGAACAGATTGCGTCGCCCGATGCGGTCGGCAAGCCAGGCGCCGACGAGATAGCCGATGAACGAGCCGATGATCAGCGCCGCGAGATAGCCGGTCGAGCCGACGATCGACAGATGGCGCTCCTTGGTCAGGAACTGCGGCACCCAGAAGGTGATGGCGTAATAGCCGCCTTGGCAGCCCGTCGCCATCAGCGACGCCAGGATGGTGGTCGGCAGGATTTGGCCGGAGAAGATTTCCCACAGCGGCGGTTGATTGCCGGCTTGCGCCAGCTTGGCGCGGGTGGCGGCGGCGATCTCGGGCTCGGTGACGTAACGGCGGAGATAAAACACCAGCAGCGCCGGCAGCGCGCCGACCGCGAACATCCAGCGCCATGCGATCTCAGCCGGGAAACAGGAGAATAGGATCGCCTGCGCCAGCACGGCAAGACCCCAACCGACCGCCCAGCCCGATTGCACCGAACCGACCGCACGTCCGCGATATTGCGGGCGGATCGCCTCGCCCATCAGCACCGCGCCCGCCGCCCATTCGCCACCAAAACCCAAGCCGAGCACCGCGCGCGCGATCAGGAGCTGGTCGAAGCTCTGCACGACAGCGCAAATCAGCGAGAAGAACGAGAACCACAGGATCGTGAATTGCAGGGTTCTGACCCGGCCGATGCGGTCGGCGAGGTAACCGCCGAGCCAGCCGCCGATCGCGGAGGATAATAGCGTCACGGTGCCGGCAAGGCCGGCGGTGCCGGGATCGACGCTCCACAGCTTGATGATAGTCCCGATCACCAGCGGGTAGATCATGAAGTCCATGCCGTCGAGGGCCCAGCCCGACGCGCAGGCCCAGAACGTCCGCCGTTCCGGCAGATTCATGTCGCGATAAAACGCGAGCAGGCTGGTGTCTTCGATTGCAGCGGTTTCGATCGCCTGCGATGGCTCGGCCGTGGTCATGACGGTTGTTTCCCCGGAAAATCATTTTTGGCCGGCCTTGATGGGCCCGGCGGCCGGCTCGCACGGGCAGGTCAAATCCTACTCCGATGCCGCCCCGAGGCAATGCGCCAGAAGAATTTATTGCCCCGCCGCTTCGGCGCCGCGGGTGCGCGGATCGGGCGCGCCCAGCAATTCGTTGTCGGTTGCGGCGATCGAATTGGCCGAGGTCTGTCCCATCGGCTCGATCACGCGATGGCCCCTGGCCTTCAGCCCGGCAAGCGCGTCCTCGGCAAAGCCGCGCTCGATCCTCACTTCATCCGGCAGCCATTGATGGTGCAGCCGGGGAGCCGCCACCGCGGCGGCGACATCCATGTGATAATCGAGCACATTGACGATGACCTGCAGCACGGTCGAGATGATGCGGCTGCCGCCAGGCGAGCCCGTCACCAGAACCGGCTTACCGTCTTTCAGCACGATGGTCGGCGACATCGACGACAACGGCCGCTTGCCGGGGCCGGGGAGATTGGCCTCGTAGCCGACGAGGCCGAACGCATTGGACGCGCCGGGCGCCGCGGTGAAATCGTCGAGCTCGTTGTTGAGCAGCACGCCGGTGCCTTCGGCGACCAGGCCGACGCCGTAGGGAAAATTCAGCGTATAGGTGTTGCTGACCGCGTTGCCCAGACTGTCGACCACCGAGTAATGCGTGGTGTTGCCGCCTTCGTGCGGCGGTGCCGGCGAAAACACCTCGGCCGAGGCCGTCGCGTGATTGAGATCGATATTCGCGCGCTGCTTCGCCGCGTAATCCTTGGCGATCAAGGTGACAATCGGGGCGTTGACGAAGGCAGGATCGCCGAGATAGCGCGCACGATCGGCATAGGCCCGCTTCATCGCCTCGATCAAGAGATGCAGCGATGTCGCCGAGCCCGGCTTGAGGTCGCCAAGCGGAAAGCCTTCGAGAATGTTCAGCGTCTCCAGCAGCACCGTGCCGCCCGACGAGGGCAACGGCATCGAAATGATGTCGTAGCCGCGGTAGCTGCCGCGCACCGGCGTTCGGATGATGGCTTGATAGGATTTCAGGTCGTCCAGCGTCATGATGCCGCCGGCATCGTCGATCGCCTTGACCAGCTTTTCGGCAACCGGCCCCTGGTAAAATCCGCTCGGACCCTGCTCGGCGATCGCTGTCAACGTGGCCGCGAGATCGCTCTGCACCAGTTGGTCGCCGTCGCGCAGGGACGTCCCGTCGGGATGGGAGAAGATCTTCGTCGATGCCGGCCAATGTGACAGCCGCCTTTGGCCATCCGGCAGGGTATCCGCCATGTCGTCGGCCAGTGCAAAGCCGTCGCGGGCGAGATCGATCGCGGGCTTGACGAGTTGCGCCAACGTGAAGTTGCCCGAGCCATATTTCTCAAGCGCCAGCGAAAGCCCGGCGACCGTGCCGGGCACGCCGATGCTCAGCGCCGAATCGCGGGATTTCGTGTTGTCGGGCTTGCCGTCGGCGCCAAGAAAAATATCGCGCCTGGTCGCTTGAGGCGCGGCTTCGCGATAATCGATCGCGACGTCCTCGTTGCGGCCGGCGAGGTGGATCACCATGAACCCGCCGCCGCCGATATTCCCCGCGCGCGGATAGGTCACCGCCATCGCAAAACCGGTGGCAACCGCGGCATCGACGGCGCTGCCGCCTTGCCGTAAGATATCGGCGCCGATCTGCGCGGCGATCTTCTCCTGCGCCACAACCATGCCATGTTCGGCGACGGTTGCGTGAACCTTGTCGGCGGGAAATGGTACGTAGGGTTCTCGGTGCCTCTCCTGCGCGCCCGTGGCTGGGGTGAACGCGATCAGCAGCGACAGCGCCGCAAAAATTTGGCTTCGGGTTATCGCAAACGACATCATCAAAATTCCGCCGTGGGTCCAGGTCAAGCCAACGTCGCCACGATGCTATATGGGTTGGAACCTAAAAGCCAAAATGCGTCAGCGTGAAGGACATTTTTGAATGACGGCGATCGTTTCCGACGCTGACAGCGTCGACTTGCCGAAAATCTATCCCCCGCGCTCCGCCGTCATTAGCTGGATTTTCTTCGATTGGGCGGCGCAGCCCTATTTCACGCTGATCACGACCTTCGTGTTCGCACCCTATTTCGCCACCCATGTCGCGTCCGATCCCGCGAGCGGACAGGCGCTGTGGGGCTTTGCTACAGCGGCTGCGGGCATGGCGATTGCGCTGCTCTCCCCGGTATTGGGTGCGGTCGCGGATGCCTCCGGCCGCCGCAAGCCGTGGATCGCAGCCTTCGGCGCCATGCTGGTGATCGGCTCCGCGCTGATGTGGTTCGGCAAGCCCGGCGACGCGAGCGTGATCCCACCCCTGCTGCTCGCCTACGCGATCGCGACCGTCGGCGTCGAATTCGCAACCGTATTCAATAACGCAATGATGCCGACGCTGGTGCCGCCGGACCGGATCGGACGCTTGTCCGGCACCGGCTGGGCGACGGGATATATCGGCGGCATCCTGAGCCTCATCCTCGTGCTCGGCTTTCTCGCCGCCAGTCCCGAAACCGGCCGCACGCTGTTCGGCTTCTCACCGCTGTTCGGGCTTGATCCGGTCACCCATGAGGGCGACCGCATCTCAGGTCCGCTAACGGGAGTCTGGTTCATCGTGTTCGTGCTGCCGATGTTCTTGCTGACGCCGGATTATCCCGCGCGGCATCGCTTGCGCGACGCGCTGCACACGGGCCTCGCCGAGCTGAAGCAGACGCTGCTCGAACTGCCGAAGCAGCGATCGATCGCGACGTTTCTGCTCGCCAACATGATCTACACCGACGGCCTGGTGTCGCTGTTCGCGTTCGGCGGCATCTACGCCGCCGGCACCTTCGGCTGGAACACGATCCAGATCGGCACCTTCGGCATCATCCTCGCAATGGCCGGCACCTTCGGGGGATGGTTCGGCGGTAAGCTCGACGATTGGCTGGGATCAAAGCGCGTGATCGCCGGCAGCATGACGATCCTCTTGACCGCGATCGTCGCGATCCTTTTGGTCGACAAGCATTCGATCCTGTTCATTCCCGTCGCCCCGCCGGCGCCGGGCGGCGCCCTGTTCGCCTCGGCCGCCGAACGCGCCTATCTCGTACTGGGCTGCATGATCGGCGCCGCCGGCGCGCCGCTGCAGGCGGCCTCGCGCTCGCTTCTGATCCGGATGGCGCCAAAGGACCGTATCGCGCAATATTTCGGGTTGTTCGCGCTGACCGGGAAGGTCACGTCGTTCATCGGCCCGCTGTTGATCAGCATCGTCACCGCGGCGACCGCAAATCAGAAGGCCGGGATGGCCGTGCTGGTGCTGTTTTTCGTGACGGGATTGGCGCTGCTCGCGCGGGTTAAAGATTCTCAACCGGTCGTCCCGGCGAAGGTCGGGACCCATACCGCGTGATCTATCGATAGGTCAAAGGTGAAGCTGGCACTTTCCGCAAAACCGAAGCCTGTGGTTATGGGTCCTCGCTGTTGCGAGGACAACGGGAGGTTGGCGGCCATGCTAGCGGGCATCGCTCCGATAAAGCGTATTCACAGTAATCGCGCCAACGGCGCGCGAGACGCAGGGGCAGATCTTGCCGTTTGCGCTCTTCTGGTGATCGCTAAAAAACACATCGCGATGATCGATCTGGCCGTCCACGGCAACGACGTCGATCGCACAAACGCCGCATTCACCGCGTTGGCAGTCCGACATCACCTCAAACCCGGCCTCGTTGAGCGCATCGAGCATCAATTTATTTTCGCCAACCACGATCTCCCGGCCGGAATGATCGATCCGGACCCGGAACGCTGCCGTCGGCAGCAGACCGCTTGAGCCGAACGTCTCGTAGCGCAAATCGGTCGGCACGCGGCCGGCCGACGCCCAGCCATGCCGGGCCGCTTCGAGCAGCCGCATCGGCCGCAGATGATCGCCAGCGCATCCGGCGACAGATGAGCGAAAGTCTGGTCCAGGTCGATCCGCCTGCCTTCGTCGCCGGCGCGCATCGCGGGCGTGAGATCGCGGATCGCGTGAACTGTGCATGGCGTCCATTTCTGCGCAAATCTCATGAGGCGGTGGCTCGCTTGATCTTTTGTCGCGTTTTCTCGACGCGAACCGGTACCTACTTCGCTTGAAAACGCTTTGGAACTCCGAAATCCGCTCGCCGGACCGCAAGCTGCCCGAAAGGATCTGGTCGCGCAGCGCAAGCCGGGCGCGCACCGTTTGCGACACCGCGCGATCGGGATCGCGTTCGCTCATCGCTTCACTCCGCGGCCTGCACCGTCGCCGCCGCGCTCTCCCGCGCGACCATGCGGTCGATCACGCGCCGCGCCCACATCGCACCTGTGTCGATGTTGAGATTGTAGAAGACGCGATCGGGATTCTCGTCGATCGCCCGCTGCTGGGCTTCGAGAATGACCTCGTCTTCGTGGAAAATGCCGGAAACCCCTTCGCGGATTTCCGTGGTGAGCCTCTGTTCGGTGCGGCGATGGTTGCGCACGAAGGCCCAGAAGTAGTGACAGGTCGTCGCGGTTTCCGGCGTCATGGTATTGAGCACATAGCCGTTGACCCCGTGCGAGCGGTCGCCTTCCGGTGCGCCGGTGCCGGCGGGCGCGACCCCGACATCGATGTTGACGGTGCCGGGCGCCTCGAAGCGAATGATCTGCCAACGGTCGACCGGTCCCGGCTTCTGCAGTTGCGCCGCCCAGAACGGCGGCGCCTCGATGCCCGTCATCCAGCGGGTCACGGTCACGGTCTTGTCGCCATGGGTCACGTCGAACGGCGCTTCCGCGACCGCCTCATTGCCGATGCTGCCGCCGTGGACAAAGGCCTCGTGAGTAAGATCCATCAGATTGTCGACGACCAGCCGATAGTCGCATTTGACGTGAATGGTCTTGCCGTCGCCGGCCCGGCGCACGCCAGGACCCATACCGCGTGATCTATCAAAGGGGCAGCGCCGGCCGACACCTTCCGGAAAACGGACGCCTGTGGTTATGGGTCCTGGCTTTCGCCGGGACGACGAAGCGCTAATGCCGGAAATGCCGGACGCCGGTGAAGACCATGGCGATGCCGTGTTCGTCGGCGGCCTTGACCACTTCGTCGTCGCGCATCGAGCCGCCGGGCTGGATCACGGCGGTGGCGCCGGCCTCGACGCAGGCCAGCATGCCGTCGGCGAACGGGAAGTACGCGTCCGATGCAACGGCCGAGCCCTTGGTCAGCGGCTCGGCAAGCTTTTGTTCGGCGGCCGCGTCTTGCGCCTTGCGCGCCGCGATGCGCGCGGAGTTGACCCGGCTCATTTGCCCCGCGCCGATACCAACGGTCGCGAGATCCTTGGCGTAAACGATGGTGTTGGATTTGACATGCTTGGCGACGCGGAACGCGAATTTCAAATCGCGCAGTTCGGCGTCAGTCGGCGCGCGGCGGGTTGCAACCTTCAGCGCCATGTCGTCGACGACCGCATTGTCGCGGCTCTGCACCAGAAGTCCGCCGGCGACAGTCTTGGCCGTGAGGCCCGGCGCGCGCGGATCGGGCAGGCCACCGGCCAGCAACAGGCGTAGGTTTCGGCGGCCGGCGATGATGGCAATCGCTTCTTCCGTCGCATCGGGCGCGATGATCACCTCGGTGAAGATTCCGATGATGGCGCGCGCGGCCTCCGCATCGAGCGTGCGGTTGACGGCAATGATGCCGCCGTACGGCGATTGGCTATCGCAGGCGAAGGCCTTGCGATAGGCGGTGACGAGATCGGGGCCTTCGGCAACCCCACAAGGGTTGGCGTGCTTGACGATGACGCAGGCAGCCGTACGCGCAGGATCGAACTCGGCGATGCACTCATAGGCCGCATCGGTATCGTTGATGTTGTTGTAGGACAGTTCCTTACCCTGCAACTGCCTGGCGGTGGAAATGCCGGGACGCTTGTCGGGCGTACGATAGAAGGCCGCCGTCTGGTGCGGGTTCTCGCCGTAACGCAGGGGCTGGATCAGCCGGCCGCCGAAGGCACGGAAATCCGGCGCCTCGGTTTTCAATTCGCCCGCGAACCAGTTCGAGATCGCGGCATCATACGCGGCGGTGCGCGCATAGGCTTTGGCGGCGAGGCGGCGACGCAGCGCCAACGTGGTTGCACCCTTGTTGGCCGCGAGTTCGTCGAGCACCGCCTGATAGTCGGAAGCTTCGACCACGACCGCGACATCGTCGTGGTTCTTGGCCGCGGCGCGGATCATCGCAGGCCCGCCGATATCGATGTTCTCGATGCACTTGGCAAAATCAGCGCCGTTGTCGACGGCAGCTTCGAACGGATAGAGATTGACCACGAGCAGATCGATCGGCGCGATGCCGTACGCCTTCATCGCCTGGGCGTGCTCGGCATTGTCGCGGATCGCGAGCAGCCCGCCATGCACCTTCGGGTGCAGGGTCTTGATCCGCCCGTCCATCATTTCCGGAAATCCGGTCAGTTCCGAGACATCCCTGACCTCCAGTCCGGCCGCCGCGATCGCCTTCGCGGTGCCGCCGGTCGAGATCAACTCGACGCCGTGAGCGGCTAAGGCGCGGGCCAATTCGATCAGTCCGGTCTTGTCGGAAACGGACAATAGAGCGCGGGTGACGCGGCGGGTCTGATCGGTCATGTCGGAATCCTGTGCAAGGCCGCCGGGTAGCACGGTTTTGCCCTCGGCGAAACCGTGGCGAAACGGACCTTGGGCACAATTTTACAACGGCAATTCCGGTTCGGGCCGCGCGTTTCGGCGCGCCGAGGTCGTCGCCGGCGACGTCACCGAGCGAACAAAGCTCCAGCGGATCGAGGAGGCCTGGCGCAAGTCCTGACGGATCACAATCTGGGCGGTGCGGCGGGGCCCGTCATTTCCGGCAAGGAACACACTGTCTTCCAGCTCGACCTTGTCGTCGAGCGCCTCGAAGGTCCAGACGTCGCGGTTCGGCAGCACCAACATCACGCCGCGCGCGTCGCTGAGCCGGCTCGCCTTCACCGAAGGGTGCAGGTGAAACCGCACCGCATAGTCGGTCTGGTTGGCGCGGGTGCGCCCGCCCGGCGCCGGCGAAACCGTGTCCTCGCCGTCCAGCCTGGAGCCGTCATGCGCCACCATCAGCGCCCGGCGATGGATCACGCTGAACCGCGGCACGTAACCGTCATGTGATGTGGTCAACAACTCGCCATTGGCGACCACCTCGCGGTAATTCTCCACATTCAACGGTCCGCTGACGATCGGCGCGCCATGCAGGAGCCGTTTCATCGCCGACAGCTCGACGAACTGGCAGGACGAGAGCTCGTGGCAGGTCAGGGTCGAATGCGCGACGGTGGAGCGCGCGAAGGCACGCCAATTGTCGCGGCCGGTGGAGGGCATGCCGCAATTGATGACGATGCGGCTTGCGCCAGACGACAATTCGAACGACAGGCAGCCGGCATGGGCTTCGTGGCTGACGCTCGGCGGCGGCGGCAGGCCGGTATCCATGATCACGGTCGTGGCGCCGGCCTCGAGCCGCTGAAAGCCCGAATGCGGCATGCTCGCCATCGGCGTGCCGCGGGTGTCGTCGTAGGCGAGCAGTGTCGCCAACAGATCGGACGGCGTGCCGCTCATGCCGTTGAACAGCGCGATCGTGCCGTCGCCATGCCGGAAAAACCGCAGCATCGGCATCATGCGGTCGATGGCGTTCAACAATGCCGGCGGCGGCGCGATGTTGCGGGCGGCAAAGGTCTGCCGCAACGGCAACAGGTCGATCAGCAATTCGATCAGGGCGCCGGGATTGCGCGAAATATGCCCGCCATCGGGCAGTATCTGGCGCAGCAATTCGTCCGATAGCTTGCGGGTCGCGCTGCGGATGTGCCGCGCCTGGTTGGCGAGGCAGAGCGAGGCGTAGCACTGCGCAATCAGGACCTGCAGCCGCGGCACGCCGTCGGGGATGTCGAGCATCGTGTAGCGCAGATAGCGGATCTCCCGCGTCAGCCCGCGCAAATAGCGCCGATAGAATTTGCCGTCGGTATCGCTGAGCACCAGCGGCGCCTGCGACAACAGCGAGATCACGCGGCGCGACAGCACGTCGGCGCGGCGCGCCGCCGGGCGCCTGTGCGCCGGATTGGAGATCCAGTCGTCGACCAGCGCGCGGGCATTGGCTCGGGTCAGCGCGGTGTCGGCGGCGCGCAGATGGCGGAGCCAGCCGAAGCCGAGCAGCGCGACCTCCCAGTCTTCCGACGGCGGCTCCAGATCGAAAATGGAGCGGCCGTGGCAGGTCACGATCTTGCCGGCGAACACGAAGCGACCGGCATAGATCTCGGCGGCGCGGGTGGCGTCGGCGGTGCGCAGGTCGTGCGGGGCGATGATCAGCCGATCGGTCCGGCCAGGCCACAGCCGCGACAACGCCACCGATCCGCCGCTTGCGCGCGCCATCATGCCGCGCGCGAACCGGCCCATAATCAGCGTCGAGATGCGTCTGCGTTGAGCGACCGACACGCCTTACCTTTGATGGAGGGGAGAGGAATCCAGGCGCATCCTTTTAATCCGGAAACGCCGGCAAGACACCCTCTTGAAAGCGAGCAAATCAGCGCAACCGAGCCGAAATATGGTGCAAAATCAAGGAGATTTAACTAATCTGGCGGCGTAAAAACCATCGAGACCGGCAAGCCGGGCATCCACATGCGGCAAATGGCAGGGCAGCGTGCGTAAATCGCCGTCCGCATTGAGGATTTCCGTAAGACCCGCGACTTCGCCGGCCTCGATCGGTATCCGACGGACGCCCAATTCGTTCGCCAGCAGCGCCGCGACCACAGCTTCGCCCTCTTCCGGCTCCAGCGAGCACGTGCAATAGACCAGTGTCCCGCCGGGTTTCAGCAGGCTGACGGCCTTCTGCAACAGGCGCTTCTGCAAGGACGTCAGCGCGGCGATATCGGCTTCCTGCCGAAGCCAGGCGACATCGGGGTGACGGCGCATCGTGCCGGTCGAAGAGCAGGGCGCATCGACCAGGATACCGTCGAAGCCGCCGTCATTTCCGCCTGGCCATTCGTTGGCATCAGCCGATACAGCTTCCGCCTCTAGCCCGAGCCGAGCCAGATTGTCGCTCAACCGCGCCATCCGCGCCGGCGAGCGATCGAGCGCCGTGACGCGGGCGCCCGCGTACGCGAGCTGCGCGGTCTTGCCGCCGGGCGCGGCGCAGAGATCGGCGATGCGCTTGCCGGCGACGTCGCCGAACAGGCGCGCGGGCAACGCCGCGGCGGCATCCTGCACCCACCACTGGCCCTCGGCAAAACCCGGCAGCATCGTCACCGATCCCTGCAACAGCGTGCGCACCGACCCCGTCGGCAGTGCTTCGCCGTGCAGGCGGGTTGCCCAATGTTCAGGGCCGGTTTTCACGGTGATATCGAGCGCGGGTTCGTGGGCGAGCGCGAGCGCCATCGCTTTCGCGGTGGCCTCACCGTAATGCGCGCTCCAGCGCGCCAGCAGCCAGGCCGGAATATCCAGCGTCTGCGATTTCAATTCCTCGACCAGGCCAGCGCCTTCACGGGCGCAGCGGCGCAGCACCGCATTAACGAGCCCGGCATATTTCGCGGCGCGCCGGTCCGACTGCACCAGCCGCACCGAGAGGTCGACCGCGGCGTGATCGGGCACGTCCATCCAGAGGATCTGCGCGGCGCCGATCAGAAGCGCGCTCTGCGCCCGCGGCGCGTCCGTCGGGATGCCGCGGTCGAGCGACCGCGACAACACATGGCCGAGCGTGCCCAATCGGCGGAGTATCGTCGCCACCAGCCGTCGCATCAGGGCGCGATCGCGATCGGCGAGCGCCTTCAGCCCGGGATGGGCGGCGGCGCCGTCAAGCAGGTCGTCAAGCGTGCGGTGCTTGTGCAGGACGCCATCGACGATATCCGCCGCGATCCGCCGTGCCGCGAAACCGGGCACTTCGGACGGAGTAGCAAATGCGCTGAGGAGGCATGCTGGAACGTTACTCGGAAGGGGGGAGTTTGCGAAGATTCGGCGCCCGGCATTGACGAGACAACACCTTTGCCATGCGGATATGCCGGATATAGAAGCACCTCTGGCTTTTTCACGCCGCCGCACGATCTATTGACCATGCGCGGCTCCTTGGGCTTCGAGTTATTGGCGATGAGCGACGATCCTTCACGGCCGACTACGGCCACGCCCTTGGCGCGAAAGTCGCTGACGCCGGCGGCGGAGCGCGCGCTAGCCGAAGCCGAAGCGCGTCGGCAGGCCGCCGCGGCGAACGCCAAGCCTGCCGCTAAAGAATATCAGGGCCCGAAAGGGCCGGAACCGACACGCTACGGAGACTGGGAGAACAAGGGGATCGCGTCGGATTTCTGATCACAGCGCCGACAAGTTGCGCCACGGGCGCTGGGGAGAAATACCCCGCGTCAGAACAAAGACTTATCGGATCCGGACAGATCTTCCGGACCTGCGCTGTTGGCGGGTGAGGCCGCAATTTGGCGCGTCTCCGGCCGCGAGGCCCCGGTTTCAGCCCGAAATCCCCTGCAAATAGCCGACGATGCGCTCGCGGGCGGCTTCGGCTGAGGTGACCGAGGTGTCGAGCGAGATTTCCGGCGTCTCCGGCGTCTCATAGGGCTGGTCGATGC
>CAWGJM010000021.1:0-91024 GCA_963822795.1 uncultured Alphaproteobacteria bacterium
GGCTCATGCCGTCGTCCTCGGCGAGCGGCTCGTAGAGCCTTCGTGGATGCCGGCGGCGACCTCGGCCGCGTCGAAATCATCCATGTTGCCGCGCGCCTGCCCGGACTCCGCGCTCGCGATCATCAGCAGCGCATTGAAGGTGCGGATCAGGCAGTCGAATCCTCGATGGTGCGCTCCAGCGCAGCCCGGTAATCGGCCTCTCTGCCGGCGCGCGCCAATGCCTCCTCGGCACGGTTGCGCAAGCGCGTCAGCGGCGTCTTGAGGTCGTGGGCGATGTTGTCGGAGACTTCCTTCAGCCCCGTCATCAGCGCCTCGATCCGCTCCAGCATGGTGTTGAGGTTTTCGGCGAGACGATCGAGCTCATCGCCGCTGCGGCCGACCGGCAGGCGGTCGGAGAGATCGCCAGCCATGATGCGCTGGGCGGTGCCGGTCATGGCATCGATCCGCTGCAGCACCCGCCGCGCAACGAAGATGCCGCCGCCGATGCCGAGCACGACCACCACCAGGATCGACCATTGCGCGGCTTTCGCGACGATGCCGAACAGCCGCCGCCGCTCCTCCAGATCGCGCCCGATCAGCAGCCGGAAGCCATTGGTCATCTCGGTGACCCGCACCAGCGCGCGGTGATCGGTGTTGTCATTGTCGTCAAGTCGCCGATAGGCCGTCTCCGTCCAGCCTTGCATTCCCATCACCAGGGCCAGCGAGCCGACATTGCCGGCGATCGCTTGCCCATTCGGTACGGTCACGAGATAGAGGTTGGCGCCCGGCCGCAGCGCCCGATTGCCGATGGTGAACACCAGGCGGAGCAGGCCGCGCCGGTTGTAGATCTCGGTGACCTCGCCGACCTCGGCATTCACCGTGGAAGTGATCTGCTCGGTGATCAGGCGGCGCGTATTCCACGCGAAATAGCCGAGCAGCGAGGCGGCAAACAGGCAGACGAAACGGATAGACCAGCGTCAGCCGGAATGCCGTGGTGCGGATCAGTTTACCGAATGCCGTCACGGATCAAGTCACCTAAGCCTTGAAATGGCTGGTTCTGGTTCCATATCGGCCAGCTTAACAGGCGCAGGAGCCGACCAAAAGAGGCCACCTTCAAACTTCGTAATGAACGGCCCAATCCAAGGACAACTAGGATTCGCATCCGTCGTTCCACTTCAGTGGCGGCAAGTTTGCTTACTGAACTTAACCCATTCCTCGTAAACGTCACCGGTCAGTCAGGTTATGAACTAAACGGGCTCTCAAGTGGCGCTAGTAATGTCTGCATTGGGTCAATGCACTTCCGAACTCATGCATCGCAGCAAATTGCGCGTCATTCGATCACCTCGTCGAGCGTGCCGCGCTTATGGGACGCGCGTAACCCCTTCACGGTCTCGACCAGGTTGGGGATCAGGTCGTGGCATCGAGCCTTGGAATCCCGGTTGCAGCCGACAGTTGCGACGCAACGTTCGCAGCTTCGCTGAATGTGGAACTCCCCATGAATGTGGAACTCCCCAAGGGAATCGCGTGTCGCGCACCCGACTTTAATCGCACGTACACGCCGTAAGAAAAATGACCGTCGTTGTTGTATTCGATCGTTCCAACCGCACAGCATTCATCGAGCGAGCAATCAACGATTTCGCGCTTCCAGCGGCCGAAGAATCGGGGGAATATCCTCAGTCTTCGCGTATCGAGATCAATCTCGGCGGTCCACTGGCGGGTGATCTTCAGGAACAGGATGGACGCAAAGAAGATGAACACGACGACCAAACCGGCCGCGTTCTCTGGCGGTGCGACTGTCCGCGAGTTGCCAGCTATGAAGGCCCCGATCGCGAGGAGGGGGCGATGAAGCCGGCCAAGACGATGGTTCGGAACCTGGGTTTGCCTGAGGCAAAGGTCAGTGTTTGGCCCGAATCTGAACTGATGATCTTCGGTCATGGAGGCGAGACCCAATCAAAATTCAGCTCATGATAGCTGATGATGGGACCCGATTGGAGTGGCTGGGCAGCACTCTCAAATATCAGCGATATCGCTGGAGACGAGCCAATACGCCTTCTTCGTCCGCACCCATAAGGCGGCTATAACCGGCGACATCCGCCAGCACGGCCGCTAGCCGCCGCTCCACTCGCTCACCGGTTAAATGATGCCCCTTGGGTCTAGCTCGACGTATCAAAGCACGGCGGGCTGCCTTCGTGCTAGGGCCGACTTCCGAAATGGGTCGACGAGACACAATTCGATATCCACCCCAGTTCGGGGGGAGAGCCGGTCGGCATCTCCCGTGAAGATTTTTCGGGATCAGCCGGCATATGCCTTGTCGAGGTCGGCGATGACGATCTTTTGCATCTTCATCATGGCCTGCATGGCGCGATCGGCCTTTTTGCGATCGGGATCGCTCAGGTAACGGCTGAGGGCCGTGGGCACAACCTGCCAGGACAGACCGAATTTGTCCTTGAGCCATCCGCATTTCGATTCCTCGCCGCCGTCGGCGATCAGTCTGTTCCAGAAGTAGTCTACCTCTTCCTGGCTCCCGACGCTGATGAAGAAGGAGATCGCCTCGTTGAACTTATATTTTGGGCCGCCATTGAGGGCGTTGAACCTCTGCCCCTCTAGTTCGAAGGTCGCCATGAAGTCATTGACGGTTTCGACCTTTGCATTGGGAAACACCGATTTGTAGAAGGCGACAGCCTCGGGGACGTTGTTATCGAACCAGAGGAACGGCGTGATGGAAGTCATTGACGGATATCCTTGTTGGTTGGGTTCAGATGAGCCGGTATCCCTCTTGCGTGGGCTCGCCCCGAGGACGAACGGGGGACGGGAGTCCGACAGGGGTCTTAAGGTGTATTGACCACCCAGCCGCAGCCTTCCGTGCGCCAGCCGAGTAGAGGAACCATTTCGCGACCGGAAACGTTTGGCGTGGTGGAAGGGATCGTAAGAAGAGTAAAGATATGAGATTGCTGAACCGGCGCGAATTCAATGGACTGTGCGTAGCGCTTGGTTCGTTTGCGTCTCCGACAGGTGCAGCCGGTCTTGATGCGGCCGCTGGCGCAGCGTCAACCGGCGCAGTGCGCACGGCAAAGTTTCGCGACGGCACTGTCGTCCCGGCATTGGGCCAGGGCTCTGCGGGTCTCGGAAAGGGAAAACATCCTCAAGCTGTTGAAGAAGAAGCGGTACGCACTGGCCTTTCGCTCGGAATGACGCTGATCGACACGGCGGAAGTGTACGGCTCGGAGGAATTCATTGGCCGCGCGATCGCAGGTCAGCGCAATCGCGTGTTCCTAGTCTCCAAGGTGTGGCCCAATCATGTGGCGGGAAACGGCGTCATGCGCGCTTGCGAGGCAAGCCTCGAGCGCCTCGGCACTGATCATCTCGATCTCTATCTGCTGCACTGGCCAAATGGGGTCACCAATCTCTCCAGCGTCGTGACCGCGTTTGAAAATCTACGCTCGGCAGCGAAGATTCGCGCTTGGGGCGTGTCCAATTTTAAGGTCAGCGACATGGAAGATCTGTTCCGTATTCCAAAAGGCGATGGCTGCGCGACTAATCAGCTCCCTTACAGCCTCGCCGACCGCGGCATAGAGCGTGACCTGCTGCCATGGTGCGAGCAGCACGGCATGCCGGTGATGGCTTATTCTCCGCTGGGCGGCACCGGTGCCAGCCTGCTGCGTAATCCCACGCTTGCACGTATCGGCGCAGCACACGGTTGCTCGGCAGCCGCTGTTGCGCTGGCCTGGACCATCCGCAACGGCAACGTCATTGCAATTCCCGAATCCGGTTTGGTGGCGCATGTAAAGGAGAACGCCGTCGCGCTCTCACTGACGCTGACACCGCAGGAGCTTCAATCGCTGGATGCGGCGTATCCGCTGCCTAACCGCTAGACTTTGATACGAGTCCGCGCGGTCGATCCTCGCAAGAGCACGCCGCGTCTGAGCCGGGTTATTCGCGTCACTTTGACCGTCGGCCCGTCACTTCCGGTCTACCCCAAACAACGGACATCGTCAGGCCGGCCCTGGCATGTCTCAAACGTGCCAACAACGGATATGTGGCGATTGCTTCGACAGGTCCGAAATGTAGGCGACCTCACGTCCTAGCCGCTCCAACCACAGTAGGGATGGCAGCGATAGTACTGAGCTGGATAGCCATAGGGGATAGCTGGATAGCCGAAGGGGGGAGCTGGATAACCGTAGGGGGCAGCCCGATAGCCGTAGTCATCATCATAATATGCATAGTAGCCGCCGCCGTAGTACGGGACCGCGATAGCCGCGCCGATCAGAGCGCCGGCCAATGCGCCCGCAGGGAAACCCCGTCCACCATGCCAGCCGCCCCAGCCGCCGTGCCATCCGCCGAAACGCACTTGGACCCGGTCACTCTCCTGCGTCATCGGCTTGGCAGCTGCGGATAAAGAAGTGACCGGGGCAGCGATAGCAGGTACGCCGAGCGACATCGCACCAATCACAAGAAGCGCTGCGGGAATTTTGAGCTTAGACATGACATTCCTCCAATTCGCAACTTCCGACCATGATCAACTTGGCTGATTGCAATTCGTTGCATGATTACGACGGTTTCGGGTCAAAAGCGCCGTTCTGACCCTGCGCCGATCACTTCCGGTCTTCCCCGGTAAGCAGACATGATCAGAGCCCGTCGGCATGTCGCAAACGTGCCAGAAACGGAGCAAGGTTGCTTGGTCGGACTCGTCGCTGAACTGCGCCAACTAGGGCCGCCGTCAGCGGCCCGACAACGATGCTCCCGCCAAGCTTTCTTCGTTCCATTGAATGTCCCAAGGGCTCTGCGAGGGTCCTCTCGATCAATCGGACATGCGGCGTACGGTCGCACCACCGTAGGGCCAAAAGAGTACAACCAACCGAATTTTTCGTAGGCTTTTCGCGTTTCGGACTACTCGGAGGGCAGAGTTAAAAACGAAATCGCGGAACGGTTCCACATCACACAAGTATTCATATTACTGAACAGTTTCAATGCGTTGCAGCAAACACGGCGCGGCTTCTCAAATGGTAAACAGGCATATAGATTGACCGTCTGTTACGGGCAAACCCTACTAGATTGACCGTCTGTTACGGGCAAACCCTACGGTGGTTACATGCTGCCTCACGAACTCGTTCGTACTTTGCAGGTCTCATCTCTACAACTCCCTGATGGCGAGCTTGTTCTTCGATCTGGCGCGTCGCCGTCCACAAATCGAGGTTGAGGCCAAAATCTATGGCGGCTGCGCATTGGCCTTCGCCGTCGCCATGCTGCCCAAGGCGCTTGGAGCGCCCGCTGACGTTTCGCAGAAGTTCTACTCGACGATGGCGGAATGGTCGGACATCGCGTACGTATCGATCGTCGCGTTGCCATTCGTGTCCCGCGAAGCCCTTGCGTTCAACGGGATCGGTGCTGCGCTTGGCATGCTGGCCATCGTCGCTGTGCTCGATCCGTTCATTCAACAAATGTGCGACCTTTTCGACTTCATTGCAGTGACGGTCCTTGGTCTGAGCGTTGCTGCCGCTGACCACGGCAAGAACCCCAAGGCTGCGCGCTGCCTGACGATTGCTACGGCCTGTTATGCCACCGTCCAGCTGGACCTGCCCGGCAAGGGCACGCCATGGTTTTTTGCTCTAATCAGTGCGGCGAGCCTGACGTGCTCGCTCTGCTTGCTCGTCGTCATGTACGGGCGCACGGACAGGGTCCCGTACGCCGGGATGGCTCGTCATCAGTAACTAAATGCCCCCTCAAGCTTCCGGAGGTGTCGGAGATGCCACAGCCAGGTGGAGTTAAGTTCTAAAAGAAAGGGGCGCCGTCAGCGGCGCCCCTTTTTTGTTTCAGCCTACAATTACGCCGCCATGCTCTTCTGTCGCTATCACTGGCGGGCCTGCGGGAGCGGAATTGCGCTCAGGACGTTTGTACCACTGGTCGCTGCCGCTACTCATGCGTGGGCCGCTAAGGGTCAATCGCGTCGTCTTGGCCGCGGATCGACCACGTCCGGTCTACCCCGATCAACGGACATCGTCGGCGCCAGTCGGTATGTCTCAAAGGTGCCCAATGCCGACGTTATTGCTTGTGAATCTATGAGCCCGGGCCTCGGAGCGGCACCGGTCGAGGTTTGGGATCAATCCGGCGGCCGGGGCCGAGCAAGAACGCAAACCTGACCCGGCGTCGGAAACTGGACTCCCAAGATTGCCGACACACCTTCCCGACGAAACGATGTGTGGGACAGGCGTGTGCGCAGTCGCAAACTGTTCGATCTCAAGCCTCCGGCCGCCGCAGCGTTGACGCTGGATAGCGGGCATAGAGCGTGTCGACGCGGTCCCGCCACATCGCCACGAACGCGCCCGAGGTAAGGCGATCGACCGACTTCCATTCGCGTTTGACCGCCGGCAGCGTGTTGCCCCAGATGGCGCGCTTGCACCATCGCTCGCCCTTCGCCAAGCCTTCCTGGGTTGCGCACATCGACTTCCAGGCAATCTGCTGCGGATGGCTGACGTGTTCGGCGGCTCCTTCCCAGCCCTGCTGGTGGATCAGGTAGAGATCGGGAAACGTCGGCTTCTTGTGCGTTATTACTTCGAATAGCGCAGCCTCGGTGACGAACTTGTAGGCGGCAGCCATAGCGTTCTCGCGAGGATTGAGGATCTCGCCCGACCCGTATTCGCTGAACTCAGACTTGCTCAGCTGGAACAAACCGATATAGGAGCCGGTGCGTTCCCTGGGATTGAAATCGGATTCGATTTTGGCGACCGCCTTCATGAAATTGGCATCGACACCGAACGCTTCGGCCGCGCGTTCGATCTCCCGGACGGGCGTTCCGAGCGGAACGTGGCTCAATGCCGCCAAGGCGATCTTCGCGGGTTTCTCCGGCGGCGGACTTTCCGAGTAGACGTAGTACTTCAGATACGGCAGTTCGCCTTCGTCCGGATTGGGCGAAGCAGCGAGCGGACGGTCCTGCTGTGACGGTGCCTCGTTCTCGGGCGGCGCAGCCTCAAGGCTGGCAAGGGCCTGCAACATTAGCCCTTGCCGCAGGGAACTGGTCACATCGGAGGGCATCACCGCGTCCGGCGCCGCGTCGCTGAATTCCGCTGCAACAATCGCATTAGCCGATGATCTTGTATCGAATTTCGCCTCGATGGCCGGGGCCGGCAACGCTGCGCGGACGGTTGTCAGCACCGTCGTCACGTTCAACGGGATGGCGCTGAATGCATCAGCAACTCTTGCATTCGGCGTTGCGACGCTCGGGCGCGATACCGCGATCTGATGGATCGCGGCAAGCGAAGTCGCGGCGGCCTCGGCGATCGGTTCCGGTTCAGCTGACACCGCCCTCGTGTCGGTTGCCGTCACCACTGCGGCGCTATCGACACCGGCGTTGGCCAACACGGTTGTCTGCGGGGAGTCCGCGACCTCGGCGTCGGCAGTGAGAGATGGTGGGGGGCGGTCGACGATTGGCGCCGCAGCGGTGTCTTCGATGCCGGCCGAACCGAAGCCAGCAACCCAGGCGACAAGGCAACCCGCGAGAACTACGGTTAGCGCCGGCACCATCGCCAATCGCCGCGGGTTAATGATCGTAGCCTCCTGAGCCAGATTGAACTGCCAAGCATGCGACGCCGCTGAACCCTCGGATCACGATATGACCGCCCAAGGGCGGAAACTCTAGGTCATCGATTTTTTCAAACAGTGTTGCTTGAATGCAACTCGCGGCCGCGAGCGAGTTGTTGTGCATCCTCGGACGGAAGCACGCAGGGGGAGTTTCTGATGCGCCATCACGCCGACGTTGAGTTACGACGCTACTAGGCTGAGGTGCTTCTTCACCAGCGGGCACCTACCTCGCCGCAGTCCCTCTCAAGCAATCAACGAAGGTCGTCGCTGCAAAAGCTGTACACTCGCCCGGCGGCGAGGTGCCGGCGCCGATCTCGCCGTCGTCAGGATCGACGCGAAGCTCCGCATGGCGATCGGCTTGGCCCTAATGGGGCAAGTTCGACGGAAAGCGGCGGCAACGGCACTTCGTGCGCCTCATCCGGGAATGGGTCGATGTCTGCTTATCCCCAGGTCGATGATTGAGGCCGCCTGAGCCGTTACGAAGCCTGATGTCTGTTGATGTGTAGGTTTTCGGACGCCGGCAGGAGGCTATCCACGCGCTGCGGCGGCCGGCGTCCGAAAAGCGCCAATGCACGAAGTCGCGGGAAGTTGGGCACTGGCTGGCAGCGAGTGCTATGGGGATTTAATGTTGGCGCCGATCTCGATGATGAGCGGCACGCCAGCACGACACCACCTAGATGTCTGCACACGCGAGGTCGGGAGAGTGCAGTAGGCGTTTCGGCGCCCACTCGGAGCGCATCAACGGGCGAACGGCGGACTGAGGGATGGGATTAGGTCGAGAGAGATCGCCGCCGGCGCGGAGCCAGCGCATCGGAACGGGAAAGCCGCAACGTCGACAGGAGGTCTGGCTCATGACGTGTCGATCCTAATCGGTGTCGGCCGCCACCTCGGCTCGCAGCCGCGCGCGAACACCTCGATGACGATCATGCGAGCGCCACAGCGGGGGCATGGGCAGGGCAGCACGCGCGGGCTATCGGGCGCAACATCCGGCTGCTCTTGGGGATCGGCGGCAGGCGGGGCGACATTGAGGAGTGCGCGGGCCGTCGCGATGCTCTCGGCGCGGTTGGCGGAGGCAAAGAGCCCGTAGTGGCGGATGCGGTGGAAGCCCTTGGGCAGCACGTGCAGCAGGAAGCGCCTGATGAACTCGTGCGGATGAAGCCGCATCGTCTTCCAGCGGCCGGGACCGTTGATGCGATAGTCCTTCCAGCGAAATGCGATCGCGTCGTCATCGGCTGCAACGAGGCGGCGGTTCGAGATGGCGACACGATGGGTGTAACGGGAGAGATAGCGCAGCACCTGCTCGGGCCCTGCGAACGGCGCCTTGCAATCGACCACCCACTTGATGTGCCGCAGCGGGGCGATGAAGCGCTTGAACGTTCTCTTGTCGGCGAGTCCGGCATGGGCGTTGAAGAACTTCAACTCGTCGGCGTTGTGCGCATGCATGAGCATCGCCAGCATCTTGCCCCGGAATAGGCGCGCCAGCACCTTGACATGCACGAGGAAGTTGGAGCGCGCGGCGACCCATCGCGCGCCGTCGAACCGCGGCGGCGCCGGGACCTTACTTTTTGGCAGGAACCATCCCCGATTTCGTGCTTATATTTGTCGACGCCCCGCTCAACGGATTGTGCGGCATGGATTGGGCTGACTATCTCCGGGACCAAGCGACCATGTACCGGCAACTAGCCGAGCAGACCGATGATTCTGCCGTCCAGAACGAGATGCTTGAGTTGGCGTCCGTATGTGAGGAGGTCGCCAATAATATGGAAGATCATCTGACGGGCGGGTAAGACCAGGGGATCCGAAGTTCCCGTAATGCTGCCGCAAACGGGAGATGCTCGCAGCACCTGATCACTCCCAAGCTGACCGAACCCATTGGCCGTGATGATCCTACGCTGTGCTGCAAGACATGGGGGCGCCGATTCCTCACGCCGGGGGAACGCTGGCCGCGCGGCTGCTCCGATTTCTTCGCCGCAGGAAGGCCAGATTCCGCAAGCCTCGCGCCGGGCTTTGGAACTCGGGCCTGAGAGTGCTTGCCTATCTTGCAGGCACGCGGAATTTGCGAGTCAGCCATGAACTCCTTGCAAAGCGAGAAGACGGGGTCGAGCGGTTGTTGCTGTTGAAGGGGCAAGGCTGGCGAGTGTTAGCTATGAACGTTCAACCAAAGCACAATCAGGCAATCCGTGACGAAATCGGAGACAGGCTGCGCGTTTTGCTGTCACGGGAACCACCGGCCGTGTCCGCGCGCCTGCGCACGCTTCTCCGCCAATTCGACGAAGCGGATCACGGTTCGCCTGCGATCGCGCGAGATGTTCCCTCAGGGCTTACCAAAGTGTTCGAGGCTCGTTTGGTGAAGAGTTGGCTGAACAGGTTTTCCAGGCCGTCGTGATGACGACGTTTTGCATGGGAGGTTTCAATGAGCGAATACGTGGAGGCTCGTTACGCGAAGCTGGTACTGCGCGAAGCTCGCTTGGCAGAAGAGGATGTGGCGTCCAAGTTGATCAACGAGCTGTTGCATGACCTCAAATCGTTTCAAAACTTGAACGCTGCTCGTGCCCGGGCCGTGACATCGATGCGCCAGCTCTCGCTCAGTCTTGATCAGCCTCAATCGCTTCGTGCGCGCGAGTGGGAGGCCGCTGATCAAGCTGCCGAAGCCTGGTGCCGGAGCGCGTTTCATTGAGAAAGTGTCGGTGCTCGGGAGAACAAATCTGGTCGCTGCTTGGGGATGAATTGCTGCATCACGGCAAGAGGCGAAAGGGGCCTGAAAGACACTCGTGCACCGCAGTGATCATCGCTGCTGTTCAATCACCTGATTGACGTATTCGCTGCGCGGCTCTTCTGGGCCGCCACGACTTGGATTGTTCAGGCTTCGAAGTTGCTCGGCCGACTCGAGATCGGGGATGAGCCCGGGTTGCGTCGGCCGCCATCCCAGCCGTTCCTGAGTGAGCTTGCTGGACGCCGGGTTGTCGATCGAGACGAAGGGCTTGAGGAGCAGGCCAAAATGCTCAGCTGACTTGCCGACGACCGGCCCATTCAGGCGGCGGCCGATGACGTCAGCGATATCTCGAAGCGGCATGCCCTCTTCGGCAACGCCGTGATACCGGGCGCCCGAAGAACCCTTCTCAAGCGCCAATCTGAAGAGATGCGCAGCATCGAGCCGGTGCACGCGGGCCAGCGGTTGAGCCCGTCGCCGACAAACGCTGAGACACCCTTTTTGCGAGCTAGAGCGATCATGTAGGCGACAAGGCCTTGCCCAACTCGGTCGTGTACCGCCGGGGCAAGGCGCACGATTGATGCGCAGACTCCGCTCGAAGCCATCGCCAGCGTTGCCTCTTCTGACGGGACGCTGCGGAGGCCCCCGGCGGCGCCAGGATCGAGTACCTGCTCCTCCCGTTGCGAGGCGGTTCGGGTTAGGCCCAAGGTCCCGGTAGTAACGACAAGCAGGCGGCCAGAGCCCGCGAGCGCTGCGCCGAGCGCCTCGATGGCGCGCATGTCGGTGTCGACCACGGCTCCCATGAAACTCGAGGCCATACCGCGCCGAAGCCCGCGGAGCACAATGCGAAAGCGCGATGAAAGACTGGCGTGCGAGATGTCATGAATAAGAGCCGTGTGAATCACGCCGTCCGAGGCGGCAGCTCCGCTGCGCAAGCTTTCCAGATCTTCCAGATCACCGCGATGCGCCTGGGCGCCAGCGGCGACTAGAGATTTGGCGCCCGCCTCTGACCGCGCCATTCCGAGCACCTGATGGCCTGCGTTAATGAGTTCCTGAACAATGGCAGAACCGATAAAGCCTGTGGCACCGGTGACGAAGATACGCATGACGCCTTCTCCTTCATTCGTTTCACGACCGCATTCGCGGCCGATCATTTTGTTCAAGTGTTCAAACGAAACGGTGAGCAGAAGAAGGACGCGATTTTGTGACTCGGGCTATGTTTGGCGTTTCGGAGCCGACGCTCGAAGCCGTCTAGTCGGGCATGCCTCTGAAAGCAAGTCCCGAGCAGCCGATCTAGCACCAACAAAGCTTATAGCACTGGACAACAACTGGGCGCCGAATCACCCCTCAAGATTTGTTTCGCGATCACCATACAATACAGTGATATTTCATGGAGGTTTGCTTTCTTCGGCTTTGATTTTTTTACACGGGCCATCGCCAACGGCGTGAACTCGTAATAGTCTTCCCCCGTACAAGTGCAGGGTGAGAGGTACGGATTTCGGTCCGACGTGCAATGTTGTTTGACGTTTGAATTGCAAGCCTGGTTAGCGTTGTCTGCCGTGGAGGATTGGCGTCGCGACGAGACCACTCTCCAATTGGGTGACTTGCCCCTCTGAGGGGTTCGGAGGCCGGTAAGTGATAGAAGACAGCGTTTCTTAATGCTAGGCTAATTCTCTTCGGAGGAAAAACGATGATCCTCGATTGAGACAATGCTGGTGCCGCTGACGCCAGCTCCACATCACCTGAACTCATTGTTGTGATGCGCCCGGAGATCGCGCGTTACGCAGACTCCGCGAACTTCACCCAACAGACGGGGGAACTTAACAACGTCCTCAATGAAGCTGGCGCTCAACTACGGCCTTTATTCAAAGTCGATAACAAAATGCGGTCTGTAATTGAAACGCCACATGCGTCATACGGCGTGTCAACTTTTTCATTTTTAACCTCCGATTTAGATTTAGATGAAATGAGCCATTTTCATTTTGTTAATGCTCCAGAGGAGCGTTTCGCCCCGAGCACAACGCCCGGTTATCCCTGCTTGACAAGGATAGCAGATTATATAGCGATACGATGCTGCTGCTGATGCACCTGATGCGTTGCGCGTCCAATTTTGCGACGCCGCGCCAACCTGTCTACGTTAAGGGCGGGCTGCCGAATTGGCGACTGAAGCGCGCTCTTGAGCTGTTGGAAGCAGACTTCACCAAAACGCCGTCCCTCGCTGAACTCGCCAGACCGATTGGACTTTATCCCACATTCTTCTGCCGCGCTTTCAAGCAATCGACTGGACTATCGCCTCACCGTTATTTGCTCGCACATCGTATCAATCGCGCCAAGGAAATGATGAAAGACCAGAACCGTACATATTGACTGAGATTGCATTGGATTGCGGCTTCAGCAGCTCGAGTCAATTGTCCGTGGTGTTCAAGCGAATTGCCGGAGTCTCGCCCCGGATTTACCGGCTATCTTTATAGACAACGATACGTTGCACGCGTCTCCTTGATCAGCCAATGCGGCCCGGCGATGTCGCGACCCGTGAAGATCGCGAGCACGCCGGACCGTGCAAGGGCCGCGCCGACCGTGATCGACGCGATCCGCGCATGGGCATGCGGCGAGCGGAGCACGACGGCATGCGTCGCCATCTCCACCCGCCAATCGTCGGAGAACTCCCAGGCGCCGCGCACAAATCTGTCGGCCGCCTCAGTCACGCCGCCCCTCCAGCTGGTGAGTTCAAGTTACATGGAGCCGGCAGCTATTCGGCCGCCCGACGCAGATGGGCGGCGTCCTGACCGAGACCGAGCAGGCGCTCCGCGTTGAGGTGCGCGATCTTCTCCCTATCGTTTGCGTTGATTGGCATATGATCAAAGAACGGCCGAGCGGCTTTCATGCTGCCGTATGGATAGTCGGTGGTGAAGAGGACGCGGTCGATACCGACCGTGTTCGCCATGCCCAGATAGGCGTGGTATGACAAGCTCCAGCTCTTATCCATCGCGCCAGGCTTCTGGTCCGGGTACTCACCGGCGAGGACTCCACCGTAGAAGTTCTCCCGAAGATATTCCCAGATGGTCCGTTTCAGCCCACCGTTCTTCTTCAACGGAAATGAGTAGTCCGTCCGCCACCCATCCAACTCAATGCTTCGAAGTGATGGCCCACGATGATTTGCAGCGCAGGAAACCGGTCGAACACCCCGCCCAGGATTAAGCGGATGCAGTGTATCCCGGTGTCGATGTGCCAACCGAGTCCCGCAATTGACATAAACGCAGATACCTCGGGAGCGAAGCCGCTGTAGTAGGCGTCGACCACCGGCTTGGGCGGAATTTGGGGATGCAGGTAGATGGGGACGCCGAGCGCTTCGGCGCATTCAAACACTGGCCAGAAGAACTTGTCGTCAAGGTAACGCCCGTTGACGTGGCCATTTATCAATGCGCCGACGAAGTGCAGGTCGCGGACGGTGCGCTCGAGCTCGTGGACCGCTGCCGCGGGGTCGCGCATCGGCAGTGTGGCAAATCCGAGGAACCGGTCCGGGTACTTGGAGATCGCAGCCGCCATGGCGTCGTTCGCCTGTGTACTCAGCTCCCTCGCGAGCGACGGCTCAAGGTTTTCTGTGCTCGGCACAGTGTGCGAGAGGATCTGCACGTCGATACCGGCCTCGTCCATAGCGGCAATTCGCCCCTCGCCCAGATCATAGATGCCTGCCGGAAACCCGGTTTTCGGGTCATGAACGAAATGTCCCGATTTGCTTATTGTGTCGTACGCCTGCTCGACCGGATCGTTCGCCTTTTTATTGGCTTGGTGTATGGACGGAAGCTTGAAGTGTTCCTCGAACGCGATAATCTTCATTGCAAACTCCTCTCTCATTGACGTTCTCACCACTGCCGCATCTGTGATCGACAGCGACCGCGGACGTTTAATCCGCTAGTGACAGACATAGAGAACCGCGCCGGCTCGTGCTTTTTGAAAACTGCAACGCTTTTTGCAAAATTGCAGCATTTTGCGCGCATGAGACCTCCCGCCAATCACATCATCTTGCGAGCGGCGGATGCCCACAATAAACGCCAATGAAATAACGGTTTGGCCCCGTAGTTCAGGGGATAGAGCAACGGCCTTCCAAGCTTTTGGTGGGTAAGTGTCTCGCCAATCATCAAGCGCCGCGTCGATTCATCAAACCCGAGAACGTCGAGGCCCCGCAAGGGCCGCCATTTTCTCGAGACGCTCGCGCGGCTTAAAGCAAAACTGGCCACCCGGTTGGAGCGGCCAGTTTGATCTGCTCGTTGCAAGCAACTTTCCTTTTCGCGCCCTTCAACGCCTTGGTTGATCGGTGAACTTTTCAACCTAGGCCGCAGCTCTGCGTCGTTTACTCTGACCGAGACCGAGCAGGCGCTCCGCGTTGATGTGCGCGATCTTCTCCTTGTCATTCGCGTTAATAGGCATCTGATCAAAGAATTGCCGCGCGGCCTTCATGCTGCCGTAGGGATAGTCCGTGGTGAAGAGGACGCGATCGATACCGATCGTGTTCGCCATGCCTAGATAGGCTTGGTACGCCAAGCTCCAGCTCTTATCCATCGCGCCAGGCTCCTGGCTTGCATACTCACCAGCGAGGATTCCACCATAGAAATTCTCCCGAAGATATTCCTTGATGGTGCGTTTCAGCCCACTGTTGTTTTTCAGCGGAAATGAGTAGTCCGCCCGCCACGCCGTCCAACTCAATATTTCGAGGTTATGGCCGACAATGATCTGCAGCGCAGGAAACCGGTCGAACACCCCACCCATGATCAAGCGGATGCAGTGCACCCCCGTCTCGATGTGCCAACCGCATCCCGCAATCGACAGAAACGAAGATACGTCGGGAGCGAAGCCGCTGTAGTACGTGTCGACCACCGGCTTGGGCGGAATTTGGGGATGGAGATAGATGGGCACGCCGAGCGATTCGGCGCATTCAAACACGGGCCAGAAGAACTTGTCGTCAAGGTAACGCCCGTTGATGTGGCCATTTATCAGTACACCCACGAAGCCCAGGTCGCGGACCGTGCGCTCGAGCTCGCGGGCCGCAGCCGCGGGGTCGAGCATCGGTAGCGTGGCAAATCCGAGGAACCGGTCCGGGTGCTTCGAGACCGCAGCCGCCACGGTGTCGTTCGCCTGTCTGGTTAGCTCCCTGGATAGCGACGGCTCGAGGCGCTCTGCGCTCGGCGTAGGGTACGAAAGGATCTGCACGTCGATACCGGCGTCGTCCATGGCAGCGATCCGCGCCTCACCCAGATCATAGATGCCCGCTGGAAACCCACTTTTCGAGTCGGCGGCAAAGCGCCCCGCTTTTCTCATTGACTCCATTACCAGCGCATACGGATCGTTCGTCTTCATAGCGGCTTCGAATATAGCCGGAAGCCCGTAGTGTTCCTCGAACCCGATAACCTTCATGGGAAACTCCTTTCGCATTGACGTTCTCAACATCGCCGCGTCTGTGACCGACGGTGACCGCGGACGTCTAATCCGCTGGTGACAGACATAGAGAACCCCGCCTGCTCGTGCTTTTTGAAAATTGCAGCGCTTTTCGCGAAATTGGAGCGTCTTGCGTTGGAGCGTTCTCGTCGTCACGACGCTCAAAAACATTCCAGAGCCATGCTGTTGAGGTTTGGGTAGCGCACGAGCGCACCGAGGCACGCGCCAGTCGCAAAATCGAACCCGACGACTTCGTCCTGCGCGACGCAAAACAGATTGCCGCCCGAACCGAACCGCAAACCCCACGGACGGTGGAACTGCACACTGTCATCTGGTCGAAAGACGCGAACGAGCCGTCCCGTCGAGGCGTCGTACTGGCGGACTGTGGTAACTGCCTCGGTCGCTCCGAAGGGATGCTCGCTCGCGACGACGAGGTCGCCGCTCGGTGCGAGCAGCAGATCGAGTGGACCGAGATCCGGGTCATCGACCAATCGTAGCGTCAAGGGAGTATGCTCGGCGGAAAAGGCTGCGATCGTTCGTGCTCGTTCACCGGTCGGTCCGATACCAGATGAAAGAAAACGCCGTCCGTCCGGTGCGAAAGCGAAGCCACGGGGAAAGGGGACGATGTCCGCAGGTAAGATGCGTTCGGGCGCTGCTGCGAGCGTCGCCGGAAACGCCGCGATGCTGTGATCGGTGCGCAGGCCGACGTAGAGTTGGCCGTCGGGTCCGAAATTGGCCCCGCCCGGATTCAAGCCCGGGACCGTGCCAGAGTTGTACATAATGCCAGCGCTGGCGTCCAGCGCGAGGACGCGATCGGTGCCGCTATTGAGATAGAGCAGTTCGCCAGTCGGGTCGACGCACAAGCCTCGGGGATCCGCAATCCGCGCGTCGCTGAGAAAGATACCGAGTGGGTGACCGTCAAGATCGAAGGCAAGGGCCGTTCCGTAACCGTTGCCGTTTGGCGGCGCCGCACTCGTCACGATAATGCGTTATTTGCTCACAGGAGTCCTACTCTTGTCCGGGAGGCTTCGGATAATAGCGCCTTCGAGATTGAGTGCTCGCCGCTCGGTCGAAATATGCCCACGGTATGAATCTGCGGCTATGCGGCCAAGGCCGGACGATCACGCAGTTTCATTCTTGACCCTTGATCTCATTAGGGCAGCCGACGATGCTCCTTCGAGCGACAGCCCATATCCAAGTTCTCGCACAATGCGCTCCTTCAATGGTTGAATGAAGTGGATGCGCGTGTCGCGGCGCGTCACTTCCGGAGCCTTCAAGTACAGCGCGGCCAGTTCCCGCGCCCGACTGAGCGCCTGGCCGTTCGGCACGACTTCTGCCACGACTCCCCATTCATATGCGGTACTAGCTGGCAGCGGCCGTGGGTTGAGCAGGAACGCCTCGGCTCGTCCTGCTCCAGCGCGATAACTCCACGTCGTAAAGATTCCGTCGCCGGGCACGACACCCACGGCGAAATGCCCAACATCCTGGAAAGTCGCGCCCTCGGCCGCCACAATCACGTTCGCAAGCAGCGCGTAGTCTGAATGGATATGCGCTCGTCCTTCGATAGCCGAGATGACAGGCACACGTATGTTGGCTATGTTTTCCAAAACCTGATTGCCTTCGTCGTGAATCTGGCTCCAAACGCCAGGATCGGAAACATCGCCAAAAGAGTTCCAATCGACCCCAATAATGAAGTCGCCTTCTGCACCCGTCAGTATGACGATCTTGTTTGCTCGATCTTGCCCAATCCGGTGAAAGGCATCCACGACCTCCGTATGGTGTTGTGCCGAGAAAGTGCACGGCCCGCCATTGCTGTGAAATTCAACAACCAGCACGCCCTTGCCATCTCGCGCCATCTTCATGGTGCGATAGGCGCCGAAGTACTCAGCTTGATGGGTTTGCATAGCACTCTCCTTGGGTTGCTTCGCTTTGTTCGTAATGACGTTTCAACTGGATCGGAGTTTCGACCGGATCGGAGTTCGCATTTATGTTCTCAACACCGCCGCATACGCCTAATCCGCTGGTGACAGACATAGAGAACCTCGCCCGCTCGTGCTTTTGTAAAATTGCAGCGCTTTTTGCGAAATTGGAGCATTTCGCGCGCTGCTGCGAAGTGTCGGGGCAGTTGGTGACCCAAAGCACCCGCTATAGTGGATCTGCCGCTTTCAAACGTCGCATCGGTTGCGGAGAATGATCAGCTGAACAATCCGGTCGCCATGAGCCGAAAAGTAAAAGGCGTATACGAGCGGTTCTGGTAGCCCTGTCATATCAAACTTGCCGCTGACATTTGCGGTAACAATAAAGTTGCCGTAGTGTTCGATCACGTTCGTCACATCCGTGGTCAGGCTCGCGCCAATGATGGCGCGCGCCGCCATTCTCTAATCGTTGGTTTACCCCAGTAGTCGCGCAGCTGGTCGTTGACGAGAGCGTCGTCCGCGAAAGTAGCGACCAGCCTCTCAAGATCGAAGCTGTTGGTTGCCTCGACATAGGCCGAAACCGGCGGCGAGAGTACAGCCAGAGCTTTCGGTGGACGGAAGAACGTCGGCATAAAAACTCGCCTTCACGACTCTCAGATGTCGCGCTCACAATGACCGACGCGCCGTGGCCACGCACGTTGCATTTTGCAAAAAAATGAAAAGTCGAAGCGGTTGTAAGAAGACGCCTTCGCCTGGAAGCCGGCGAAGGTGCTACGCCAGTTCCTTCATAAGCTGGCGTGCGGTCCGCCGGCGGCGCGGCGTTCCAAATTCTAAGCTTAAAGGGGGCGGGCAGCGGTAACGCAGCTTGAGTATGCGTTAACGAGACGAAAGTCTCGACAAATTCCGAAAGATCGCGATCGAGGTCGCGGCCTGATGTTTTGTCGAAGCGACAAACAGCGCTGCGCGGTGGCAGATTGGGTCACAACCATGTCTTTGCAACACGCGGCGGATCGATCCCTTCTTTTTTTCCGCAGAATTTTTGCACCGGGTGAAAAATGAATATGCGTGTGCAATCTCACTGGCCACCATACTGGCAGCAAGGTCGTCCAATGAAGAGACTAAAGCTGCGCTTGCTCAAGTCATCGACCAGCTTCACGCGCTGTCAAGCGCACATGAAATTTTGCGGCCGCCTTTGACGACTGCGCTTACTGATCTTAGTGCCAATCTGACTAAGCCTTGTCGCGTTATGACTTCGTCCAGACTTGCCCAACGCGACGTTGAATTGAATCTCGCAATTACACAGCCTGTCCTGCTCGATGCCCAGCGTTGTTGGCGAGCAGAACTAATCGTTTCGGAACTTATCACAAATGCCTCACGTCATGCCTTTGTTTCCGAGGCAGGCCGTATTTCGGTCGCCGTTAAAACCGCGTCCGGGCAGGTCATTTGCCGCGTAAGCGATGATGGCTCGCCCGCAGCAACCTTGAAACGCGGCCTCGGAACCGAACTGATTGACGCTCTTGCAGCCGATCTCGATGGATACGTCGAGCGACTTCACAAGGCGTCCGGAACGACTGTAACGCTCTGCTTTCCGCAGGGTCTTGCCGAGGGGTCAACTGCGTCGGAGGGCCGACGTGGCCGCCAATCATGATGTCAGTCACTGCCGGCAGACCGTGTTTGAAGTCAATCACGCCAATATTTCGCTAGATTTGCGAAAGCCGCGAGTCGATTCCGGAATTACCTTCTTGCCATCGACAGCGTCGACGAATTCCTAGGAGGAAGATCATGACCAAGAATTGCACGTGCGCCGTCGTAGCCGTACTTGCTGACCGCGGGATCGCCGGCATTGGCCCGGTCGTGTGTCTGGGAAGGCAATGTCTTTCCGGTGCTCTTCGACTTGTAGGGCGTGCGTCATTACTACACTTACGCCTACTACGGGCCACTCGTCCCGACGCTCGCGTCCGTCAGCGACGAACAGACCGTCGCGTCACGCCGGGCTTCGCCGTCGAGGACGGCTGAGCGCGTCGTCAAACATGCGGCGGGGCATGCCGGGGTCATAGTGACGGCGACCGCGACGACAAAATACCGGCTGCGCTAGCGCATGGTAGGGAAAGGGAAGCCAATTTGAAACCTTGAATGGCTGGAATGGGAGAAGAGAATGACCATCACTGAGTAATCATCCATGTCGGGAGGGCGAAGATGTCCCGTCTGTTGCTTGCATTGTTGATGCTTTCTGCTTCAACCGCGATCGCTGATGACAATCTCAAACTCTTCGCGGCTGACATAAACGTCCAAACTGTCTTAACCTTCCAGGTCTCCGACGCCGTGGCGGAGAAGATGCTGCCGGCCGGCTGGGAACTTAATTTCGGGAAAATGCTCAGCTTGGCCAATACGCCAAAGCCGGTGGTCTTTCGTCGACCCTCTAAGCGGTCGCATCTACTGCAAAAATCGTGTTCCACCGTTGCGAAAGGAGAATACCAGTGAGCAAAACCGTTGCGGACGTAATCGTTGAGACTCTCGCAGCAGCCGGTGTGAAGCGGTGCTATGGCGTACCGGGCGACACGCTAAACTATGTTACCGACGCGATCCGCAGAAGCGGGATGCGGTGGGTGCATGTTAGACATGAGGAAGTAGGGGGATTTGCCGCGGGCGCGGACGCTCTTCTGACCGGCGAACTTGCCGCGTGCGCGGGTTCGTGCAGTCCAGGTAGCCTTCACTTCATCAACGGTCTGTTCGAGAGCCACCGTAATCGCGCGCCAGTTGTGTTGATTGCCAGCCAGGTAGTGCGTGATGAGTTGGGTTTCGATTTTCCGCAGGAGGTCGATTTCAGGTCAGTTTACGCAAGTTGTAGCGTTTTCTGTGATGAAATTCGTACGCCCACCCAAGCGCGTCGCAAGACTGCAATGGCAGCACAAGCGGCGCTTTCGAAACGGGGTGTGGCGGTGCTCATCGTGCCAGCCGACATATCGCAGTCGAAAGCGCCAAACGAGCCGCTCTTTGCCGTACATAAAAGTCAAACAGTATCTCGCCCGGCCGATGTTGAGATCGAACGCATCGCAGAGGCGATCAATGGGAGTCAGCGCGTGGCGATATATGCTGGTTCCGGGTGCCAACATGCCCATGATCAAGTCGTAGCGCTCGCCGAAAAACTTCGAGCTCCCGTGGCCCACACGTCGCGGGCAAAGGACTTTGTCGAGCCAGAAAATCCCTACAACGTCGGAATGACTGGCGTTTTTGGATCGGAAGCGGGTTATCACGCGCTCATGCGTTGCAACACGTTAGTGCTGCTCGGTTGCGATTTTGCCTGGCGGCAGCTTTATCCGTCCGACGCGACCATCATACAGATAGACATCGACGGCACCCATCTTGGTCGCAGGCATCCCGTGAGCATCGGCGCCGTCGGCGATATTGCGTCAACCTTGGATGCTCTTCTGCCCGTCATCCATGCGAAAAACGATAACGCGTTTCTTGAAGACTGTCGCGAACGGCATCGTAAAGCCAGCGAAAGCACGCAAAGATCCATGAAGGGCTTATTCATCCGCAATACCTCGCCGAGACCATCGCGAAGCATGCAGAGGATGACGCGGTCTATACCGCGGACGGCGGCTCCCCAATGGTTTGGTGCCTGCGTCATATTCCCGCGACGGGCCGAAACCGCACTCTGTTGTCGCTGACCCATGGGACGATGGCAAATGCCATGCCACAGGCACTCGGCGCGAAAGCAGCGTTCCCTGACCGTCAGGTCATATCGCTATCCGGTGATGGCGGTCTGTCTATGCTTCTCGGCGACCTTCTGACGTGCATCCAGGAGAAGCTAGCGATCAAGATTTGTGTCGTGGACAATAGCTCCCTTGGCTTTGTCGAGCTCGAGCAGAAAGTCGAGGGTCTGCTGGACTCTTACACCGATTTGCTCAATCCGGATTTTGGAAAGGTCGCCGAAGCGATTGGCTTATGGGGTCGCAGGGTCGAAAGGGCGGAGCACCTCGAAGACGCGGTAAAGGAATGGATGGCGTATCCCGGTCCCGCGTTACTTGATGCTGTGACATCACGTTTCGAATTGGTCATGCCTCCGAAAATAGAGGCTCCCATGATGTTCGGCACAGCACTTTACTCCTTAAAGGCGATATTGAGCGGTCGAGGAAACGATGTTGTCGAGCTAGTTCAGGACAATCTCTTGAAGTGAGTCGAAGCCAGCGCCCCCGAGCGGCCCTCGATCCAGCATTTGATGGCCGACCGTGACGCAGACGAGCATGCAAACGCGGAGGATGCTGATTGATGGCGCGCGTTGCCAAGAAGCAGTTGATTGCGCCGCCGGCTCCAAACCTTGCCACGGCGAAGAACGCGCGGCCCGACAAGCGCGGGCTCAACCTCCTAGAGGCCATGAACCATCCCAAGCTATTCGGCCCGATCTTCTCGCCGCCTAGCCCGTCTTCGCGGATTCGCCCTCGAAAACGCGGATTTTGAGATTTTTTAGCCGACTAAGTAATTGATTTGCAACGAGCGAGGTCTTTGTTTTCGGCCAAAAACGGCTGTAGTGAAGACCTACCCGATTCCCAAGCGCGGTTGGGAGCGGATAAATTCGCCGCATCATGTTTCTGCGACGCACCGAGCGAAGGAAGAACGGCAAGACGCGCCACTACTGGAACGTCGTTGAGAACAAGCGTCTCGATGACGGCCGGGTGGTGCAGCGGCATGTGCTGTATCTCGGCGAGATCAACTCCTCGCAGGCGGCGGCCTGGCGCAAGGCGATTGAGGTGTTCGACGAGGATGCGGGTCGTTCCCGGACGCTGGCGCTGTTCCCGGAGGATCGATGCGAGGTGGCTGCGGGCGATGCATCTGTCGTTCAGCTTCGTCTGTCGGAGATGCAGCTTCATCGTCCGCGGCAATGGGGTGCCTGCTGGCTGGCCGGGCAGTTGTGGCAGGAGCTTCAGCTCGATCGGTTCTGGGCCGATCGGCTGCCGCCGAGCCGGAAGAAGACGCGCTGGGACCAGGTTCTGCAGGTTCTCGCGAGTTACCGGCTGATCGCTCCGGGCAGCGAATGGCGGCTGCACCGCCAATGGTTCGGCAACAGCGCGATGGCCGATCTGTTGGGAGCGGACTTTGGCCTTGCGGAAGAGCACAAGCTTTATGCCTGTCACGATCTGCTGCTGCAGCATAAGCAAGCGCTGTTCTCGCATCTGGTCGAGCGCTGGCGCGATCTGTTCAACGCCGATTTCGACGTGCTGCTTTATGATTTGACCAGCACCTATTTCGAGGTCAATGCCTCGGACTTGCCGGAAGGGACCAAGCGCCGTCATGGTTACAGCCGCGACAAGCGGCCGGACTGTCCGCAGGTGGTGATCGCGCTGGTGGTCACACCCGACGGTTTGCCACTGGCTTACGAGGTGCTGCCCGGCAACACCGCCGACAGCAAGACGCTGCGGATGTTCCTAAGCAAAATCGAGCAGCAATACGGCAAGGCGCGGCGGGTCTGGGTGATGGATCGCGGCGTGCCGACCGAGGCTGTGCTGGCCGAGATGCGCAACAGCGATCCGCCGGTGCAGTATCTGGTGGGAACGCCGAAGGGACGCTTGAACCGGCTGGAGAAGCATCTGCTGGACAAGCCCTGGCAGGACGCACGGGAGGGCGTGCAGGTCAAGCTGCTGGCCGAGGACGGCGAGCTTTACGTCTTCGCGCAAAGCAATGATCGCGTCACCAAAGAACGCGCGATGCGCCGGCGGCAGCTGAAGTGGCTGTGGAAGCGGCTCCGGCAAATCGCCACGATGGAAATCTCGCGCGAAGAATTGCTGATGAAGCTCGGCGGCGCGCGTTCGAAGGCGCCGGCCGCGTGGCGTCTGGTCGATATCGAGATCGACAAGGCGCGGCCGAGCTTCAGCTTCGCGCTCAACCGCAAGAAACTGAGAAAGACGCGACGACGCGAGGGGCGCTATCTGTTGCGTACCAATCTTACCGACAACGACCCCGCCCAGCTCTGGCAATACTACACGCAGCTCGTTGCCGTCGAAGAGGCGTTCCGAAATCTCAAAGGCGACTTGGCGATCCGTCCGATCTTCCATCACGATGAGAAGCGGATTGAGGCACATATCTTTATTGCGTTCTTGGCTTATTGCATGCAGATCACTCTGACGCGCCGGCTTCATGCTTTGGCGCCCGGGCTCACTGCGCGCAGCGCGCTCGAAAAGTTCGCCGCCGTTCAGATGATCGATGTGCATCTGCCGACCACCGACGGTCGCGAGATCCGGCTCACGCGCTACACCCATCCCGAGCCTGAACTCCAGCTCTTGATCGACCAGTTGAAGCTCCGCCTGCCACCGCAGCCGCCTCCCAGGATCACCACCGCCGACCTCAACCAAGTCAGCCGCCGTAGTGAAGACCTTTTAGCCCAAGCCATTGATTTATTTGGAACCGATTACTCAAAAACCCGCGAATCCGCGAAGACGGGCTAGCTGGCACAACTGGAAAACGGTCGTGAAGGCGGTCGACGGCGAGAAACTGACGGACGCCGAGACAGAATTCTTCAAGTCGATCAGCGGCGGGCGCTCCTCGAACCAACCATCGCAGTGACGCCGAGGCCAGGGGCGAAACCATCCGGATCCGCACCATCTGTCGGGTCGCGGCCACCTGACCCTGACGGTAGGACACGCGGCGGGACGACAGCCCCCTCTGTCCCGGCAGCACAGGGGGCGAACAGGACGTGGTTCGGCAAACCTCGGCCACCATACGCTCGAAGCCGGAGCGCTGCACGCTGCCAGCTGCCGAGCGGCCGAGATCCTCATCGATCACCTCGATTTCCGTGAAGCCCAGCGCCGTGAGCCGATCCCGCATGGCGTATTGCAACGCGCCGCTCTCACGATTATGCAACACTCGGTGCGCCGAGGATTGGCGCACGTAGAGGATCGCCTTCCGCCTCAGATGTTGCGGGCCGATCTTGTCAGTGCTCATCGCCACCCCCGACCACCTTTGCTGGCAACATGGCCGTCCGCACTCCGCAGGCTTCGCTGTGAGCCAACTTTATCCGAAGGTTTTACGCAGGGTAGCGACCGAGACGTGTGGCCAACTGAGCATGGGAGCAAGTTCTATTTGAAAGTTCAAAAGGACAGTCTGGACGTATTGAAGCTGCAAAAAATGTCCAATCGGCTTCTTGATGGTCTCTATCCAGAATGTCGCAAATACCAAGGCGGCGGGCACAGCAATCGGCCCCGACGTAAAGTCGATGCTTGAGACTGTCGCAATATTCAGCACCACCATCTTCTCGATAAACTGGCCGTTGATCGCTTCCTGCAATAGCCGGGTAGGGTCGTTGATCACCGTTTGCATTGGAACGTTATTGATCGATGCCGGAAGTGGGACCGCGGGTGTATCACCAAAAGGAGTTCTGAAGCTTGTGGCTGCAGGGCTCAGGTCGCTAAGATTGCAAGGTGGAAAGCCGCCCTTTGCGCCTGCAATGGGCATAGGAGTGCCTGCTGCGAATAGCGCCGTATTGACGGGTGCGATCTGGAAGGTGCCGTTCGTCAGCGATGGTACCGGAATTGCGGAGCCCTGCGCCAACAATGCATTGCCGTGTGGGATCGACGCCATTCGAGCGACGATTTGGTGCCCGATCGGCGGCTGTTCCGGCGGCGCGGTAGTTGCTGGCTGGGTTACCCACATGCCAGGTTCGATGTGAGGAGCAGAACCTGTCACTGAATCACTGATCTGTTGGAGATATGTGAGGCCAGATGGCGCGGTCCATCCATTCACTTGTGCTAGCGTGAAAATTGGATTCGATCAGCGGTTCGCGAGTTTGTTGTACTCCGCGATCGCCCGCTGCAGGTCGTCGTATTCATCGCAGGGGATGAGACAGATTTGCTCGAGAGCGGCGAGATGCTCTTTGGCTTTCGCCAGATCACCTTGGGCCAAATAGGCTTCGCCGAGGTGTTCGTGCGCGCTGCGGTGCCGAGGATTGAGGGTCAGAGCCTGTTGATAGTGCTGCATTGCCGGATCGAACTGCCGCAGCCTGCGATAGGAGTAGCCAAGATAGTTCTGGATATCCGCATTGCGGGCGTCGCGAAGGGCCGCATTCGTGAGAGCCTTGATCGCTCCTTCCCAATCGCCGACGCCGATCGCTCGCTTGCCTGCTGCGAAATCGGGATCGAGCGCTGCCCAATCCGGCGTTTCCACCATTGCTGCCATGGTCGAGCAGATCGGCCACGCTTCGGCTGCGTTGGTTACCCTGGACACTGCATTGTCCGGGCTGGCCGGCGTCGCCGTCCGGCCCTGGCGGGTAGGCGCAGTCAAAAAGTACGAAGCCAGCACTGAAGTCAGCACTCCCGCAACGGCGGCGATGAGGATCGAACGCATCATGATCGTTGTGCCATCAGTCGGCTGCCGGCAGCCGTTCTGCTCATTCTCTGCCTCGGCAGCCTACTGCTGCATCGAAGATGCCTTGGCTTCGCTGATTTCCACCCGATCGGTATCGGCGTCTTTGGTCATCTCAGCAAGCTTCCGGAAATATGTGGTGGCTTTCTCCGGCTGATTTGCTGCCTTCGCCGCCTTAGCTGCGCCGTACAAGCCGCGCAGCCGGTTGGGCGTCGACACCAGCGAAGTCTCATATTCCGCTAGCGCTAGTCCCGGCTGTTGCTGTTCGAGCAGCAAATCGCCCAACAGTTCGCGCATCGGGTAGAGCCGGTTCTCCATCGCAATGTGCTTTTCACTGTCGTCCTCCAGGTCCGCCGCCGCGCGCATGAGCTTCAGCGCCGTCTCCTTCTCCCCCTTTGCTTGCGCAATCCAGGCCGATGCAGCCAACATCTGGATTTCGACCTGCGAGGCCCAATAAGACTGGCTTGCGTTTTCAAGCGTGGCACGAATCACCTTGAGATTGTCGACGTCTCGCTCGGCGGCGGCGAGGTCGCCGCCGCGGGCCGATCCCATGGCGCGGGCGAAATGAGTGATAGCCTCGGCCTGTGGAAACTTGCTGCCCCTCGGCTCAAGTGCAGCTGCCTCGTTCCACGCCTGGCGTTCCAGCGCAAAGCGCGCCGGAACCGCCGCAAGGGCGGTATAGCTGGCGAGGTATTCAAACCCGAGCTTTTTTATCGCGTTGCTGTCGTCGCGGAGCTGCTTCGCAGGTCTCTCCTGTCCCATTTGCAGCAGGGCGTATTCCATAAAGTCCAGATGATGCGGCTCGCCTGGATGTGTCGCCCCCGGCCAGAGCTTGGCCGCTTGCCCCTGGGCGACCGCACGCGATTTCGTGTTCGATGCGACCGATTGTGTCCACATCCCGAGCATGGAGTAGGTATGTGAGGGCATATGCTGGGCATGCTGCGCCGCAGGAGCGACCTCGGCATATCTGTTGGCGGCATCAAGACCGCGTTGGGCGAGCGTAGGGTAATCGTAGGTGTGGATCAGATAGTGCAGCACGCCTGGATGGTCCGGTAGTTTTGCCTCGATCTTTTCCAGGATGGCCCCGGCTTTGAGCTGATTGGCAAAGGTCTTGTCGCTGTGCAGCGCCGTCTCATTGAGAGCGAGCGCGTAGAAAATCGCCGCCTCCGGATCGTCGGGATATTTCTGCATCAGCGCTTCCATCGCCTTTTCGTAGGCAAGCCCGCGCTGGGTTTGATCGATATTGTCGTAGTCCTGGTAGTAAAATTCGATCGCCGCGAGCCAGTCGCGCTCGCGCTCGGTCTTGGCACCGATCGCTTTACCCTTCTCCACGGCCTCCAATCCATTCTTCAAAATGGTGGAGGTCAGCGGCAGGATCATCGGGTTGGGACGATGGCTGATCGCGATGCCCCAGTAGGCGATCGCGCATTGCGGGTCGGCGGCAGCGGCTTCGGTGAAGGCCTGGACGCTGTCTGGATAGAAGAATGAATGCACCATTGCCAGGCCGCGGTCGAATTTCTCCTGCGCCAGCGGCGTGCAAGAGGTCTCGAAGTTCACGCGGCCCAGTCCTTGCGACCAGGCCGCCGTGGCGAATACGCTTGCCAACAGCGCTGTGGCGAATGTTCCAAGATTTGATCTCATGGCGTTCCCCTCATTGCGGTCGAAGTAGAGTTTCGCGCAATCATCGCCGTGCACGCGTGCGCACTGCGAATGTTCAGTGAGAGACCGGCACAAAAGGATTGTCGGTTTTAGGAAAATGCGGTGTCTGCCGAGAGCATCTGCGCTGCGCATTCGGCTGTAACGGAGACGTCGGCACATCCCGTTCCGAAGAGCAGCTTGAAGGATAGACTACACGATCCGACGCCCACTCAAAAGAGGCCCTGTATGGGCTGGGCCGCGGCACATTCGCCCGAAACTGTAGCCGCAATGTCCGTTGGGGGTCAATCGCGTCACTTTGACCGTGGGCCGGCCCCTTCCGGTCTACCCCGATCAACGGACATCGCCAGACCGGCCCGACTGGTCGTGCCACGAACAGACAGCGCCACTGTCTTGAATCTACTACTGACCGGATCATGCTTGGCCGGTGATCAGTTCTCGCTATCGGTGATTGGCTCGCCGCCTTGCTCGGTTTGATCTCACTCGCTGTTCTAGCTGAAGTAAAAAAGGGCGACACCTAGCCTCCGATGGGAGGTCAACTTGACCCCAAGAAAAATCTTGCTGATGACGACCGGTGCGGCGGTTCTTGGACTAGCCGTCCCCGGATCTCAATTGGCCGACACCAAGGATCAAGCTTCCGTCGATGTCGAACTCGTTATCGCAGTCGATGTATCCTATTCGATGGAGATACACGAACTAGCAGTCCAGCGCGAAGGTTATGCGCAGGCCATCGTCTCCAAGGAATTCCTTCAGGCGCTAAAGACCGGTCCTAACAGAAAGTTGGCTGTGACCTATTTCGAATGGTCCGCACCGAGTGACCAGAAGATTATCATTCCCTGGCGGGTGATCGATGGCCCGGAAACGGCCGACGCTGTCGCACGCGAGATCATGAAAACGCCTGTGCGGCAGGGCTCAAGTACTTCAATCTCCGGCGCGATCAGTTTCGCGATGCCGCTGTTCGACGAAAATCCCTATCGCGGCTTGCGGCGCGTTATCGATATTTCTGGCGACGGACCTAATAGCGATGGCGCGCCCGTCGCCGGTGCGCGTGACGCGGCGCTCGAAAGAGGTATCACCATCAACGGCCTACCGATCATGATGGAGAACTCATCCTATTCGATCATGAATATCGACAATCTCGATCTCTATTACGAGGACTGCGTGATTGGAGGACCAGGTTCGTTCGTGGTGTCGGTCAAGCACCCCAACGATTTCAAGCAGGCGATCCGGATCAAACTCATACTTGAGGTTGCGGGTCAGACCAGAGAGCGTCGGATCGTCCCCGTAGTCCAGAGCGATCCGCGGGTTCCCTGTTTGATCGGCGAGAAAATATGGCAGCAGCACCAATGGCGTCGATGAACCAAGGCGGGCGTGCCAGCGCAGGCGCAATACTCACTAAGCCCCAGGCGCATGTCTGCTCCGGGTCAATCGCGTCACTTTATTCGTCGGCCGGCCGCTTCCCGGTCTACCCCGATCAACGGACATGCTCGGAGTCAGCCGGCATGTCTCAAACGTGCCATATCCGGATTCATGCACCGCAGCAATAGCAGCCTCATGCGGTGTCCGGAGGTTGAGAGTTTTCGCGGTCCGTTAGTTTCCCGGTTGGGCGCCATTTGCCGTTTCGAAATTGGTTTTCAGGTGTGCAGCTCACCTAGCAGAGCCTTGGCCTCCTTCAAGTCGAGCGTATCGAAACCTTCGGTGAACCAGCCGTAGATCGGAGCGAGAAGGTCGCGGGCCGCATTCCGCTTGCCCTGATCGCGCCAAAGCCGAGCCATCCTCATCGCCGCGCGCAGTTCCCAAGATTTTGCCTGCTGCCCACGCGCAACCTCGAGTGCGCGCTCGAAATACGCTTCCGCTTTTGCCGCATCCGGCTCCGGCGCCAGCAGCGCGATTTCGCCGGCCATGCGGTGGATCTCGGCCTGCCACAATCTTTCCTGGTTTGTTTCCATCGTCGTCATCGCCTCGCCAATGCAGCGCCAAGCGTCATCGAATTTACCGAGTTCCGCATAGGCTCTCGCCAAACAGGATAAGTTGAACGGCATGAGCAGTGTTGATCCCGTTGACCGCCATTCGGCGAGACCGGAGGTGATCTTGTGGACCGCGTCCGAAGCTTTACCGGTCAGGGCAAAAAGCCAACCTTGCTCCAACATTCCTTGCGCCTTCCAGTACAAGGCGGCTTTTTCGCCCGCCAAACCGATAACTTCATCTAATTGGATATTCGCAGTCGCATAGTTTGCGCACTGGATAAGAGTCCAGGATGTGACGGCCAGTGCAAACATCAAACTGCCGGCGTGACCGATCTCGCGGGCATCCTTGAGGGCGTGGTCTGCGTCTGCGAGCGCGGCCGTCGGATAGCCAAGTGACCACAAAGCAAACGAGCGATAAGACAAGATTGACACCCGGACGTCTTGGCCTAATCGCGTTGCTAACGGCCGATGCTGGACAGGATCATACAGCGCGATCGCCCGATCGAGATGCGCTCGGCCTTCCGCGATGTCCCCTGTCAACAGCAGGGACGTGCCCATCATGCGATTGCCGACCATGAGGGGGACTGTCGTCCCTTGTTTCCCGGCAAGCGCTAGAAACTGCGCTGCAAGGCTACGCATCACCTCGCCGTTGAACGCCACATAGCTCGCGACCCAGACGCCGAAGAGGACGGAGAACAACAGTAGCGGGTCTTCGGGAGCCTCTCCAAGCGCCTCAGCTTGTTCGATCAGCAGGCGTGCCCGCTCCACAGCCGCCTTGGTTTGTTCCGCGGCATATCCTTTGAGATGCATAAGAGGGCTTATGAGCGCGGCCTGCAGCTTGATCTCCTCGCGGCGCAGCGCGGAAGTGGCCGGCAAGGTCACGATCTGGATAATGGCACGCGTGAGCTGCTCTTCGGCTTCAACCAGCGCCGAGCTCTCCAGCGACCGCTGTCCCGCTTTACCCCACCATTCGATCGCGGCCTCGGTGAGGCCCGCTTGGGTGAAGTGATGTGCCATCAACTCCGGCTCGGCCGCCGCCGTGGCTGTGAGATTGTCGAGCAACGCCTCGCCGACGCGGCGGTGCAAAACCTGACGCCGGCTCTTGAGCAAATTCTCATAAGCCGCGTCCTGAATCAGCGCGTGCTTGAAACGATAATCGGATTCGGGCGGCAGGCCCTCGACCAGCAGGATGTCGGCTTCCGCGAGCCGTTTCAGCGCCATCTGCAGCGGCCCGTCCTCCATGGCGGCCACCGCGCGCAGCAGGCCATAGGAGAAGCCCCGTCCAATCACCGATCCGACCTGCGCCACCTCGCGCGCCGGGCCGAGCCGATCGAGCCGCGCCATCAGCGATTGTTGCAGCGTCGGCGGGATGGATTGGATGCCGCCTTGCCCACCGCGCTCCAACAATAGCCGCGTCACTTCCTCGACGAATAGCGGCACGCCGCCGGTGCGCGCAGCTACGCCCTCCGCCACCTCGCGCGGCAGCGCGTGCCGGGCCGAGAGCTCCGCCACCATCTCCCGCACCTGCAGGCGATCGAGTGGCGGCAACGAGATCGTGCCGTGATGCGAGCGCATGCCCCAAGGTGGCCGGAACTCGGACCGCGCCGTCGCCATGATGAACATCGGTGCCCGCGCGCCGCGCTCGGCCATGCCGCCCAGGACGTCGAGAGTCGTGGGATCGGCCCAATGCAGATCCTCGAACGCCAGCACCACCGCCTGAACCCGCGCGCCCGCCATCACCCAGCCAGTCAGGGCCGCCAATTGCCGGCGCCGCAGCTCCTCGGGCGCCAAAGTCGACGCGCGCTCCTGCGGCAGCGGAATGGTTTTGCCCTTGGCCAAGACCGGCATCGTGGTGTCGTCCGCGTGGATGCGTTCGGCCGCGAAGACATGGCTCCGGATCGCCTCGACCAGCGGCATCAGGGTTGCCGCGGAGGCGCCCACCCAGTCCGCGAGCGTCGATACATCGAGGTCGACGCCTTCGCGCTGGTCGACGGCGCTCTGACGATTAAGAGGCAGGTGCAGGCCGTACTTGGCGAACAGGATATGGGCCAGGAGCTTGGGTCCGCCACGTCCGCGCGCCATCGGGTGCGAGGAGGCCGGCGGTTCGGTGATCACTTCGCAGGCCCGGCAGACGAACTGCTCGCGCGCGTGCTGGATCACTTTCCACTGGCGCGAAATGAGCTTCAGCATCTCGGTCACGTCCTCCCCGATCTAGCGTAATTGGCTGTCGGCTCAGCACGGGCAGGTCGCAGGCCTTGGATAGACAATGCGCTCCCGCGGCAAATGCTCCGGCAGCGGCCAGCGCACCGGCTTGCGACGCTCGAATGATGGCACCGTAATCTTCTTGGCTGCCGTCAATTGCGCCGCGGTCTCGGCTTGCGCGGCGTTCTCCTCGAGATCGGCCAGCTGGAATTCGAGCTGATCCAGCAATGCTCCACGCTCCGAGGACTGTCCGAACCGCTCGTGCCGCAGCTTCTGATCGTGAGCTTGAGCTTCTCGATCATCAATGTCCGCGTCTGGGCTTCCGCTTCCGCGGCCAACCGGGCCGCTCGCTCGGCGCGCAGCATTGCCTTCGGCGTGGTCACATCGTCGGGGAGAGAATCGTCGGCGCCCATTTCGGCCGCTCCGCCGGCTATCGCGCAGCGATTTAGGGCTTTTGGCACGTTTGGGGGCGTGCCGAAGCTCCGACTGAGGCCGCCATTCCACGGATACCCCGGGGCGGCGGGCATCCAGTGATGCTTAGCAAAGCATCCTCGTAGGCATTGGTTCCGAGCAGATGGTTCCAATTTCCCAGGGCGTATTGGGTATTGGCCTGTGGCCTAGTTTGGAAATAGAAGTGAGCTAGTGTGAAAGTGAGCAATTTTGAACAGACGATCGCAGTGCCTGTGTGCTGTTTTAATCATCGCCGGGGGATTGCGCTGTCCGGACCTAATCCAACGCCACCAGGCAGTATTGGGCTTGGTGGCGTTGTGCGTTTACCGCTGTTAACTTTTCAAAAGTGAGCAGAATGGAACAGCGCCAAGGTGAGTAGTAGTCCAAGGATGACTTCATCACCGCCCATCACGGCATCTACCGGTGACTGAGAGTTCTGTAATGCTCCCGCCTGAATACGGGTGAGCATCATGCCCTCACTAGAGGTCTTGTTGGATTCGAGTTGCATAGCGATTCAGTCCCACGTCTGTCCCAAATGTTTAGGGCCGATGATCTTGATACGTATCAAGGCCTCACGGGTCGGATTTGACTTGCGCACGTTTCATGGCATCAACTGCGATCACGTCGATAAGGTCGTCACCGAGACCCAATCGACGAAGTGGATGTCTTCCGGGCTGCGATCGCCAGCTTAGGAAGATGAGACCGGGGCGACGACGAACGCGGAGCTTTGGCCATGAGTGCTATCCCTCTTCACCTTCAAAGAAAGTTCGAGCAGCGGTGGGCTGCTAGATTTGTCTCGCTAGTCGCCAGGGCCCCCAAACGCACCGACAAAAGTACCGTCAACAGTTTGCCGCGCCCGGCAAAAGCAAACGAAAAGCCCGCTGAATTGAGTAAGCGGGCTTAGTCAGTCTTTAGCGGCCGAGACGACGCCAAGGCAGAGATTCGCGCCGCGGTCGGCTATTTGCGCAAGGATGCCGCCGGACCGATCGCGATGTCGTTACACCCGGTCGGCGGTCGGCCTTCCGCGAGAAGAACGCAATTCTCTGGACGACGGTATGCCTGCCGGATAGGCACTTGCCGAGTCTAGGAAGGCCGCTGATGAGTCCGGCCGGGCCGCGTCCGGAAGGTGGCAGGGCGACCGCGTCGGCGAATCCAGGGCCCGGTTCAGAGTCGGGTTGACGCGTTTAAAAGCCGCCGCTGGGGTGCAGCGACGGCTCAGTCCATCAGATGGCCATGCTCAGCGCAGACCTGCCCATCAGACAGGAGGAGGGTGCGCCGAAACGGTTAATGATGTGCTAAGTTCGGCCCGTTAAATCGACACGGCCTCTCCGTGAGTTTACGAAGGCCGCTGGTGCGGGTTTGGTTCGCGGGCTCCGGAGTGGCGGGCCGGCTTCTGAAAATGAATCAGGACCCGTCGGCCACGAACGGGCTCACGCGCTGCAAGCGCGGCCCGCTCGGTCCTCACAGACCAGCGTGGCCTTGGCCCTCGTCCAAGCGTTCTCTTATTCCCTCGTTTGTGCACCGCGATTTCGGGACCGATAGTTCCGCTTGCCTAACCCGGTTCCGCAATTTGTTCATTTCACATAACTGAAGACGCTTAGCTCGGTCGCGGAAGAGGATTGCAAGACGTCTCGAGAGCGGTCGTAGGCCGCTTTTGAGGGAAGCATCATGCCCCAGTCGCAAGGCCTATCGTCCGTCATTCCATTCGCTGCAATTGAGCGCCCCGCCTGTCCAAAGTGCAAGGCCGCGATGATGCTCGTCAGTATCGAGCTAGCAGTCCCTGGCGTCGACTAGCATACGTTTGAATGCGCTATCTGCAATCACGTACTTGAGACCCGCGCCGCCTATCAAGACCCAATGAAGTCCAAGGGACTTGGACGCTGGTTTCAAGGCGGCTTGCACCGGCCGAAGGCAAGGCGCGCCGTGAGCGAACTGGCGGCCTCGCCATACTCTAGGAAGGGCGCTGGTGCGGGCGGCCCGGAACCAAATCTTTGTTCTGTTGCGTTGGGATTTGAGATGCCATGAGCAAGGCCCGCGCGGTCCGGTATCGCAGGCTAGCCCTCGCCGAGGAGGACAAGGCCAAGGCGGACCTGCTTCTTCTCGCAGATGGATGCGATCGGGGGCCGGTACGAGTGGCCGCCTCGTCCAAAGCCGCGCATCCACATGTCCCGCTTCTCGTCGGTCGTCAGGATTACCGGCATCGCCTTAAAATGGATCGGCTCGACCCGGGCGTTCGGCGCGGTCAGACGCGCTTGGAGTTCCCGAATGTGTCATATCTGCCGCACTATACACGAATTCTGAATGTTCCTGCCTACGCAATAATTGAAGGGGAACGCCCAGCGGGCTATTGGTTGTCCATTCTAACCTTGAGGAGAAATACCATGGTGAAAACTCTGATCGTAACCGGGGCAATGCTTGCCATGGCGACTGCCGCTGCCGCTGCCGACCTCCCGCACGCGCAGCCCGTCTATCAACAGGCTCCAGTCGGCAAGATGCCAATCGGCAAAATGCCGATCGGCAAATCCCCAATCGGCAAGGCACCGGTCGTGAGCCGGAGCTACTAGTTCGCGAGCTTAGTCAGGGCTCAATGTTTTCTTGACCCTGGCTTTTCGTCGAGAGTTCGGACTGTAAAAGGGACGAGGCGTGGCGAATAGAGCGAAGAGGTTAGGGCTGTGCCTCCTTGCGGGTTTCTGCACACTTGCTCTTTCGCTTGGGCACGAAATTCAATCAGCTTCTGCCCTCGAGATTGAAACTCACGCCGGTTCGGAACGCGTCATTTCCCAAAAGCAGGAGGTCCACAAGCGCATCGCCAACGCGAATGCGGTTGCTTCAAGTGAGCCGTCCATCAAATCGAAGCTGGCGCCACAGTCAACACGAAGGCCGTTAGCAAGGGGCCCGTACTACGTCGATTTTAGAGCGAGAACAGCCGCCAGCTGGGGACACGCTTTCGTTTGGTATGGGAAGACGAGCGAGCGAGAAGTTGAGGTCGCGGGCCTTACTCCTGCGGGCGACATCCTGCCTTATATGCTTGGTTATTTGACGTGGGTGCGGTCCGAGACCGGGGCAAGCTACGGCGATCTTGATCCGCAATACTTGACCGCCAGTTACCGAGTTTACTTAAATGAGTCGGACGCCAAAAGGGTTTTCGCATACATCAAGAAATTACAGGCGAGTTCACCGCTCTGGAACGCCGAAATATCCAATTGCACTGCGTTTATCGGCAGCATCGCAAGTTTCATGGGATTGAAAGTTCCTGTTCGCTGGAAGCGTCCTGAGGACTACGTCAACAGTCTCAAGGACATGAATGGCGGGCGCCAAATGGTCCAGCTGACGTCAGAACAGTAGCTCGCCTTCGGTCGATAAAAACCTCAGCTTGAAATCAGAAAGCTACGCCCTTCCGTTTTAACCGCTCCGCTTTGTGGACAGGCAGATTGCCCTGACCTGAAAGAGCGCAATGATAGCGGCTTGGTTTGTGTGAGATTACACTCCGCGGACGTTATCGGCAGCGAAGCACGAGAACTGCGGTGATCGGACATCTCCTTAGTCGCAGAACGCCGCCGATCGGCGACCATTACCCGAGCGGGTGATTGCCCGAACCGCGGCGTTCGCGTTTTCATGGGGGCATGCCCGCCCTCACCCGCCGCCGCGACCATGGCGCGCTTCAAGAGACCTGGCTGGTCTACTGGGACGACGTTCACGCAGGCACTATCATGCAGAGCATCGGCAATCCCAACGCCGCCCGCGGTGGCAATGGCGGTGTGGATCCGGGATTCGAGCCTGGGGAAACGCAAGAACTGTACGGCGGCAAGTTTCGAGGCGACGCGCTCGGGTTTCGAAACCGCAGGGCGCGTGTTTCTGTCGAAGCGAATCGAAGCCGACTTCAAGACATGGCGCGATCAGCGCGATTAGACCGCGCGGAAATATGCGCTATGGGAAAGCCGGCGAACGGTTGCCGTCGCAGCGGCCTAACAGCATGATGCGATGCGCCTGCGGCAAAGCCTTCGACAGCCATCGGCTCGAGGAGAGCCTGATCCACGTTCCCCATCTCAGCGCAGCCCATAACGTACATCGAGCCGAGCCGCTTCACTGATCCCGACGCCGCCGCGCGCAAGCTAGTCGAGATCGACAATGCGAGCGAGGCGGTCCGGGAAAACCGCATTTGCGTCGAGCTCGTCAACGGCCGTTTCCTCAGCGAGGGCGGCACGCCGGACCAGTTCCGCGGCGGCATCGCGCGCCGTCGAGTTAGGCTGGCTCTGGCGACATGAATCCGGGACCTATGTGAAGTTCGCCGCCGCCGGCGCCGAGCTTTTTGCCTGAAGCAGGTTGAAACGATGAGATCAGAAATTCGTGCGATGGCAGCAACCCTTTTCATCTGCGCCACTGCGTCCATCTCGCAAGCGTCTGCCCATCCATCCGTTCGTCGTGATTGGCTCCGCCAACCGATGTCAGCGCTAGCCGTCATTATCCTCGGCATTTCAGCAGATACAGGAGCCGCGATGTCTGGGGGCCGCTGGGGCGCCTACTACGGGCCCATGATTGCCACAGGCGCCGGCGGTCGGTGAAAGCGCTGATGCGGGCGAGACCGTAGCCGCCGCCGAACGCACCTACAGCACCAAGCACTGCACCATAGCCGACGGCATCGGCAAGCTCCGGGCCGCGAAGGCTCAGCCGAAAAAACCCCGCTTGCGGCTGGTCGCTAAGCGGGAGTTGGCTGGCTGCATTGTCGGATGGCCAGCTTAATCGGACTAGACCACTGCGATTTGACGCTAGAGTAACGGGGAACGGGTCGCAGCGCCAGGCTCGTTACGAAGGCGGCGGTCTCTCCCGGCATCAAATGGGTGTGAGACGTAATGCAGATCACGTTCGTGCGTCGCGAGTCGAGCTAATTAAGGTCGTGGAGATTTTCTACATATCGGAACTGAGTGGGGCTTCTTCAATGAAGGGTCTGTTCATTTCTACTTTGGTGTCTGCCGCCATATTCGCCGCCGCGATCGCCATACAGCAATCTCCTTCGACCGAGCTGTCCGCCGGAATCGCTACTATGCTCGTAGTTGCAAGTAATCCCCACAGTGACCGGCGTAAATAAAGCTACCGATCAAGGACTGATGATGGCCGCTTTCACTTTCACCTGCCCGACGACATCGATGAAGGTGCAGCACTGGCTGGACGACGACGTGCCGGAAAACGAGTATGAGGGGATCATCTGCGCAGCCTGCGCCAGGTTGCACTTCCTCGACCGAAAGACCGGCAAGCTCCTAGGCCAAGACAAAAAGTGAGGGCGCCGGGGCTATTCAATTTCCGCGATTGAACCTTTTAGCGCTCAGCTAGACCTACAAGCATGTTCGGGCGTGCATGCCTGTCCCCAAACTTTTAGCCGCCGGCGGCAAGCTGCGGGCGGCTCCTTTCTTTTGAAATCCGATGAGCAATTTGCAAGGGGCCCGCGACAAGCAAACAGGTTGGTCCCGCTACTTCGACGATCCAATCCCGACCGGCGATGGCGGCGAACTTCGAAGCTTACGCGATGCTGGCGTCTACATCCTGGCGCTGCCACCTCCCCAGGCTGAGCGCGAGCATCGGAAAGCAGCGATGGACGGCTTTGATCCTGGTCGCCGAGCGCGGCGGCCCGACGATGTTGGCGCGGATCGGCGTGCTGCGGGCATTGAACCGTCACCACGTTCACGAGTTCAATTCGGACCGTAAGCCCCATCAATGGGAAAGCGGTAGCTGAAGAGGGACCTATAAAAACGGTCTTCGTCTACGTCAACGCCAGCAAGGACGTCGGCGACGTCGACCACCTCTTGTCTCTTCGTCAACGAAGAGGCCGCGGAAAAATGGTTCGGGTGCGACGCGGAGGTCTTGAAGCGGTTCGGCGGGCTTTACCCGATTACCCTGAGCGCCCACTCAACCGCCTCGAAAATTAATGGCGAAATGATCGTTTGCATCGTAGGCGGGGCAGATATTGCATTGTGGATTCTGTAAACGGCGACCACGCCGCCGCCGCCACTGCGTTCTTCGTTATTTCGCAGCCGGCTATCCTGAAACCGAGAAGCTGAGCGAGGTTTTGCTTAAGTTGAACGAGACGTCGCTGAGACAGCTCCGCCGCGATCATGAGACCGGCTATCTTGAGCACAAGATCGCCAACGCTTCGAAGTAAGGTACCTCACCTCTTATCGTCCGGACAATACCAAGCACACCTTAGACAGATCGGCGCAGCATCGTTCCGAATACGTGATCCCATAGCGTTGTGCTGACGCCGTAATTTCGAGTTGCAAATCTATGATCGCTTTGGTGATGCTTGAGCAGTGGTAACGGCAACTTTATTGGGACAGTGATGCGCGAACAAATACCAAGCATAGGCAATTACAGTAGCGTGCCCGCAACGACGCGCCGCCTGCGATCAAATAGACCAGCGCGAAACAAACCCATATTTGCAAAATTGTGAGGACCGCGCCGTCGGGTTTGGCATGATGCAGCCCATGTTCTCGCGGCGCGCGATAGTGCAGCACAAAGCGATGAACGACATATTCGCCAAGGGTCCATCCAATGACGCCACCGCCGAATAGCACAGTGCCAGAACTCATGGGGAGCCGCGAAATTGCTAGCAGAACGATTGCGAGCACAGACGCCACCAACATTTCGGCAAAGTAGACGATGGCGGTCATGGGACCCATCCTAGTCTAGGCGCTGTACAGTCAGACGCGGCGCGCCCCCGGGACGAAATCCGGCGATGTGAAGCGGCAGCGGTCCAATATGATCTACAGCCGCGGCAAATGCCGATGATCATTCAATTCGACCCGCCCCCGGATCGGAACGTCGCCTGGGATAGCGCCGGGCGTGTTCCGCAATCAGCCAACCTATCCAACAAATCGGCGTGACCTTCCTTCCCCTGCATGGCAATTTTCGCCGTCGCACGCTAGTTTGCGGCGTGAAGGAAGGCGCGCCGTGAATGGCAAAGACCCTACTTTCGATGCCGGATTTGCGGTACCGGGCGTTGGCAGAAATCCGGAAGCAACCGGGCTGCTCGAACGTTCAGGGCATCGCGATCAATCGCGTCTCGGATCAGCACACTGAGTATAATTGGTCGCTATGTGTATCATCTGCCGGCACGGCTGATGCCAACACGGCCGCCCGTGCGGCGCTACTGGTCCAAAGCGTTTTGCGGCGTGATTATGATCTGATGCCAGATTGACCGCACGGAACCGCTGAGGAGTGTTCCAAATTATTTGGATGTCTGCACGTCCGTCGTGCGACAACGGCCAATAAGACCATGATCGACCACTTGACTGAGCATGATCGGATCGAACTGCTAGCACGCGCACGAGACGCGTGGGATAGTGCGCCGCAAAACACAATGAGGGCAGTTTTCGAATGGCGTGGGAAAAACTACGTCGTCTCCCACTCGTCAGTTCAGCTACGCATTCATACTGAGGAAGGCATCAAGGTCTGCTGAATATGCACAACGGCAGCTCTGATCAAGAAGAAAACTCGCCGAGCGCAGGCCCGACGGGTCGGAATGTAGAGGCACCTTTACGACCGGGCCGATATCGCCGTCGCGCCATCGATCTGCGCCAGCGGCACAGCTACGGATCAGGCAGGCCTCGAAGGATCGCGGCTCGGTGGTCGATGGCGGAACGCGCCCACTCCAGATGCACGGACGGGCGATAGAGGCCTTCTTGACCGGCGGCCCGGCATGTTCAAGAGCTTCATGACCTCGCGCACGGGAAACGACTGGGTTCATGCCCTGGGCTATCACGCCGTCGCGCCGCGCGTGATTATCGACGCGGGGTGAAATGGTTCTCGGGTTCGGCCGAACAAGTTGAGTTAGCCGAAGGTGCCTCCGAGACTCAATAAGTGCTATGTGTGGACTCGTGAGGTGCAGCAGGCAGGAGGCAGTGTCCGCGTCCAGACAACACCCTCCCTGGTTTTGGCTGCGAGACCGGACCAGGATGCTTCATCCGTGCTTGGCGGCGGTAATGTAACCGGCGGTGACCCTGCCCTTGTGGGTAAGGTTTAGCGTTGATATCGCACAGTTCGTGCCACGTCGATCATGCCTAGATCGACAAGCGTACGGTGAAACCGGCGTTTCCGTTCCGAGGGCGATGCGAAGTAGGCTCCGCCGCAATGCTCAAGCAGGCTCGCTCGCGTAGCGAAGATCTCATCAAGCGGCAGACCAGCATGCTGCAAAACCACTGTCCCAAGAAAGGCAATATCCAAGTCAGAGCCGCGTCCACAAGGAATTCGATCAGAGAAATCATTCAAGGTCTCTATGGCGTAGAACGTGCAGAACTGCCGCCTCGCGTCTAAGTCGAGCTTGAGTTTTCTCTCGATCCGTCGCGTCATTACGGGTTGATGATCTCCATAGTGCATGATGAGTGTAAGACGTTTGGGAAAACGGGAGGAAAGCTCGGATTTGAGTTTATTCCAGGTCACAGCCGTCTCTGCAAGCCGCGCGTAGTACTCAGCATAATATGCATCGGGAAGGCTCGCGATAGCAAACGCGCGCTCGCCTTCAAACTGTCCAGGTGCAACCAGGTTTCGGTTGTGTGGGCCGTGATTGAAGTTGGTTAGCGCATATAGAAAGCGAGGTGAGGCATCGTCAGCAATGCCTTTCATATGAGCATTGAGTGCGGCGTCCAGAAACAATGCATCGGAATATGTCGTTTCGAATCGATTGACGTCGAAGGGTGGCTGAAAATCATCTGTGAAGAGACGCTCGTTGATGCCTATTGAGCGGTAAAACCTATCGTAGTTGAGAAAGCTGCGACGGCAGCTCGAAGTGAGCATTGTTCTATATCCAAGCGCAGTGAGCGTCTTTGGAAGACTGCTATGGAAGCGGCCGGCACCTCGCTTAAAGAGAAAATAAGCGTTTGAACCGAAGCTCGCGCTTGAAAGGCCGGTTAGCAGGCTAAATTCCGATTGCCACGATCCTCCGCCAAAAATATCCACGTTGAGGCTGCCATAGAGACCGTTTTTTGGTGACAGAAACGATTCGACTATTGGCTCAATCGGGAGACCAAATATGCGCGGATCGAAGATCGACTCGTGCTGGATAACGATAATGTCAGGATAGTCGGGGCTGCGCGCTGGTACGGCCGCCATCAGCGGCAGCGGGTCTTTGGCTATATCGCTCAGAGTCAGCCCGCCGAACTGCCGCCAGGAAAGTGGGTTGAGAAGGGAGGCGATGAAGCTCGAAAGAAAACCCCGGCGGAGAGCCGCATTTCGCTGGAAAGTGACGGGCCCGCCGCTCGCCCTGTATGCTGCCACTAAGCTAATACAAGCAATGCTGAAAAAGAGAACTTGGAGTTCCAAAGAAACTGGCGGTCCGCGCACGTAGAGTAGGGTCGCGACTGCGGCCAGCATGAGTCCGATGCTTCCAGCGAGAACAGCGGCTAGTGCGAGCGGATACTGTGCTAACAAAAATGGAACTGTTCCCGCAAAAGCCAGCGGTAAATCTGTTGCAATGAGTTTGATCCCGCTGTGATTGTATTTGACTCTCGACGCTCCGAAAATCCCTGCCGCTAGGATGGATGACAACAGTGTCGCTCTTTCCAAATCAGTAACGACGAACAGCAGCACCGCGGTGCTAAAACACACCGCGGCAACAGCCAATTTAAGGTGCTCAACGCTTCGTTCCGCAAACCAAAGGACGGCGAAGGCGGTCACAATTATCAGGGCTAATGACATATGGATAAGATGCCAGAGCAATCGATCGACGTCCACGATAGCGAAACGGTCAAAACGGGCAAAGACAGAATTGGCGTTTGCAAGATGTGCCGTCAGGTAACAGAGCTATCCAAATATGGCACCTGATCGACGAACGGCCGCTGTTGGCGCAAAACGGCCGTTTGGCAAAACGTCGACATCGGCTAAGTGCCAGATTCCGGCTCATGCACCGCAGCAAACAACTACGGTTATTCGATCACATCGTTCGGCGCCGGCGAACAGAAAATGCGGGATTGTGATCTCGCTGAATTGACCCGGCGTGAAGAGAGTAAATTTCCCGAAGGCAATTTGCGCACGAGGATCACCCTAAAGCTCTCCTCCCTCGCGTTAATGCAGCCGGAAGACTCCGTCCACGGCGCGTAGTTCGGCAGGCTTGATCAGTTTGGAGTGCGCGACGGTGACTGCAAACAGCGGGCCTTCGAGCTTTGCTTCCCAGAACGCGAGGAAATCCTTTAGCGCCGGGAAATTCGGAAACATATCGTAGTCCTGCCAGACGTAAGTTTGCAGCAACCAGTGACGATCCGGACGGCGATAAACGATTTCCGCTGTTGTCAGTCCGTAGCCTAACACCTGCTTCCTGAAATCCCTGGAAACCGCATCTTTCTCGACCATGCCAACCTCCAGTCTAACTGAAACAGTTGCATGATTCTTAATTCGCTAGAAACGAAAACGTTCAATAGATTATAGTAATCAACGCGCTAGCAGCATATTACTTCGCCTGCTAGCAATCGCCGCAAGCGTTTTTCCTCGTTGCGGGCAGAACATCGTGGGCCGAAGCCCTTGCGCCCGCGTGTCACAGGCTTATGTGTGGAGCGGTTAGCACTCGCTGATTGTGACTGCCAATCCAGAAAATAACAGCAGAACCAAGGAGGATCGCATGAAGTTCCGTCCACTCCACGACCGCGTGGTGGTCAAACGCATCGATGCCGAAGACAAAACCGCCGGCGGCATCATTATTCCGGACACGGCCAAGGAAAAGCCCTCGCAGGGTGAAATCCTCTCGGTCGGCCCGGGCGGCCGCGACGAGGCCGGCAAGCTGATTCCGATCGATCTCAAGGTCGGGGACCGCGTGCTGTTCAGCAAATGGTCCGGCAACGAGGTCAAGCTCGACGGCCAGGAACTGCTGATCATGAAGGAGAGCGACATCATGGGCGTTCTCACCGATCTGCCCGCCGCCAAGAAGCAAGCCGCGTAAGTGCCAGTCAGTTTTCCTTTTCCTGAGGAGTCGGCGCAGCCGGCGTCTCGAAGGATCAGGCCCGCCAGTTCAATTCTCATCCCTAAAGAGCTCGCCCAGTTGGGCGGTCTTTGGGATCTGACCAGTTGAAAACGGAGATCACTATGTCGGCCAAAGAAGTCAAATTCGGCGTCGATGCCCGCGACCGCATGCTGCGCGGCGTCGACATTCTCAACAACGCGGTAAAAGTGACGCTCGGCCCCAAGGGCCGCAACGTCGTGCTCGACAAGTCGTTCGGCGCTCCCCGCATCACCAAGGACGGCGTCACCGTCGCCAAGGAGATCGAGCTCGACGACAAGTTCGAGAACATGGGCGCGCAGATGGTGCGCGAAGTCGCCTCCAAGTCGGCGGATGCGGCCGGCGACGGCACCACCACCGCGACCGTGCTCGCAGCCGCGATCGTCCGTGAGGGCGCCAAGGCGGTTGCCGCCGGCATGAACCCGATGGACCTGAAGCGCGGTATCGACCTGGCGGTGGAAGCCGTGGTCGCCGACCTCGTCAAGAACTCCAAGAAGGTTACCTCGAACGAGGAAATCGCCCAGGTCGGCACCATTTCGGCCAACGGCGACGCCGAAATCGGCAAGTTCCTCTCCGACGCCATGAAGAAGGTCGGCAACGAGGGCGTGATCACGGTTGAGGAAGCCAAGTCGCTCGAGACCGAACTCGAGGTCGTCGAAGGCATGCAGTTCGACCGCGGCTACATCTCGCCCTATTTCGTCACCAACGCCGACAAGATGCGCGTTGAGATGGAAGATGCTTACGTCCTCATCAACGAAAAGAAGCTATCTCAATTGAATGAATTGCTTCCGCTGCTCGAAGCCGTGGTTCAGAGCGGCAAGCCGCTTGTGATTATCGCGGAGGACGTCGAAGGCGAGGCTTTGGCCACGCTTGTTGTGAACCGCCTGCGCGGTGGTCTGAAGGTCGCGGCCGTCAAGGCGCCGGGCTTCGGCGATCGCCGCAAGGCCATGCTGCAGGACATCGCAGTTCTGACCGGCGGTCAGGCGATCTCGGAGGATCTCGGCATCAAGATGGAGAACGTTACGCTCGCTATGCTCGGTCGCGCCAAGAAAGTGATGATCGACAAGGAGAACACCACGATCGTCAGCGGCGCCGGCAAGAAGGCCGACATCGAGGCGCGCGTCAACCAGATCAAGGCGCAGATCGAGGAAACCACCTCGGACTACGACCGTGAGAAGCTGCAGGAGCGTCTGGCCAAGCTCGCGGGCGGCGTCGCGGTGATCCGCGTCGGCGGCGCGACCGAGGTTGAGGTGAGGGAGCGCAAGGATCGCGTTGATGATGCGATGCATGCGACCCGCGCGGCGGTCGAGGAAGGCATCGTGCCGGGCGGCGGTGTCGCCTTGCTGCGTGCTTCCGAACATCTCAAGGGCATCCGCACCAAGAACGACGACCAGAAAACCGGCGTCGAGATCGTGCGCAAGGCGCTGTCCTATCCGGCGCGCCAGATCGCGATCAACGCGGGCGAGGACGGCTCGGTGATCGTCGGCAAGATCCTCGAAAAGGATCAGTATTCCTACGGCTTCGACTCCCAGACCGGCGAATACGTCAACCTGATCTCCAAGGGCATCATCGACCCGACCAAGGTGGTTCGTGTGGCGATCCAGAATGCGGCCTCAGTGGCAGCGTTGCTGATCACCACCGAAGCCATGGTGGCCGAAGTGCCGAAGAAGACCGCAGGCGGCAGCATGCCTGCGGGTGGCGGCGGCATGGGCGGCATGGGCGGTATGGATTTCTAAGTCCAACCGTTCAGAGCTCGTTTAAATAAGAAAGGCCCGATGCCGGGCCTTTCTTCATTAGCTACACGTCCGTCTCGACGACGACAGCTGCATGGAGGTGACCGCTCTCAAGGGCTCGAGCGGAGACGTGCAGCACTTCGCCGATCGAATTATCGCCGGGCATGGCGTCCGCTATGGCCACGTGGCAATGGTCCCAATTTCGGTTAAGATGAAGCGCCGCCCGAAGGTATACTTGACGATCGAGACGCCGGTGGTCGCATGTCGGTTCCGGGTCAAAAGCGCGGTTTTGGCCGGCGGCGTGTCACTTCGGGTCTACCCTGATCAACGGACATTCTTGGAGCCAGTCGGCATGTCTCAAACGTGCCTAGAAGCGGCAGCGCTGCGATCGCGACTAACTTTCCGCACGGGCTAGGCCGTTAGAATTGTTGGGCCGAATTTCTGGGGGTAGTTCTTGATTTTTACACCGCTCCAAATTCGCCAGAGCTTGCTCCTCGTGTACATCACCGTCGAGTCGTAGGTATTGGCTCGATAGTGATAGAGCATGCCGACCAGATAGCCGTGTGCGAAGGTATTCGCCGAACCACGCATAATATACAGCGTTGCTGCCCGCCCCATGGGAGAACCTAATGAGCGGACGCTTCAGCGTATCGGTCACGACCGGCGCATCCACATGCAGATGCAGGTTGGTGAAGAAGAGCATGTGGTAAGGAGCCACGGAATTGTCCAAAAACCAGCACAAAAGCCGACATATCCTATGTCTCGACTCGAACGGACAGACTTGCTTAAGTGTTACAGTGGGGGAATTGTCTAGGCAGGTTGGTGCGCTATGAGCTTTCAACCCGAAGCCGTCCGCGCCTTCGAGCACGCCGGCTGGCAACGTGCCGCTTCGAGCTACGGAAACACCTTCGCTCATGCGACAGCACCCTTTGTCGCACCGTTGCTGGAAGCCGCTGAAATTTTGCCCGGCCAGCATGTACTCGACGTAGCGTGCGGACCAGGCTATCTCGCTGCTGCCGCCGCGGGACGCGGCGCCACCGTGCACGGACTAGACTTTTCAGCCGAGATGGTTGGCATGGCCCGCAGCGTCCATCCTGACATCGTCGTGACTGAGGGGGACGCAGAGGACCTGCCGTATCCCGACGGCACATTTCATGCGGTCGTATCAAGCTTTGGAATCCATCACGTTCCTCGGCCGGAATTGGCGCTTGCCGAGTGCAAGCGCGTGCTCAAACCGGGTGCGCGCATAGCCTTCACGGTATGGGCCACACCTGAGGAGAACATCGCCTGGTCACTCGTGTTCGACGCGATCGCCCGGCACGGCAATCGTTCTGCTGCACAGGCCCCGCTACCAGGAGCGTTGAACCGAATTGATCAATGCGTACGGGCCCTCGAAGCGGCCGATTTTGTTGACAGGTCAGCTGAGATAGTTCGCGCGGAGTGGTTTCTGCCAAATGCGCACGCGTTGATCGCGGCGCTCTCGGCCGGCACAGTGCGAATGGCGGCGCTCGTCGGGGCGCAAGAACCATCAGCGCTCGCCGCCATTGCGAGTGACATCGACAGTCAGGCCGAACGTTTCCGCCGTGACCAAAATCTCGCAATTCCCATCGCAGCGGTGCTGGCGCGTGGTCGCAAGGCCGTACACTGACGAAAAAAGCGAGTTCGGACGCTTCAGGTGTCTGACGGGTCAATCGCGTCGTTCTGACCGCGCGCCGATGACTTCCGGTCTTCCCCCGATAATCGGAAGTACTCGGTGTCGGCCGCCACTTCGCAAAGGTGCCAATTTCAGCCGCGAGCCACCCTTCCCCCTACTCGGGCTGTCGTATATGAGAGATTTGTCACCGGAACGTGCCGATAGTCCCCAGGAGCGAATTGGCGGCGTGGATGGTGGCGGCGGTTAGTTGATCCGAAAATCGCGATCTGACACTTGATCGACGCAAGCGCGGACAGGCATTTCAGCCGGGGCATGGCATGGTAAATCGATTTACGACGGCGCAATCCACCGGGGCGATGCGGCGTTGGGGGCCTCCCGCCATTGTGACGCTCGCGGCGATGGCCGCACTGACGGCGCTGACAGCTGACGCCGCGGCGAGACAGGCGCGCCCCGCGCCACCCACCGAGGCGACGGCGCCGCGCGATGCAGGCGAGCCGATCATGGCGATCGTATCGATCAAGACCCAGCAGGTCACTTTCTACGATGCCGACGGCTGGATCCTGCGCGCACCGGTGTCGACCGGCATCGCGGGACGCGAGACGCCAGCCGGCGTCTTCGCCGTCCTCGAGAAGGACAAGGACCACCACTCGACCCTCTATGACGATGCCTGGATGCCGAACATGCAGCGCCTTACCTGGAACGGCATCGCGCTGCACGGCGGGCCGCTGCCCGGTTATGCTGCCTCACACGGCTGCGTGCGGATGCCCTTCGGCTTTGCGGAGAAGCTGTTCGACAAGACGCGGATCGGGATGAGGGTGATCATCTCGCCGAACGACGCGGCCCCGGTCGAGTTTTCCCACAAGGCGCTATTCGTGCCGAACGCGGAGGCGGTCGCGGCTGCTCCGGCGCGTGCCGAGACGCTCGCCCGCGAAGCCGCGGAGGCCGCCAAGACGGCCGACGAGGCGAAGAAAGCCGCCACGACAGCGGCGCGCGAGACAGCATCGCTCACGGCGTCGGTCCGCAAGCTGGAATGGCTCAAAACCCGCGCCGACGCCGAGCTCGCGTTCGCCGACAAGGCGCTCGCCGCCGCAAAGACGGACCAAGCCAAAGCGCGAGCCGAGGACCTGAAGCAGAAGGCCGCCCCCAAGGCCGTAGGAGCGGAGACGCAGCTCGACGCCGCCAAGGCCGACGCGAAGTCGAAGCTCGACGCCGCCGCCGCCGCAAAGGACGCCGCCAAGGCGGCCGAGACCAAGAAAGCCGACACCGCCAAGGCGGCGAGCGAGGCGAAGCTCGCGCTCGAGCCGGTCTCAATCTTCATTAGCCGCGCGACGCAGAAGCTTTACGTGCGGCGCGACACGCATAAGGAGGTGCCGGACGGGGGCGAGGTGTTCGATGCGACCATTGATGTTCCGGTCACGATCCGCAATCCCGACAAGCGGATCGGCACGCATGTGTTCACGGCGGTGGCGCGCAACGACGCGGGCCTGCGCTGGACCGCGGTGACGATCGACAACGGGGACGACGCCAAGGACGCGCTCGACCGCATCACCATCCCGCAGGATGTGCTCGATCGCATCGCGCCGACCGCGGTGCCGCGATCCTCGATCATCGTCTCGGACGAGCCCCTGAGCCGCGAGACCAACTATCGCACCGAGTTTGTCGCGGTGCTGAACAACCAGCCCCAGGGCGGCTTTGTGACGCGTCTGCCGACGGCTGATGTCGCCGTTGCAAGCGGCAACGTCTGGGGCGACGACGGCTTGGGGTCCCTTTTCCAGCCCAATTGGAACTCCCAGACTAACAATACGCGTCGGCGCGGCGGCCAGTACTATTATCCGGTGCAACGGGGCTGGTGGTAAGACGCGGTACGCCGCGCATAGGCCGCATGGTCGCTCTGAGTCACTAGCGCAGTTTTGACCGTCGGTCGTCCACTTTCGCAGTAGGGACGCGAGTTACCTCGCGCCCCCCGCACAGATCCGTACAAGCCCAATTAGGGCATACGGCTCCCACCTCGGGTGTGTGACGGCGCGTCGTGATATTCTCACGAAATTCCGCATGCGTTTCAGCGCCTGTGACACGGTTCCCCGGTACTGTGCCCGGCCCGTGCTTTGCTGACTTGCATTCTCCTCGGCCCTCGCCCTTGGCTCCACCAACTCCGCAGCCGGTTGCCCGGCTTTGTTCGTCGGCTTCAGAGCTACTGTGGCGGAGTCAGACTTCTCACGATCGTACATCATCGGCTACGGCTCCTCGCCTTCCCGACGCGAGCCAGTGCAGCAAGCATGCTGGCGCTGGCCGACCATGAGATCTCCCGGTTCCCGAGCAAAGAGCGTGCGCACATGCCAGTGTCTAAGACTAGGCCGGGCCGTCTGGATGGCTTGCGAGCTCGATGTCGATCTGGCAGTGCCGACGCCCGTCCCCGACACCGTTGATGATTGAGCCCATGCAGGTCCGCTCGCCGCCATCGCAACGATGGCAGCCAACCAAGGCCGCTTCATGTGTGAGTCCCCGTGCGCGGGTGAAATGAAAATTCACAGCCGCCCGCCGACGGCAACACGAAGAGAAAAAGCTATTCTCGCTTGCTCACGAGACACTGTGCGTCGGTGAGCTCTCTAATTGATTTTAATTTTTCTTAAAATTTACCATTTTGCATCCGCAGACCTGTTTCGTGGTTAACAGGCGCGATCATCATCACTCGCTATGCCGCCGCCGATGGCTGCGCTCTTGAAAAACAAAGATGCGTCTGAGCGTGAGCGTCTGATCATATCGATCGCCGATGACGCTACCTCCCCTCGACCATTCGATGCTGCCGGGTGGCAAGCTGACACTCCCGTAGCAATCGTTCGTGGTGATGGCTTCATCCCGCTGTCGGCTTCGGGTCATTCGGTCATTCGCGTCGTTACGACAGCCGCCAGTCGCTTCCGGTCTTCTACCCCGACGAACAGACATGCTCGAAGTCGGCCGGCATGTCTCAAAGGTGCCATGAAGAGACTGGGCATGCCGTGACTGCGCGCATTACTTGGCCGGCAAGCCGATCGTCCAACAGAATCCCGCGGGCAAAGATGTACACGGATGAGCGCCATTGCCCTGAGCATTAAGGATCGACATTACGTGACCTCAATTTGGTGGCAGTTTGGGCAGCCTCACAAGCTTGTGAGATGGCTGCGATGTTGGGATGGAAATTTCCAGAAGCGCAGCGGCAACGGACGATCGCCCGGCTTGATCAAGGCGCGACCGCTTCCTACGGAGCGCTCCGAAGCAGTACTTGTTGCAGCTCCTGTGGACGCCACTGATGTTGGTGGTGATCGCGGTTTTCTGCTTTGCGTATCTGCACCGGGTTGTGGCTCATTTGGGGTTGGATCCACCGTGGTCAACCCAGAACCACCTCGTGTATCTTGCGATGCTCGGTCTCGCCTTAGCTGTGTTTGGGCGCGCGGCGTGGCTATTGTGGAGAGTCCCGCCGCCGGCTAACGGCGACTTGTGGGCAATTTCCGACCGACGCGAATACCATAGCGACGACGACCCGCGCGTTCTCCAAGCTAAGATCGATGCACTACGAGCGCAGCCAGTGCACGAGGGATAAAATCTGAAGAGAGACGCGCGTCTCCATTACTTTCTGTTGCACAAAGCGTCGGGGTGCGCGATGGGACCTCGCCCGACTACGGGCCGCCCCCGCTACCGGCATCAGTGCCAAGGCCAACTGACGTCAGTTCAGGGTCAATCGCGTAGTTCTCGCGGCTCTCCTGTCAACTCCGGTGTTCCCCAACGAACAGACATTCTCGGGAGCCGTCGGCATGTCTCAAACGTGCCATGAGCCGACATCGCTCCACAGCGATACTTGTCAGGCTCCTTAGCGGCCGTAGGGGAAGCAGCGGTCGCGATCGAGTGTGAGACCGAAATGCGCTCCCAGCGCAGCGATGGCCGCGTCCTGCTGAGGATAAGGGTCGGCATTGGATGCGGCAACAATGATGATCCGGAACCCGCCGCGATCTTTGCCACCCGGTGGCAGCATCGCTGTAGTCAGTGCATTGCCCTCCCTGTCGCGCAACGTGAGGAAAAGCGGCATCTCTCGCTGTACATGGGCCTCGAGGCCGATGTCGCGCTCGATCGCGTTGGGCCGCTCCGGACGCCAGGACTGGACTGCCTTCTCCCGCTCACGGCGGAAATATTTCTCGACTGTGTGGCTCATCAGGCGCGACTCATGAGCCGCTTCACCTTCCGTCTCGATACGGAACCAGGTCTTACCCTTCGGCGCGTCGCAAACATACTGCATTTCGCCCATCCTGCGATCACCGCAATTCTAGGGCGGCGGGCCTGCAAAGCCAATATGAGATTCGCTCCCGTGTATAACGCTGCACGATCGTATAATCGGAAGTTCGGCTGCAACACCGCGCCTCTATTGCCTGAGAGGCGATGGTAGAGGCTCCGATGGGTCTACCCCCCGACAGCCGACATGCAGGGCTGCAATCGCGCTGTTCGGCTCTGGGCCAGAAGCTGACCAAACTCTGCGCGCCCGACAGAGGCTCCTAGACGCGCTGATAGAGCACCGAATAATTGTCGCGACAAGCTTGGTGGCCCAAAGCACAGCTAATCCGACTTTTCGCGATGCCTCTGCCGGACCGGTCGGCACGTTGATTTGACACGCGCTTCCGTAGAATGATCTCGCGGAGCGCCCGGCGGTTGACGTTCCGCCGCCGTGGCGGCTTAATCAAAGTGACACGGGAGGAGAACATCAGATGGCACCGTCAACCAACCTCTATGCCGCGCTCGCCGGTTATGTCGGGCGCCCGGACCAGACCGGCCGGACCGGCGTGTTCCGTCGGGACGCCGTCGCTGGCGAGTGGCAGCACGTGCTGCCCGATCTCGAGGCCTTCACCGTCATCGTGCACCCGCGTCAACCCGCGCTCGTGCTGGCCGGAACGGCGGACGGCGTGTGGCGCAGCGAGGACCGCGGCGCGACCTTCGCGCGCGCGGATTTCCCGGACAACGGCAAGCAGATCTGGTCGTTCCTCGTCGACGCGAGCAATCCGGATCGCGTCTACGCGGGCGGCTCGCCGGTCGACGTCTACCGCAGCGAGAACCGCGGCAAGAGTTGGCTGCGACTGCCCCGTCCGGGCATCGCCGAGCGCGCCAGGGCGCCTTTCGCCGCCCGCGTCATGCGCATGGCGCAACACCCGGCGCGGCCGAACGAAATCTATGCGGCGCTCGAGGTCAACGGTGTGATCCGCACCACCGACGGCGGCGAGACCTGGGAAGATTGCAGCGCCGACCTGTTCCGTTTGGCGGATCTGCCGCACCTCAAAAGCAAGATCGTCAGCGACACCTTCGCCGAGGGGATGCTCGACGGGCACGCGATCGCCATCAGCCCGGCCGACCCGGACGCGGTGATCCTGGCGGTGCGCATGGGCCTGTTCCGCACCGCCGACCGCGGCAGGAGCTGGCACGACATGGAGATGAAACGGTTCTCGCCGGTCACCTACGGGCGCGATGTGAGGGTGTCGCCCCAGGACCCCAATACCATCTACGCGGCGCTCAGCGTCGCCGCCGCGAGCCACGATGGCGGGCTCTATCGCAGCCAGGACGCGGGGCGGACGTGGCGCAGGTTTGACAAGGTGCAGGTCCACGGAACGATCATGTCGGTGGCGCTGCATCCAACCGACCCCAACCAGGTCTATATCGGCGCTCGCTATCAGGGCGAGGTGTTCGGCACCCAGGATGACGGGAAGACCTGGACGGCGCTGCCGCTGCCGGGCCCGGTTAAGGACATCTACGCGGTCGCGTGCGGCTGAGCCGAATTGAGTCACAGCGAGTGTCGGGCCGCCGTTGGATTGATGTATTGGCTCATTCGCCGCTCCCTGCCAATGGCTCGATGTATGGCAGGCCGTAGCGGGCGCCGATAAATCCGGTGCTCCATAAGAGTACGAACAGTGCGGGTGTGGCCGCAAACGCCAATCGAGTCAGGCGCGTGAATGTCCGGTTGGGATGTCGTTGCATGTCGCCTCGGGGCGGTTCACGTCGGGCCTCAATCCTAAGGCAAATCGTTGGTTTCGTGCCAGACAGGACATCCGCTTAGGATCAAACTCGTCACTCTGACTGCCGACCAACCACTTCCGGTCTACCCCGATAAGCGAACAATTTCGGAGCAAGCCGGCGCTTCGCATTCGTGCCAGAAGCGGAAATGAGCTCTCGTCGCTTTGCGAGAGTGCGCATCCAGCGTCGTCTCAATCGCGAATGAAATGTAGCAATGATCTCACCTTCTTCGGAATATGCTGTCGTTCTGAATTAGGAGGCAATTTTGGGACGATCATGCCCGCGCCAAGCCGGCACGTGAGAGCGCCGTACTGACTCGCGCTGTATCTTCCAGCCTCTTCCAGGGCTGCGCCTCCATCACGGATCCGACGGTCAGATGCGGTTGAGCAACTAACGCTTCCCTTATTGCAGTTCGAGCTTCCTCTTCACGGTCAATCTCGACATAACATGCCGCACGCCACAATTTGGTATCGTAGTGTGTCCGCGTAGAACCTTCGAGCACGTCGGCAGCTTCGTTGACGCGTCCTGCGGCATAAAGCGCCCGGACAAGATCGGTCTCATAGCGGCTTGCCGAGAAAGGGTCTATTCGCATGGCCTGCTCGATCCAAGGCAACGCGGTTTCGACTTCTCCAAGATACGTTGAATTGATTCCCCGCTGGACAATCAGCCGCGGATCGTTTGGCGTGAGCTCGAGTGCTCGCTGCAGATGACGTTCGCTTTTTTCGAATCGTCTTTGCATCAGAGACATGCGGCACGTGATGCGATGACATTCCGCATCGTTCTCATCCAGCTCCAACGCGTGCTGCGTCAATCGGATAATTTCGGTGAAGGTAGCGGGATCGCGCGGTCGAAACTCGGAATTCCAGGCCTGGCCGAGGGCACACGCTTTCCACGCTATGGCTGCTGCGAAGGTGGGGTCCTTGGCGATGGACCGGTCGAAACAGCTCTCCGCCTGCAGGTTGGCCTCCGGGGTCTCAACGTGGTGAAAAAACTTGCCGCGGAGAAGCAAGTCGTACGCTTCGAGGGAATCGCTGGTCTTGCGCGTCAGATTGGCGAGCTCTGCATTTTCAAGGCGTCCGGGAAGAACGGCCGTAATCTTGCGCATCACCTCGTCTTGAACGGCAAATACGTCCTCGATGCCGAAATCGTAGCGCTCAGCCCACATCGAGCTGCCGGTTAGGGCGTCAATCAACTGAGTCGTCACCCTCACCCTCGTGCCGGCGCGACGTACGCCACCTTCCAGCACGTAACGTACGCCAAGCTCGCGAGAGACTTGCCGAATGTCCACCGTTTTGCCTTTGAGCGCGAAGCTGCTATTGCGGGCGATGACGAATAATGAACGAAAACGCGAGAGCTCATTGATGATGTCCTCGACGAGGCCATCGGCAAAATATTCCTGCTCCGGGTCGCCGGACATGTTCTGAAACGGCAGCACTGCAATCGACGTTCTGTTGGGCAGCGGGGGCAGCGCAACCGTGTCCGAGATAACGCTGCGCGGCGCGTCGGCAGTCGCCGCCGTTCGGCTGTTCGGACCGACGGAATACACCCGCACCGGCTCCTCTATATTTTTTACCTGCCGCTCGCCGAGATCGACGAATTCCAGCGGCAGAATTTTCCGTATCTGGTCGTACGTCATGCCCGAGATGCAGACGCCGCCGGGTGCAGCTACGGTCTGCAGGCGTGCGGCGACGTTGACGCCATCGCCGAATAAATCACCCGCCTGCACCATTACGTCGCCGACATGGATGCCGATGCGGAAGTTGATGTGACGGTCTGGTGCGACGCTTGAATTAGCCGAGGCTAGGGCCGCCTGCGCCTGGACCGCGCATTGGACGGCATCGACGGTGCTTCCGAACTCCGCTAGCACACTGTCCCCGGCGGTGTTGGCTATCCGGCCGCGGTGTGAAGCGATTAGGTCATCAAGAATGGTCCGCCGTTGCATCAAATTCCGCAGGGTCTCGACCTCGTCGGACCCCATCAAGCGGCTATAGCCTTCGACGTCAGCCGCAAAAATCGCGACCAGCCTGCGCTCGGTATCGGTGAGTTTCGTCAAAACGCACCCCTAACGGTATGCATCAACTTATCGCAGTTCTGGCGGCAGGACACCAACTAAAGTGAACCTGCCGTGCTGCACGAGGCGACCATGTCTCAGATGGGTCAAAAGCGTCGCTTTGACCCTGCGCCGATCACTTCCGGTCTGCCCCGATCAACAGACATCCACGGTGCTCGCCGGCATGTCTCAAACGTGCCAGATTCTGAACTGATGAGAATTGTTCGGCCGCTCATCAACGCGAGCCAAGTAAGGCCTTTAGCACGATGAGCTTCGTTGAACAGATGGGGCGTTGGGCGGGGGTTCGCTGCATCAGGCCACGGCCTCGTGTCTCGCGCTGCGCGAGAACAACAACTGCCTGATGTCGGCAGCTGGCTTGGCCGGACTGAACAGATAGCCCTGCATCTCGCCGCAGCCGAGCGCGCGAAGCAATTCCATTTGCTGTCGCGTCTCGACGCCCTCGGCTGTCGTCGTCATGTGGCGCTCGGCGGCGATATTGACCACCGCCTGCACAATGCCGGAGGAGCCGCCGGGTTCAGTGATATCGTTGACGAAGCAGCGGTCGATCTTGATCTTGTCGAACGGAAAGCGCTGCAGGTAGCTCAGCGAGGAATAGCCGGTGCCGAAATCGTCGAGCGCGATTCTCACCCCGATCTTGCGAAGCTGGTGTAGGATGGCGAGCGCCGCCTCGTCGTCGCGGATCAGGACCGCCTCGGTGATCTCGAGTTCTAGCCGGCTTGCCGGCAGGCCGGACGCCGCAAGGGCCGCGACGATCTTCAGCGCCAGCGTGCCGCTCTTGAACTGGACGGGCGAAACGTTGACCGCGAGCCTGATATCGCCGGGCCATGCAGCGGCCTCCGCGCAGGCCGTCGCCAGCACCCATTCGCCGAGCTGGTTGATCAGGCCGGTCTCCTCGGCGATCGGAATGAACTCGGCGGGCGAGATCATGCCGCGTTCGAAATGCCGCCAGCGCACCAGCGCTTCGCAACCGGTGATGCTGTCGTCGCTGAGGCTGACGCAGGGCTGGTAATGGACTTCCAATGCCTCGTCGGTGATCGCCTGGCGCAGCTCGACTTCCAGCTTGCGGCGCGCCTTGATCTGGGCGTCCATGTCCGGCTCGAAGAAGCGATAGGTCCGCCGACCCGCCGATTTGGCGGCATACATCGCCAAGTCGGCGTTCTTGAGGATCTGATCGAGGTCGACGCCGTGCTCGGGAGCCAGCGCAATGCCGATGCTGGCGTCGGTGGTCAACTGGTGGCCGAGACACTCGTAGGGCTCCCGGATCGCATCCAGGACCCGGTCCACGAGGTCGATGACGTCGGCGTGAGATTTGACCGCGATCTGAACGATGGCGAATTCGTCGCCACCCAGTCGCGCGACAAAATTGGGAGCCGTGACGCATCGACTCAGGCTGACTGCGACCGATTTCAGCAATTCATCGCCGATCAGGTGGCCAAGCGAGTCGTTGACGCTCTTGAATTCGTCGATGTCGATGTAGTGCACGCCAAGTTGCTCGCCCGGAACGATGTGGGCCAGTTCCCGCTTTAGTCGTTCGTGAAACAATACGCGGTTGGGCAGGTCGGTCAGTGCATCGTAATGCGCGAGATGCGTGATCCGCTCCTCGGTGCGTATGCGCTCGGTGATGTCCTCGTGCGTGGTCACCCATCCGCTATCCGCCAGCGGTTGGTTCACGATCTGGATCGAATGTCCCTCTGCAGTCTCTACGACGTTGTGCGTGACTTTGCCCAACGCTACGTTACGCAAGACCGAGGAGCAAAAGCCGTCAACGTCGCCCTTGAAGGATCCAGTCTGCTTTCGACATGCGATAAGATCACGAAAGCTGAGGCCGGGCTTTACCACGTCGGGTGATAGCCCGTACATCTCGATATAGCGCCGGTTGCAGACGATCAGCCGCTCGGCTGAATCGTACAGCAGCAGCCCCTGCGTCATATTGTTGATAGCGATGTCAAAACGCATGTTTTGAGCCTGCAGATCATCTTCTCTTGCTCTGAGCTCGGCGGCACCCGCATCGAGTGCTTCCAGCTGGCGGAAATGAATGAGTGAAATTATCAGGCCGGCAAGTGCCAGAGCCAGAAGGAGGCCAACCCCGATGCCCGAGCTTTGCCACATCACGGTGCGCAGGAATGGGGAGACCGGCACATCGATCACGAACGCACCGATGACATCGTTCAGGTGCCACTGCGCTCTGCGAGGCTGAAGCGCGTTGTGGCAGCTGACGCAGCTCTGTTCCTGCGCCACGGTGGGATAGACGGTACGAAACATCTGTTCGCCGTTCACGTCGAGCAGTTCGGATACGGGCTTTGGATTCGGCGTGGCCGCGAAGGCCTCGATCGCCTCGGCCATCCGCGCGTCCGTTGGCGGCGTCAGGATCTCCCGCCCGCGGCGGCCGACGGAGCGCAGGCGAAAATCGGAATTGTCGCCGACCCGCTTGTTGAAAGCGTCGATCGCATGGGCACGGAATGACGCAGGCACCGGCGCATTTGGTCCGAATTGCGATCGGACTGCCGAATAGTTGGTGACGAAGGCATCCACCAGCCGGAGCGCAATGATCTTCTCGTCGCTCTTGTGCTCCATGAACCAGTTCAGGCTGAAATAGTGGAAGCCGTACCCGACCGCCGCGGACAACATTGCGCAGACGCCCAAATGGAGGAGAAAGCCGCGGCCGGACCGCGACCGCATAAATCGCTCCACTAACGAAATCTTGATCATCCGCCGGATCCGATATTGCCGCGGAAGTCTAGGACGATCCAATTAAATGTTTGTTCTGCGCAAACCACGTCCATAGTTCGGGTAGCAGACACCTTTAGTGTTGCGAATCCATAAAATCATTTCTGCTGAGGCGACTGAAAGTAAACAGTCCGTTAGCTGGATTGACCGAATTAGAGACCTCCGTGTCTCGGTCGACCGCTCGGGGGCGTTGCGGTGCCCAGCGTGCCATGTCTGGGTTGGGTCAATCGCGCCGTTTTAACCCTTTGCCGATCACTTCCGGTCGGACATCGCGAGACCGGCCCGGTTGGTCCGTTTGGTGCCAACAAGGGATAACTGGGTTAGCGGCCGTGAAGGTTGCCGCGACTTGAATTAAGCTGTGAAGTCTATCCGGGTCAACAACGGACCTCGCGCTTTCGCAAAACCGTGTCGGCTACCGTTCGGTTCGCAAATCAAGAATTTTACAGTTTGCCGGCGCGGCGTCGACCTTACCACGGGCGTCATCCTAAAATCGCGGCAAACTCCGGTGTCAGACAGAACTCAGCGAACGGAATCGGCTCGGCGGGAGGGTCGGAGTTTTCTGTGAGCGCGAACCGCCACCAGCCGACGTCGCGCCATTCGCCAAGTTTGAAGCCGACATTCTTGTAGATCCCTAAGGCCTCGAAGCCGGCGGCCTGGTGGAGACGGATGCTGGCGTCGTTCGGCAGGGTGATGCCGGCGAAGGCGGAGCGGAACCCTTGCGCGCGCAGGATGCCGGTCAACGCGCCGTAGAGCTTGCGTCCTATACCCCGCCCCCGCGCGCTTGCGGCCACATAGACAGTGACGTCGACCGACCATCGATAGGCAGCTCGCTGGCGGTGCTCGCCCGCATAGGAGTAGCCCAAGACCTTCTCTGCATGCACAGCGACGAGCCAGGGGTAGAGTTTCAGCGTATTTTCGATCCTGGCGGCCATCGTGTCCGGCGACGGGGGATCAGTCTCGAAGGAGATCGCCGTCTCGCGCACGATCGGCGCGTATATGCCGGCAATATCGCCTGAATCGCGGCGCTCTGCTGCCCTTAAGCTGATGTCCTGCTCACTCATCTCATCCATCATAGCAGCGGCTCGAACAGGCTACATGGCATTCGCCTAGAGCCTTTTCTCGACGCCCCTCATCGCGCCAATCTCTCGCGGACGCGGAATGGCGGCTTTGGGTCCATCGCGTCGTTCTCACCGCGCGCCGATCACTTCCGGTCTGCCCCAGAAAACAGACAATTTACGAACCAACCAGCACTTCGCGTTTGTGCCATGAAGTGACATTACGGCCCATAGACTATGTTGTCCTTAATCCTTCGGCATGGTCGAACGCACTACTGAGCCGTTGACGCTCGGTGTTGCGGAAGCGGCACGCTGGCAATCGACGCGAGTTAGTCGCAGCTGCGCCACGCTTCGGGTTCCTAGCCAACGAACGCCTCCTTTCGTTGTGTATGTCTCAGCCACAGAGCTTACGAGTTCAGCGGCAAAAGCGCACTCCGCAGTATCGAGCTTGAAATCCCCATGAGTCCCGTGAAGGGATCATCCAGCTCCAAAACCAGGAAGATCGCGCCGGCAAACGACAGCGCGCACACAAACAGCGAGATCGTGACGACCATGTTCGGCCGCGCAAACAGGGTCGCGCTCACAAAGATCGCGCTCAGCCAAAATACCATAATTACCAGAAAAGGCGTCGGAATTGAACTGCCGGCCTGAGTAAACAATTGCAGTCGCATCTGCGCGCCTTCCGTGAAAGCCGCAATAGCGCGAGACTGCAGGGAACGTTGCGTATCGTTGTTCGGCGACAGCCGTTCGAGCTCATTATAGAATGCCCACGCCTCCACGCTGGACTCGAAGCGAGCGGGTTTCCCTGTTGGGTTCGCTTGCTCGTGCCAAATGCGATCAGCCATCGGTGGTATGCTCTGCCGCAGGAGCTCTCGGCGAGAGGTTGCTTCCGGTCCGTATTGCGTAAGCAGATCGTCCAGAAGGATGACCGTTGCGGTCATCTGCCTGACCTGGTTTGTTTTCTGGTCGAACGTAGTTTTCGCGGATGCGATCAACAGACCCAGTACAAGTGCGGTCAGTGTGCCAATCAGGCCCGCGGTCAGCTTTACGACGTCCTTGGAGTCCGAGTGCAAGTGGTGCTCCGACAACAACGGCCGAACGGCCATCCCAGCCAGGGCGCCACCAAATATCAGCGCGAACACAAGTAGCGAAATCAATAAATTCATCATATTTGCGAATGCTCCACCATCACGGTGACTATTCTGATCCTAGCTCCGATTGTGCGGGCCTGTCTAAAGACCCGTTCTTCAGACCAAGTTCAACCAGAACTAGACGAGGCGTATATCGCGTGTGGCTCAAAAAGCGAAATACTCGGTGCGAGCAGATGTTTACCGCTCTACCCCCCACCACGCACATCCTTCCCAGGCCGCTTCCGTTCAAAATCCAACACTGCGGGCGCGTAGCTGCGCGGCTATCTGCCTAAACTGATAAGCTTTCGCACAAAAGCTTATCAGTCCGCGAACTGACTCCGTTTCGCATGTTTGCTTATCACTGCGCCAACTGAATCCATTGGTGCGTTCGGCTATCGACGCGCCCCGTGGTTTGTGGTCATGAATGGCGGCGCCCGGCATAGTCTGCATACAGCTCTAAGCAAGGATGTCGCCAACTAGGGCGGCATTACCACAATGGATGCACGCGATGACCCTTCAAATAGAACCCCGACACGACCTACTCTCCGGGTGACGGCGACGCAATTGAAGATCGCCTTTCCGACCACAATAGTCATGCAACCGGACGCCATGATGGCCAAGGTTTGGGCTTCGCAATCCGCGACGAGGCAGGACAGATGATCGGCGTCGCCGTTGGCTAGTCGACGAGCAACTCGGGCAGCCAGGCCTCGAGCGCGCGGACGTGCGCCGCCACATTGTTGGCAAGATTCGAAATGGGAAGACGCCCACTTCCTCGGCGCCGCGGCGCCAAGCTGGTTCGTTCGGCATCGCTGGCGGCACGCGAATCGTGGTTGCAGACCTTTGTGCCGAGTCCTAGTCTCGCTGTGTTGGTCGCCAACCACACCACCTCTAATTGGCACTTAAAACAAACAGCGGCCAGGGAGGAAACAATGCGATACATCAATCCAGACCGTCGAACCATTTTGAAAACCATGACGTCATTGGCGGCGGCATCGTCGATGGCAAAAATCACCGTTGGACGTGCGGAGGCCGCCACCGCTTCCGATCCTGCCCTGAGCCCCGCGCTTGGGGAAGTCGATCAGGCGCTGCGCCAGGCGGTCAATGCGCGGACCGTGCCGGGCCTCGTCGCCATTGCCGCAAACGACAAGGGCATCGTCTACGAGGGGGCGTTCGGGCCCTCGATTACCGCGGACAGCGTGTTCTGGATCGCGTCGATGACCAAGGCGATCACGGGCGCCGCCTGCATGCAACTAGTCGAGCAGGGAAAGCTGCAGCTCGATCAGCCGATGGGCAAGCTGCTTCCGCAACTGGACCAGCCCAAGGTGCTCGAGGGGTTCGACGCCAGCGGCGCGCCGAAGCTTCGCCCGGCCAAACGAGCGATCACGCTGCGCCACCTCCTCACTCACACTGCAGGTTTCACCTATAGTATTTGGAGTGAGCCGATGACGCAGTTTGAGAAGGTCACGGGAACGCCTTTCATCGGCGAATGCAAGAATGCCACCTTCAACGCGCCGCTGATGTTCGATCCCGGCGATCGCTGGGAATACGGTATCAATATGGACTGGGTCGGTAAGGCGGTGGAGGCCGTGAGCGACCAGTCGCTGGAGGTCTACTTCAAGGAGAAGATCTTTGCGCCGCTCGGCATGACCGATACCGGCTTCCTGATCAGTTCCACGCAAAAGGCCCGTGTCGCGTCGATGTTCAGCCGTCAAGGCGACGGCTCACTCAAGCTGATGGATTTCGAAATGCCGCAGCGGCCGGAATTCTTCATGGGCGGCGGTGCGCTGTTCAGCACGCCGCGGAACTACATAGCGTTTCTGCAGATGTTGCTGCACGAAGGCACGTTCAACGGCGCGCAGGTGCTGAAGCCCGAGACCGTGGCGTTGATGCGGCAGAACCACATCGGCGATCTCAACGTGGTCACGTTGAAGACGGTGAACCCGGAGAGCTCGAACGACGCGAACCTGTTCCCCGGCATGACCCAGAAATGGGGACTGTCGTTCGACATCAACACCGAACCCGGCCCGGCCGGACGCAGCGCGGGGAGCCTCGCCTGGGCCGGACTGTTCAACACCTACTTCTGGCTTGATCCGAACAAGCGCGTGACCGGCACGATCATGACGCAGCTCCTGCCGTTCGCCGACGATCAGGTCCTGAAGCTGTTCGCCAAGTTCGAGAGCGGTCTCTATGCCGCTGTCGCCTGACGCGGGATTCGCAAAAGTGGACACCGGTTTTCCGTAAAAGATCATGCGCAAACAAATGAACTAAAGCGCGATGGCGATTAAAGCCCTCGCGCTTTAGTTCATGATCCGGAAAAACCCGCCCGAACTTGGATAGCGGGGGTGGGCACCGGCTTTCCCTCGCGACAAGGTGGATCGCGTTTGCGCGGAGATCATGCGCGAAAGAGACTATCGCGCGCTCGCACAACAGGCGCCTCGCCCTGCGCTCGCGCTCGTTCACGGTCTCATCTCTCCCGGCAAGCCACGTCGGCCGCCTGCAGTTCTTCGGCGATCATGCGCGGCTCGCCGACAAGGCTGCATTCAAAGTCTATCTGGCGCCACTGCGCAAGATCAATTGGGTGGTCTACGCCAACGAGCCGTTCGCCGGGCCCAGGCAGGTGTTGCGCTATCGGTCGCACTACACCCACCGCATCGCGATCTCCAATCGCCGGCTGCTGTCCGCCGACCAGAACGGCATCACCTTCAATTGCAAGGACTATTGGATCGAGGGGCCCGCCCGCTACAAGATGATGACGCTGGCGACTGACGAGTTCATCCGGCGCTTCCTGATCCACGTGCTGCCGAAGGGCTTCCATCGAATCTATGGGCTGCTCGCCAACGGCAATCGACCCGGAAACATTGCGCACGCGCGCCAGCTGCTCGCCCTGCCGGCGCGCCGCCCAAAACAACCCGAGACGCCCGAAGCTGCGCTCGAACAACCCCGCGCTGCCGCGTCCATTCCCGTACTGCGGCAGCCGCATGATCATCATCGAGACTTTCGCGTGCGGCTGCGAGCCGAAGTACCGCCCCACGCCGCCGGCGGCAATCAGGATCGACACCTCATGATGCCGTCGCCATCGATCTACACCTATAGCAACGCCCGGCATTCTTACCGGCTCTCAGGCGGCATCGCCCAAGCTCGCATCGCTGCGCGGCATTCAATAGCCGTCACACGACCAATCCTGTCGTGCTACCCGCAGATCGCTCGTTCACACCGACGCATGCGACCCTCGTTCGCCGCAAGCCGATCGCGGCGACCGCTTCAATCCAACCTCAGCAAGCCCGAACCTTGCGACAAAATCCCCATAGCGCCCGCGGCGCCGCCCCCGCATACTCCCGCGATTTCGCGCCTTGGCGCTTTTTGGACGCCGGTTACAACAGCGCGCGGATAGTGTCGGCATCCCGGCGTCCAAAAACCTGCACAACGCCAGACATGCCGATGTCCGCCAAAAAAGAAAAAAGCCACCTGACGGCGGCCTCTCAATTCAACCCTGATGATCTCGGATCACGCAGCCATCAATGCGGAGATTGCACGAGCATGGATTGCGCTTACGCTTATCCATCCTGCGAACGAGAGGTGCTCAGTGGCCGTACAAACCGGTCAATGTCGCCTCAGCCAATGTATGGAAATGCAGGTCGGACCCGACTAGTGCGGCCGAGGCGGAATTGTTCTTGGCGTCGGGCAGCTTGTCGACGTCAACAGCAAAAACCGTGATTTGGTAATGATGCGGCTTTTCGCCAGGCGGCGGGCAAGGGCCACCATATCCGTCGGCTCCGAAGTCGGTACGGCTCTAAATAGCTTCCTTGGCCATCAGTCTCTTGTTCACGTCGCCGGCGCCGTTGGGCAACGACGTCGTGCCCGGCGGAATATTGAACACAACCCAGTGCCACCACCCGCTGCCGGTCGGCGCGTTCCGGATCGTAGATGCTGACGGCGAAGCTTTTGGTGCCGCTCGGCGCGCCACTCCAACTCAAAGCCGGAGAGACGTTGCCGCCGGCGCAGCCGAAGCCCCTGAATACCTGTTCGTTGACGATGGTGCCGCCCTCTTTGAGGTCAGAGCTAGTCAAGGTCATGTTTTGCGCAATTGCCGCACTCGAACCCAGCACGCTGACGGCAAGCGCCGCAATCCAAAGCATGGGGAACCACCGAAGGCGGATGACTGACATCCGTCCGGGCCGGCGAGTTGGTATGTCTGCTTTGTGCGACTGGCGAGATCGCACTGCTCAAACGCGCGGCTCGAGCTTAAGGCGCTTATCAGCCGTGGTATTTCGCTAGCGAAAATCGTACGAAGACCGCTTAATTGGCATTAACCGAGTTCTCGCGAATTGCTGGAAGGTTGCGGGAGATAAGCTCTGTTTACTGAATAGCGTTTAATATTGGCCCTTGCCCTACCCAATCGAAGAGATTGCCGCGATGTCTGTAGCTACTGCTCCATGGAACCGCGGCACGCGCGCATTCCCCTTCTCGTCAAGATCGGCTTCAGCGCCTTGACGCCCAGTGCGGTTGTCGCTTTCAGCGATCCGGGCCGGCTTGTCAGCGTTGAAGGAGATTTGCTCGCGTCCGCCCGTGGATTTCTCGCGATGCGGACGGCGGGCACCGACACCGTCACATCTCTCTATCGTCATGGCGCTTGGCTCTGGCCGGCGCTAACCGCTGGGTGTGGCCGGCGATGATTCGATGGATACGGCGCGTCGCGATCATTCTAGTCGTCGCGTTTCTTGTTCTTGTTGGCTGCGTTGTCGTGGGGTTGGGCTCGCTCCGATTGGCCGCGCACTTCAGGGAAACGGAAGTCGCCTCCGCCGCGGCCCCCGCTGATGGCAAATTCGTCGAGAGTGGTCTCGGACGCATGTTCGTCATCGACCCGGGGCCGGTCGACGGCATTCCGGTCGTTCTCTTTCACGGCACGGCCGCCTGGAGCAAACTTTGGTGGCGGACGACGACCGCTTTGAAAAATGATGGCTACAGACCCATCGTTCCGGATCTTCCTCCCTTTGGTTACTCCGAGCGGCGGGGCGGCTACACCCGTTTTGAGCAGGCTTCCCGCATCGATGGAATGATGGCGGCCTTGGGTGCTGGCCGCGCCGTTATCGTCGGTTACTCCTTCGGTGCCGGTGCCGCGCTCGAATATGTCCTCACGCATCCGGAGCGCACGATTGGGCTTGTCCTCGTCGATGCTGCTCTCGGTCTGACGCAAGCGCCTTCCGATGCGCCCGCGATTCTCGAAAATGGCCCTTTGCGCGAGCTGGTGGTCTCGGCAACGGCCACCAACCCGCTTGCGACGCGCTTCTTGCTCTCCAAGCTGATCTATCGGAAGGAAGCGGCCAACAGCGATGCGCTCGAGATCCTCAAGGCTCCGATGCGTGTGGCCGACACGACCTCCCATATTGCAGACTGGCTGCTCTATTTTATGGGCTCCGACCGCACAGCGTTGAGTTCGTCGCGAGAAACTGTATCCAGGATCAGCGTTCCCGTCGTGATGATTTGGGGTGACCGCGACGATGTCACGCCGCTTGCCCAGGCCAATGATCTTCGTTCCCTCGTTCCTTCAGCGTCCCTAAAGGTGCTGGACGATGTTGGGCATATTCCGCAGATCGAGGATCCGGACGCGTTCAATATCGCGCTGATCGACGCGATCAGAAAGGTCGTGTCGACCGTTCCGACAGGCCCGCCTGCCAGGCAAAACTAACCGAGTGGTGCAGGCTCGGAGGGTTGTCGTGTTTACGCCGCTGAACTCAACGTAGTCTCCAGCGTTGGCAAGGTCGGCTGAACCTTCCAATCCACGTCACGCGAAAGAGCGCATTCTTCTCCCGAGTGCGGTCCCATGTGCTATCGGCACACCCAAAGCAACTCCGACTATGACCCTTGAATGTCTATTCTAGCAATTTCGGTGGGCGCCGAATCATGAATTGCGATTCAAGGCGTCGCGGTCAGGTGAGGCGGCGCTCTCAACGAGAAGCTTTTGAGGACATCACCAAAATCAACTTATCTCAAGAGTGACGAGTTTTCCGCTTTTTCTTCGAGGTCTTGGCGCGGCGCGCATGGTCAGAGATCCATCGTGCGGTAAGCGTGTCAAGCTCGTCTAGTTGCGCCTGGGAGCAATGGTCCGGGGCGTAGTCCACGTCGATCCAGTCGATCAAGTATTCCTCGATCGAGTCACGGCGAAAGTCGGGATATTGCTTCTGGATGTGCGCGACGGACCGATCGAGATCGAGTCGCGTTCTATCAGGCCAGATAAACCGGCGTTGCGCGGCATCGAGATGCACGCCCTCCAATGAGACCACAGAGCGCGTCGGCCAGCTCGGAGAATTGCTGGCCTTCAGGCGAATCCCTCCACTCGAGAAGATCCTCGAGGAAGGGATTGTTCGACAAATCGTCCGCGTTCTCTTTGCGCCAACTGCCCACGATATTGATCTCCTTGAGAGGCCTGAACCGCTGAATGCCTATCGCGTCGTCACGCGACCGCTGCGTTCATATTGCCGTCGAGGCGCCGAAGCGCTTGATCTCCCGTCGGAATCGCCACACGCGCAGCTCCCGATCACGAGCACCGGCATGGTTAACGAATTATGAATCTCTGGTCCCTAACAAGGGCCCCGGATCAACGCAACCATGGATCGGGCCATGTTGGATCGGGGACGGCCGCTGTCGCTGTGGGGCTTGTGGTGGAATGCAATCCAGCTGTTACGCCCGGCATTCTCGCGTCTGAGCACCTTCATGTGGTTCGCCACCATCGTGGCCGGCATAACGGTGCGCGTCGACACGCTGGGCATCACCAGCATCGTGCGCGCGCTCAATCTGAGGCCCAAGCTCCACCACCGACTGCTCGCCCACTTCCACAGCACCGGCGTCAAGCTGATCGGCTCGCAGCTTTTTGGACGCAGCTGGCGATGCGGTTGTTCTCAAGTCCTGTGCGCGTCAATGCCGGCTGGTCCTGGTCGGCGATGGCATCAAGATCCCCAAACGGGGCAGGAAAATTCCCGCCGTCAAGTTGTTGCATCAGCAATCGGAATCCAACACCAAGCCCGAATACATCATGGGGCATTCCTTGCAGGCCGTCGGCCTGCTCCTGCATGCGACTCAGAGCGTCTTCTGCGTACCGCTCGCGCCACGTATCCACGAAGGTCTGGTATGGTCCAATCGTGACAGGCGCACCTTGCTCGACAAGATGCTCGGCTTGCTCGATATCCTGGCCATCACGGTTCCTTGTTACTTTGTCGCCGATGCCTACTACGCCGCCGGCAAGATTGTCAGCGGCCTGCTCAAGCAAGGCCATCATCTGGTGAGCCGGGTCAAGTCCAACGCGGTTGCCTACGCTCCCGCCCCGCCAAAGAAAGGCCGCAACAAAAGGGGGCGACCAAGATCAATGGCGAGAAGACAAAGCTCAAAGTCCTTGCTTGCGGATACCAGATCGATGCGGCAGCTTGCCAGTCCGGTTTACGGCGAAAGCAACATCACTCTTCGCTATCGAGTTCTCGATCTGTTGTGGCGCCCGGCGGGACGGCTTGTCCGCTTTGTGGCCATCATTCATCCCACAAGGGGGCTTGCTTGCTGATGTGCACCGATACATCGCTGAGCGCCATCGACATCATCCGTCTCTATGGCCTGCGCTTCAAGATCGAGCATAGCTTCAAACAGGCCGCGAGCCAGATCGGTTCATTCGCCTACCATTTCTGGATCAAAGACATGATCCCGTTGCTCTACCGCAACGGCAATCAGTACCTTCATCGCAAATCGGCCGATTACCGAAGCCATGTCAAACGAAAAACCAACGCTTATCATGTCTTCATTCAGGCTGGCGTTATCGCTCAGGGATTGCTCCAGTATCTCGCCGTCGCTTCTCCCAAGCTCGTTGGGGACTCGTTCGGCTCCTGGCTCCGAACCATTCGTCCCGGCATCCCCCGATCGGAGTTCGTCGTTGCAAACGCGTTGCGCCAGACACACTTCCCGAATTTCTCATGAGTTACTCTGAAGCCGGTTCTCTCACGAAATTCATCGCCGATCGGCAAGATAACGGCAATCTGCGGATATTCCGCCTAGCTTCATGAGCGCAAAGAGGCACTCTTGAGCACTTATAGGAACAGCAGGAAAAATAGGAAAATACGACAGTACCCCGGTCGTATGGGAACACATCGCCAATTCGAAGATATTTCATCTAACTCAGCGGGTACCGACCGAATGTCCGTTGAGGGTCATTCTCGACCGAATTGGGCTGTCGGCCTCATGTCCGGTTTGCCCCCGATCGCGACCGTTAGCGCGGACATCCCCGTTCGGCAGCTTCGTGCCAGGAGCGGATATTAGGCTGCTTGAATGTAACTGCCCTAGCCTGGGGATTCCTTCCCATTGACCATCGAGAGGACCGTACGAGCGAGATCGGCAGGGGAATCCACCAGCTGGTCTGCGCCAGCAGTTTCAAGTTCGTCTCGGGTACCATAACCCCAGAGCACGCCAAGACCGCGCATTCCGAGTGCATGGGCGCCGGAAATATCATATCGGCGATCCCCAACCATCAGACTGTCAGACGGCGAAAGACTATGTTTAGAGAGAATGTGGGCGAGCAGTTCAGGCTTGTGATCCAGCTCGCCGCTCGGCACTGAGCCATAGATGCCATCGAAGTATGTGGCAAACTTCAAATGGTCCAGAATGCGGCTTGCGAAAATCGCCCTCTTTGATGTCGCGAGATAGATTCGCAATCCGGTCCGCTTCATCTGTTCAAGGGATTTGCCAATTCCCGGATAAGGCACGCTTCCGAAAAGCCCACTTTCACCGTAATGTTGACGATAGGCAGCGACTGCTTCACCGACTCTGTCGTCTCCGTATGACTGTAGCAAGATTTGCATCATATCTTCGAGCGGGGGCCCGATGGTACGTCTTATATCGAGGGTTTCACCCGGTTCATGTCCAAGGGCACGCAGTGCCGCAAGGCAGCTTGCCAAAATGCCGGGGTACGAATCGATTAAGGTGCCGTCGAGGTCTAGAAGAACCGAGCAAGTCATGATCCGAAGATAGCGGCCAAAGCCAACGCATACAAGTTCGTTTGGTTTCGTTTCTGCTTCGGGTCATTCGCATCGTTCCGACAGCCGCAAGTCGGATAGGCCATCGATGCGCTGATCCAGCCAGCGCCAGTCGCCTGCCAACTCCGACCCACATGGCCCCGTCGAGTCCTGTCCGCTAATGAGAACGCACGCGCGCTGATATCCATGATGGTCCGGAGCAAAACAGCTCCAACTAGAGACCGGATACATTGATGCAAGACCGCTTACCACCAGATCGACGAAAACCTCTTGCAACGCGCGGCCGGACCATACATGAGGGTCAATCGCATCACGTTCGCCGTCGGCCGGCCCCTTCCGGTCTACCCCAATCAACAGACATTCTTGGTGTTCGTCGGCATGTCTCAAACGTGCCGATAGTGTTGCAAAAGCCCCAAACGGCGCTGCGGCTAATTTTCCGCCAAAGAGCGAAACAAGCGACAATTGCCGATCAATGCGGCCTCAAACCCGGTACTGGAATCGCCTGTAAGTTTGGCGCATGGCGGCGTGGTCCCCCACATCATTTTTCGATCGCCGCGCCTACGGCCCAGAAAATTTGAGTCCCGTCCCGCAAAAAGACTTTTGCAACAATATCTGCCACAACCGCTGACATCGCCCCGGGCTAGCTCGTCGAGGCCGCCGCGCGGCGTCCACTACCAACGGTCTCAGGTAACTGGCGCCATTACCCACTTAGTCAGCGTATCTGTCCGTGCTTCGTAGTTCTCCGGCCGAGCTGGGAGCTTCAACATCGGGAACCGCCACAAATCTGCCAACTGATCGATTAAGTCCGCATACTCGAAAAGCATCTGATCCGCGCCTTCGACGCCGGAAAGGGCGCGCGCCTGCATCCATGGTGATTGCGCGAATGTTTCAATCAAGTAGCTCTCCCAAGTTGGCCCTCGCATTCGAAGGATCTCCTTGAAGGCTTGCAGAGGATTGCTCTCCTGGAAGTAGATCAACCGAGGTTGCGCGAAAGCCAGCCGATCCTGCAAATCTGACCAAAACTGCAATATCGTCGTCTGAGGCGCGTCCAACTGAAAAAGCACCCGAACCGTGCTCTGTATGGGATGGCTCTCAAAGACGTACAGCACATCACATCCGGCGCTCTCCAGGAAAGATTGCAACCTCCCGAGCGCTGCAGCGGCAAACGAATCCGCCGAGTGTATCTCGTGAATGTCTGCGAACGCTGCTCCCATCCGGTCGGGCGCGGCCACCAGCAAGGGATGATTTGGAGCGGTCTCGGCGAAAACCCGGCTATTAGAGAGATAGCCGCCGACTGCCTCTGCGGCCGTGCTCTTACCGGAACCCGGAAGGCCATCAATAAACACGATATTCGGGCGCGGGATGGACGTCCGCACAGAGGTGCTTGAGATCATATTGTTCCCCAATATCCCCAGCACGGAGGCAGTCCTCCATAGAATCTCTTCTATCGCTCGATTACGTCGGAACCGCAAGCCGATGCATTCGGACGCGCGGAATACATCACATCAGGGGACGAGAGCCCCTCGCGAGCCGACTTCCGCAGTGGGTCAATCGCGTCACTTTAGTCGTCGGCCGGCCGCTTCCGGTCTACCCTGATCAACGGAAATTCTCAGAGCCCCTCAGCATGTCCGGAAACGTGCCACTTCCGGACTCATGCATCGCAGCAATTTCGCGGTGGAGGAACCGCATCTTCCAGCGCTCAGGCCGCACAAGGGCCCTTCTCCGGCAATGGCCGACCCGCCGCCTGGGTCGCCGCCGACATCGTTCGCATCGAAGGCGGCAAGCTCGCCGAGCACTGGGACGTGCCTCAGGACGAGGCGACCAAGGCCCAATCCGTCAGCGGGCTGCCGATGTTCGGCGACCGGTTCCCCACTGACCCTCCCGCACCACGTCTTGGGTTCTTGGCTGTTCGCTGCAGCCCTGGCCCAGGCGCAGCAACTTAAGCATGATGCTGAACTCATTGCTGCATCGACGTTACTTCACGATATCGACTTGACTGCAGCCTTCACAGGTGAAGTACGGTTTGAGATAACCATCGGGAGCGGATTGCAGCTAGATCGATCGTCGGTGCACTTTAGTTCCGGCTTGAAAATCTCATCTGATCGGGGGTCTCATAGATGAGCGTCAGGGAACATCCTTTTAGATCTATAATATGTGATGCAGGAGTTGCTCGACGAATGGAACTTTCCGATGGTTCTTCCCGGCTTCTGACGCGGCACGGTCCCGCTGGCGTTCAGCTCATTAACTGTCGGCGCGACGAAGTGGACATGATATGATCAGGGACATTGGCATTCGGCCGATCATATTCTCCGTCAACTGCTATATCGCGACCATCCTCACGATGTTCGTCGCCTTCAGCCTAGACTTGAAGAGTCCGGGCTGGGCCATGACCACGGTCTATCTGACCAGCCAGCCGCTGTCCGGCGCGATGCGGGCCAAGGCCGTTTATCGCGCCATCGGCACGTTCGTCGGCGGCGCCGCCATGGTCGCCATCGTTCCCAATCTGGTAGACGCGCCCGAGCTGACGACGCTTGCGATCATACTTTGGGTGGCGCTCTGCGTTTTCGTTTCGCTGCTCGACCGCACGCCACGGTCGTATATGTTCGTGCTGTCGGGCTATACCGCGGCCTTGATCGGCTTTCCAAGCGTGCTTGCGCCTGACACGGTGTTCGACACCGCGGTGTCGCGCGTCGAGGAGATCACGCTCGGCGTCGTCTGCGCCGCCATCGTTCACAGTCTCATCTTTCCCAAAAGCGCGTTTTCCGCTTTTGAGCAAAAGTTGAGAAGTGCCATTGCGGATACGCGCCGTTGGCTTGCCGATGGCTTGACCCAGCAAGCGACTCCGGAAGCCGAGATGGAGCGGCGCCGGATCGCCGCCGATATCAGTGAGCTTTATTTGCTCGGCACGAGCTTACGCTTCGACACCTCGCCGCATCGACCGGATATCAGCACCATTCGCGCCTTCGACCGCAAGATCGTGGCCCTGTTGCCGCTAGTGAGTGCCATCGAGGATCGTCTGACGCTGCTTCGGCGTATTGGTCCGCTAGACGCAAAGCTGACGCGAGCGCTGGCCGACGTCTGCGATTGGCTGAAGCCAAAAGCGCCGGGCGACCGACTGCGCGCGGCAGAACTTAAGGAAGCCTGCGTCGCGATGACGCCTACTGTCGGCCCGCAATCGAGCTGGGCGGATCTCGTGACGGTCAATCTCACCGTGCGATTGATCGAGCTGATCAACTCCTGGCAAGCTTGTCTCAGCTTTGCTGCTTATCTGGCCGATCCGAGGCAGACGCCGAGCGCCGACATTCGCGTAGCCACCGCGCAAATCGGGCCCAAACCGATGCATACGGATCCGGGCATCGCGCTGTTATCAGCAGTGGCGGCCGCCGTCGCTATGGGCATATGTGCGTTCTTTTGGATCGCGACCGCGTGGCCGGAAGGCGCCGGCGCCATTGCTTTTGCCGCCGTGGCCTGCACTTTATTTGCCTCTCTGGACGATCCGACGCCGACCATTCGCAACATTACGCTCCTCTTGGCGTTGTGCATTCCGATTGTATTCGTCTACCAATTCTTTGTGTTGCCGGCGATCGGCGGGTTCGTCTTGCTTTGCGCCGTGCTCGCTTTTGTGCTGATTCCGGCCGGCATATTGATGGCGATCCCGGCCTATGCAGCGATCGGTCTGGCGCTCGCCTTGGGTTTCTGTGTCGAAATGAGCCTGCAGACGAGCTATACCGCCGATCTTGCGGCCATCGTCAATTCCAACAGCGCTTTTGTGCTCGGCGGCGTCGCGGCGCTAGTCGCGACTCGGCTGTTGCGCGTTATCGGCACGCAGGCCAGCGCGCGGCGGCTGATTCGGGCAACTTATCGCGACCTTGCCGACCTTGCCGCTGGGCGCTCGCATCCGACCCGCGACCAATGGGCCAGCCGCATGTTGGATCGCGTCGCGCTGTTGCTGTACCGGCAGCCGCGCTTCGAGCCGCGGCCGCAGCATGAATTCGCGGATGCGCTCGAAGATCTGCGGCTCGGCGTCAATATGATCGAGACGCAATCGATCGCGCCCGCCATGTCGAAGCCAGCGCAAGACGCTTTGGCGGCGATGTTCGCGAGCCTGGCCGCGCATTTCCGCGCCTTGGTGCGCGGCCGTGTGGCGCAGCTTGGCGACGATTTGTTGCAAAAGATCGACATTGCGATCAGCGAAGTGACGGCCTGCACCGCAGCCACGCACGCTTGCGTCGCCTCGATTGTCGGCCTGCGGCAGACGCTCTACCCTGATGCGCCGCCGTATCGGCCGAGGCAAATAGAGCAGGCTGATGCAGCGCTACCCGGGCAGAGCGAAGCCGCAGCGTTACATGATGGGAGCGTATCGTGATTGGCGAGTTCGATATCTATGGCGTGTACTTTCCGGCTTTCGCGGTCTTTGCCGCAATCGCTTTTTTGTTTCAGGTCGTGATCAAGCGGCTCTTGGATGCCTGTGGTTTCTATCGTTTGGTCTGGCATCGCGCGCTGTTTGATCTCGCGACCTACGTCATTCTGCTTGGCGTTGTCACGGCGGCGGGCGCAAGCATCCTGCCGCTGGCATAAGATCGTGGACGTAAAATCTCGGGTGATGGTGCAATGAAAAACTTTTTCGCCTCTGCCGGCCGCGTGCTACTCACGCTCGTTGTAGTGGTGGTAGCAATTGCCGTCGCCTGGCAGCTCTGGAGCTATTACATGCTCGAGCCGTGGACGCGCGACGGCCGTGTGCGCGCCGACGTGGTCACGGTCGCCGCCGACGTTTCCGGCCTGATCAGCGACGTCTTTGTTCACGACAACGAAAGGGTGAGCAAAGGCCAGCAGCTGTTCCGTATCGATCAGCGGCGCTTTCAATATGCGCTCGATCAGGCGAAAGCTGATGTCGCGAGCCGACAGGCTACGCTCGACCAGTCCAAGCGCGATCTCGAGCGCGGCAAGAGTTTAACCAGCGCCGCGATTACCGTCCAGCAGGTCGAGCAGAGGCAGCAAGCGGTCGACGTCGATCAAGCTCAACTCGACGCGGCGAACGCGGCGCTTGAAGTCGCGAGCCTCAATCTCGAGCGCTCGACGGTCGTGGCGCCAGTCAACGGCATAGCCACCAATTTCGGTCTCCTGCCCGGGCGCTACGTCAATGCCGGCGCAGCTGTCTTTGCGCTGATCGATTCCGACACGTTCCGCGTCGAGGGTTATTTCGAGGAAACCAAGCTGCGGCGCATCCGTATCGGCGAAGATGCGACTGTAAAACTGATCGGCGATGCGCGCGCGCTATCAGGGCACGTCGAGAGCATCGCTTACGGTATCGAGGACCAGAACCGCAGCACTAGCAGCGACCTGTTGGCGTTCGTCAATCCGACCTTCAGCTGGGTGCGCCTGGCGCAGCGCATCCCTGTGCGCATCAAGCTCGACAATGTGCCGCCGGACCTTCTTCTCGTCGCCGGGCGCACCGCCACTGTATCGATCGGGAAGATCAGTTGGTGGTGAGAGGGTTAGCTCAGCTCAGTGTGGTGTTGACTCATTCTGCTATTGGGCACGTCACCGACGTGACCCAACGCCCAGCCGACTTCCATTGTTGAGGATAAAGCGATGCGTTGCTGCGCAGCGGCTAAATAACGCGATGGGTCAATCGCGTCACTTTAGTCGTCGGCCAGCCGCTGTCGCGGTAGGGACGCGCGTTACCTCGCGCCCCCCGCACAGATCCGTACGGGCCCAATTCGGGCATACGGCTCCCATGGCCAGAGAGTCGCTTCGCCGTTAGACACCCAAGGTGATCGCGCCGACAAGGCGGTTGAGCCCGCGAGGTCGCAGAACATGACTGTCAATTGACGGCGCTCAGCCGCATCATCTGGCGAGGGGCGGCCGAGGCTTGTGCGTCGCGGCGCCTTATCCTCATCGCCCAGATTTGCAATCGCCTTGAGGATTCGCTTTCGCGGTCCAAGAGGCAGGCCGAGCTTTTTGAGATCGGCCTCCGTCAACTCCGGCAGAATATCGGCCTCGATTTCGTTCTCGCGAAAGCGGCCCTCATACTGTCCAAGCCCAAGGTCCCGTAGCCAAGCCGCGACATCCATGCGCGCTCTCCAAACGGTCGGGTCGATGATGATACCGGAGAACCTGCCTGTCCAGCATATTGGCCGGATGTCCGAGAATGGGATGGACCGGCCCTGCTCCCGCCCCTAACGGCTTTCGATGGGGGGCTTGGAAGCACGAGGAGCACATCGCCCATATCCCATAAGACAGCCGCTACAGTCGCTCACACCGTTGGAATCGATACAGGCAAGAACACCCTATGCAGCGCATCGTTTGTTGCCCAGTTCTTTACCCATTCCAGCGGTCGGCCAAAATACTCCAAGAGTTGGCGATTGGCGGTTTCGAGTTCACCGTTCGGGGCCAAGACCGCAACGAGACCGGCTATCCCGTCAATTGCTGAACGTAAACTTCGTTCGCTTTCACGCAGCGCCCCCTGCGCGCGCATGATTGCTGTCACGTCGGTGCTGGTGCCGCGATAGCCACGGAATTTTCCGTTGGCATCAAACACCGGTTTGGCGCTGGCCCTCACGCACATCGGAGAGCTGTTGCCGTCCAACCCGCGATATACGAAGTCGCGGAACGGTTTGCGTGAATCGAGGGTTGCCCGAAGAAGCCGCCACTTCTCGGGTTCCGTTTCAAGGTCGAGAGCGTGATCCCACCAGGCCGTGCCAATTCGATCGGCCGCGCCGGAACCAAAGGCATTCTCGCTCAGCAGCGTGAATTTGTAATCCGGACCCATTTCGTAGAACCAGTCAGAGGCCGTCTCAGCGAAGTCGCGGAACTTCGCAATGCTTGTTCGGCGCGCTTGCGTTGCTCGATGTCGTAGGCAGTCCCGTACCACTTGATCACCTTGCCGCTCTCGTCGCGCAAGGCGACACGATCGACAGCAAACCAGCGATACTGCCGTCGGCACGCCGGAGGCGCACCTCCGTATGCACCGGCTCCCCCTTGGCAAGGGTGTCACGCCACATTTTCTCCCCGATCGCGAGGTCGTCGGGATACGCCACGATGGACCAATCAGTGCCGAGCGCAGCCTCGTCGGAAAGACCCGTATATTGTTTCCAGGCGGCGTTGACGAAGTCGCGCCTGGCGTCGGTCGAATAGCCCACCATCAGGATCGGGATAATGGCGCCACGATCTCATGGCCGGTCGAAAAAGCGGGTCATTCGCGCCGATTTCGCGATGTCCGCGTTATTTCCGCTCTACCCTCGAACTCGGACATCGCTCGATGCAGTCGGCATGTCTCAAAGGTGCCACAAGCTTACGGCAAGCTGCTCGAACGCAGTACAATTCGAAATCGAGCGCCGTGAGGCGCTACTGGGGAAGCCCAAATCTGACCGTCATGACGCTCGACGATCTTCCGGCAAATCGCCAAACCCAACCCCATGCCGTGCGGCTTCGTTGTCACGAATGCCTCGAACACATCGGCCAATCGCTGTGGATCGATCCCAGGCCCGTTGTCCAACACCTCGACGACAATGGCATTGCGATCCCAAATATTTGTTCTCACTTCCAGCATTTTGTCGCTGCTCTCCGTCTCCGACATTGCATCAATTGCGTTGTGGAATAGATTATAGATGAGTTGGTGGAGTTGGTTTCTATCGCCGTGGATAGCGGGCAGTTCCGATGTCAGTTTCGTTCGCGCCAGCACGCCTTGATCGTTCAACTCTGTCCGTGACAATTTCAATACGTCGAGAATAAGTTCGTTTATATCTACCGACTGTCGTTTCTGATCAACCCTGCCAAATAAAGACCGGAATCCGTCCAAGGTTTCGTTAATGCGTCGAGCCGCATCATTTGTCTCATCCAAGATGGTGCGTATTTCGCCAACATCCACCGGAGCCCGGTCGAGTATCAGTTGTGCCGAACCGCTATTTAGCTCGATCGCCCCCAAAGGTTGTTTTATCTCGTGAGCGATTGCAGCCACTACCGCCTCAAAATTCATGAGTTTGTTGTTTTGCTCGAGTTGCAGCTTCATGTTGGACCGCGCCAGGAGCATATGCAGCCGAGTGGTCTCCGCCAACAAGACAATCAGAACGATACTGGCCGTGATGACCGAAAACACCCGTCCGGTATAAAAGCCCAGACTGAAACGGACGCTGGCAAACAAACCGCTGAAGGCCAGTTCGCCAATGTAGACAAAGGCGACGACCATGAGCCATTGATCAATCACCGATCGCCGGCGGAAGGCCAGTAGCAAGAGTGCCGCGGCCGAGATCAATATCGTGAGCCAAATGGGATATGCGACGAGGGGGCTGATGATGTTGGTGCCCAGGATGATGGGCGGCAAGAGATGCACTCCGGAGGTGGCAAGCCATGTAAGGATGCACACCAAAACGATCAGGCCCACCACGCTCCAGCGAATTGCAGACTGCGTCAGCGCCGCCGAAGGTGGCTGCGCGCGATTGTCGACGGTGAGTAAGGCATAGGCCAGCAAGGCTGAGGCAAAACCGACATGCCAAAAGATAAAGAGCCATGAGCCGGTTTGGATATTCGCGCCGAGAAGTCCCGTTTGCGAAAACGCGCCACTAAAGGTGAGCCCATGCGGGATGACGATGAGCGCACTGAAAAGATATCCATTTGCAAGGGCCAGGAGCGGTCGCGAGCCGGCAATGGAAAACTGAGAAAATAGCAGGACTGCTGTTATCAGGTCGGTGACGAAGACGATCGCATCCAGCAGCGGAAAGAATATGTTCAGCGCCGCCAGCGGCATGCCGGCGAACGGAGCGATCCCTATAAAGGCGCCGAGCACGACTGCCGCGACGACAACGGCAAACCAGGTCTGAAACCTTGTAGGCGGCAGATCGGACAGCCAAGGAGCCGACCCGTCTGATTTATTACCCATTACGGCCGTCATGCTCATGACAATCGGCCCGTGGAGGTGAACGGATTCTTACACTTTTGCCCGCAGTTTACCTCATTGCAGTCAAATGGATAAGCCCGCTGGAGCGGGTTACGTCCAATCGTCTATCTTTCGACGACCTTCATTGTGAACGGATCATATCATGCTGGCACGTTTGGTGAAATGGTCCTGACTTGTGAGCCAACAAACCGAAGGGTGATCATCGTCTGCCCCCTGAGAAGTTACGATGTCCGCTATGGGTCATTGTCGACCGAATTGGGCTGTCCGCCCGATGTCCGGTTTAGCCCCGATAGCGACTGGAGAGCCGACATTTCGGTTGGGCGCCTTTGTGCCACATTCGGACTCTTGCACCGCAACAAGACACGCACTCAGCCGATCACTTTATCGGCGTGAGCACCATCGGGAGTGTCGAACCCTGCTATTCGATTCGAATTGCGCGGCGCTTCATTCGGCTAACGTTGTGAACGACATCACATGTCCGACCGGCGATCGAATGTAACGTTTTGGCGAAGGGCACAGGCTGAATTCGATCGACAACGCTAACGCACCGGGCGCACCAACGGCACCCTCAGCGGTCCGTCCATAATGGAGAAGGGCATGGTCGATGCATCAGTAGCAAAGCAGCTCGTCGAGGCCATCATTGCCAATTTGCCGGCTCGTGTCCCCGGGAAGAGGCCGGTTCACACGATCGGCGTAGGCGTGAAGGGCGAATTCGTGGCGTCGGATGTGGCGCGAACCTATTGCATCGCAGAGCACTTCAAGGGAGAGCCCATCCCCGTGTCGGTGAGATTTTCCAACGGATTGGAGGGCCGGAGCAGCATGATGGATGGTCCGATGTCCGGGGAATGGCGACACGTTTCCACCTTCCGGACGGGACGGCAACCGACCTGATCGCCACGACGCTCGGCGAATTCTTCGTCCGCAATGTCGAGGACTTTTTCGAATTCGCCGAGGTCGCAAAGCTCGAGCCATATCGAAGGCGATCCCCGTGGCTGAAGATTTGGGACATGCTGCAGCTCAAGCAACCTCCTCGCGACCCGTACCCGAACGAAACCGATAATGTCAATGCGGGAGCACTCCGTTACGCCAATCGGCACCGGTTCGCTCAGTTAGGAGTTGTCGAGGCCGCGGCGATCGGCGCTCCGGTGAGCTATGCCCGCGCGAGCTATCACGCCGTCCACACCTTCATGGTGACAGATCCCAATGGAGTTCGCCGCCCCGTTCGCTTTTCCTGGCAGCCGGTCGCAGGCGTTCGCAATACAGATCCCAAGGCTGTGCCGCGCGATGAATATCTGCGCGAGGGGCTTGAAAACCGCCTGCGGCGGTGGCCGGCCGGATTCATGCTGATGATGACAATCGGCGACGCGGGCGACGCGCTCGACGATCCCACCCCGCCAGGCGAATCCGTGTCGTCATGGGTACCTTTACGCTGATCAAAGTGGCCGAGGATCAAGCCGCGGATGGCGAACGCATCAGTTTCAATCCCTGCCGTCACTCGCCTGGCATTGAAGCCTCCGGGGATCCCATCCTCGAGGCCCGCTTGGGCGCCTATGAAGTCACGCGTGAAATGCGCGGCGGGTGTCCTTTCAGGTGGAGGTAAGCCGATGCCAGGTGATGAAGGTTGGTTCGATCAGTTTGTAAACGGGTTGCCCGAGAGCCACGTGTTCAAGCGCCTGGCGTCATTGGTCCTGGTGCCTTTCTGGGCGTGGCGCATGCCGGTGAAGCCTCTGCCCGGCGGTCCCCGCCCATCGATCCAGCCTGGTGACAATCTCCAGTGCATGATGAACCTGATCATGCCGCTCAAGATCAAGTCGCCGATCGGACGAGCGGAAGCAGCAAAGGCGATCGCGGACAACAAGGATGCGATATTTGCCGGATTGAACAATGTCGGCACGGTGCACTTCGCGCGCTTCGTTATCGTCGACAACAATGTTTGCATGTTTTCAGTCTATGATGGGGATTTCACCAATTACATTCGTGATTTCATCGCTACGATCGGCAACGTGTTCAACGCCGTGTCAAGCTTGTTGAAGGAGGCGATGCCGTGATTCCTTGCGAGGATAATGTCGAGGCGTTCATCCAATGGGTGCACGAGCGCGACCTGTACCAGGTGCCGGACACGATCACCGATTTTCTGCGAGACCAGGAAGCTTTGAATGGAGACAAGGCCATATCCGGCAATGATGATTTGACCCTGCTTCCGCCCAAACTGATCCTCCAGCTCCGCGCCAACGCGAACGTTTCGCTCGGCAGCGGCTACCGGGCCTATCCCGGATTCTCGGCGGCTCAGGTCCGCGAACGATTGGGGATAGGCTGGTGAGCGCTGTGTTCAAAGCCGCAGACGTGCAGGGCAACATCTTGCGTGGCTACTGCAAGCCTCGCGTGCGGTATCTCATACTTGAAGTCGCCGATCGCATCGCAGCCCGGCGCTGGCTCGCCGACTCCCTATCCGGCCGGGGCGATGGCGTTCCGCAGATCACGACAGGGGATTGGGGGGCAGCCAAGCCGAACACCTGTTTCAACATTGGCCTGACCTACGAGGGACTGCGCGCGCTCGGCACGCCGAGTTCTTCGCTTGAAACGTTCCCGAACGAATTCGTCTGAGGCATGAACGCCCGCGCCTTGAAGCTCGGGGATGTCGGGGCGAGCGCGCCGCAAAACTGGCCAGCTCCCTTCAACGAGCCCAAGCGGATCCATCTCATCGCGACGATCTACGCCGAGGAAGTCGCGCAACTCGACGAAGTCCAGCAGCGCGCGCTCACCGACGAAGGGGCCTTGAGACTGCTCGGTATACGCGAGGGCTGCAGCTTCCCAGGCGACCGCGTTCACTTCGGGTATCGGGACAACATCACGCAACCGAGGTTCGAGAAGATTCACGACCCAGAGCGCTATCCCGACCGACAAGCCAGGGCGCCGCTCGGCTCCGTGTTGCTGGGACATCCGACCAACCTGGAAGGTTTGATGTGGCAGATTCCTCAACCCAAGGCGTTGGGACACAACGGCACCTTCAACGCCTTTCGCGTGCTGGAACAGGACGTGGCAGGCTTCGAGAAATATCTCGATCGGGCCGCATCCGATCTGCTCAAGCACCCGCAAGTCGACGAGTTGCTGCCGCCCGGCGCTGAAGAGAAAATCGGCCAAGGCTTGTCAATCGAAGGCCTGTCACGTCCTGCGGCCTTGCGCGAGGTCGTCGCCGCCAACCTGTGTGGCCGGTGGCGTGATGGCACGCCGCTGGCACTGTCCCCGGATGCGCCTGATCCAAAAGTCGATCTGACGGATTTTGACTACGTCGGCGACACCCGCTGTCCCTATGGAGCCCATATCCGGCGGTGCAACCCGCGAGGCGGCCAGATCGTGCAACGGATCGCGAATAACAGTCGGCGTCTTGTTCGGCGTGGCGTACCCTATGGACCCCCCTATGATCGGGCGAGCCCTCGTGTTCTGGACGAACCCGAACGGGGCCTGCTGGGCAACTTCATCGGGGCGAGCCTCGGCGCCCAGTTCGAGGCCATGTCCTGCGATTGGCTGAACCTTGGCCTGCAGGATCCGGGCATCACCGGATCCAACGATCCGATCGCAGGCGCCAACGACCCTCACACCGGCTGGTTCGACTTGCCGCTCAAATCCGGCACGACGATCCGGCTGCAGGGGTTGCCACGATTTGTCCGGACGCGGGGCGGCGCCTATGCGTTCCTGCCGAGCCTCTCGGCGATCCGTTTTTTGGGATCGCTGATGATGTGAGTCGACCAAACAGGCCGAGGGTCATTCGGCGGCCCTTGTAAGGCGAGTTTCACATTGGGTCAAAAGCGCCGGGTTAAACGGCGGCCGATTACTTCCGGTCTACCCCGATCAACGGACATCGTCGGCGCCAGTCGGCATTGTCTCAAACGTGCCAAAACCTGACTCATGTACCGCAGCAACGGTGCTGCTCGATCTCCGCCACATTTCATGCAGCGTTATTTTAGTTCAGGGGCTAGGTGCGTTGTGAGCGAAAACGCAGTCGTGAGCTTTGGCAGGCACGTGGCATCCGACCCCGCGATGGAGAGTCCAGTAACGATGTCATCGGCCCGGAGATGGCGTCGCGGCTTCGCGACTCCGCAAATTTGGCAGGTGAGGGATAGAAGGTGCCACCGGCATCGCTGGATGGATGGGCGCTCTCGGATACTATCCGGCCCTGGGCTGAGCAGCGATTGACGCCTCATCCTCTTGCCACCTTCGAAGAGCCGATACGCCTTCGCTCGAAGGCTGCTGCCGCGTTGCCGCGAGCCTTTATCCGCTCATCGACGAAATCCGCTCTCTACGCACGTTTGATGGAGCGAGCGCGCCATGCGGGCTGGCATTGCTGCGACCTTAAAGGTGGTCATTACCCGATGCTCACGGAGCCACGGTTGGTCGCTTCGGCTTTGACCCGAGTGCTGGAGTAACCTTGTTCGTTCGAAAAGAGAGACGTGATGTCGAAATCCGCCCACCAAAGATCGATCCGCTTTGACAACCAAGTCGTCATCATAACGGGAGCCGGGCGAGGCCTTGGTAGAGCTTATGCCGAGCTGATTGCCGCTCGCGGTGGTCAGGTCGTCGTTCATGACGCCGGCGTGGCGAAGGACGGGAGCGGCTTCGATCCGTCAGTCGCGGATGGCGTCGTAGCCGAAATTACTGCGAAGGGCGGGGCCGCCAGCGCTTGCTACGAGAACTTGGAAGATGCGGCCGGCTGCAGGCGCATCGTCGAGTTTGCCTTCGATCAGTTCGGCCGCGTGGACGCCTTAGTTCACAATGCTGGGCTTGTTGTCTTCGCGCCTCTCGAAGAGACCGACGCAATTTGGGAGCGCATGATGGCGATCGGCGCTAATGCAGCGTTCCATCTTGCGCGCGCGGCGGTTCCGTATATGCGAGCACATGACTATGGACGGATCGTGCTGACCACTTCGGGGCGCGCGATGAATGTCGAGCACTGCGTGTCAGGGCTGATTGCCTACTCGACCGCGAAGATGGCCCAAGTCGGCCTCATGGTCGGCTTAGCAGCGGAGCTACAGGACACCGGCATCCGGGTAAATGCAATCTCACCCGTGGCGGCGACCCGCGTCTTGCGGCGAAGCGCACCGGAACTGCTGCCGGAATTGGTCGCCCCAGGTGTTGCATTCCTCGCGTCGTCGGCCTGCGACAAGGCCGGCGCCATATTGCACGCGGCAGGAGGGCGCTTTTCGGCATCTTTGTGGGGCCGCAGCAAGGGGATCGATCTCGGTCCTACACCAGCGTCCCCGGAGGAGATTGCCGTCCGTTGGCAACGAATTGTAGAGCCAACTCAGTCAGCATGAGTGCGGCAAGCATAAATATTACCGGCGGCTCTATGTTGCGAGAATCTTGATTTTTGCACCAATACCAAAGCAGCGCGAGGTCCGTTCAGGGTCAAAATTATCAATCCTTACTGCGAGCAGATGTTTTCCGCTTTGCTCCCAACATCGGACGTTTTTCGGCAGCGTAGTTCATGGGCAACTTCGGTTACCGCGCGGGTAGTCGGTCACCCCGCTGAGGAAAAAGCGCTGCAACCGCGGCATTCGCCGCGTATCTCTTTTTTGAATTAATGTTGGCAATCGGCGCTGAAAGAATAAATCGAGGTCAAGGACCCAGCGGCGCGGTTCGGTTGGATAAGGCACGGCGATGCCGGCTCATCGGGAAAAGGGCTTCAATCCGCTTGAAAGCTCTTTTTCTGGTAGTGTCTCAGTTTGAAATTTCGGCATTCTTTTTCCTGTAAGGTCCGCGAAACCATAGGAGTCTTGGCAAGGATGAACACGCAGCCTGATTATGCTGCTGCATGGCGCGACTTTCGGAGGCGCAGGATCATCTCATGGGCCGTGTTTTTCAGTTACATGCCGGGCGTCTTGGCAATTTTTTTGCGATCGGGCTGCCGCTATCGGCTCTAACAGGAATTAAGCCGGACTATTTCGGCTTCGCAATCGCGTCATGCTGGATTGCAGTATGCGTTGTCACTGGCTGGCGCGTAGCGCTATTTTCCTGCGCTCGGTGTCACAAGTGGTTCTTCGCAACTTGGTGGTATCGCAATCCATTTGCGAGAAAGTGCGTCCATTGCGGTCTGCCGAAATGGGCAAACTCGGAGCCGCCAATTTCAAACTGAGAGACTACCTTTTTCTTTTGCACCATCGAACTGCGCGATACCGGATAACTGCGAAGATAGCGTCGGTCCAAATGCGTCGTTTCAACCTGTGCGCCGACTACTTCCGGTCTACCCCGATCAACGGACATCATCGGACCGGCCCGGCGTGTCTCAAACGTGCCAAACAACGGACCGAGTAATTGAGATCGCCCGCCCGTCTCTATAGCCACGCAAGTCGTGCTACGGATGATAGTGAAGTCGAGAGGATCTATGGACGCGCTTATATTGAATCCAGCAGGCACGAAACATCCGTGCGGCATCGGCCGCGAGTCTTCGCGAAGCCTTCCAAACTTCCATCGATTCGACCACGTCCATCATGTGACGCCAATATTGATATCCCCAAGCAAAGGCCGGAATCGACATGAGCTTCTCTCGGTTGAGCTGAAACAGCTGCTCGACGAGTGTAAGCTTCAAAACTTCCGCCGTGATGAAGGTGACGGCGCCAGCGAAGAAATGACCGGTTCCCAACAAATACCCCGCCAACGGCTTTGCCGGCTCAAGGATGATGACTGGCGCGGCAAAAAGTGCGAGCGATGGATAAGGCCCCAAAGAAATCACCCAGAGTCGCACTCGCTCGAATAGCTTTTTCTTAGCAAGCCATACCGTTATGGGCCGCGTGACGTGAGAAAACATCCCGTCTACGACGAAATACACTGTGGCCAAGATGAAAACGGGTATGTTCAAGACGCGGGGCATGAAATCCTCCGCTAAGTCAATACGAAGGGGATCAATGGGTTCCAACCCGATAAAAAGGCACCTCGGAACAATACGTATCAGGGCGGCTTGAGGTGGGTTAAGGGTCAATCGCGTCGTTTTGACGACGCAGCGACCACTTCCGGCCTTCCCCTATGAACAGACATCGACAGCGTCAGTCTGCATGTCTCAAAGGGGGCCAGAAGCCGAGATTCAAAATAAAAGGAGGCCGATCACGCTTAAAGGGAGGAGCAGCAAATTGACCACGTGGTAAAATCGAAACGACTCCTCCGTCGTATCCAGGTTGACGTGGCCGTTGCCGTTAATAGGGCGATATTCCCGATCAAGCCGGAAATATTCTCGAAACCAGGAACCGAAGAACCAGTACCAAAACAGGCCAGCGAGGACGCCCGTGATTATGGCAAGGCTGACGACGAAAACCATCCTACCCGGCGCGTCAGGTGGTATTCCCGGTAACCCTCCGACTATGACTGCGGTCAACAAGACAGCAACGACAATTGACGAGACCATCATCATTCGTCGGAGCGTTCGCGGGTTCCGCAACGTTCGCGGGCTCATTTGCGCTACCCCTTTCTGTCCTTTTCTGCCGTTCTTTCCAGTCACATAAGCTGCGGCAGTTAGGAGGCACGAATTCTCGGGCTCCCGAAAATGCCGGCCAGATAGGATTGCCGCTCCGCATTAGACGGCTTCGCCTTGCGGCGCCACCGGCGCTTGGTAGCCTATTCTACGACCTCTATCTGAGGCCGATCCGGTGCCAAGCGTCCCTGATCTCAAAAACGCTGATCATCACGATGGTCGCCACCAGCAGGATAGGTCCGGACAATATCGCCAATATCGTAAGCATTTTGCGGCCCCCGAGCGACAATGCCCGTGAACGTGCAGAACGTCGGTTTGTTCCAAGGCCGGTTCAAAATTCAAATTAGGCCAGTGATATTTCGAGGAATAATGAGGAAAACATCCGCCCTTATCCTTCCGATCTCCCCTGGACGCGAGGCGGCGGCCTGATACAACCTCTCGGGAGGGGTGGCGAGGGGAATGATAGCTACGGCAGATGGGGGGGGCCGCGACGATCGGAGTGGTCGGTGGAGTCGTCGGTTTGCTTGGCGGTCTCACGTCGTTTCGCGACCGCTTTTACAAGGGTCAGCCGGTCGCTTCGCTTACGACCAACAATTCGGGTGGGCGGACCCTTGTCCAGGTGAGGATCAAGAACACTACGGAATACGATGTCGTCGTGAATGGAGGAGCTGAACGGCGCGGCGTCTATTTCCTCGCTGAGGATTTTGAGACGGGCACTATTGTAAGAGGTCAGATTAAAAAGGGCATGTTCTCTCCGTTCGTTCTCAAGCCCGGAGAAAGCAAAGAGCTGATCATCATGCCGAAGTTCAAGGACGGCATAGCGATCGAGGCGATAGGAAATCGATATATCGAGTTTTGGCGCGGAAACGCGACTTGGCTTCCGCAAATACCCGTGCCCGTGTGCACAAATACGAAGACCATCAGACAGCTCGGTGGGGTGGAATAGTGTACTAAGGTTTCGAACTTTGCCCCCGATAACGACCGATTGGTATTCCTCCGCCGAAGGCCGCCTTGCGTGAGACGAAACCGCTGTGAAGACATACGCGTATGACCAGTCATACGCCTATGTCGAAGGTTATAGCCGCCTTGAGATTAGTTCGTCGGGTGCCCGGCGACGCTGGACGCTGGAAGAGAAGCAGCGGATTGTCGCGGAGAGTTGCGCGGGTTCGCGGTTAGTGTCGGCAACAGCGCGTCGGTACGGGTTATCTGCGAGCCAGCCCTTTAGATGCTGACCGGGCAACTTGATTCGCCGTCCGCGCGGCGCGTGGCGGCGCCCTGCGGCTGTATGGAGGCTCCCCGATAGCTGACCGGCGGTTTTGACCAGGTGGCGGGAAGCTGCTACACGTTTACGTAGTGGCGTCGCCCGGCCTGATCCCTCGCGCCGTCGATTGCGGGCACGGTCGGAGCCAGTCGTCGGGTTGCTCCCGGCGGGTCGAACCGGTACTGATCTGCAGCCGGCTCTGACTGAGCCGCGGAGCGCCAGGACGGAGCCGGGCATGGGGTTGTCGGCGCGATTGACCGCGGGGATGGCCGCCCTGATCGTGCTCACCGTGGCCGCCACCGGCGCGCTCACCTATCATAATGTGTCCATAGTCGAGGTCCCGCGCGCGCTTGATCGCCTCGACATTCATGCCCGTCTGCTTGCCTCCGATCTCGAGGCATCTGTGGGCGGATTGCGAGGTGATGTGCTCGCCATTCCGACAGCGGCTGCCGTCGCCGTCGAAGGCGTCAGGCGCGCGACGCGAGGCGGCGGCGTAGATCCCTTCGGCGTCACGACGCTGGCCCAATGGCGCGGCATGCTGAGCGAGAGATTCGCCGCCCAACTGGCCGCCAATCCGGCTTACCGTCAGATCCGCCTGATCGGTGCCACCGACGGTGGCCGGGAGATCGCGCGGACCGACCGCATGGGGCCAGAGAACGCCGTCCGGGTCGCGCCCGAAGCCGAGCTCCAGCCCAGGGGCGACCGTGATTACTTCCGGCGCGCCATGCGGCTGCGCGCCGGCGAGGTCGATATCTCACCGGTCGAGCTCGATCGGGAGCACGGAGCGATCGACGCGCCACATTTGCCGGTCGTTAGGGCATCGACTCCGGTCGTGGGGCCGGACGGGCGGCCATTCGGGATTGTGGTCATAGATATCGACCTGCGTGGGCCATTCGCGCGTGTGCGCGAGAACGCCCGACCTGGCGGCGCAGTTTATATCGTCAACAGCAACGGCGACTATCTGGTCCATCCCGATCCGGCTCGCGAGTTCGGCTTCCAGCTCGGCGCGCCGTCGCGCCTGCAGGACGATTTTCCGACGCTGGGCGGCATGCTGGCTCGTGGCAAGCCGGCGCCGCAGGTAGTTCAGGAGCATAGCGGTGCGGAGTTCGGCGCGGCCTTGGCCGGTGCGCGACTTGCCGAAGGACCCGAGCTATTCGTCGTCGAGGCGGTGCCGTACGCGGATCTCGCCACGACGTTGACCACCGTGCGCAACTCCACCGTGGCGGCGGTCCTGCTGGCAGCGATCGGCGCCGTCCTGCTGGCCGTCGTGCTGACGCGCTCCTTGACCCGGCGTCTCACCCAGATGACGGCGGCGATCGACAGCTTCGGGCGCGGCGAACCGCTGAGCCTGCCGACCCGGTCCAGCGGCGAGATCGGCGCACTGGCCCGCGCCTTTGATCGTATGGCTGCCGAGGTGCGTGAAAAAACGGTGTCGCTGGAGACCGAGATCGTCGAGCGTCGGCGGCTGTTTGCGAGCTCGCTCGACCTCATCCTGATCGTCGACCGCGAGGGCACCGTCATCGACATCAGCCCGAGCGCCGAGGCGATCGTCGGTTATCGTCCGGAGGAGATGATCGGCCGCAAAGGTGCCGCGCTCCTGCATCCTGGCGACCTTGAGCGGGCCCGCGAGGAAATGCGGGCGGCGCGCCAAGGCCGCGCCACGCGAAACTTCGACTGCCGCTATGTGCACCGTGACGGCCGGATCGTGCCGCTCACCTTGAGCGGGGCGTGGCTCGAGCTGGAGCAACGCTATTTCTTCATCGGCCGCGACATGACGGAACGCATCGCGTTGGAGCAACAGCTGCGCCAGTCCCAGAAGCTCGATGCGATCGGTCACCTCACCGGCGGTGTCGCTCACGACTTCAACAACATCCTTACCGTCATCACCGGGACCATCGAGATCCTCGCCGACGCGGTCGCTCATTCACCGCAGCTTGCGGCGATTGCCCGGATGATCGACGACGCAGCATGGCGTGGCGCCGACCTCATTCAGCAGTTGCTCGCCTTCGCCCGCAAGCAGCCGCTGCAGCCGCAGTCGACCGACGTGAACCGGTTGGTCCTCGACACCGCCAAGCTGCTTCGTCCAACTCTCGGTGAGAGCGTCGAGATCAAGATGACGCTCGAGGAAGACGCCTGGCCGGCGATGATCGATCCGTCACAGCTCGGCACCGCGCTGATCAACTTGGCGGTCAACGCCCGTGACGCCATGCCGGGTGGCGGCAAGCTCATCCTGGAGACCGGTAATGTGATGCTCGATGCGTCTTTTGCCACGATCCATGCGGAGGAGGTCCGCCCCCGCCCCTATGTGATGATCGCGGTGACCGACACCGGAGTCGGAATCCCAGCAGACATTCGCGATAGGGTGTTCGAGCCGTTCTTCACGACCAAGGAGGTCGGACAAGGAACCGGACTAGGGCTCAGCATGGTCTACGGTTTTGTCAAGCAATCGGGCGGCCACATCAAAATTGACAGCGAGGAAGGCCACGGCACGACTTTTAAGCTGTACCTGCCGCGCAGCAGCGAGTCCGTCGCACCGATCGAGCGACCGGTCGCCGCCGCTGAGGGCGGCGAGGAGACCATTCTGGTGGTCGAGGACGACGCATTGGTCCGTCAATACGTTGTCGCACAGTTGGAAAGCCTGCGCTATACGGTGCTCGCCGCTGCCTCGGCGCGCGAGGCTCTCGACATGATCGCCGCCGGCCGCGCATTCGACCTGCTGTTCACCGATGTGATCCTCGGCAGCGGATTCAACGGTCCAGCGCTCGCCGATGAGATCCTGCGGCTGCGCCCGGGTGTCAAGGTGCTGTATACATCCGGATACACGAAGGACGCGATGGCGACCCACGGCCGGATTGATCCCGGCATCGCGCTGATCCATAAGCCCTATCGCAAGATCGAACTCGCGCGCAAGATCCGCGCCGTGCTCGGCACACCTTCCGGCACGGCGACGCAAGATTGGCTCAGAAGGCTGCGATGAGCTGCGGAGGTCGTCTTGATTCTGATCGGCCGACTTGAAGCCGAGCGGCAGCCGCGGGAACCCAGAGTTCGGGCGACCTGCTCACATGAGGCATGGAGGCGACCTTGGCTGTTGCGGCCTGGACCCGGAGCCTCCTCCATCGAGGCCGAATTTACCGGCGATGCAGCTCTCGAGCGCGTCCTCCGTCAGACGGCCGTCCACCATGACGGCCGGCACGGTCGTCTCGACCATGCGCTGGAGACGCTCGGTGAAGAGCCGATCGCACTCCAGCAGGTTGCTCAGGGCGCGTTTCGGGTTGCTGGTCTTGTTTGGGATGCTCCACATAGTGCCGCGGGATTCGAACGCGACGAGCCGGAACTCGGGCGTCGGGATGAGCCAGACGCAATAATTCGGATCATGCAGAAGCGGCTTCACGAGATGTGGCAGCAACCTGAAGCCCTCGGCGATGACGCCTTGATCCGGTGGGAGCGCCAGTAGGTCCTCGATGATTAAGCCGAAACCCTCGCCCCGGAACCAGTGAAAGGTTTCAAGCATGGTCTGCGGCGAGCGATCGACCCACCTCTGGTCCATGCTCATCTTCACGAAATCGGCCAGGTTCGGACAGTCCTCCGGCAGCCATCGACGCGCATGGTCGCCCATCGCCTCGTCCGTCAAATAGAGCCGCAGGCTATGCTTGTCGGCCAGGCGGCGCGCGATCGTGGACTTGCCGGCGCCGCTGGCGCCGCCGATCCAATAGACATGCTGCAATCGGCTGGTCAGTGAGCCGGAGTCGCGACTGTCCTCGTGTACTTCGGGCTGGGTCATGCCGTTTCCTTGGGATCATTGAACCGCGCGGCGTACAGCTACCAACGTGGAAGTTGCGTGCGGAAATCGGTGCACAGTAGGCGACAGAGCATCGACGAGCACCACTCGCGGGCACTATGAAATCACCCGTCTCGTGTGCTCATCTCAACTGGAGGGTTGCAGCCGATCAGGCTGTTGGAGGAAATGCCGCGTTATGCGCCGCAGCAACCTCGGGCGGTCAATGTATCAGTTGGGTCATTCGCGTTCCCTTTCGTCCTGGCTCACCACGTCGGGGCTGCCCCTAACAGCCGACCGTCAAGACAACCATCGGGCTGGTCGATAAGAAAACTGCCGTCTAAGCGGTTGCACCCCAACGTGCTGGCGATCGCGCTCGCCAACAAGCTTGCCCGCATCGCCTGGGCGGTGCTGGCTAAAGGGCGCGCCTTCGAGCTGACGAGGACTGACGATGCAGGCGTCCGACCCGCTTGATCCTCGCGCCGTGCTCGGCGCGGTCAAGGCGCAGCCTGGCAACGCCGGAGCCCGCCGCAAGCCAAGCGCGACGGCCGGCCTTGACCGCCCCTGCGCGCGACGCGATCGACGTCTGCAGGCCGGGACGAAGGAACGGCCCTTGGCCGAACAAAGGAACTGGACGAAATGAGGAGCAAGCGATGATATGAATCTATCAACCGTTTCCAGCCGAGGTCTGCGAGAGGAATAAGAAGAGATGGAGGATCGGTCTTCCCGGCGCATGCGAACACCGGTGACCCAAATGGTCCAATCGAGGCCTGTCCGGTAATGAGAACGCACGCGCGCTGATATCCATGATGGTCCGGAGCAAAACAGCTCCAACTAGAGACCGGATACATTGATGCAAGACCGCTTACCACCAGATCGACGAAAATCTCTTGCAACGCGCGGCCGGACCATACATTGGGTCAAATTGCGAAATACTCCGTGCGAGCAGATGTTTTCCGCTTCGCCTCCAAACTCAGACATTCCTTATGCGGTTCGACACTTCGGGTTTGTGC
>CAWGJM010000022.1:0-166826 GCA_963822795.1 uncultured Alphaproteobacteria bacterium
GGCCATGGTTCGAGGCGATGCGAAGCGGCAGCTTCGACGTCGTCGTCGAGGCCAGCTGCAACAGCGTGGTGAACCCGCTTCTCGACGTCCAGAAATACTTACCGCGCGCGGTGTCCAGCGAGAACTACGGGAACTATGACGATCAACCGGAGATCGATCTGTACCAGAAGATGCTGCACGAGACCGACGGAGCGAAGCAGCGCGCGCTGATGCGCGAGTTCGAGAAGCACGTGCTCGATACGCAGGCGCACGAGCTGGTGTTAACCTATTGGAACCGGATCGTGCCACTGCGCTCCTATGTGAAGGGATGGAAGATCGGCCCGAGCCACTACGTCAATCAGGATTTGGCCAATGTATGGCTCGATCAGTAGGCCCGTTCGCATTCGCTGACGGGCACGCCGGCGCGACCAGAATCGGACGCACAGGATGTACCGATATATCGTGAACCGGGTGCTGCTCGTGGTCCCGACGCTGGTCGGGGCGGCGGCGCTCGTGTTCGTCCTGATGCGTCTGATCCCGGGCGATATCTGCATGGTCCGTCTCGGCTCCGGTGGCGCGAGTGTCGATCCGCGCGCCCTCGCGGTCTGTCACGCCGAGCTCGGGCTCGATCGCCCACTGGTGCTCCAGTTCCTGGACTTCGCCTGGGGCTTCTTTCGCCTCGACTTCGGGATCTCGATGTGGTCGGGCAAGCCTGTCGCCGAAGAGATCGCGGCGCGCCTGCCGATCTCGCTGGAGATCGCCGTGATGGCGACCGTGGTCGCCATCCTGATCGCGATCCCGCTCGGCACCATCTCGGCATTGTGGCAGAACAGCCGGATCGACCATGTGGTGCGCACGATCGCCATCGCGGGAATCGCAACCCCGTCGTTCTGGCTCGGGATCGTCGCCATCCTGGCCGTTCTCGACGTCTCGCATGCGCTGTTCGGCACGGCGTGGATGCCGCCGATCGACTATGTGCCGTTCTGGCAGGACCCGCTGCGCAACCTGTCCATGGTGATCCTGCCCGCGCTCACGGTCGGCTACCGCTACTCCGCCGTCACCATGCGCATGACGCGCTCGGCGATGCTCGAGGTTCTGCGCGAGGACTATATCCGGACCGCTCGCGCGAAAGGCCTGGTCGAACGGCTGATCATCACCCGGCACGCGCTCAAGAATGCGCTGCTGCCGGTCGTCACCTTGATCGGCATCGAGTTCGCCTTCCTGATCGGAGGGCTCGTGGTGACCGAGCAGGTGTTCAACCTCAACGGCGTCGGCCGCCTGTTCGTGCTGGCGGTCCAGAACCAGGACTATATCTTGACCCAGGCCCTTGTCATGCTCACGGTCGCGGTCTTCGTGTTCGTCAATCTGGCGGTCGACCTGCTGTACGCGTGGCTCGACCCGCGCATCCGCTTCGGCTGACGGGAGACGCGCCATGGTCGATCTCGCGCCCCCCTACGCTCCGACCGCCGACGATGACGTGGCTCAGAGCTCGCGCTCATGGCGCGCCGCCATCATCGACTTCTGCCGCCGCCAGCCGCTCGGTACGGTCGGCCTGGCGCTGGTGCTGGTGATGGCGGCTGCCGGCCTGTCGGCCGAGTGGATCGCACCCTACAATCCGACGTCGAACGATTTCGCCGCCATGACGGAACCGCCGAGCTGGGCACACCTCATGGGCACCGATCAGTTTGGCCGCGACCTGTTTTCCCGCATCGTGTTCGGCGCGCGCACCGCCTTGATCGTGGGATTCTCGTGCGCGATCGTCGGAGGGGGCGCCGGTCTCGTGCTTGGCGTGGCAAGCGCCTATTTCGGCGGCCGCCTCGACCTCATCCTGCAGCGCGTTATGGACGTTGTGATGGCCTTCCCGCTGATCATCATGGCGCTCGCCGTCATCGCCATCTTCGGCAGCGGCGTCTTCAACGTGATCGTCGCGATCACCATCCCGCTCATCCCGCGTTGCGCGCGGGTCGTCCGCTCGAGCGCGCTTGCGATCCGCGAGGCGCCCTATATCGATGCGGCGCGCGCCTGCGGCTTCGGCCACGCCCGGATCATCCTTCGCCACATGGTGCCGAACGTGCTGGCACCGTTCCTGATCATGCTGACCGCATTCGTCGGCCAGGCGATTCTCGCGGAGGCATCGCTGTCCTATCTCGGCCTCGGCGTGCAGGAGCCGACCGCCGCCTGGGGCCTGATGCTGCAGGGCGGCGCAGAGGAATACGCCTCGACAGCGCCGTGGATCGCGGTCTTTCCCGGTCTCGCCATCGCGCTCACAGTCTTCGGCTTCAGCCTGTTCGGGGACGCGCTCCGCGATGCCCTGGATCCCAAGCTGCGCGATCGCTGATCGGGTGGCAATCTTCTCAAATGACGACGCCATTGATGGCAAAGTCGAAGATGTAGAAGTTCCGCAAATCGCCGCGCGCAGCCCGTTCGGCATATGTATCGTTCAACCAATAATTTGGAATGAAGCCTGCGAGACTTTCAGCGATGCCGCCATGGGTGCGCAACGCACGGCCGCCGAGAGCCGACAGATCGTGCGCGGAGGGTATTGTTCCGGTGCAGGTTCCGCCATCGCTTATGACCACAATCTCGCCTTCACGGTTAGTCGCCGGCGGCAGTGGCGTCATGAAGGATGCGCCGCATCCCAATGCAGCACGGCTATTGATCAGCTTTCTGTTCTCACGCGAAGGCCAGCAGCTACTCGTCGACAAGGGCCATCTCCGCTCCTTCCACCCGGATATCGTCGAGCCCGCAGACGCGTTCCGCTGTCGCGGATCAAGGTGCTGACCACCGATCCGGTCGAGCAGGAAAAGGCGTCCGAAGAGATCAAGGCCAAATACGCCGCGTATTTCGGCACGTGAGCTGCGCCGGACACAGGCGAGGCATGACCTCCACAACGACTGCTGCAAGCCTTCTTCTGCGGCCGGAGCTGAGTTAGGGATAATCGACCCACTCACCCGGGAAGCATCGAGGGACATAAGATGGCTATATCGATCAGAAATCTGGACGCCACATTGGGCGCCGAAATCGACGGTATCGACGTCTCGAAGCCGTTGCCGCAAGCCGATATCGACGCGATCGAAGCTGCGTGGCGCGAGCGGCTTGTCGTCGTCTTTCATGGACAAAGTCTGTCGGATCCACAGCTGATTGCCTTCAGCAGGAACTTCGGAGAGCTCGATCCGCCGGGGCCGAATCCCTACGGCGAACCGTTCAACAAGGCGTATCCGGAACTCAACGTCATCTCCAACGTGGTCGAGAACGGCAAGCCGATGGGCAATCTTGGCGACGGCGAGGCGGTCTGGCATGCCGACATGACTTATGTCGACGTGCCGCCCAAGGCGGCGATGCTGCATGCGCTGGAGGTGCCGCCCCCGGAAGCAGGCGGCAACACCTATTTCGCCGACATGTTTGAGGCTTACGAGACCCTGCCGGCGGACCTCAAGAAGGCCGCCGATGACAGGATCGCGGTGCACGACGCCTCGCGTAACAGTGCGGGCTTGCTGCGCAAGGGCTACAAGGAAATCACTGACGTCCGCGAGACCCCGGGCGCGCACCATCCGCTGGTCCGCACCGATCCGAAATCCGGGCGCAAGGCGCTTTTTCTCGGCCGGCGGCCGAATGCTTATGTGCTTGGCCTTGAGGTGGTCGAGAGCGAGGCCCTGCTCGATGCGCTCTGGGCCCATGCCACGCAGCCGCGCTTTGTCATGTGCCACCAATGGAAGGTCGGCGACCTCCTGATGTGGAACAATCTCTCCGTGCTGCATCGGCGCGACCCCTTCGACCCCAAAACGCGGCGCGTCATGCACCGGAGCCAGATCAAGGGCAACGAGCGGATCGCCTGACGCGACAACGCGCATTTAGAAAAACAAATGAAGCTGCAGGAACTCACACTGCGGACGGTACGGCTTCCCCTGATCCGGCCCTACGTCCTTTCGTACCGCACGTTCACCGAGTTCGAGCCGATCATCGTCGAGGCGCGCGATGCCGACGGCCGGATCGGCTGGGGCGAGGGACACATTTCGCCGGGATCGAGCCACGAGACGCGCGAAGGCGGTTGGGCCTTCTGCCGGGAGCAAGCCGCCGCCGTTGTCGGTATGGATACGACGGCAGCCAAGGCAGTGATCGCCGCCAACATGGGCGCGAGCAAGGTGGCAGCGACCGGGCTGCTCACGGCGATCGAGATGCTGGAGGATCATCCGCTGCTGCGGGTCGATCGCGAGGTGAGGCTGCCGCTTCTTACACCGTTCAACAGCTCCGTACCAAAGGACATCGCCGAAGAGGTCGAGCGCCGGCTCGAGGATGGCTTCCGCACCTTTAAGATCAAGGTCGGCAAGAACGCGGACGACGACGGGAGGCGTGTCAAGTCGATCCAGCAAGCCATCGGCGGCCGTGCCACGATGCGGCTCGACGCCAATCGTGCCTATAGCGAAGCCGACGCCTGCCGCTTTGCCGCCGCGCTTGACCCGTCCGGGATCGAGCTGTTCGAGCAGCCCTGCGATTCCGAGAATTGGGACGCCAACGCCAGGGTCGCCGGCGTCTCACCCGTTCCGATCATGCTGGATGAGCCGATCTGCGCACTCGCCGACGTGGAGCGTGCCGGCCGCATCAGAAATATCGGATTTTGCAAACTCAAGCTGAAGCGGTTCGGCGGCCTCGACCTGGTCCACGAGGCGCTCGATGCGGTGCGCGCGCACGGCATGGAGCCCGTGCTTGGCGACGGGCTCGGGACCGAGCTTGGATGCTGGATGGAAGGCTGCGTCGCGCGAACCACCATCCGCAATGCCGGCGAGTTCAACGGGTTCCTGAAACCGAAGGTCCGGCTGTTCACCGAGCCGCTGCAATTCACCGCCGGCGAACTTTTGCTTCCTGGGGGATTTTGGCCGCTGATCGACCGCGATGTGCTCGCGGCGCACGAGACGGCAAGCGAACGGTTTACGTCTGCGACGGTTCTGCCGACCGGCAATTGAATCGGCCGGCATCACCGCGTCTGACCCCAAGCGGACCTGGCAGATATCCCCGGTCGAGGCGCACTGCGCCAACCTGGAGTGGTTCACAGCACGAAGCGCTTTCCGACCGCTGAAGGAATGACTCTCTCTTTGAACCGAGCTGCGAGTGCGCCTGTCGCCCGCCATCCCGTACAATGTGCCGCCGCAATCAAACCGAGATTGAATTTAGCAAGCGCTTCCACTGTGTCAGGAATTATAGATTCCGTCGGGCCTGCAAGGTGAAAGCCGCCTAATACACCGTGGATCGGGATTTCCGGGAACCGCATCGATGCATGGGTCAACACGTTGATCAGACCTGCGTGTGAGCAGGCTGTGAATACAAACAGGCCTTTGTTGGCAATATGAACAGCAACAAATCGCTCGTCCATAAGAAGTTCGTCCAGCTCCCACTTACCGTCTGCGTTCAGCCGATGTTGGCCAGGCAAGCCTCGCTCAAAGGGAGTCACTCGCGGAATTTCGTCGCTGACGTAGAATGATCCGCCCAAGATTGACTGCCCCTCCCTGGTAATGACAAGCTGGGCCCCGTTTCCTGCAAGGATTTGTTGACTTGGAATGTCCTCCATAGGCATTAACCGACCGTCTGGCGTCTTGACAGCTCGAGACGCAAACATGCATGGATGCATGTAGGTGGGGATAGGCCTTCCACCATTTGCCAAAGTGATCATCTGCAGCGCACGTGGCATCGCCCCAGCATGGTCCCAGTGACCATGGGACAGCATCATTGCGTCCACCTTGCCGAGGTCTAGACCGAGTTCTGATCACGTTGCGTTCGAAGACCCATTCATCGGGACCTGTGTCGAACAAGAGCGTATGGGAAGCAGAGCCGATACGAGACGTAATCAGGCAGGATAATCCATGGGCTGCGCAACAAAGACACTTGCCGCTCAGCCATTTCATTCCGCGACGCCAATTTCCAAATAAATTCTGTTTCGACAAAACTTGGATTCGATGACAGGCTGTCGGTGACGTTATCGACTATGACTGTTATCTCGAGGCTATCGACAGGCTCAATCACCTTGTGTCTCCGCGCGCGACAAAGGCCATCTCGTCTAAACTGGCAAGTATACCTTCTTGAATGCTGTCCTCTTCAGTCGGACTAATTCTCGCGAAGCTGCTGGAATATTTCAAGTGGGAGAATATCGGCTCGCCGTCATAAATCCCCGGTTTTGAGCACCGCGATGTCGGCTCATGGCACAAACCGGCGGTTGGAGGTCGGGCAGAGCATGTCCGCTCTGCCCGGGTATTTCAGACATCAACTTGTTCCGCTATTGCCAAAGCATCATCTACCTCGATGCCGAGATATCTAACCGTGCTTTCAATCTTGGTGTGGCCAAGCAGAAGCTGGACGGCCCTGAGATTGCCGGTGCGCCGGTAGATCAGGGTAGCCTTGGTGCGTCGAAGTGAATGCGTTCCAAACAGTCTCGGGTCTAACCCGACACTGCCAATCCAGTCAGAAACGAGGCGCGCATAATGGCGGGTTGTCATGCTGGTTTCGGGGCCGCGACGACCCGTGAACAGGAACTCGCCGGGTCTTTTGTTGGCGGCCTGTAGATAATCATCGATGGCCTGGCGGGTCTGTTCGCTCAATTCAAATCTGACTGGCCGCCCGGTTTTCTTTTGTCGGACCGTTGCGCGATCCGCCGTGTACCCGCTGGCGGCGACATCCTCGACCCGGATGGCGACGACGTCACAGCCACGCAGCTTGCTGTCAATTGCCAAATTGAACATGGCAAGGTCGCGAGAGCGGCCTTCAATCTGGAGTTTCGTCCGGATTGACCAGACGTGTTTGGGTCGCAGTGGCGGCTTCGCCCCGGTCAACTTCCCCTTGTTCCAAGGCACTCGCCTATGGGGCGTGGGGTTCGCGATCACTTGATCCTGCATGGTCATACTCCTCGGTTGCAGAGGACGAGAAGCATGTGACGCCGGTTAGGGTTGGGGCATTGAAATCAGGTCAGCTTTCTGGCCATCGCGGACTTCGCGTCCGGATCGGCGCGGAGCGACGGGTCGCGAATGACCCAACTCGGACAAGACTTGCTATCGAGTTCCTCACTCCTTACGCTCAAAGCCGGGTGAGAAGCCCGCCAGCGTCTAAAATGCTTTGAGGTCGTATCGGCCCGCCCCAAGACCGATTGAAGTGAACCGATTCAAACCGAATGGGTGCTCTTGTGATTCGAGTTGTGACGATTTGTTTCCTTGGGCTTCTATCAGTCTCATTGAATAATTTGAGTGCCTCTGCACAAGGCTGCGGCGACACCCCGATAGCCGTGCAAATCCTTGGCTCCGGGGGTCCCAGACTTAACCCCTCTCGTGCCTCGTCAAGCTACCTCCTTTGGCTCGATGGTCGGGCAAGAATACTTGTCGATATGGGAGGCGGGGCTTACCAACGCTTCGGCCAATCACAAGCGAAACTCGAAGATTTGTGGATGGTCGGCATCAGCCATCTTCATCCCGATCACGTTTCCGACTTGCCTGCATTCCTGTGGCTCAGCCATGAGGTCCGCAAAGAGCCGTTGAAGGTGTTCGGACCCACGGGCAACGATGCGGCGCCCGATTTTGCGACGTTCCTCAATCGGCTTTTCGATGAGAAATCCGGCGCATTTCCCGTACTCGGTTCTGCGTTGGGTGGTTCGCATGGTGGTGGAGGCGTGCGGCCCGATATCGGACTGGTCGTCGCAGGAGGTGTTCGTCTTGACGTTGGCGTCATTGACGCCGCTAAAGCCGATCCATCGCCGGTGCTTCAGTACGATGGGACGACTGTGACGGCACAGAGAATACCGCATGGAAACATGCCGACCTTGGCGTACCGTGTGCAAACCGGGAATGTTTCGGTCGTGTTCAGCTCCGATCAGAACGGAACTGATCCGAAATTCGTCGAGTTCGCGAAGGGGGCTAACGTTCTGATCATGCATCTCGCTGTCGCGCCGGGTGCGAACAATCCCTTACATGCAACGCCCGCAGTCGTCGGTCGCATCGCGCAGGAGGCGGGCGTTGGACAGCTCATTGTCAGTCATTTTGGCCTGTTCAATCTCGATGCGGCCATCGCCGAGCTACGAAAATTCTATAGCGGTCCACTCATCGTCGGCGCCGACATGCAGTGTACGCCGGTGCAATAAATCACACAGGCGGCGGCGCTCGGCGATATCCGCTCGTGGCACCTTTCGGACCTCCAGCGACGTCCGCTCTATGGTCGCTATCAGGGCCAAGGCGGACATTGAGCGCCTTGATCCTGAAATGGTGCTGCGCAGGCGCACGTTGAGGTGAGGGCGGAGCCCGAGGCCGTGCCGTCGATGTGGCGCATGCTCGTCGAGACGGCGGTGCTGCGGAAAACTGAGGCATCCCCAATCTGGATCCGTATAGGACGGGGGTCTTCCTCTCTTCTCGATCTTGGCAGAGGACCGGCGGCAGCGACATGCTGGGAAAAGCCGATTGGGCCCAGCCCACACTTCTAAAATGAAGATTCAAAATGAACCTCTATAGTGGAAACCATCCTAACGAAACCGAGCGGGTTTTCCGATGTGCTACGTTCGAGCCTATCTGCGCGCCAGCACCGACGAGCAGGACGCCAACCGCGCGCGCGAGCAGCTCAACGCCTTTGCGACTGTCCGAGGCCTGACGATCGTTTCGTGGTACGTTGAGAACGAGAGTGGCGCCAAGCTCGCGCGTCCGGAACTGTTTCGGCTGCTCGCTGATGCCCACGACGGCGACATCCTGCTTGTGGAACAGGTCGACCGGTTGTCACGCCTGACTGCAGCGGATTGGGAACGCTTGAAGGCTGAGTTGACGGCGCGCCATATCCGCGTTGTGGCTCTGGATCTGCCGACGTCGTGGATGATGGCCACCAGGGCAGCCGACGATTTCACCGACCGCATGTTCGAGGCGATCAACCGCATGCTGCTCGACATGCTCGCCGCGGTCGCTCGCAAGGATTACGACGATAGGCGCCGCCGGCAAGCGCAGGGTCAGGCAAAGGCCAAGGCTGAAGGTCGCTATAAGGGGCGCGTGGAGGACACAGAGCGCAATGATGGGATCAGCCGCATGATTGCCGCTGGCCAATCCTGGAGCTCGATACAGGCTGCTACGGGCGGCAGCCGTGCCACGATCGCGAAGATCGCCAAGCGAGCAGCATGAACGCGGCCCCGCCCCGGGGTAAGCATAAGCGGGAGCCGCGCCCGGGCCGACGTGCATAGGGTCACCGCCGACCCGACGGACAGACTACTCCCGAAGCCGGCCGATGTGCTACGGCGGTTGGGAGCGCGGGCCCGCAGGGGTTCTAGGGTTGACAAGGGGCCCGCGCCGGGCCTGTGGCAAGGGGGGCTGACCACGGCCCGACGGAAGCAACGCGGAGCGGTGCCGGTCGGTTCCTTGGGCGCGATGGGGCTCGGCGAGACATCGTGCGGAAACGGCGAGATCGGAAGGCTGAGTTGACGGCGCGCCATATCCGCGTTGTGGCTCTGGATCTGCCGACGTCGTGGATGATGGCCACCAGGGCAGCCGACGATTTCACCGACCGCATGTTCGAGGCGATCAACCGCATGCTGCTCGACATGCTCGCCGCGGTCGCTCGCAAGGATTACGACGATAGGCGCCGCCGGCAAGCGCAGGGTCAGGCAAAGGCCAAGGCTGAAGGTCGCTATAAGGGGCGCGTGGAGGACACAGAGCGCAATGATGGGATCAGCCGCATGATTGCCGCTGGCCAATCCTGGAGCTCGATACAGGCTGCTACGGGCTGCAGCCGTGCCACGATCGCGAAGATCGCCAAGCGAGCAGCTGAAGCAAGCGGCTTGAGGCAGCGTTGGAGCCGGCGCCTACAAGGGGCGCCCAGCATCGATAGACGCGGGCCCAGGTGCGTCAGCTGAAGGCGGAGGGGCTTGGCCCCTCCAAGATCGCGAAGGCACTCCGCATCGGCCGCGCGTCCGTCTATAGGGTGCTGGCGGCGTCGTGAGCAAGGTCGTCCTGCAACAGCTTCATCACCGCGCGGCGCTTGTCAGTTTCGATCTCGACATCGGTGTTCTTGATGATGGTCCATGGGCGTCGACGACGCGCACGCCGGAGGAGCGCATTGACGGCCGCGGCTCGTCTGCGGGCGTTGCTCTTCCAGCTTTGTCATGGCGCGCGCTCCCTTGGGGCCCAATTGCCGCGCGCGGCGACGTCCGGCCTCGTCCGGCGGCTAGGCCTCCTCGCGCCCTTCGGCCTTGGCAATCGCCGCGAGCGCGATCGGGCGGACCTCGCTGCGCGAACAGCGGTCCTAGTAGCATCGTCCGGGAGGGTGACTTGCTGAAGGCGCGGGTCTGGCGCCGACGATGTCCGTTGATCGGGGTAGACCGGAAGCGGCCGGCCGACGACTAAAGTGACACGATTGACCCGAAGCTGACATTGTGACGATGACGAGTTACGGCGCTCGTACTCGCATTGTTATTTCGGAGGGGGTGGCATGGCTGATGAATGGTGGTCGACAATCAGCCAGCGCTCGCCGTTCTTGACGTAGGTAAAGCTGTAGCGCGCAGGCAAGCTTTTTGTCTCTCCATCCTTGATGTAGGAGAATGTATAGTATCCGGTGTTGACTGCCGTGTTGCCATACACGCGGATCAGTTGGTCACCAAAGGCAACCTTGAGGCCGGGGAGAACCCTGAATGCGGTTACAAAGTAGTCCCGGAGTGCCGCTCGGTCGGCGCGCACAGTTGGTGACAGCGTACCCCAAAGGACCGCGTCGTCGGCGTATAACGGCAAGACCTTGTCGGGGTCGTCTTCGCCAAGAGCCCTCGCCCACGCCTGGGTTACCTCGGCTACTTCCTCTTTCGGGCTGACAAAAGCGTTGGAAGCAAACGAAAACAAGATGATGCCGAGCGCAAGCGCTGCGCCGGTGATGTTCAGGGCTGCTCGCATAACTGTCCTCCCTTCAGGAGCGTGTCGACCGATCCTGCCATGGATGCGTCATGGTTCAAGTACGAAAAACGTACTTGCGGGACAACCCGGACGGGTGGATGATCCGTCGCATGATCAGCTACTCGCAGTTTTGTCCTGTGGCCAAGGCGGCCGAAGTCTTCGGCGACCGCTGGACCCCGATCATCATGCGCGAACTGTGCTTTGGCACCCGTTCGTTCGGCGAGCTGCTTGACGCCGCCCCGCTGATATCGCGAACGGTGCTCGCGCAGCGACTAAAGCAGCTGGAGCAGGATGGTGTCGTCCACATCGAGGCGAAACCCAGGGGCCGGGGTCATCTCTACCGGCTGACGGCGGCTGGCGAGGATTTTCGGCCGATCGTTGAGATGATGAGCGTGTGGGGTCAGAGCTGGGCACAAGGTTTGATTGGCCCCGACGACCTCGATCCGAAAATGCTGCTGTGGGGCATGCGACGGCAAATCTGTCCTGCCGAGATACCTGTGCAGGGCTTCGTCATTCGTTTCGATTTTCGCGGCATCCCCAAGGGCAATCGCAGTCCACGGTATTGGTGGCTCGTCTTGCGTCCCGATGACATCGAGGTTTGTCTCAAGCCTCCTGCTGGCCGAGAAGTCGACATCTCGATCGCTGCCGATCTCGGGACTTTCACGAGGGTTTGGCTTGGTTATCGTGGCCTCGCGCACGCGATTGAGAGTGGACAGATCTCACTGAACGGCTCCGCGCGTGCAAGTACGATGGTACGACGGCTGCTCGCTTTCCCTGACGAGCCACGGCTCAAGCATTTCAGATTTTCGGCTTGGCCGTCCACTACCGCTGCTGCGGCACAGTAGTATTCAACTGTCCTTCCAAAAGCCCGGCTTCGGATCAGTAATGGTCGCGCGATACCAATGCCGGGTTTTGGCACGAACCGGACCTTCAGCGATGTCCGCAATTCGGTCGCTAACGCGGGTAAACCGGACATCGTGCGGACTGCCCATTTCGGTAGCGATTGACCCAAAGCGGGCGTTGCCCAAGGCGACGAGTACGGTTGATACCCCTCAGCTTGGCTGCAAAAAAAAGCGCGTACCGCCGCAAGGAACGCGCTCCAAGGTGGGTTCGGAAGCGGGCCGCGATATGAGCCAGAAGGACCTTCTGGCTCATATCATCCAAGGCGGTAGCGGCAGGTTCTTCTTGCGCAGGAAGTCTGGATTGAAGAGCTTGGACTGATAGCGCTGGCCACCATCCGCGAGGATTGTGACGATGATCTTGCCTGGGCCAAGGTCTCGTGCAAGCCGCATAGCCCCCACGATGTTGATCGCGCTAGAACCACCCAGCACCAGCCCCTCATGCTCGATCAGGTCGAACAAAACGGGTAGCGCCTCCTCATCAGTGATCTGGTAGGCCATGTCGATCGGCGTGCCTTCAAGGTTCTTCGTCACGCGTACTTGACCGATACCCTCTGTGATCGAGTTGCCTTCTGTCGTCAGCTCACCCCTAGTAAACCAATTGTAGAGGGCGGCACCCATTGGATCGCTGAGTGCAATCTTCACGGCGGGATTCCGTTCCTTGAGGGCGCGCGCAACTCCACCCAAAGTCCCGCCACTGCCGACGGCGCAAGTGAAACCGTCGACCTTTCCGTTCGTCTGCTCCCAAATTTCGGGGCCGGTCGTGCGATAGTGGCCATCGCGGTTGGCGACGTTGTCGAACTGATTTGCCCAGAATGCCCCGTTTGGTTCCTTTGCGGCCAGTTCCTCAGCGAGGCGACCGGAATAGCGAGCATAGTTGCCGGGATTAGAATAAGGCACGGCCGGTATCAGACGCAGATCGGCCCCCGCCGTCGAGCGCGCCTTGCCGGACTGTGAAGTTCTGCTTCATGCCCTGTCGACATTATCGCGAATAGTGGTTCGCAGGAAGCGGTCCTACATCTGGCCCGCTAACAGGAGATCCGCCGACGCCGAGACGCAAAAGCCGCGGCAACGGCCGCAAGTAGGCGGTGTTATCAGTCCGGTGTTGGCGAATCTTTTCCTGCACTACACGTTCGATGCATGGATGGCACGAGAGTACCCAGACCTCCCTTGGTGCCGGTATGCGGATGATGGATTGGTGCACTGCCGGACAGAGGCTGAAGCCGTAGCCGTAAAGGCAAAGCTTGCAGCTCGTTTTGCGGAATGCCATCTGGAAATGCATCCGGAGAAAACCAAGATCGTCTACTGCAAAGATGCGAAACGCAAAGGTAAATATCCGAACACGATGTTTGACTTCCTCGGATATTGCTTTGGACCAAAGACTGTGAAGAACAAGAAAACCAAAGAAGTTTTCACAAGCTTCAAACCACAGGTCAGTGCGTTGTCTCTCAAGTCGATGCGGAAGACGATCAGGGAGCTACAACTTCGTAGACGCACACATGTAGAGCTGGCAGATATAGCTCAGGAGATCAATCCAATCCTTCTAGGCTGGTTGAACTACTATGGAGCCTATACCCCGTCGGCTTTGCAACCGATATGGCATTACGTCAACGCCACATTGGTCGCGTGGGTCATGCGAAAGTACAAGCGCTACCGGGGCGCGAAGATACAGGCTGGTCGATTGATTGAGGTCATTGCGGTCAAAAGACGCAGACTGTTCGTACATTGGAAGCTCGGTGTTACCGGCATGTCTGCCTGATGGGAGCAGTGTGAAGCGAGAGTTTCAAGCACTGTTCTGCGAGAAGCCGGAGGTGCAATCCCTTCGGCTTACTCTCCCAATCTACGCAAGACTGCACCACAGCGGCGATTTATGCCAAAGTTGCCAATTCGCCACCCACAGCTGCGCGCTGCGATCGCGGTGGTTGCAAGCCAGCTCGCCATACTTATTGTCTTCTTGACGATATGGGAGCACGCGACGTCAAAAGATACTTCCGCAGCGTTCATGTTCGGCTCGCCGTCGGCAATAGCCGGTTTCCTGGGGCAGATGGCGCGCGACGGAAGCCTGTGGCGCGATACCTACATCACAGGATCGGAAACTTTGCTCGGCTTTTTCGTCGGCAACATGTTCGGAACGGTGATCGGCCTTTCGCTCTGGTATTCGAGATTCGTTTCGCGCGTCGTGGAGCCCTTCGTCGTAGCGCTCGGCTCGATCCGCATTATCTCGCTGGCTCCGATCATCATCATCTGGTTCGGCACCGGGTTGATCTCCAAGGTTGCAATGTCGACCCTCTCGGTCGTGATCGTGGCTCTAGTCACGTCCTACAAAGGCGCGGTCGGTGTCGACCCCGATCAGATCAACCTGATGCGAACGTTGGGCGCGTCGAAATTCCAGATCTTCCGCAAGCTTGTGGTGCCGGCGTCGCTGACCGATATCTTTGCAGGGTTAAAGCTCACCGTCGGCTTTGCCTTGATCGGTGCGATTGTCGGCGAGTTCATGTCGTCATCCCAAGGGCTCGGACACGCGATCTTCAAGGCCGGGTCGCTTTACGTGATACCGAAAGTGTTCGCCTCGCTGGTGGTGACGATCGCACTGGTGCTGTTTCTGACCTTCATGGTTGGCAAGATCGAGCGGCTGCTGATGCCGTGGCGCCGCCAAGTCTAAGTTTTGCAACACCGTCGAGCGGTCAGGAGTGGACATGTCGAAGCGCATCAGCAAAGCCGGCAACATCAAATACGCGCTCTCCGGTGATGATGATTTTATCGCGAGTGTCGATCCCGGCGAGGCGTTCGTCGTTGAATGCGCGATCAACGTCAACGACCTTCGGACAGCAACAAAGCCGACGTGACGCTTCCTTTCGTTAACGGTGCGACCGGGCCAATCGAGGTGCGCGGATCGAAGCCCGGCGACATGCTGCGGCTCGATAAAATCAACATGGAGCTCGACAAGCTCGACTTTACCGCACTTTGGCCCGGCATAGGAATGTTTCCCGACTGGGTAAGGCGGAAGGAGTTCGGCATCCAGACCAAGGTTGTCGAGGTTAAGGAGGGGCATGTGCACTGGAATGAGCACGTGAGACTACCGATCAAGCCGATGATCGGCGTGGCGGGCGTGGCGCCCATACATGGTGCTGTTCTGACCGTCGACAATGGTCCGCATGGCGGAAATCTCGACGTTCAGGAAATCACGACTGGCAATAGCGTCTTTTTTCGCGCCAACAAGAACGGACACATCTCTTTCTGGGAGACTGCCATGCCATTCAGGGGGACGGCGAATGTAACGGGATGGGCGCCATCGAGATCGCCGCCACATTGACGGTGAGGGCCTTTATTGAGAAGGCGCCGGCCCGGCTGAACCACCCGCGCATCGAGACATCGACCCATATTTGCACGCTGGGTTGCGCGCGTCCGCTTGAGGATGCGATGCGAATCGCGTTCGAGGAATGGTCTATTGGATGGAGGACGACTGGAAAATCCCGGCGGCGCAAGGCTACATGCTGCTCGGTCAAATTCTGAGAATAGCACAGCTACGCCTGCCGATCCGACGCGGCCGTTACAAAATCCTGCGGATCGCAATGCGGAAAATTGCGTGGCCGATGATGACGCTGCGCGAAGAGGCCGAGGCTCTGGGCACGGACTTCGACGAGGCTGTAGCGCGCCAGCTTGCCAACGATCCGGATTACCTGAAGCGCATCGCGGAGACGGCGCTCGAGGAGATCATCGCCGTCGATGCGGCCGCGGCCGTGGTCGGCCCGATCTACGCCGCGATCGAGGCGCACCGTGCCGCTTACGCCGCCTACGACGGGGCGGCCGAGCCTCCCGACGACGAGAACGAGGAAGCGTTCCGCGAGCTCGATAGGGCGTCTCAGCACTTGATGCGCGCCGAGGCCTCGACCTTGGCAGGCCTGATCGCCCCTACGTGGCCCCGCTACTTCACGAGGCTGGCGCGCCAGGGCTGCCGATCGAGGTCCCGTTCGCCGGGCGCTGGAGCGCAGCCTTTGGGACGTTTTGCGCGAATGTTGCGAACAGCTTGGCGGCGATCGTTGCCAAGGCCGCGTTACCGCCAGACGTTGACCACGTCGCCAACGCGATTGTTGAGGCGACCGCACCGCTCATCGAGGATTTCGAAGTGGCCCGGCGCGCGGCCCGAGCTGCGATCGTGGCCATCGCATCATGAAGCGCCGGCGCCGATCGCGCCGGACACTCCCGATGGCTACGGCGGCCGCTGCGAGCTGATGGACATCCTGGACGGGCGACTAAGGAGATAGCTGGATAGCTGCCAATCGGGCCGCCCCGCTTCGTGCCGGGCGGCCCGATCTTTCCTGTCACAATTGCGGCATTCGCCTGGCTCGACCATCGCGTGGCCTCATTTGAACCTTCTGTTCGCCATCAGGTCGACTAGGTTAGTGAGCTGGGGCTCTTCAATGCGTACCCTTCCAAGGCGTTCTAACGCCGCTCTCGAGACGTGTCTTCTCATACTCCTCCGCAATGCCCGCGATCTCGAGCTTCAGTTAGACGAATTGAACAAATTGCGGGACCAGGTCAGGCAAGCGGAACTATCGGCCTGGAAATCGCGGCGCACAGAAGAAGTAAGAGAACGCTTAGGCGAGGGCTAAAGCCACGCTGCTCTGTGAGGACTGAGTCGGCCCGCAGTCGCAGCGCGAGCGCTTCGTGCCGGGCGGCCTTACTCTTCGACCTGACCCAACAGCTTGCCAGTCTTCCGATTGAGAAGGTGCACCCGCGTGCAGGCCGCGCAGGTGATCGCCTCATACTCGTTTTCAGGCGCGTCTTGATCGTCATCCAGCCAATGTTGGACCTTCATCGACGTTGCCGGGCAGGTGAAAAGCAAAGGAGCCATGGAACTATCTACGACAGCTCCGTGACATCAGACCATGACATAGCGCAAGGTTCCCCGGGCGAACGATTCGTTTTCAGGAGGCGGCCCACACTCAGAGCCCGCCGGCCAAACCCGCACCGGCGGGCTGGCCCCTTCTAAAAATCTTCGAACATTCGAATAAATAAAAAACCCGCCCGATGAAGATCAAAGGGCGGGGAAGCTTAGCGCACTGCACGGCGAAGGGAATCTGCCCGTGACGGAGGGTAGCCGAGCTAGGCGGCCTCGCAAGACGAAGATTTAGCCAAGCGGCTAGGACGCGGGCGCGGCGGCTCTCCATGTGGCGGTCGGGATTGGCCGGCTCTCTTCACAGCCGTCAGAAGCCGGACTCACCAGCGGCCGTCCCTAAACTCGGCAAAGGGCCATTGGGCGCGGGCTCCGGTCTATTTCCCTTTAGGCGGTATCCAGACGCGGAGTCGCTCGAAAACCATCCCAGCGCGTGTCCGGGGCCAAAACGGATACCTTGCGATGTCCTGTTGCATTGGCGCCGCGCTCGGCGGTAAGCACTTTCCTGACATCGTCTTCTTTGGTCATCGGAACCTTTTCTCAGCCTTGCAGCTCCCCGATGTTAAAGGGAACCAAAACACATTATCTACGATTATTTTTCGCGGTCTTATCCAGGCCGGCCGTGCTCGTGAAGCCTCAGGCCGGTCGCTGGCGTGAAGGGCCCAGCCCGATTGGCGACGTACCAGTTTCGTACCAGAAACGGGTGAAAAACCCGTGCACAGAATGTGAACGGATGAACGGCAATGCATTGAAAACGCAGCGGAATTTTCTGGTAGGTCTAACGAGCGGTTAGAGGTTCTTTTCAGAGCCCCAACCATCGGCAACCGGACGACCCGGAAGCCTCATGAAGATCCAGCGATCGGCGGCAGCGAACGCCGCCGATCGGAAAGCCTTATTTGAGCATGACTTAATCAGAGAAGCGCTTCTCCGGATCATGCCGTTAGCGAATCACGTAAGGAAGTAGGCCGAGGAAACGCGCACGCTTGATGGCGCGCGCGAGCTCGCGCTGCTTCTTGGCGGAGACTGCGGTGATGCGGCTCGGCACGATCTTGCCGCGCTCGGAGACGTACCGCATCAACAACTTGGAATCCTTGAAATCGATCTTCGGCGCGTTCGGGCCCGTGAACGGGCAGGTCTTGCGACGGCGGAAAAACGGACGGCGTGCACCGGCTTCGGCCATTGTTCTTACTCCTCTTCCGCTGCGTCGACATCTTCGCGCGGGCGGCGCGGGCCGCGGTCGCCGCGGAAGCCGCCGCCTTCACGATCGCCGCGGAAGCCGCCGCCCTCGCGATCGCCACGGAAACCGCCGCCGCGATCGTCGCGTTCACGGTCACGGTCAGCCTTGCGCATCATCGCCGAGGGGCCTTCCTCGTGCTCCTCGACGCGAACGCTCAAGTAACGGATCACATCTTCGCTGATCCGCTCCTGCCGCTCGATCTCGGCGATCGCCGCCGACGGGGCATCGATGTTGAGCAGTACGAAATGCGCCTTGCGATTCTTGTTCATGCGGTAGGTCAGCGAACGCACGCCCCAGTTCTCGGTCTTGGTGACCTTGCCGCCGGCCTGTTCCACAATGCCGGTCATCTGGGTGGTCAGTTCTTCAACCTGCTGGGTGCTCGCATCCTGACGCGCGAGAAATACATGCTCATAAAGAGGCATGACGGTCCTTTCCTAGTGTTGTCGCGGCTCCCGGCGTCAAGCCCTTCGAGACCTTCGGAAAGGACTCGGAAGTCAAGCTCAGAAGGCGGAAACACGGGACGACAGGCCGACTGGCCCTGCCACATCAACTTCGCCTGACATAAGGTGAGATTGCTGAGACCGTCCGTTCAGCTCCCGGCCGGGATCCACGGATGGCGCGGTTTATACGGATTTTGCGCGCCATGGCAAGGAAAAGCGGCTGCAAAAACTGGCTGTTTTTGGTCCGGAATCGCCCCGACGCTTGACATAACCGTCTCGCGCGGTGTCTTACGGCCAAACTTTATCGATTTTCGGGACGTTCATGGAGCGCCGATGACGGCAGCATTTACCTTTCCGGGGCAAGGGTCCCAGGTGGTCGGGATGGGCAAAGCGCTCGCCGAGGCTTTCCCAGCGGCGCGGGCGGTATTCGACGAGGTCGACGCGGCGTTAGGCGAAAGGCTGACCGCCATCATCTGGGATGGTCCGGCCGAGACTTTGCAGTTGACCGAAAACGCCCAACCGGCGCTGATGGCGGTCTCGATCGCCGCCTTGCGCGTGCTGGAGACCGAGGCCGGCTTTTCCGTCGCCCGGGACGCGGCCTATGTGGCGGGGCATTCGCTCGGCGAATATTCCGCGTTGGCCGCCGCGGGCAGCCTGAGCATTTCCGACACCGCGCGGCTGTTGCGCACCCGTGGACTTGCCATGCAGAAGGCGGTTCCGGTCGGCGCCGGCGCGATGGCGGCGCTACTCGGTCTCGACTATGACGCGGCGGTCGCGGTCGCCAACGAAGCCGCTCAAGGTGAGATCTGCCAGGCCGCCAACGACAATGGCGGCGGACAGGTCGTGGTCTCCGGCGACAAGGCTGCCGTCGATCGCGCGGTGGAAATCGCCAAGATCAGGGGCGCCAAGCGCGCGATGCTGCTGCCGGTATCGGCGCCGTTCCATTGCAAGCTGATGCAGCCCGCCGCCGACGTGATGGCGAAAGCGCTTGCCGAGGTCGCGATCGCGAAACCAGCGTCGCCGCTGGTGTCGAACGTGCTGGCCGCGGCGACCACCGATCCCGAGGAGATCCGTCGCCGTCTGGTCGAACAGGTCACGGGCACAGTGCGTTGGCGCGAGTCGGTCGCCTATATGGCAAGCCACGGCGTCACCCGTTTTTTCGAGATCGGTGCCGGCAAGGTGCTGAGCGGGCTGGTCAAGCGCATCACCGATGGCGCGGTCGGTATTTCGGTCGGGGGACCTAACGACATTGCCGCGGCGAAGGACGCCTTGGCTGCTGCGCGTTCGGCCTGAAGCGGCCGAGAGGAGAGTTCGATGTTCGATTTGACTAGCAAGACGGCCCTCGTCACCGGCGCGACCGGCGGCATCGGCGGCGCGATCGCGCAAGCGCTGCATGCGCAGGGTGCGACCGTTGCGATCTCGGGCACGCGGCGCGAGGTGCTGGACACGCTCGCCGGCAAGTTGGGAGACCGCGTCCACGTCCTGCCTTGCAATCTCTCCAATTCGGCCGAGGTCGAGGCGCTGGTGCCGTCGGCGGAAAAGGCCATGGGGCAGCTCGACATTCTCGTCGCCAATGCCGGCATCACGCGCGACAATCTGTTCGTGCAATTGCGTGACGAGGATTGGGACGAAGTCATTAACATCAACCTGACGGCGACCTTCCGCCTCGCCCGCGCCGCCACCAGGCTGATGATGCGCAAGCGCTTCGGCCGCATCATCGCGATCACCTCCGTCGTTGGCGTCACTGGCAATCCGGGGCAGGGCAACTACAGCGCGTCGAAGGCCGGATTGATCGGAATGATCAAGACGCTGGGCGCCGAATACGCCAAGCGCAACGTCACCGCCAACTGCATCGCGCCGGGATTCATCAAGACGCCGATGACGGACGCGCTCAACGAGAAGCAGCGCGAATCCGTTCTTGCCAAGGTGCCGGCGGCGCGGCTGGGGACGCCCGAAGATATCGCCGCGGCGGCGGTCTATTTGAGCTCCAACGAGGCCGGCTATGTCACGGGGCAAACCATTCACGTCAACGGCGGAATGGCCATGATCTGAGGCGCCGGGGATGCGGGCAGAGGGGCCGTTTTCAGGACCGATCGGGGCTTGTAGTCAAGGCTTTTGAAGTATGATACGGGACCACTAACGGATGGGCAAAGATCGCCATTGCAGGATTTAGAAACCCTGTATATTGGCGGGGCGGAGCTTGCCGTCGTTCGCCGGGCCTGCATCGGCTGTCCGACCGGGTCAAATCAGTTTATGCGCGATTGCGAAGGAAGTTAACGACCACGATGACTCGTATCATCCTGGGGTCGGGTCAAGGGAACAAGCACGAGGTTGAGCGATGAGTGAGATTGGCGAGCGGGTTAAGAAGATCGTGGTCGAACACCTTGGTGTTGAACCCGAAAAAGTGGTCGACAACGCGAGCTTCATTGACGACCTGGGCGCTGACAGCCTCGATACGGTCGAGCTCGTGATGGCTTTTGAAGAAGAATTTGGTTGCGAGATTCCCGACGACGCCGCGGAGACGATTTTGACCGTCGGCGATGCGACGAAATTCCTCGAAAAGAACGCGAAGAGCTGACGTCCTGAGCGACGCTGAAAGGGCCGGCCGGACCGTGGTCGAGCGGTCCACCGGCTTGTTGGCGCAGGCCGCGGATTCCGGGCTGGAGAGCTGGATATGAGGCGGGTTGTCGTCACGGGCCTCGGCATGGTGTCGCCACTCGGCTGTGGCGTCGAGCTGAGCTGGCGGCGCATCCTCAACAGCGAGAGCGGCGCCAGGAAGATCGAAAGCTTCGACGTCTCCGATCTGCCCTGCAAGATCGCCTGCGTGGTCCCGCGCGGCGACGGCTCTAACGGTACTTTCAATCCCGACCAGTGGATGGAGCCAAAGGACCAGCGCAAGGTCGACGACTTCATCATCTTCGCGATGGCCGCGGCTCGCCAGGCGCTCGACGACGCCAACTGGCATCCGGCGACCGAAGACGATCGCTGCTCCACCGGCACCATGATCGGCTCCGGCATCGGCGGCCTCTCCGGCATCGCCGAAACGGCACTAATCCTGAAGGAGCGCGGGCCCCGCAAGGTCTCGCCATTCTTCATTCCCGGCCGGCTGATCAATCTTGCGTCGGGCTACGTGTCGATCGCGCACGGCCTCAAGGGTCCGAACCATGCGGTCGTGACCGCCTGCTCGACCGGCGCGCATGCGATCGGTGACGCCAGCCGGCTGATTTCGCTCGGCGATGCTGACGTGATGGTGGCCGGCGGCACGGAATCGCCGATCAGCCGGATCGGAATGGCCGGATTTTGCGCGGCCCGTGCGCTGTCGACCGGCTTCAATGACACGCCGGAAAAAGCCTCGCGCCCCTACGACAAGGACCGCGACGGTTTCGTGATGGGCGAGGGCGCGGGCATCGTCGTGCTCGAGGAGTACGAGCATGCGAAAGTGCGCGGCGCGAAGATCTATGCGGAAGTGACGGGCTATGGGCTGTCAGGTGATGCCTATCACATCACCTCGCCATCGCCCGACGGCGACGGCGGCTTCCGCAGCATGGCGGCTGCGTTGAAGCGCGCAGGCATTACGACCTCCGACATCGACTACATCAACGCGCACGGTACCTCGACGCAGGTCGGCGACGAGATCGAGCTCGGCGCGGTTGAGCGGCTCTTGGGTAACGCCGCTTCCAAGGCTTCGATGTCGTCGACCAAGTCGTCGACCGGGCACCTGTTGGGGGCCGCGGGGGCAATCGAGGCGATTTTCAGTATCTTAGCGATTCGCGACAACATTGCACCGCCGACCATCAACCTGGAACATCCGTCGGTGGAAACGGCGATCGATCTGGTTCCGCAGACGCCACGCAAGCGCGACATCAACGTCGTGCTGTCCAATTCCTTCGGTTTCGGCGGCACCAATGCCTCCGTGATCGTCCAGCGCGTGATCAATTGAGACCGCTGCGAATCCACCGTTTCGCCGTATTCGGTGATGAATCGTTGGTTTGGGCGCAGACTGTTGGCCGCTTGCGCGAGAGTCGCGCAAGGCCAACGATGAGAGCGACAGGATTCAGGTTGCATTGATGAGTGAGAGGCCGCCCATTTCGCCACGCAGCCCGCGCGCCGCGCTGGAGCCCGAGCAGGTTCCTCCGCCGCCCCGGCGTTCGGAACGCGCCCGCAATCCGTTCGTCGTGGTCGGCAACGCCATCATCACCATTGTGCTGGCGCTGATGATTGGCGCCGGCGTGGCATACTATTACGGCAAGCAGACCATCGAAGCGCCGGGTCCGCTGCAAGAGGACAAGATTGTCAACGTTCCCGCGCGCGCCGGCATGGCCGACATCGCCGATACGTTGCAGCGTGAGAGCGTGATCGACAGCAATCGCTGGGCCTTCATCGGCGCCGTGCTGGCGCTGAAGGCGCGTTCGGAGCTGAAGCCGGGCGAATATCTGTTTCAGAAGAACGCGTCGTTGCGCGACGTCATCGGCACCATGGTCGATGGCAAGGTGGTGCAACATTCCGTGACACTTCCCGAAGGTCTGACCTCTGAGCAGATCGTGGGCCGGCTTACCGACAACGATATTTTCACCGGCTCGGTGCGTGAGATTCCGCGCGAGGGTACGCTATTGCCGGAAACCTACAAATTCCCCCGCGGCACCATGCGCGACCAGGTGGTCCAGCGTATGCAGCAGGCGCAGAAACGCGTGCTGGCGGAGATCTGGGAGCACCGCAGCCCGGACGTTCCGCTGAAGACGCCGCAAGAGCTGGTGACGCTGGCTTCCATCGTGGAGAAGGAAACCTCCAAACCCGACGAGCGCAGCCGGGTCGCGGCGGTGTTCGTCAACCGGTTGCGACAGAAAATCAAGCTGCAGTCGGACCCCACCATCATCTACGGGCTGGTCGGCGGCAAGGGTACCCTGGGCCGACCGATCAAGCGCAGCGAGATTGCCCAACCGTCGCCCTACAACACCTATGTGATCGACGGCCTGCCGCCCGGGCCGATCTCCAACCCCGGCCGTGCCTCGCTGGAAGCCGCCGCCAATCCGGCCCGCACTCGCGATCTGTACTTCGTCGCCGACGGTACCGGCGGCCATGCCTTCACCGAGACCTACGACCAGCACCAGAAGAACGTCGCCAAGCTCCGCGCGATGGAAAAGCAGATCCAGAACGACACCGTCGAGCCGGCTGACGATCCACCGCCTGCCGCGGCGGCCGGACCAGCCGATGCCACGCCGACCGCCACGACGCCGGGAAAGCCGGCGGCGAAAAAGCCGGCCCGCGCCGTTCCAGGCCGCCAGGGGGCCGCGCAGTCGACAACGACGCCTCCGGTGGTGCAGCGGTAGCGATCGTCAAACCCGAAGCCGGTTAAGGAACCGGACTCCACTTTTCCTGAAAAGGTCTTATGGTCCGCGCGCAGTTGGGCCCTTGCGAATCTCACACCTGTCCCGCCGGAGAATTCCACGCCATGGCGCTGTCGAGCATGACCGGCTTTGCCCGCAGCCACGGGACGAGCGGACCGTACGCCTTCGAATGGGAGTTGAAGTCGGTCAATGCCAAAGGCTTCGACCTGCGGCTGCGGCTGCCGTCGGGATGGGATGAACTCGAGGCGATCGCCAAGAAGCGCGCTGGCGAGGTATTGTCGCGCGGCACGGTCTACGCCAATCTCAACGTCAAGCGGGCGAACGCGCTCTCGACCGTGCGCATCAATGAGGACGTACTGGCCGCGATCGTGAACGTCGCGGGCACCCTTGCCGGCAGGATCGACGCGGTGGCGCCGAGCATCGACGGGCTGCTTGCGATCAAGGGCGTCATCGAGGTCGTCGAGCCTGAAAGCGACGAGGAAGAGGATAAGGCTGCACAAGCAGCGGCGGCCGCTGCGTTCGACGAGGCGCTCAATAGCCTTGTGGCGATGCGGCGGCGCGAGGGCGTGGCGCTCGGGCAGATTCTCGTCCAGCGCATGGACGAATTGGAGGCGTTGGCGCAGCGGGCGGAATCCGCGCCCGGCCGAAAACCCGAAGCGATCAAGGCGCGGCTTGCCGAGCAGATCGCGGCGCTGTTGGACACCTCCGACCGATTCGATGCCGACCGGCTCACCCAGGAAGCGTTGATGATCGCGACCAAGGCCGATATCCGCGAGGAACTCGACCGCATCGCCTCGCACATCGCGCAGGCCCGCGAGATGATCGGCAAGGGCGGTCCGATCGGGCGGCGGCTTGATTTCCTGGCGCAGGAATTCAATCGCGAGGTCAACACCTGCTGCTCCAAGTCGATCGACATCGAACTGACCAATACGGGGCTCGAAATGAAGAACGTGGTCGAGCAATTCCGCGAGCAGGTCCAGAATCTGGAGTGATCGATGGCTCACGGTCGCGGTATGGGCGGACTTGAACGGCGCGGCCTGATGTTCGTGCTGTCCTCGCCGTCGGGCGCGGGCAAGACCACGCTGTCGCGGCTTTTGATCGAGCGAATGCCGGCGCTGAAAATGTCGGTCTCCGCGACCACGCGCGCCAAGCGGCCCGGCGAGGTCGACGGCCGCGACTATCTGTTCGTCGACAAGCCACGCTTCGAACAGATGGTGGAACGCCAGGAATTGCTGGAATGGGCCACCGTGTTCGACAACCGCTACGGCACCCCGCGCGCGCCGGTCGAGGCGGCGCTGTCGGCGGGACAGGACGTGCTGTTCGACATCGACTGGCAGGGCACCCAGCAATTGCGTGAGAAGGCGCGCGCCGACGTCGTCAGCGTGTTCATCCTGCCGCCGTCGGCCGCCGACCTCGAGAAGCGGCTGCATACGCGCGCGCAGGATTCGAACGAGGTGATCCGAGGCCGGATGAGCCGCGCCAGCCACGAAATGAGCCACTGGGCGGAATACGACTACATCGTGATCAACCACGACATCGATGAAGCCTTCGCCGAAGTGCAGTCGGTCCTCAAGGCCGAGCGGCTCAAGCGCGAACGCCGCACCGGCCTGACGACGTTCGTGCGCGAACTGCAGCGGCAGTTGGAGAAGAAGTAAGGCGTCCGGCCCAACTTTAGATCACGATCCAAGCAGGGTCAGTTGGATCATGATCGCGTCTCCTTGTTTCAAGCGTGATCTCTGCGCAAACGCGTCGCGTTTGTCGCGAGGGAACCTCGGTTCCCATCCATCGGATCGCAGCCCCTGGGGCATGCTTTTCCGGGTCATGCCCTCGTCCCGCGCGACGGCCAGCTCCGCGCGTCGCTCTGCGCCAGCTTGGAAAGCTGCGAGAGAAATGCCTCGACGCGTTCGACCTTGTCGTCCACGCCACCGGCATCCATGGCAGCGGCCCGCCTGTCATCGATGCCACCGGCCCGGGCGTCGGCGCGTGAGGAATCGCGACGATGGATGACATCGGCGCGAGGAGCGGCGAAATTTTTAGCTTGTTTACCTGTCCCGGGCGAGCGGCGGCGCGCGATATCCGCCGATCGCCAGATCTCACGCCGTCGCTTAGCCGCCTGCGCCGTTTGCCGTGCGCGGCCGAGCCGATAGACGAGGCTTCCCGACAGTCCCGCCAGCGTCAGTGCCCCGAAAATCACCAGCAACAGCATCTGAAGAGAGCCCACCTCCTTCTGAGGCGGCGCTGCGGCTGCCGGCGCGGCGGGCACGGGCGCTGCTTCGGGGTCCGGCGCCGTGCTCGTGTCCTCCGCCGCGGATGTTTCCGGCGGCGGGTTGGCCGAATTCACCCCAGACGTTTCGGGCGAGCCAGACAGAGCCGGTGGTGGTCCAAATACGCTGTTGTCAGGCGCGGTCGCGCTCGGCGTCGCATTGTCTTTCACGTTGGCAGCGGTCGATGTGTTGGCCGGCGCCCGTCGCGTCGCGGAAACGGCGACGTTTTGTTCGGCCCGCCGAGGCGTGGGCAGTTCGGCGTCGGCGTCCGTCGCCGAAAGCGACGTCGCAGGTTCATTGCTCTGCGAGGGCGCGGAAACGTCTGCAGATGCATCGGCTTGTGTGGCCTTTTCGCCTAGTTCGCGGAGATACCAACAACGCTGCTTGGTTGTATGTTCCGTCCGGAAATACCAGTGCTGGCCTTGCGGCGCTTGACCCTGAGGTTCGGTCAGGCAGTCGTCGGCCGCCGCGCGAGCCGAGCTGGACGCGACGATCGTGACCGGAATGCCTGCAACAACGCTGGCGAAGATCGCGAACGCGCATTCTGCGGTTCGGTTTGCCATCTGCACCTCCGGTTACGCAACGCAACACAACACGACGATCCGCGAATATCGGCGAAGACTTGGGTCGCAATGGGCCGCAATTCCGGAGAGGATTGGGCGTAATTCGGGCTCGCTATGTTCTCGCTATTTTGGCGAGCAGTGAGCTACGTCTGTCGAGTTGCGAAACAAAAAGTGATGCTGTTGATTCGATGGAGTCCAGCGCCCGACACATCCGTCCGATCGCTTGAACGTTCCCGAGCCGTTGTGGCCGGAAACACGCCCCGAACTGATGACGGTGATACCGTTGTAGTTGCCGACTAAGCTGGCGAACCCGCTCGGGTTGACAGTTCCGGTGAGGCCTTCGCCGATGATCTTGCCACTGCTCACGACTACCGCCGTCGTGCTGCTGCCGGAACAGGTCGTGCCGAGCGAAACGACCAGCCACGCGCCGTCGAAATTGCCGCCACAGTCGCCACCGCTTCGTCGCGAGGTTGATCGTCGCGGCTCGTCTGCATCGGGCTTGCTTCGCCGCGCGCTCGCCGCAAAGGCCAGCAAGGCCAGTCCGATTCCGTATCGAATCATTCTTTGCATATCGGCCTGGTTTTCAAATCACTGCGTGCGGCCGGAGCCGTCGGCGCAAACCGCGCCGATAATCCGGCAAGACTTGCCAGCCTTGCCGCATTCGTCAAGCGCGGCGAGTTTGGCCTTGTCCACGGTTTCGCGCTGAACCAGCGACCAGGATTTGTCCGAGATCGCAAACGCGCCACAATGCGCGCCGTAGAAACTCAGCTCGATCGGACATTTGCTCGTGCCGCAATTGGCGCGGGCGTCGGCGACCGCTGTCCGGCGCGAGGGGTAGTTCCAGGAAATCCCCCATTTGTTGCTGTCGGGGCCATAGACGATCGATCCCCAGGGTTTGAGATCGTCCATCTTGCGCAACCGCATCAGCAGGCCTTCGGTCGGCTCGCCGGTCGGCGTCATGCTGGTCTTTTCCTGGAATTGGGTAATCGCGGCCGTCATGGTGTCCTTGCCGTCGGGGGCCTGCGGATCGAAATTGTGCTCGTACAGCCGTTCGCTCAATTCACGCAGCAGCGCGGGATCGCTGAGCGGCACCCGATCGGGGTCGGCGCGAAACGTATCGGCGAGCGGCTCCTTCGGCGGCTGCGCGGCCGCGACCCGGGGCGTTGCCTGAGCGGACGGCGCAACGAAATAGAAGGTGCCGTCGATCGGCGAGGACGACACCCATGGCTGCTGCGCGCCCCCGGTCTGCCGCTTCACCGCAAGGCCGACCTGGTTGAAGGTCTGGAAGATGTCGAGGCCGGCCTGCGGAAGCGTCGCCACCAGCGCCCTGGTGTAGGGGCTGTGGCCGTCGACGCCGTCCTGGGCGACGTTGCCGGGCTGGGTCGCGTAGGAAATCAGCGTGCCGTCCGGCGCGCGCATCTGGGCAAGGCCGCCGTCGGACGAGCGCAGGCTGCGCGCGCCGAACGGATTGTTGCGGCAGGCATCGAGGATCACGAGGTTGAGCCGCGTGCCCGACCCCTGCATCTGGCGCAGCACCAGGTTGACGTCGACCATCTGGAAGTCGATGTCGGCCTCGCGCGTCGGATTGGCGTTTACCGGCACCAGATAATTCGAGCCCGCGACCTGAACGCCGTGGCCGGCATAATAGAACAGGGCAACGTCGGCGCCCTGGACCTGTCGTCCGAAGTTTTGCACCGCGTTGTCCATCGCCGTCTTGTCGAGGTCGAGCTGGGCGCGTCCGCCGACCAGCGTGAAGCCGAGCTGCGTGAGCGTATCGGCCATCAGCCCCGCATCCTTGCTGGGATTGTCGAGCGGCGTGACGTTCTGATAGGCGGAATTACCGACCACGAGCGCGACGCGCTTCTCGGCAGTGGCGGGCGCGGCGGTCGAGAGCGCCAACAAGCCGACCACCAGCGCAAGCTGGTTACGAGTTATCGTCCAGTCGAAGCGCCGGCGCATTGACGAGGCATCCCGCGAAAGGTGAGAACACGAGACTATCAGTAGAGGCGAGGCGGGAAAAGCGCCGCCCAGCCTTCAACCAAGTGATTGGCTCAACCAAGTCGTTGGCCGAACCAAGTCATTCGCTCACGAGCACGTCGCTGAACAGCACGTAGCGCTGGCCGTCGAAGCGCACCAGCCGCATCTGCTTGATCGGACGCAGATCGGTCGGCGTTGTCTTGAGGCGGATGCCCGGCAGCAGCAGCGGCAGCTCCATGTCGAGGTGGGACGCCTGCTTCATGATGTTCTCGCGGGTGAGGTTGTCGCCGCAGTTCTTCAAGAGCTGCACCACCGCGGTGCCGATGTTGTAGCCATAGGGCCCATAATAGTCGCTCTTGTCGACATGCGGATTGTACTTGTCCATCCACGCGTTCCACGCCTTCATCTCGGGATCGTCGCGCCATTGCGGGTCGGCCGGATCCTTCTGATAGGCCGCGGAGATGATGCCCTTGGCTGCCTCGAAGCCGGCGGGCCGGATCGCGCCCGCAATCGAGGAGCCGACGCTGGAGACGAACTCCTGCGGGTGCCAGTCGATGTCGTAGGCCTTGCGGATCGCCTGCGCTGCGAATTTCGGCACCGAGAAGATGACGAACACGTCGGCGCCCGCGGCCTTCAGCGACACCACTTGCGAATCTACCGTTGGATCGCTGGTGTTGTAGCTCAGCGACGACACGACCATCGTCGATGCCTTGTCGCCTAATCCGCGCTTGAAGCCGATGCTATAGTCGCGGCCGAGATCGTCGTTCTGCGCGAGGATGCCGATCCTGGCGTCGGGCTTCGCGGCAAGAATGTATCTGGCGTAGATTTCTGCTTCCGACGCATAATGCGGCGTCCAGCTCATCGTCCACGGATAATGCTCGGGATCGTTGAAGACGGTGGCGCCGGAGCCTACGAACAGGTGCGGCACCTGCTTCTGGTTGATGTATTTGACCACGGCCATATTGGTCGCGGTGCCGACGGGGTTGACGAGGAACGCAACCTCGTCGCTTTCGATCAGCCGCCTAATCTGCTCCACCGTCTTGGGCGGGCTGTAGGCGTCATCGAGGCTGATGAAGTTGATTTTGCGGCCGTTGACGCCGCCCTGGTCGTTGATCATCGCGAAATAGGCGGTCGCGGAAATCGCGCCCGCCGAATAGGCCGACGCCGGACCGCTATAGGGCGTCGTGGTGCCGATCTTGATCTCAGTGTCGGTGACGCCGGGGCCGTATTTTTTCTGAGCCAGCGAAGGCGTGGCAATCGCGCAAAGCGCGAGCGCGGCCAGCGCGCCTGCGATCGAACGAGTCCTCCCAGTCATTCGGTTCCTCCCGTTTTTTTTGGTGAGGCCGGCGAGACGTATTGTTTGAGTGTCTGGTTCTAGTTTCTCAGCACGATACGTCCCACGACTTTTCCGGCCCGTAATACATCGATCCAGTTCTGAACGTCACCCATCGGCTCTTCCTTCATGGGCGTCGGCTTGATCTTTCCGGCCCGCGCCAGCGCCATCAGCTCATGTGCTTCCGCAAGGGTGCCGACCATGAAACCCTCGATCGTCATGCGCTTGTAGATCCATTGCACCATCGGCAGGCTGAAATTGCCGCCCATCAGTCCGGACACCACGATCTTGCCGCCGCGCGCGACGACCGACACCGCAAACGCCATCGATTTCTCGTTGCCGGCGAAATCGACGATCTCATCAAAGCCGCCCTCGGTCTCCTTGACAATTCGTCTGGTGATTTCAGGTTCGGCAGGGTCGTAGACGACCGCGGCGCCGTTTTGCAATGCGGTTTCCCGCGGGGCGGGATTCAAATCCGCCACCGAAATCTTCTGCTTGAACATGGCTTGCGCGAACGACAGGCCCATCATGCCGACGCCGCCAAGTCCGATCAGCAACAGGTTGCGTTGTCGCGGCCGGTCGACCAGCCGCTTCAGCGCGCCATAAGCGGTTACGCCCGAGCACATCAGCGTCGCCGCCTGGTTCACCGGCAAGGGATCGTAATCCAGGAGATATTTGGCGTCGGGCACCAGCACGTGGCTGGCAAAGCCGCCGTCGATGGAAACGCCGAGGAAGCGCTGCTTGAGGCAGAGATTTTCATCACCGTTGAGACAGTCGCGGCACAGTCCGCAGCCGATCCAGGGAAATACCGCCTTCTTGGCGCCGATCAGGTCGCTCGAAGCCTCGGCGCCTACTTCCTCGACCACGCCTGCGATCTCATGGCCAAGCGTGAACGGCAGCGTCATGCCACGCGTGGTGTCGAGCCGTTTGCCGCCGCCGAGGTCGGCGTAGCCATCCTGGATGTGCAGGTCGGAATGGCACAGCCCGCAGCGCTCGATGCGCACCAGCACCTCTTTGCCTACAGGCTTCGGCGTCTCGACGATGGTTTCGCAGAGCGGGGCGTCGAATTTGACCAATGACTGGCGGCGCATCAACGCCATGATCGTTCTCCTGAGGCGATTTTGGTTTTTTCGGCGCGTATATCGGCCAATTCGCGCGCCATGGCAACAAAGCCCGAGACCGGAATGGTCTCGGCGCGCCGGGTCGGGTCGACATGTGCCGCGGCGGCAAGCCGCGCAGGATCGACCGACAATGATTTGAGGCTCTGCCGCAGCATTTTGCGCCGCTGGCCGAACGCTGCGGCTGTGATCTGCTCGAGCGACCGGCGATCGCAGGGCTCCGGCGCCTGGCGCGGAACGAGCCGCACCAGCGAGGACGTCACCTTGGGCTGCGGCACGAAGGCCGCCGGCGAGATGTCGAACAGGATCTTGGTCTCGGTACGCCAGTTCGCGAGCACGCCGAGCCGTCCGTAGGCCTCCTCGTTCTCCCGCGCGACGATGCGCTCGGCCACCTCGCGCTGAAACATCAGGACCATCATGTCGTACCAGGGCGGCCACGGCTCGATCGACAGCCAGCCGATCAGGAGCGCGCTTGCGATGTTGTAGGGCAGGTTGGCGACGATTTTCGCTTTTGCACCGCCGAGATAGGCCTGCGGATCGAAACTTTGGGCGTCGGCGCCGACGATCTCGAGCCGCCCTGGATAGCGCCTGGAAATCGTCTCAAGCGCCGGAATGGCGCGCGCGTCATGTTCGACAGCGATGACATGCGCCGCGCCGAGCGCCAACAGCGCGCGGGTGAGCCCCCCCGGGCCAGGGCCGATTTCGACGACGGTCGCATCCTCGAGTGGACCCGCGGCGCGCGCGATTCTGGCGGTGAGATTGAGGTCGAGCAGAAAGTTCTGACCTAACGATTTGCGCGCCGATAACCCATGTTCGCGGATCACCTCGCGCAGCGGCGGCAGGTCGTCGATCGCGCTCATGGCGCTTCGGCGGCCGCCATGCGCTCGGCGAGCCGCAAGGCCGCAATCAGGCTTGCCGGATTGGCGCGGCCGGTGCCGGCGATGTCGAAAGCCGTGCCATGGTCGGGCGAGGTGCGGATGAAGGGCAGGCCGAGCGTCACATTGACGGCGTCGTCGAAGGCCAGCGTCTTGATCGGGATCAGGGCCTGGTCGTGATACATGCAGATCGCGCAATCATAGTTTTTGCGCGCGGCGTCATGGAACATGGTATCTGCCGGCAGCGGCCCTCTGACGTCGATGCCGTCGCCGCGCAGGATTTCAATTGCGGGCGCAATCACAGTCGTCTCCTCGGTGCCGATCGTGCCGTCCTCACCGGCGTGGGGATTGAGACCGGATATCGCAAGCCGCGGGTGGGCGAGGCCAAAGCGGGATTTCAGACTCGCAGCCACGATGCGCGCCGTGCTGACGATCAGGTCGGTCGTCAGCTGAGCCACGGCCTCGCGAACCGATACGTGGATGGTCACGGGCACGACGGCAAGCACGGGCGACCACAGCAGCATGACGGGCTGTGGCACATGGCCGTTCGACGCGGCGAGTTCGGCGAGATATTCGGTATGGCCGGGATGCCGGAAGCCCGCGCGGTAGAGAACGCCCTTGGCAATGGGATTGGTGACGACCGCGCCGGCGCGCCGGGCGGCGACTTCGCTGACCGCCTGGCGGATCGAGGCCAGCGCCGCGTCGGCGCTGCGGTCATCGGGCCGGCCGGGCTGCGCGGTCGCGGCGTGACCGGTCGAAACCACCGGTAGCGCGCGCGCGAACGCGGCGGCCGCGCCCTCGGCGCCGACGTCGGCAAGCTTGATGTCAACGCCGAGCGCGTCAGCGCGCCTGCCGATGAAATCGCGATCGCCGAGCAGATAGAATGCCGGGAGCTTCAGCTCATCCCTTCGTAGCCACGCCTTGATCGTAATGTCGGGGCCGATGCCTGCGGGTTCGCCCAGTGTCAGCGCGAGCGGCTTGGCCATGCGTCAACGATATTCGATCATCGCCTTCCCGCGGATCTCCTGCAGGTAGGTTTTCGACGTCGCCTCGTATTTCTTGGCATAGATCTTTTCCCGCATTTCCTTCTTCTTCGGGGTATCGATGGTGGTTGGCTTGCGCGCGCACAGCGCCACCATCTGGATGCCCTGCTTGGTCACTTCGGGCGGGGTCAAATGACCGATCGGGGTATCGTCAAGCAGCTTGCGCAGCACTTCCGGAATGTCGGCCGACGTCTTGATGACGGGCTCCTGGATCGCGGCATTGGGCAGGCTCTTGAAATAGGCGTTGGCCTCGTCGCAGGTCTGTACCTTTGCGCGCAAGGTCTCGGCCTCCTTCTGCCTGGCCTCGATTGCGCTTTGCGCCGACCCGTGAGGTACGACCAACACGACCGGCTGCATCCTGTATTCGAAGGCGTCGGCCTTCTGCTGTTCGTCGCCGCCCTCGGCCTTGACCGCGGCGTCAACATCCTTCTCACCGACCTGCAAGCGCTCCTTGTAGCGTCCGCGCACGAGGCTGGTCCAGACCATGTCGGTCTTGATCCGCGCCTTCAGCGTGTCGACGCGGATGCCCTGGGTCTCGAGTGATTTCGTCAGTTGATCCGGTGTGATCCGCATCCGCGAACTCATCGAAGCAAAGGCCTGATCGATATCGGAAGCTGTGGGGTCGACGCCGAATTGCTTGGCTTCCTTGGTCTTCAGCTTTTCGTCGATCAAGTCGTTGATCACGTCCTGGCGGACCGGCTGCTTGTGGGTGGACAGGAAGTCGAGCTTGGTGCGCTGCTCGATGTCGAAGTCGGTGATCGGCTCGCCGTTGACCATCACGACGACCGTCTGCGCGCGCGCGGGCGCGATGCAAACCATCAAGATCATGGCCGCAGCGTAACCCGCTACCAGAGCCCGAAGGCGATGAGAGAACCTGGTCGTCATGATCATCTTCGCTAGGTCGACCGATCCGAATGAGGCGGTGCCGCACCGGAGGTTTCGCTCCTCCGGGAAACCGGCACGAAATGCTACTGAAGACCCGCCCCAGAGCTCGACGATGAGGTGTTGGCAATCGTACGCAGGCCCAGCTGCAGCATGAACGCGTGACTGAGTATCGGTGGCGTGGTGACAGTGGCGTAGGAATAGGACGTGACGTAGTTGGCCGCGAGCACGAAGCAGTCGTCCACATAGCCCGCGCCGACGACGTATTGGTTGATCTGGTTCGCAACCAGATCCCAGCGTGCGGCGCCCGTCATCACCCAGTTCGACGCGACCTTGACCGAGCCGGAGCCCAAAAGTCCCTCGCGGCGGGTCAGGTAACCCAAATCCGCCTGAGGAGCATAGTCGCCGTAGGTCAGGCCGACCGACCAACGATCGAAGTTGGCGCGGCCCTCCGCCTCGAAGCGCTGCAGGCTTCCGGTCGCCTGGTCCATTTGCGCCCGGGTGCTGAACGTGTAGGTCCGGTTCGGCGCGTAGTTCACGCTGGCGACATAGTTCGATACCGGCGTGGCGAGGCCGGAATCGAGGCCGGTATTGGTGACATCCCTGACCGCGAACGAGTTGAGGCCGAACAGTTGATAGGACTGTCCGAACACCGTGGTGATCGTGCCGCCGCGGTCGAATTGCGTGGTGGCCTCGACGCCGGCATTGGCGCGCCCGCCGCCCTCGACGCGGTCGTAGCCTGAGAATTTATCGACGCTGAACAGATTAGAGGTGTCAAACACCAGGCTCTGCGCGTCCTCGTTGGGAAGCTTGCCGGCATAGCTTTCATTGGGCCGGATGATGACCTGCGCGATCGGCGTGACCGTCGTGGAGCCCCACGGCTGCACGTTGATGAAGGGATAGCGGTATTCGAGTCCGACGGTCGGCATCACGCGCAGCGCCTGGGTGTCGCCGACGGGCAGGTAGTTGGCAACGCCCGGCTGGTTCGAGATATCGGCGTTGATCGCGTCCACACGGATGCTCGCAAACGGCGTCCAGATTTCGCCGGCCGAATCGGTGAACGATTTCCGCCATTGCGCCTCGGCCGTCGCGCGCGTGTAGGTACCCGGCATGCCGCGCATCAGGCAGTTCGCGGGCACGATGGTCTGGGCCGGGTCGGCGGAAGTCGTCGGCGAACACAGGCCGTTGGCAGAGGCCGGCGCCGTGATCGGATCGAACACCGCGGTTTCGCGGGTTAAGTTGGTGAAGTTCGTCTGATAAGAGACCTCGCCGCCGAATACCGAATGGTTGATCACGTTGGAATAATCGATGACGGGCGCCACGATCGGCACCTGGTTCTGCGCGCCGGAAAGGCTGAGAAAGTACTGCGCGCGGGCATCGAAGTAGCTCCGATTGCCGACGCCCGTCAGGTAGAGGTCGGAAATCGCTTCCGTCGGCAGCGTCATAAACGCCGCCATCGGATCCCTGTATTGCGCGAGCCGATAGTCCGACAGCAACATGTAGTCGGAGAGCACGACGCCGTCCCAACCCCAGACCCATTTGTCGTTGAGCGCGAACTGACCCTTGGTTTCGGCACCCCAGCGGAACTGGCGGTTGCCCGGTTGTCCGGCGAAGGCGCCCGGGTCGAGCTGGTCGATGCCGTAGGCGCGGATCTGATAGGAGCCGTCGAGCAGGCGCTGGCGGAATTCGGCCTGCATCAGCACGCCCTGCTGGGACATGATGCGCGGCGTGAAGGTTGCGTCGTAGTCGGGCGCGATCGCCCAGTAGAACGGGATGTCGACGCCGTAGCCATAGACCGAAGACTCGCTGAAGCCCGGCATCAGGAATCCGGTCTTGCGCTTCACGGTCGGATCGGGCGTCGAGAAATACGGCATATAGGCGATCGGAACGCCGAAGAATTCGAGCTGCGCCGTTTCGAAATACAGCATCTTGTCCACCTGATCGTGGATGATGCGGGCGCCCTTGACCTGCCAGAGCGGCGGCTTCTTCGGATCGTCCCGGCACGGCGCGCAGGCGGTGTAGACGCCGTTTTCGAACACGGTGTAGTTGCCGCTGGTGCGGTCGGCGCGGGTCGCCGCCATCCGGGTCTGATCCTCGGTGTCGACGCGCAGCGAATTGACGAAGCCGTCGCGGTAGTCGTCGCTCAGATCCATGATGTTGGCATAGGTGATCTTGCCGTCGGCATCCGTCATGCGGATGTTGCCTTCGGCATGCAGCCGCTTGGTCTTCTGGTCGTAGATCACCTTGTCGGCTTCAACGCTGGTGCCGTTGTAGAACAGCTGCACGTTGCCGACCGCCGACACCCGCGAATTGTTGTAGTCGTAGTCGACCTCGACTGCCTGCACCAGCATCTGCCCGTCATTGGCAACGCGCGGCGGTTTCGGCCGAGGTGGAAGCGGATTGTAGTTGAAGCCCTGCGCGGACGCCGGCTGCGTCGTCGCGAGCTCCAACGACCCGGCGACCGCCAGGCCGAACACCAGCGCCAGCAGCGGGCCGCCGGCCAAAGCCGAACGCCATCCGCCGCGGCGCACGGGCGCACGTCGCCGGAACATGAACAAATGCCTCTTACGGGCGGCGACGACTGCCACTACCCGTCCTCCTGGTACAGCAAGGCCAAAAAGCCGGTGAGGCCGCCCACGAACACAGGCAACCACGCCGCAGCGATCGGATGCATCAACTCAGCCTTGCTCAAGTCCTCAGTTACTTTCGACAGCACATAGAGCAGAAAGCCCGCGCCCACGCCACTCAAAACCATCTTCTGCACGCCGCCCATCCGGAAGAAACGCAACGAGACGGAAGCCGCCAGCATCACCATCGCAGCCAGCAAAAACGGCTGTGCCAGAAGCTTGTGATACTGCAGCCGATATCCAGCGGTCGCAAATCCCGAACTTTCCGACGAGCGGATGTAGCTCGGAAGTTGCCAAAAAGACACAGTTTCCGGGGTGGAGAAACTGTTGCGGACCTGCGCCGGCGTCAGGCTGGTGGCGAGTTCGAATCGGTCCTGATCGACCGGAGGCGAATCGAGCGAATAGCGGCGGAGCGTCTTGAACAGCCAGAAGCCGTCTTCGAGGGTGGCCTCGCGGGCCTCGATTCGCTCCTTGAACTGGTTGGCCGTATCGAATCGGAACAGCGTCAATCCGGTCAGCCGCACGCCCTGCTGCTCGCTGCGGGCGGCGTTGATGATGACCGAGCCGTCGGCATTGACCTGGTTGATCCAGAAGCCGGATGCGTCCTGGATGCCGCCACCGGGTGCCGAGCCGAACAGTTCCGCTTCCATCTGCTTGGAGGTCTCGCGCAAGTTCGCCGACATCGGATTATAGGCGACGGTTGCCAGTATGCCGAGCAGGATGGCGCTTGCGAGCGCCGGCGCGATGAATTGCCAGGCGGAAACGCCGGCGGCGCGCGCCACCACCAGCTCCAGCCGCCGCGACAGCGCCAGATAGCAGGTCATGGCGCCGATCAGGACGCAGAACGGCATCATCTTCTCGAGCAGTTGCGGCACTCGAAACAGCGACGTCTCCGCCACCATGACGGCCGAGGCCGAGACCAGCCCGGACGTCTTGCGAACCATCTCGATGTAGTCGACCAGCACCAGCAGCACGAAAATGCTGGCGAACACTCCGAGCGCCGAGATCACGAAGCGGCCGGCGAAATAGCGCCCGAGTGTGTTGGTGACCATGCTCATACGGCGGCAGGCCTCCTGAACAGCCCTAACAGCCGCAGCAGCCGTGCGTTCGACCGATCGATCGCCTCGATCAGCGCGGCCGGCGGTTCCAGCACGATGCCGCCGACGATGATCCAGAGGCTGGCTGCGATCGCAACAAGCAGCAACAGATATTGGACGATGGGCGCGAGCGGCGATTTCACCGCCATCACGGAGCAGGCGAATCCCGCCATGCGCAGCGCGAAGACGGCGAGGATGGAAGTGCCGATCGAGAAGTTGCGGCTCTGGCGGGTGGTGCGCGGCGCTCCCAGAAACGCAAAGGTGAGGGCGGCGAATGCGAACGGATAGAGCGGCGCCATGAAGCGATCATGCAGCTCGGCGCGGAACTGGCCGGGGATCTGGCTGTAGACCGGGTCGTCTTCCGCCGGCGAGAGCAGTTCCCACAAATAACGCTCGCGAATGCCCAACGCCACGTCGTGGCCCTGATTGGAGAATTTCGACATGTCGAAGGCGTAGCGGGCGAACGCCACCAGCGCCGGGTCGCGTTTGTCGATTTCGAAACGTTGCAGATTGCCGTCTTCGAGAACCAGGAACGAGCCGTCGCCGTTCTTCATAACCGTCCCGCGGTCGGCGACGATGCTCACCCGCTCCTTCGGGTCGCGGCGGTCGTCGATGAAGACGCCGGCGAGCAGGCCGCCCGGTTGCCGCTCGCGAATCCGGATGGTCAGGTTCTGGTCGAGCTGCGCAAAGTGCCCGGGCTGCAGGATGTTGGCAAGCACGTCGGCGGTGATCTCGGCACTCCATTGCTTCAGGCGGCGCAGGCCGTCGGGGGCGAGATAGGCAGCGATGAAGCTAACCAACAGCGCCACCACGCAGGTGGCGTAGAAGAAGGGGCGAAACAGCCGGAATGGCGAAAAGCCGGCGGCATTCATCACGATAATCTCGGAATCGGTCGCGAGCTTGTTCAGGGTGTGCGAGATCGCAATCATCAGCGCGATCGGCGAGATGATCAAAACCAGCGCGGGAATCACGAGACTAGTGATGCCCAGAAAGGTAACGATGGTCTGGCGCTCGCTGGTCATCAGATCGATGTCGCGCAATGCCTGCGTAATCCAAATCACCCCCGTCAGGCTGACCAAGACGAGCACAAACGACGACAGCGTCGTGCGGAAGATATACCTGTCGATCGACCCCATCGCTTTACCACACGATCCCAGCGCCCTGCGACCTCGGAACTGCGTGCTGCGGCGAAACCCTTGAGCTTAAGGCTCCCCCAGGTCGCGCAGGCACTTGTCCAACAGGCTTAATCTCTGATTACCATCCCTTTGGTCCGTCAACAAAATGGCCACCCCATGGCACCCTCAATACATGGTTAACATTTAACCTCCGTGGCCGCTCCGCCACGGCAAGTGCTTGGCATTGTGGCGGCCCGCAGGCCATAGTGCCGCCGACCATGTTTTGATGCGGCCCAAGTCGCGGTCGAGCAGATCCATCCCGTCTCCGCCCCGGCCCGCGAAAGCCCTGATTTTTGGAGGACTTGCCTATGTCCGACGCCGTCAAGGTCGGCTTCGTCCCGTTCTCTGCGAACCCAAAGGCCATTCTGGTGGTGTTCGCAGATGATTCGCTGAAGTTCGGCGCCACCACGCTGAAGACATTGGGGACGGCGGCTAACTTGGTCAAGCGCGCGGCTGCCACCAGCCAGTTCAAGGGCAAGAGCGGGTCCGTCCTCGATATCCTGGCTCCCGAGGGAATCAAGATTTAGCGCTTGATCGTGATCGGTACCGGCAAGGCATCCGAGCTCAAGGGCAAGGATTTTCTCAAATTCGGCGGGGTGTTAGCCGGCAAACTGAATGCGGGCAGTGAAGCCGTGACCGTTGTCGCGGAGTTGCCTGACGGGGCCATGACGTCCGCCCAGGCAGCCAGCGTCGCCTCGGGCATCCGGCTGCGCGGTTACAAATTCGACCGCTACAAGACCAAGAAGAAGGACGGAGAGGAGGGCGCATTGCGCGCCGAAGTCGAGCTCGCGGTCGACGACGTGGCAGCGACCCGCAAGGCGTTCACGCCGGGGGGCCATATTGTCGACGGCGTCATCATGGCGCGCGAACTCGTGAACGAACCGCCGAACGTGCTTTATCCGGAAGAATTCGCCCGCCGCGCCGCGCAGCTCCGCAAGCTCGGCGTCGATGTCGAAATCCTCGACGTCAAGGCGATGACAAAACTCGGTATGGGCGCGCTGCTCGGGGTGGCCCAGGGCTCGGCCCGGCCCGGCCGCACCGTGATCATGCGCTGGAACGGGGGAAAGAGCGGCGGGCCGCCGGTCGCCTTCGTCGGCAAGGGCGTCTGCTTCGATACCGGCGGCATTTCGATCAAGCCGGCAGGCAGCATGGAGGACATGAAGGGTGACATGGGGGGTGCGGCCTGCGTCGTCGGGCTGATGCATGCGCTGGCCGCGCGCAAAGCGCGCGTTAACGCGGTCGGCGCCATCGGCGTCGTCGAAAACATGCCCGACGGCAACGCCCAGCGTCCCGGCGACATCGTCACCTCGATGTCGGGCCAGACCATTGAGATCATCAATACCGACGCTGAAGGCCGCCTGGTGCTCGCCGACGTGCTCTGGTACGTTGCGAAGAAGTTCAAGCCGAAATTTATGGTCGATCTTGCGACCCTCACCGGCGCCATCATGGTGGCGCTCGGCACCGAATATGCCGGCCTGTTCTCCAACAATGACGAACTGGCCGAGCGCCTGACCAAGGTCGGGCTGGAAACCGGCGAGAAGGTTTGGCGTATGCCGCTCGGCCCCGAATACGACAAGCAGATCGATTCGCAATTTGCCGACATGAAAAATACCGGGGTCCGTCACGGCGGTTCGATCACGGCGGCGCAGTTCCTGCAGCGCTTCGTCGACAACACGCCGTGGGCGCATCTCGACATCGCGGGAACCGCGATGGGCGCGCCGAAATCCGAGATCAACCAGAGCTGGGGTTCCGGTTTCGGCGTCCGTCTTCTGGAACGGCTGGTGGCTGAATACTACGAAGCTAAGAAATGACTGAAGCGATGACCGAAGTCCTGTTCTATCACCTGCAGAACATGTCGCTGGAAAGCGTGCTGCCGCCGCTGCTCGAGAAGTCGCTCGAGCGCGGCTGGCGGGTGGTGGTGCAATCGACCTCGCAGGAGCGCACCGAGGCGCTCGATGCCCATTTGTGGACCTACCGCGACAATTCGTTCTTGCCGCATGGGACCTCGCGCGCGCAAGATGCGCAGGACCAGCCGATCGTGCTCGCGGTGGAGGAGGGCAATCCGAATAGCGCCAACGTCCGGTTCCTGATCGACAATGCTGCGCTGCCAGCCGATTGCGATTCGTATGAACGCATGGTGCTGGTTTTCAACGGCGACGATGCCGCCGCACTCGCCGCCGCACGCGCCGCGTGGACCGATTGCAAGTCGCGGGGCTTTGAGGTGACCTATTGGCAGGCCGACGAGCGCGGCCGGTGGCAAAAACGGGCTTAACGGGAGACGGAAGGTCAAATCTATCGCGCCGGCCGATTAGTGATAATGAAATTGTGCGTTTTCCGCCGGCGGCCTTGCCAAAGGCCACGGTGGTGCCGCAAAGAGATGGTCTGGCAAGCGTTTAAGCCGAGACCCCAACAAGCGTTTAAGCCGAGACCCCGAGGTGAGAGTTCAAGTCGTCGTGCGAGGCAAGAACCATCTGCTAAGGCAACTCGTGGCGTTGCTGGTGCTGGCCCCTGCGGTGGCGGGCTGCTCGGGCGCGTCCAACATGTTTAGTTCCGACCTTCTGTCGAAGGATGCGGAATGGTTCTCCCGTCCCGGTCGGCTGTTCATCAGCAATGTCTCGATCGATGCGCCGCCGCTCACGCCGAACAAGCCGATCGCGCCGGACGATCTCGTCAGCGCCGAGGGCGGCTGCTCGGGCATGCCGCCGCCGGCCGGGCCCGCGGATGCCAATGCGCTGACGGATGGTGCTGCCGGCGCGCCGCCGGCGCCGACAGGCACGGTGGCGCTCGGCCATACCGAATGCGATGTCGTCCGCGGTATCGGGGCGCCTGACAGCGTCAATATCTCCAACAATGGGCGCGGCGACCGGGTCGCGGTGGTCACCTGGTTGCGCGGCCCCCGCGCCGGAATCTACGGCTTCACCGCCGGGCGCCTGAGCTCGGTCGAGCGCGCACCCGAGGTGGAAGCCGCGCCGAAGCCGGCGAGATCGCCCAAACCCAAGAGAAAGCCGGCGGCGACTTAAGTCCGGCCTGGAGGCGAACGCCGCTCAGCCCGACGCCTCGTCAAATTGCGAGCTTGCCTGCAGCCACTCCTCCTCGGCGCGCTCTAGCGCGTTCGCGGCGCTGGCGCGCGCCTTGCTGAGCTGGGCGGCCTGTTTGGGATCGCGCGTGAACAGATCCGGCAGCGCGAGTGCGGTATCGATCTTGGCGATGATGCCGCTGATGCGCGCGATCTCGGCCTCGGCCTCCGCGATCTTCTGTTTCAAGGGGGGGCGTCTTTCGGCCTTGCCGCGTTCTTGTTTGTCGCGGCCGCCATTGCGCTCGCCATTGTCGCGCTCGCTGACCCGCAGGCCACGCGCCGACAACACCATGCGCCGGTAGTCGTCGAGGTCGCCATCGAAGTTCGTGACCGCATGGTCGGCGACCACCCATAACCGATCGGCGCAGGCTTCGATCAGATAGCGGTCGTGCGAGACCATGATCACCGCGCCGGGAAACTCGTTGATCGCTTCGGCAAGCGTCGCGCGGCTGTCGATGTCCAGATGGTTGGTCGGCTCGTCCAGGATGATCATGTTGGGGCCGAAGAAGGTCGCAAGTCCCAGCAACAGTCGCGCCTTTTCGCCGCCGGACAGGCTTGCGACCTTGGTGTCGGCGGCCTTGCCGGAAAACCCGATCGCGCCCGCTCTGGCGCGCACTTTTGCTTCGGGCGCCTCCGGCAACAGCTTGCGGACGTGATCGTAGGGCGAGCCTTCCTCGTTCAACTCGTCGAGCTGATGCTGCGCGAAATAGGCGATCGAAAGTTTTTCCGCGCGGGTGATGGAGCCCGAAAAGGGCGCGAGGCGGTTGGCGAGCAGCTTCACCAGTGTCGACTTGCCGTTGCCGTTGGCGCCTAGCAGCGCGATGCGGTCGTCGTTGTCGATCCGCAAGGTGACGCGGTTCAGGACCGGACTTTTGCGATCGTAGCCGACGGAGACGTCGTCGACGGCGATGATCGGCGGCGACAGTATCTTCTCGGGCGCGGGGAAGGTGATCTCGCGCACGTCCTGGGTCACCAGCGCCGCGACCGGCTTCATCCGTTCCAGCATTTTCACGCGCGACTGGGCCTGGCGGGCCTTCGAGGCCTTGGCCTTGAAGCGGTCGACGAAGGCCTGCAGGCGCTTGCGTTCGGCTTCCTGCCGCTTGGCCTGCTTGGCGTCGAGCATTTCGCGCGTGGCGCGCTGCTCCTCGAACGACGAATAGCCGCCGCGGTAGAGCGTGAGCTTGCCGCGGTCGAGATGCAGGATCTGATCGACGGAGGTGTCGAGCAGGTCGCGGTCGTGGCTGATGACGATCACGGTGCGCGGATAGTGCGCCAGATGGTCCTCGAGCCAGAGCGTGCCCTCGAGGTCGAGATAGTTGGTCGGCTCATCAAGCAACAGAAGGTCGGGCGCAGCGAACAGGGTTGCGGCGAGCGCTACCCGCATCCGCCAGCCGCCGGAAAATTCCGAGCAGGGCCGCGCCTGATCCGCGCTCGAAAAGCCAAGGCCGCCCAAGATCGCGGCCGCGCGTGCCGACGCCGAATGGGCGTCGATGTCAACGAGCCTGGTCTGGATTTCCGCGATCCGGTGCGGGTCGCGCGCGGTGTCGGCCTCGCGCAGCAAGGCGTCGCGCTCAAGGTCGGCCTTGAGCACCACCTCGATCAGGCTCTCCGGTCCGTTCGGCGCTTCCTGCGCGAGGCTGCCGACGCGCCAGCGCGGCGGGACGGCGATGGTTCCACTTTCGGTGGCGAGCTCGCCGCGGATGACCTTGAACAGCGTCGATTTGCCGGTGCCGTTGCGGCCGACGAGGCCAACTCGCGCGCCGGGTACAATCTGCGCGGTGCCGTGATCGATCAGGAGCCGTCCGGCGAGCCGGACCGAGACGTCGGTGATGGAAAGCATGCGCGGTTGTCACCGCAGCCGCCGCCAAACGCAACCCGTTTGTGGAGCAATTTTTCGCGCGACCCCGCTCGCAAAATGGCAAATCCCGGCGCCGTTAACCGAGCCGGTGCGGCGGCTCGGCGCGTGCCTCCCGTTCGCGTTGGCGCAGCTCGTCCAAAAGACGCTGCAGGTGCGGGGACGAGCGAATCGTCTCGGGGCGGAGGTCCCGCTGCAGCCGATCCCCGACGGCGTCGCAGATCGCGCGGCTGGTCTTGCCGTCAATCGGTTCGATGATGTCGGCGATGAGGCGGTTCATGGCAGGTTCCGCTGACGTATCCGTGGCGATAGAATGACACCCTACCAAGTCACGGCAGCGGAATTGGTTTCCTGTCAATGGCCCGTTGCATGGCCTTTTGGTAAAAATGCCATGAAAACGTTATGTTCCCCGCATGCGAAAGGCGCGGAGCCCGGGGCCTTCGGGCTCCGCGAAAGCGCGGTTTTCGTCAGTAGCAGCGGTTGACCAGCCGCCAGCGGGGTCCCCAGGGGGTCGGGACCAGTTGCCGCACATAGCAGCCCCCGTAACCATAGACGGGACCGCCGACGTAGACGCGCGGGCCCCAACCCCAGCCGTGATGCCAACCGCCGTGCCAGCCACCACCCCAGGCGGAGGCGGAGGTCGGCGCCAATGCCGCCACACCCAGCGATGCCGCGGCAACTGCAACGAGCGAGAGCTTGCGTAACATGGTTATCTCCTTTGCGGTTCGGCGCCTGCGCGCCATCGGTCTATTCGAAACTCGCCAAGCCTCCAGCGAGCGAGGTCTTGGGTCGATTGAACCCTATTCCCTGCGGGGTGAATGCAGCCCCTACGTCGCCTGCAGAATGAGTTCACGTTCGTGAATTTTCCGAAAGTCTGTTAGCCGAAACGCCCTGTTCTGCGAGCATTTGCGAAGGACGTGTTTCCGGGAGATTGACCCCAAGGATGGCGGCTATGCGTAGGTAGGGTTCCACCTTGTAGCGCTGTCGCTTCCCGGTTGGATGAACCACGAAACGCTCGAAGACGTTTCTGAAGACTGCGCGGAAATGCGCGCGCTGCGTGGCATCGAGGTCGCCGCTGGTCAGGGCCTCGTGGACTTCCTGCATCGTCTTGCTGAATTCATCGATGGCTTTCGGGTGCAGGGTGACGACGTTGTGTTCCCTGTCAATGAGCTTGAGCCTCTCGGTGAGGCTGACGCGGTCGATCTCCAACTGCTTCAGCTTGTCCACCAGCACCTGCATCTGATCGCTCGCACCTATCGCAGCCGCGTAGCGGTCGATCTGGATCGTGACGCGGTCTCCTCGCGACGCCTTCGTCTGCTTTTGACGCTCTGCCCATCGGGCGTGGTACTCGCGGGTGAGTTCCAGCAGCGCCCGCGGGTAAGACAGCTTATGCTTGACGCCGTCGAGGACGTCGGCCTCAAGCGTCTTTAGGCAGTAGCTCCTGTGATGCATGCAGTTGATGCGGCGGTGCCCGTAGGAACAGACAACGCGCGGAGAGCCATCGGCGTTGTTCTGGCCGATGACCATCGTGCCGCCGCACACGCCGCAGGTAAGCAGGCCGACCAGCAGTTGGTCCTTGTTGGCGTATTTGTAGACGCGCGGACCATGGCGACCCTTGGCATCGCGACGCTCGGCAAGAACCGCATGAACGCGATCCCAGAGGTCTTGCGGGAATATCCGCATATGCGGGACGTCGACAGTGATTACGTCCTCAGCGCGGGTACGGCGGAAAATCCGTCTGCCGGTATCCGGGTTCTTGATCGAGCTAGTGGCGTTCCACACCAGCTTGCCGATGTAAATCTGATTGTGGAGCATTGCGCCAATTGCGCCGCCGCTCCACTCAATGCCGCCTCCCGGCGCGACGACCTTCGGCGGCGATGTCGCGCGCCGGCTTGCCACTGGCGTATTCTTCAAAAATCCTGAGTACGATCTTGGCCTCGTCTGGATCGATCTCGCGCTCGCACGCCTTGCTGCCGCGACTGTAGCCGTAGGTCAGGCGGCCGGGGATCAATCCGTCGCGGACGCGGCCATTGAGGGCGCGCTGCACCGAGATGCGCAAGTTCTTGATGAATTGCGAGTTGACGATGCTCCCCACGCCGACATGAATTTCGGTGACTTCGCCGTCGTGTCTATGATCGTGATGTCGTTGAACTTGAGCCGCTTGTGGATCGCAGGCATGTCTGCCTGGTCGCGAGACAGACGGGAAAGAGATTCTACGATGACGGCATCGAAGCTGCGGTTCTTCGCGGCCTGCATCAGCGCAAGCAGGCCGTCGCGCTCAAACATGCTCTCGCCAGAGACCTTGCGGTCGATAAAGACTTCAGCGACCTTGTAGCCGTGTCGCTCGGCGAGCGTGCGGCAATGCGCCACTTGGTCGTCAATCGACCGTTCCCGTTGAAGATCGCTTGAGTACCTTGCGTATATCGCGTCATCAATTTGCTCCTTGCTGGGCCCCTCGCTGGCGCATGGGCGGCTTTGCTATTGGGCTCTCGCGGCGCTGCAGAATGTCAGCGCGCATGCTCAAGAATCCTCTTAGTTCTCTCCCATGCTCTCCTAACGGCGCCGGCCACCGTTTTTTCGTACTCATCAGTGCGGCGCAACTCCTCGACTTTTAGGCCGGCTTCGTAAGACTGTACCCTCATCTCAAGAGCGATAGGCTCTCCGGTGTAACTGCGGACTATAATTTCCTCTAGGATTTTCCCGTATTCCTTCAAATCTTCATTCATTTGTTTTTCTCCGATTTGCCAGCAAGCCGATCTTGCTTACCTTGTGCCTACATACGCGCTTTTCGGTCGGGACTGTTCGATACAATTCGAGGGGGCGGGTCCCATCCATCAATGCCGGAATGCCGCGCAATCGCCCTGCGGAGCCCGGGGAATTCGCTGATTCGCATTTCGGGTAGGGGGCCGGGCCGGCCGGCGCGCAAGACGCACCAGCGGCCTTGCTATGGCTTGGCACCTGATCGCGGCTAGCCTTGGATCACGCCCAATTTCGATTTCAGTTCCTCTAAGGAAAGGTCCAGCACGCGCTTGCGGTCGTCATCCGTGAAGTGTTTGATCGCCGTTTTCACGGTTGCTACAGCATTTTCGATAGCTCTTTCGCGGTCGGCCTTGTTGAGCTTATCGGCTTCGGCATTTTGCTGCGCAGTGGGATCGCTGCTCATCGTGGTGTGCCCCTATGCCAAACTCGGCATCTATGGCGGCACGCTCGACCGCATAGGAGAGACGGCGCAAGAGGCTCCGAACGCCATCCTTGAGGTGCGCCGCTTCGTCGTTCCTGTCCAAGATTTCCATTGCCGCGACGAGGGCGTGAAGCGCGCCTTTCTCGTCATCGGTCAAGCCGTCCGGAATGTCGTCCATCAAATCGTAAATGTCAGCGTCAACAGTCATGGTTTCCTCCGCAAAGAGCGGGCAAGGCAAGCTGACGCAAACAGCGGCGCCGCCGCCGGGCAAGGGAACAAACAGCGAAGAGTGTTGATGGGAAGGGGCCCGGCGCGGTCGATTTGTGTTGACGGCGCCTCGGCCTCCTTAACCGCGCGGTGTGCCCGTCAAAAAGCAGGTGCGGAAAATTCCGCACTGGAAAAGCGACACCGGCAAGGACGGCAAGGCGCGCAATAGGCTATAGCGAGCACAATCATCGGATGTTTAAGGTTCCATATGCACTCCATCGGTCAGAGGTACGGTCGCCATTCAACGAGCGACGCGAGCCTCCGTCGGCTTGACGTTCCGCCGAACACCCCGACCAAATTCACCCCTCTGTTTGCTATGTCGAATTAACTAGCTTTGTTCGCGCTGAAGGGCGCACGGTAAACTATCATCGCCCCGCCTCCGGTATCCATCGGTGACTGAGAGTTCTACGAGGCTCCCGCCTTTTCAAGGAGCCACGTCATGCCCAAGAACCCTCCGCCTCCTAATTGTTTGAAGTGCGGCAAAGCGATGCGATTTGTGCTAATCAAGGCGGGCGGGCGTAGATTTCGCTGCATCGACTGCGATGCCCTCGACCCGCTTCAATTACCTGAGATAAAAAAGCTTCTCAGCGGCGCGTTAAAGTGCCCGGATTAAGGCCGCTCCAGATTGCGGCCTGTTGGATCAGGTCGGCCCTTGGCAGATAGTGTTGCAAAAGTCCTGAAACGCCGCGCGGCTAAGGAACTTCGCATCCGTCGCTTGGAAGTCCGGGCCCTCAGGTTTTGTGAACTTTTTATGACATGAGCGATATTGACCACCGACCTGAAAATGTTTGCGGCATGGTTGGCATATGCCGCTGCTAACCGCCAACAGGAAGACCAAGCCCGCTGCCAGCGTATGCACTTGACTGTCTGGCAATGGTCGACATTGGCTGGCCTCCCGCTTCTTATTTCGATAGCGATCACCGCCTTGCTCGGCGCGGTCTTATGGTTGCTGGGATAGGGCCGCCTTAGTTGGCGGCCTGTTTCAGTTCAAGTGCAGCGTTCGAAGTCGCCTATGGCACTCGTGGGACGTAACCAGATGGGACCGACGATGTCCGGTCGTCGAGGTAGTGAGGACTTAGCAACTACAGCTTGCGGCAGCAGGTCGCGCAGATCGTCATCGCTCCGGATCGCGGCTTCCAGCGCGACGCGCGCGAGCGTCAGCAGATCCGAACTTCGCGAGTTCGAGCATCGCTCGATGTGCGCGGCGCAGATGATCTTGCCCCCAAAAAACCGATCGGCCCCTGGCGCGCCGCATCGCCGGCCGCCTTGGCGCGCTTGACAATTTGCTCCCGCTTCGTCGCCGGCCGTGCCCGCCGCCGTTTCGGCGCCGAGGCCGGGTTTGTGGCGCGCGCCGAAAATGCGCCCAGATGGCGTTGGAATGATTGAGCCGCTCGCGTCCTTCTCGCTCAACGTGGCTCGCCATGTTTCGATCGAGGGAAGGTTTTCGAGGCAGAGCAAGGCGCGGTATCTTTGCTGGTTATCGATGCCGCTGAGGCCGGGCTCGGCGACGGCGACCGGGGTTGTAAATGCCGCATTGGCGGATGACGAGCCGCTGAACGAGGAAAGGAAAGTCGGCGCCGATGCTCCAAGGGTCGGGTTCGGAAAGCTGCCGGTCACGTCGTCGAGCGTGTAATCGATCTGAAACGTGCTGCTCGAATTGCAGGCCACGGAGACGCCGATGTTCACAGGGGTGCAGCGCCAGTTGGTCAGCTTCCACGGCGAGGAGCCGGATGAAGTTTGCGTCAAATAGATCGGTTGCATCAGTTCAGCCCTGTCTGGGAGTAGTCCATGATGGTCGGCCGAGAGACAACATTGCAAACGCCGTCCGTGGACACGCGAAGCAGTTCGACGTTGATGGCCACCTGTGCGACGGTAAGGCCGCCGCTCAACGCCTTGACATCGAACTTGCGGACAACCCCGTCCTTCATGGCGACGATGTCGACAAGCCCGTGTGCAGAGACGTTCCGGAAAACCTCGTAGCCTTGCTTAAGAAGCCAGAGAGAGGCCTGCAATTCGTTGAGGGCGCCGACGTGCTTGTTGTGACAGACATCGGGCCGGAGGGTATTTTCGCCTGAACGCCATTAGAGCCCTTCCCCATCCTTGCTCCGAGCGCGGGCCTTTGATTATCCGCGCGTTTTCGGATAGAGTGAACCTCAACGTTCATTCTTTCGAAGGCAACGGCGATGGCATATTTGGGCGAAGATTCGAAGCACTGTACGCGTGTCGAGGCCGCGCAGATGAAGGTCGCAAAGGCGATGCAAGCGCATTCTCGCGGCGGATCATGCGAGGCCGTCAACAAGGCGAACGCCGAGCTGGCCGATGCGCATTATCGCCGGCGCGAATGGAGCGGTTCGCGCGTCACGGATGATCGATGAGGGGCAATTGCAATTGCCGGACGCGACCGCGCGTAGACCGTAAGGCGCCCGCTCTAAGTCCGAGCGTGAGGCGCGAGCGATCCGAGAGAAAGAGGAAAAGATGGCAAAACCACCGGGCAGGTTCACGCGCCGGTCGAATTTTGGACAACGGAAGCGCAGGCGGATGCAATAAACCGGCTCAATGACGGCGGATTGCTCGGCAAGGCCGATCATCTGCGGCTGATGGCAGATTGGTATCTGCAACAGCGCGCCGCGACCATTGCGCCGCGCCCCGCAATGAACGCCCAACATCAGCAAGCAGCCGAATAGGAGCACGCCCATGCCTTTCGATTACAACAGCATTTTGAACGCGGCGGCTCAGGACATCGATAGCCGATAGGCGATCGCCGCAGCCGAACTTGAAAGCGCGCGCCACCGTGAAGATGCGGACGGCACCATGGAAGCGAGCCGCCAGATTCTCCAACTCGACCTGGAGCGCAACGCGCTGGCGCAGCGTGCCCAAGGTTACGTCTCCGCGCAGCAGCAGGCTGCGCGGCCGAGCAACCGCTTGGCCTCTCCCCCGAGCAACAGGAAATCGCGAGAAAGAGCCTTGTCGATCGGCCGGACTTGCCGCCGCTCACGGATGATCAGAAGGACGAAATCTACACGAGGAATGTGAATCCTTATCGCTCGATGCTCGCCAATGGCAGCTATTCGAACCAGGTGAAATGATCATGCCCGAATACATCCGCCCGCGCGAGGTCAAGGTCTTTACCGAGAAAGAGGAAACCGGCAGGGAGCGCAAGGTGACCGCCACGCGCGGCGGCCCGACGCAACCGGACTTTTGGACTCTTGAGTATGAACAGCCCGATGGCTTGCGGAAAACGGACCGCATCCATGGCAACCACACCATTGTGGGCATCAAGATGCAGAACATGATGGATGACGATCACCGTCGCGATTTCATCCAGGCCCGCGCGCGCGAAGATCGGCCAAGCAGTCTATGCAATTCGACCGCAACGTCCCGGTCAGCGACTTGGACCCGCAGCTCTACAAGAGGTAACCATGTCCCGCATTAGTCGTCTCCGAGAGTACAGCAACCCCGCGAATGGCCAGCCTGGCCCTGGCCGAGATCCGAAAAACATCGAATATTGGAGCAAGCGAGCATCGGCCAATTCCCAGATTGCCCTGAGGGCCTCGAATGGTCCGATGAAACTTCCGTCGACCAAGGTCACGGTGCGCGATACCAGCATGAAGCCGAAGATCGCGCGCAACCTTGATCGGCTCATGAAGGGCAAGGACGACCCGAACATGGTTGGCGATTCCGACTACATGCGCAGTGTTCGCAGGATCTAAGCGGTGGCGACACGTAGGAAGTACAGGCCGCGCGCCTATCGTGAGGGCGGGGTTGTTACGCCGATGCCGGCAGACGCCGTCCCGGTCGACAACATCATCGTTGCGCCGCCGATCGAGGCCGCGCCGGCCGCGCCGCCCGTCTCCCCGGCGCCGGCCGATAAAGTAAAGAAATTTGGATTTCTACAGAACTTGCAGTGGCCTGTTTTGAATCTGCGAGTGGCCGATTTCGGCCAGTATCCAATGGTGACTGTCCGTATTTAAGCTCAGTGTCCTAAGTTCACTTTGCGCATTATCCCGGCGCCATGACCCAGACGGATGCAGACAAGTTCCTAAACCAAGCCGAGGAATGCCTCCAGCAGGCAGAGAGCAGTACGCGCGATAAAGAAGAATGGCTGCGGCTTGCCGAAGAATGGATGAAACTCGCGCGGACTGCCAAGGAGAGGGGCAGATAGAATAAGGCCGCCTCGCCTCGGTGGCCTAATTTGAAAACCGCAGTGGCCAATTTAAGAAAATGGCTTCGATTGTCCGGAACCGTACCGACGCTTTTGCATTTTTATGCTTCGTTAAAACCTTGCACAGGGTGGGGCCATGCAAGAATACCGCGCCTACTTGATAGGCCCGGACGGGCATATCTTTCAACGCACCGATCTAGTTTGCGCCGATGACGAGGCCGCCAAAGAGAGTGCCAAGCGGTTGGTGAACGGCCATGACGTAGAGCTATGGCAGTTGGATCGGAAGATAGCGATGTTCACTCACAAGCAGTAAGGCCGCCTCAGTTGGCGGCCTCTTTAATTGGGTTAGCCGCAGCAGCCTGAACATGATGGTGCGGCCGCCGATCCGGTTCATGACCGGTCCGCAATCTTCGCCGCCACCATGGTGAGCCCGGTGGTGATGAGACTCGGGTTCGGCCGCTGGCTTGTCCAGAGCAGCGACGCAGTTGGCAACCCTCACAGAAGCCCAATACAGGCCGTGACGATCATGAAAATACCAAGCGCTAACACCGTGGTATCCACAATGATGCCAATGATCAGCTCGCCCCACGGGAACAAAAGCCGCGCCATAACCACCTCCGCAGACATGCAGAATCAACGCTTCACTAGACGCGGAGGGAATCGCCTTCCGGCAATGTCAAGCTTTCCCGTATTAATACGGTGCTGTCAAGATTCCTCCGCCAAAAGATCGCGATTTTCTCATTTTAGACATCGTGGTGCCACGCCGTCACGTCCGCCACCATCAGCCGGACCAGGGCATCAGGTCATGAAAAAGATGCTATGGGGCAGCGGCGAGACAGCTGTAAAATCGTCGCTTCGATCAACTTACAATTGACGGAGCCTCCTAATGCAGAAACCCCACGACAACAGTAAAGCCAGTCCCGCCGCCTTCATGCAGGATAACACGCTGGTCGCGGTCATTGAACTCAGTTTATCAAGCTGGCTGGTCGCCGGGCTGATACCTGGGGTTAGCCGGGAACCGCTGAAGAAATTGGAGCCGAACCCGGAAGACCTGCTGAAACTGCTGCATGGCTGGCGGGACGAAGCAATCAAGGCCGGCAGGCTGATCACCCGGATTGCGGTGGCGTACGAGACTGGGCGCGATAGCTTCTGGCTGGCTCGCTGGCTGCGGGAACGCGGCATAGATGCGCATGTCATCCACGCCAACAGCGTGGCCGTATCCCGCGAACATCGGCGAGCTAAAACGGATCGGCTCGATACGGCGATGTTGAAGCGCGCCTTCCTTGGCTGGCTACGTGGTGAGCGAGGCCATTGCACCATGGCAATTGTCCCGACCATGGAGGAAGAGGATGCCAAGCGCCCGCATCGTGAGCGCGAGGGATTGGTCCATGAACAAACCCGTGTGGTCAATCGCATGAAATCAGCCTTGGTCCAGTTTGGCGTCCGTAACTTCAATCCCAAGCTACGCAAGGCGAGCGTGAAGCTGGAGACTGTCCGCACACCAGAGGGCAAGTCCTTACCGCCCAACACGACCGCCGCGCTTCGACGGGACATGGAGCGGTTGAAGATCATCAAGCAACAAATCAAGGCAATCGAGCAGGCCCGGCTGCAGCAGATTGAACAAAAGCCGGAGGCTCTTGCGAACAGGATGATTTATCTGCTGGTACGGATTTACGGGTTTGGTTTGGAGACAGCCGATCTTTTGGTGCATGAGCTTCTGTCCCGAACATTACGCGACCGCAAAGCTGTAGCCCGTTATGCCGGATTGACCGGCTCACCGGATGAAAGCGGCTCAAAGCGACGAGAAAAGGGCCTTTCCCGCTCGGGCAACGCGCGGGTGCGTAAAATCATGATCCAGCTGGCCTGGCGCATGGTGAAGTTCCAGCCCGACAGCGCTCTGGTACAATGGTTCAAACAACGCACCGAGAATGCAAAGAGATCACGCAAGCCGATGATTGTAGCGCTTGCCCGCAAGCTCATCATTGCCCTGTGGCACTATGCGAATGACGGCGTCATACCGGAAGGCTTCAGGCTGCATTCAGCGGCGTAATCGGCGACAGGAAGGAAGAAGAAATACCAGGTTTTGGCACCTCGGCGCGCATAGCGACGAAACGGCCAAAAGCGATCCGAGGTAGCGGTAGCCCGCCGTCCCCCCATGGTCTCTGTACCGGGAAAAAGAATGGGCTGCTGCTGCTTCGGAGCCTCGCCCTCGATGCGCATAGTTGCATCATGGTTCGGATCCAACGGATCCACCGTATATAAGGATGTGGCGGTCGGTTTTTTACAACCATCGTCAACTTGAAAGCGGGCTCCGCCTCGTGTCGCTGCGTTGTTCTTAAGTCAAGTGATCGGCCGCCGCCCGCCTGACTCGTTGGGGGTCGGCGTCGGCCGATCACCACCCCATCGCCAGTACGACTGGCACGAATAAAAGGAAGCAAACCATGAATTAGCAGCGGTGTGAATTTGACCTTGAATTTCCCTGCCATGTGGCGACGCCTGCGGCCCCGATCCGATCTAGGATGCCGCCGTGCTCAGGCCAGTCAAGGCCAAGCCCTTCGGGTGGCCGCGAAAGACGCGGCCAGCCTTGACAGGCCCTGCGCGCGGCGGCCGAGAGACTTAGCGGTCGGGACGGAAGAATGCTCGCGGCGCGGGTCGAACCAAAGAATGGACCCAATGGACTGCGCCGGCACGTGCTGTGAACGCAAAATCAAACCCGCTGGATTTAGGGCAAAATTAAACCGTCGCAGACATGAATCAGCACTTGACTTCAAACGTCCCATATAAGGGCGGCCCAAAGGCGGCGCCTCGCGCATCGCGTCCACCTTGGCCTTGTTATCCGTGTACTTCATGTGCGCGCGACCATAACCAAGAGGCCGCCAAGTTGCGGCACCAGGCAGAGCAGCATGAGCCGGAGCATGCCGAAGTCGTTCTCGCTCGGCGAGATCGCACCAGCGGTAACCCATGAGACGAGCTTGGTGGCCGCCACGGCCTGCGGGTGCGCCGCCTGCGCCACGGTCTGCTTGGCGGCCTCCAACGCCTGCCGCCGGTCGACAACCGCCTGCTCGCGCTGCCTGCAGTGGCGGCCAACACCGCCTCTGCATTCCTGATCGCGCGAGGCCATCGCGTCACCGAGGGCCGTTTGAGCCGCCGTCACGGCTGGGGTTTCCCGTGACGCGCGGACCATGGTGACGTCACTGATGTTCGTCGCGGCGAAGCCGATCGAGGAGACCAGCGCGAAGGCGAACGTCGCGAGCCAGACCATCCACCCGGCGAGCGCGGTGGCGCGCTGGCGAGCTTGCCATGCCCGGGCGGCCACCGAGGGCAGGACCAAGGCGACACAATCGCTGGCCACGCCAAGGATCAGGAACAACGTACCGGCGACCGGGGTCGCGCCCATGGACTGCGCGAACCAACCGTTCTGCACGGTGCCGACCCCGGCGAGGGCAAGGGCGGCGAGGGCAAGGAAAATATTGGGTTTGAAGCGTGACGGCCGTGATGCCGTCACCTGACGCAACGTGACGGTCGCAGTCTTCACGATATCATGAGGCGTTACGGGCGTGAGCATGGTGGGGGCCCCCGCTGCATGCTCGGTCGGGACCGGCAATGCCGGGACAACTTCCTTGGCCACCAAAGAAGTTGCCTTCTTCTCCCGATACGCCCGGGCTCGCTCGGCGTCGGTCTTGGCCCGTTTGGGTTGATGCAGCGTGATTACGGATGCAGTGTCGTCTTTAGCCGTTGTGAACCGTCCTTTCCGGTCGCTGTGGTTAGGCGCGGCGCCGTGCTTCCAACACGGACGTCGCGCCGCTAAATCAGGCCGCCTGTTGCCAGAGGCCCAATGAAATTAGGGTGTCTTCGCTATTACGATCCTGCAGGGTTAGGGTTCGTGAAATTGTTGTAATTCCAGGCCCGGCCAGAAAGGCATGCGTAGAGCATGATCCGTAAAAGTGGATACCGGTTTTCCGAAAAGATCATGCTCAATCAAAAACCTAGAGCGCCATCGCGCTCTAGGTCGCTTGCTGTTCGTGGAGGGCGCCGATATAAGCGCGGCAACTCCCTCCACAGCTGTCTCAAGGATACGTAATCATGGCGATTGAACGCACCTTCTCGATCATCAAGCCTGACGCGACCGCGCGCAATCTCACCGGCGCGGTCAACGCGCTGATCGAGAAGGCGGGACTTCGCATCGTGGCGCAAAAGCGCATCCGCATGACGCGCGAGCAGGCCGAGACCTTCTACGCCGTGCACAAGGCGCGTCCGTTCTTCGGCGAACTGGTGGATTTCATGACTTCCGGTCCGGTGGTGGTGCAGGTTCTGGAAGGTGAGGGCGCCGTGCTGAAATACCGCGACGTCATGGGCGCGACCGATCCGGCCAAGGCGGCGGAAGCCACCATCCGCAAGGTTCACGCGAAGTCGATCGGCGAAAATTCGGTGCACGGCTCGGATGCCCCCGAAACGGCCGCGATCGAGATCGCGCAGTTCTTCTCGGGCAACGAGATCGTCGGCTGATCGCGCGCTCGGGCAGGAGCCGTCCGGCTTAACAAGGCCGGGCTAGAGCGCGATGGATCGCGCTCTAGTTTTTTGATTGAGCATGATCTTTTCGGAAAACCGGTAGCCACTTTTCTGGATCATGCTGTAGGGGGAGGCTGTGAATTGGTTGCTGCAGGTCGTTGATCCCGCCAATCTCGGCGCGTTCTTCACCCAATTCCACGCCGACATGCAAAGGCCGGCGTTCTGGCTTGCGGTCGGCAAGATCATCTGGATCAACGTGCTGTTGTCCGGCGACAATGCGCTGGTGATCGCGATGGCCTGCCGTGGCCTGCACGGCCGGCACCGCATGTGGGGCATGGTCATCGGCGCCGGCATCGCCGTGATGCTGCTGATCGTCTTCACCGGCATCGTCGTCGAGCTGATGGCGCTGCCCTACCTGAAGCTCGTCGGCGGCCTCGCGCTGCTCGGGATCGCCGCCAAGCTTCTGGTGCCCGAAGACGAGAGCGACGAAGTCGCTGCCGGCACCACGCTCTGGCATGCGATCCGCATCGTCGTTATCGCCGACATCATCATGAGCCTCGACAATGTGATCGCGGTCGCGGCTGCGGCGAACGGTCAGCTCTCGCTGCTGATCCTTGGCCTTGCCATCAGCATTCCCATGATCATCGCCGGCGCCGCGCTGATCATGCTGGTGCTGGACCGCTTTCCGGTCCTGGTTTGGCTCGGCGCAACGCTGCTCGGCTGGATCGCGGGCGACGTGATCGCGAGCGATCCGGCGCTGCAGCCGTTCCTGCACCGGCTGCTCGACGGAAAGATCGTTCTCGATGTCAGCGCGGCATCGGCGATTTTTGGCGTATCACCGCATTTCAGCCTGGATAACGAACTGATCGATACCATCGCCTCGCTGCTGGGCGCGATCATCGTCGTGGTCGCAGGCTCGATCTGGCGAAAACGCAGGCTTGGCCAGGATCAGGATAACGCGCCGCCAGCCGCTGTGAAGGCGGCGCGGCCGGCCGATCTGTCCTGAGGAATCCGTTTCGGATCGCGCGAAACTACCGCCGGACGATCGATCCGGTGCGGCCGACCAGCCGCGCCAGTTGCTTGAAGCGACCGCCGACGCGGTCGGCGACGAGGTCGCCCATTCTGTGCTCGAAAACCAGCATCAGCTGGCGGCTGCGGCTTCGAAAGTGGGTTGCCGGCAGCACGCCCGGCCGCGCCGCCGAAATCAGATGCGCGACACGGAACGCCGCCCCGAGCAGCCGAGCGCGCTCGACCATGGCCGGCGCCAGCAGCTCCTGAATGTTTTCCGGCGGCTCGTTTTCCTCGCGCAGACCGGCATAGCGGTAGAACACCGCCAGCCCGACAAATGCGCGGCCTTGATGGCTGATCGCGCCGAAATTGCCATTGATGATCAGGCTCAGCGTCTGCTCGCCGCGATGGTCGGGATGCACGCGCCAGCCGATATCGGACAACAGGCAGGCGGTGTGACGCAGGCGGCGGTCTTCCTCGGTCTCGCGCAGGTGCACAACCCGCACCAGCCGATCGGTCCATTCGATCAATTCCCGGGCGTGGCGCGCCGAGCGAGACAGCAATTGGTTGAGCGTTTGCGCAGCGCAGATCAGCCCATCCTTGGAACGCTCGGCTTCGGGCAACAGCGAGTGAAGCAGGCCTTCGCGGACCCCAAAAGTGGAAAACACGATGGCCTTCGGCTTGCCGATGCGGATGATGTATTCGAGCACCAGCGCCGCATAGGTCAACAATGGCCGGCGCGCATCCGTGACGACTTCGATGTCGGCGAGCATGTTTGCCGCCGCCAGCCGCCGCAGCCGCCGCGCGAAATCCAGCGCCTCCGCCGCGGGAAGCGAATAGCCGTGCATCACCTGCAGCGGATATCCGCTCTGAATGATGTGGATTCGCGCCAGCGCGCGCCAGGTGCCTCCGACCGCATAGAAGGTACGGCCGCGTCCGGCCTTGAGCTGGGAAACCTCGGACAGTTCATTCTTGACGATGCGTTCGGCGCGCTTCAGCGACTTATGCGCCAGATCCTGCAAGGCAAGCCCGCCGAGCGGCAGGGTCACGCCGCTACGCGCGGCGTTGCCGCGCACGTCGATCAGTTCGAGCGAACCGCCGCCGAGATCGCCGACGATGCCGTCCGGATTGTGAATCCCCGAGATCACGCCGAGCGCGGACAGTCGCGCCTCGCGCGGGCCCGACAGGATCTCGATCGGCACGCCGCAAATACGCTCCGCCTTGGCGATGAAGTCGGGGCCGTTCTTGGCGTCGCGGCAGGCGGCGGTGGCGATGGCGTAGACGCGGCCGACCTGCTGCACCCTGCACAAGGCACGAAACCGCTTGAGCGAGATCAACGCCTTGGCGACGGCGTCGGGCGCCAACAGGCCGGTGCTCTGCACCTCCCGCCCCAAGCCGCACAAGGTCTTTTCGTTGAAGATCGGCAGCAGGCTGCGCGTCATCGATTGATAGACGACGAGACGAACCGAATTCGAACCGATGTCGATGACCGCGACGCTGGAGACGCGTTTGCGCGGTCGCTTCACCGCAACGACCCCTTAGGGTGGCGGATGACGTTCGTTACGGCGCGTGAGACGGCGCGGCGAGGATTCCTTGAGCGACTTTCCACGGCCTGACAAACTCGGATTCGTCATGAAGTAGTTATGCAGGTTGAAAGGCTCTTCGCCTTTCGCGGCCTTCATACGCGTTGACGTCCCGTCCGGCAACAACTGCCAGCTCTGCTCGTTGTCCTTCAGATTCGCGACCATGATCTGTTCGAGAACCTGCTGATGCACCGTGGGATTTTGCAGCGGACACAGCACCTCGACGCGGCGGTCGAGGTTGCGCGGCATCATGTCGGCGGACGAGATATACACAACTGCTTTCGGGCTCGGCAGGCCCTGTCCCATGCCGAAGCAGTAAATTCGGCCGTGCTCAAGGAAGCGGCCGATGATCGACTTGACGCGGATGTTTTCTGAAAGTCCGGGCAGGCCCGGCCGCAGGCAGCAGATGCCGCGCACCACGAGCTCGATCGACACGCCGGCCTGCGAAGCCTGATACAGCGCATCGATGATGTCGGGATCGACCAGCGAGTTCATCTTCATCCAGATCGCGCCGGGCTTGCCGTGGCGGGCATGGGCGCTCTCGCCCCGGATGTGTTCGATCATGCGCTTGCGCAAGGTCAGCGGCGACACCGCCATCTTCTCGATGTCGATCGGCTCGGCATAGCCGGTGATGTAGTTGAACACCCGCGCCGCGTCGCGCCCGATGATCGGGTCGGAGGTGAAGTAGGACAGGTCGGTGTAGATGCGCGCGGTCACCGGATGGTAGTTGCCGGTGCCGGTATGGACATAGGTGGTGAGCGTGCCGCCCTCGCGCCGCACGATCAGCGACAGCTTGGCATGGGTCTTCAATTCGAGGAATCCGTAGACGACCTGCACGCCGGCGCGTTCGAGGTCGCGCGCCCAGCGGATGTTGGCCTCTTCGTCGAAGCGGGCCTTCAATTCGATCAGCGCGGTGACCGACTTTCCAGCTTCCGCGGCCTCAGCCAGCGCGCGCACGATCGGCGAGTTGTTGGAGGTCCGATAGAGCGTCTGCTTGACCGCGACGACGTCGGGATCGCGCGCGGCCTGTTGCAGGAACTGCACCACGACGTCGAAGGATTCGTATGGATGATGGACGATCAGGTCCTTCTGCCGGATCGCGGCGAAGATATCGCCGCCGTGATCGCGGACCCGTTCGGGATGGCGCGGCACGTAGGGGACGAATTCGAGATCGGGGCGGTCGAGCCGGGTCAGTTGCGACAATTCGTTCATCGCCAGCACGCCGTCGACCAGCAGAACCTCGTCGTCGCTGCAGGAGAGCGCCTGCTGCACGAAGGCGCGCAGCTCCTCCGGCATGTGGGCCTCGATCTCGAGCCGGATCGCCGATCCGCGCCGCCGCCGCTTCAGCGCGGTCTCGAACAGTCGGACCAGATCTTCCGCCTCTTCCTCGATTTCGATTTCGGAGTCGCGGATGACACGAAACGCGCCCTGGCCCTTGACGGTGTAGCCCGGGAACAGCCGGCCGATGAAAAGACCGGTGGCCTGCTCCACCGTGATCAACCGCACCGCGCCATCCTTGGTCGCGGGCATGCGGATGAAGCGGTCGATCTTGCCGGGCATGCGGATCAGCGCGTTCATCGGCTTGCCGTCGGCGACGCGCGCGAGCTGCAGCGCGACGGTGAAGCCGAGGTTCGGAATGAACGGGAAGGGGTGCGCCGGGTCGATTGCCAGCGGCGTCAACAGCGGGAAGATGTTGTGGAGGAAGTGATCCTCGATCCAGCTGCGCTCGGTTTTGGTGACGTCGCGGCCGTCGACCAGGACGATGCCGACCTCGGCCAGGATGCCGCGCAGCTCGCGCCAGATCGCCTGCTGGTCGCTGGCAAGTTGCGAAACGGTCTTGTTGATGAGCGTGAGCTGTTCGGTGGGGGTCATCCCGTCGGGACTGCGCTCGGCGATGCCCTCGCGGACCTGGGCCTTGATGCCGGCCACGCGGACCATGAAGAACTCATCAAGGTTATTGGCTGAAATCGACAGGAATCGCACCCGTTCCAGCGCAGGATGGCCGGGATTGACCGACTCCTCTAGCACCCGGCGATTGAAATGCAGCCAGGATAACTCGCGATTGATGAAGCGTTCGGGGCTTTCGGCAATCGTAGGGACGGCCTCGATATCCGCTTCTTTCTCTTTAATTACAATAGCTTGTGCGGATTCCATGAGAAATCGGTCCATTTCGAATCAGGCTACAGCGCCGTTTGGGCGAGTGCAGCGCAAAGTGTGTGTTACCGCAATGACGTTTCGGTGACCATTGAAGTTCCCGCCTCACGCCGCGTCAACACGCGGCCTGCTTACGGCTTGCCCAGCAATTCAGCCGCCAGCGCCCGGGTCACGGGCCGGCCGAGCCGCAGGGCCTCGCGATCCAGGAACTCGACCGCCTGTCGCGCCGCCGCATAGGAACGCTCGATCCGGGTGGCGAGGTAACCGACCAAGGCTTCATCGATGGCCAGTTGACGATCCGCGCAAAACTTGACGATCAGCGCGCGGAACAGCTGGTCATCGGGCGGCAACAACGACACGACCGGCACGGCGCGCAGCCGCGAGCGTAGGTCGCGCAGCTCGACCTGCAACGCGGACGGAGGCTCGCGCGCGGTGATCAGGACATAGGCCTGGTCTTCCCGTGCCAGGTTGAGCAGGTGAAACAGCGCGCGCTCGTCGATTTCCTGTGATCGCAAATCCTCCACCACCAGCGCGCCGGTGGCAAGCTCGCCCGGCACGTTCGCAGGCATCAGCGCATGCGCCGCGGTGGACCGCGCGCCGGCCTGTTCGGCCCAGATCGCGGCGAGGTGGCTCTTGCCGGACCCTTCCGCTCCAGCGAGCAGCATGATCCGGTCCGGCCATTCCGGCCAGCTGTCGATCAGCGCCACGCCCGCGGCGTTGGCGGGGCCCTCGAGAAAGTTGTCGCGCGTCAGGCTTTCGGCGTGCGGCAGCGCGAATGCCAGTTGATGAGGGTGAACGCGGCTTGCCACGCACTACTCCATGCCGGGATCTGCCGGCGCATGTGAGATGCAGATTATCGGGCTTCGATCGTGCTCATGTGCCGTATCCATTCGACGAGATAGAGCGATACGGAAGCAAGCGTAAACACCGTGACGAAGCCCATCATGATCATGTCATAGGGCGTAGGTCTAAAGCCGAAGCCGAGCGAGGCCAGAACAAGCGCAGCAAATGCCACTTGCGCAACCGTATTGAGCTTCGACACCATCAAGGGCTTCATCGGCACCGGTTTGTCGAACAACCATGACACGATCACACCCGTGACGATCATGATGTCGCGCGAGACCACCAGGATGACGATCCAGTGCGGAATCGCGCCCGAGATTCCGAGCGCCATGTAGATCGAAACCAGAAGCGCCTTGTCGGCCAGCGGGTCGAGCAGGGCCCCCAATTCGCTCGCCATGTTGAAGCGCTTGGCAAGGAAGCCATCGACCGCGTCGCTGACGCCGGCGACGATGAAGACCGCAAATGCGATCTCCATCTGGCTGGAGGCGATCGCCCAGACGATGATGGGAACCAGCAGGATGCGGCCCAGGGTAATGATATTCGGAATACTCACGCGGCGCTTCTTCTTCCCCCGGCTACCGGTTTGATTGGGTAGAGAATCCAGCCTTTGCCGGCTGAACCGGTTGATATCTACATAGTTACTCGCCGAACCTATTTCAAAGATTTTCGTTGCCTCTCATGGAATTACACAAGTCCCTGTGCTGCAGGCATTTCTTGCATTTTTTCGTCTCAAAGTGTTTCATAGGTCAACGCTGTATCTCACTCAAAATGATGCCCCGGTGAAGATTTTTTGCTGTTGTTATCTACAAAAGCCGGCCTATCAGCAGAAAGATTTTATCATGGCCCGCAAGCTACTGACAGACCGCAAGATTCAATCTCTTAAGGCCGCGCCCAAGGGCAAGCGTGTGCAGATCATGGACGCCAAAGTCCCCGGCTTCGGGGTCCGCGTCACCGACAATGGAGCCCGGACTTACATCTTTCAGGCCCGCTTCCCGGGCTCGAAGTTTCCAACCCGGCGCGAGATCGACAGGGTTGAAGCCATCACCTTGGAAAAGGCGCGCAAGACCGCAGAGAGGTGGTCAGACCTCGTTAAGCAAGGTCGCGACCCGGCCGTGGTCGATAAGCAGGCGAAGGAAGCACTGGCCGCAGAACAGGCCAAGACGTTCGGTGGCATCATGGCGGACTATTTCGCCATGAAACTGGCGGGGCAGCGTTCCGGCAAGGCCATCCGCAAGCGGATCGAAAAACATCAGCTTCCGGTCTTCAAGGACACACCGATTGCCGAAATCACCGATCTGGACATCCTCGCCAAGGTGGTCAACCCGAGGCGCGTCGAGACGCCCGCGATGGCCCGGTCGCTGTTCGACGACTTGGGCGGGTTCTTTTCGTGGGTGATCGACCAGCGGGTCTATGGTCTCAAGATCAGCCCGTGCGCGACCATCAAAATCTCAAAGATCGTCGGCAAGATTAGCCCCGTCAGCGCGTCCTGAATGACGATGAGCTGCGCGCGGCGTGGGTTGCTGCGAACCGCCCGCCGTATCCGGTCGGCCCATGCTATCGCGGCCTCATCCTGACGGCGCTGCGCGCCCGCGAACTCTTGAACACCGAGCGCGCCGAATGGAATTTGCGTGGCAACTCTTGGGAGCGGACGATCCCGAGCGAGCGAATGAAGGGCAAGCTCGCGCATCTTGTGCCGGTCACGGCTGACCTGCGCTCGCTGGTTTATGATGCCTGCCCGAAGCAGCAGGGGCAATTCCTGTTTTCCCATAACAGCGGCGAGAGCCCGATGCGCCTGAGCGAGAAGATGAAGGAAAAACTCGACGCTGAAATGCTCAACGTGTTGCGCGAGCTGGCGGTTGAGCGCGAGCAGCTCTGGCGTGATGCAGAACATTCTGCAGAATTCGCCAACCGTCGGCGCCGTCATGATGTCAGGCTTGGGCTCGCGCGCTTTCATTTCGCGTCATCGAAAAATTATCCGCACAACACGAATTATTAACTATTTGGGTTCGGGATTAGCGTTGCGACAAACCTGCGAAGGAGAAGCTGATGGATACCCCAACGTCTGCCGCACCCGAGGAAAAAACGCCTCCGCCGGAATTGGCTTTGGCAACACAACTCACCAAAGAGAAGTCGAAACCCTCCGACTCGCCGGAGATCAGCGCCGAACGAATCAAATCTTCCGTCGCCCGGTTGACCTCAAATTCGATGGAGGAACTTCAGGGGTTAGTTTCCGAACTCCAAAAAATGCAAGAATTCGTGAAGTCCGAGGTCGACAACGTGCAGCGCCAAATCGACAGCGCTTTGGCCGGAATTAATATCATCGTCGAAACTATTGGTCCGTGGAAAAGCCTCGCAGGCTCACAAACACTTCCATCCGGCACTCGCAATGTCCGCGCAGGGGGACCGGCGGCCAATATTGAGCAACGCGTTCGCGTCGGATAGGAACGGCCCTAGGGATTGCAATCCATCGCCAGCGGTATCAGGCGCGGCGTTCCTGCCAAATTCGGACTCTCCAAACTTGGGGCAGCGAACGCATCAAGCGATCACCTCATGCGGAATCGGTTGCGCAGCGCAAGTCCTAGGAGGAAGAGCAATATCCCACCGAGAAGCGACTGCGCCACGCCGACGATCTGTGCTAGCCCATGTAACCAGCAATCATTTCAGGCGTCATGATTTCGCGCCTGATGGGCAGGAAAGAGAAAATATTTGCAAAACTCAAGGCCACCGCACCCGCTCTGGTCAGGTGCGTTCCATTGAACACGGGCGTACCAGCAAAAACAAAATAGCCGATTGCAAAAGACACGACGATCCAGAGAAGCGGCCGGCCGATGCTTTGGCCATAATCGCTCAACGCTTCATAGAGAAAATTCAGAAGCCGCGTGGCTGACAATGGCGACTTTAGTCTACGACGCGCGCGCAACCCTTTCCGAAAAAAACGCTGCTCATCCTCGTGCTTCTTGAGGCGCTCCATCTCCTGCTTGAGGCGTTCATAGGCATAGACCTGCGATTGCGCGGCATCTCTGTTGTCCGGGGGCTTTGGCCAAATTGCGCCATGCCATTCGGTGGCCTCGTGCATTGTCGCCCCGCGAAAATCGGGCACCTGGTCTCCAAACTCTGTTCCGGCGAACGTCGTTCCGCAGCGAATTTTGTGTCGAGAAAGTTGACTACGTCGGAGAACCTCGCTGAGGCGAAGTTGGCGTCACCGCAGAACTTGATCGAGGAGAGGTCGGTCGGGCCGGCACGGAGATGAACTCGGCGGATTTGGAGAAGTTCGCTGAGCCGAAGTCAGCGAGTGTGGAGAACGTCGCCGAGCTAAAGTCGGCAAAGTTGGAGATCGTCACTAAGTGGAAGCTAGTCTCGCCGGAGAAGGTCGCCGAGCTGGAGGCGAGGTTAGTGAGAACTTCGCGCCTAAGAATGAGGTACGGCCGGAGAACGTTGCCGAGCTGAACATAGCATCAGAGAACGTCGCCCAATGGAAGTAGGCATCATCGGAGAATGTCGCCGAGATAAAGTGGGCAGTTTTGGAGAATGTCGTAGAGTTGAATTCGGCTCCTCCGCAGAACCTCGCCGAGTTGAAGGCAGTGTGGTAGGAGAAAGTCGCCTCGCAGAAGTTGGCAGGGCCGGAGAACGTCGTCGAGTTGAAGTAAGCTTCGTAGGAGAACTTCGCAGAGACGAAGGCAGCATAATCGGAGAACGTCGCCGAGTCGAAGTCGGCACCGGCGAACGTCGCGGAGTTGAAGGCAGTATGGCCGGAGAAAGTCGCCGATTTGAAGATGGCACCACCAGAGAACAACGCCGAGCTGAAGTTAGCATCGAAGAAAGTCGCCGAGGTGAAGTCGGCGCCACCGGAGAACACCGCCGACTTGAAGTCGGCATCCCGCAACAGAAAGCCTTGAAACTCAAGGTTTCGATCAAATTGTGTGAAGGTGAAGTCAGGATTTGCAGCTGGTTCGGGTGGGAGTTCCTTTTTGCGGCCTGTACGAACAGCGAAGGCGCGACAAAAGGCACGCTCCTCCTCGGGGCTCAACGGTGCAAGTTCAGGCTCCGGGAAACCATTTTTCACAAGCGATGCACGTCCTTCATCGCTTAGGCCCGCGGCGATCCAGCGGTTCCAGGCCAAGCGGTTCTTGACGACGAGCACATCCCGTTCTTGGGCCGGCAGTTCATCATACATTGTCGCAAGACAGTACCACGGGTTGTCGTTGGCTGCCGCGCGGGTTTGTTGGCGTCACTCATCTCGTAAGCCCTCGACAAAAAGCTATTATCGAATCAACAGTCCTGCTATCGGCGGTTAAAGGCCGTGAGCCGGTGAGCTTGCTGCGAATTGCTCTCACGCTGGCCCTGCTGGAAAGCGGCCCGACGAGAGGGCCACGGCGCTAATGAGACCGATTCAGCCGGGAATCCGCCGCCTGGTCGATTGAAGCGATTATGTCGCACATCCACCGGATGGTTGTTCGTGAATAGAGCTTAAGCTTAAATTTACAGTGTTCGGTTTTTTTTGGATTCGCCGCACCAAATTAATTGGCCAAGGAACATTTTTCGCCAGCAGCGCTTGCTTTTAATGCGCCGCTGGGCCTTTCGATTTTAGGAGGTCTTTGATGAACCCAGTTGTTGGGCAACTAGGTCCTGTCTTATGGCGAGTCGGTGACATAGTTGCCGGCATCCTTTTGATCCCATGTCCTGCAGTGATTTTCGCCCTTCTAGGCTTCGCGCGGATGACAAACATCGCCGAAACGATTGCTGTGGGCCGAGTTTGCATCGTGATGGCCGGCCTGAGCTGGGCGGCCGGGCGGGCCGTGAGCTACGTCCTGGCCGAGGCTAGAAGCGGCACGCTCTTCGATGGCTGATTGGTCACGTCATTTCGACGAACCGATCCCGCTGCCCGGCGGTCGCGAGCTGGTCACGCTAGAAGACGCCGGCACGTACATCACGAAGCTTTCGAGGGCCGAGCACGAGGCGCCGGAATGGCGGACCGCGACCGAGCTTCTGATCATGGTGGCCGAGCCGGGCGGCGACCCGATGATGCCGCGCATTGCGATGATGCGTGCCCCTGCACAAGCGGGCGCCGGAGACGGCGGCGAGGCCACGGCGCAAGCGGGTCAAGAGCTACCGGATCGCGCGGTGAGAGCTAGCGCGAGGGGCACCCGCACTCAGCGGCGATGCCCCAAATTTGCAAAATGATGCCCCAGATGATGCCCCGGGGCTTTTTTGCGCGTCAAACCGCCGCATGAGAACGGGCGATTTCCTCAACGAGGACAGCAACTTCCGGCGGCTTTCCGAGCTAAGTCTTTGTATCTACATAGTTCATGCACGCAGCGTTTGCGAGCCATTGCACGGGGCGGGAATCCGACGTAACCCAGCCTTCACCCCCGTCTGCACCCCGCCTGGAATTGAGCATGAACGACCGCAAAAACGGCCTCACTTACGCGGATTCGGGCGTCGATATCGATGCGGGCAATCGCCTGGTCGACCTGATCAAGCCGATGGTGCGTGCGACCGCGCGCGCCGGCGCGGACGCCGAGATCGGTGGATTCGGTGGCCTGTTCGACCTGAAGGCGGCAGGCTTTGCCGATCCGGTTCTGGTCGCAGCCACCGATGGCGTCGGCACCAAGCTCAAGATCGCCATCGAGACCGGCCTGCATGGCGGCATCGGCATCGACCTGGTCGCGATGTCAGTCAACGACCTCGTCGTACAGGGCGCGGAACCGCTGTTCTTCCTGGATTATTTTGCCTGCAGCAAACTCGATCCGGAAGCGACCGCAGCGATCGTTGCGGGCATCGCGGAAGGCTGTCGCGAATCCGGTTGCGCCCTGATCGGCGGCGAAACCGCCGAGATGCCGGGGCTCTACAAGGACGGCGATTACGATCTGGCGGGCTTTGCGGTCGGAGCTGCCGAACGCGGCACGCTGCTGCCGCGTCGCGATATCGCAGCGGGCGACGCGGTGATCGGGCTTGCGTCCTCGGGCGCTCACTCCAACGGGTTTTCGCTGGTGCGAAAGGTCGTCGAACGCTCCGGTCTTACGTTCGGTGCGCAGGCGCCGTTTTCACCCATGATGACGCTCGGCGGCGCGTTGCTGACGCCGACCCGGCTGTACGTCAAATCCTGTTTGCGCGCGATCCGCGAGACGGGCGCGATCAAGGGGCTAGCGCACATCACCGGCGGCGGTTTCACCGACAATATTCCTCGCGTGTTGCCGAAGCACCTTGGGGTCGGCATCGATCTTGAGCAGGTGCCGGTCTTGCCGGTGTTCAAATGGCTGGCGGAGCAGGGGGGCCTCGCGGAGGCGGAGCTGCTGCGCACCCTCAACTGCGGCATCGGCATGATCGCCATCGTCGAGGCGGACGCGGTCGAAAACGTTACCGACGTTTTCACCGCCAACGGCGAGAGCGTTGCGCTGCTTGGCCAGGTGATCCCGGCTGAGAGCGATCATCGCGTCGTCTATAACGGCCATCTCGACCTTGCCCGGTAAGCCCAATGAAACTGAGACGAAACTGAGCCCAAGAAACTGAACCCATGACTGAGCCCATGAGACGCCGCGTCGCAATCCTGATTTCCGGGCGCGGATCGAACATGGCCGCGCTGATCCGGGCTGCGGCGGCGGAGGAGTTCCCGGCCGAGATCGCGGTGGTGATCTCGAATCGCACCGATGCGCCGGGCCTGGAAAAAGCCAGAGCCAGCGGCGTTTCGGCAGTCGTCGTCGAAAGCAAGCCGTTCGGCAAGGATCGCGCCGCGTTCGAGGCGGCGCTGCAATCGGTGCTGGACAGCCACCGGATCGAGCTGATCTGTCTCGGCGGCTTCATGCGGCTGTTCACCGCCGATTTCGTGCGGCGCTGGTATGGCCGGATGCTCAACATCCATCCCTCGCTGCTGCCGTCGTTCCCCGGTCTCGATCCGCACGGCCAAGCGTTGCGCGCCGGGGTGAAGATTTCGGGCGCGACCGTCCATTTCGTGATTGCTGCAACCGACGCCGGGCCGATCCTGATGCAGGGCGCGGTCGCGGTCTCGGATCATGACACGGCGGAGACGCTGGCCGAGCGAGTGCTCGAGGTCGAGCACCGCATCTATCCCGACGCGCTGCGGCTCGTCGCCAGCGGCGAGGCGCGGCTCGATGGGGATATCTGCAGGACGACGGTCGGCGCCGGCGCCGGCAATTTCCTGATCTCGCCGATCGCGAGCTAGCTGATCGCTAACTAGCTGTCCTGGCGTCCTTGCAAAAAAATCCCCGGCAGAGGCCGGGGGGAGCAATCATGATTCTGCGCGGATCGTGATCGAGTTTAGGAAACCTTCAGGTTTTCCGCGGAGCTCTTGCCGCGATTTTCCACAAGGTCATATTCCACGACCTGGTTTTCGTTGAGGGTGGTGAGTCCGGCACGCTCGACTGCCGAGATATGGACGAACACGTCCTTATCGCCGACGGTTGGCTTGATGAACCCATAACCCTTGGTCGGGTTGAACCACTTGACGGTACCCTTCGGCATCGCCTGTCTCCTGGTCTAGACGTAAAAAAGACGCGGCCACGCATTTTGCGCGCCACGCCACAAACCGGTTTCCGGAAGTCTGCTCAATGTCCGAGTCTTAGCTTTAAAGGTCGCGAAACGCACAGTCGAACGGCCAAAATCCGATTGTGCCGCGGATTGCAACACGAAATTTGCATGTTAGCAAGCTTATGAAAGCGCGCGCGAATCCGGTTCGCGACCGGCGAGCCCCGATTCTACCTGTGGCAGCAGGGGCACAATGCCCGCCAATCCCCCTCGACTGGTGACCAAGACCGATTGACCCTCCGCCGGAACTAAGGGCAAATCGCCTTCATCGGACGGCGTTTTTTGGGTTTTACTGAGTTCGCGCGCCTTGCGCGAGCCGTTGCGCTTGCCTTCGTTGTCGTCTTGGCGATTGCGGCCTTCTCTTCGGCCAACGCGCAGTCGCCGTCGCCCAGCCCAACGCCCACAGCGACGCCAACGCCGATCCCGAGCCCATCGCCGTCGCCAACCCCGAGTCCAACTCCGACCGCGAGCATGATCAATTCCAACATTTCGTCGGGTACCGCGGTCCTTAACCTCGGCAGCAGTTTCCTGGAGCGGCTCGGCAACCAGGCGACAGGCGGCTTTTCCAATGCATGGCGCAAAAATCCGGGGGGCGGCGGTGCCTCGGAAGCCCGAGGGACCGCGGTTCTGAACCTGGGGCGAGCTCTACGGGATTTCGTCAACCACCGGCGCGCAAGGCGATTTCGTCGGCGACAAGCGCAAGACCTGGGGCGGTGTCGCCGGCCTCGGCGCGCAGCTCGCCTCCGGTGTCAATGTCGGCTTTTCAGTCGATCAAAGCCGCACCGACATCGACGTGCCGCTTGCGCTGCAGTCGGCGACGCTCGATCTGACGCAGTTCGGCTTCAACGCGTCCGTCGACAAGGGTCCGTGGACCTGGGCGGTAGCGGTGGTGCGCGGTTTCGGCAGCATCAATTCGAGGCGGGACACCGGGCTCGGTACTGCCGCTGCCGGTTATGGCGCGCATATCGACGGCGCACTAACCGAGCTCGACTGTTTCTGGAGCATCCAGCAGAGCCGCATCGTGCCCAAGATGGCGCTGGAATATGTGCGTGCCTCGACGGACGCCTTCCAGGAAGTCGGCGGCCTGGATCCGCTGATGGCGAGTTCGGCGACAATGGAACGCGCGCGGGCGCTGATCGGCGCGGAGGTCGGCGACTACTGGATTTTCAGCGACATGATTCTCGACCCTGTCAGCCTACGGCAAGTTCGTCGATAATTTCTCGCAGCGTTTCGACTCGGTGCTGGTCAGCCTCGGCCCCCAGCGCATCACGGTTCAGGGGATCGGCGAGAGCCAATATGGGGCGGACGCCGGCGCTTCCGCCTCCCTCAGCCTGACCAACACCGCGCGGCTCTACCTCAACTACGACGGCAAGTTACGCGCCAACCTGCAGTCGCACCAGGGGACCTTGGGGGTTGAGTACAGGTGGTGAGGACGCCAGTTGGCGGCGCGCGGCCACCCCAATCAAAGCAGCGCCTTCGCGCCGCCAAATGGGTTGGCAGCCACATATCCCTCCAGCCCGAAATTTCCTCTCAATCCGGCCATCAGCGGTACGAGATCGTTAGGGTGAATGAACTCATCCCTGAAACAAGGATAGGACTTGGGATCGAAGATCTTCTTGAGCCAGTCGATGACGATCTTGTGTCGATCCGAGTTTCGAAACTCTCTATGATAGGTAAGCCAAAGATCGGCATGATGATTAAAGCCGTCCATATCGACGGCGACCAACGGCGCGCCCAAGGCAATAGACGAGGTGGGCAGGAAACCGATGCCGGCCCCTCTCTCTACCGCGTAGAGAACTCCGATGCTGGAGTTTGTCTTGATGCCGACGATGCCCTCGAGCGACGTCAGGCCCAAAACTCGAGCATAAGCCGAATCGTCGACCTGCGGCGCATTTTGTTTGACAATTCGGTGATTTCTAAGCTCGGACAGCGATGCGGGAATTCCGTATAGCCTTTGGTACGCCTCGGAAACGAAGGGATAAATGTGCAGCCTGCCGAGCTTGGCGACAATCAGTTCAGGATTTGTCGGCGGTTCAAGCTGAATAGCGATATCGGACTCCAGCCGCGCCACGTCGGCCTGCTCCATCGCGCAGCGAAGATCGACCGTGATTTTCCGATAGGTGTTCTGGAAATCGATCAGCCTTGGAAGAATCCAGAAATTGCCGGGGCCCTCCGTTACGGCAACGCGCACGGTGCCCGCAGGATCGCTCGACGACTGGGATGCGCGCCTGAAGATGTTGAAAGCGTAACGCTCCATCTCCGTTACGTCCGCAAGCATCGCAGCTCCGTCTTCGCTGAGCGTCAAGCCGCTCTGATCGCGCAGAAACAACCTACAGCCGATGCGCTCCTCAAGTCGATCAATCCTTCGCATCAGGGTCGTGCTTGTGAGGGCAAGCGCTTCGGCAGCGTTACGGAAGCTTCTGTATCTCGTACAGGCGAGAAACGATTTCAGGTCGTCCCAGGACGCTCCCAGAACCTCGTCGGTCCGGTGCTGCGTCACCGCAGCACCCCGGTGCAATAGTTGCTGCATACCCGAAATCCCTAACCATTATGGTATTAGTCCCACAGGTAGGAGCGACGATAGATGCGGGACCCGGTTAAGGAAAGGGCCACTTTGGCCGCAAAGCACGATTTCGATTCACTGCCGACCGATACGGACATCGAGGTGCGCCCCGCGCACGGCGCTGAACTGCCGATCCTGGCTGACATGGCCCACCGCCTCGTTCCGGGGGTTCAGATGATGGCGCCGGTTCTTGGCCGATACCATGCGTTCGATCCGGAATGCATCTTGACGTTCAGACGAAGGAAGAAACTGCTCGGCGCGATAGCGTTTCTCTATCTCAACAGCCACGGACACGACGCCCTCATTCTCGATGAGATCTGTTTGACGCAGCCGGACGTTGGATTGCTCGCCAGGAGCGATGAGGAGGTGTCGGCCACCTATATCTGGGCGTGTGCGACCATCGGGCGTGGCATCGCCGGGTTTGGCAGGATCGCGGCTCATCTGAGAACGCCGCGCTATGTCAACGCCGATGTCTTCGCCCAGCCGTCGACAAAGGCGGGACACGATTGGCTTGTCGCGATGTGCTTCAAGCAGACGCCGAGTTTCCAGCCCGATTTGTGGTGCTACGAGCGGCAATGGAATCGTCTGCCAACACACACGCCGGCCTCAATTTTCTCAACGAGGAGTTATGCAGATGCACGGCACTAGAGCCCCACTGTCACCCGCACTCAATCCCCGCGCGATCTCGATCCGCATCGCGCGCGACCCGAATGATCTCATGCTGGTGACCGCGATCCGCTCCGCGGTCTATCTGGCCGAGCAGGATTGTCCGATCGAGGAGGAGTTCGACGGCAACGATCTGGTCGCGGCGCACTTCATCGGATTTGTCGGCAAGGAGCCCGCGGGCTGCCTTCGCGTCCGTTTCTTCGGCGAGTTCGCCAAGGTTGAACGGCTCGCGGTTCGTCACCAGTTCCGCCGCTCGCGGGTGTCGTTCAAGCTGGTGCAGGCGAGCGTCGAATACATCAGGCGCAAGGGGTTTCGCAAAATCTACGGGCAGGCGCAGGATCGTCTGGTGGACTTCTGGGCGCACTTCGGCGCCAAGCCGCTCGGGCATAACCGAAAGATCACGTTTTCCGATTTCTCCTACACCGAGATGGTCCTCGACCTCGAGCCGGGCGCCGACGCCATCACGCTCGACAGCGACCCCTATGTGATCATCCGCCCGGAGGGCGATTGGGACAGGCCGGGCGTGCTCGATCTGTCGTCGGGCCGCGCGGCGTCCTCGCCGCTGCACGACGTGACGCTGGCGCGAACGTGATTTCCGGTTGGACGATGATGGCGCCCTTCCACGACGATCCGCCGATTCTGGTCTGTGCCGACCTGCAGACCGAGTATCTCACCGAAGGGCGCAGCCACGTCATCACCGATGCGGAGGCGATCATGTCGCGCTGCCTCGAATTGATGACGCTCTGGCGCGGCAATCTCTGGCCGGTGGTGCATCTGAAGCGGATCGCGCAGGCGGCGTGGTTCAATCCGGCGTCGAACCTTACCAACTGGATCGCCGAATTGAAGCCGAGGCCCGGCGAACTCGCCTTCGAGCATCCGTTGCCGTCGGCCTACAGTTCGACGCGGTGTGCCGAGTACATGTCGAACATCCGCAGCATTCGCTGCGTGCTGTTGGGGTTCTCGCTCGACGAAACCATTCTGGCGACCGTGATCGACGGGTTTCACCGCAGTCACCGCTATCAGGTGGTGAGCGACGCGGTGGCGTGCCGTCGCGCCGGCGTGGGCGACGCAGCTTCCTACAAGCTCGCGATCGTCAAGGCGATCGGCAATTTCGCCGGTGTTCAGGCAAGCGCTGAACTGATCGGCGCGAGCGGCAGAATTGCGGTATGAACCAGCGATAAATCGCGCCGATTGCGTCCTCACCTAGCGAGCCGCTCGGCAAGCTCGATCAGCGCGCGCCGGTCGGACGCGTCCGATATCTTATTGAATGCAATGACGAGCCGCAAACCTTCAACGACGCTCAGATCGATTTGATTTTCCCAGAGCAGCCGCAGCAGTCTTTCACCGGAAGGTTCGGAATCGTCTGTGCTCACATCAAAAGCTCCAGAAACGAGTACAAAATGCCGACCCGCGTGGACGATCTCAGAGAGCTGGCAACCAGCCTCTCTGCGGTCATCGAAAAAGCGCGCAGATTGGACTTACCTACCAGCGCCTACATTCTGTCAATGGCGCTGCTCGAGGTTTCGCAAGCCATGCAGGCGATCGGCGCCGACGAAGCGAATGAGAATGACGCGACGAGCCAGCGCCGCCGCCGGTTACCGTCGGAGCGATCGAATCTTGTGCAGGGACTTAGCGGCGAGCCAGATGTTAGCTGCGGTCGACCCCAACCACGCGGCCACGTTCGATCGCTAGCGCCAACCGCCCGTGTTTCAGCGCCAGCGCCGCCTCGCCAAACATCTCGCGGCGCCAGCCGTGCAGCGCCGCGACATCGGCATGATCGTCGGCAGCGATCTGCTCGAGATCGTCGACGGTTGCGATCACTTTGCTGGCGACCGCATGCCGTTCCGACGTCATCCGCAGCAGGACCTTCAACAGTTCCACGATCGCTCCGCCGTTGGCATTGTTGCGCGGCTTTTCAATCTTCGGCAGCGTTGAGGGATCCCGTGCCAGGCCGCGCTGGACGGCGGCGACAATGTCGGCGCCCCATTTCGAGCGGTCGAATCCCTTCGGCAGCGAGCGCAGACTGGCGAGGCGCTCGAGCGTCGTCGGCGCATGCGTGGCGATATCGCCGACCGCGTCGTCCTTGAGGACGCGGCTGCGTGGCACGTCGCGGCTTTGCGCTTCCTTTTCGCGCCAGGCCGCGATCTCCATCAGCACCGCCAATTCCTTCGGCTTGCGCACCCGCGTCTTCAGCCGCTCCCAGGCGCGCTCGGGATGAAAGTCGTAGGTTTTGGGCGAGGTCAGGACTTCCATCTCCTCGCTTACCCAATCGCTGCGGCTGCGTTTCTTGAGATCGGCGTCGAGCGCGGCGAACACGTCGCGCAGGTGGGTCACGTCGGAGACTGCGTAGTGGATCTGCTCGGCGCTCAAAGGCCGGCGCGACCAGTCCGTGAAGCGATGGGTCTTGTCCGGCCGGTGGCCGGCGATGCGTTCGACCAATTGGTCATAGGCGATGCTGTCGCCATAGCCGAGCACCATGGCGGCGACCTGCGTATCGAAGATCGGATGCGGAACGATCCCCGCCTGGTGCCAGACGATCTCGATGTCCTGGCGGGCGGCGTGGAATACCTTAAGGACCTTCTCGTCCGCCATCAGCACAAAGAACGGCTTCAGATCGATGCCATCCGCCAGTGCGTCGACCACGACGGCCTCGTCGGGGCTCGCCATCTGCACGACGCAGAGCAGGGGGTAATAGGTGGTTTCGCGCAGGAACTCGGTGTCGACCGTGATGACCGGGTGCCGGGCGAGGCGGGAGCAAGCGGCCGTGAGTTCGGGAGTGGTCGTAATCAAGTTCATGAGATATCGCGTTCCGCCGAAAGCACTGATCTGTCAAGGGTCTCGGCGCAAATTCGAGCCTTGCATTTCGTATGGATGAGAGCCTTCGCGGGGCCACCGGCGAGCGACGCGCCGCAACATGCGCGGATCGGCCCGATCGGTCAGTGGTGGCGGAGCCGCGCGGGTCCGGGCCCCGAGGGAACGGCAAGCACGATGACGCAGAGCGCGAGCATCGCCAATCCCATGAATTCGAATACCAAAGCGTCCACGGCAATATCCCCCAACAAACCAGTTAGGTTTGCAAGGGGCGGATTGACCGTTGCTTAATTTGTGGTGCGCGGCTGACCCGATGGTGGACGCCCGGTTAACGGGGTCAAGTTCCGCAAAACGTCTGACAAACCCGTTCATGCGGTTCCGGAGGATCGGCATAAGTCGCGAACGCCGGCTGGTCGTCGAAAGGCTTCGCCAGCACCGTCAGGAGCTCTTCGAACAGGGCGTAGTCGTCATTGGCAACGGCTGCCTGGATGACGGCCTCGATGCGGTGGTTGCGCGGGATGAAGGCGGGATTGACGGCGCGCATCGCCGCCCGCCGCTCGGCCGGCGATTGCGTCTCCCAGGCGATCCGCTGCCGCCACTGCGTCGCCCATTCGTCGAAGCCCGAGGGCTCGTCGAACAGTTGCCGCACGTGCTCATCGAGGGCGGCGCCTTCCGCCGCGTCGCTGAGACGGCGGAAGGTGAGAGTGAAGTCGGCCTTGCCCTTGGCCATCGCGTCCAGCAAGGCCTGCGCCAGCGCCTGATCGTCTTCGCGCTCGGTGAACAGGCCGAGCTTGTTTCGCAGGCCCGCTTTGTAGGCGTCGTTGAAATTGTCCCCGAACGCGCCGAGCACCTCCTGCGCCTCCGCGACAGCCTTCTCCTGGTCGTCGGAAAACAGCGGCACCAGGCATTCCGCGAGCCGCGTCAGGTTCCACAGCGCGATCCGCGGCTGGTTGGCGTAGGCGTAGCGGCCGAGCTCGTCGATCGATGAGAACACGGTAGCGGGGTCGTAATGGTCCATGAAGGCGCAAGGCCCATAGTCGATGGTCTCGCCCGAGATCGAGGTGTTGTCGGTATTCATGACGCCGTGGATGAAGCCGACCAACAGCCAGCGCGCGACCAGTTCGGCCTGGCGGGCGGTCACGGCGCCGAGCAAGGCGGGATACGGACGCTCGAGATCGGCCAGCTCTGGATAGTGCCGGGCGATGACGTGATCGGCGAGCCTTCGCACCGCCCCGGTATCGCGGCGCACAGCAAAATACTGGAAGGTGCCGACCCGAATGTGGCTCGAGGCGATGCGGGTCAGGACCGCGCCGGGCAGCGCCGTCTCGCGCATCACGCTCTCGCCGGTGATGACGGCGGCAAGCGAACGCGTGGTCGGAATGCCCAGGGCTTGCATGGCCTCGCTGACGATGTATTCGCGCAGCACCGGTCCGAGCGCGGCGCGGCCGTCGCCCCGGCGCGAGAACGGCGTGGGACCTGAGCCCTTGAGCTGGATGTCGCGGCGGACGCCGTCCTTGTCGATCACCTCACCGAGCAGGATGGCGCGGCCATCGCCCAGCTGGGGCACAAATTGCCCGAACTGGTGGCCGGCATAGGCCATCGCGATCGGGTCGGCGCCGGCGGGCAGGGTCTTGCCGGCGAGGATTTCCGCTCCTTCCGGGCTTTCAAGCAAATCCGGATCGAGACCGAGCTGGACTGCCAGCGGCCGGTTCAGCTTGATCAGCCGAGGCGAAGCCACCGGCGTCGGCGCCACGCGGGCGAAAAAAATCGCTGGCAACGCCGCATAGGTGTTCTGGAAGGGGAAGTGCACGGTCATGACCACAAGATAGGCATGCGCGGCGGTTTTTTCGAGCCCAAAGCCTTCTCGGTTCCGATAGGATCGGAACGGAGGCTCGAGCTTCTTGTCTCGATGCAAACCGGGGCCCGACCGCTATCCAAGCGCGGGCAAGCCTTCGCTGGAAAACGCCCCAAAACAGCCGCCGCATTCGGTTGCCGCTCCTCACGGCCTCGGGTAAACCCTCATCCGCATCGGGCAGGCTCTTCGCCCCCGATTTCGATCCTCCGACAGCTTTTTTCAGGACACCATGCATCGTTACCGGACCCATACCTGCGGCGCGCTCCGCGAGAGCCATATCGGCGAGACTGTTCGGCTGTCGGGCTGGTGCCATCGCATTCGCGACCATGGCGGCGTGCTTTTCATCGATCTGCGCGACCATTACGGGATCACCCAATGCGTCGTCGATCCGGATTCGCCGGCGTTCAAGGATGCCGAAAAACTGCGCTCGGAATGGGTGGTGCGTACGGAGGGCAGGGTTCGCCGCCGCCCCGAGGGTACCGACAATCCGGACCTGCCGACCGGGGCGGTCGAGCTCTATGTCGGCGATATCGAGGTATTGGGACCGGCCGGGGAGTTGCCGCTGCCGGTGTTCGGCGAGCAGGAATATCCTGAGGACATAAGGCTTAAGTACCGTTTCCTCGACCTGCGTCGCGAGAAGCTGCACCAGAACATCATGACCCGCGGCGCCATCGTCGATTCGATGCGCCGGCGCATGAAAGAGCAGGGCTTTTTCGAGTTCCAGACCCCGATCCTGACGGCGTCCTCGCCGGAGGGCGCGCGCGACTTCCTGGTGCCGTCACGCATTCATCCCGGAAAATTCTACGCGCTGCCGCAGGCGCCGCAGCAATACAAGCAGCTCCTGATGATGTCGGGCTTCGACCGCTACTTCCAGATCGCGCCGTGCTTCCGCGACGAGGACCCGCGCGCCGACCGCCTGCCGGGCGAGTTCTACCAGCTCGACGTCGAAATGAGTTTTGTTACCCAGGAGGACGTGTTCGCGGCGATGGAGCCGGTGATCACCGGCGTGTTCGAGGACTTTGCGAAAGGCAAGCCGGTCACCAAGGGGTGGCCGCGGATTCCCTTCGCGGAAGCCTTGCGCAAATATGGCAGCGACAAGCCCGACCTGCGCAACCCGATCGTGATGCAGGACGTCAGCGAGCCCTTTCGCGGCTCCGGCTTCAAGGTGTTCGCGCGGATGCTGGAGGATGCGAAAAACCAGGTCTGGGCGATCCCCGCAAAGACCGGTGGCAGCCGCGCCTTCTGCGACCGCATGAACTCGTGGGCGCAAGGCGAGGGCCAGCCCGGCCTCGGCTACATCATGTGGCGCGAAGGCGGCGAGGGCGCCGGTCCCTTGGCCAACAATATCGGCCCGGAACGAACCGCGGCGATCCGCACTCAGCTCGGCTTGAAAGAGGGCGACGCCGCCTTCTTCGTCGCCGGCGATCCCGACAAGTTCTGGAAGTTTGCAGGCCTCGCCCGCACCAAGCTTGGCGAGGAATTGAACCTGATCGACAAGGATCGGTTCGAGCTTGCCTGGATCGTCGACTTCCCGATGTACGAGTACAACGAGGAAGACAAGAAGATCGACTTCTCGCACAACCCGTTCTCGATGCCGCAGGGCGGGCTCGAGGCGTTGCAGACCAACGACCCGCTGACCATCAAGGCGTTCCAGTACGACATCGCCTGCAACGGCAATGAGATCGCCTCCGGCGGCGTCCGCAACCACGTGCCCGAGGCGATGGTGAGGGCGTTCGAGATCGCAGGCTATGGCGAACAGGAGGTCGTCGATCGTTTCGGCGGCATGTACCGCGCATTCCAGTATGGCGCGCCGCCGCATGGCGGCATGGCGGCCGGGCTCGACCGCATCGTCATGCTTCTGTGCGGCACCACCAACCTGCGCGAAATCTCGCTATTCCCGATGAACCAGCAGGCGATGGACCTCCTGATGGGCGCGCCTTCGGAGGCAACCCCCAAGCAGTTGCGCGAGCTTCACATCCGGACCAATCTGCCGAACAAGTAGTTCGGCAGCGACGACGAGGCGCCGATCTGCTGCAGCCTGCGGGACCCATGCGCGCGCACTCATGAAACGCCTGAGATTGGTTTGACCGATGTCCGCTATTTGCGCCAGCAGTGCAATTGCTGCGCGACAGCGGAAATGACGCGATGGGCGGCCAAAATGCGAAATACTCGCCCGAGCAGATGCTTTCTGCTTTGCTCCCGAACTCGGACATTGCTCGATGCGTCCGGCACTTCGTCTTTGTGCCGATAGTGTTGCAAAAGTCCCAAACGGCGCTGCGGCTAATATTCCGCCAAAGAGCGAAACCAGCGACAATTGCCGATCAATGCGGCCTCAAACCCGTTACTGGAATCGCCTGTGAGTTTGGCGCATGGCGGCGTGGTCCCCCACATCATTTTTCAATCGCCGCGCCTGCGGCCCGGAGAATTTGAGTCCCGTCTCGCAAAAAGACTTTTGCAACAATATCTGCCAAGAGCTGACATTTCTTAGATGATGCGGCAGTTTATCCTCAGTCGACGACGGCGATGGCCTCGATCTCGACGATCCACTCCGGCAGTGCGAGCGCGGCCACACCGACGAGGGTGCTCGCTGGCGGCGTCCCATTCGCGAAGAAAGGTGCTCGCGCTTTGCCGATGATGGATCGGTGTTCAGGCTTGTAGTTTACGACGTACGTGGTGATCTTCACGATGTCGGCGTAGCTCGCGCCGACGGCGGAGAGGGCCAGTCCGACATTGCGCATCGCCTGCTCTGTTTGCGCAGCCAGATCAGCCGCACCAACCAGCGCACCATGCTCATCGATGGACACCTGGCCAGCCGTGTAGATCGTGCGTCTGCCCGAGGCGGCGACCACCTGCGAGAATCCCGGGTTGTGAAGAAGTCCTTCTGGGCGGGGATGTTCGAGTGTGCCGATGGATTAAGCTCCAGGCCTTGGTCATGACACTGGAAGAATATAGCACGAAATCGCGGGCATCAGATGTCGGATAGCTATTCTAGCATAACCGGGAGACCCCCCGGCTCTGCCGGGGAGGCAGTATAAGTTTGACATTTACGGCGGTCGCCCATCGCCGAAACCTCCGATCGTGAGCCACCACGCACACGAAAGGAAGTTTGACGATGGACAATCGTGAAACCGTAACCCATCCAGTGGCGATACAATTATCAAGAGGCATTTGTTCTCCGAAGTGGCGCAGAAAAAGTTGGATAGAGGGTCGGGGAGGGAGTATTTCGTGTGCCGACCAAATAGACAGAGTTTCGGATTCAGAGTGGCCGCTTCGAGCGGCCCAATTCTTAAAGATCCTATGCAGGCGCGACGGGCGGAGAGGCTATCGTTGGGTTTCTACACCGTCCACCAGCACATAGGGAGATTCTGATGGAAACCCGGACAGTGAACAACCCACCGCCTGCCACATCACATGATGAGACGGTACGCTGCGTCTTAGCAATCGAGTTGAGCAAGAAGAGTTGGATTGTCGCAGTGAACACGCCGTTGTCCGACAAGATCAGCCGCCACACGGTGGAAGCCTGTGATTGGAAGGCGCTTTTGGAGCTGATCGCGCGGATTCGGACGCGGGTTATCCAGGCGCTAAATCGACCAGTGGAGGTCGTCTCGTGCTACGAGGCGGGCTATGACGGGTTCTGGTTGCATCGCCTGCTCGAAGCTCATGGTGTGCGTAACTATGTCATCGATCCGGCGAGCGTACAGGTAGATCGACGAGCGCGGCGAGTGAAGACGGATAATGTCGATGTGGCAAAATTGCTGCGCTCACGGATGGCGTATCTGCGCGGTGAGCCGAAGGTGTGGAGCGTTGTGCGCGTGCCAAGTGTTATCGAAGAAGATGACCGTCGGCTGCATCGCGAGCGTGATCGTCTGATCAACGAACGCGTTCAGCATGTCAACCGCATCAAGGGTCTGTGCGCGGTCCACGGCATCTATGACTACCAGCCACTTCGGCCAAAGCGACTGGCGCGGCTGGAGCAATTGCGCGCCGCTGACGGGCGCGAATTACCGCCACGCGTCAAGGCAGAGATCATACGTGAGCTGCAGCGCTTGGAACTCGTTCTGAACATGATCAAGACGATTGAGGCAGAGCGCGATGCCATTGCGTCGGCTGGAAAGTCATCGGCGCACGCCAATGCGAAGAAGATCCAGGATCTCATCAGGCTCAAGAGCATCGGACCGGAGATTGGCACCAAACTGGTCGGCGAAGTCTTCTACCGGCAGTTCAACAATCGCCAACAGGTTGGGAGCTATGTCGGGCTGACGCCGAGCCATTTCCAGAGCGGGCCCATGAGCCGCGATCAGGGCATCAGCAAGGCTGGCAACCCCAAGGCCCGCACCGTCATGATCGAGCTGGCCTGGTTGTGGCTGCGTCACCAGCCCAACAGCCCATTGAGTATCTGGTTCCGCGAGCGTGTCGGGACCGCCAAGGGCCGCATCCGGCGCATCGCCATCGTTGCCATGGCACGTAAGCTTTTGATCGCCTTGTGGCGATACCTGGAAACCGGAGTGGTGCCAACGGCCACCGTTCTGAAAGGCTGATTAGAGCATGGAGCCTTGAAGACTGACGAGAGGTACATACCAATCCAAGGTGGATGCGTGACCGCCCGGGGGCGTGGCTGCAAGACGCCGTCCTAAAGATGGGTCCCATCCTCCTTGGAGCCCCTTTCTGCCCTCGCAATGTTGCATGAGGGACCTTGGTTTGGGCACGAGCCCGACCGGATATAAGTTGATGCGGCGGTTGCAACCAGGAAAGACTGGTGTGTTCAGCAGGAGACAGACCTGCCAGGGTAAAAGTCAGAGCCCTGTAGTTCGGATGGCAGGATAGCGGAATGGCGGGAAACCAAAGTCTCGAAGTCCTGAAGCCCATCGACAAGGTCTCCTTAGGGGAGATTACGAGTCACCGGGCCGTAACGACGGTAAACGCAAATGTGGCCTCGAAACAACTAGCTCCGAGGGCCGAGCCCACCGCCGTAGGGCGAAGGCAACATGGGATGCCGAAATCTGACCGATGCGGTATCCCACCTCGGCGGGGTGTAAGCGACAGCACGGTGACAAGGACACGCCGAGTAGCTGGTGAAGCCTCTCTCGTCCCGGTGCGAAATCATCGGAGTAAGGTAGATCGTATAACCGGCCAAACCGGGAAGTCGATCGAAGGCGAGAGGGTGGCGGACGGGTCCGTAGTAGCAACGAAGTGGGGTAACGCCCACGGAGCGAGGGGACCCTGCTGCTCTGTAACGTCTCTTTCAATCGGGAAGGCAAGGACGAGATGACAAAGACGTCCATCAATTTGCAGGACCTGAGGCGGAGACTATACGTTAAGGCGAAGACTGACACGTCCTGGCGTTTTTGGGGACTGTACGTTCATGTCTGCAAGATCGAGACGCTACGCGAAGCGTATGAGCTGGCCGAAGAAAACGATGGTGCCCCTGGCATAGACGGGGTCACCTTCGAGGCCATCGAGGCGCAAGGTGTGGATGGTTTCCTCGAGCAGATCAGGGACGAACTGGTTCAGCGCACCTACAAGCCATTACCGGCCCGGAGGCAGGAGATACCCAAGGACGGCGGCAAAGTCCGCGTCCTTTCGATTCCCGCCATCCGCGATCGAGTGGCGCAAGGGGCGCTCAAGCTGATCTTGGAGCCGATCTTTGAGGCCGACTTCCAACCGGGATCGTTTGGATACCGTCCCAAGAAGACAGCTCATGAAGCGGTCGGTCGCGTGGCCCAGGCGATCGTTCAGCATAAGACACGCGTCATAGATCTCGATTTGCGGAGCTACTTGGATCGTGTTTCATACTGCACCCAGATTCATGAGGCTTGGTTGAAGAGGTCGGGTCGTGAGCAATTGAGCTTGAGGCGCAGGCCTTTCTTGCGTCCGCGCCTGACATGGATGGCTTCGATGTCGCCACGCTTGACACGCTGCCACACGGTCTGCCGGGAAACTCCGAGCAGGCGCATGGTTTGGTACATGGTGAGATATCCCTCGGGAGCTTCTTCTGCGACGCGCTTGCGCAAATCGTCGGTGAGACGAATGCGCCAAGGGGCGCCGGGGGTGAGCTGTTCTCCGGCGATGATGCCGTCGTTGAGCCAACGATGAATGGTGGAGGTAGCGACGTCGAGCGCTGCGGCTGCTTGTTTGATCGTCAGCGCTTCGCCTTCGGGTGGCGTGGGCGGCGGCTCGTAGCGATCGATGTTCCAATGGCGACGCAGATTGCCGACGTGGTTTGCGGTGAAGCGATGACCATAGGCGGTCGTGCGCTGTTGCCGATTGAGAATGCCGGCAATGACAGCGTCGGGATAGTGGATGGCCAGACGGCGCACCAGTGCCACCGTGTCCTCGTCGGTGCGCACCGGTGCTGCGCGGCGACGCAGCAGATCAAGATCGATCTCGGAAAGCGCGCCGCCGCGCCAACGCAGTGTCAGGTGGGAGCGATACTCACTCTTGTTGACAGCAATGATGACCTCTTCGAGCAAGGTGCGTAGCAGTTCCTTCTTGTCGCGCGCCGCCGTGGTTGGCGCTAGCCATACTTCGCGCAGATCGGCGCCTAGAGCGAGTAAGCGACCACGCTCCTCAGTGCTGAGCGTCCTGGGGCGCCGGTGTTCGCGCCGTACCAGTTCCGCTCTTGCAGTCTCCAGTTCGCGAAGCGACTTCTCCCATTCGGCTTCGAGGCCACGGGCGACCAGGCGGTTGTCCGGATCGATAGCACGATAACGGCGCTCGGCGCGCTGCGCCTCGTAGCTCGCCCGCTCCACCGCAAGACGCCACTGTGCCAGCGCACCGTCGTGATCGGCCTCGATCCGCTCGGCGGCGGCGAGTGCAGCTTCGATGCCCAGTGGCGCGAGTGCGGTGAGCACAGCCTGCGCCACCGCGTCGTCGATCTGCACGGCGCCGATGTTGAGGCAGTAGACGCCGCGTCCATTCGCGATTGTCTTACCGGCGCAGTGATAGCCCGGAGAGGCGGTGCGGCCGGTGTATTGGGTGCGCAGCTTGCGTCCGCAGTGTCCGCAGACGGCGAGACCTTGCAGCAGAGCGGTTCCTTCTCTCACGGCGCCGCTGCCTGATTGATGTGGGCGTGGATGCGTGTTGGCACTGATGCGGATGCGATTGGTCTCATAGGTACTCCAGTCGATAAAGCCTTGATGGTGGTTCTGGATGAGCACGGACCATTGCGATTGCGGTAGCTTGCGCACCCTCTTCTTGCGCGCGCCGCATTGATCGAGAGTGACCTCATGGCGGCTCTTGCCATAAGCGTAGGCCCCCGCATACACCGGATTCGTCAGCACATGATAGACGGCGATATAGCTGGGGTCGACCCAGCGGATGCCGCCGCCATAGCGGGTCTGCAACGGAAACGACAGACCCTCGCTGCGCAACCACAGCCAGACGCGGCGGACCGATCCAAGCTCACTGAACCTGGCAAACACGGTCCGGATGGCGGTGCAGACCGCTTCATCTGGATGGAACAGGACTTCGCCATCCTCTTCGCCCCAGATGAAGCCAACGGGAAGGCCGCGACGCAGCTCGCCGCGTGCCGCCTTGTTGCGAATCCCGCCGTTGAGGCGCGCACGCAGGACATGCAACTCGGCCTCGCTCATGGTGCCCTTGAGGCCGAGCAGCAATCGGTCATTGAACATGGCCGGATGATAGATGCCGTCAGCATCGCCAATGAGCGTGTCGGTGAGGCCGCAGAGATCGAGCAGGCGATACCAATCGGCATTGTTGCGAGCGAGCCGGGACACTTCGAGACCGAGCACGATGCCGACATGTCCGAGCGCGACTTCGGCGGTGAGACGTGCGAAGCCGCTGCGTTCGACGACGCCTGCGCCGGACAAGCCGAGGTCTTCGTCGATCACGATGACTTGCTGCGCGGGCCAGCCCAGCGCGGCGGCCTTGGATACCAAAGCATATTGTCGTTGCGTCGATTCGCGATTGTGCTCGACCTGTGCGGGGGAGGATTGTCGAAGATAGACGTAAGCAGCGCGGCTCAAATGCGAGGCGCCGATCTTTGTGGTGTCATTCATTGGTTGTCTCCGTCTGATTTGTCGCCTGGCAGGCTTGCGCGATGATGCGTGCCAGAATCTTGAGCGCCTCGGCGCGTGCTTCGGCGTCGCGCAGTTCTCAACTCGGCGTTGGTTGCGTCGGCGGGGGAGGTTCGAGAAAACCCAGGGTCAGTTGCATCGCAACTCTCCTCATCGGCCGCGGGCTTTGTTTGTGGAATCAGGCAGCGACCGAGGAGAGCGTCCACGATCCCTCGCGCGTGAAGCAAATCTGCCAGCGATGCGAGGCAGGAATCACGATGTTCAGGCCGGGATTGCGCAGGCTCCTCGGCGGTCGCCGTCCAGTCCGTCCAACTGGCGGGAATGAGCGCGCGGCTGCCGTCGGGCAGCACCACCAGCAACGACAGCGTGCCGCGGCGCTTGATGGCAGACATAACCGCCAATGAGCGGCCCTCGAACGGATGCCGCTCACGCAGGATCGTCACTGACCGTGAAATGTCGTGGAGATGGGTAGTGTGTGGTAACTTCCTTTGACAACATTCGGCACGACCGTCTGCTGGCCAAGGTGGCGCAGCGAGTCGATGACGATGACGTGATGCACTTGCTGAAGATCATGCTGAAAGCCAACGGTCGATGTGGAGTCCCGCAAGGTGGAGTGGTCTCCCCACTGCTCAGCAACATCTACCTCAATGAGGTGGACCGCATGCTTGAGCGGGCGAAGGAGGCAACCCGCCACGGCAAGTACACCGGGATCGAGTATGCGCGGTTCGCCGACGACTTGGTGATCTTGATCGACGCCCACCCGCGACATGACTGGCTTCTGCCGGCGGTTGAGAAACGGCTTCGGGAGGAATTGGCCGCTCTACAGGTCGAGGTCAATGAAGAGAAGAGTCGGATCGTGGATCTAAGCCGCGGCGAGAGCTTCGGTTATCTGGGGTTCGACTTCCGCCGCATCCAGAGTCAACGGGGTGTCTGGCGTGCGCACGTCACGCCGAAGCTCAAGAAACGAACGGCACTGCTGCGGACGCTCAAGGAAATATTCCACCGCCACCGATCCCAACCCACAGATCGGATGATTCAGTTGATCAACCCGATACTGCGCGGCTGGGTGAATTACTTCGCGGTTGGAAATTCCGGCGAGTGCTTCAGCTTCATTCAAAACTGGGTGGAGAAGAAGGTCCGGCGCCATTTGATGCAGGCTCGGCAACGCAAGGGCTTCGGCTGGAAGCGGTGGAGTAGGCAGTGGCTGCATAACACCTTGAAGCTGTTCAACGGCTACAAGGTTAAGAGGCTGCAGCCGAAAGTCGCCCCGGCAGGATAGGTCCCATAACCCTTGAGGTGAAGCAGGCAGGTGAGCGTATAAGCGGGAAATCCGTGCGCTACGTTCGACGTGGCGGGGATTGGAAACGTAAGCATGGTCGAGGGAGGCGGCCGACAAGGCTGGGAATCTAGCGGGGTGCAAGTCCCCGTACCGCCAATTACCTGTATTCGGGCGGTTAGCATACCCGGAGCGTGCGGAGGTAACGAAGCACGATGTGCCCGGACGTAGAAGCCCCGGCTGCCCTGCGGCAGTATTCGCAGCGGTAGGAACGATCTGGGGGGCGAGCAAACTTGGAGGCCGGAACATAACGAAATACCTGCAGCCCCGAAATGCTACACCGCGAGAAGTCGTCATTCGCGGACAGACGCGGGAAGCCGACCCAACTCTCGACATGGGGAAGGCCGATGGCGCCGTGGAAGAAACAGGTGCAAGCACACGGAGCACCGCCGGGGTATGGGGTCCAGCATCCAAGAAAAGATTCTCAGAGCTAACGTCGGGAAGCTGCCGTGGGCAGCAGGGACTGGTTACAACCTGCAAGGACTCTCCGAACGAGGCTAGAAACCGAAGGAGGAGAGAGCTCAACGGGAGCGGCGCATGAGCCCGTACGAGCGACGACGGAGAGGTAATGCTCTCCCAGGAGATGGTGCACATCTCCCCAACGAAGGTAACACCCGAGTTGGGCAAAGGGGCTCTGGGCACTTGGCGGCCTTCGCAGCTGTCTAGGCGGCCGGCTTGATAAAACCGGCGTGAACGCAGATGACGGCTCAAGGAGGCGAGGCTGTGGGCAAACCAGGAGTGGCAGGGGTGCATACAAACCAGCGTTTAAACCTCTCCAAGCCTTGGGAAGGCCTACAGATGATAGGCCAAGGCTTCAAACCGGACTCGGGAAATCCGACCGTCCGGCATTATAGGGGGGCTTCGGGAAACGTACGCCATGGTGAGACTGTGAACCCGTCTTGCAATCGAAAGAGCAGGAACGGAAACCCCTCACCTACAGCGAGGCGCGCCCGATTTCTATCCCGACATGCTGTGACACTCGCAGACGAAAGGGCGAGCTAACAGGGAACACGAACTTCGACCTAAACCGGCGCGCCAATCCTCGACCCTACAGTGTCGCATAGCTTCAATAAGGGGCTCCACCTTGGATTCAGCGTATAAAATGTAACTCCAACGTCGCAACGATCGGGAGGGACTGCCCAGATTGAAAAATAGATGATGACAACAACAAGGATGTCACGAGCTCTCGCTCTTGACCTATCTCTACTTGCGGGCGCAGAGCCACCCGCGAGGCATCCATTGCACGACGATTATTGCTCGGCACGCGCTTTCGCCGTCAACCCCTCGCGCCTACGGCGCGACCCTGCGGGCTTCGGGGGTTGACCGCTCGGCGCGGCCAAGCAAAGAGGGCCATCATGCCATGAATGCAGACATACGCCTTGCATTGTTCAACCGTACGTACGACGCCCTTGGAAAAGGGCAATTGTCCGATAGGAAAATCCCGTAAAAAAACTCTTGACTTGCGGAGCCTCATATAAGCCCCCGGCTCTGCCGGGGGATACTTACTCTGGATGATTTTGAGAGAGCGTTGCGTGCGATGGCAAGCATCAGCCGGGAGGGCCCTTTCGAGGAACAAACGGGCATTGCGCGAGTCGAATGGCTGAATTGTTGCCCGCACGAGCGAGCCTCGCGAGCATCGGAAAATTGTCGGTTCGCTCCTTGGCACGCCCGCCATCTTTGCCCCAAGACCAGCTTTAGCCAGACGATGAAAAGCGGTGCTTGTAAGCAAGTACCGCTTTGGCGCAGCTTAGTCGGCCGAGCTGTTTTGGCAGAACGAACCCACCGTCGCTGGTGAAAGCAAATTTGGCAGAACGAACCCACCACGATTGGCGAATATCACGGAATTGGCGGAACGAACCCACCCGCTGGTAATTTGGCAAGCCGATCGTCAAAATGGTCGGGGGCATCCAATGATTGCGGTGCAATTACGTGCAATCTTTTGAATCGGAAGGCGGATGCGGAGCTGTCGGAAAAATCCCGCTTCTGCTAAAGCAGCAGCGTGATTAAGTCTGTGACCAAAAGCCTAACGCCAACTATGATTAATCGCGCCAGCCGCGCGGGGCGGGTGGCAAATGGCCGGCATTATTTCCACGCTGCTATGTTAAGCATACTTACGAAGTTCGATTTTCAAGAACGATATCGATCCCCGCCAGAAAATATGAAAAGAGTTATGTTAGTGACGGTGGCTGGTTGCCTGTCTCGACAGGCTTTGCACCAGAGACTACGACCTTGCAGGCGTTGCATGGCGTTTTGAGTCACTGCGCTGTTTGTTCCTGGATGATGTTCGTTAAGACCAAATAAGAGAAGGTATTTCGTTGCACGCGCCGCGCGCGTTCGGCTGGCTTAAGACGATCGGGGTTTACATGACGAGCTTTGAAAGCATGGACATTGGATCGGAGTCCAAAGACATCGTCAGCGTCCTCGTGACCGAGATGATCGAGCATTCGCTTCCGTTATGGTCGCGCGAAGGTTGGGATCAGGCCAGGGGCGGATTTGTGGAGCGGCTCGATCTGGAGGGGAGGGTGGACGACCAGGCTCCTCGACGAGTCCGGGTTCAGGCGCGGCAGATCTATTGCTTCGCCAAGGCTGCTGAAGTCGGCTGGTATCCGCAAGGCCGGGAGCTTGCGATCAAGGGCCTCGAATATCTCCTGGCGAAAGCCAAGAGCCCCCACGGCCGGCCTGGATTCGTGCATCTGCTCGATCCCGACGGCGCTGTCATCAACCCGTTGCGCGATGCCTACGACCATGCGTTCGTTCTGCTGGCGCTGTCGAGCGCATACCAATTGAGCGGCGATGCGCAGATCAGAGACGAGATAGAGTTGCTGGTCGCATTTCTCGACACCGATATGCGCTCGCCACACGGCGGCTTCATCGAGGGAATTCCGGCGAGCTTGCCGCGCCGGCAGAATCCGCAGATGCACCTGTTCGAGGCCATGATCGCGACATTCGACGCCACGCGTGATCCGGTCTATCAAAACCGTGCCGGAGACCTGTTCGCCCTTTTTGTCGCCAATTTGTATGATGCGAAGCGTCAGGCACTTGGCGAGTATTTTGAGGAGGACTGGTCGAAAATCGAGCCTCTCACCGTCGAACCCGGGCATCAGGCCGAATGGGTATGGCTTCTCAAGGGCTTTGAGCGGATTACGGGTTGCCCGACCGGCCGGTATCGTGCGCAACTGCTGTCCTCGGCACTTCGCTATCGCGATGGTGCGACGGGGTGCCTGATTGATGAGGGCGACGCGGAGGGCAACATAAGGAAATTCACGCGGCGCCTGTGGCCGCAGACGGAGATTGCCAAGGCCTTTATCGCGCAAGCCGAGGCGGGAGAGCCGGGCTCTGCCGACGAAGCGCTGGAAGCGCTGGCCCGGCTGTATCGGCACTATTTGCGCCATCCGGTTCCGGGTGGCTGGTACGACCAATTCGATCGCGACAACCGATCGCTCGTCGACACCATCCCCGCGTCTTCGTTCTATCACATCATCTGCGCGATCGCCGAGGCCGAGCGGGTTCTTTCCGCTCCAGCCGCCTGATCGATTGCAGTTTTGCGATGGAACGTTCCAAACCCCGCGGTGACGGACGAAGGTTTGCCATCAACGGCCGCTTTCTCACTCAGCGCATGACGGGCGTGCAACGCTACGCGCATGAAATCGTGACCGCGCTCGATGAACTTCTTTCGCAGGGCAGCAATCCCGCGATCGCGATGCGGTTGGTCGTGCCGTCCGGGGCCGAGACCAAACCATCTCTTTCGAAAATCGAAGTTTGCCGGACCCGATTTGGATCAGGGCACGCCTGGGACCAGGCCGTGTTGCCATTATACGCCGAAGCCGGAGTCCTGAGCCTCGGAAATTTCGGTCCCGTACTTGCGCGAAATCATATTGTTTGCATTCACGACGCCAACACGTTCATCCTGCCGGAAAGTTACTCGCGGTCCTTCGGCCTCATCTATCGCACGCTGCTTCCGTTGGTAGGAAGGCGGGCGCGCAGGGTTGCGACCGTATCCCGCTTTTCCGCGGATATGCTGGTGAAATACGGCATCTCGCGCGAGGAAAAAATCTTCATCGCGCCCAACGGACACGAGCACGTGCTGCGATGGGATGCGATGCGCGCCCGGCTTCCGCTGTTGGGCACCTTGAAGCGACCCTACATCCTTTTGCTGGGCAGCAGCGCGAACCACAAGAACGTCGATATCATCCTCAAACAGGCGCAAGCTTTCGACGAAGCTGGGATCGACGTGCTCGTTGCCGGCGGCTCCTCGAGCATTTTTGCCGCGAATGAGCCGACGGCGCAGCGGCCCAACATTCATCATGCCGGCTTCGTCGGCGATAACGAGTTGGCGGCGCTCTACGAAAATGCGATGTGCCTGGTATTTCCATCCAAGACGGAAGGCTTTGGAATTCCGCCGTTGGTACCTATGGCCAGGCCATCAGCGCGGTGCATGCGGTTCTGGACCGCCATGGGCTGGCCAAGCGCAGGGGTCGTCGGCGTAACAAAGCGATTCGGCACACCGCTATCGACCAGCGATCAGCCCAACGATCTGTGGTGCGCCGACGACAAGGGCGATGAATGCTGGCCGCTCGCCGGTACTGCTATCCCGCTGACGATTGCCGACTTTCGCCAGCCGTTGCCTTCTTGCCTGCGAAGCCCTGCAGAGCGCCACGGAAGCCCACGCCTTCACTGTTTTCGAGAATGTCTTCAAGGAGTTCGGTCTGCGCCCGCCAGGCCAACAGGCTTCTATGGGCGTCGATTTAAATCCTGATTCAATCGGCTAAGAGCGTCAACTCTGAGAGCTACCATCAGAAGATCAATGGGCCATTGAGAACGACTAAATCGAAGTAGGTGATCTTTGCCGCTCACGGCGCGGCAGGATCGTTTGCTTTTTTCTGCTTCTTCCTCAACTGGTCCAATTCGCGTAACAGAGTACCGCAGTGGGCAGTCGTGTCGGTGACCGCAGCAATCCGTCGAAGAACGCTCAGTTGAAGCTCGCTGGACAAATAAAAGCTTCGATTGTCGGAGACGAATCGGACAAAGCTCCTGACCGACTTTCCTCCGGTGGCACTGTACCTCAAAATGCCGCTGAAACCAGTTTGGAGTGTTAAATTACCTTCGGTAACCCCTCGGCGGCGAATAAATAAAATCGTCGTCATTGGTTAATTTAATCGAGTTATCAAAATCGAGGTCGATCAGACAAAAACTCTATGGCGTTTGAACGGAAATCATTCAACGTTGTCTAACAAAGAGGGCGGGCTGCCCTCTTCGATGAGTTTCGTAAAGAATTTATTGGAGGTGTAGAGTGGAAAGTCAGCGAGGCGGCGGTCTATTTAATCGTGCCGTATTAAATTCGTTGAAAACAATTCGAGCGGCAAAATCCCGTTTTCATTTGTTGACTGCGCACAGTTCGACGCAAGCCGTGTTGGTGTCGCAGATTGAGCTTTGCGACGTTCTATTGGATGAAATTCGAACGATCAGCTGTAGCCTGGAAAAACGGATGAAAAGGCGCAGCGTGATTAATCGGCGTTCCATGGCGACCAGTCGCAACCGTAGCAGCAGGTATCGGGCGGTCCCGCAGCGCGATGCGCCAACTCGCTCGAAACGACGAAAATAGTGGCTGCGGCCTGGTAAGCATAAGCCCGAGAAAGATAACAGTGATACAGAGGACGTGCAGACGCCTTAAGTGCGGCCGCCGCGAGGTCGTTCCTTCCGATCGCCTTTCTTGGTGTGCTTGATCTTCAAATCGTCGAGTCGTTGACCGGCCTCGAGGGCTGCAATCACCCATTTTGGTCGTTTCCCTCTGCCCGACCATTTTTGCGATGGATCCAGCGGATTGCAGTACTTGGGGAGGACCTTTGGATATTTCCGCCGCGGCGCCCGATCCGTCAACGAAAACGATGGCGGCAGATGGCTTCCGACCTCTCTGACGATTTCGACCCGACCCAACTTCGCGAGACGCCCTTCCAGATCGCGCTTTTCCACAGTTATTTTGTCGGCCAATACTTTGGCGAGCCTCTCATAGAGCCGCCAAAGCTCTTCCAACTGCATCGTGGCTGGATCTAGCTTGCGCATCCCGTTCTCGTGATCGTACGTGGAAACGACAAGATACTTCTCGACCCGGGCTCTCGCCCCGTCGGCGCTGGAAAATTCGCCGGTCCTCAGGCCCGCGCGCGCTCCGGAAATCTCTTCCTAATCGAGGAAGACCCAGCGGTACTAGGCTGCGCCTCGCTCTAACATCACAAAATCATTATATTGTGTGTAGGTACAACCGCGTCGGGTAACTTTAAATTCGGGGCAGATTGTTGCCGAGTTTCTCATTTAATTGACGGCCTCGATTCTAAAAGCGCAAGTATTTTCAGGTTTGGTAGTGAGTCAAGTCCCGGAAGTGGCCATAGCAGAGCTTGGACCCGGCCGCCGCTGCACTGCGCAAGTGCTCAGGGAGCCATACGCCGTCCCTTCATCCCTTCGACGTCCGGTTCCGTCAGCCGCTCGGCGTCAGAGGATTCCTCCACCAGCGCGAAGGCTTCATTATCCGTTTTTGGTGGTTTCCTGATTGCGTTGCAACCGAATCACCGCCGGGGGACATGGCAATGTATTATCAGGTAGCTTGCGGGTTAAACTGCAACTCGCGCCAAAATTCGAAGGGTTCAACGCGGCGGACCACTTGCGGAAGTAGATACCCGGTTATATGACATTAATCCGACAAGATCGAAATTCTTAAATATAAGGTTGCACTATGTCGATGAAGAACGTCGATTTCGAGGCGATGTCTTTCGATGACCTCTGGTCGCTCCATGAACAGATCAGCGAAATATTGTCCGCGAGGATCACGTCGGAAAAGCGTGAGCTTGAAAGACGTTTGGCAGTTCTCAATCGTGGCAGGGACGTTATTGAGGGGAAGGATAAAGATACTGCGCAATCCTACAACTCTAATGGCAAGGCACGACGTAAATACCCGAGGGTCGTTCCAAAATATCGCAACCCACAGACGTCCGAGACCTGGTCCGGTCGGGGGAAGCAACCGCGCTGGTTGGTTGCTGCCATAAAGACCGGCCGCAAAATTGAAGATTTCGAGATCGGCGGAACGGGCGAGTCGAAGGGCCGACGTCAGCGAGCATGAACTCGTAATATAATATTATTGTTCGGATTTGTGCCGGCCGCTAGTGAGTTGTGGCTTCTTGAGCGGCGCTCGGATCGCTAATCGGCTGGTGGCCCTGACTCCGATAATCCAAGGTCGTTAATCCAAGGCTGTGCATCGTTGTGCCAAGAGGCGCGCTTTGCCTCAACGAGGCGGGTATCCCGCTGTTTCGAGGGCTGAAGGGTGGCCCGAGATTGATAGCCACCCTGGGGTTGTTTGGTCGAACGCGCTAGTACGCGTTGTGACCATGGATTAGTTCGATCGGAGTCCAGAACAGAATCGCAATGTCGAGCGAAAGGCTCCAGTTGTCGATGTACCAAAGGTCATAGTCGACGCGTTCTTCGATCGAGGCGGGGGTGGGAGTTGGTCCTCTGCAGCCGTGCACCTGCGCCCATCCTGTCAGTCCCGGCTTGACGCGGCGCCGGAATGCGTAATTGCTGACGATCTTGTCAAACTCATTATCGTGGGCCAGTGCATGAGGCCGCGGTCCCACCAGCGACATGCTGCCACCCAGCACGTTGATCAGTTGGGGTAGCTCATCGATGCTCGTCCTGCGCAGCCACGCCCCCAACCGAGTGAACCGTTTGTCGCCAGACTGTGCCTGGACAATCGAAGGACCGTCCTCCAGGACCGTCATCGTGCGGAACTTGTAAATCTGGAAGCATCTGCCGTTGAACCCGCAGCGCTGCTGCCTGAAAAAGATGGGCCCTCGCGAATCAAGCTTGATCGCAACGGCGACAATCGCGAGCAGTGGCAGGAGAGCGGTCAATGCCATTCCGGCCAACAGCAGGTCAATGCCGCGCTTGGCAGCATGCTCAACTGGAGTTAACAGGCCGCGCTGCAACTCGACGCAGATGGTATTGCCGAGTTCGCGGCAAGGACGCTTGAATATCTCCGAGGCCGTCCCAAGCGGGACGAAACTGACGGGGAATGGCAGAACTCTCAACTCGGCGCCAAGACTGCGCAGATCGGACCACCGGTCTGGGCTGGCGCCAACCACAATCTCCTCGACATCAGAGCCGAGAACATACTCGATCACGCTCGTGACGACCCGCTGCCTAAGACCCGGGTCCGAACTCGATGCCGGAAGAAGGAAGTTTCTCTTGACGCGAAAGCCGGTGTCCGTGAGAGCTTGAGCCAGACTGGTAGTGTCCTTGCTCGAGTCCTCGGTAATCAAAACGATATTTCGACCAGAGAAACGGTTCTCTGCCAGACCTTTTGCGAGCAGATATTCCATGACGCGGCGTTGCGCAATTAGCGCCATTACCCCGAACAATGCGAAGACGATGCTGGTGCCGCGCGAGATCTCACTTCCGATCTTCAGCGCAAATATGGCGCCGGCAAGCAGAAGGAACACGCTTATCCAGGTCAGGCAAACCGCGCGCATTTGACGAGGCAGGACCAGCAGTTCGGCCGGCTTGTACATTCCGCGGATTTTCATCAACGAAATGAACAAGGCCGAGACGAGAATTGCCGAACCGAGAGATTTGCTGATGTAGTTTAGCGTGCCTGGGTCCTGCAGATAATGATACAGGAGGCCGGCAAGGACGCTGGACAGGGTGATCGTCGCGATGTCGGCGACAATCGCGAACGGCTCCACAGAATCAAAGTGGATAGGCCATTTGCGACCCTCGTACTGCCGATCGGTCAGAACGCAAGCGGCAATGCCGTCTCGGTCGAGACCCTCGGGCCGCTTCACAAAATTTACCGGAGTTTGGGTGTGTAACATGTTAATAAATTAACTCGTTATATTATTTAATATATAAGCTGAAATTTAATTTAACAAGTGAATTTAATTTAACAAGCGTTAACTATTTAATTTCTTCGACGCAAGCCCTATTTTCTTTTTGGCGTCTTTTGATGCCTCCGCCTCATGGCTGCCTGTGAAGAGGGGAAGTGCTGGCAGTGTTTGGGATTTGCCATTCTGCCAGGAGGCTTGGCGTGAAAACTGCGGTGAGCTCGATCCGGAGGATCCGTCCGCCAACCTGGTCGTTCAGCTCGGGGCGGTCAGGGGTGAACTGGAACTGGACCCGCCCTGGTATGAACGCAACAAACGCCCTCGCGGTCGGCCTGAAGCAACTCTGTCACCCAGGATGGGGCAACGCGCGATAACCATGGCGTCGTGTACCAAGCCGGGGGCCAGGCAAGCGTCGCGGAGGTTTGCCAAATGAAATTCGGTGGAAGTCCCTGCACGATTCTCAGCGTGGAAAATATGCTGGGTGTCCGCATTTAATCGCTTTCCGCCGTCTAATTGGCGGTGACTGCTTATTGATGCGACAGATTTAATCTTGGCGGAACTCGCCGTGCCGCATCTTGTCGGTCCGGGCATTCGGTGTCGAAGTCTGGCGATAAAAAATATTTAAAATTAAATAGAGGGGGTGTATCATGTATCAGGGTTGCAGTTCGCGTCTCGACGCCAGGGCTGGCTAGCTTTTAATGTTGGATGCCGATTGGGCAGGGTTAATGACATTAACTACTCGCGACGAATTCCCGAAGGCCGGCGCGGAGCGGGATGTACATTCCAATCTATCCGATATCTGTCATCGGCGAAGCGCGGCCGGATTATTGTTTAATCGTGCCATGAAAGTTAAAGAGCGAAATCGCCGGACATGTCTTCTTCGAATTGAGGTTGCAAGATGGTGATAATTATTCCCAATGTAGAGGTTTTTAATAAGGACTTCGCGCCATGAAGGTTGTTCTGTTCTGTGGAGGACTTGGTACGCGGATACGCGAGTATTCCGAGGGCATTCCGAAGCCGATGATACCGATCGGCCATCAGCCGATCCTTTGGCATGTCATGCAATATTACAGCCAATATGGACATCGGGACTTCGTTCTGTGCCTTGGCTACAAAGCGAACGTCGTGAAGGATTACTTTCTGAACTACAAGCAGGCGGCAAACAGTGACTGCACGATCTCGCATTTTGGCAAGAAGGTCGAATTGCTGGGCGAACGACCTGTGGATTGGCGGGTTTCACTCATGGACACGGGAATATGGCGCAACATCGGTCAGCGTCTGTTAGCGGTCCGTCATCTCGTCCAGGATCAGGAGATTTTTCTTGCCAATTACAGCGACGGCCTGACCGACGCTCCGCTGCCGGACATGATCAACCGCTTCAAGAGGAGCGGCAAGATCGCTTGTTTCATAGCCATACACCCGCCGATCACCTTTCATCTGGCCGATTTCGACGAGAACGGCGTTGTTCGCCGAATGAGCGCGAGTAATGAGTCCGAGATATGGATCAATGGCGGATATTTCATTTTCCGGAAGGAAATATTCGACTACATCCAAGAAGGGGACGAACTGGTCGTGCAACCCTTCAAGCGCCTCATCGAGCGTGGGGAGCTTATGGCGTACAGGTACGAAGGATTTTGGCGGGCCATGGACACGCTCAGGGACAGACAGGTGCTCGAGGAGATGATCGAACGTGGCGATACGCCGTGGCAGCTGAACAATAATGTTGCCGCCGCGGTGAACGCGTGAAGGCGCTTCGGATCGCCGAACGTGGAGATCGGCTGTCGGTGTTATGTTTGGGAGCGCACTCGGATGACATCGAAATTGGGGCGGGGGGCACGCTTCTAAGCTGGCTGGACCAAGGCATTCGCCTTGACGTTCATTGGTGTGTGCTCAGTGGCATCGATGAACGCGGCAGCGAAGCGAAGGCGTCCGCGACCGATTTTCTGGCGGCAGCTGCGGGTCGTACGATCGAAATCATGAACTTTCGAGACGGTTTCTTTCCGGAGCAGGGCGAACAGATCAAGGTCTGGTTCGAAGCATTGAAGGACCGCGTCAATCCCGACGTCATCCTCACCCACCGACAAGACGATGCGCATCAGGACCATCGCCATGTCAGTCGCCTCGTTTGGAATACGTTTCGAGATCATCTCGTTCTTGAGTACGAGATACCGAAATGGGATGGCGATATGGCAAGACCCAATCTCTATATGCCTGTTTCGGCATCCGTAATTCAGCGCAAGGTAGATTTGCTCATTTCGCACTTTGGCAGCCAGCGCTCCAAGCAATGGTTCGATGCTGAAACCTTTCTCGGCTTGGCGCGGCTGCGAGGGATGGAATGCCGAGCTCACGAGCGCTACGCGGAGGCGTTTGTCGCGCGCAAGCTCTCACTGGGTTGATTGGTTTGCGGCGCGCCGACGTCTCAGAGTTTGCGTTTATCGATACGCACCAGCCCGTACGAATCGATGCGCGGTCGGATTTCGACGTTCGTGGATTGCAGGCGGCGCATGGTTACGAGCCAGTAAGGCATGGCTTGCTGCTTGATTCCCGATCCCGGGGCGTCGGAAATCACGCAACGGCAATACCGACGTTGGACGAGCCTGCGGGAAGGAATTTTTCGGGGAGTAACTGAGCTGTGATCTCGTGGATCAGCGGGAGACCGCGGAAAAATTAACTAAGACGCACGGTAGCTCGACTCTTGCTCATCTATTCGGCTTTGTGGCTATGTTCAATGCTGCTGGTCTGGATATAATACGATTAATTGTCCAAATTAATAGTTTGGAAATTATTTAATTTGTGCCAAAGTTGGGCGTATGTTGTTGTGTGTGCGTTCGGTTTTTTAATGTGTTCGGATTAATCGGCGGGTCATGGCGGCGATGCATTTTACAGAGACTCGAGTGGCAGGCGCCTGGATCATCGATCCCAGCCCGCATCTCGATGACCGCGGCCGCTTTATGCGTGCGTGGTGCGCGCGGGAATTCGAAGAACGGGGAATCCATTTCTTGCCAGTCCAGGCCAACATGCAGTTCAGTCCGCGCAAGGGAACGGTTCGCGGACTGCATCTGCAGATAGCGCCTGCGCTTGAGGCAAAACTGGTGCGCTGCACACGGGGCGCGATCTTTGACGTGGCGGTCGACCTCCGACCGGCCTCGCCCTCCTTCGGCCAATGGTGCAGCGCGGAACTGACCGCGGAAAACGGGCGCATGCTGTACGTTCCCGAGCACTGTGCGCACGGATTTCAGAGCATCGAAGAGAACTCCGAGGTGATGTACCTGACCTCCGCGTTCTACGCCCCGGAATCGTGCCGGGGAGCACGGTTTGACGATCCGGCTTTTGGCATTCAATGGCCGTTGCCGGTTTCGGCGATCTCAGAGCAGGACCGCAACTGGCCCTTGATGCAGGGGCAGGGCTACGCGCCGGGACAGAACATCTTTACGAAAGAGAGACTCCCTATGAATGTTGATACCGCTCTTTTGCAACGCGAGTTTGACGGCAACCCGATCCGGGTAGGAATGGTGGGAGCCGGGGCCACCGGCCGGGCCATTGCTCTGCAACTGGGAACGCCGGTGCCGGGCATGCGCCTGGTGGCCATCGCGAACCGGACTCCAGAACATGGGGAACGGGCTTTCCGCGAGGCAGGCTTTCAGGAATGGCGCCGGGTCACGTCGGCACGGGCGGCGGAAGCAGCGATCAACTTCGGCATTCCGGTGCTAACGGACGATCCCTCGGTGCTCACGACTTGCCCAGCTATCGATATACTCATCGAAGTAACGGGAACGATCGAGGCTGCGGCGGGCGTGGTTCTGCAGGCCTTCGACCACGGTAAACACGTCGTGCTGGTGAACGCGGAGCTGGATTCATTGGTGGGACCGATTCTCAAGGCACGGGCGGACAGTGCCGGAGTGGTGGTCACGCACACGGACGGCGATGAGCCGGGGGTGGCCATGACCCTTCTGCGTTATCTGCGCCTCCTCGGGCTTCGCCCGGTGGCCGCCGGCAACATCAAAGGGATGGTGGATCACTACCGGACCCCGGAAACTCAGCGTGGGTTTGCCGAGAAATATGACCAGGATGTGCGCAAGGTCACCTCCTTCGCCGATTCCACCAAGCTGTCCATGGAAACAACGGTTCTGGCCAACGCCACCGGCTTCCATGTTGGCCGCCGCGGCATGTACGGGCCGTCCTGCTCGTATGTAAGGGAACTGGCGAAACTGCTGCCGGCCGAACAGATGCTCAAAACCGGCCTCGTGGATTATTCTGTGGGGGCGATGCCGATGACCGGCGCCTGGGTCATTGTTCACGAAGAGTCGCCTCTCAAGCGAGCGCAATTAAGCTACTACAAGCTGGGTGACGGCCCGTTCTTCGTCTTTTACACCCCGTTTCACCTGCCGCATGTGCAGATCCCCTCGACGATCGGCCGGGCGGTCATTCATCGGGACCCGACGGTGGCGCCGCTCGCGGGGCCGGTCTGCGAGGTGCTCACCATTGCCAAGCGCGACCTCAAAGCCGGCGAGCGTCTGGATGGTGTCGGCGGATTTTGTTCCTACGGTTTGATTGACAATCGGGCGACAGCCCGAGCCGTACGCGCGTTGCCCATCGGCTTGTCCGAAGATTGCGTGCTGCGGCGGGACGTTGCGAAGGATGAGGTCATTTCCTTCGACGATGTCGAATCGCCCCGTGGCCGGTTGGCAGAGAAGCTTTGGCGAGAGCAGAACGAGCGCTGGCCATTGGAGACGGCTTTCGCACGCCCACAGTCCGCGCAAGCGCCTCTCGGGTCGGAGCGGAAAGACACCGCAACTCTCCCCCATTTGACCCTGACGCGGCAGCGTCAGAGGACCAAGAATACAGGAAAGGAATTGACTTATGCCAAACGTTGTCATTCTGGGAAGCGGGATGGGGGGATTCGGAGCGGCGTACCGGTTTCACGCTGAGGGTATTACGCCGGTGATGTATGACAAGAACGCCTATCACGGCGGTCACACGGCGTCTTTCCAGGACGGCGGTTTCATCTTCGATCAGGGCCCGCACATCTCGTTTACCAAGGACAGCCGTATCCAGGACCTGTTTGCCGACAGCGTGGACCAGATGTACGAGACCATGCAGGTCGACCTAAACAATTACTGGCGTGGCTACCGGCCGCAGCATCCGGTGCAGCTGCACATGCATGGGTTGCCAGAGGACGTGATTGTGAAGGTCATCAGCGACTTTGTGGAAGAGCGCCAGGCTCCCGAGCGCCCCATCCGCAACTACGCCGACTGGCTGCTGGCGAGCTTTGGGCGGACCTTCGCCGAGCTCTTTCCGATGCAATACACGCGGAAATACCACCTGACCACGGCCGACAACATGAGTACAGACTGGCTGGGGCCACGCATCTACCGGCCGAGCCTTGAAGAGGTGCTGCGCGGAGCGATCTCGCCTTCTGCGCCGACTGTCCATTACATCACCCATTTCCGCTATCCCAGAGAGGGCGGATTTATGTCGTATTTGAAGAAGTTCGTTCCGCTGGGCAATCTGAAGCTAAATCACGAGCTGATAGCGATTGATCCGCGCATGCGGCAGCTCCGTTTCTCCAACGGAGTGGTGGCCAGCTATGATACGCTCGTGTCGTCTGTGCCCTTGCCCGAGCTGATCCGCATGATCCAGGGCGCGCCGCAGGATGTGCGCGACGCGGCGCAGCGTCTGGCCTGCTCGACCTGCGTGCTGGTGAATGTCGGGGTCAACCGCGATGACCTCTCCAAGTCCCACATGACCTACATTTACGACGACGACCTTTGCTTTACCCGTCTGTGCTTCCCGCATATGTTTTCCCCCAACAACGCTCCCAAGGGATTCGGCAGCATCCAGGCGGAGGTCTATTTTTCCGACAAATACAAGCCCCTGACTGGCGCTCCTGAGGACTGGATTGAACCGGTCATTCGGGATTTGCGCCGCATGGGCCTGATTCGGGAAGAAGATCAGGTTGTGTTCCGCAATGCCCGGTTGTTGCGATATGCCAATATCATTTTCGACCTGGAGAGGGCCGACGCCCTCAAGACGGTCCACGGCTACCTCGATGATCTGGGAATCGCCTACTGCGGGCGCTACGGAGACTGGGGCTACATGTGGACGGACGAGAGCTTCAAGAGCGGAGAGCAGGCCGCGGAAAAGGCCTTGGCGGCCCTGGCGGCGTGCGCCGCTTAGTCAGCCAAGGCGTGGTGGACGGTCGATGTCTGTCCGTGCCTTCTTGCCGCCCTTGGACCGTAACCAAGGCAGATGATGAAGTCCTTATCTGACCGGAGATGTTCTGGGCGCTCGACAAGGGCGATGCGATAGTATTCAGCGCTCGCCGCTGGAAAACATCGTTTCGCAAGGCCGGCTCGTCGCTTTCCGGCGCCTCGGCCTTTGGAAATGCATCGATAGGCTTTGCGATAGGATGCAATTGTAGACGATGTGGAACGAGGGCCGAATTGCATGGCTGGTGTGAACCCGATGTTTTGGCAAGGCAAGAGGGTCTTTCTCACCGGCCACACTGGCTTCAAGGGTTCGTGGATGGGAGCCTGGCTGACCCGGCTCGGCGCGCACGTGACCGGATTTTCGCTCGCGCCGGAGACAACGCCGAGCCACTTCGCGCTGCTGCCGAAGGAATACGAGAGCCTCGAGGGCGACATTCGCGATCTTGAAGCGTTGAGGAGCGCCCTGCGTCGGACGAATCCCGACGTCGTCCTCCACATGGCGGCGCAGTCGCTGGTGCGTGCGTCTTACGCCGACCCGGTCGGTACCTACGCCACCAACGTGATGGGAACGCTGCACGTGCTCGAGTTGGTCCGGCAGGCGCCGTCGGCGCGTGCGGTGCTGATTGTGACGTCTGATAAGTGCTACGAGAACCGCGAGACGATGAACCCATACGTCGAAAGCGATCCAATCGGAGGCCACGATCCGTACAGTTCGTCGAAAGGCTGCGCCGAAATTCTGACCTCGAGCATGCGCCGCAGTTTTTTCTCGGATTCGCCGTGCCTTATCGGCTCGGTCCGCGCCGGCAATGTCATTGGCGGTGGCGACTGGGCAGCGGATCGGCTGATTCCCGACTGCATCCGCGCTTGGACCAGACATGAAGCAGTGCGAATTCGAAATCCGCGCGCCATTCGGCCCTGGCAGCACGTGCTCGATCCGCTTTCCGGCTATCTCCAATTGACGGAGGCGCTATTCGCCGGCCGATGCGCATTCGCCAAGGGCTGGAACTTCGGACCAACTCTCGACTCAGCCTGGCCGGTGGAAAAAATCGTCGGCGCCGTAAAGGCGCGACTGCCGGCGTTCGATTTCTTCATCGAGCCGTCGAAGGAGCATGAAGCCAACCTCCTGACCTTGGATTCCGAACAGGCGCGGCGGGAACTCGGCTGGAGACCGCGTTGGGGAATTGAAACGGCCCTCGAGAAGACGCTCGAATGGTACGCGGATCACCGGGACTCCGGCGAACTGCTGACCGACAGACAAATCCGGGAGCACATGGCGGAATGAAGTTTTCTCGAACGCCCAAGTCCGACCCCGCTCAACGCGCCCTATGACAGGAGATGCCGACAAGTCGCGCCGGCCGGAGAGTTTTGTTTTTTCCGGTCACGCGAGCGGATCATTGTTCCAAACGCTATTTGTTGAAGTAAGGATGGATCGCTTGACGCAGGCAGACACAAAGATTGGTCTTCTACATCATGTCGGCGGTGGAAATCTTGGGGACGACGCGACCTTGGAGGCAGTCGCGGGCAATATAAAACGGCGATGGCCGAATGCAGAAATAGTCGCGTTCTCAATGAACCCCGATGACACTGAAACACGACATGGGATTAAGTCTCACGCTCTCCGGCGAAAGGGCTGGAGCATCGGGTATAAGTCCGCGGGAGCTGAGGCGACTTTCAAGGCGAATGTGAAGGCGCTAACGCGCAAATACAGGGCCGTCTTTTACCTGCTTAAAGCAACAAGCGCAGTAGTTCGCCTACCGATTGAGATGCTTCGCGAACTGTCTTTTTTGGTGTCATCGCGTCGTATTATAAAGTCTTTTGACCTTTTGATTATAAGTGGCGGAGGGCAGCTCACCGAAAAGGATGGACCGTGGGGATTCCCGTACACGATCTTTAAGTGGGTCGTACTGGCGAGATCTGCGGGGGTCAGGTGCATGTTCTTGAACGTCGGCGCTGGACCGTTGACTCAGCCGTTAAGCAAGTTTTTTGCGAGGCGGGCTTTACTGGCCGCGGACTATGTGTCTTTGCGTGATGACAAGTCCCGGGCGCTTGTTCATGAGATAGGGTTTACAGGTGAGAGTCGGGTGTGTCCTGACAGCGTCTACGGCCTCGAGGTCGCCACGACGAATGGAAGCCCACGGGAAAGACGCTCTCAACCAATCGTGGGTTTTGCGCCGATGCCTTATCCCGATCCTGACCCGCGCGGGTACCTGGCAGAAAAGGATCAGATCGTTTACGACGAATTCATCGGGAAGCTTGCGAGTTTCGCGTCGTGGCTCGTTTCTCAATCGTATGCGCTAGCGCTTTTTGGTACCGACATCGGCGTTGACCCGCTGGCGATTAAGGATCTTCAAAGGGCTTTGCTTAGTAACCACGGCATTCCTTCATCACAATACGGCGTCAATCATTCCGTCAAATCGGTGCACGATCTGTTGGCAACGATGTCTGGGATGGACTATGTTGTTACGTGCCGATTTCACGGGGTGATGTTTGCGCATTTGTTAAACAAGCCCGTTCTCGCGATAGCGCATCATCCGAAGGTCATCGGATCTGATGACAGATCTCGAACTGTCGAGTTACTGCGTGGATATCCGGGATTTTGATTGAGAGTTTGTTGGCGGAGAGGTTTGCATCGATGGTCAATAACGCGGAGGAAATCAAGAGCCGCATGGCCGCGAGATTGACGAGAAACAGGCAGCAACTGAGAAGTCAATTTGATGAGTTGTTTTCGATATGAAGGGCCTTGAGGAACAGTGTGTAGGGCCTCCGTATTGGTCTGCAGAACGACTGGGTGGGGACCTGCAAGATGCGGTCGCTGCTGACTGCAAACCAGTCAATCCATCCCACTTTTCTCGTTATCGTAATCCCCGCCGGATGCTATGTACCCGTTGCTCCAGTTTGGCTTCGGCATCGCTGCTGGGGCCATCCTGAGACTGATTTCGCCGCAGAACGACATCTTCGGGTCTGAAGTAAACGGGTTTGGCAAGGACAAGTGAGGTATCCATGGACACCCAACCTGGTAAGCCGCGTGTGCTCATTTTTTCGCTTAGAAATATTTTCGGGAAAGCTCTCTTCAGGTGCCCTCACTTTGAGTTCGAAGATCTGATTTGCCAAATTGATTCTGCTGATCTGTTGGCGCCCAAGGTCGACCCATCCAGTAGACGTACCAGCTTTGCGACACGACTGGCTTACCATGCTCCTGTCGTATTGAATCCGGGTTTGGAGAGAATATCAGCTAAGGGACAATACGATATTCTTTTTACGATCTGCGGATATCCGCAAGATTTGATCATGTTTAATGCCGTGAGCAATCTGAGAGACATCTGCAGAACATCGGTATGTCTGTTGGATGAGCTTTGGATAAACGAGATGGTCAAACATCGTCACTTTTTGCGCATTCTCGCTAAGTTTGACGTTGTTATGCTGTACTACAGTCAAAGTGTGAAACCACTCAGCGAGATCATCGAACGCAGATGCATTTTTTTGCCGCCCGGTGTAGATGCCATATCGTTTTGTCCGAATCCGAATCCGCCCGAGAGGGTCATAGACGTTTATAGCATAGGACGTCGATCGGAGATAACGCATCAAAGACTTCTCGAGATGGTCCGGGAGAGCGGTCTGTTCTATCTTCATGACAGCATTGGCGGGAGTCAGGCCATCAACTCAAAGGAGCACAGGGCGCTTTTTGCGAATGTTGCCAAGAGGAGCCGATACTTCATCGTTAATCCCGGCAAGATTGATGAGCCGAACCTAAGGGGTCGTCAGATGGAGATTGGCAACAGGTACTTTGAAGGAGCAGCATCGGGCGCCATCATGATAGGAGAGCGCCCGGACAATGAGGTATTTGAGGAATTATTCGACTGGCCTGACGCTGTGACCCGTCTGCCTTACGATTCGCGCAATATAGATGTGGTTATCAAGGATCTCGATGCAGATCCGGAACGTCAGGACAGAATACGGCGAACCGGCGTCGTACAAGCTTTGATGCGGCATGACTGGGTCTATCGGTGGGAAGCGATACTTAGCGCGTCGGTCTTGAGCCGATGCAAGGGGCACTGGAAAGGAAAGATCGCCTGAGAAAGCGAGCGGAGACCGTGTCACAACACTGACAATGCACCGCAGCCGGCCTGCACCGCCGCGCGAAGATCGCCCTCGAACTCGCTGCTCAGTTCAGAGCCGCCCTAAAGTGAGGTCCTTTCACAGGGCGACGAGCTTTCGAATACGACGAAGATAACGCCTCAGCCGATTTCCTATCATCCCTACGACGCCACCTTCACTCACGACGTCCGGGTTGTTTCTGGTCATCCGCTCATTTCCTTCGAACCAGCGCGGGTGCGAAACCAGCAAGATCTTCATTGATCCGGAATACGAGTATTCGACACCTGGAGGCACCTCAACGATCAGACCCGGCGCAACATCGTACTTCTGATTGTCGATCGTAAAGGCTCCGGTTCCTTCGATGATGTAATAGATTCGAGTAAGAGCCTTGCTGATCATGAATGTGTCATGTCCCTTCTGCACATCGAGAAGGTGGACAGCAAAGTCCTCATCTTTTAGCGGCTGAAATTCATATCCCGCCATGCCCTTCAGGGTGAAAGATGGCGATGAAGAAGCTGCTAGTACGTAGGACATGTCACCTTCTCACAAATCGAAAGCCGGCGGACCGGGGTTTCAGGCGACGCTCATACGACTGGCACAATTTCCAAACGCTCTTTTCTTTCCAAAAGGCCTGGCACGGATTGAAGGCCCGGCGCGTGCATTTGCTGCTCCATGACGAGCAGGCCGATCTTGACGTGCAGCTTCTCGATATCGCAGTCCCTCTGCCGGTAACCAGAGCCCTTATTCAACCGCCTCTATTGAGCTGGAATCTGGAATACTGCCGCATACCGCAACTGCCAATCGTGTCTGCTTGCGGTCCAGCGGCTCGAGGCCCCACCAGCACCAAGGCCAGCCCTCTCGTACGGAAGGATCCCCATCGTGAATTTGCTCGAGCAGTTCCGGAATCGGCCGCCAACCAAGCTCATGCGCCACCTTTGCTCGGACCTCAAGATCAACGCCGGAAACAAATAGGTATCCGTCCCGATCCACCAGGCGCCGCGATATTCCGCAAGCAGTTTTCCGCAGCCGGGGGCTCCATGTGGCAAAGAAAGTTGTTGGCGACGACGATGTCCTGAGGCCCAAGAGCATGGACCAGCTCTGGAGAGGAGGCATCACCAAGCTGCCACGTTATCCCCTCCCGGAGCCAGGGTTTAACGCTGGCCTCGTCGCCTTCCAAATCGAACATGTGCTCCATTTCATGCGCGGTCAAACGCTCAAAAATCGAGGAGCCGACCAACCCGCAGGTGCTGGGAGCGTAAACGCCCTTTTCGGCAAAATTCAAAATTTCCTTTGAAATATCCACTGCACACACGAGAACTTTCAGGTCCGGTCGCGCCGAACGAATGGTCCAAAGGATCGAGTAGACCTCGGCGCCGATGCTGCAGGCGAGCACGGCAATTCTTAAAGTCGAGCCCTCGGCTTTCTCCTCGGCGAGACAGCGCATCAGTTCGAGCGCCGGACGGTTCCGGAGAAAGAACGTTCCGAAATATTGCTGGCGCGTGGCGATCGAGGCGAACCAAGCTGTACAGCCAGGCCCCGTATGCGCGGATAGGATAGAAATTCCGCAGACCAGGAGGAATAGTCTCCCAGATCCGCCTGTTCAGCCGCAAATAAAACCCGGCAGGGGACTTTCCAAACAATTTCAGTCTTGCCGCTTTCGCCAAGATCGCGTGAGACACCAGCCCAGTGTGTCGCCACGACCCGGGCCTGCTAGTGCCAAGAAAATCCCGGAGTACTCCTGATCCAAGGCCTCACGATGCTACTCCATCCTGCTTGTGCCCGGACGAGCATCCGCGCCGATAGTCATCAGATTTATTTTCATGGTGTTATACCGATGCTCTAGGCTTAGATGGCATGCAATATAATACTATAGTTAATATGGCCGTCGAGAATTTATCCCTTGTCCTTGTGCGGGACTAATAAGGGAAATAATAAAGGGGTGTTTTCTCAATTACAAACAGATCGCGAGCGGTGATTGCATTATCTCAAATTCGGCAAGAAGATGGAGATTATCGGTGAGCGTCCGCCGGACTGGCGCGTCTCGCGGATGGACACAGGAAACGTGTGCCTGACGGGACGTATTATGCCTCGGACACACGCATCGACTCGATTATCTGCGAACCTAATACTGGCGGTCGTCATGAACACGGTGCGGCAGTTGCATCGACCCGGCTCAGTGTCCCTGGCTCGGTGGGCGGCATTGGCAACCGCCGCGGGCACTTTGCTCCTCAGTTTTCGCGATCCGACATTCCGAGAAGGTGTTAACGAAGGCGATTAATCGGGCATGGCCGAAGGGGTCGGAGTTTATTTCGAGGACCACAGGGAGTTGAAGGACCTGGGGCGCCTCGCTTTGCGCGGCGGCATCGTCTCGGTCGCGATGCAATACGGAAACGGTGCGCTCCAGATCGCCGCTGCCATCATCTTGGCACGGCTCTTGGCGCCCGAGGATTTTGGATTGGTCGCGATCGTCACGGTTCTGACTAGCTTTGCACCATTGCTCATCGATTTTGGCCTCGGAGACGCTACAACACAAAAGAGCAAGATAACGCAAACCCAGGTCAGCAGCCTTTTTTGGCTCAGCAGTGTGATTGGATTGACAATTGCAGTGGTTGTGGCCGCCTGCAGCCCGCTGATCGCATGGCTATACCGCGATCCCCGGCTGGAACCTATCGCACTGTGTGCTGCGATCACATTCGTGCTGGCGGGAGTGTCGAACCAGCACCTGGCGCTTTTACGACGTACGATGCAGTTTAGCAGAATTGCCAAAATACAGCTTCTCGGCACTCTGGCGGGAATTGCCATTGCCGTCATTATCGCAATTTGCGGATATGGCTACTGGGCGCTTGTGCTGCGTCCGATTACGAACTCGTTCTTCGTTGCTTTCGGAGCTTGGCTTGCATGCCGATGGAGGCCGGGATTTCCTGTCTTTGACAGTGAAGTGAAGTCGATGGTCCGTTTTGGACTGCATGTGGTGGGTTTTTCGGTCACATATACTTTGGCCAGATCAGTGGATCGGATTGCGCTGGGCTTGTTCTACCGGCCCGATCAGGTGGGCTATTATCAAAATGCAATGACATTGTATGATAATTCCATCTTCTCGGCACTCATTCAGATGCACACGGTCGGAAGTGCGGCCCTCAGCAAACTTCAATCTAATCCGGCTGCGCTTCGGAAGAAATACGAAGCGGCATTGTCTGCGCTGGCATTCTTCGTCATGCCCTTGTCGGCGATTTTGTCGGTTACGGCAGAAGACCTGACGGTCATATTATTGGGGGAAAAGTGGCGGGCGGCTGGTTCGCTCCTGAGTATTATTGCCTTACGCGGCATTTTGCATGTCGTTGAGGGCTCACAGGGCTGGCTGCATCTTTCCGTCGGGAGAGCCGACCGCTGGCGAAACTGGGGAATCGTTTCGCTCGTTGTCCAGGTCGTTGCGGTCCTCGGAGGTCTGCCCTTTGGCGTTAAGGGAGTCGCGGTGGCAGTGGTGGCGGCAAGCTGGCTCATTGCCGTACCCTCGATAACCTATGCGGGGCGCCCCATAGGTATTGGCGCCGCACTCGTGGTCCGGGCCGTGCTCCCGCAGTTGATCGGCGCAATCAGCACCGCGGCTGGAGGCTGGTGGCTGCAAACCACGATTCTCACCGATTATTCCAGCTTTGTGCGTATCTTCTTGTCGGGCGGCTTCTGCGTCTGCATTTACCTTGCCATAGTTGTCGGCCTGTTTCGGCTTACCGAGCCGATTAGGGTTGTCGGCTCGATCGTGCAGGATTTCATGGGGAGGCGATAGCGGCAGTTCGAAACAGGTGCGCAGCGGAAGACTTAGTCTTTTCCCTGGATTCAATCGCCGGGATCGGCTCGCCACTATGCGCCGCTCATTTGATACCAAATGTCGCCGTAGCAAGTCGTCCGTGAAGAATTCCCAAGCCTTTGATTGGGAATCGGGAACCGGCGCGCTGAGGCAGTGGAATTTGCCAGAAATCGTTTATGTGGAAGGGGATTGAATGAAGCCGCTAGCGCGGCAATTGAGGAAGGATCGCAATAGCAGCCTCCTGTCTGAGAGGATCGCGGGTTTTCGAAGCCCCAACACTTCAGACAAGAGTTTTCCAATGGCTGAGATCAGCCCTCTTCGCCGCCGCATGATTGAGGACATGACGGTCCGCAATTTGTCGCCGGCGACGCAAAGATCGTTGCCGCGGTATCGAAGTTGAGCCGATATTTCGGTCGGTCCCCCGATTGTCTGATTGTCTCCAGTTGGAATGGACCGCAAACTATCTCTGGTGCCGCCGGGGCGACGCCGCCAACGCCATCCTCGCCGCCGTCGGCTACTACTTTCGCCGCCTGATCCGCGGGCTGAGCATCTTGTGCCGTCTATTCCTCGGCACTCTCCTTGCGCCGCTTCATCCCGTCCCAGCCTGAGCACGACCCTCTTCACGGAAGACTAGCAATGCCTCCAAGCAGCAAGTGCCGCTCACTTCATCCGGAACATTCGATGGCGTTGGTCAAAAATGAATGTCATTGAGCCAGGTAGTGGGCTAACCTTCGGACAGTGAAATCCGCTCCAGCCACGAACCGGAAGAGTGGGCCAAAGCTCATTGAAGAGAGCGGTCCAATAAAATGTAGACCCGGTACGGAAGATTCAAAGTTCAGGTTCAAGATGGGCGCGCGTTCTGTACGGCATATGTCTCGCTTCAAAGTATTGCCGAGGAAAGAGACACGCGCGACGTCGAACTCATATCCTGTACCGGCAATCACGTAATCCACCTCGATATCCCTCAGGGCATTCTTCGAATCCCGCATTGCTAGCCGGACGCCATTGCTCGTCACTTCCGCACCGACGACCTCCTGTTGCAAGCTGATCGGAACCTTTCCGACCACACGATCCTTAATCCACCAAGGTGATTCTGGCCCGAGGTAGCCCCGGACAAAATGAACTCGCCTATCGGTCGGGATGAAATGCACGATCAAGGGCAATTTCTCCAGTACCCAACCTTTTCGACTCTGGCCAAGCACTGAAATCGGATCTTTGATGCGCGCCCACAGAGGTCGCACGCGTGGCGTTCGTTCGTGGAAGATAACCTTTGGGCCACGGACAAAGACTTCGCCAAATCCGTCGGCTTCTTGCACAAGAGCACCTGCCTCGATTGCAGAAGCTCCGCCACCGATTACGGCGACCCGTTTGCCGCGAAACACCGAGTAATTTGCAATTGAGGTGGTATGTTGGATATGTGCTGGCCCAAGCCCTTGCAGTGCAGCGGGGATATGCTCGAGGCCTGAAAGGCCAGTGCATACGACAACCCGTCGTGACCGGAGAGCGTCTCCTGATGCGAGCGTAATCTCAAAATCCCGATCGGCGCGTTCGATTCGAGTCGCGAGTACTTCCTCAAGCTCCGGCACGAAGCGTTTTTGAATATCCAGCCCGTAAGCCGCAAAGCTCTGCATCGTGCAAGGCTCAAAGTCTTCCAGGCCATGTTGGCGGCACCACTCTGGAAAAGAGAACCCCCGCTCTGGAACCGAGATGTTAGTCGAGAATGCGAAAGACTTGAGGTTCAGGCCAATTGGCATATTCCGCCAGAAGCGCATCGAGTTGCCGAAAATCCGGAAGCTGACGTGGCGGGCGCGAAGGTTCGCTGCAAGCGATAAGCCGTACGGACCCGCACCAATGACAGCTACATCCGTGGAGTTAGTCATTCAGGCTTGTCCTCTTTTCGTCGTAACAATCATTTCGTGAGTCCGTGACGCCTGATGAATGCTCGGGGATGGCGGACGAAGTTAAGAAAGTGCCTCGTTACATCAACAACACGAGGAAACGGATCTTCGTGATCGTGAACGGCATCAACTGCCCTGGGCCCGGCCTGAGTGCTCCATACGCGCCACCGATTGACCTCCTCGCGCGACATGCTCCCGAAAACACGCTGCATGTTGATGGTCAGCTTAAGTTCAAACCCGTTACAAAAAGCCTTGCTAAATTGATCTTCACGCACGACCTCATCGGCCATTAACTGCGACAGCCCCTCCGGCGCACTGGTGGCTGCGGCATACGCAAGCGCTGGCAAGTTCATTCCGCGCACAATATCCAACGCCATTTGACCATAGAAACGACCATTAAAATCAATCAGCATGCGCTTGTGCTCCGCAATGATGAATTCCATCTCGAAAACACCGAAATATCCAATATGCTCGCAAAGGCGGGACGCCGAATGTGCGAGTTCGGCGTCTATCGGCGCTTCCTCGAAGCATAGTCCGACGCCGACTTTGCGAGGCAACTGCAGGATTTTTCGTGCTCCGCGCAGCACCATTTGTCCGTTCATGTCCCGAAAGCCGGTGAGGGAGTAAACGTTGTCTAACGCCTCTGGGTAAAACCTTTGAACGAGAGGGGTCAGGCTCTCGGGATTGGCTCTCGCGAATTCGCTCCCGTGTGATGCGTTCTCTGCATATCTATTGAACATAGCGCTTGCTTGCTTTTCATCCCCGTCGACGACAGCTCCTTTGGTCAAAGAACGTTGGGAAAGCTGCGATCGAGGTTTGATCACCAGTTGCCCGCGCACACCGCTTGCAATCCGGCCCGCTTCGGCAGCCGTTTTAGGCAGCCAGGTTTCCGGCGTTTCAACACCGACCTCACGGGCACTGTCGAGAAGCTTGCCCTTGTCGAGGATTTTGACGACAGTTTCGAGTCCAGGCTGGTAAAGAGCAAAACTCTTGCTGAGTTCATCGCGGTGTAACGCAATTGCAAAAAGGACTGCATCACTGGTCGCGTAAATGGCACTGCGGGGACCAGTTCGCCCCCTTTGCATCAGCCATTCAGCCCACTCGTTAGACCGATTGAAATCGGGACATTTTAGGTGATGCCTTGTGTAGCGAGAATAACCTCCCAGAGACAATCTCGAGGGATCTAGGGTGGAAACTTGGATACCTGCTCGTCCAAGTGAGCGCACGGCAGCCAATGTGCCGTAGTAGTTGGCATTGGCGAGGAGCATAGGAACTTGGTGTTTTCTTGATTGCAAAGGGTTGGTCTCCGTCGAAGGCTCGAGCACTCCCGCAGTTCAGCTCGATCATGAACTGTCGAAGCTTCCGGTTCAGGTGATTGGGTGGTGATTCAGAAGTCGTCTTGATGCATGAAGGCCGTTTGTCCTGGACGTCCTTTGGATTACGGCGATGGCCGCCGGTGGGACTTTCTCCAGCCAGACGACCCTCATGCCGGGCAGACTTCGGTGGGCGAGAAGCAGGTGACATAACATCACGCTCTGCACGGCGCGAAAGTTAAATTCCGACTTGGTAAATTAATAATCCGGCGATCCACTCGATGAATTAAATTCCTCTCCTGAGCTTTACAATATTGTTTAGATCGATCGCGGTCCTCGCTTGCATTCGCCGGTATATTAAAATGTTGCCGGACTAAAGGGGTTGTACGCCACTTAAATATCTCTCCTCTAATGAGGATCTCGAGAGTGCCTCGTTCCCTGCCGAACCCGAGGGGGAAATCCCCATATTATGCGTGTCTTGCAGGACGAATAGGAATTTCGCGATGGTACCCGTTTCCGAGGAATCCGCGAGAAAATGAGGGAGGGGGCGGCGTAAAAGAGTGGTAACGGCAAGCGCCGCTCGGAACTCGGGTTAACAAAGGGTTACTGAGAAAGGCGGACACTGGCAATGAACGCAGAAAGGCAATGAAAATCGCCCGGTTAAACGACGCCCATTCCTTGAAATGACGGGCTTCCTTCGCACCTGCGGCTCACCTTGTCTGGCAGCCTGAAAATACAAAATAGGACCGAGAACTCGGCACTCTTGAGGAGGATCCTGCTTGGAATATCCAATATCGTCCGACTTGCGGCGATGCAAGGGGCATTGCGAAGAGCGGATCGTTTGAGAAAGCTCGAGGTGGTTGTGTCACAACGCTGACGACCCGCCGACGTCGAGACTTGGTCGGGTCCCGCATCTACCAGCAGCACGACTAATATCGCTTAACTATAAGTTACATTTAATTTGTACTGTGGCTGTTTAAGGATTATTGGTTTTCAGCCGCGAAGGCGGAGTTGTCGTTTTTTCCTCAAAGCATCCATATATTGAAACTCCTAAATTGGGTGCCTGACCGGACTTGTCATGCCTCGGACCCTCGTATCGATTCGATCGTCTACGAACATAAGCTGGCGATACAGCATCCAATGGCTCGCCATGACGGATAGAGGCGAGTAGCCCAGCGTGGCCGACGGAGATGGAGTTTATTTCGAGGAACACAAGGAGTCGAAGGATCTGGGGCGTCGCGCTTTGCGCGGCGGCATCGTTTCGATCGGATTTAAATACGGCAACGGCGTCCTCCAGATCGCCGGCGCCATCGTTTTGGCACGGCTTTTGGCGCCGGAGGATTTTGGACTGGTCGCGATCGTTACGGTTCTGACAAGTTTCGCACCCTTGCTCATTGATTTTGGCCTTGGCGATGCCACGGCGCAAAGAGGCAAAATAACGCCGGCTCAGGTCAGCGGCCTTTTTTGGGTCAGTACAGGGATTGGGTTGGCGGTTGCTTTGATCGTAGCCGCCTGTAGCCCGCTGATTGCGAAGTTGTACAGCGAACCCCGGCTGCAGCCGACTGCTCTGTTGACAGCGACAACCTTTGTGCTGTCGGGACTGTCAACTCAGCACCTGGCGCTTTTACGACGCACCTTGCAGTTCGGCAGAATTGGCAGAATTCAGGTGCTCGGTACTCTGGTAGGTGTTGTCGTTGCCATCGCTGTCGCAATTTCCGGATATGGCTACTGGGCACTGGTGCTGCGCCAGATCACGGCCTCATTCTGCGTCGCTTTCGGAGCTTGGTCGGCGTGCCAGTGGAAGCCAGGAAGTCCCGTCTTTGACGACGAAGTGAAGTCGATGGTCCGTTTTGGACTGCACGTCGTGGGTTTTTCGGTCGCGTATACACTATCGAGAGCGGTGGACCGGATCGCGCTGGGGTTGTTCTACCGGCCTGATCAGGTGGGCTACTATCAAACCGCAATGAACCTGTACGACAACTCCATTTGCGCGACAATCGAACAGACACACACAGTAGGAAGCGCGGCGCTCAGCAAACTTCAGTCCGATCCGGTTGCGATTCGAAATAGATATGAAGCGGCATTGTCTATGCTGGCATTTTTCCTCATGCCCTTGTCGGCGATCTTGTCGGTCACAGCAGAAGACCTTACGGTCATATTGTTGGGGGACAGGTGGCGGGCGGCTGGTTCACTCCTGAGCATCATCGCCTTGCGCGGCGTCTTCCAGGCCATGGAGGGCTCCCAGGGCTGGCTGCATCTTTCCATTGGGAGGGTGGATCGCTGGCGAAACTGGGGGATCTTTCGCTCCTGGTCCAGGTTACGGCGGTTCTCGGAGGTCTGCCCTTCGGCACCACGGGAGTCGCCACGGCATTGGTCATCGCATTCCTGCTCCTTGCCTTACCGTCGATAAGCTATGCGGGCCGTCCGATCGGAATTGGCGCCGCATTCGCCATCCGGGCCGTTGGTGCGCAGCTGATCGGCGCAATCAGCGCCACGGCTGCAGGTTGGTGGTTGCAGGTCACGCTTCTCGCCGATTATTGCAGCTATGTGCGGATCGTGTTGTCGGGCGGGTTCTGCACCTGCGTTTACCTTGCCATTGTTGTTGGCTTGTTTCGGGTTAACGAGCCGATTAGGGTCGTGGGCACGATTGTGCGGGAATTAATCGGTAGGCGATAGCGGAACGGGAGCGCGCGAGCAGGAGATTTAATCGGAATTGGTCTGACAGAATAATTTCGACCGGTCGCATTCTTGATTTAACCACCGGTAATTTAATAGCCGATTCGACCCTAAGGAGCGTCGATGCGACGAGACCATGCGGTCATTAGGATCTTTGATGTTCACCAGCCTGCGTAGAAATACCGAGCACCTTGCCCGTTTAAGAATGATCCGGCCGGGCGGGTCCGCCTCCCAACTGCGGGGGGCCGGGTAGCCTCCAGATGCGCACGCAACGCCGCTCCATGCTCGGGCGGCCCAGAGTCGGATCCATGAACCCACAGCGCCTCAACATCCTCTGCGTTTCCCAGATGCCGGCGAGCCCCCCGCGCTTTGGTGCCCAGGCGCGGATGCATGGGCTGATGACCCAACTCGCTCGACACCACGACCTGACGGCGGTGATGCTGGTCGATGAAGAGTTCGACATCGAGGAGTGCCGCCGGGCCATGCAGGTCTACTGTCGCGAAGTCGTGCTGGTTCCAAACCCTTGCGGCCGGGAAGGCGGTGCCAAGCGGCTGCTGCAGCTCCGGTCCCTGGTCTCCACCCGGAGCTTCGACCGGCTGCGGGTCACGGTGCCAGCACTGCAGCAGGCGCTGGATCGGGTCCTGCGCGCTAGACGGTTTGACATCGTCAACCTGGAATTCCCTTACCTTGGCCACTGCGTCCTGCGCCAGGCTCCGCCCGGCGAGAAGCTCCCGCCTCTGGTCGTGGACTCGCACGAGATCGCGTACGACTTGGCCCGGCAGTTCGCTGTCGCTGGCGCAAACCTGGGCCGTCGCCTCTACGCCGGTGCGAACTGGCGCAAGCTGAGACGGGAGGAACTCGGCATCTATCGCGAGGCCGACGGGGTCTATCTGTGCAGCGCCGAGGACGAGCAGCGTCTGCTCGACGAGATCCCAGAGGCGCGCACCGCGGTCATTCCCAATGCGGCTGATGTCGATTACTACCAACCGCGCCCCACGGACCCGCCGCCGGACGGCCGCACCGTGGTCTATTTCGGGCTCCTCTCCACGGTCCCCAATATCGATGCCGTGATCCACTTCGTCCAGGACATCTGGCCGCGCATTGCCAAGGCGAATCCCGAGGCGCGCTGCAAGATCATCGGCGGCCGGCCGCCACCGTCACTTTTGGCGCTGGCCGGGCCGCGGGTCGAACTGACCGGTTTTGTGCCGGACCTGCGGCCACACCTTGCGGCGGCCGCGACCGTGGTCGTGCCGCTGCGGCTGGGCGGCGGCACTCGCCTCAAGATCGTCGAGGCCATGGCGATGGGTAAGGCCATCGTCTCAACCACGCTTGGGCGCGGAGGGGATCGAGGCCGTCCCCGGACGCGATATTCTCATCGAGGATCAGCCGGCGGCGTTCGCGGACGCGGTTAGCCGGCTGCTCGCGGAGCCGAGCCTCGCGGCGCGCATCGGGCAGTCGGCGCGGCGACTGGCCGTGGAACGGTACGCCTGGAGCGGGGCGGCGCAGGCGCTGGAGGGCTTCTACCGCCGGATCCTGGAGGTCGGTTCATGAAGGCAGCGCTCATCGGGGCCGGGCAGATCGCCCGGCAGCATCTGGCCTGCCTGAAGACCCTGCCGGGCGTCGAACTGGCCGCCATCTGCGATCTCTCGCCCGCCACGGCGGAGGCTGCCGCCGAGCGCTACGGCATCTCGGCCTGGTTCACCGACCACCGCGCGATGCTGGAGAAGGCGCGGCCCGAGGTGGTCCACGTGACCACGCCCCCGAACTCCCACTTCCGGCTGGCGATGGACTCGCTCGATGCCGGCGCCCACGTCATCGTGGAGAAGCCGGCGACCTCGACCTTCGAGGAGCTGGAGGCGTTGGCCCGGCGCGCCAAGGAGGTTGGCCGTCACCTCGTCGAGGACTACAACTACGTCTTCAACCACGCGCCCCAGGAGATCCTGCGACACATCGAGTCCGGCCAGTTCGGAGCGGTGACGCACGTCGAGGTGCTCATCGGCCTCGACATCCTTGGTCCGGGCGGCTTCGCGGATCCCAACTCGCCCCACCCCGCACTAACCCTGGCCGGCGGTGCGATTGCCGACTTCTTGCCTCACTTGGCGTCGCTGGCGCATCTCTTTGTTGGTCCGCACCGGACCGCAAAGACAGTCTGGACCAAGCGCAAGCCTTCGCTGCTGCCGTTCGACGAATTCCGTGGCGTTGTCGACGCGGAGCGTGGCACCGCGGCCCTCGGCTTCAGCTCCAGCTCGCAGCCGGACGCCTTTTGGTTGCGGGTCTATGGGGAGCGGATGCAAGCGACCGCCAACCTGTTCGAGACTCGGCTCACCTTCGACGGCCCACGCAATGTGCCGAAGCCGCTGCGCCCCTTTTTCAGCGGCCTGGAGGAAGGCAAGGCCATCCGGCGCGCTGCGCTGGCGACACTGCTCCGCAAGTTTAAGGGGCCTGGGGCGTACGAAGGGCTGTGGGAGCTCCTGGCCCGGACTTACCGGGCGCTCGCCGAAGGGTCCGCCTTGCCGGTCACCGTAAGCGATGTCGCTCGAGGTGAACCGGATGGTTGAAGCCCTCAAACCGACGGAGCAGCGGCCATGAGAGCCCTCGTCACTGGCGCCAACGGGTTCCTCGGGCGACACGTGGTCGGCGCGCTGCTGGCCCGGGGCATCGACGTCCGTGCCATGGTGCGTCCCGCCACGCGTCTGGAAGCGCTCGGCTGGCCGTCCTCGGTGGAGATCTTCAGGGCCGACCTGCGCACCTCACGTGAACTCGCGCGTGCCTTTGAGGGCGTCGACGTGCTGATCCATCTCGCGGCAGTGGTCTCCGGGGGGGAGGACGCGCAATTCGCCGGAACTGTGGCCGGCACCGAGCGGCTGCTGGATGCCATGACCAGCAGCACCTGCCGGCGGCTGGTGCTGTGCAGCAGCTTCTCGGTCTACGACTACAGTTCGACCCACCGGACGCTCGACGAGGGCTCGCCGCTTCACCAGGTGCCGGACGTCTACACCCGAGATGGCTACACCATCGCCAAATGGTGGCAGGAACGGGTGACCCGACGCTTTGCCCAGAAGCATGGCTGGGACCTCACCGTCCTCCGCCCTGGATTTATCTGGGGACGTGATCACGGCTATCTCGCCGCCTTGGGTCAGCAAGTCGGCCGGCATCATCTCGTCATCGGCCCGCTGACCCGCATACCGATGACCCACGTGGAGAACTGTGCCGACGTCTTCGCCGTGGCGGCGGCTGACCCGCGTGCCCGGGGTCAGACCCTGAATGTGGTCGACGGTCCCGGCGAACGAATCTGGAGCTATCTTTCTGACCACATGCGCGGTAGCGGCCAGCCAGGCTGGCGCCTGCCGATCCCATACCGGCTCGCTATCTGGACGGTCCGGCTGGCCTTCGCTACGATTTTCAGACGTGCCACCAAGGTGCCGAGCATCCTCATCCCGCGCCGGTTCGAGTCGCGGCTCAAGCCGCTCCGCTTCGAGAACCGCAAGCTGCGCGAGACGCTGGGCTGGACACCGCCGCTCGATTACAGGCAATGCCTGGCGCGGACCTACGGTCCAGTGCCGGCACCGGTCGAGGCGCCGGCTCTTGGTCGTCCGGAACGGCCGCTTCAACCTGAGGAGCGACCATGATCTCCCGGCGGCCGAGGTGGAGCACGATGCTGATCGTGGTCGCATTGGCCGCGGCAGCTATCCTTTTTGCTGTTCCCTCCGTGTCGGGAGCCGGTTTTGCGAGCTGCAGGATGGGTACTTGTCGTCGACGAGCCGGTTGCGCCTGCCGACATTATCGTCATCGCGGGTGATTCCGGCGGCGCGGGAGCCCTGCAAGCAGCGGACCTCGTGCATAGCGGCATCGCGACGCGCGTCGCGGTTTTTACCGACCCTCCGAGTGGAGAAGATCTTGAGTTCATCCGTCGGGGGCTGCCCTACGAAGATCTCGCGGCAAGGCAGATTCGGCAGCTGGGATGGCTTGGCGTAACGGATGTCGTGCAAATTCCAAGAAACGAAGCCGGATCCGAAGGTGAAGGCCAAGTTCTTGCCCCATGGTGCGACCAGCACGGGATCCGGTCGGTCGTGTTCGTGGCCGCCAGGGATCACTCCCGACGAGTACGCCGGGTACTCAATCGAGATATGAAAGGCCATCCGACGCGTGTCTCGGTTCAAGCTGAACGCTACTCAAATTTTGACCCGGATCGTTGGTGGGAAACGCGCACCGGCATTCGGATAGAAATCGTAGAATTTGAGAAGCTCGTGCTCGACATCGTTCTGCACCCAATGTCATTTTGACGTCGAGCATTGCAAGAGGAAAGCATGTCGTCGCGCGAACGCTGTGAGCAGACGGCCGGCCGAGCCTGGCCTCGCGGCGCGCATTAGCCGGTCTGCAACGCGGCGCTTGCTTCCAGCCTAGCCTAGCCAGGAGGTAGCGCCTTGCGAGCGGTTAGCGATGGTGCCGCTCGCAATCAGGTGAAGAGGTGAAGATGAGCGAGCGCCGCCAGGGGCCGGACTATCGCCGGCCGGTACTCATGTTTCGCGGGCCGCGCGATAGATCGGGATCTATCGGGTCCGCGCTGCAGCTCTATCCGTTGCGCCTGACATGATTGTCGCAGCGACGATACGCCACATTGCTGGCGCCACCGCGGGTAATCAGGCCGCCTTGAACTGCCAATTTCGGCCTCGACTAGAGGCTTGCCCGTTCCTTCTAAATGGCAATATAATATTTGCGACAAAATAAATATTAAATATTTAAAGCCGCGATATCTGATCTGGTTCAACAGAGATTAGTCGGAAATACATGATTTTTTATCTGGCTTCGCCCGGGCGGCACTGCATGCGAACGAGGGTTCATTGATGAGCAGCACCATCGAGACATTCGGCTCGACCAGCCTGATTGAGATTGGCACCAGCTTTTATCTCTACAACAGCAGTGGGGTGGGTCCGTCGCTGAAGTACCAGGGCGCCGACTATGTGGCGGGCCAATTTGGCCAATGGACGCCGATTGGCGCGGAGCAGACGACGAACGGCTATGAGGTGGCCTGGAAGGTGACGGGTGCGGATCAGTATGCAGTTTGGAGTACCGACAGCAACGGTAATTATGCGTCGATTATCCTTAACACCGTGGCGGGGACTGACCCGACATTGGAAGCGTTCGAAATCAGTTTCCAGCAGGATTTGAACGGCGACGGCGTGATCGGCCCTCCTCCATCGTCTTCCGCGACGGTGATCGAGGCATTCGGCTCGACCAGCCTGACTGAGGTCGGCACCAACTTTTATCTTGACGACAGCAGCGGGGCGGGTCCGTCGCTGAAGTACCAGGGCGCGACCTTTGTGGCGGGCCAATTTGGCCAATGGACGCCGATTGGCGCCGAGCAGACGACGAGTGGATATGAGGTGGCCTTGAAAGTGGCGGGCGCCGATCAGTATACGGTTTGGTCCACCGACAGCAACGGCAATTATACCTCGAACATCATCAACACCGTGGCGGGAACTGACCCGACATTGGTATCGCTCGAAACTAGTTTCCATCAGGATTTAAACGGCGACGGCGTGATCGGTCCTCCTCCATCGTCTTCCGCGACGGTGATCGAGGCATTCGGCTCGACCAGCCTGACTGAGGTCGGCACCAACTTTTATCTTGACGACAGCAGCGGGGCGGGTCCGTCGCTGAAGTACCAGGGCGCGGACTTTGTGGCGGGCCAATTTGGCCAATGGACGCCGATTGGCGCCGAGCAGACGACGAGTGGATATGAGGTGGCCTTGAAAGTGGCGGGCGCCGATCAGTATACGGTTTGGTCCACCGACAGCAACGGCAATTATACCTCGAACATCATCAACACAGTGGCGGGAACTGACCCGACATTGGTATCGCTCGAAACTAGTTTCCATCAGGATTTAAACGGCGACGGCGTGATCGGTCCTGCCACAACACAACCGTCCCAGACGGTGATCGAGGCATTCGGCTCGACCAGCCTGACTGAGATCGGCACCAACTTTTATCTCTACAACAGCAGCGGGGTTGGTCCGTCGCTGAAGTACCAGGGCGCGAACTATGTGGCGGGTCAATTTGGCCAATGGACGCCGATTGGCGCGGAGCAGACGGCGAGCGGGTATGAGGTGGCCTTGAAGGTGGCGGGCGCCGATCAGTATACGGTGTGGGCCACCGACAGCAATGGCAACTATACGTCGAACATCCTTAACACGGTGGCGGGAACCGACCCGACATTGCAATCGCTCGAACCCAGTTTCCAACAGGATTTGAACGGCGACGGACTGATCGGCGCGGCCGGCGCAGCGCCGCCGCAGTTCGTGTATCAAGGCCTCGATAGCAGCGGTGCGAAAGTCTACGATGTGGTGTGGGGCACTTCGGGCGAGCAGCCGTTTGCCGTTCGAGTGCTGACCCCCGACCATCCGTCGACCAATTTTCAACACAGCTTCCTCTATGCGCTGCCGGTCGAAGCAGGACTTGCGCAGCTAACGTGGGGCAGTGGCCTGGACGAGCTCCAGAAACTTGACGTCCAAGATCAGTACAACGCGACGATCATCGAGCCGATTTTCCCCATCGACCCGTGGTACGCGAACAATGCCAATGATGCGACCATGAACTTCGAGACATTCATGGCGACCATCTTGCCTGCGTGGGTGGATAGCAATTTCTCCACCAGCAGCGGCACCGAGGACAACTTGCTGATTGGCTTCTCGAAGTCCGGTTACGGTGCTCTTGATCTGGAACTCAAACACCCGTCTGTGTTCAGTGCCGTCGCCGCTTGGGATTTCCCCGCGGACGACTCGACTTACACCGATTACGGAGCGAACGCCAATTACGGCACCGAGGCGAATTTCCAAGACAACTATCGGCTGACCGGTAGTTTCATTGACACTTGGAAAGCGCCGTTCACGACGCAAGATCGTATCTGGATTTCCGGGTACATCTGCGTTTCAGAGTGACATCTCGGACTTTGACACGCTGCTCACGTCGCATGGTGTATTGCACACTCTTGCGCCGCAGACATTCGATGTCCATAGCTGGTCTGGCGGTTGGCTGTCTGGTGCTGTAGCGGGGCTTTATGGGCTGGTAGAGTCCGGTTTCCAGGGCGGTTCTCCCCCACCGTCCCAGACGGTGATCGAAGCATTCGGCTCGACCAGCCTGACTGAGGTCGGCACCACCTTTTATCTTGACGACAGCAGCGGGGCGGGTCCGTCGCTGAAGTACCAGGGCGCGAACTTTGTGGCGGGCCAATTTGGCCAATGGACGCCGATTGGCGCCGAGCAGACGACGAGCGGATATGAGGTGGCCTGGAAAGTGGCGGGCGCCGATCAGTATACGGTTTGGTCCACCGACAGCAACGGCAATTATACCTCGAACATCATCAACACAGTGGCGGGAACTGACCCGACATTGGTATCGCTCGAAACTAGTTTCCATCAGGATTTAAACGGCGACGGCGTGATCGGTCCTGCCACAACACAAACGTCCCAGACGGTGATCGAGGCATTCGGCTCGACCAGCCTGACTGAGGTCGGCACCCACTTCTATCTTCGGCGACAGCGGCGGGGTAGGTCCGTCGCTGAAGTACCAGGGCGCGGACTTTGTGGCGGGTCAATTTGGCCAATGGACGCCGATTGGCGCGGAGCAGACGACGAGCGGGTATGAGGTGGCCTGGAAGGTGGCGGGCGCCGATCAGTATACGGTGTGGGCCACCGACAGCAATGGCAATTATACGTCGAACATCCTTAACACAGTGGCGGGGACCGACCCGACATTGGAATCGCTCGAACCCAGTTTCCATCAGGATTTGAATGGCGACGGACAGATCGGTCTTGTCGGTGTGTCTCCGACGGTCCTGGACGGACACACAGGCGGTCAGACGCTTACGGCAAGTGGACCGTCAACCTTGATTGGCGGACCGAATGATATCCTTAATGGTGGTCCCGGGGCCGATACATTTGTGTTCTTACAGAACTTCGGTGCGAACACGGTCAATAATTTCACACCGTTGGTCGATGCGCTCGAATTCAGCCAGTCAATCTTTGCCAACGCTGCCGCGGTACTTGGCGATGCGCAGCAGGTTGGAACAGACGTCGTGATTACCCAGGACGCCCAGGATGTGGTGACGCTGCACAATGTGCAACTTGCCAACCTGCACGCAACGGATTTCCATCTCGTCTGAGTTTGTCGCGACACGGAGCCTCAGTGCATCCGAATGAGAAAGCAGATTTGCAATTCTCGACAGATTATTGTCACCGAAACTGGTCCCTATAGAACCTGTTCCTTGAAATCGTGGCGCACTTACTTGACCTCTCATGAATTCTTAAAGGAACCTGAGTCGATGTGTGGCATTGCCGGGATCATTGGGCGACTGGACGAACGCAACCGCGCCGCGCTGGAGCGGATGAATGACGCCATGGTCCACCGCGGCCCGGATGCGAGCGGAACGTGGGTGTCGGCACCGGACGCTCGCGGCTGGGGCACGCTGCTGGCGCACCGCCGGCTCTCGATCCTCGACCTTTCGCCCGCTGGTGCGCAGCCCATGACGGACCCGGTGACCGGGCACGTGGTGGTCTTCAACGGCGAGATCTACAATTTTGCTGACCTGCGGCGGCGCTTGGTGGCCGAGGGGCAAGAGTTCAATTCCACCGGCGACACTGCGGTGATGTTGCGCGCACTCGGCTTGCACGGGCCGGACGCGGTGAGGTGGTTGCGTGGCATGTTCGCGTTCGCCTGTTGGGACCCGAAGCAGCGCCGGCTGCTGCTCGCGCGGGATCCTCTGGGCATCAAGCCCCTCTATTTGGCACGAGCTTCGGATCCCGACGCAGGCTGGTCGGTGGCCTTCGCTTCGGAGCTTCGTGCCCTCTTGGCCTCCAACCTGCTTGGCACTCCTCGTCTCGACCCGCAGGCCGTCGCCAGCGGCGTGTGGAACGGCTTCGTGGTCGGCCCTGGTACGGCAGTCAGAGGCATCGACCTCCTCTTACCGGGCCGGCTGATCGAGTTCGATGGCGCCGGCAAGGAGATCCGCGACGAGGACTTCTGGTCCATCTCCGACCGCGCCGCCAATCCGACCATGGACGAGGACCTCTTGGCCTCTGTCCTGGAGGAGGGACTGCGGCTGCACCTCGCTAGCGACGTGCCCCTGGCGGTCTTCCTCTCCGGTGGTGTCGATTCGTCGGCCATGGCCAACCTGGCCCAGCGTGCAGCCCAGAGTCCGATCCATACCTTCACCCTCGCTTTTGAGGAGCAGGAGCTCAACGAGGGGCCGATCGCGAGGCGGATCGCCGCCGCTATCGGTACCGAGCACCACGAGGTTGTGCTGACGGAGCAGCACTTCGTCGACAATCTGGAAGCGGCGCTGGACAGCTTGGACCAGCCGACCTTCGACGGCCTCAACTCATACTACATGTCGCAGGCCATCCGCGCTGCAGGGTTTACCGTGGCGCTGTCGGGTACGGGCGGCGACGAGCTCTTCGGCGGCTACACCTCCTACCGCGACCTGCCGGTGTTGCAGCGCTGGTCCCAGCGCACCGCCTGGGTGCCGGGCAGCCTGAATGTCGCTGCGGCCACGCTTGCGTCGCGACTGTTGTCTCGCTCCGGCAAGACGGTGCCGCCGCAGACCCGCTGGGCCAAGCTCCCCGAGATGGTCCGCCGCGGCGACGATCTTCTGGCGCTCTACCAGTTGGCCTACGCGCTCTTCCTTCCCGAATTCCAACGTGAACTCCTGGCGCCAGGCTTTGCCGAGGCGCTGGCCGACGGACTTCCTCCGGCCATGCGCCAGCGGATCACCGCGGAGACCCGCGCCCGCACACCGCTGTCGGCGATCAGCGTCATGGAGCAGCGGCTCTTCCTCGGCGAGCGGCTGCTGCGCGACAACGACGTGGCGAGCATGGCGTCCTCCCTGGAGCAGCGGGTGCCGCTGGTGGATCAGGTGCTTTTCGAGAGCGTCGACCGATTGCCGGATCAGGCGCGCTATCAGCCGCTTGGCCGCAAAGCCATGCTGAGGCGCATCGGCTTGCGCGGCCTGGACCCCGCGCTGTTCGAGCGGCCCAAGAGCGGTTTCGTGCTGCCGTTGGATCGCTGGATTCGGCGCGGCCTGCAGGACGCCATGGACCAGACCTTGCGGGACCCGCAAGCGATCGCTCCGGTCGGCCTTGACCCCGTGGCAGTGGAGCGTCTCTGGCGAGCCTTCCTTGAGGGGGCGCCCGGCATGTATTGGTCGCGGGTGTGGTCGGTCTATGTCTTTATTCGATGGTGTCACCGCAACCGCGTCTTTCGATGAGACGAGCAGCTCGGACGGGACACTCGGTGTCACCGCTGCGCTCTTCGTTCTGACGGCCAACTTCAACCGCCGATCAACGGACCCCGTTACTGAGACCAAAGCTGCCCTCAAGAGCCGCACCGCGCTGACAACAGTATATGCCGCTGGCCTGCGCGTGTCGGAGCTGGTTCTTCTGAAGATCACCGACATCGACAGCCAGCGGATGGTTATCCGGGTCGAGCAGGGCCAGGGCCGCTTATGTTGCTGATAACATTTCTGTCCTTGGACAAAACCGCTGCGCGGTAGTGCCGCGCGGCAACATCGGAGCCACCCCATCGTCCTGCATTTTTGAGGAAGTCGGATTGCGACATCACGGAGGGCTGCTCGCTGCAGCTGTCCATATCGCAAAGGAGCTTCCCATGACCGTTCTACGACAACGAATGACGGAGGAGGAGAGGAAGACCGCCAGGGGCACGTCGCTGGCGAGGTGGAGCCTCAATCCCTCCTCCAGGAAAGAGGCCAAGCGGTCCTCGTTCATGATCGGATCGGGGGCGCAACCCGGGATGGGCCAAAAGTCCTCGTACCGGATTTCCTTGCCGGCGCCGTCGAACTCGATCAATCGCCGGTAACAGGAGGTCGATGCCCCTGACCGCCGTACCGGGGCCGACCACGAAGCCGTTCCACACTCCGCTGGCGACGGACTGCGGGTCGAGATGAGGCGTGCCCAACAGGTTGGAGGCCAAGAGGGCGCGAAGCTCCGAGGCGAAGGCCACCGACCAGCCTGCGTCAGGACCCGAAGCCCGCGCCAGGTAGAGGGGCTTGATGCCCAGAGGATCCCTCGCGAGCAGCAGCCGGCGCTGCTTCGGGTCCCAGCATGCGAAGGCGAACATGCCGCGCAACCAGCTCACCGCCGCCGGTCCGTGCAAGCCGAGTGCACGCAGCATCACCGCCGTGTCGCCGGTGGACTTGAACTCCTGCCCCTCGGCCAGCAAGTGCCGCTGCAGGTCGCCGAAGTTGTAGATCTCGCCGTTGCAGACGATCACGTGCCCCGTCACCGGGTCCACCATGGGCTGATCACCGGCGGCCGAAAGGTCGAGGATGGAGAGCCGGCGATGCGCCAGCAGCGCGCCGCAGCCACGGGCATCCGGTGCGGAGACCCAGATTCCGCTCGCGTCAGGGCCGCGGTGAACCATGGCGTCGTTCATCCGCTCTCCAGCGCGGCGCGGTTAGGTTCGTCCAGTCGCCCGATGATCCCGGCAATGCCGCACATCAACCAGGTTCCTTGAAAGAAATCGTTGATAAATTGGTTAATACTCGGCTGGGGTCAAGCCGGCGGCAAAGCGCACGACGATCATGTCGCCGGTCGCTTTGGTCTGGCGCCATCTGTGGGTCGGAGGCATTGGATCAGGTTCCCGGATCCTGAGTGAGGGTCTGTAGGACGTTCCACCCTTGCTTTTTGGCGGTTGAGGTAATGGTACGATTGACGACGAAGGTATTGGCGCCGTCTTCGGATCGGAAGCCGCCGGAGATCTTCTTCATCATCCGCCCATCCTGCTCGGCTTGGTTATTGCTGAAGGGAACGTCCGGGTCGGTCAGGAAGCGTAGCACGTCTTCTTTGCGGGTACTGAGGCGCAGTAGAAGATTGTGACCCGTTCGCCGCTGCTGACGACCTCGACGCTTGCGCTGGCCTTCCGCGATCGCGCGGACAAGCTCGGGCTGGCCCTCATGGAAGGCTATTCCTGGACGTGATCATAACGTCGACGGAAGAGTTCGATGAGGGGCGGCTTCAGCGAGACACCTCGCTCGCGTGCAAGATTGACGGCATGACACGCCCGGCGCAGGAGCCGCTGCATCTTGCGCGCCCATTCTTCCTTCTCGATTTCCACAAGGGCTTTGAGTTCGCGCAAATGGTGAGCATTGCACAGGGCGTGCAGCACGCCTGTCATCGTGTAGTACGGTTTCCAGTGGTCATGCACGACGATGCCGGTCACACCGGACGGCAGGCTGCCGCGCTTCGAGATGCGATAAAAGGTCAAAAGCGCGGTTGAGAAAATGTGCAGCCACTGCGTCCGGCCGCCGATCCGAAACCCGGTCTCGTCCAGGTGCTTCACCCGTGCCGCCGCGACGTGCTCGCGCACGGTGTCGGCGAAGTCACGGAACCGCTGGGCGCATGGCCGGAACCATCTTCAGGCCGAACAGATCAGACAAGAGTTCCGCAAGCCGATCCTCGGGCAGAAAGTGATAGTTGAGCAGATAGACCACAAGGGCGCAGATCCGCGCACCATATTGAGCGATGCTGTCACGCCCTCGGGAAATAGCGCCGACGTGATGGTTTGGTAGTCGGGACAGAGGCAGCTGTGGGCGCGATGTTCGGTCACCACGACTTTTGGCTCGGGCACATCGAATGCATTAGCTAAAAACTAAAACTTAATCTGACGGCGGTGTCCTGGTTCCCCACGGCAAATCGCAAGCCGAGGTGGGGCGCGGAGCTGGTCGGGGTTGCGCAGCGCCCCGCCTCGGCGATTGGAGGACACCATGACGACTGAACAGAAGATCATCCGCGCTAAGGTTGGACTACTGGAGCTTGCCAAGCAGCTCGGTAATGTCAGCCAAGCCTGCAAGATGATGGGCTACAGCCGCGACAGCTTCTACCGTTTCAAGGAACTCTACGACAAGGGCGGCGAGCTGGCATTGCAGGAGATCAGCCGCAAGAAGCCGGTGTTGAAGAACCGCGTGCCGCAGGACATCGAAGACGCCATCATTGCGCTCGCCATCGAGCAGCCCGCTTTCGGCCAGGTCCGGATCGCCAACGAGCTGAGGAAGCGCGGTCTTACCGTCTCGCCCGCCGGCGTGCGCTGCGTCTCGCTACGCCACGACCTGGAGACCATAAACAAACGGCTCAAGGCGCTGGAAGCCAAGAGCGCTCAGGAAGGCCTGGTGCTGACCGAGGCGCAGGTCGTTGCGCAGGAAAAGGCCAAGACCGAGAAGGAGGCTCATGGTCAGTTCGAGAGCGAGCATCCAGGCTATTGCGGCGCCCAGGATACGTTCTATGTCGGTAATCTGAAGGGGGTTGGCCGGATCTACCTTCATCGATACGTACACCAAGGTCGTCTGCGCCAAACTTTACGATCGCAAGACACCGATCACGGCGGCAGATCTGCTCAATGATCGGGTGGTGCCGTTGTTCGAGGAGCACGATGTCAAGCTTCTGCGCGTATTGACCGACCGCGGTAGCGAGTATTGTGGCAACCCGGAGCGACACGAATACGAGCTTTACCTTGCGGTCGAGGACATCGATCACTCGCGCACCAAGACCAAGAGCCCGCAGACCAACGGCATCTGCGAGCGCTTCCACAGAACGGTGCTCAACGAGTTCTACCGTGTCGCGTTCCGCAAAAAGGTGTATCGTTCGATCGACGAGTTGCAGACCGATCTCGATCTGTGGGTCCGCGAGTACAATGAGCAGCGGCCACATCAGGGACGCTGGTGCTTTGGCAAAACGCCAATGCAAACCTTCCTCGATGCCATGCCTGTCGCAAAGGAGAAAATGATCGCAGCCTAATCACGTCGGACAACAAAACCCGACCGCTCAACCAGGCACCAGCTGTCAGATCGAGTTTCGGTTAATACACATCGAAAACCTGCCGGGATTGGTACCCGGTGCTGCCCATCTCCGGCGTCATTTGTGTCATTCTTAAGGGCGCAGTTCGCGCAGCCCTCGGGATAATGGTTGATGATAACGTCCGGATTCTCGACCTGGCGGAGGGTCTCTCCCGATGACCTTTCTGTCCACCTGATTTGTCTTGCCCGAAGGTTCCCGCAGGCTCTGGGTCCGAGGCGGCTTCTTCAATCCGTCACTCGACGGTGGCTTGCCGTCGGATGTCGAGCGTGCTTTCGCCAGCCTCAAGGACATCATCGACATGCGGCCGATCTATCACCGTACAGACGACCGGGCGCAGGCGCATATCTTCGTCGCCGCGTTGGCATTCCTGCTCCATCGTGCGATCGAAAAGAAACTCAAGGCTGCGCGTCTCGATCTCTCCGCCGCCGAAGCGCTGACCGCGCTCAAGTCCGTGCGCCTTGTCGACATCGCGCTCGGCGATGGCACCACCAAGCGCTCCGTCACTCACGGCTCACAGCGAGCCGCCACTGTGCTGCGCGCACTCGGCCTCACCGAACTCGATCCGCCGACCCCGCCGCAACAAGGCGAAACCGTCATGTAGTGACAAAACGCCATATCCGATGTAGGAAAATCAATGGGTTAGGCGACCAAATGTCAAACATGGTAACTCCCAAGCCGTTGGCTACGCGGTCAGGGCGAGCATGATGTTGCTTGGCGCTGCTGCGAGGGTTTGGAGAATATTGCATCCCTGTTTTCTCGCGGTTGAGACGACGGATCTAAGGCGTGCGAAGATTTGAGCGCCGTCGAGGGTTCGGAAGGACCCGGAGATTTTCATTTTGACCTTCATCATCCGGAGGTCCTGTTCGGCCAGATTGTTGGTGAAGGGCACGTCGAAATCGGTGAGGAAGCGCAGCGTTTCGGGTTTGAACGTTTTCAGCCTTTCAAGCAGGTTATGGCCGGGACGTTGCTTGGTGCGCCTACCCGGTTTGGCTTTCGTCTCCAGTTTGGGCAACCCGCGATGGAAAGCGAGGCCGAGCCGGACGGCGGCCCAATAACGGTCGACGAAGGCCGCGAGTTTATCGGGCGCGAGCGCCGCCGCGCTCGCCTCGCGCGCTTTGTTGACGGCGAGGTTGGCCTCGCGGAGCATGTCGCGCATGGCCTCGGCCCAGGGTTCTTTGTCGAACTCGATCAGGCTCTGGAGTTCGCGCAGGATATGGGTGTTGCAGAAGGCGTGGTCGACCGTGTCGAGCCGGCGATAAGGCAGGAAGTGGTCATGCACGACCACGCCCCCTTGCAAATCCTGAGGGATCGCGCCGCGCTTTTCACCGGCGCGATAGAAGGTGAAGGCCAGGCTCGACGTTGTGTGCAGCCATTGCAGCTTGCCGGCAATACGAAACCCCGTTTCGTCAAGATGGCGAACCTTCACTTTGGCCACGCGTTCGCCGATGCGCGCATAGACCGGCCGCAGGTCTTCTCCCTTCTTGCGAACCCAGGCCACGATGCTGGCCGGGCAGATCAGCGGCGCGCCGAAAAGATCGCTCAGAGCTTGCGCGGTCCGATCCTCGGGTATGAGTTGCTGGATATTGAGATAGATCGCCGCGGCCCTGATGCGCTCGCCATATTGAGCGGGCGAGACCACTCCCACGGGAAACGCCGCCTTCGTCTCGCCGCGGCAATGCGCGCAGCGGTAGATCGAGGCCTGATGTTCCGTAACCACGAGCGGGCGCTCGGGAAGGTCGAACACTTGGCGCTTCTCGATCCCGATCGCCGACTTCGGTTCGAGCGGCGAACAGCAATGGTAGCAGGCGCTCGCCTCATGCCGAACCACATGATCGGGATCGGCGGCTTGCCGCAACGTGCCGCCCTGGTGGCCCTTTTGCCCGCCGCTCGCCTTGCCCGAGCGACCTCGCAGGCTACCCGCGATCCGAGGCTTCTTCTTCAACCCGTCGCTCGAAGGCGGCTTGGAACTGTTCGAACTGTCCTGGCCCAGTTGTCGACGAAGATCAGCGACTTCAGCCTGGAGCACCGCGATCTGGCGCTTCAGCGAAGCGATCAACTCTTCGACTTCGGCGGGAAGATTCATCCCACCCTTGATTCAAATTCTCAGCCCCAAGTCTCCCAAGTTCCTCTCATCGAAAGACTATTCGCCGAAACAGTGGTATTTCGGACTCACCCCACCTTGGGAGTTACCAAACATGGGCTAGCGCAACGGGCTCAATAATGGACGCGCTGTACGGTGGTGCAGGGGCGGCACCTCCCGGTCAAGCTCCGGTAGTTCAGTCCACTACAATCACGTTGCCGACTTGGGAGATGGATATGCGGTGGTTGCTGGTTATAGTTTTTGTCCTCGTCGCCGTAGCTCATCGGCTCGACGCGCGAGCCCAGCAGCAGATCAGTCTCGGATCATCGGAAGGCCTCGTGATCCGTACTGACGTGCAGCCTAGACTGTCACCCGGGGTCATCGGGAATATAACGGCTACGAACAGCCCCACCGGCTGGTCGATCGTTTCGGTTAATCCTTCCGGGCACACGAGCTATTACTCCATCGCCAACGTCAGCGGCCAGGGCCAGCTCTCTCTCACCTCGGCGGGGGCTACGGGTCTCACGGGCCAGACCGGAACCGACATCGTCACCGTGCAAGCTTCAAACGCTTACGGCAGCGGATCGGGCACCGCGACGATCAACTACGCACCCGCTGGAAATATCATGCCAGCATACAACAATCTCACTACTAATTGGGCCAACGCGGGTCTGGCAAAGATCGGCGGCATTCCTACTCGCAATACGGAGTGCGGCGCCACGGTTACGCCGTCGGGGCTGGTCCCACCGCAAGCCAATGATGACGCGGCTAAGATTAACGCCGCCATCACCGCCTGCACTGCCGGGCAAGTCGTGCAGTTGAGCGCGGGAACGTTCCAATTGGACATCAGCGAGAGCGTTCAAATAAATAAGGCCGTGACGCTGCGCGGTATGGGAAACTGCACCAATGGAAACTCGCCCTACTGCTCGACAGTAATTCAGCACTATAACGGGGCATGGCCTCTATACAGCAATGCAACGCAGTGCGGCTCTACGACGGCGACTCCCCCGGGCAGCGCGCCGTCGACGTCCGGGTGCCCATTTGGAAGCGACGCATTGATTCTCCTAGCCCCACCGGGGGGCTACCATACTAACAATCTCGGCTGGGGTTCAAATGGCGGTAATTGTCAGATGAACAACAGTGACCCTACGGCAGTGGGTTGCGGAACTCTTCTGGCTGCCGATGTGGCGCAGGGCGCGACGACGGTCCAAGTGGCGAGTACAGCAAATTTCTCGGTTGGCATGTGGGTGCTGATCGATGAAGCTCCTACGCTGCAGTCGACGACTAATCCGCTCGCTGGACAAGCCAACCTTAGTGCGACGCCAGAGTTTTTAAACAGTTCCGGTACGCCGGTCACCAACCGAATGTCGAACCCAGATATGAATTGCTCTTACTCCATGTGCACCGCTCGCTTGAACTCAGAATTGCATCTGGTGTCGGCGATCGGCCGCGGCCCGTGTCCAGGCGCGAACTGTACTCTGACGTTCGACGCGCCGCTGACGATGGCCTTTCGGCAGAGCGGTAGTCACGACGGAAGGGTCTATTGGCCGACACAATATGCCGCCAACGTATCGGTACCATTCCTGCAACAGGCGGGTGTTGAAAACCTGACTGTATCGCGATCGATTGCTGTCGGTCCTATAGGATTCGTATTTTGCGCCTATTGTTGGGCGAAGAACGTCGAGACCAGCTACTGGATCAACGGGGTAATGATCCATTACGCAGCCCGGGTGCAAGTGACGCATAGCTATCTTCACGACTGCGTTGACTGCCAGAACGATGGCGCCGAGTATCCGATTTCTATCGAAGCGGGATCGACCGAAGTGCTGGTCGACGACAACATTATTGTGCTTGGCGGGAAGGGGATGGTGGGCAGAGCTGGGCACGCCGCCGTGGTTGCTTACAACTACGTAGACAAGACGTTCTATCAACAGGCCTCGATCGGCGACTGGTGGCAGGATCTAGGCTTGAACGGCAGCCACGAAGCCGGCACGCATCACTGGTTAATGGAAGGCAATTGGGCCGACAACTGCGATGGCGATGAAACGCACGGGAATGCGCAGTATCATACATTTTTCCGCAATGACTGTACGGGAGTGAGATCGGTATTCACCGATCCGTCCTGTGCATTTTACGCTTGCGCAAACGGCTCCACCGTCAATGACGCCTCGGGTACGTGCAACAATGGTGTTCTGCAGGGTGGAGGTACGTCCCCGTGTTCGCGACTGCGGGCCGCAGGCCCGATGGCGCATAATTATTGGTACGCCTTTATTGCGAACGTGCTCGGGTTGGCCGGAACGACGACGGCGGCGAACGGCTGGGTCTATTCGAGCACGGCGAACCCGCCGCCGAACAAGGCCATTTGGGCATCCGGATGGACTGGTTCAGAATGGAATTATCAAAGCGATCCGCATCTGAATGAAGTCATCGATTTTTGGATTTTCAAAAACGGCAACTTCGACTACGTCAATAACTCAGTCGTCGATAACGCTAGTGGATACTCTCAGGCGTTTCCCGATTCACTGTATCTGAGCAGCAAGCCGGCGTTCTTTACCGGAGGCTCATGCACCTATCCCTGGCCCTGGGTGACGCCGAAGAGTTCCCCGCCGATCCAGCAAAATAGTTGCTCTGGTTCGGGGCTACCGGCGCTAGCGCGCTACAACGCCGGAACGCCATTCGTACAGCCCTAGCAGGTGGCGTGATGAATAATTTACGAGACTCTCTTGAGTCATATTAAATGAGTTATATTAAGCACCACAATGTGCGCAAGACCGCGCCGGTTCGAGTCGATGCTCAAGCCGCTCCGGTTCGAGAACCGCCGGCTGCAGGAGACGCTCGGCTGGACGCCGCCGTTCGATGACCAGCAATGCCTTGCGAAGACCTTCGGGCCGCCTGCAGCAGGGCGCTAGACTTAGTCTAGGCCGAATCTCAGCGCCCACAAGGTGCCAGGAATACGCGAGCTAATCGAAGCGGCTGGCGCGAGGCTGCTTTACCTGCCGCCCTATTCCCCGGACCTCAATCCGATCGAGCAGCTCTTCGCCAAGCTCAAGGCGCTGCTGCGAAAAGCCGCCGAGCGATCGGTCGAGGGCGTCTGGAACCGCATCGCAGCTCTCCTCGACGCCTTCTCGCCCGACGAATGCGCCAACTACTTTCGCAACGCTGGTTACGCCTCGTTCTAAGTGGAAAATGCTCTAAACACGCGACGGGCGTAGAAGTTGAAAATATCGATTCCGCCTGTGCGCTCATTTTCCGTGAGCATGAGGGTGGAGATCAGATACCCGCTGAGGAAGAAGAAGACCGTGACGCCGAGGCCGCCTGGCACGAGAGTTCTGAAGGCCAGAGTGGCCCAAAACAACGATCAACACCGAAACGGCCCGGATGCCATCCAGGGATGGAATGACCTCAGGGCGGTGGAAGTGCATGTTACCCGCAGGCGTCGCCACGTTGGAGATTCCGATTGATGCCGGACGGTCAGTCCGACGCGATGCCGGACGCCCGTTCCGGTCGAAGCCGGACGCCGTTCCGACGCGAAGCCGGACACCATTCCGATTTGAAGCCGGACGCCCACCGGTAATTTAGGGCAGCGTATCTCTGCGGGTCAGCGACTCAGGCATCAGGTCCCTCGGCAAGAACCGAGGAGGGGCAGGAATGCCGGCCAAAAGAGAGCTGACGATGCGACAATTGCGGTTGATGTTACGGCTGCACCACAGCGGATTGGGCGTCCGAGAGATCGGGCGTCGGCTCCACGTGGCGCGCAGTACGATCCAGGACAATCTCAAGCGTGCACAGGTGGCGGGCCTTACGTGGCCCTTGCCTCCCGATCAGACCGACGAGATCCTGGAGCAGCGGCTTTTCAGCCACGCTGGATCAAAACCCTCCATTCGGCGCCGAGCCGAGCCGGACTGGGCCGCGCTTGCGCGTGAGCTCAAGCGGCCGGGGGTTAATCTGGTTGTGCTGTGGGAGGAGTACCGGGCCGCCGATCCGGGCGGCTATGGCTATTCGAGATTTTGCGATTTGTTTCGTGAATTTGAGCAACGTCTCTCACCGGTGATGCGCCAAACTCACGCCGCCGGCGACAAGGTGTTTGTTGACTACTCGGGCAAAAAGCTCGGGATCGTCGATCCCGCTACCGGTGAGATACGCGAGGCCGAGATCTTCGTGGCGGTGCTCGGCGCCTCGGGTTACACGTATGCGGAGGCGACCTGGACCCAAACACTGCCTGACTGGATCGGATCGCATGTGCGGATGTTTGAGTTTTTTGCAGGCTGCCCGCACCTCGTTGTGCCCGACAATCTGAAGAGCGGCGTCAACAAGCCATCCTTCTTTGATCCAGAGATCAATCGATCCTATGCGATGATGGCGGCGCATTACGGCGTCGGAGTTCTCCCAGCGCGGCCAAGAAAGCCAAGGGACAAGGCTAAAGTTGAAGCTGGGGTGAAATTTGCCCAGACCTACATTCTCGGGCGGCTACGACGTCAAACATTTTTCTCGCTCGAGGAAGCAAACGACGCAATCAAGCTCGCATTGGAACGCATGAACAATCACATCATGCGTCGCTTGGGCGTCAGCCGCAGCGATCTGTTCGCAAGTATCGAGCAGCCGGCACTCAGCGCCTTGCCGGCCGCGCGGTACGAATACGCCGAGTGGTGCCTGGCGCGCGTCTCAATCGATTATCACGTTGAGGTCGATCACTTCCTGTACTCGGTGCCGCACACCTTGCTCAGGGAGCAAGTGGATGTGCGCGTTACTAGCCGCATCGTCGAGATATTCCACCGATCGAAACGGGTCGCTGTTCATCAGCGGCGCTATGCTGGTCCCCGCGCCGGCACCCACCTGGACCACATGCCGAGCTCCCATCAGTTCCTCGCAGAATGGACACCGGAACGCTTTGAACGCTGGGCGCGCTCCATCGGACCCAACACCGAGGGGCTCATCATTGCGGTGCTCGCCAGCCGCCGGCATCCCGAGCAGGCCTTTCGAACTTGCCTCGGCATTCTCAAGCTCTTTCGTGGGCTCGAGACCGCTCGCGTCGAGGCTGTTGCGGCACGGGCGGTTGCCATCGGGGCGCTCACTTACAAAAGCGTCGCCTCCATTCTCCAAAACAACATCGATCGCGCTTCGCCGGCCGCGGAGAGCGCGAGCGTGCACGACCATCCCAACGTCCGCGGCCGCAACTACTTCCACTGAAGGAGATCATTATGCTGACGCATCCCACCATCGAACTTCTCCACGGCCTCGGTCTGCATGGCATGGCCAAAGGCTTCAGGGCGCTCGAACAAACATCGGAGGCGCGTTCCCTTGAGCATGCCGAATGGCTCGCTCTCCTGCTCGAACACGAGGCTACACTGCGACAACAAAAGCGATTTGACGCGCGTATCAAAACCGCACGGATGCGCTATCAAGCTCGCGTCGAGGACGTCAATTACCGCGCTCCCCGCGGCCTCGATCGCGCGCTCTTCCTCAAACTCACTTCCAATGATTGGATCCGAAAGCACCGCAATTGTTTGATCGTCGGTCCAGCTGGAATCGGAAAAAGTTGGTTAGGCTGCGCGCTCGGCGACAAAGCCTGTCGAGAGGATTTCTCCGTTCTCTATTACCGCGTGCCGCGTTTGCTGACCGCCTTGGCGCTGGCTCATGGTGATGGACGCTATGCCAGACTATTACGTTCGCTCTCGCGAGCGGACGTCTTGATTTTAGACGACTTTGGACCCGAGGTCCTGACGACTGAACAACGCCGCGATCTCCTCGAAATTGTTGAAGATCGCTACAACGCCCGTTCGCTGCTGATCACCAGTCAGATACCCATAAAGCAATGGTACGACATCATCGGCAATTCCACTCTCGCCGACGCTATCCTCGATCGCATCGTCCATAACGCATATCGAATTGAACTTAGCGGCGAAACCCTGCGGGATCGCATCGACGACACGGTCGACGGCGCCAGCCTCCCGCAGAACCAAACAACTGCGCTATGACCATGCTGCCCGCAAGCCGCTCTCTCGCTACGGCGCTGTGGAGGGCGCGCTCGCTCGCGGCTTGCTCCGCCATGCGCCGACCACCTCCATCCATGTACCTGCGGAATAACTCCACGCGTCAACCGCAGGGCGTCCGCCGCCCACGCGGGTCACTCCTGCAAAGCACCCCTTGCATCCCGAATCCCGGTTCGCTAATCAGGCTCCAAGACCCGCAGGGGCGACGCTGAAAGTATCCGGCTTCATGTCGGAACGGTGTCCGGCTTCGCCTCGGAACGCTGTCCGGCTTCAAATCGGTACAGGCGTCCGGCTTCGTCGGAATCCCCAGCCACGTGATTCGCGTGATCAGTCACGTGGCCAGATCCGATCGACAACGAGCGAGCGAAACGAGAACGCTGGCGCTGAGGAAATCCGTCCATGGTTGCTCGGCGATAAGAGAAACTAACTACTCGGCCTCGCCCGATGCGGTCCGGTCACGTGGTAGGCTCGATCGCACTTCATCAGGACTGCGCCACCGGGTGGCTCGTATGCCAGAGCTGGGCTCGCTCGGCATTGATCCGGGCCGTGGCGGCCCGCTTGCCCACGCGCAGGCAGGCTTGCTGGTAGGAGCGGAGGAAGCGTCTGAATTCGAGGTCGTCGTAGCGCGGGAGGCCACTGAGCCAGCTCCTGAAATAGCCCCCACAGCATGGCCACGCTCCCGATCAGCACCGGGTAAGCCGGCATCGCTTGCCCTATCTGCGCGTTTTGCGGCGCTCCGATCGCGGCGGGCGGCAGGTCGGGCCCGCGTGATCGAGGCCTTCTACGCCGGCCTGGAAACAGTGCGGCTTGCCGGATGTGGTCCCGACCCGCGGATTACTCTCCATCCGCTCCATCAGCAGTTCGAAGTAGCGAGCGGGGAGGTCGAGGTCCATGTCCAGCTTGCACAGGTAGTCAAAGTCGTCCACGCGCATACTCCTTCAGAATAACCGGGGTCTCGTCGCTCGATCCGTCATCCACGACCACCCAAACCGCCGGCGGCACCGATTGTGCCGCCACGCTGTCGAGTGTGCGGCGGAGATATTGCGCCTCGCCTCGGCAGGGTGACATAAGCAGGTAGCGCCGCGATGAGTTCACGCGCGAAGATCCCATATGACCTTCGTGTCGCTCGGCCATGCCATTTTTATTCGATCTTTTAATATTTAATAATCAGATTTTTTTATTATTTAAAATACTTTACCGGTGGCCTTAATGCCATGGTCCGTTCCCATCCGCGCAAGCACGCCGATCAGGTAGCCCATTTGAATCGCGATCACCGCCGCGGTAGTGACCAACGCGGTCAAGACCGAGCCTTCCTGATGCATGAGGACTATGGTCAAGTTGCTGGGATGAGAATGCGAACTTTAAAGCCGAATCCGAAGACCGCGCCCATGAGAACAAGAAAATTGAGTGCCATTTTTCAGCTTCTCTATTTTACCACTTTACCTAGCGGGCGCACTCGCCTCGTTGACCCTCCCTAGAGACGTACAGATTTCTTTGCTGAGAATCCCCGCCGCATACCGATGACCCTCTTCGTTCCAGTGGCCGATTCCCATCGCGGTATTCTTGAAGCCATGAAGGTATATTCCTTTGTCCGTCGCTATCCGCTGCAGCGCTTCCGCTAGGCTGATGACCGGAAAGCCGAACTTTTGCCCAATTCCAACGAGCCTGCGATTGGCATAAAAGAGGTCTTCGACCCCTAGGCTGCGCTCAATTGCCCGACGGGTCGCGGTGTCAGGATAAACCTGTGGCGGCGTTGAGATTATCGTGACAACTAAGCGGGCGCCACTCGACATCGCATCCCGATTCATCCGGTTGAGCAGCTCTTCCGTGATCAGCCATGCTTCTCGCCACGCGGCATCCGATGGGGGAGCGTAGATTGCGTCCGAGGGGTTGGGGTTGAGGTCACCCGTTTCCCCTCTAGAGGCCAAGGCCTTCTCCCTCCTCACCACCCACACCCGCCGGGCCTCATTCAGAAGCTCCAGTAGCCGGGAGTGTTGAACAGACTTATAGAGCAGCCTTTGCGCGAGCGACTGCTGAAACGTCGTCTCAAGAATCAAGTCGCCGCCGGAATGCACGTAGTAGGGCCCGGGCAACCTCCAGCTCTCCCTTGAACTGAGCTCCTTGGAGTTGTCCTGAAAGTCATTCCCTGGAAAGAAGGCCAGAAGAATCAGGTCCGGGGAAAATCGCAAGGCATCCTTCCGCAAAGTAAGAAGCTCGTGGGTCGTTCCATAGCGTGCGATGCCAAAGTTCAACACTTCCACTTTCTTGCCGTTCAGGCCGGGACAGCTACCGAGGTCCCTGCTTAGGAGACTCCAGAACGTGTCCTCCTGCGCCACTTGACGCGCCTCGGCAAACGAATTGCCGAGCACGGCGATACGAAATGTTCCGGCTGGTTTTGCGATTTCGTGCTCGCTGTCCCGATAGCCCAAGCTATTGATCCGTAAGTAGGCCCTGCCTTCCCGTTGGTACCAGCCCTCCTTGCCCGGTCTCAAGGCCGTGCCACGTAGCGCGTCGTACGCGTCGAATACTGGAAACGAGACATTGGCAATGCGCAGGAGGCCTTCGAGTATGCTCAGGCTGATTAAAACTCCGCCCAACGGCAAGAGAACCCAGTTAACGAACCTTCTAAAGAAGCGACTATCCGTGGATGCCATTACGTCTCCTCAAAGCTTGGCGCAACCTGCTTATCAAAATTATCACGTTTTTCCATAGGTTCGGCACCGGAAGGGCACTTGAGACGTTAACAATAAACAAATGCAAGACTTTTGCTGCAAAATTAATTAAGTTCTTCTGGAAAAAGAGTTTCATATTAATGGCGGATAGAGTGTTAATCAATAGGTGGATGGATTGGCGATTAGACTGCCGAAGCAAGGAATCCTTTTGAACCCACTTTGGTCCTTTCGATTTCGTACGCTGTGCGTTCCGCGTGTCGATCCGCAGGGCTTGCCGAGCAGTTCCGGCCTGCCGTGCGACGTATCATTACTGTTCTCGCCGGCCTGAGCAGGCGCCTCTGAGAAAGCGGATTTGCGAGATTGCCGAGACGCGGATGCGCTACGGTTATCGGCGCATTCATGTGTTGCTGCGGCGCGAAGGTTGGCAGGTTCAGGTCCGGTCGCGCCGAACGAATTGTCCAGAGGATTGAGTAGACCTCGGCGCCGATGCTGCAGGCGAGCCCGGCGTGAGGTTTCGTAGGCTTTCGTGATAGCGTCGGTGATTGTAGTGCTGGACGAAGCACGCGATCTGGGCTTCGAGATCACCGGGCAGGTAGTAATTCTTGAGCAGAGCGGTTCTTGAGCGTCTGGTGCCAACGCTCGTGGCCGGTCGAAACGTTCTGGGGCTCCATTGCGGCCGGTTTCCAGCGGACCGCAGCTGAAGCCTGCTTGGAGGATCCGGTCGGGGCGGTCGCACTCGCCCATTGCGAACAGGTGCTCGCCAACGTGCACCATGGCACCATGCGCTGGGCCGGAACTACCAGCAGATCGTCTATGTGTTCCGTGCATTACGCGCGGACGAACCCATGCCTTTCATCACTGGCTGGCAACGCTCAATGCCAAGCCGTACCTCTTTCCCGGGCTAGTGGCCGGAGGCCCAATCGCAGCACCGGAGCCGAACGACATCTCTGTGCCATACGCTCGGCCCATTCCGATCTGGGGTTACTGGGGCGATCCCGCCATGTCGCGGGACGCCTCAACGCCGCTGGGGGGCGCTACACCGAATAGCTGGTCCAAGAATGAACTCGATATCGATTGGCAGGGCGTGACCCTTTACAATCTTTATTTGGGGTGGGCCGCCGGGGCTCGGGCGAGGCCTGACACCTTTGACAGCCGATGACCCGCAGCGCTGAAGTCTCTATGGACCGGTGGCTTGATCCAAATCGGAAATTGTGGCGGCTTTCCTAGTCACCTATCTTCACGGTCTTCCCTCGAGATAAAATCAATGTGCGCGGCGAGTGCCGAAAGGGAAAACGATCCGAGTTTACTGTACAAATCGGATCGAGGACAAGCGCCGCCCTGGCGGCCGGCACTAACAAACTCATTGCAATCTCCCGCTGGGATCCTTCGCTTCCGGCCGGTATCGACGATCGTGCCGCATCCTCGGTCCGTACGCCACCGTCTTCGGCGGTAAAGCCTGCCAATGCCGACCGATTTCGGCGGCGACTATCGCAAACACCACCCACATCAACTCGAAGCCGCGCATCCACGTAGTTTCAAGGCCATTATGCATGATGATATAGAGAGCGAGCGAAAGCAGGAGCCACGCCCGAGGGCGATCACGCTCTGCCATGCGCCCAACGCCGTGGAGGGTTGCGGTGATGAAGATCAAGAGCAGGAGGTAGCCGACGTACCCCATTTCCAGCATTGTATCGTAATAGCCGTTGTGCGCATTTGGCATGTCTTTGACGAAACTGTTCTTTGGAGCATCAAGGATGCTGGGTGCGTCCGATCCAACAAGCCAAAAGGATTGATATCCCCATCCAAACAGCGGTCTGCGTTCGATCTCCCTAGCCGCGAAGTCCCATATGATCGAACGACCCGAGAAGCTCGAATCACCGTACAGCATGTACGAGAAGCGATCCATGCCTATGCCAGTTATGTCGGACACCACGGCGTAGCAGAGCGGTATGGACAGTAAAATGATCGCCGGAGAAACGCGCAGTTTCCTTACGGCAAATAACGTAAGTCCCGCCAGGATCGGAACAAGAATTGCGAGGCCATGCGCTGTTTTCGAATTGCTCAAAAAAAGCAGTAAAGTGGCGACGATGACAATGATGATACCCAACACTCGCCTGATCCCGGGATAAAGGACTTCGTGAAGTGCCAGCAAGAAAGTGATCGCTGCAAATTCTCCCAGCGAGTTCTTACCGGGAAAATATCCCGGATAACCATTTAGGACCGTTACGATGGACGTAGAGTTACCGAATACGAAAAAGACATTCACGATTGCGCCGAGCGCGAAAACCAGAAACAGGCCGCGCATCATATCGGTCGTTCGGGCCGCCAGTATGGCGGGCAGAACGATGGATGCAAGAACCATCATTTCCTGTGCGTATCTGATGAACGAGAGCTCCGGTCTGAATGCCCATAAGGTGCTTGCTCCGGCAAACGCGAGATACGCGAGTAGACAGGTGATATGAGGGGGGAAGGTATTTCTCCGAAGGCGAGACCAATTTCGGACGACCAAAACAATGGAGATCGCAGCCATTGCTGGCCAGAAAATTCTCTGCTCCGTACGGCTCTCCATGATCCCTTCCAGCCCGGCGGCAGGCGGGAAAGCGAAATAGATCAGCGGTCCAATTAACGCCGAGTACGCACACGCCAAGATCGGCACGATTATGCATGCGTCAATCTTCGGAGTGGAGGATCTGGCGCGACCCAGTCCGATCGGACGCATTGAGGCGTTGGACATGCTAGTCCTCTATTGGCGTGAGCTTCATGACCAAGACAAACGTCTTTTGTTTTCCTACGTGTCGTGTCACCCTGAGCGAGCGTTGGAGATCGGTATTCGCCAGGGAGATCAAGCCGAGCACGGAGAAGCTTACCCCACGGTCGACGGTAGCAGTGTCGAAGTCGTCGCTGCGCATGCCATATCGATTGACTCGAATATCGTGCCCGAATCTCAAGCTGCCAATGCTGCCCATTGGGAGATGACCAAATTTGCCGGGGCGATGCAACTGCCGGACGGGATTCATAATGACCGCCAGCATACATCCGTAGATGATCGAATTGATGCGTGTATCGGAAGCATAATACGTTTGCTCGGGCAGAAAATTCGGTGGAATCGTTTTCGGTTGCTTGAAGTGCACATCACTCATAGTTGCGTGCAATCCGCGAGCATGATCGGCGCCGTGGCACCAATCCGGCTGGTGCTGGAAGAGCGAAACGAAGAGGGCGTGTATCGGGAAATCGAGACATTGCTGACAGTCTTCATCGCGGGCCGGAACCGCGCATGAATGGATTCCGATAGAGCCCAAGCCGCTGTAGGGACAGGTAGTACAGGACCGGTGGCTGATGAAGCAGGTAGCGCCGCCACCGCTGCCGCGGCTCGCTCACCAGCCTGTAGAGCCATTCCAGCCCCCAGTCGGTGACCCAGCCTTCCGGCCGCCTAAGGGTATGAGCCTCGTAGTCGATCGTCCCGCCGAGAGGCAGGAAGGTCTTCACCAGCGGGAGCCGCTCTCGTTGGTGGACGATGAACTTCTCTTGCCGCCCTGCGCCCAGCCCCACCACGAGCACCCTTGCTCCGGAGCGGTTGATCCGCTCCACCATTCGGTCGATCTCTCCCGGCCTTCGGTCGTAGTCCAACGGCGGCGAGTCGGTGCCGACTACCATTTTCCTTCCGACCTTCTCATTGATGTTCTGCGCGGCGATCTCGGCGATCCCCGGAGCTCCGCCGCAGATGAAGACAGTGAAAAGCGGGTCGTCCTTATGCTTCAGGTAGTAGCGCGGGAAGAAGTCCGACCCTGATGCCCGGCCCCGAAGCGGCGTCCCCAGTACCTTCGCCGCCGCGACCAGGATCTGGCTATCGCAGGTGATCGGCGAGAAGTGCTGGAGGAGCTCGTAGAACTCGCGGTCCTTCTGAAGCTTCGCGATCATATCTACGTGCAGCGTAAGGAGCAATCCCTCCTGGAAGGAGTTGACCAGCTCGTCGAGGGTGATATCGTCTACATCCACGTTGAGGAGCTGCACCTTCTTCGCCGTGCGCGTAATCTTCTCCCGAGTCGCCCTGTTAATCACTGGTCAATCATTCCAAGTACGATGGATCAGCTCCTGGGTCTGCCGAATATTACCGCGCGAGGAGGCGCCGAAGACGATTGACTGCAATCCTTCGAGGCCACACGCCCACTCGATCGCCTCCTGTGGAGAGATGGCCCCGGAGGCGAGCACCGACATTGCGATTGCCCGGCACTTCCGCGTCCTGAGCAGGTTGCGGTAGGCATCGACGCCGCCACTCATGCGAAAGCCGATTTTGTTGATGTTCGCACAGACGATAGGATTCTCGACACCGGCCTTTGCCAGAGTGTCGAGGAGCAGGGGCAGGTTCATGGTGATGTATCCCGCTTCCGCGCCGTACCGTTTCTTGATGTAGCGATCGAATTCGGTGAATACCGGATATAGCTTGAGTCCCAGTAGCAGGTCGGTGACCACGTTTTGCAAGAAGATCACCGGCGTGTTTAGGTTCTCGAACCGTTTCATCTCCGCATCGACGAGTAGCCGCATCAGTGCGTACATGTCGCGGGTGAGGGTCCCTACCGCGCCCCGGACGAAGGTGCTCATCACACCGCCAACCGCGAACCGTTGCATGGTTTCTAGTACCCCGACCTGGCTCACCGAATTGGCATACTTGTGTGCGTAGGGCATGCATGGGAAGTAGATGAAGTCCTTGTAGCGCTCGCGATGGGCACGCATATGGTCACAGACCTCGCCGACCCGGTTGTGCGTGGTGCACATAAAAGTACGGATGCCCGAATCGTAGGCGTAATCAAGTACCTCAATGATCGCGGAGGTGTCCTTGAATCTCAGCAGCTGCTGTCGGGCCTTCTCCTCGGACATATGGTTCACGCCGAAGAACTGATTGTCCCCGAAGAGGATGCGGTCGATGGTAGCCATGGATCGAGTCCTTGGAATTGGCCTTATTCGCGTGGAGGATCAGGTCGATGATACGGTCGGTCTCGTAGGCTGAGGCGAAGGAATTCTCGTGGGCCATGTTGCCGGTCCGGATCGCCTCGGTGAAAGCCTGGAGCTGCGCCGAGTACTCCTCGCCTCGCAAGTAGAAGCCGACCGGCTTCTGGAGCCCCGTGATGTAGCGGGTGTTCCAGCCTTCAACGTAGTCCTCAAAGCCAAGCTGATCGCGCAGGTAGACCTTCAGCTCTTGACGATCGGCGATTAGTTTGCCGCCAGTGCCATGGATGACGATCGTGGTGGTCATCTTTCGATAACTATCGTCACTCCAGTTGGTCTCGAGGATGCCGGTCGCATCGCCTGGGTAGGTGAAAACCGCCGAGACGGCATCATCCACATCCGGGGAGAAAATGGATTGCAAACTCGCGCCCTCAACCCGGGCGGGAGGGCCGACTAGGAAGTTCATCAGGTCGATGACGTGGCAGGCGTAGTCATGAAGGCAGCCCCCTCCCTCCGCCTTGCTGGCTCGCCAGGTTTGATTCCGCTCTTTAACCACCACCTGACCGAAGGCGCTCCCATGAATGTTTGACACCTTGCCCAACGCTCCGGCGCGCACAAGACGCCTCGCCTCTTGGAATGTGCCGATGAAGCGATTGTGAAGGCCCACTTGGTTTATGCATTGTCGTTTAACGGCAAGTTCGGACAGGGCCCGGCTCTCCGCCGGCATGAGAGTGAGTGGCTTTTCGACGAACAGATGAATGTCCCGCTCCAAGGCGTACTTCGCGCATTCGAAGTGTGTTGAGGTCGGGGTGGCAATAATCACCGCATCTGGGCGGCACTTGTCGATCATCTCCTGGTAGCCGTTGAAGGTCTGCACGCCGGCGTACTTGTTCAAAACTGAGATGACGTAGCGCGAAGTGTCGCAGACCGCGGCTACCGTCGTGTCCGGCAGCGCATTGGCGATAGCAAAGTGTGACAGCCCCATCTTTCCGGCACCGATTATGCCAATTCGGATACTCATGTTCTGATGGCCTCCCGGGTCGGATTGCGCTCCGACGGATGCCAGAGCTGCTGCTGGCGTTGGTTGAGGCGGGCCGTGGCACTGGCCTTGCCACGCAAGAGGCACGACCACTGGTAGCGGCGCAAGAACTGCCGGAACTCGGGGCCGCCGTAGCGTGGGTTCCGCTGCATCATGCTCTTGAAATAGCCGTAGAGCATCGCAAACCCGCCGACGACGCGTGGGGGCCGCGTCATCCGGTACGCTGCGCTGGCGAGCATGTACCAAGGCGAAGTCCCCATGAAGTATTGGCCGAAGCCATGACGTTGGCGCCCGGTCCACCAGTTTTTGTGGCTGGTGCCCATCGGGCGCAGGTGGATGAAACGCAGGTCCGGCTCGTCCCAAGAGACAGCAAGCCAGCCGAGCTGCCGACAACGATGTCCGTCGATGCCGTCCCACATCAACTCGCGAGCGAATCCACCGATCTGCTGAAAACAGGTCGTGCGGTAGAACTTGGTCATCCCCACCGAGTTCTCGTCGCCGATCTTCTCCGAAATGAAGCCGGACGTGTCGGAGAGTGGGAACTTGACCGGTCCTTCGTTCCCGGGCGCTGGAAAATACGGTTTGCCGGAGCACGTCCCGATCCGCGGCTCGGCCTCCATCCGATCGATCAGGATCTCGAAGTAACGAGGAGGAAGGTCCAGGTCCAAATCCAGCTTGCCCACATAGCTGAAATCGGCCGGATCGATAGTGTCGTAACCGGTGTAGAAGGCGTCGATCACTCCGCCACCCAGCTTGCGATTGCCACGATCGATGCGTGTCAGAACACGGATGAAAGGAACGCGCGCGGCGTACTCGGCCAGGATCCGCGGCGTCGCGTCCTTGGACCCATCATCGACGATGATCCACAACGCCGGAAGTATTGACTGCCGCAGTACTGACTCGAGCGTGCGATGCCCGTAGCGCGCCTCGTCGCGGCATGGCGAAACAAGCAAGTAGCACCTCGATGGTTTCACGAATCTCATCGAAGGAGCTGGCTGGACGATACGCATGATTGTAATTGTGTCAATCCGTCAGAGATAATGGTTCTCTATATCATATTATATTTTATTCCAAAATTAAATTTCGCGACACCGTGTTTTTTGCAACTTTCTACCCGTCTGGTTAGTTAATGTCCTGGGGATCCGCTCTACGATTTGCTGCGCGGTGCCCTCTTTGAGGAGACTCTGGCAGGAGCGGGAATCCACGCCAAAGTTACAACCTCGGCACGACCTGGATGGGCCGCGACATGCACCTGTTTCTGACAAAGGAATTGGTCGAGCCGCCCTATGGACACCCATTGCTGCCCTATGTCGCCACCGCATCAGACATGTTCTGCTGTCGATTCTTGACCGACATGAATTTCCCGAAGATGCGGGGCGCTTCAGCTGGTGCCTTATTTGAGTGGGGCGATTGCCGATGTGCTCACGAACAGCGCCGAGGGCAGGAGTTCAGGTCCACCGGTGACACAGTCGTGATGCTGCGTGCTCTCGGCTTGCACGGGGCCGGCGCGGTGAGCTGGTTGCGCGGCATGTTCACGCTCGCCTGCGCAGCGCCGGCTCCTACTCGCGAGGGATGCTCTGGGCATCAAGCCCCTTTACCGGCACGGGCTTTGGATCCCTGACGCTGGTTGGTCGGGTGGCCTTCGCATCCGAGCTTCGCGTCCTTTTGGCCTCCAACCTGCTTGGCACTCCTCACCTGGACTCGCAAGCTGTCGCCAGCGGCGTGTGGAACGGCTTCGTGGTTGGCCCCGGTACGGCAGTTAGGGGCATCGACGTCCTCTGGCCCGGCCAGCTGATCGAGTTCGATGGCGCCGGACGGGAGATTCTGCAGCACGGATTTTCTGGCCCACCTCCGACCGTGCCCCCGATCCAACCATGGATGAGAACCGCTTGGCCGCTGTTTCGGATTTAAAATTTTGATTCAGCAGGTCATTATATTGATTATAGCCAAGCCGAATTGATGAGTAAGTTGCTAAGCTGCCGAATTGTCCCGGCGGTCCTGGTTTGGCGGGTCGGAAACGGCGGGCGAGATCGTCGGCTAAAGCATTGGAGCGGTGATCTAGCTAGCTTAGCTAGGCTGATCTGGGGGATGCTTTGAGGCTTGGGACATTCTGGCAGTCTACTCGTGTCTGCGTTGGATGCACCGTGGGCCGGAACACCCCGCTGGTCGCCGTTGATCAAACTGTCGAGATGTCCGATGGTCGGCGGAAGCATGGGCCAGGAGCCTGGAATGCGAGGTCCGCCTTCGTGGGCCAAGTCATGTGCGACGAGCCCGGTGGGCCAAGTACCAAGATCGCGTCGAACCTGAACGGCAGAATTTATATGATTGACTGAGATCGATTAATTTGCTATGGTTTTTTGCCATTAAAAATTCATAAGAATTAAATGCCGAAGGATTCTAATGTCTCCAGATGATCGGTGGAAGCATGGGCCAGGAGTTCCGGAGTGCGAGGTCCGCGTTGCGCAAAGTCATGTGCGACGAGCCCAGGACTGAGATCGATTAATTTGCTATGGTTTTTTGCCATTAAAAATTCATAAGAATTAAATGCCGAAGGATCTTAAGCATTCGCTGCATCACGACGTGAACCCGTCGCGCCGCGTGATACCGTTCAATTTCATGAAACGCAGGTGGATCCCGAACCTCCTGCTTCTGTCCATCACGTCGCTGCTCTGCCTCTTGGCGCTAGAGGCGGCTGTTCGAGTCGTCGAGCCCAAGAATGTCCTGCGCGAGCACTTCGAGCGGCCCGATCCGGTGTTCCACCATCGCTTCGTCCCGAACGCGAGCGGCTGGTACAAGCAGCTGGAGTTCAACGTACACTACTCCATCAACGCGATCGGCCTGCGGGACCGCGAGATCTCTAGGAACAAGCCCGAAGGGACGAAGCGCGTGCTCGTGCTCGGCGATTTCTTCGCCGAGGGGAACGGTGTCGAGGCGAAGGACGCATTCCCAGCGCAGCTGCAGGCACTCGTCGATGCAGCGGGCCTCTCGACCCGGTGGGAGGTGCTCAACGCGGGCGAGGCGGGCTACTCACCCTTGCTGGAGTACCTCCTGCTCGAGAAGCAACTGATTGATCTCGAGCCTGACCTGGTGATCCTGGCCCTCGACCTCTCGGACGTGTACGACGACATCCAGTTCACGAAGCTCGCGACCTTCGACGGCTCGGGCAAACCGGTAGAGGCGCGCGCCGACCCAGAGAGGAACCCGGGGCCGTGGTATGTGGAGGCGACCTACAGCCTCAAGGACATCTTGAAGGAGCACACACGCCTCTACAACTTCTTGCGCCGCCACATTGCCCTCGCCATGCTGCAGCCGCCGGATGCCTCCGGTGACGTGCGCACCGACAAGTATGCAATGACCCGGGATGGCTATCACGGGGATGCCAGCGACTGGTCTCTCACATTTGGCTACATCGAGAGGATTCGCAAGCTGTTGGCGGTTCGCGGCGTGCCGCTATGGCTCACTGTCTATCCCTACGGTCACCAGATCAGCCCCCGCGAATGGAACGGCGGAAGGGTCTTCTGGGGTTTCGAGCAGAACCGGGTCTACACGACGGCGCCCCAGAAGCAGGTCGAGGAACTCGGCCGGAGCAGGGGCATTCCTGTGATCAACATGACCGACGACTTCCTGGAGCGCTCGAAGAAGGAGTTTCCACTCTACTTCGCGTACGACGGCCACTTCCTGCCCGCAGGCCATGCCGTCGCGGCCGAGGCGATTTTCCGCGAGCTGTTGCCTTTCATGCGACGGGCCGAAGCGCCCACCAAGAACGAGTGAGAAATTTCCACTTGGATTACTCGAATGAATGTCGTCGAAAGAGTTGAACGGTTGAAACTTCGTGAGGAGCTTGCTCGCACGGCGCCAGTTAGGTTGCTCCTCGAGGACGGCACCGAGGTGCAAGGTTGCGGAATTGGAGCGTTGCAGCCGGTATGCGGCGAGGTTGTGTTCAATACCGCAATGTCCGGGTACGTGGAGACTCTCACGGATCCATCCTATCACGGTCAAATTCTAGTTCTCACCTATCCGCTGATCGGAAGCTACGGCGTGCCGACTGCGCGATCCGAGAGTTTGGGTCGTCCGTACGAATCCGACCGCATTCAGGTTCAAGCGCTCGTCGTGCAGAATTATGTTGACACCCATAGCCATCACTCGGCGAGCCGCTCGTTGCATGAATGGCTGATTGCAGAGCGCGTCGCGGGCTTGACCGGCGTCGACACCCGGTCGCTGACGCGGCGGTTGCGCGAGCGCGGCACAATGAAGGGATGGCTTTATCCGGCGACGATGACCGCGGAGGAAGCGCAAGAGGGCGCAGTTGGCGTGGACATGCGCGAGGAAGTCTTTCGTGCCGTCGCGCCGCGCGAACCGATTCGTTACGCACGCGGCGAGCTCACGGTGCTACTAGTCGATGTTGGCGCCAAGGACAATATCGTACGCTCGCTCCTCGCCCGCGATGCGAGCGTGATCCGCGCACCGTGGCACGCGGATCTCGTCGCGCTCGCCGGCCAAGCGGATGGAATCGTGATCGGCAACGGCCCTGGCGATCCCAAGGATCTGGTGCCGCTGATACGCCAGATTCGTTCGCTGCTGCAAAGTTACCGTAAGCCGATATTCGGCGTTTGTCTCGGAAACCAGATTCTGGCGCTTGCCGCGGGGGGCGATACGTACAAGCTCCCGTACGGCCACCGTGGCGTGAACCAACCGGTCCAGGACCTCGTGAGTCGCCGTTGCTACGTCACAAGTCAGAATCACGGTTACGCGGTGCGGGACCGGTCACTGCCCAAAGATTGGGAACCCTGGTTCATCAATACCAACGATGGCACCAACGAGGGCATTCGGTCGTCTCAGTACCCGTACTTCAGCGTCCAATTTCATCCGGAAGCAAGTCCAGGCCCGCAAGACACCGGATTTTTGTTCGACGATTTCATGCGCCTCGTCTCTTCCACAGCAAGGTGCCGATAATGTTCGGCGTTTATCTCCCAAGGAAGCCGCGTCGCGTGATGGTTTTGGGCTCCGGCGCGCTGCAGATTGGGCAGGCGGGCGAATTCGACTATTCTGGCTCACAGGCGCTAAAGGCGATGCGCGAAGAAAGCATCTTTACGGTGCTGGTAAATCCGAACATCGCGACTATCCAAACCAGTCCAGGACTCGCCGATCGCATCTATCTTACGGCCGTGACGCCCGAGCTCGTCGAGCAGATCATCATCAAGGAGAGCGTGGACGCTATCCTGCTCTCGTTCGGTGGTCAGACGGCGCTTAACTGCGGTCTTGCCCTGCATGATGCGGGCGTATTCTCGAAGCACGGAGTTCAGGTACTCGGCACCCCAATCGAAGCCATCCGCAACACCGAAGATCGTCATCTGTTTGTCGAGCGCTTGACCGAAATCGACGTGAAAACGGCACGCAGCCAGTCATGTCGCTCGCCCGATGAAGCGCGAGCGGCGATTCGCAAGATCGGACTGCCCGTCATGCTGCGCAGCAGCTTCACGCTGGGTGGGAAGGGAAGCAGCATCGTCCAGTTCGAATCGGATATCGACGCTGCATTGACGCGCGCTTTCGGCGACGCCTCTCACGTATTGGTGGAAGAGGCCCTGCAAGGCTGGAAGGAAATCGAGTACGAAGTGGTGCGGGATGTCCGCGACAACTGTATCACCGTGTGTAACATGGAAAACCTCGACCCGATGGGAATACACACGGGCGAATCGATCGTCGTCGCGCCTTCGCAGACGCTCAATGACCGGGAGTATCAGCTGCTGCGCAGCGTCGCGATCCGCACCATTCGCCATCTCGGCATCGTTGGCGAATGTAACATCCAATATGCGCTCGACCCTGACAGCGAAGACTATCGCGTCATCGAGGTCAACGCTCGGTTGTCGCGATCAAGCGCGCTCGCGAGTAAGGCGACCGGTTACCCGCTCGCGTACGTCGCCGCGAAAATCGCACTGGGCTATTCACTCACCGAAATCCCCAACGGCATTACGCGCCGCACGACGGCGTTCTTCGAGCCCGCGCTCGACTACATCGTATGCAAATTTCCTCGCTGGGACCTTGGCAAATTTCAAGGTGCATCGACCCGGATCGGCACGGAGATGAAGAGTGTCGGGGAGGTGATGGCGATCGGCCGCACCTTCCCGGAAGCCCTTCAGAAGGCCGTGCGCATGCTCGACATCGGTGCGCTAGGCCTCGATCCGGACATGCTACGGTTCGACGATATCCGAGACCAGTTGCGCAACCCCACTCCGCTTCGGATCTTTGCCATCGCTCAGGCGATCCGCGACGGTTTCTCCATCGATGAGATTTATCGGTTGACTCGCATCGATCGCTGGTTCCTGCGTGCGATCGAGACCATCGTCGACACCCACAGACGCCTCGCTCGCGCGATGCCTCCGCTGGCTCCGGACACGATGCTTGCGGTCAAGCGTTTGGGATTTTCCGACGCCGCCGTCGGTAGGCTCGTGGGCGCATCGGAAGAGAGCATTCGCGCCGAGCGCAAAGCCCAGGGCAGCAAGCCCCACTTTTCGCAAATCGATACAATGGCCGGCGAATTTCCCTCGGAAACCAACTATCTATACGCGACCTACCACGCGGATTGCTCGGACATCGCTCCGTCGCGCCGCAAAAAGGTCTTAATATTAGGGTCGGGCACTTACCGGATCGGTTCGAGCGTCGAGTTCGACTGGTGTGCGGTGAATGCGGCCCAAGCTGCCGCGGCCGTCGGCTACGAGACGATTATGCTCAACCACAATCCGGAGACGGTGAGCACCGACTACGACATCTGCGACCGGTTGTATTTCGACGAGCTGAGCCTTGAGACGGTGCTCGACCTGTACGAGCATGAACGTCCCGAGGGCGTAGTAGTCAGCATGGGTGGCCAGACGCCGAACAATCTGGCTGTACGCCTCGCCTCCGCGGGCGTAAAGATCCTGGGCACCAGTGCCGAGCGTATCGATGCGGCCGAGGATCGCGGCAAATTCAGCTCGCTTCTCGATGAGCTGGGTATCGATCAGCCGCGCTGGGCGCACGTCACCGACATTGATAGGGCTGAGACAATTGTGGACCAGTTGGGCGGGTTCCCGGTATTGGTCCGTCCAAGTTATGTGCTGAGCGGTGCGGCAATGGCGGTCGCGCGCGAGCCGGGTGAGCTGCGTCGCTTTCTGGTGCAGGCGTCCGTAGTTTCTCGAGAGTACCCCGTGGTGGTATCGAAATTCGAAACCCATGCGCGCGAGGTGGAGATCGACGGTGTTGCCGACCGCGGAGAGCTAGTCCTGTGGGCGATCTCCGAGCACATCGAAGACGCCGGCACCCATAGCGGAGACGCAACTCTGGTGCTGCCGCCCCAAACGCTCTACATAGGAACATTTCGGCGTGTGAAGCAGATCGCCGTGGCGTTGGCCCGCGCGCTGTCTATTACCGGACCCTTTAATATCCAGTTCCTTGCCCGCCACAACGTGGTCAAGGTGATCGAATGCAATCTGCGCGCCTCACGCAGCTTCCCGTTCGTTTCGAAGGTAACCGGCGAAAATTTCGCTGCAGAAGCCATGCACCGAATGCTCGGCATCAGTCGCAAGATCGTAAACCCGAGCCTCCTGGATCTCGACTACGTTGGCGTCAAGGCGCCGATGTTCTCGTTCTCTAGAGTGGCAGGAGCGGATCCGATGCTGGGCGTCGAAATGATGAGTACCGGTGAGGTCGGCTGCCTCGGCCGCGACTTGCACGAAGCGCTGCAACACGCGCTGCTCGCGACGGGAGTTCGCTTTCCGCGCAAAGGCGTGCTGTTGTCGCTCGGCCCGGTGGTCGACAAGTACTGGTTTGCGGAGGAGGCGCGGATCATCGCGCAGGAGCTCCAATTGCCCGTTTACGCGACGCGCGGCACGGCTGAAATACTCGCCGGAGAGGGAATTTCGTGCACGGCCGTCGAGAAGAGAACCGAAACTGGCACTACCGGGCTTGATGTCGTTGCTGAGGGGATGGTCGATTTAGTGATCAACGTTACGCGCGAATACGATCAGTATGGCCGACCGGACGGCTATTGGATCCGTCGGCAAGCCATCGACTTGGGCGTACCGCTGATCACTGACTTGCAGCTAGCCCGAGCAGTCATCGAGGCATCGCGCTGGCGAAAATCATCGCGCCTTGAGGCCGTTGCACTCAATGAATACGTAGCGCTCGATCCCGATCGGCGCCCTGCATTTCGCGCATTCGAACGGTAAACATTTCATAATAGCATGCGAGTTTGTCGGGCCGTGCCGCGGCGGCCGCCAAGCGTATGGCATACGAAGATTTGACGCGAGACCGACACGTAGAGGGTGGCCTTGTCGACGCCCAGGGTCACCCCAGTAATCGGAATGGAGCGGCCGGGTTCAACGGCGACATCGCCCGGCTCCGATGCTGCGATCGGGCTCCCGCCACCAGCCAGGGAAAGTGCAATGGCCTGGCGTCGAGCGCTGCTAAGCCCAATATGGCTGCGGTGTCGGCGAGTCTAAATCCTACTGCGTCATTTGAACTCTTGCAACCGTTCGATGGCAGCAGTTCTCATTTTGCCTTTTAGGGCGTTTCGGGATGCGACAGTTTGACTCGGCGCTCAGTGGTTTTCTCGGCCCCGCCACCGTGATTCAAGCCGCCGGTGGGGACGTTGGTCGAGTTGATTCGCACGCTGCGCGAGACGTGTGCCTGTCTGCCGGAGAAGCGCAGGGGGGACAACGCGCGATACGCCATGGTCGACTTCGGCATGGCGGCTTTCTCGAACTTCTTCATGCAATGCCCATCATTTCTAGCCCATCAACGTCTCGTTGAGCGGGGCGCCGGGCACGGGCGGTCCAACTGCGAGACGTTGCTCGAGATGACGGGCATCCCGTGTGACAACCAGATCCGCACCATGCTGGACCCGGTTGAACCGGCGCACTTCTTTCCGGTTTTCGACGCCGCATTCCGCGTGATGGAAAAGTGCGGCGGGCTTGATCCCTTCCGGCAGCTTGGCGGATACATTCCCATCGCCTTGGACGGTACAGAATATTTCTGTTCGAACAAGATCAGCTGCTGCAACTGCTCCACACGTGAACGATCGGGCGGCAAGACAGAATATTTTCACTCGTTTCTTTCGGCCACCATTGTGGCGCCTCGCCATAACAGCGTCATGTCGCTACCACCCGAGTTCATTTCCCCACAGGACGGCAACGAGAAACAGGACTGCGAAAGCCGCGCCGCACGACGGTGGCTTGCAGCTCACGGCCCACGTTACGCTGACCTCGACCCAATCTATCTCGGGGATGATCTCTTCTCTCGCCAGACGATCTGCGAAGCTGTGCAGGCTGTTGGGGGTCATTTCCTGTTCGTCTGCAAGCCTGCGTCCCACAAGACCTTACAGGAATGGCTTTATGGCGTCGATCTGCCCAACCGCGTCGTCCCTGTCAAACGCGGCAAAAAGCGCTTCACTTACACGTATCGTTGGCTTGAAGCTGTGCCCCTGCGCGACGGCAACGACGCTATGATGGTCAATTGGCTGGAACTCGAAATTACTGATGCCGAAGGCAAAGTCACCTATCGCAATTCCTTCGTCACCGATCTGCCAGTCAACGCCAAAGACGTTGTCGACCTTGTAAACGTCGGTCGCGCCCGATGGAAGATCGAAAACGAGAGCTTTAATGTCTTGAAGACGAAGGGCTATAACCTCGAGCACAATTTCGGCCACGGCAAGCAAAACCTCTCAGCCGTCCTGGTGACCCTCAACCTCCTCGCCTTCCTGTTCCACACTGTAGCCGAGTTCACCGAAGATCTTTGGCGCGAGGCATTGGAAATCGCTGGCACGCGTGTTCGCTTCTTCTCCAAACTGCGTGAAATCACGGTCTTCGTCCTGTTTCCCTCATGGCAGGTACTGTTCGAGACCCTGACATTCAAAATCTCGCTCGCGTTGCCTCCGTGATACGCTGGACCAGCCGATCCGCACCTAAACCACCCAAACGTCGTGAAAAATGCTGCCAATCTCCAAGCGAGAGAAACGCTTGAACGAGACCCAGGGCCAGCAGGCCGTCTTCACCTTTGCGGTCCTGGCCCACAATCTGAGGCCTAATCCCAAGGCTTCCGAGAGCGTCGGGTGACAATGGCAGCACTTCTGAAAGGCAAATGGCGGATCGTCGAGATGGAGTTGTGGGACAAGGACTTCCTCGACATGATGGGACCCGCCTACATTGCATTCGACGGCAAGGCTGGCGGCGAGTTCGCTTTCGGCTGTGTCACTGCAGGCTTACACTGCCGCAAGACCCCATCAGGCGTTGACTTCACCTGGGAAGGCAACGACGAAATGGACCAAGCTTCCGGCGATGGTTGGGCGGAACGTCAAAAAGACGGATCGCTCGAAGGCGAAATCCGCTTCCACAATGGTGACGGTTCAACCTTCAAAGCTCGCCCATGGTGAGTTCCTGCTAGCGCCGGGGGCAAAATGAGAATTGCTGGTTCGATGGCGTTGGCGGTTCGTGCAATTTTTCATTGGCTTCGCGGCAGCTCGGTGAAGGTGGAGAGGCCATCCCCCGGCTGTTGGCGACAGCGGCGCGGCGCAGCCGCCGCTTGCGCAAGAACAAGCGCATAGCCACCGCCACCCGGCACAGGCCACGAGGCTTGATGAGGGCGATGGAGTGGATATCAATGGCTCGTTCCGTGTCGAGCTTCGCGACATTAACATTGAGAAAGGCAAATAAATACTCAACATTAAATACATATTAATATCGATAAAGGCCATGTCTGGCCGATTAAAGGCCCTCGCGCGCAAAATTAATAGTGCCTTCACGGAGCAGAGTATGATATTGACTGGGTCGCGTGGCATGAATAAACGCTTGATGGGGACGACGTCGAATTCCTCATCGTCCGGGTAACTGGGCGGATTGGCGATTAGACCGCCCGAATGGGAGGAATCCTTTGGTAACCGCCATTGAACCCACTTTGGTCCACGGCCCTGAGCCGGAGAGTTCCGAGCGCAGCTTCGCCCTGGTATTTGCGGCGGTGTTGAGCATTCACGGCTGTTGGCCGCTCATGCACTTGGCTGGGCCGCGCTGGTGGGCGCTCGCCCTTGCGGCCGGTTTCGCTGTGGTCGCCTTTGTTCGGCCGCAGATTCTGCGCCCTTTCAACCGCGGTTGGCTCGCGCTCGGGCGGCTGTTGAACAGAATCGTGAGTCCGCTGGTCATGGGGGCGATCTTTTTCCTCGTCGTCGTGCCAGTCGCTCTTATCGGGAGGCTGCGCGGAAGGGATGTGCTGTCACTCAGGCGCCGACCGGAACTAGCAAGCTACTGGATCCAGCGCTCCCGTGCACCCCCGGTCGTCGAGAGCATGAAACGGCAGTTCTGAATCATTTTGGTTTTTGGGGCGTTATTATGCCCAGGATGGGGTGAGGTACAGCGTTGATCGTCTCATGGCCGCTGTGAATCACTTCAACCGCGATCAGTTCACACGATCGACAAGGCCGCATGATATTAATTCGAATTTTAAGATCGTTAGATTCTAGTCTAGACAGAGAGCCATCGATGTCGTTCCTCAAGGAGCTATTGGAGTTCATGCGGGTTCGCAAGAAATACTGGCTGGCGCCCATCTTGCTGGTGCTACTGGTCTTCGGCGGGTTGATTGTCCTGGTGCAGGGGTCAGCTATTGCCCCGTTCATCTACACGCTGTTTTAGCGGAGGCCGTATGCGAATCCTTGGTATCTCGGCCTTCTATCACGACAGCGCTGCTGCGCTGTTGGTAGACGGCCGCATTGTGGCTGCGGCACAGGAGGAGCGTTTCACCCGCAAGAAGCAGGACGCGCGCTTCCCCGTCCACGCCATAAACTATTGTCTCTCTGAGGGCGGATGTCGGCTGGAGGGCGTCGACTGGGTGGTGTTCTACGAAAAGCCGTTCCTGAAATTTGAGCGTCTGCTCGAAACTTATGTCGGTTTCGCCCCACAGGGCTTCAAATCGTTCGCCGTGGCGATTCCTCTGTGGATACGCGAGAAGCTCTTCCAGCGAGACCTCATCAGCAAGGCGCTGAAGGCGATCTCCGCCGACTTCGATAGTAAGAGCAAGCTCTTGTTCACCGAGCACCACGTCAGCCATGCAGCTAGCGCCTTCTATGCCTCGCCTTTCGAAGAGGCAGCGGTGCTCACCATGGACGGCGTAGGCGAATGGTGCACGGCCTCCACCGCGATCGGCCGCGGCAAAGAGCTCACGCTGACAAACGAGATGCACTTTCCGCACTCGCTCGGGTTGCTCTATTCGGCTTTCACCTACTATACTGGATTTAAAGTCAATTCCGGCGAGTACAAGCTGATGGGACTAGCGCCTTATGGCCAGCCCGACTATGTCGACACCATCCTCGACAACCTGATCGACCTTAAGGAGGACGGGTCGTTCCGGCTCGATCTATCCTATTTTGACTACTGCACTGGCCTCACCATGACGAACGAGAAGTTCGCTGCCCTGTTCGGCCAACCGGTGCGAGACCCAGCGAAGGATCTCCTTACTCCCTTCCACATGAATATGGCAGCATCCATCCAGAAAGTGACGGAAGAGGTAATGCTGCGCCTGTCGCGAGCACTCGCACGGGATCACGGCGTCGATAATCTTTGCCTGGCCGGCGGCGTCGCGCTGAATTGCGTGGCTAACGGCAGGATACTTCGCGACGGCGCGTTCAAAAACATCTGGGTGCAGCCGGCAGCTGGAGATGCGGGCGGTGCGGTCGGCGCCGCGCTCGCGGTCTGGCACCAGTTCCTCGGGCAAGAGCGCAAGCTCAACGGCGGCCGCGACCGAATGGAGGGGGCATATCTCGGGCCGGCCTTTGCGCAGAAGGACGTGGAAACTCGACTTAGGGAAGCCGGTGCGCGATACACCGTTGTCTCTGACGAGGATGTTGTAGAGAAAACCGCGACATCACTCGCTGCCGGCGAGGCCGTTGGCTGGGTGCAGGGACGCATGGAGTTTGGCCCACGCGCTCTCGGCGCTCGCTCGATCCTAGGTGATCCCCGTTCGCCCGCAATGCAGAAGACGCTTAATCTTCGGGTGAAATATCGCGAGAGCTTTCGCCCGTTCGCGCCGGCGGTTTTGCGGGAGGACGTTTCCGAGTGGTTCGAATTGGATGCTGACTCGCCTTACATGCTGCTAGTGGCCGACGTGAAGCGAGAGCGGCGCCGTCGTATGACCAATGAAGAGGAGGCCCTCTTCGGCATCGACAAGCTCAACGTTGCACGTTCGGACATCCCCGCTGTAACCCACGTAGACTATTCCGCCCGGGTCCAGACCGTTCATTCAGACACCAATCCACGCTTCCATGCGCTAGTCTCAAGATTTAAAGAAAAAACCGGCTGCCCAATGCTCGTTAACACCAGCTTCAATGTGCGCAGTGAGCCTATCGTCTGCACCCCCGAAGATGCATTTCGCTGCTTCATGGGCAATGACATAGAACTCCTCGTCGTCGGGAATTGCATGCTGCGCAAGAGTGAGCAGAACCCCGCGCTCAAGATCAACTATCAGCATCAGTTCGAGCCAGATTGACGGCATGACGGATTTGACGACCGCTGGTGCCAAACGGCAGTGCTGCGCTGTTGATCCTCATTGCTGCGCAGGCCTACAGGATCCATAGTACGTGGGGATGCGGATTTGACTTTCCCCGCACGTTGCTCTCCCTCGGGTAATGTTGACCGGGCGTGCTTGCAGGCGAAACACGATCCCGCTCTCACGAAAATCATCTGCTCAGCTCGGTTGACGTAGCCGCCTGATCAGATAACTTCATCGCACCGGACGGCACCTGGCTGCGCAGATGCTCACTCTCTTTTTAGTTGTTCTCTTTTTATTATCTTGTTTAGAAACGTTGTTATGTAACGTGTTCAAAACAATCACCCCTTTTTTGATCGCGTCGGCGAGGTAAGAGGCGAAGGAGCTTGGCCCATTTTGGCCCGCAGACACATTGCTGCTGGCGGCATCCATGTGCAGGCCAGGCTAGAGGATGCCGCGCAGTGTCTCTTGGTCATCATCGGTGCCACGCCGGAGGGGAAGAAGGAACTCGTCGGCTTGATCGACGGCGTACGCGAGAGTCCGCTATCCTGGAGGGAATTGCTGCTCGACCTGAAGCGGCGGGGGCTGGCGATGGGTCCCGAGTTGGCGGTCGCTGATGGCGCGCTCGACTTCTGGCAGGCGGTCGAAGAAGTATGGCCGCAGACCCGCGGCCAACGTTGCTGGGTGCACAAGACCGCCAATTTGCTGAACAAGTTGCCGAAGAGCCAGCAACCGAAAGCCAAGCGGGCGCTGCAGGAGATCTGGATGGCCGAGACCAAGAAGGATGCGCTCGCGGCGTTCGATGTCTTCGTCGAGACCTGGGGCGTCAAATACGAGAAAGCAGTCGAGTGCCTGGGAGGGTGTCCGAAAGGATGTGTAAGCAGGTTTCTGTGAGTTTACCTTATCGAGGAGACTCACATGACTTATATGAGGCTTTGTGAGTTAAGAGTTTTTTCGTGATCAACATTTCTTCCTTCTGTCCGTTTCAAGAGGCTCCCGCGAGCACAAGTCTGCATTGATGGCACGGCGGCTCTCCTCTGCTTGGCCGCGCTGAGCGGTCAGCCCCCGGAGCCCGGAGGGTCGCGCCGGAAGGCGCGAGGGGTTGACGGCGAAAGCGCGCGCCGAGCTACAATCGTGTCCGGCCATTACGCTGCATACGTATTTTGCGTTCCTGATCCTCTTTCCCCAGTGAAGTTCCGGTTTGTTCAATTGACCCCAAGGCGGAGCCCTTTTGCTATGCGGCGCTCGCCGCATCAACTTATATCCGGTCGGGGCGAGCCCCGTATCAAGGTCCCTCATGCAACATGCGAGGGCACAGGGCTCCAAGGAGGATGGGACCCTTCTGCAACACGGCTTCTTTCAGCCAGTCATGCCGCACGGTCACACATCCACCTTGGAATTGGTAATGTTGTTTTCGTCCTCTTTCAGCGATTCGAATTACACCTTCAGAATGGCGCCCTCAGGCGCCAGACCTGCCTCGAGATAGCGCCAGAGCGCGATCAGCAGCTTGCGTGCGACTGCGACGATCGTAATCCGCCGGATACGGCCCTTGAGTTTGCCAACACGATCGTGGAACCAGACGCTCAAAGGGCTGGCGGGCTGATGTCGCAACCACAGCCACGCGAGCTCAATCATGACCCTGCGAGCCTTGGCGTTACCAGCCTTACTGATACCTTGATCACGGCACGTCCCGCCGCTCTGGAAATGCGCCGGCGTCAGACCGACGTAGCTCCCCTCCGCTTGGCGAAAGTGTCTTGTAAAGCGTGGTGCGGTTTGGGATGCCGCCCACAGACATCAGGCCGGGGTCCCACGCCACCAAGCGATCTGCGGGCAACAGGCTCCGGGACGGATGGACAGGACCATGACCTGACTTGCGCTCAATCTCTGATCGAAAATATCGATCCTGGTGCGCTCCTCGGCGACAAAGCTCATGGCTTTGATCGGGCTGCGGATACGCAAGAAGAGTTGCGGCAAATCGCTGTTTGGCCTGGCGATCTGCAGATAGCGGTGCAGCAGGCGCAAGGTTCGACTGGTCAGAGGTAAGACGAGGATCGATCGTGTCTTCCACTGTTCGACTCTCAGCGTCGCCGCTTCCCAATCAATGGCATCCAGCCGAAGCGTTGCAACTTCTGAAGGGCGTAGGCCGTAATAGGCCATGAGGTGTAGGGTGGTGTAATCACGCCAATCTCTGGGACTTCGCCGCCGGATCGAGGCGAGCAATTGCCGGACAATCGTCCAATCCAGCGCGCGCGGCGGCAATTCTCCCCGATAGACGCGAGGCGTATCGATGATATCCAGACCGGCAGGTGCCCTTCCGTGCTCGCCGCAGAACCGCAGGAACGCCCGCAAATAAGCGACAACATGCTGAAGCGACTGCCGGTTGTTCTCTTTGCTCTTGAACCGCACATAGACCTCGACGTCCGCAGCCGTTAACCGCGAAAGCCCGCAATCAGGCGACTATCCACGTGACAGAAAATCCGTTACCGTCGAACTCATGGTGCTTGAGCGTCTACTCGGAAAATCCGCGCACCTCGGCGAGATACTGTTGATACTGACGGCGAAGGAGACTAACGGATCAGTGCGTTCGACTGGGATCAGCAGTTCGTCGCAGTCAGGAACCGGGTGAAAATGCGCCCGGTACAGGAATATAGATAAGCTTCGGGCCCTGAGACGATGAACGCTTCCCGCAGATCTACTTCCCTGAACAATGTTCCCGACCGAAATCGATCCGACCGGTTGAGAACGTTCCTGGCGCGGCGAAGATGAAGTCTCAATGGATACCGCAGATGGCCTTGCGCCTCCAACCACTCGGCAAACGCTTCCAGTTCGGCCCCACACCGGGAATCCTTGTAACGTTCGTGATGTCTGGGAAATAAATCTCGCAGCATGGCGACGTCCTTCATTGTTGAAGGCAACCACGCTACGACCGTTCAGTTATGTTGAGTCAAACGCGCGAGATACCGTACCGGCAATCAAACCCGCCAAATCGCTCCACATAAATGCCGACTCCACATAGGTTGAATAGGATAAAACCGCTGCGCGGTAGTGCCGCGCGGCAACATCGGAGCCACCCCATCGTCCTGCATTTTTGAGGAAGTCGGATTGCGACATCATGGAGGGCTGCTCGCTGCAGCTGTCCATATCGCAAAGGAGCTTCCCATGACCGTTCTACGACAACGAATGACGGAGGATATGCAGGTACGGAATTTGTCGCATCATACCCAGGCATCTTATCTCCAACAGGTTTCGCTGTTCGCGCGCCACTTCGATAAGTCGCCGGATGTGCTGACTCCCGAGCACATTCGCACGTATCAAATCTATCTGACGAACGAGAGAAAGCTGGCTACCGGTTCAATACACATCGCCATTGCGGCACTTCGCTTCCTCTACAAGATCACCCTCAAGCGGGAATGGACCTTTGCGGATGCGCTTCCTCTTCCCAAGAAGCCACAGAAACTGCCCGTCGTTCTGAGCCCGGAGGAAGTCGTACATTTCCTCGGATGCGTTGCTTGTCGAAAACAGCGCGTAATCCTGACCACCTGTTACACTGCAGGCTTGCGTGTATCGGAAGCTGTTCGGCTGAAAACCTGCGCAATCGATAGCAAACGGATGGTCATCCTGGTCGCGCAAGGCAAGGGACGCAAATGTTATCAGCAACATAAGCGTCCTAGGACAAAACCGCTGCGCGGTAGTGCCGCGCGGCAACATCGGAGCCACCCCATCGTCCTGCATTTTTGAGGAAGTCCGATTGCGACATCATGGAGGGCTGCTCGCTGCAGCTGTCCATATCGCAAAGGAGCTTCCCATGACCGTTCTACGACAACGAATGACGGAGGATATGCAGGTACGGAATTTGTCGCATCATACCCAGGCATCTTATCTCCAACAGGTTTCGCTGTTCGCGCGCCACTTCGATAAGTCGCCGGATGTGCTGACCCCCGAGCACATTCGCACGTATCAAATCTATCTGACGAACGAGAGAAAGCTGGCTACCGGTTCAATACACATCGCCATTGCGGCACTTCGCTTCCTCTACAAGATCACCCTCAAGCGGGAATGGACCTTTGCGGATGCGCTTCCTCTTCCCAAGAAGCCACAGAAACTGCCCGTCGTTCTGAGCCCGGAGGAAGTCGTACATTTCCTCGGATGCGTTACTTGTCGAAAACAGCGCGTAATCCTGACCACCCGTTACGCTGCAGGCTTGCGTGTATCGGAAGCTGTTCGGCTGAAAGCCTGCGCAATCGATAGCAAACGGATGGTAATCCTAGTCGCGCAAGGCAAGGATGCAAGGATCGGTACGTAATGCTATCGCCAAAGCTACTGGAGATTTTGCGTGCCTACTGGAAGGTCGCACATCCGAAGGAGTGGCTATTTCCGGGTGCTCGTCCAGGTCAGCCGATCACGAGAGAAGCCGTCGAAGACGCCTGCCAAAAGGCACATCGAGTCTCCGGCCTATCCAAACCTGTAACACCCCATTCGCTACGCCACTATCTACCCCGCCTGACTATGTCTTGTAATCGTGCAACAGCCTGATTTTCTCGCGGCATTGTGAGGCGGATGTAGAGATAGTCTTGGCTCCTTCAAGTTAGGGAAGGAGTGATATGCGATACATCATCAACAGCCAATTTGGCCTGTCGCGATCACCGGAAGGCCCGCTGGCGGATCACATTGTTTCGTTCGCACTCTGAGTGAGCAAGGGTATGGCCTGTCTTCCATGAGGAATCAGGTTCTGCTCGCAGCGTGCTTTAGCCGATGGCTCGGACAAAATGAGGTCGGAGTGCATAGCATCTGCGCTGAGCAATCAGCGCGGTATTTACGATATCGCGCTCGATACCAACGCCCCAAGAGGGGGACCGTGCCGCGTTCCGACACCTTTTAGATTTCCTGCGCCGCGAGGGTCTTATACCACCCGAGTCGGCACGGGAGCGCGGGCTAACTCCAGCTGAGCAGCACGTTGAATCCTATGTGCAGCACCTAAGTAGAGCGCGTGCCCTAGCTGAGCCAACGATCATAAACTACGTGCCGTTCATCCGCGCCTTTCTCAAAGACTGCTTCGACCGTAGACCCATCGCGTTTTCCCGGCTGCGCGCCGGTGACGTTGTCAATTCGTGCGGCACCAAGCACCTCGCATGCATGTGAAGCGGGCCAAGACTCTGACCACCGCGCCAACTGGTCGATGTCAGCGATCCCCCGCGGGATTACGCCAGCTGCCGTGCGTAAGTTGCTTGACAGCGTAGATCGGAGCACGCCGACTGGTCGCCGCGATTATGCGATTCTGCTCTTGCTCGCGCGATTGGGGTTGCGTTCGGGCGAAGTCGTATCCCTCGAACTCGATGATATTGATTGGACTGCCGGACAACTTAGTGTGCTCGGCAAGGGCGGTCACCGTAGCGAACTGCCGTTATCCGCTGACGTTGGCAAAGCAATCGCAGCATATCTGCGGCGAGGGCGACCACGCAGTACCAGCCGCCGCGTGTTCTTGCGCACCAAGGCTCCAATCGACGGCTTTCGGGGGTCGAACGGTCTTGGCTGTGTCGTTCGGCGCTCGATCAAACGGGCCGGCGTAGATGCTCCCACCACAGGGGCACATCAGTTCCGCCATGGCTTGGCCACCGAGATGCTGCGCCAAGGTGCCTTTCTCGACGAGATCGGCGAAGTGCTGGGGCATCACCATCCCCAGACCACCACGATCTACGCAAAAGTCGCTCTCAAAGCGTTGCGCACATTGGCGCTGCCGTGGCCGGGAGATGCGCGATGAACAAACTTTGGTGGCCGAATGCTGGCCGGACAAGCCCGACCTTGTGGCCATCGATGGCAAGACCTCTCGGCGCAGCCATGACCACAAGCGTGGGCAGAAGGCCCTGCACTTGGTATCCGCGTTCGCTACGACCGACCGCCTGGTGCTGGGCCAGGAGGCAATCGATGAAGCAAAAGGGCTGTCATGCCCATCAATGCAGAAGCGTGCCTCTCGCTTCCAGTCAACCAGTCGGTCGACTACGCGAAACAAGACACGCACATTGCTCAGGCCTGCGCACTCGGTGGGTCCACTAAATTGAGCGAAGGTGGGTTCGTTCTCGTGAGCGTTGAGGCTCCAGCTCAAATGACCGTTAACCTGGATTCCGTGCCGTGGTGCCCGATGCGCTCCTCTCTGGACCCGGTCGTGCAGGTCTTTCGGTGTCCTACCCGATAAGCGGTCGATCGTGATTTAGCGTTGGCGCGAAACTCCAGTTCTCGGCGGTCCAAACGTCGGTCTCAGCGCAAGAATTCCGAGACTGTAACTGCCGCTAGCGGAAAATTCCGTGGAAGGTCATGTAGTCCCGCTTAATTCATCGATAACCATTCTTCCGTAGCCTCTACCCTCGACGCTCACGAGAATGGACCCAGGTGTGCTCAAATTAGCGGACCCACCGTTGGCGCGCCAACGGTCCCTGCCGTCGATCTCTTGGTGGCAAACGAGGGCCTGGGTGATAGTCCTTTGTCAAGACCGCAGCCGCCGTAGGCGGTGGCCGAAGGCCAGTCTTTACAAGGGACTATCACCCGGGCCACGCTCGGCCAACCGACGGCCACGTTGGAGTGTGTCCAGCGCGAGGATGCCCAAGGGAGACACGCCAGAGCGCACCAGGTTGGTGGGTCCGAAAAATGAGCACACCCCGGTCCATTCGCGTGAGCGTCAAGGTCTCGACTGCGCCCGAGGAGGCCATGGCTTGATTTCGGTGATAGCACTTCATTTTCTTGCTGGAGCGGTTGCGGGGTCTACGTTCACCGTGCGAACGCTTTTGCTCCTCGTGGGCATCGTCTTGGTTGAGTGCGTTACGGCAACGGTGACGCTCGGCCTTACTGCGGGCCTTTGTTCACTGGGCGGCCTGGTCGCAGTTCAGATAGGCTATCTCGGAGGTATTTATCTTCGTAGTGTGCTGGAGCGCGTCGGGATCGCACAACCTTCCGTTCGGCCCCATCATCCTCGCAAGGATCCAATCGAACTGCGCGTGAAGAAAGCGCCCCTTTCCCGGCGGCGGAGCAGCCGCTTATGACTTTCCATAGTTTCGCGGAAACGAGGGAGTTCGCTGCAGAAAAGCGGATAGACAGCCTCGTTGCTGATAGATCCCCGACATCCCAACAGCGTCCCTTTTGATGAGCACACCTTCGTCGGGCGAACCAACGCAGATCTTACTCCGCGGCGATCTGGCCGTAGCGGATGTAGTGCTCGTCGTTGTAGTAGCTCACCATAATGGTCGCCGTAACGCTTCATCGCCTTCATATCGGTCTTGTTGAGCACGACCCCGAGAAGCACGTCGTAAACGTTCGGTGCGGTATTGAGTGCATGTTCGACGACGTCGGTGTCGTGCGCCCCCATTCCACGACCAGAATGAAGCTGTCGATCAGTGGCGAGATGGCTCGCGCGTCGACGACGGGTGCGAGCGGAGGGAGATCGACGATGACGTAGTCATAGGTCTCGCGCAGTTTATGCGAACAGCTTCTTGATCTGCTCCGTGCACAGGATGTCGCTGGTGCGGAATGCGACGCTCTTCTTACCCGGCAGGAAGTCCAATCTTGTTACGCGGTCGGTCCAAACCGTGTCTTCCAGGGACCGGGTCCCCGACACGACGTCGGTGATGCCGACACCGCGTCAGGTGCAAGAGTGGCAGACAGCGAGGGATTCCGGAGGTCGCAGTCGACGACGATGACCCGTTTGCCGGAATTGGCAAGCACCTGGGCGAGCGAAGTCGCAATGGTGGACTTGCCTTCATCGGGAAGAGTGGAGGTAAGGCCGACGACCTTGCTCGGGGTTTTTGTCGGA
>CAWGJM010000023.1:0-49792 GCA_963822795.1 uncultured Alphaproteobacteria bacterium
TCTTGATCGCGGCGTCCGGCTTCGGATCGGTGGCAAGCGCCGGCGTCGGCAAAAAAGCGGCGGCACCGATCAAGAAAATCCCGCGAGCGAAATGCAATACAGCGGCGCGCAAGCAAAAATCCTTTGAAACAATATCGACATGTCGTAATTACTCCGCCGCCTCGCTATGGCCGAGCCGGGCGTTGAGCTTGTGGATCAATTCTTCGGCGGCGTCCGCAATCACCGTGCCGGGCGGGAAGATCGCTTCGGCGCCGGCCTTGTACAGCGCGTCGTAATCCTGCGGCGGCACCACGCCGCCGACGATGATCATGATGTCCTCGCGGCCCTGCTGCTTCAGCGCTACCTTCAGTTCCGGCACGGCGGTGAGATGCGCCGCCGCCAGCGATGACACCCCCAAAATGTGCACGTCGTTTTCGACCGCTTGCCGCGCGGCTTCGTCTGCGGTCGCAAACAATGGTCCGATATCGACGTCGAAGCCGACATCGGCGAAGGCGGACGCGATCACCTTCTGCCCGCGGTCGTGGCCGTCCTGGCCGATCTTGGCGACGAGGATGCGCGGCCTGCGGCCCTCGGCTTCCTCGAAGGCGTCGATCAGCGCCTGCAGCTTTTCGACCCGGTTGGACATGGCGGATGCCTCGCGCTTGTAGACGCCGGTGATGGATTTCACCTCGGCGCGGTGGCGGCCGAACACCTTTTCCATCGCGTCGGAAATTTCGCCGACGGTGGCTTTGGCCCGCGCGGCATCGATCGCGAGCGCGAGCAGGTTGCCATTGCCTTCGCCCGCGCTGCAGGTCAGCGCGGCCAGCGCCGCGTCGACGTCGTCCTGGCTTCGCTCGGATCGCAGCCGCCTGAGCTTGTCGATCTGCAGTCGCCGCACGTTGGAATTGTCGACTTTCAGGATATCGATCGGCTTCTCGTCGACCGGCTTGTATTTGTTGACGCCGATCACCGCCTGCCTGCCGGCATCGATCCTGGCTTGCGTCTTGGCGGAGGCTTCCTCGATCCGAAGCTTTGGCACGCCGGCCTCGATCGCCTTCGCCATGCCGCCAAGCTCTTCGACTTCCTGGATGTGACCCCAGGCCTTCGCGGCGAGATCGCGGGTCAGCCGCTCGACATAATAGGAGCCGCCCCAGGGATCGATGATGCGGGTGGTGCCGCTTTCCTGTTGCAGGAACAATTGCGTGTTGCGCGCGATCCGGGCGGAGAAATCGGTCGGCAGCGCCAGCGCCTCGTCGAGCGCATTGGTGTGCAGCGACTGGGTATGGCCTTGCGTCGCCGCCATCGCCTCGATCGTGGTGCGCATCACGTTGTTGTAGACGTCCTGCGCGGTCAGCGACCAGCCGGAGGTCTGGCAATGCGTGCGCAAGCTGAGCGAACGCGGGTCCTTCGGGTCGAACGGTTTTAGGAGCTTCGCCCAGAGCAGCCGTGCCGCGCGCATCTTGGCGACTTCCATGAAGAAGTTCATGCCGATCGCCCAGAAGAACGACAGCCGCGGCGCAAAGCGGTCGACGTCGAGGCCGGCGGCGAGCCCGGCGCGCAAATATTCGACGCCGTCGGCGAGCGTATAGGCGAGCTCGAGGTCCTGCGTCGCGCCGGCTTCCTGCATGTGATAGCCGGAGATGGAAATGGAGTTGTACTTCGGCATCTTTTGCGAGGTGTACGCAAAGATGTCCGAGATGATCCGCATCGATGGCGTCGGCGGATAGATATAGGTGTTGCGCACCATGAACTCTTTCAGGATGTCGTTCTGGATCGTTCCCGAAAGTTTCTCCGGCGGCACGCCCTGTTCCTCGGCCGCCGCCACGAACAGCGCCAGAATCGGCAGCACCGCGCCGTTCATGGTCATCGACACGCTCATCTGGTCGAGCGGGATGCCGGCGAACAGCGTGCGCATGTCGTAGATCGAATCGATTGCGACGCCGGCCATGCCGACATCGCCGGAGACGCGCGGGTGGTCGGAGTCGTAGCCGCGATGGGTCGCGAGATCGAAGGCGACCGACAGGCCCTTCTGCCCGGCCGCGAGGTTGCGGCGATAGAAGGCGTTGGAGTCTTCCGCCGTGGAGAAGCCGGCATATTGCCTGACCGTCCAGGGCTGGTTGACATACATGGTCGGGTAGGGGCCGCGCAGATAGGGCGCGATGCCGGGCCAGGTCTCGAGGAAATCGACGCCGTCGAGATCGGATTCATTGTAGTCAGGCTTGACGAGGATGCCTTCGGGCGTGAGCCATGGTTCGGCCTTGCCGGGAATCTCGACGCCCGCGGTCTTTTCAAAGGCGATATTGGCAAAGTTCGGGATGCGGCTCATGGGTCCCATCTTAGCACAGGCGGTCGTTTCAGGTCGCTGCTCAATCATGATCCGGATGCTGGTGGTTGACGATAGTACCCATCTTCTCCGACCCGTAATTCTGCAGTGTGGTCTGGCTTGGCATATTGGCGATCCCTACCACCCAGCCGAGCCGGGATTCGGTGCCATATTGCCGGGTCGGAATCAGCCGGTCCGGCCGGTCGAAGGCGCCGGTCATGATCTCGATCCGGGGACCGTCGATGCGGCGGAAGCTCAAGGGCGTGCCACAGTCGGCGCAGTAGTCGCGCTCCGCGATGGAGGAGGAGCGGAACGCCGCCGGCTTGCCGCGGGTCCAGGTGAAATCCTCCTTTTCGATGTCGGCGAAGGAGGCAAACGGTGCGCCCGACGCCTTCTGGCACATCCGGCAATGGCAGACGCTGACCTTGACAGGCGCGGCCTTGAGCGCAAAGCGAATGGCACCGCATTGGCAGCCGCCAGTCAGAACAGATTTGGTCTCCGACGTCATGCTCGCTCCGTCTATTCGTAAGCCTTTTGCAGGGTCGTCAAGGCGTCGCCGCCGCCGGCGAAGATGAAGTCATTGATCCCGGCACCGCGCAACGCCGCTTCCTGCTCACCGGGCCGCCCTGCCATATAGATATGCTTGGCGCCGGCACTTTTCAGGGCCTGCGCGGCGGCGGCGGCGTGCTGGGTATAGACCTTGTCGGCGGAGCACAGGCACACCAGCGCGGCGCCGGATGCCTTGTAGGCGGCGGCGAGCGCGGCGAAATCGGAAAATCCGTCGCTGTCGATTGCCTCGATCCCGCCGGTCTCGAAAAAGCTGCGGGCAAAGGTCGCGCGGGCGGCGAAGTCGGCGGCCGTGCCGAGATTGGCCAGGAAGATGCGCGGCCGCATTCCCCTGGCTTTCAGGATCTGGTCCGAACGGTCGCGCAAGCGCTCGAACGGTTCCGCGAGCCGCTTCGCTTGCAGCGCATCGAATTTGATGGTCGCTTCGCCCGAGGTCGCAAGTGCGGCCGGCTTCACATCCTCGATGGCGACACCTGCCTCCTGCAGGTTGGGGAACTCACTGGCACCGGTCAGCACTTCCTTGCGCCGCGCGATGTTTTGCTCACGCGCTTTGCGCGTCGCCGCGACCTTGCCCTGGATCAATCCCCGTTGAAGCGCAGCGAAGATGCCGCCGGCCTTCTCGATCCCCTGGAACAGCGACCAGGCAGCCTCGCACAGCTCCTGCGTCAGGCTCTCGATGCCGCCGGAACCGGCCGCCGGATCGGATGCCTTGGCGAGGTTGGACTCCTCCAGCAAAATGAGTTGCGTGTTGCGCGCCACCCGCCGCGCCAAGGCGTCCGGCAGCCCGAGCGCTAGGCTGTGCGGCAGCACGGTTACCGCGCTGGCGCCGGCAAGGCCGGCGGCGAATGTCGCCATGGTGGCGCGGAGCATGTTCACGTAGGGATCGCGCTGGGTTTGCATGCGCCACGCAGTCTCCGCGGCGATGAAGACCGGCTGCGGTGCAAGCCCGCAGGCCTGCTCGACGCGCGCCCAAAGCAGCCGCAGGGCGCGGAATTTCGCCATGGTCAAAAACTGGTCGGCGTCGGCGCTCAGCCGGAACGACACGGCCGAGCGAGCCGCATCGAGCGCGATGTGACCTGCTTCGAGCGTGCGCAGATAGGCGACCGCGACAGCCAGCGCGAAGGCCAGTTCCTGCGCTTCCGATCCGCCCGCGTCGTGCACTGGACGCCCGTCGGCGAGTGCAAACGGCCCCTTGAAGCCGCGGCCCAACAGCTGGCCGATGACGGTCGCAAACGGCTTCTCCATCTCGCCCCACGCCGCGACCGCAGCGCCGCGGACGGCCATCGTGCTCAGCGCCTGATAGTTGAAGCGAACGTCGACCATCGCGGGATCGACGCGTTGGGCTTCGATGAAGGCCGCGAGGTTCGCGCCCGCATTCCCGCGCCCCAGCACGGGATTGAGCGCGATCGAAATTCCGGCGTCGAAGATGATGCCGTCGAACACCCGCTTCAGTGTTTCAGGCGTCGCGTCGGGCAGGCCGAAGCCGCGCGCGCCCGGTCCGCCGGCAAATTCAAGCTCGAGCCCGGTGGCGCCGTTCTCGAGATCGTGCAGCGCTTGCGCGCTCGCCTTCGCCGGCTCCGGATGATCGACCCGCTGCATGATCTGCCATGGAAGGGCGGCAGCGCGGCCGGCGATCGGGCCAGCGCCTTTGGCGCGGGGATAGATCGGCTCGATCTTGATGCCGTCATAGGTCTTGCCGACCAGCTTTTCGAACGGAGCACCCTTCAAGACCCCATCGACCAGCTTGCGCCAGTCCTCATAGGTCGACGCTGGAAATTCACCGGCCAGCCGCAGGTCGTCGGGTACGGATGTCATTTCGGCAGGGTACTCCCGGGGCGCCGCTTTGGAGATTTGCCGGGAAATTGCCACGTCGCGGCAGCCAAGCCAAACGGTTGTTTTCACCTCCCCTCACGCCATATCCGGCAACCGGTCGATCCCTTCGGTCGATAGCCCTGCCAGCGCCTCGCGAATGCTGCGGCCGCCGATCAAACGGTCGGGTGCGATCTCAGCGAGCGGGACCAACACAAAGGCGCGCTCGAACAGGCGAGGGTGCGGCAGCGTCAGTTCCGGTGTTCGCAGCGAAACATCGTCATAGGCGATCAGGTCGAGGTCGAGGGTGCGCGGACCCCAGCGCCGTTCCTTGGCCCGATCGCGGCCGAACCTTTGTTCGATCCGGTGCAGCGTGAACAACAAGGCATGGGGATCGAGGTCGGTCTCGATGTCGACGCAGGCATTGATGAAGCGCGCCTGCGGCTCATCACCCCAGGGCGGCGTGGCGTAATCGGAAGAGCGCGCCAGCAGGGCTCCTTGCGTCGTGCCGCAGATATGAGCGATCGCCTTCTGGAATGTCGCGCGGACGTCGCCGACATTACCGCCCAGCGCGATCAGGGCACTAGCCATGTGTCGGCGGATGCCGGTTGCGGGTCAGGACTACGCCGACGTCCTCGAAGATCGCGGCGATCGGCGCGTGCGGCTTGTGCACGGTGACCTTGACCGCGCGAGTGCGCGGAAATGCCGCCAGGATGGCGTCGGCCACCGCGCCGGCCGCGCGCTCCAGGAGCTTGTAGTTGGTGTTCTTGAACGCTGCGGTGGCGGTCGCGACCACGTTGGAATAGGAGACGGTATCGGCCAGCCGATCGGTGCGCGAGGAATCCTGCAAGTCGGTGAACAGTTCGAGATCGATCACGAAGCGCTGCCCGACCTCGGTCTCATGGTCCATCACGCCATGGCGGGCATGGATCACGACGCCGGTGATGAAGATGGTGTCGGTCATCGTTTTTCCCCGATTGCTGTGGCGACCCGTAGCGCCTGGACGGTTTCCGCCACATCGTGGGTGCGGATGATCCGCGCGCCGCCTTGGGCCGCGATCAGATGCGCCGCGATCGAGCCGCCGAGCCGCTGATGCGGCTCGGCCGGCGAGATCGAAGCAATGAAGAGCTTGCGCGAGGCGCCGACCAGAAGCGGCAGACCGAAGCAGCCGAATTCGCCCAATCGCGCCAGCACGGTCATGCTTTGCTCGTGCGTCTTGCCAAAACCGATGCCGGGATCGAGCACAATATTCTCTCTGGCGATGCCCGCGCTCGCGGCGATGTCGAGCGAGCGGGCAAAGAAGGCGACAATTTCTTCTATAATGTCGATAGCGGGATCAGCGCGATCGCGGTTGTGCATCACGATGACCGGGGCATTGCGCGCGGCGAGCAGCTCGGCCATGGCGCTATCGCGCTGCAGCCCCCAGACGTCGTTGGCGATGACCGCGCCGTTGTCCAGTGCCCAGGCGACGACGTCGGACTTCATGCTATCAATTGAGATGGGAACGCCGAGCGAAACGATATCGGAAAGCACCGGCTGCAGGCGCCGCAGTTCCATTTCGGCCGACACCGGCTGTGCCCCGCCATAGGGACGGGTGGATTCCGCCCCGATATCGATGATATCGGCGCCGTCGGCGATCAGGCGCTTGGCTTGGGCCAGCGCGCGCTCCGGTGCCAGGAATTGTCCGCCATCCGAAAATGAATCCGGCGTGACGTTCAAGACGCCCATTACCCCCGGATAGGGCCGGGCGAGGAGAGTCCGCAGCACCGGATGAAACGCTGGGGCCGCCGCTACGGGAGGTCTGGACGTGGTCGCGATCATGCGGTGGCTTTGCGTGGTCGGCGCATGGGAGTCAAGACGCGCGACAGACCCGCGCGGGCGGCCGCCGGGGCTGCTCCGACGCCGATTTAGCCCAATGGGTATATTTTTAGTAGCTGATTTTGGGCTGAAGCTTGCGCGCCTGCGCGATCAGTTGCTCGACGGACTTTTCGGAAGGCAAAACGCGAACGAGTTTGCGCTTGGTATTCACTTCCTTCATGTTCTGCGCCAGCCGCGCCGGGTTGCGATGCGCGAGCTCCCGGACGGTGGTGACGCCGGCCGCGCGCACCAGCCCGACCTTGGCCTTACCCATGCCGGGAATCCGCATGTAGTCGGCGACATTGGCCCATTCCAGCAATTGCTGCTCGCTGATGCCGGTTTTCGCCGCCAGCGCCTTGCGACCTTTCACGGTGCGGGCGGCTTCTAGCAGCGCGTCGGTGGTACGAATGCCAAGCGATTTGAGTTTGGAAGCTGAGAAGGCGCTCATGCCTTCGAGCTCGGAGATTGAATATGTCATGATACTCGATATGAAAAAGGTGCTTTAGGCGAACTGGCTGAGCCCCGGTGTCCCCGCGATGATTTCGCCCATCTGATCCGCTCCGATTGTGTCGCGGCCGAACCTGAAAAGTTCACGGGCGATGTTCTGAATTTCGCCCATGCCGAGGCCGAGACCCATCAGTCTGCTGCCGACCGCCATCAGGCCGCCACCCATCAGCCGGGCGAAGCCGCCGCCATTGTTCGAAGCCGCAATCGCGGCTTCCGCGCCTGAAATCTTGTCGATCAGAGCCTGAACCTTGTCGGAAGGCCCCTCATTGCGGAGGAATCCCAAGATAATGCCGATGGTCTTTTCAGCCACGGCATCATCGATGCCGGCCTTTACCGCCAGCCGCCCAATCAACTCGTCCATATTGCCCCGCCCTCGACCGGTTTCCAACCAAGTCGTTACTTAGTGAAATCATCTTGAGCTTCCGAATTGCGAATTACAAGCGACGACCACCTTCGAAACGGCGATTCATCTTCAATCCCGCCGCGAGTGTTGCAGCAATGCAAGACCAGGCGATATTTTCGCGGAAAATCGTCCGGTCAAGTGCTCGATCCAACTTTCGGTGGAGGCAAGTTGACCGGTTTCAATCGCCTTGCAAGATGCAGTATGATCCGATTCAAGTCCTAAGATGGGCGCGACGAGAACGAAAGCATGGCGACAGCCGACGAGAAGATGGCCGACACCAACGAGAAGGTTTTCGTTGGCAAGGGTGAGCAGCCAGCTTGGCTGACGCTTGCGCTCGCCAACCGCCATGGTCTCGTCACCGGCGCCACTGGAACCGGAAAGACCGTCTCGCTGCAGGTCATGGCGGAGGGCTTTGCTCGCGCCGGCGTTCCCGTTTTCGCAGCCGACATCAAGGGCGACCTCTCGGGCATTTCGGAAGTCGGCGTGCCCAAGGATTTTATTGCCAAGCGGGCCGCCGACGTGGGTCTCGACTTCCAGCCCGATCAGTTTTCCACCATTTTTTGGGACGTGTTCGGCGAGCAGGGCCATCCGGTGCGTGCGACCGTCACCGAAATGGGGCCGCTATTGCTTGCGCGCATGCTCGATCTGAACGACGTGCAGGAGGGCGTTCTCAACGTCGCGTTCCGTGTCGCCGATGACAACGGGCTCGCGCTGATCGACATGAAGGACCTCCGCGCGCTTCTGGACGCGATCGTGCCGGATAGCCCCAAGAAGGGGACCGACGGCGAGGACGATCCGCTGGCGCCAATCCGAAAGGCCGCACAGGGTTTCGGCAACGTGACCCGCGCCACCGTCGGAACCATCCAGCGCCAGCTCCTGGTGCTGGAAAACCAGGGTGGGACCAAGTTTTTCGGCGAGCCGGCGCTGACGTTGAAGGATTTCATGCGCACCGATCGCGATGGCCGCGGCATGATCAATATTCTTGTTGCCGACAGACTGATGCAGAGCCCGCGGCTCTACGCCACGTTCCTGCTCTGGATGCTCTCGGAACTGTTTGAGGAGCTCCCGGAGGTCGGCGATCCGCCGAAGCCGAAGCTTGTCTTCTTTTTCGACGAGGCGCATCTGTTGTTCACCGATGCGCCGAAGGCGCTGATGGACAAGATCGAGCAGGTGGTGCGGCTGATTCGCTCGAAGGGCGTCGGCGTTTATTTCGTGACGCAGAATCCGGTCGATGTGCCGGACCGCGTACTCGGCCAGCTCGGCAACCGTGTGCAGCACGCGCTTCGGGCCTTCACCCCGCGCGACCAGAAGGCGGTTGCGGCTGCGGCGCAGACGTTCCGGCCCAATCCGAAGCTCGACACCGCGAAAGCGATCATGGAATTGGGCAAGGGCGAAGCGCTAGTGTCGTTCCTGGAGGGCAACGGCACGCCCGCGATGGTCGAACGCGTTTTGATCCGCCCGCCCTCGGCGCGGATCGGACCGATCACGCCGGAGGAACGCAAGGCGATCATGGATGCAAGCCCGGTGAAGGGCAAATACGATACCGCCATCGATGCCGAGTCCGCCTATGAGATCCTGCAGAAGCGGGTTGCAGGCGCGGCCGCGCAGGCGGAGGGTTCCGACGGCGGCGGCGTGCTCGGAAAGATCGGCGCCATCGTTGGCTCAATTTTCGGAACCCATGTGAAGCGCGGCAGACTCTCGACCGGGCAACTGATCGCGCGCAACGTCACGCGCTCGGTGACCGACAAGGTGGTCGGCGGGGTCGCCGCTGATTTCGGCAAGTCGGTGGGCGGCTCGATCGGGGGCTCGGTCGGCCGCGCGCTGGTGCGCGGTGCGCTCGGCGGGCTGTTGCGGCGATGAAATCCGGACCTGGGTTCATCCGCGCGTGACCTCCGAGAAATCGAGCGTGCTGAGATATCCGTCGCTGCGAGCGCCGATCGATATCCTGTTCCTGATCTGTTGCGTTGCGTTAACGGCCGATGTGCTGGTTCCGGAGATCTGGGGCAGCGGCAAGACCAAGGACTATCGGCTCTGGTTCTGGGCCGGCCAGCAGGTCCTGCAGGGCAAGAACCTCTATCCGAGCGACATCCACGATTACTTCGATTTCATCTATCCGCCGCTGCCTGCGGTGCTGCTCGCAATCCCGAGCTGGTTCGGCAAGATTCCGCTTTATGCCTGCCTGTCGTTCATGAACGCGGTGGCGTGGTGGATGACGGCGCAGTTCTCCAACGCGATGACGGGATCGGGGAAGACACCCGGTCCGTGGCTGTTCGCGCTGCCGGGCTTTGCCACCGTGACCTTCGTGTTCGACATGTTCGATCTCGGCCAGCCCAACCTCGTGCTGCTCGCGCTGATGCTGTACGGCTTCTGGCTGTTGCAGCACACGCGGCCCTGGATGGCGGGAAGCATGTTTGCGCTGGCGATCGCGATCAAGGTGTTTCCGCTGGCGGTGTTTCCCTATCTGGTCTGGCGTCGGCAGTGGGCCGCGCTGGCGAGCATGCTGGTTTTTCTCGCCGTGTTCCTGTTCGTCGTTCCCGGGCCGGTGCGCGGCTTCCAGCATAACCTTGCGGAGTTGACGACCTGGTATCAGGGAATGGTCGCCTCGAGCTCGGAGAAGGGATTTGGCCAGCGCGACGAGCAGAACTGGTCCTGGGTCAATCAATCGATCGTCGCGGTAACCCACCGCCTGACCCGGCCGATCAATTACAACCAGGACAATCCGGCCAAGCCGCCGCGCACCATGAATGTGGTCGATCTCTCCTTTAAGGCGGCGAACCTGCTGGTGCTGGCGATATCGCTCGCGCTCGGGCTTGGCTATATCGCGGTGATGCCGCCTGCCTCGCGCAGGACACCGCAATCGGACGCGGAAGAACTCGGCATCCTGTTCTGCCTGATGACGGTGGCCTCTCCGCTGGCCCGACAGTACTATTTCATGTGGTTGTTCTATCCGATGACCATCCTGATCCACCGCGCGGCTTACGATCCGCGCCCAAAAGTGCGGATCTGGACATGGATCGCGCTGGCGGTCGCAGGGCTGTTGTTGCTTCTGTCGCTGCCGATCTTTCCCAACGATTTGCAGGCCTGGGGCAATAACCTCGCGGCGACCGCGATATTGGCCGCTGGCCTGATCTGGCACATCCTGGATCCGCCCGCGGATGCCGCCGCTTTATCGATCTCCCCAACGGAGCTAAAAGCGGGTAGCTAGAAAACTCCGCAAACAGGGAATATCAGAATGTCGAACGCCCAACTCCAACCGGTCCTGGACCGCATCGATACCGATTTCGACAACAGCCTGGAGCGGCTGTTTTCGCTGTTGCGGATCAAGTCGATCTCGGCCGATCCGGCCTTTGCCGGCGATTGCAAGGCGGCGGCCGACCATCTCGCCAAGGATATCGCAACGCTCGGCTTTGCCACCGAGGTGCGGCCGACCGCCGGCCACCCGGCCATCGTGGCCAAAAGCAACGGTCACGGGGCCTCGCGCCCGCACGTGCTGTTCTACGGGCATTACGATGTGCAGCCGGTCGATCCGCTCAACCTCTGGCACCACCCGCCGTTCGAACCGGTCGTGACCGATCACAAGGATGGGCGGAAGATCATCGTCGCGCGCGGCGCCGAGGACGACAAAGGTCAGGTCATGACCTTTGTTGAAGCCTGCCGGGCCTGGAAATCGGTCACGGGCTCGCTGCCGCTCGACATCACCATCCTGATCGAAGGCGAGGAGGAAATCGGTTCGAAGAATTTCGTGCCGTTCCTCGAGGCGAATAAGGGTGAGTTCAAAGCCGACTTCGCTCTGGTCTGCGACACCGGCATGTGGGACCCGAATACGCCGGCGATCACCACCTCGCTGCGTGGACTGGTCTATGAGGAGGTCAAGATCAAGGCCGCCAACCGCGACCTGCATTCCGGCGTCTTCGGCGGCGGCGCGCAGAACCCGATCCGGGTGCTGACCAAGATCCTCGGCGGCCTGTTCGACGACAACGGCCACATCATGATTCCCGGTTTCTACGATGGCGTGAAGGACTTGCCGCCGGACATTCTGGCGCAATGGAAGAAGCTTAATCTGACGTCGGAATCCTTCCTCAAGCCGATCGGGCTTTCGGTTCCGGCCGGCGAGAAAGACCGGCTCTTGATCGAGCAGATTTCCTCGCGCCCAACCTGCGACGTCAACGGCATCGTCGGCGGCTATATCGGCGAAGGTTCCAAGACGGTGATCCCGGCGCAGGCTTCCGCGAAAATCTCCTTCCGTCTGGTGGAGGGGCAGGACCCCGGAAAGATCCGCAAAGCCTTCCGCGACTACGTCGCCGCCCGGCTTCCCGCGGACTGCACGGCCGAATTCGGCGACCATTCCTCAGCGCCTGCGATCGCGCTTGACTGGAACATGAAGCCGCTCGCCGCCGCAAAGCTGGCGCTGACGGAAGAGTGGGGCAAGGAAGCGGTCCTGATGGGTTCGGGCGCCTCGATCCCGATCGTCGCCGATTTCAAGAAGACCCTCGGCCTCGATTCGCTGCTCGTCGGATTCGGTCTCGACGACGACAACATCCACTCGCCGAACGAGAAGTACGATCTCAAGAGCTTCCACAAGGGCATCCGCTCCTGGGCGCGGATTCTCGGGGCATTGGCGGAATTGCCGCGGTGATCTTCAGGACGGGACAGCGCCGTCCCTTACCCGTCATGCGCGGGCTTGACCCGCGCATCCATCGAAGAAAGTTTCCTGCTCGGGTAATGGATTTTGCCGGGTTAAGCCCGGCAATGACTGCGCAGCAAAGCAAAAACGCCGCCCGGGATTGGGCGGCGTTTTGATTCGGAACGTGTAGAGGGTGTGTCAGCAACCTTTAACGCATTTGCTCGGTTTAGTCCATCGCTGCCTATCCGACGGACACGGCTGGGAAGTCAGGTTAACGGGTGCATGGGGGGTCATTTTGAGTTGACGTGAGGGCTGTGATTCTGTGGGCGCTCTGATTCGGCATGGAGCGCTAGCATGGCCACGATTACTGGAACGATCCTGGATGAAGAGGTACCGCGGGCGCGGGTGGCCCTTCTCCTGGAGCATTTTTCCGAACTGGGGGATGACCGTGAACCGTGGCGGGTCATGTACCCGCTCAAGGAGGTGCTGCTGTTGGTCGTCTGCGCGACGATCGCCTCTTGCGACGACTTCTACGACATTGTCGCCTGGGGCGAGCACCACCTTGATTTCCTGCGCCGGTTCTCGGCCTTCCATCATGGTATTCCGTGCGAGCGCTGGGTGCGGATGCTCGTCAACCGGGTCGATCCAATCCTGTTCGCACGCTGCTTCGGCAGTTGGGTGGAGGCGCTATGGCCTGGCCGGCACGACCTTATCGCTATCGATGGCAAGACGGCGCGGCGCACCCACGACCAGCGCAAAGGGCTCAAAGCCTTGCATACGCTCAGCGCCTACGCGACCTCGGCGCGGCTGGTCCTGGCGCAGCTCAGCGTGCCGGAAAAGACCAATGAAATCACCGCAATCCCGGATCTCCTCGACGAACTCGCCGAAACCAAGCAGCTCAAAGGCGCACTGGTCACCATCGACGCCATGGGCTGCCAGGTCGAGATCGCAAACAAGATCATCGCTCACGAAGCCGATTATCTCCTGGCGCTAAAAGGCAACCAGCCAACCCTTGAGGCCGATGTCGAAAACTACTTCAGTAGCGCTCCTGCCGATAAGCTCGTCACCAAAACCACCGTCGAGAAGGGTCATGGTCGTATCGAGACGCGCGTCTACGCCGCCTCGCAGGAGGTCGACTGGATCGTGTCCGAACGCAGCTATCCAGGCCAGCCACGCTTCACCAACATTAAGACACTCATCAAGGTCTATTCCCGCGCCGAGCACGCCGATCGCTGCACCTTCGCCGCGCGCTACTTCATCTGTTCCGCACTGCTCGACATCGACCGTCTTGCCAACGGCGTACGGGGCCACTGGGGCGTCGAAAGCATGCACTGGCTCCTGGATGTCGAGTTCAAGGACGATCTGTCGCGCTACCGAACCGGCCACGGTGCCAAAAACATGGCCGTCGTCAGACGCTTCGCCCTCGGCCTCGTACGCGCCAACAAGGCCAAGGGAAGCGTCAAAACCCGTCGAAAGTGCGCCGGCTGGGACCCGAAATTCCTGCTCGAAATCCTCCAGCTCAAATGACCGTTAACCTGGATTCCGTGCCGTGATCCGACGGACAACGCGGGGGTTACTCCATCGGGTACGGGCCGTCGCCAAAGACGCGATCGTGGTAGCCTTTGCTGCCAATCTTGCGCGCGAGTGGGCTAAGGATATCGTCGTCTGTCTTGAGACGGGCGATGAGCGAGCGGAAGTCGTGGCGCGGTTGCCAACCGAGTTCGGCCCGAGCCTTGTCATTGACATAGACCCGATCCATGCCGGGAGCCATAGCCCAGCCGCGGCGGGCATATTCCTGCTCGTATTCGGGCACGTAACGACGGACCACCTGCGTCGCGCGGTTGCGCAATTCCGCCACGTCGTCGCGGGAAAAAGGCGTCGTGGCGCTGATGATGTATTTCGCGTAGCCTATTGACGGCGCATGGCGGGCCGCGAGCAGATGCGCGCTGACCACGTCCTCGATATCGACGCGGCGATAGAGAAACTCGTTGGTCTTTGCGTTGGCGTCGGCATATGCCTCGCGTACGTTTGGATTGTCGTCCTGTTCGGGAAAGAAGCGCGAGGTTCGCAGCACGATTGTGCGAAGCGAGTGGTTCCGCGCAAACAGTTGGCAAAGATCCTCCGCAGCCGCCTTGGTGACACCGTAGATATTCTTCGGCACAGGAATGACGTCTTCCGTTACCCAGACGGTCGGCTCGCCGCGCCGGGGCACCAGCGTGTCGCCGAGCACGCTGGTGGTGCTGGTGTAGACAAAGGCCACGACATTTTCTGAAGCCGCTTCCTCAAGCAGGTTGAGCGTGCCGGTGATGTTGACGTCAACGAAGTCCTGGCGTCCGTGGGTTGCCACATGCGGCTTGTGCAGCGCTGCTGTGTGCAGCACGGTCCCGATACCGTTCATGCAGCGGCTTACGAAGCCGCGGTCGATGATCGAGCCTACCCGATGCGTGAAAGTGCCGGGGCGAATGTCGACACCGATGACGTCGCGCCGTTGCGCCTGCAGGGTACGGACCAGTGCCTCGCCGAGATGTCCGGAGCTGCCGGTCACCAGAACTGTCACGCCGCCTTCAACCTCTCGCGCTGCCCGCTAGCGCATCCGTTCCGATTGAATCGGAACGGAGGCTCTAGTTTTTTGTTTGACGCGTTTTCTCGGACAGCGAACCGGTCCCCACTCGCCGGAAAACGCTCTAATTGCCGGCCCTCAGGACTTGTAGCTCGGGTCGATGCGGTCGAGCTTGCGCAGCAAGGGCGGCCAGACCAGGTTGGTCGAGCGCAACTCCGCGCGGTCGGCGTTGTGGAACATCGCCTCGTTCTTGTCGATCACGGCCGGCTCGACCGGATAGGCCGACGGCCCCAGCATGCGGGTGCGCACCTGCATCGAGCAGGCCCGCTCCAGGTGATACATGCGCTCGAAGGCGGAGGCGACCGAGCGGCCGACGGTCAGCGTACCGTGATTGCGCAGCAGCATGTGGTTCTTGTCGCCGAGATCGCGCTGCAGGCGCGGCCGTTCGTCGTGATCGAGCGCCACGCCCTCATAGTCGTGATAGGCGAGGTCGTGGGTGACGAAATGCGCGGTCTGGTTCAGCGGCAACAGGCCGTCCGTGCAGCTCGAGACCGCGGTGCCGTCGATGGTGTGCAGATGGAGCACGCAGCCGGCGTCTTCGCGCACTTCGTGGATCGCGGAGTGGATGGTGAAGCCGGCCGGGTTGATGCTGTACTCGCTCTTGGAGAGCTGGTTGCCGTCGAGGTCGACCTTCACCAGGCTGGAGGCGGTGATCTCGTCGAACATCAGCCCGTAGGGGTTGATCAGGAAATGATGATCGGGTCCCGGCACGCGCGCGGAAATGTGGGTGTCGACCAGGTCGTCCCAGCCATAGAGCGCGACCAGGCGATAGCAGGCGGCGAGGTTGATCCGCTGGTTCCATTCCGCCTCCGTCATATCCGACGGCACTTCCTTCAGGCGTGCTTCCGCAGGCGACATGACCGGTTTCTCCCCTGTGGGTCGTTCGCTTTCGCTAGCTCCAGCCTAAACCCGCGCCCGCTTTGCAGCAAGGCGCCGGGCATAGCTGGCAGCTATGCCTTGGTGGCCTTCAGTTATGGCGCAGGTATCGACAGCAGGCTGGAAATGCTGCGGCCGCGGATGTCGTAGACGCGGGCGTACACCACGTCGTCGCGCTTGATCTCTACCATCACCGGTGCAGTAAGGCCCTTGCAGTAGAACTCGCCCAGCGTCATGGCGAAGTCGGCGGCATGGCTGTCCCAGCCGATGGTGAAATCGGGACCGAGCGCGACCTGTGCCGGGCGCTGCGGCCCGCAGACCGCGACCTTCCATTTGCGCCCCTTCGGCGGGACCTCATGCTTTTCCTCAAGCTGTTCGCGCAACTCGTCGGAAGCCTGTTTGAAGGCGAGGCCCCAATAATCCAGCATGAAGCGGTCGTCGGCGCCGCGCACGGTGCCGGCGATGTGGTTGAAGTGGGTGTATTGATAGGGATGCAGCCGGATCATCTCGCCGAGCGGCAATAACAGGCCGAAGGCGAAAACGGCGAGCGCCACGGGTTGCCAGCTGACACGGTTGTCCCTGAGCCAGTTCATCGTCCAGGCGAAAGCCACGCCCGCGATCACGGTCATCGGCGGGATCACGAAAATGAAATGCCGGATGCCGTTATAGAGCGCCGGGCGCTTCACCATCGCGATCAGCAGCGGTAGCGTGGCGGCGAGCGTTAGCATCAGGAAGATGGTTTTGCGCCGCGCCGACACCTCGCGGCGCGTCAGCGCCGCCAGCATGCCGGCGACGCCGGCGATCGAAAGCACGAGCAGGACTTCCGGCATCTGCAGCGCGAACAACGTCGGCAGGTACGACCACGGCATGTCCGGCACCGACACCAGCGCGCCGTCGAACATCTCCTTCCACGGCTTCTCGAAGAAATGCGAGAAGTACGTGAGCGCCGTGAAGGGATTGCCGGACTGCATGATCGACCAGGGCCAGATCAGCCCCATGATGAGATAGCCGAGGATCAGGCCGGGCATCAGCACATAGAGGACGTGGACGAAGCGGCGGATAGCGTCGCGTGCGCCTTGCGTGCGCATTTCCTCGACGAACAGCGGCACGAAGCCTGCGAGCGCATAGACCAGCGCTAGTCCGCCGAGAATGCGCGAGCCGATCGACAGCCCGGCACCGAGGCCGATGATCAGGATGGTCCGCGGCGAGGCCTGCGGATATTCCTCGGCGAGCCGCACCAGGCCCATCATCAGGATCACCATCGCGACCGCAAACGGCGCATCCTTCGGATTCATGAACATGTGCCCGTAGTAGATCGGGCACAGCGCGAGCAGCAGCAGCGAAGCTAACCCGGCGAGCGGACCGCCGACGCGGCGGCCAAGGCGCCACGTCACCGCTAGTCCGATCACACCGACGATGGCGCCGACCAGCCTGCGGGTCTCGAACAATTCGAGCGGAATGACCTTGTGCAGAAGCGCCGCGGCCATATCGAAGCCGCCGCCATACATGTAGAGATTGGCGAACGACAGCGCACCGGTGTCCTTGAAGCCGGAACCGTACATGCGCAGCAGAAGGTCGGCGTATTCGGCGTGGGTGTAGTCATCCCAGCCGAGCCCATAGTCGCGGAAGGTGAGCCCTGCGATCAGAGCAACCGCCGCCAGCACCAGCAGGGCGAGGTCGTCACAAGTCCGTTCCAGCGAGCGCCGCGACGGCGTATCGATGGCCGAGGTCGCGATGGATGACATGGCTATTGGTAACCCGGCGTCCCGATTGGCCCAATTGGCGCTTTTGGGCCTCAATCCCCCGGCATCCATATAGCGCAGTTCCAACCTCGAGTAATTGCGAATTGTGGCGTAATTTCCCCATACCGCAACGCACAATGGACCGGCCTCGCCTTAAATCTTGGCAAGGTGATGGTCCGCAGGAAGCGAAATAGGTTGCGGATTGTATTCCTTTTTCGCAACAGGGGTTGGGATTGTTGGTTGGCGATGCACACAATATGACGGTATCGTGGCAAGACGGTTCGCGCGAGGCGCGGCGCTGGGGTTCAGGTTGATGATGATCGTCTTGTTGATCGCCGGGATTGGCGCCGTGCTGGCGGGTATTGTGGCGATCGTGGTGGGACTCCCGGTGAAGGAGTTCAGCTTCGGCAATACCATAATCCTGGCCGGCGTGGTGGGGATTTGCACCGGGATCATCGTGCTCGCGCTGGCCGTCGTGGTGAGCGAACTGAAGATCATTGCGCGCCGTCTGGGGCAGCGGAGCCCGGTGGAAACGCGTCCACGATCGGCGCTGGCGCCAGCATCGGGCGCTCCGCCAGCCTATCCCGATGCCGGGGAAGACGAGTTTCTATTCTCCCGCGATCAGGGCGCGCCGGATGAGGCGGGTGAGATCGAGCCCACAGCGCCAGGTTCGCTGCCATGGCGTGGCGAAGCCGCCCCGCGCGGGCGGCAGGATACCCCATTCGGACCGGAAGGTGCCGAGCCCACGCCGGCTGCGAAGCCGCGGCGCAACCTGATGTTTTCGTCGAGCTCGCGAAAGGAACGCGAGCGCGCGCAGGGGCGCCTCGCCGCCGATCCGTCATCTCCCGAGTATCGACCCGCGCCTCCGGTTGCCCCGCCGGTTCCCGAAGCGGACGAAGCGCCGCCGGCGACGTTCGACGATACGTGGCCCAAATCGGAGCGCATGTCGGAACGCTCGCGGGCCGAACTGCCGGCGCCTCGGCGCGGCAGGGCGGCGCCGTCGACCTTCGCCGAGACAAATCCTGTCGCGAGCGCCCCCGATCGCCAGGCACCGCCCGTGCGCAATTTGGATGAGCCGTCGGTGACGGTGCTTAAATCGGGCGTCGTCGACGGCATGGCCTACTCGCTATATTCCGACGGCTCGATCGAGGCGCAAATGCCCGAGGGCATGATGCGCTTTGCGTCAATCGACGACTTGCGCGCGCATCTGGACCAGCGTCTTTAACGCGACCGTACTTCCGGGGCGGCTGCACGGTTGTTCTTGTGCATCGGCAGTAATCAGCTCATATTCGATAGATGTCGGAATTCTCGCAAGCGTATTGGTGCCGGAGGATACCGTTCGAATACGTAAGAATGCTTGCGTGATGGTGATGCGAGAAAGGCTCGGTTCATGACGGATGCCCCCGGTAAGAGCTTCATCGATCTGACCGCGAACATCGTGTCGGCCTATCTCAGCAACAATCCGACGCCGGCGTCCGAAATCCCGAACCTGATCAGCCAGATTCACGCGGCCCTGCTTCGGGTCTCGAGTGGGAGGAGCGAGGCTCCGCCAGAGCCGAGCAAGCCGGCCGTGTCGCTGAAGAAATCGATCAACCCCGACTATCTGGTGTGTCTGGAGGACGGCAAGCGCTTCAAGTCGCTGAAGCGGCATCTGCGCACGCAGTACAACATGACCCCGGAACAATACCGCGACAAATGGGGCTTGCCGGCCGACTATCCGATGGTGGCGCCGAACTATGCGGTGGCGCGCTCGCAGCTTGCCAAGAAGATGGGGCTTGGGCAGCAACGTCGGCGGCGGAAATAGCTGGCAAGCCTTTCTGGAAAGATTCCCGTCATTGCGAGGAGCAAAGCGACGAAGCAATCCGGAGTTTCTTTGCGGCGCTATGGATTGCTTCACGGAACCTGTCATCGAGCGCACATTCGCGCGGCCCGTTGGCTCGCAATGACGACTGAGGCTTCCTATGTGGCCGCGGCCAGCGACTCGCGCGCATCGGTGCGGATCCGCTCGACCATGGAGCGCAAGCCGTTTGAGCGCTGCGGTGTCAGGTGATCGCGGAATCCGAATTCGTCGAACACGGCGGGCGCATCGGTTGCGAGAATTTCCTGCGGGGTGCGGCCGGAATAGAGCGTCAGCAGGATCGCGATCAGGCCGCGCACGATATGCGCGTCGCTGTCGCCGAGATACTTCAACACCGCTTCCTGGCCGCCGCCGCGCTCGACCCGCTTCGACAGCCAGACCTGGCTGGCGCAGCCCTGCACCTTGTTTGCAAGGGAATGCTCGGCCTCCGGCATCGGCTCCAAGGTGCGGCCGAGCTCGATGACGTACCGGTAGCGGTCGTCCCAATCGTCCAGCAGCGTAAAATTGTCCCTGATTTCGTCGATGGTCATGATGGCCCGCGTTCGATCCTACAAAGCCTTATATAGGATCGGACGCCGCCGAAAGCGATATGTCGGTCGAGATACGGGAAGTTCCGGTCCGGCCGTCAAGGCGGGTCGTGCCACTCCGCCACCAGATCATTCGGCGTCAATGTGTCGCGCGGCGCCGCGTTCGCTGTCACAGGATCGGCGTCATCGACATGGCCAATCGATCCGGTGTGATCCGGGGACTTCTTGTCGGTGATGGTCTGATAGAGCTTGCGCGCGCCTTCCTGGGCGCGGGCGCCGATTACGCTAGCGGCCTCGCCGCCGACTTGGCAGGCGGCTGGCTGGCGCTTGCAGAACTGGCTCATGTCGCTGACCGCAGCGGTCGCAGCCTGCACGGCCTCGGACACGCCGATCTGCGGCAGCTTTTCCGATTCTGGCGTCTTCTCTCTAGGCAACAGCACGAGCACCAGCCCGAGCCAGAATGCCATTCGAAGCAGAAAGAACATCTTACAACCCCGGTCGTCCCTGTTCGTCGTTCTGATCTCAGAGATCACCGCTCAACTAACAGTCCTGGATAAATCGCAAGTGATTGCATTGGACTTAATTCGTCGAAAGTTTGCAAAAAAAGCCATCGATTCGTCTTGGTCGTAAATTTTCGATTGACGTGGAACTCGACCCGTTCTTGCCGCGTCCACCATTTCGAAACCATAAGCCTGCACCTATCGGAAACCTGCCATTCACCATGCGCGCCGAATGGCGCCCGAGGCGCGCGCGAAAAGCCCACGAATACACGGTGTCTGGCGTGAGGCGCGCGCGCCTTAGCGTTCGTTTAATTCCGCTCTGACACGGTGGCGCAACGACAAGGGGGGCGTTGCGGCACGTCTGATCGACGACAAGCCGGGGCGCGAGAGCCGTGACTGTGTTGAACATCTTCCGCGATTGTCTTGATGCGCTGCTGCATCCGTCGGCACGATATGACGCGCTGACGCGGGCGCGCCATCGCGCGTTCATGGCGCCGCGGCTCGTCGGCAGCCTCGCGGCGTTCGCGGCGTTTCCGGTTTATCTCGCCATGCGTGGCGCGCCCAGTGCGCTGGAAGTTGCGGCATTCGCATGGCTGATCGCGCCCATCCTGCTGTCATGGTTCCTGTCGCGCACCGGGCGCTACGAGGGCGCGCATGTGTTGTCCTCGGTCGCGCTCACCGGCTTGGTGATGGCGGTGGCGATCACCACCGGCGGCATCGAATCCTTTGCCGCGATCTGGCTGGTCGTGGTTCCGCTTGAGGCCGCGCTGTCGGCCTCGCGCCGCGTGGTCGCGTTTGCCTCGGTGCTCGCGCTGACCTGCGCCGTCGCGCTGATCGCGCTCGGACAATTCGGCCTGTTGCCGCCGCCGGAAATCGCCCCGGCGCAGCACGCCATGCTGACCGCGTTCGGCGTCGCGTCGGCGACGCTCTATGCCGCGGGCCTTGCCTTCGCCGCCGAGTTGCTGGCGCGCACCAGCGTCTCGCTGCTCTATCTGGAGGAAAACCGCTATCGCCTGTTGGCGCGGAACATGAGCGACGTCATCTCGCGTCATCGCCGCAACGGCGCCGTGCAGTTCATTTCGCCCGCGGCCGAAGCGATGCTGGGCGCGCCGATCGCGCGGCTGCTCAACCATGGCCTGTTCGACCGCGTCCACGTCGCTGACCGTCCGGCCTACCTGACCGCGCTTTCTGACGCCGCGCGCTTGGGCGAATCGCGCAGCGTCGAATTTCGCGTGAGAAGGGATGTCCCGCGTGGCGAGCGCGGCCCGAACGGCCTGGTCGATTTCATCTGGGTCGAAATGCGCTGCCGGCCGCTCGAACAGGCTTCCCAAACCCTGCCTGCTGGCGAGGCTGAGGTCGTCGCCGTGATGCGCGACGTCACAGACCGCAAAGTCCAGGAGCAGGCGCTCGAGCTTGCCCGCAGCGCAGCGGAAGCCGCCGATGCCGCCAAGACGCGCTTCCTCGCCACCATGAGCCACGAACTGCGCACGCCGCTGAACGCCATCATTGGCTTCTCCGAGATGATCGTTCAGGAACAGACGCTGATGCTGGACGCGGCGCGCCGCAAGGAATATGCCCAGCTCATCAACGATTCCGGCCAGCATTTGTTGTCGGTCGTCAACGGCATCCTCGACATGTCGAAGATGGAGTCCGGCAATTTCGACATCACGCCGGAGCCGTTCGCGCCGCGTGCGGCGCTGATCAATTGCTGCAGCCTGCTGGCGTTGAAGGCGCGGGAAAACGGCATCGATCTCGTGACCGATGTCCCGCAGGATTTGCCGGTCATGACCGGCGATCCGCGCGCGTTCAAGCAGATCGCGCTCAATCTTGTTTCCAATGCGATCAAGTTCACCGAGCGCGGCGGCAAGGTCACGGTTTCCGCAGCCGTCGAAGGATCGCTCCTGATGCTTCGCGTCGCCGATACTGGGGTCGGGATCGCGGCCGACGATCTGAAGCGGATCGGCGCGCCGTTCTTCCAGGCCGGCAAGACCTATCAGCGTCGCCACGAAGGCACCGGCCTTGGGCTTTCGATCGTCAAGAGCCTGATCGCACTGCATGGTGGCGAATTAACCGTACAGAGCAAGATTGACGAAGGCACCACTGTCACCGTGGCGCTGCCGCTGGCATTCTCCAAGCCAGAGGTGCCGCAACCGGGCAGCAATGTCGCCACATTGACGCCTGCCTCTTGGCCCGGAGCGCAGGAACAGATACTTCAGGTGAAGAAAAGTGCCTAGAAAAGCCACTTCAGATGATGAGCCGCCGCGCCGCCGCCGCGCCGCCGCGACGGTCGCCGAAGTAGCGGTCGAGCGCGGCTTGCTGCTGCGCGTGATGCTGCACAGCCCGAAGGATACGGTGGCAGGCCTGCTTGCCTTCGCGGCCACCAGCGCCATCATCGCCAATGCGCTGTTCCTGCAGACGGGTCCGCATCCGGCGCCGATGTTCGGCTCGGTCGTCATGATCCCGCAGGCTTCGTCGACCGTTGCAAGTCAGTTGCCGCGGCCGCGCCCGGCCGACGCCGACGTGCTGCTCTCCGAATCCAGGCTCGCCGAAACGAGAATCTCCGAACCGAGGTTAATCGAACCAAGGTCCGTCGAGTCTAAGCCCACTGAGTACAGGATGGCCGAGCCGAAAACGGCCGAGCCCAAAGCCGCGGATCCTCTGACCAATCTGGTCAAGGCAACCGGCGCGGGGCCGACGGCGTCATTGAACGTAGTCCGCCCGCCGGCACCGATCCCACTTGCGTCCGGTCCAACCATCGGCTCGCGCCGTGTCGCAGCGGTGCAGCGCGCGCTGACCGAATATGGCTACGGCCAGTTGAAGCCGACCGGCACGATCGGCCCCGATACCCAGGCCGCGATCCAGAAATTCGAGCGCGAACGCAGGATACCGGTGACCGGGCAACTGTCCGATCGCCTGGTTCACGAACTCGCCGCGGCGATCGGCCATCCGATCGACTAACGCGGGGCTTACTGCCGCTAAGACTTCCGTTTTTGGGGCGAGATAATCCGTTCGCTGCATTTGGAAGAGTTTGCGCATATTGCGCGCAATCGATGCACCCGCCTGATCCGATAGCCACGTCGTCTCGATTTGGCTCCGCATATGAACTGGCTCATAGTCATCTCACGGACCTGCGGTAAGGTTTGATATCCTTCCGGGACACGTTCCGGCCATGGCCGGTAGGATTTTCATCAACCGTCGCCGAGAAGCTCGATCCGCACTGCCGGTCGGCTGTACACTCGATTTCCCTCATTCCCGACCTCATAGGCTGCGTGTTATGACTTTGAAAACACGTTGGGCCTTGCTTTGCGTCGTGTTGCTGGGGTTGCTGGCGAGCGCGCCCGCCAGGGCTGAAGATTATCCCTGAAGGACGATCACGATCGTGGTTTCGCTCGCGGCCGGGAGCGGCATGGATGTGATGACGCGTCTCTATGCGCAGAAACTGTCGGAAGCTTTCGGCAAGCCGGTCATCGTGGAAAACAAGCCCGGCGCAGCGACAACCCTGGCTGCCAATCACGTCGCGAACGCGCCCCCGGACGGCTACACGCTTGTCGTACTGACCAGCATCGCGTTGTCGATCAATCCGACGTTGTTCAAACAACTCAATTATGACCCGCAGGACTTCACGCCGATCTCGCTCTATGTGAAATCGCCGTTCGTTCTGGTAATTGATCCCTCGCTGTCCGCGAAGACGCTTTCGGAATTCGTCGAGCTCGCCAAGAAGGCAAACCCGCCGCTGAACTATGCCTCGATCGGTGCGGGTTCGGTGCAGCACATGTCGATGGAGTTTGCCAAGAAGTGGCTCGGCTTCGACGCAACGCCCGTATCGCAGCACGCCCCAGTCGGTCACGGATCTGATGGGTGGCCACGTCGCGGCGAGCTTCCTTGAGGCTGGCCTCTCGATACCCCCGATCAAGGAAGGAAAGCTTCGCGCGCTCGCGGTTTCTCCGGCGCAACGATTGCCGCTGCTTCCGGACGTGCCGCCGTTCGCCGAGGCATCGGGCGCCGCGGACTACGAGGGTGTATCCTGGCACATGCTGCTGGTGCCCTCAAAGACGCCCCAGCCGATCATCGACCGGCTCCATACGGAGATGAAGCGCATCATGGAGGCTCCCGAGATGCGGGCGAAGATCGCTGCGCTTGGCCTGATCCAGAACAATTCGCCCTCGATCGAAGACATGCGCAGCTATATTCAGTCCGAGCGGCTGAAATGGGGAGCGATGGTGAAACAGCTCGGGCTCGAGGGCTCGCAGTAGGGGTTGTCCTTGGACGGCTTATTGCAGCACCGACCGGACTCAAACCTCGACTTCGGGTGCCTGCCCGTCGGCGGTGGCGACCAGATGTTTCGGCACCAGCAGCAGAGCCGGAAGGATCAGCGCGTAGACAGCCGTGATCGCGACGACGCAAACGGTAAAGCCGCCGTAGCGATCGTATAGGTAGGTCCCCAGCACATCGCCAAATCGCACGGCGCCGAAGTAGAGACTGTATGACATCATGAGCATCGTGCCCTGCAAGCCCCGCGGGCAGGACCGGATGATCAGATCGAGATAGGCGCCGGTGGCAAGGCCGCCCATCAGGCCGATCGGAACGGCTGCGATCAGCGCTTGTTTCACCGTATGAATAAAGAGCAACGGAATCATCTGCGGGACGGCGAGAACCGTTCCCCACAACAGTAGCGTCTTCAAAGGTAATCTTCGGCAGAGTAGTCCGTACACGACGAATGTCGGAATGAAGGACGCGGCGAAAATCGCGTTCCATTGACCCCATTGCGCGTCGGTCGCGTGCAGGGCGTTCTGGAGATAGTATTGTAGCGGCGTGGTCGAACCGGGCGCAAAGCACCATAGCAGCCAGATCAGCAGAGCCGGATAAATCGGCCGGTGCCGCACCAGCCGCATCAGGTCTTTCACCGGGTGGAAGTCGGCCTCGGCGTGGACGTTGTCGAACACCGCCTTCGGTTGCCAGAGCGCGTAGAGAGTAATCGCGGCCATTACCGCGGCGCCGACAAGAAACAGGAAGCGGATCGCCCGATCCGGATTCTCCGCCTCGAGCATGCCTGAGAGCGCACCGCCGATCAGGAGCGCAGCGACCGTCGGGATCTGCAGAAACACGTTCCAGACCGCGCTGACTTGACCCGTCATCGCATGTTGCTGACCAATCGTTGAGGTCAGTCCGTTCTGAGCGCTCCAGATAAAAAGAAACGAAGCCGTCAGCAGAAGCAGCGCGACGAGCAGCGTCGCGTAGGTCATGGGCGTGAACGCAAAGAATAGATAGAGCAGGGCCGTGGTGCCGCCAAACACCAGCATGAACCCGCGATCTCTCAACCCGAGCGGGTTCCACATATCGCGAATGAACCCGAACACGAAGGCCAGGTAGAGCGGGATCGCGACGACCAGTTGGAAATTGGCGACCTCATGCGCGGTCAAATGCAGCCTATTCTTGAGGAAGAAACTGATTGGAATATCGATCAGTCCTCCCCAGGGGCTGCCGAAGGCCAACAGAACGATCAAGACGCCCAGATAGAGGAAAATGCCGTGTCGCGCTGAGGGCGACAAATCCGCGGGAGCGGCCGGAGCGTCCGCCACCGCGGCCGCTAAATGGTCAATCGTCACGCGCGATCGGTCCTTTGTAGGTGACGACAACATGTCCACAGGCAGCTAACCTTCATCGAGCAGGGCTATCGCGACATCACTGCACACTGACAGAGTTGCGGGGCCCCCGCCACGACATTTCGATGAAACGAGCTAGTGACAGAGACGTCAATCAATCCGGATCGGAATCAATCCGGTTAACGTAGCGGTCATATCGCTTGAGGCGATAGATGAGGAACGATATTCCCCAGCTTACGACGAATAGCGCGACAATGCCGTAGCCGAGTACGCCGAAACTGTCGTTCAGGTTCGAGATCGCGTTCCAGAAGATGCCCTGCAGATGAAATTGACCAGCGATCAGGCCAAGCGCTTCGATGCCGCCGACCACCAATGCCACGAGCACGGAGACCGACGTGATGGTCAGATTGTAGAACAGTTTCCGCGTCGGGTTGCGATACGCCCAACCATAGGCACCCAGCATCAGAACGCCGTCCGAGGTGTCGACGAGCGTCATGCCGGCCGCGAACAGTGCAGGGAATATCAGGACCGACCAGTTGGAGACTGCATTGGACGCCTGGGCCGATAGGCCGAACAGACCGATCTCGCTCGCGGTCTCGAAACCAAGCGCGAACAAGAGACCGATCGGATAAAGATGCCAGCTTTGCGAAACAAACCTGAATAGTGGCCTGAACAGTCGCGCAAGCCAGCCGCGCTGCTGAAGCAGCGTATCAACGACCTCTTCCGTTACGCCATGGCCGCGCTGCACCTGGCGAAAGGCGCGGTACACGCCACGCAACACGATCAGGTTTGCGACGGCGATGATGAACAGGAACAACGCTGATGCCGACGTTCCGACAATGCCGCCGATCTCGCGATAACCGGTGAGCTTGTTGCTCAACGCAGTCGTCGTCAGGGCCACGGCAAGGGAGGCGAGCACAACGACGGTCGAGTGCCCCAGCGCAAAGAAGAAACCGACGGCGACCGGCCGCTTTCCCTCTTGCATCAACTTCCGCGTCACGTTGTCGATGGCTGCGATGTGATCGGGGTCAATCGCGTGACGAAGCCCAAGGCTGTAGGCCAGAACCGCAGTTCCGATGAGTACCGGCTGATCGGCAAATGCAATGAAGGCCCACATCCAGGCCGACGCATTGGCGACAATGAGAATACCGTAGATTCCGGCGATGCGGCCCCGAACGCCGAGCAATTCGGGGATGGACGCGTTCTCCACAACAATCGATTTCACAGGCGCGGCCATGGCGGCCCCTTCATCCGCAAGACATTTCAATCATGTCACCGCAGCGAAAGAACCGCCCCATGCGTGCGCACCGCACGCCGGAAGGATGACGTGTCTAGGCCGGTCTCCTGGCTCGCGGGTCATAATCCTTATTCGCCTTCCCGGGCCTTGTCGTAAAAGCCCAGTGGCATTTTCGAAGAAGGACTCACCGCCTACAGTTGCGGGCGCAGCTTCGGACTTGGTTCGTTACCGACAACGCGCGAACCGCACCGAATTCCCTTTGCTGATCGATGTGACCAGCAGTCCTGAACGCAAACAGCTGAAACTATCCCCCACTTCTTGTCAAGACAGGGAAACGCTTCGCTTCGCTCGCTCCGGATTGGAATGCCTGCGCATTCGAGCACGATCTCGAAGGTTGCTTATGGTAGGACATTTGTTCGCGAGGCCGGCACTGGCGTTCGCTTGAGCGCTGGCCTATCGTCCGACCCATGCGATTGAAATCAAGCATTTGGGTCTCGGCTTATTTGCGCCGCTGCCAGACCGCGGGCGCATTCGGCGCGGTGCGCCGGCGCGGCGCGGAAGAGGCGGGCGCGGTCTTCGTCAAGATCGCAACGCTCGACGGCAATGCCATGCTGTATGTGCCGGCGCCGCAAGCGGTCTATGACGACAGCCGGCCGATCGAGCGTTTCTTCACGCCGATCTCGCCGCAGCCCGTGCCGGAAGCCGCAGTGGAGGAGCGCCTTGCCAAGGAAATCCGTTTCGACCCCGACGCGTGGATCGTCGAGATCGAGGACAAGGCCGGTCGGCATTTTCTCGATCTCGCGGCGGCCTGACTAGCGATCGTGCTTTAGCGCTAGCGACCCGAATTATCCGTCCCCGTGCGCACCCTGCTGCCAAGACCCGGCTGCATCGGGGATCGCGCTTGCGCGGATCCGGACCGGGCGCGCTGTCGCTCGTCGTCGTACAGCGTCGGGCGAAATTTGGCCCGGGCGGTCGCGAGCGTCGAACCGCGCCAGGCCGCCAGCATGACCAGCGCCGATCGTTCGCTCAGGCGGTCGTAGAGGCGCGATAGGCGATAGACGGTGTGCACCGAACTGCCGAAATCCGGCTTGAGGAACAACAGCACACGCTGGAAAACCGGGCTCGGCATGTCCAGCGCCCGCAGCGCCGCAGCGAGCGGCTCGCCGCCGGGATCGTTCACGACTTGGGCCGCGACCCGCGCCGGCAGGATCAGGGTTTCGCCGAGTTCGAGCGTGAAATTTTCGACGTCGGCGGCGAACGCCGCCATCTCCAGGATTTCGATGGCGCGCAAGGCGCGCGCTTCCGGAATCCGCGGCGCGGCTTTCAGCGGGGTATCGGCGAGGCTGTGCAGGATCGCGACGCGCTCGCCGGCATTGGCGCGGAAGAACATGTCGTAGATTTCGGCGGCGTCCTTGGGCTGCATCGAAAGACCCGTTGCCAAGCGCATCTCGGCTTCGGTCGGCGGCCTGACCTCGGGCGGAGCAGGCGGCGGGGAGGCAATAGCCTCGGCCACCGGAACGGGTCGGTCGGGCTGCGCGGGCCTGACCCCGAGCTTCTTCAATATTTCGGCCGGTGTGCCCGGGTAGATCGCAAGCCGCGCCCGCACGGCAGCGCGCGTCGCGTCGTCGACCTCGTCGATCAGACGGGAAGTCAGCTCGACGAATTGACGCGCTTCGTCGGAGGAGTGCGTGCTCGCCTGCACGTAGAGGTCGGTCAGCACGCGCAGTAGAGTGGGACGGATATCGACGCCCTCGCGGCGGGAGAGCGTCATCAACCCGTCGAAGCCTGGAAACAGCGAAGGTTTGGTCATGTCAGGTTACGCAACTCAATCAACTTTCGCGACACCCTACGCCAGCTTGCTTTAATAACTCGTTAAGGAAAACAAACTCTAAAAAACTGCGGGAACTATACGGTGACATCGCGCGGCAACAGGGAGGAGGATTTGCGGCACAAGGACGGCGATCCCGAAAGCAAATTAAGATACCGTTAAGGACACTCGCCCGTAACTCCTTGATGTTGCTAGTCCGGTTGCGCCGGTTGCGCCGGGCCTGCGCCCGTCATGATTTCTTATCCTTATGTGCGGTGCGGGCAGGCGCCACCCGGCGGTGCGCTTCAAGCGCGGCCCGATCGTAAACGGTCGCTGTCGTCTTCGAGCCGGGACGATGGCCCATCAGCTTTGCAGGTGATCGGTCCGCGCGGCGGCGTTCCCGCGATGCGCAATGGGGGACTTCCCGCAACGGTTGATATTCAAAATCATCGCATTGCAATTCTTTCTTGGGGAAGAGAAGCAATGCCTGTTTTTGATTGGGAGTCGCAGGAAGTCTACGAACGTGCGCGGCAGGCCGAGATGACAGCGAGAGCAGGATCCCCAGCGCGGGAGCTAGGACGACGGGCGTAGTCGACGCGTGCCGCAGAGCCCGGCGCACCCGTGCGGCAGAGGTCTCGGCATCGTTCTGTCCCTTGCCAACGGACAGTTCGAGCAGCATCAGTGTGAACGGGCTCACCAGGATCGAACCCGCCGCGAGAGCGACCGCGACGGACACGGTCGCGGTTGGGCCAAGGACCGTACTCGCGATCGGCAGCCCGATCCCAGCATAGTTCGGAACTGCCACCGTCAGGGCTTGTAGCGCAGCTTCACCTTTGGATCTTCTCAAGGCCTTACGCTCGAAGAGATACCAGAGCAGATAGATAATCAGCATGACCGCTCCGAGGATTGCGAAGAGCGGCCCTTGCGCCATCATCTCTCCGCGTGGGGCAGAGCCGGTCGACGCGAACAGAGAGGCCGGCAGGGCAAAATCCATGACGAGGGCGTTGATTTCTCCCACATGATGGTTGTCGATGGTGTGCATTCGCCCGGCGACATAGCCGAGCGCCATGACGAAGAAAATGGGCGCGAGCACCGTGAAGATCACCTGCGGCACGAGAAGAACTCTGCTTCGCAAGCCTGGATGAAGAGTGTCATCGCGAGAAGGTCTGCCGACCCGCCCGGACTGAGCCGGCGTGTGACGAATGACTGGTGCACGATGTTAGCCCGCTCGCGCCAGTTGCGTGTACCCACGCCGCCATCATCAAGAAAAACGCGGGCGGCGCACTAGGCATAGCGGAGGCCGGACATGCCGCCGCGGTGCAGAAGGTTGGTGTCCTCAAGAGAGGCGATCAACGCGAAACAGGCCTGTACGCGGGCTGCTTCTGTGTCGCCTGGTGCGATCAGGGCGCCCCATTGTAGGGCGGGCAAACCGACCTCATAAGAGTGGCCTCTGCTCGCGCACCGCCAGCTCCATAGTGTCGGCGTGCCTCGCTACCATGGCTGTGCAGCTGCACAGGCCCATCCAAGATATTCCTGCCCCACAGCCTCACCACCACGTCGCCGAGCGGCATCGTGGGAACGGTCAGCCCGCCTACCTTGGCGCCGGCAGCCGCGCAAAGCAAACCCAATCCGAAGATGGCACCCCGGTGTGTGTTGATACCCCCGGTCGCGGCAAACATCGCAGCTTCGGCTTCAAGACCGATGATCCTGAGACGCCCCATACCACGACCCTTGGCACCAGCTTCTGTCAGGGCGTGTAGATAGGGCTTGATCGCGGCGACGCTGCGCTGGAATGTGCCAAAATTCATATCCGAATGGCTGCCGGAGTCGACATGGCTGACAAGCCCGGGCTTGGGCCACGTCTCCAACTCGCGCAGAAGGCACCGGACGGCAATGGCGGCGATGGCCTCTGCCTCATAAACGTTCGCAAACCTCTCCTCGGACGGGCCGCTCTGGTGTGAGTGTCGTGCTAGAGCGGCTGTCATGACTGGATCCCATTGCTGAGGAAGAGGTTCGCGTCGAGCAAGGCGACGTCATCGGTGGTCTTGACCAGCAACTCGCGCGCGCCAGTATGGAGTTCGCGCCAATTCACGCCCGCACCGTCATCGCGCACTAATTCGCCGTCCAGGCGCATAGGCGCCGTAGCTTCGATTGCAGCAAGATCTGCAGTCAGCCGTACAAGATCGCTGCCACAATGGATCGGCAGGAGAAGATCGAGGTCCGAAGTGTCAGTCAGGTAGTCCAATCCTGTGAGTGTGCACCACGCCAGACTGCCGAAGATTCTCGCCTCCACGTCATACCGGGAAGCCAGGCGCACCACTGCGCCGAGTGTGTGCTGCCACAGATTCGGTGCCACGCTAATGGCGGCGCTCAACCCGGGCGGCGGTGCTGTCGAAACGATATCCTCAGGCTGGATGAGAACCGAGAGCCGTCGTTTGCCGGCGAATGGTGGCAAAGGTAAACCCAACGGCAGCCCGTCCGCCTCGCAGGGCAGGGTGCGTCGTGCGACGAGAGGCCAGCCCCGATCGACCCACTCGATGACCAGCGGCTCTCCGGCAAGATCGTCTCGCGTCTTAAGCAACGAGCGCCACGCCACCGGCGACACGAAGATGAGATCGTGGCGGCGTGGCCTCCGATTATTTTGATTGGAGTGCGAGATCATGCACACGCTCCGCGATATCAGCCGCCTTCGGGCGTCCCCTACGAGTCTTGCCGAGACGGTCGCGCCGATCGCCACCATCCTGATCGCTGCCGAGCAGGGTCTGAAGCTGCTCTGCCAGTGAGGTTTTCCGTCCCAGGTGGAAAGCACCGCGCCCGTCTGAGCCAGGTTGTCCAACCCCGGGGCGAAAACTGGTGTGGACTTGGCCTTCTCCTTGAGGACGTCGATAGAGAGCTTTGTCACCTTGGACATCGAGGGCAGGTCCATAACCTCTGGCTCGGCCCCCGGTAGCGCCACAAGGACCCGGGTCGCCAATGCCGTCGCGAGGAAAGCGCCAGCGGCGCTGTGACCGTAAAGCAGGCCCACGGTTTGGCGGCCCTGCATGTCGGCGTAGATCAGGCACTTGGCGAGATGAGCCAAAAATTCATTCAGTCCTAGAAGCTCGTCGCGTTTGCTCATCCGCTGGCTGTCACTATCTACCAGCACTAGAATGGGACCAGTGCCGCCACGCTCCATCGCATTCAGCACGTGGCGCGACAGACGGATCGCCTCGTCCACGCCGACCGCGGTTCGATCGGCGATGCCGATCATCACCGCGCGGCCACCGGTCTTCAACGACCCCGAACCCAGCAACACACCGTCGTGGTTCCTAACGTCGTGGCCTTGCGGAAACGAGAGACCGGAACCGGCCTAGGCGGCCGACTGGCCGAAGATCTATTGTTCGCTGGCCAACTTCTAAGTAAACCTGAGATATCTTGAGACGAGCGGAAAGGTGTGCCCCGCCGTCCGCGACCACAGGAGCACCCCGACCGAACTTGTAATTGACGCCTACTAAGGGCAGTTTGGGTCGTCAGTCTTGTATTAAGAACATTCGGTGTGCCCCGGCAAAAAGTCCGAGGCTTCGTCCTCGGGTTCGGCAATGGATTGACCGGGTGCGTTACTGCATCGAGTCGAGATGCGCCTTCGCGGTCTTCAGGTCGGCGGTTTCGAAGCCTTCGCTGAAGCGATCATACATCGACTGCAGCAGGCTGCGTGCCTCGGCGGCACGGCCTTGATCCTGCTGTAAGCGCGCGAGGCTTGTGGCTGTTCGCAGCTCCCATGACAGGGCACCTTGCCGGCGCGCCCAATCGAGCGAGCGCAAGAAGTGCTCCTCGGCGGCCGCCGCGGCCTGCGGCGCACCCTCCCGCAGGATGAGTTCGCCCTTGATGCGCAGGAGCTCGGCGACGCACCAGCGCTCCTCATTGTGCCCGGATCGCGCGAGCGCCTCGTCGATTGCCAAAAGCCCTTCGGCGGCTTGGCCGTCACGACCGAGGGCGTCCGCAATCTCGGCGAGAAATAGAGTGTAAAGGAGGATAAACGCGTTCTGAGGGATGCGGCTGAACGCGGTGCGCAGAAGCTCCAACCCGGTGCCAATCTCGCCGCGCTTGACCAGCAACACGCCTTCGAAACATCGACCCGCGACGTTCCACAGCTCCAGCGCGTGCCTGGCGGAAAGATCCATGTGCGCCTTTACGAAGCGCTCTGCCAAGGTCAGATCGCCGACGAAAAGCGCGACGGGGCAGGCTGACTGTAGCAGGGCCGCGGCCAGCGACACCGGGTGATCGCTGGCGCGAGGGTCGACTACATGGCATTCGAGGCTACGCATGGCCTGGTCGGCAAATCCCTGCAGCCAAAGTATTAGGGAGCGATGCGAATGCGCCAACAACCGCTGGTCGTAATGAAACCTGATGATGTGCGACCTCCTGGCGACATAGTGACCCAGCATGCGCTCGAAGTGCCGCCGCGCACCTTCTTGGTCACCCAGGGTCAGCAGCGCCAAGCCGACCAGACGGTCGCCGATTGGCCCGTCGGCGGGATCGGTGGTTTTCGCCGCATAGGTGCAAAATTTTTCGGCTACCGCCAGCGCCGCCCGATAGCTGCTGCTCGTAATGCGGTCGATGAACAAGCCCCAAAGCGCTCGCAGGCGGTAATCCGCATCGTCGAGGCTTTCCGCGATCTCAAAGGCGCTTGTAAAGGCTGCTAACATCTCCGGGGAGGAGCCCTTCATCACAAAGAGCGCCGCGCCAAGCGCCGTATTCAATTGCATATTGCGTCGTGCGTCTCGGCTCTCGGCGGGGCCGGAAAGCGCCCGCTCGACGCGACTGCGACATTCCTCCATTAGCGACAAGTGCACCCACAGCGGTACAGCAGCCACGGTCAGCGCTACGCCGACTTCGGCGGCGCCAGTCGGCGAGAAGGCCCAATCCAGAGCCGCGCGCACCTGTCCGATCTGACGACCGTAGCCCGCCAGCCATGCGGGCGCGGGCAACGTCTCCAACTCCATTTCGGCTCTGTCAAAGAGATCCCGGTAATAATTGGCATGGCGTCGTGCCACCTGTTCGAACTCGCCGCTTTCAGCAAGCTTCTCGATGGCGTAGGCGCGCGTGGTCTCGTGCAGCCGATAGAGCGCAATCTCGCTTCCGACCTCCAAGGTGACGAGAGACTTCGTAACGAGGTTGGCCAGGGAGTGGACCACCTCCGATACGGCGATCTCGCCACCCGCCGCGACCAAACTCGCCGCCTCTGCCGTAAAGTCGCCGGCGAAAACGGCAAGGCGTCGCATGACCAAGCGCTCGGGCTCGGGCAGCAACTCATAGCTCCAGTCCAGCGTTGCGCGCAGTGTCCGGTGCCGCGGCAGAGCCGTTCGGCGGCCGCCGGTCAGCATTCCTAAGCGATCATCCAGGCCTGCGGCGACCTGCTGGAGCCCGAGCGTGGCGACGCGAGTCGCCGCAAAATCGATGGCCAGCGGGATGCCGTCGAGGCGCCGACAGATCGCCGCGATCGTCGCAAGGTCGTCGCCATGCGGCGAGAAATCCGACTGCGCCGCCCTGGTCGTGGCGATGAAAAGCTGCACCGCGCTGTGAGCGGATATGTTTGCGGCTTTCTCATGCTGGGGCGGCACATCCAACGGCGGAACGCGGTAAACGTGCTCGCCCTCGATGTTCAGGATCTCCCGGCTCGTGGCCAGAATGATCGTTCGTGGGCACATGCGTATGACAGTTTCCGCCAACCTGGCTGCGGCGTCGATCACGTGCTCGCAATTGTCGAGAACCAGCAGAAGTCTCTCGGCTCCGATCGCCCGAGCGACGGACTCGGCGGATATCTGGTCGCCACCGAGCTTCAGGCCGAGGCCCCCCGCCACGGCGGACGGCATCAGACTGGGATCCGACAGCGAGGCCAGCTCGACCAGCCGGACGCCACCCTGGAAGCTCGGAAACAGGCCGCGGGCCACCTCTAATACAAGCCTGGTCTTTCCGATGCCCCTGGGTCCGGTCAGCGTGACTAGCCGGTAGGCGGATAGAAGATCGCGCAGATGCCGTACCGCCGTGGTTCGGCCGACCAGGTCGGATGTTGCCGCAGGCAAATTGGTCTGAAACGGCTCGGCGGCGATCTGCACCGGTTCGAGGTCGATCGAACCAGCCGGTGACGTGCTCTTCTGCTGGTATGTCCAATCACCGAGCAGGCGATAGCCACGCCCGGACGCCGTCCTCAGGAGTTCACGATCCGGGCCGAGCGCCTTGCGAATTGCCGATATGTGAAATTGAAGTGCATTGTCCTCGACAATCGCGGCCGGCCATACGCGACTCGTGAGATCGTGCTTGGTGACGAGCTCGCCGGCCGAGCGAACCAGAACTTCGATGATGTCGAACGCGCGACTGCCGATCGGGACGGGAACTCCACGGGCCCGCAGTTCACGGCGAGCAACATCGATCTCCCACTCACCCAACTCGTACAGCAGTCGTCGGCGTGGTGACGTGTCTGACATGATGAATCTCCATCGCTGTCCTCAAAACGAAAGGTAGAAGGCCATCATTGATTATAGAAGCGGTATTTTATAATATGATTGATCGAAAAATAGGATCAATCGCATGCTCGATTTCGAGTTGTTGCGTGCCTTTGTTACCGCGGCCGATTGCGGCGGTTTCCACCGCGCCGCGGAGCGCCTCAACCTGACGCAGTCGACGGTGAGCCAGCAGATTAAGCGGCTTGAGCTCGAGACCAAACGGCCCTTGTTCCGCCGGACAACGCGCAGCGTCGCGCTGACCGACGATGGCGAGATGCTGCTCGGCGACGCGCGTCGACTGTTGCAATTTGAGGAAGCGGCCCGTCATCGCCTGGCGGCGCCGCGGCTGTCTGGCACCGTGCGTCTCGGCGTAGTCGAGGAGGTCGCCGGCTGCCTTCGGCACTCGGCCGCTTCGCCAAGCTCCATGCGGTGTGAAGCTCGAGGTGCAGATCGGCGTCAGCGCGGAATTGATCGAGCAACTCAATGCGGGGCGGCTTGACCTGGTGTTCGCAAAGCGCCCGCTCGGAACCTCGAAAGGGCGTCTGGTCTGGCGTGAGCCCCTGGTCTGGGCTGCGGCCGGCACGTTCGACCTTGTTCCGGGTGCGGCGCTGCGGCTCGCCCTGTACCGCGAGCGCTCCGTTTCTCGCGAGGCTACACTCGCCGCGCTCAATGACAACGAAGTGACCTGGGAGATCGTCTATACCAGCCCCAGTTTGACAGGCGTGCGCGCGGCGGCGCTCGCGGGCCTCGCCGTCACCCCGCTTCCTGCCAGCGCGCTGATCGCGGGCTTGCGCATTCTCGGTGTGGAAGAGGGGCTGCCGCGGCTTCCTGACCTCGAGTTCGCGATCTACGAGAAGGCGCGGCCCGACAATGCCGCCGCGGCACTGGCTGCGGTTCTGCTGACGATTGCACAGGGGCCATCACGCCCGGTGATCTGAGATGAACCGGCACTTCACTCGTCGAGAGCCGGCTGTGGGTCAAAAGCGCCGCTGACCGAACGGCCGCTCCTGCCGCAAAGCGGCCATCCAGTAGAGCCTCGCGCCAAACCGAGGCAAAATTAAAAACCAACGCATGTGTTCTTCGCCGGGCAGTCGCGGCAGGTGACAAAAGGGGCACGGGTCTCATGCGCATGTCATTCAGTCGGCGAGTGCCGGTCGCGGAACTGCTCGGCCATCCAATCTATGAACACTCGCAGGCGCGGCGACAGTTGCCGCGTATGGGAGTAGAGGACGTGGATAGGCAGCGGCGACGGTGGAAAGCCGGCGAGCACTTCGACCAGCGCGCGCTCAATCCTGAACTCTGACTCCGCCGCGGCGATCAGGAGATCGAGAAGCCGCGGAAGACCTTTAAGACCCGTTGTCCAACTCACGCGCCCGGTAAGCTTGCCGACGCGCTACGACCTACAGGTTCGTCCACCGTTCCAATTTTTTGACCACGCGGGGTAGTTCGGACAACTCAAGGTCACGCGCCATCAAGCACTCGATCGTATCGCCGACTGGCGCCGGCCTTACCGGATCCCGCATTACAAAGCTCAATTCGCCTTGAGGACTTCGAGCTAGGCGAATGATCGTACGACGCGACCGACCTCGCGTGGTGTTGAACGACGTGTGGAAATTGTAACTTTAATCCGTCAGTGAAGCGGCAGGCAAGGCCAAGAGCACGAAGAGGACGGCGACTTTTACCGAGGTGTTTGACATGGGGAAGCTCCACTAAGATTTACAAGAACGCCCCGTCAAGCTTGCGTAGGTCCGCCAATCCGCCGACACCACTAAATTGAATTTTAGATTTCGGTGCGGGAACGAAGAGTTTACTGAGTAAGAGAAGTCGTGACCGGCTTGCGGCCGTGGCCGCCGGCGCGCACATAAAGTTGATAGGCCCATGCGCGATGATCCTTTCGGGGCGGTGCTTCGCTCCAAGCGGCCCGCGTTCCCACTTGCGCCCGTCCAACTTTTAGCATGCCCAATAGTTACGCGGCTCCTAGCCGGCGGTATCGCGCCCCGCGATCACTACGATGCCGCATACGGAGTGATGGGCCCACCGGTGTTGCGGGGCTGTTGCTCGAAAGCAATTGCCGGGCATGACATGCTGACCGAGCGAATGCGGCATATGATAGACGACGTGCTCCCCGGCGGCTTTCTTTCGACGATCTGCGGCACTGACTCGTGAGTTCAAAACTAACTTGTTTGTCATTTGATTGCTTGGAACCGTTGCAACGGTAGCGCAGTTTATAAAAACGCTCGGAAGCAATCCTACTGCTTGCGTGTGGCTTTCAAGATCGAAACACTAGCTTGTCGCCAGAGAGAGGTTCGATGTCGTATCCTGCCGAACACCGCCGCCTAACCAAACAGAAAATTGTTCGGAGCGCACGGCGACTCTTCAACCGCCGTGGGTTCGATACCGTGTCAATCGACGACGTTATGGCTGATGCCGGGCTCACCCGGGGAAGCTTCTATAGTTACTTTGAGAGCAAGGGTGATCTTTACGCCGAAGCGGTCACCCAAATTTTAAATGAAAAGCAGCTTTTAAGCAGCGACGGAGTCAGCATCGATCCGCGTGCTTTTGACAGCGCGGCTCAGTTCGTCCGCGACTATCTTTCGCGCGAGCATTTCGAGGATATCGACGGAACCTGCCCCCTGATCGCTTTTCCGACCGACTTTTTGCACGAGGAGCACCGTGTTCGGCAAGCATTTGAAACCGTGCTCAGGGTCATGATCGATATTTTTGAGCAGGCAATGCAGCGCAATGGACAGGCGGCCCGATCCCGGGCTCGCGCGATTGCAACGCTATGCGTTGGCGGTATGGTGTTGGCGCGCTCGATCGAGGATCGCGTGCTCGCCGACGAAATACGCGAAGCCGCAATGGGCATCGCGCTGTCGCTCGGACAGTGGCCGCGCCGAACGTCCCGCCGCAACTGAAGGCCGGCACTCCCCTTGAAGTGTTCGCCTACGACCGCGCCAACGCCAAAATGCTCGCAACCGGCCGGGTGGCAGCGATGACAGCCAGATCGATACCACCACCGGTACCGTGAAAGTGCGAGCGCAGTTCGACAATGCTGAAAATACGCTGTTCCGAATCAATTCATCAACGCGCAGCTTCTGGTGAAGACGCTGCACAATGTCGTCACGGTGCCGACCGCCGCCATCCAGCGCGGGCACCGGGAAGTTACGTCTACGTCATCAACGCCGACAACAGGGTGTCGGTCCGACCTGTCAATATCGGCCCGACCGATGTCCCCAATGGCAGCGGTCAATTCGGTCGGTGAGCGGGTCGTGGTCGACGGCACAGACCGCTCGCGCGACGGCGCGCGCGTGATCATGCCGGCCGCACCGAGCCAAGCGCCGGCGGCAGATCCCCCGTCGAACGCGCAAGATCGTCAGCCGCAAAATCCGACGCCGAATGCGCAGCCCCAAAGCCCTTGTCGTTCGCAACATCAGCACAAATAGCGGCAGCAAATAGGGCATGATGCGGAAAGTGGACCGCGGCTCTCCGCCACGATCAGGCCCCGGTAAACGGTCGCCACGCAGGCGCAGGCGCGCGGCAGCGAAACGAAGCCATGACCGTCTCCGAGCCATTTATTCTGTATGAGTTTTAAGCGCACGCTCGCGCGTCGCGACTGACGCGGTGGAATCAGGCGGCATCGGGATCATCGTTCCAATTTCCGGGAACCACGTATTTTCCGCTCGTGGCGCACCCCGTCTTTGGATTTCCGCTGCAAGTACACCGTTGGCCTACCATGCTCGTAGTATGGCGTTGAGCTTCTTGCGGTCGGCTCGGGGATCAAGCCCGAGATGCTTGGCGAGCGCCAACCCTACCCAATCCGGCGACCGCGGATCGTAGTGGTAGTTCTGATGGCGTACTTCCTCACGCATCCAGCGCGTGTCGTCGGGGTAACGTCGTCGAACGGCTGCGGGTAATCCCACGCTCCGCCGGCCTGGGTGACCGCATGCATTGCATTCACGCCCGAGCGAGGTCCAAAAGGACTTCGCGCCGTTGGCGTGAGATACGCCCTGAAGCGCCCAACACCTCGCCGGTTGTATATTCGGTAAAAAGAATGGCAAAGCGGGCGATTGCTCCTCCCACGCAAACACGGGCAGACGCCAGGACCGCAAGCTTGACGCTATCAGCCTAGCTGGCGGTTCGCGAGCCGACCGCGGACGCGGTCTGCTTGATAATTCCCTGCAATTCCGGAACGCACGAGCCGCAATTGGTGCCGGCGCGAAGCGTTCGCCCGATATCGGCGACGTTTGCGGCACCCCCTTCAGCCACAGCGCGGCGGATGGCTTCAAGTCCGACACTGTAACAGGCGCAGACGATCGGCCCGGTTTCGGCAACGCCCTCGGCGCTTTGGCCGGAAAGAAGAAGACGCCGGTCGCGCTCGGCCAAAATTCCCGAACTGAACAGCGCGCGCACAACCTCCCATCGCGGCGGATTTTGTGACGGTCCGGAGAAAATGCAGGCCTCGATCCTGCCGGCGCGCAACGCGGCGATGCGCACGATGCCACGCGGCAGATCGATATATTCCGCACGCTCCGGGTCGCCACATATCAGCTTTTCGGCCAGACCATGCCATCGGGCGGGCAATTCGTTGGTCGCGAACAGAAGTCCGTGACCCCCGGCAACGGCGACGCGCGCGAACCACATTCCGTCGGGGAGCGCGATCAAGTCGCGCGTGAGTGCAAAGCCGCGATAGGCAAACTCAAGAGGTTCGACGCGCGCGGGCGTGGCCTTGAGCTCGGGCTGGCCGGAAAACGGATCGTTTTCCGCCATCGCCAGCGCGCCGACGCACGCATCAGCCGCCGTCGAATAGCTCCAGTGAATTGGCGCGAAAATCGATCCGCGTTGCTGACCCGAACGAATGCAAACCCGAAACACGGCGCCGCCATGGGGTGTCGTGACCTTGGCGAAACCGCCATCGGTGATGCCCGTCCTACTCGCATCATCGGGGTGAATATCGACCGTCGGTTCGGGTGAATGCGCGCCCAGCCGCGGACTTTTTCCGCTGCGCGTCATCGTGTGCCACTGGTCGCGCAGGCGCCCGGTGTTGAGGCGCAGCGGAAAAGCGTCGCTCGTCGCCGCACGCACCCCCGGATGTTCCGGTGCAATGAAGCGGCCACGCCGATCGCTCGTGAAAAACGCTCCGGCGCTGAAGAAGCGCGCTTCGCCTGGTTCGACTCCGGCTTTCACGGGCCACATCACCGCGTTGAGCCGGTCATAGTCATCGTCGGCGAGCGCCGCGAGACCACCCAAGTCGAAGTCGCGCCGACCATCATTCTCGAACGCCGACAGCGCCGCATGCTCGCGAAAAACATCGGCCGGCTTGCGGTAGGCAAACGCGCTCTCGAAGCCGAGGCGCTGGGCCACTTCGCTGACGATCCACCAATCGGGCTGCGCCTCGCCGGGGCGCGGCAGGAACGCTCGCTGGCGCGAAATACGCCGCTCCGAATTGGTGACGGTGCCGTCTTTCTCGCCCCAGGCGGCCGCAGGCAAGAGCACGTGCGCGCCCGCCTCGACGGTGTCGGTGTGGAGCGTGGTCTCGGACACGATGAACAATTCGAGCTTTTTCAGCGCCACGCGAAAGGCGCCCGCGCGCGGTAGCGACACGGCCGGATTTGTCGCCATGACCCAGAGCGCCTTGATCGTTCCGCGTTCGATCGCTTCGAACATGTCGATGGCCTTGAGGCCTTCGCTCGCCGCCATCCGCGGCGCGTTCCAGAAGCGGCGGACGCGATCGGTTTCGCTGGGCGAAAAGCCCATATGGGCGGCGAGTTGATTGGCAAGCCCGCCGACTTCGCGACCGCCCATGGCGTTGGGCTGGCCGGTCAGCGAGAACGGTCCCATGCCCGGCCGGCCGATGCGCCCGGTGGCGAGGTGAACATTGATGATCGCATTCACCTTGTCGGTACCTTGCGCGGATTGATTGACCCCTTGCGAGTAGCAGGTGACGACGCGCTCGGTTCGCGCAAACAGCTCAAAGAGGCGGGCAACCTCGCCGAGATCGAGCCCGCTCGCCCTGGCGGCCGCCGCCGCGTCGCCGGCGATCTCGCGGGCGCGCGCAAGCGCATCGGCAAAGCCGCGCGTATACTCCGCAATATAGCTGTCATTGAGGGCGCGCGTATCGGCGAGGTAGGCAAGCAGCCCGCAAAAAAGCGCGGTATCCATTCCGGATGCGATCGGCAGGAACAGATCCGCCGCGTCCGCCGTCGCGGTGCGCCGCGGATCGATAACGACCAATCTGGTGCCGCGCTCGTTTTTCGCGGCAATCATCCGCTGATAGAGTACCGGATGGCACCACGCCGCATTGGAGCCGACGAGCACGATCAGATCGGCCTCGTCAAGATCCCGGTAAATGCCGGGCACCACGTCGGCGCCGAAGGCGCGGCGATGTCCGGCAACGGAAGAGGCCATGCACAGCCGCGAATTGGTGTCGACGTTGGACGAGCCGAGAAAGCCTTTCATCAGCTTGTTGGCGACATAGTAATCCTCGGTGAGCAACTGGCCGGAAAGATAGAACGCAATCGCGTCCGGCCCGTCGCGATCGACGATCGTGCGCAGTCCGTTTGCGACCTTTGCCAGTGCGGTGTCCCAATCGGTACGTGCAAGAGAACCGTCAGCTTGACGAAACATGGGGTGGAGCAAGCGCTGGTCGAGCGAAAGCGTTTCGCCGAGCGCCGAGCCTTTCGAACACAGCCGCCCGAAATTGGCCGGATGCGCGGGATCGCCGGAAATAGTCGCATCGCCTTGCCGGTCCGCGGCTGCGAGGATGCCGCAGCCGACGCCGCAATATGGACAGGTGGTGTGCACGGCGGGAGGATGCGGCGATAAAGTGTTCATGATCGGCTCACGGCGCTCGTCGACCTGCCGCCATTTCCTGTTCGGCTCAGCTGTTTCGTCGCGCGGACGCCGGCCGCTCTAGGCCGCTGCCCAATGCTCGACCGAAAATGAGATCCTCGCGAACGGAATCGATCGCGGCGCCGGAACGAATGAGATCGAGATACCAAAACGAGTCGGCCGTATCGCCGTAGAGCACGGCGCCGACGACGCGACCGCCGGCAATCACCAGCTTTCGATAGGTGCCGAGACCCTGATCGCTGAGCACGACCAACTCGGTGCCGGGTGCGCCGAGAAAATCGCCGGCGGAGAACACATGAACGCCGGAGACCTTGAGATTGGTGGCGTTCACGCTGCCGAGATAGCGTGCATCGCGGCCGGCGAGGCGCTCGGCCAGCGCGCGCGCCTGCTCGTTGGCGGGCTCAACCAGACCGTAGCAGACGCCGCGATGCTCGGCGCATTCACCGATTGCGAAAACATCGGATGTGCTGGTGACGAGATGATCGTCGACGACGATGCCGCGATTGACGGCGATACCGGCGTGAGCGGCGACTTCGACGTTCGGCTTGATGCCGACCGCAACAACGACCGTGTCGGCCGCAAGCACGCGGCCGTCCTTGAGCTCTACACCCTCGACGTGACCATTGCCGACGAATCTCGCCGTCGCGACGTCCAGCAGCACCCGGATGCCTTTCGCCTCGACCGCACGCTTGAGCAGCAACGCGGCGCGTGCGTCGAGCTGGCGCTCCATCAAGCGATCCATGAGATGAACCAGTGTCACCGATGCGCCGGCTTTGGCGAGACCGTAGGCCGCCTCAATGCCCAGGAGCCCGCCGCCGATCACGACAATGGGCGCACTCCGGCAGGCAGCCCGCGACATCGACGCGACGTCGCTCATGTCGCGGAATGTGAGCACGCCGGGCAGATCGGCGCTGGCGATGCGCAAGCAGATCGGCCGCGAGCCGGTGGCGAAGACGAGCTTGGCGAACGGCAACGCTTTGCCGTCGGACAGCGTCACGGTGCGTGCGGCAATATCCGCCGCCGTCGCGCCGACGCCGTAGCACAAGGTGATGCCCCGATCGTTCCACCAGGCCGCCGGCTTCAGTGAAATGTCGCTCGCGCGCACTTCGCCAGCCAGCACCGACGAAAGCAGCACGCGATTATAGGCAAGCCGCGGCTCTTCACCGATCACCGCGACGGCATAACGGCCGAGCGCCCGCTGGGCGAGCTCTTCGCACAAGCAGGCAGCCGCCATGCCGTTACCAACGATGACGAGCGGTTCGCTCATCGTAATCCTAAACCCTGCTCCAGCGTCCACAGCAGCGCCGCGCCAACGGGCGCGTAATCAGCTGCACGCCATAGTCGACGTGTCGCTTGGCAAGAGCGCTCGCCGCCGGCAACACGGCTTCGAGATTGCCCAGACTGTTGACCACAACGCCCAGCGTCGCCATCAGCTTGCAGCCTTGTTCCGTCATATCGCGGCGTAACAAAGGTTTGACCGCCGGCGCAATCTCGAACAGCCGCCCATAGAACAGGGCGGCGGCCTGCGATGTCGGTGCAACCAACTTAACGCGCAACCATCCGCAGCGCGGACCACGCATGCCCTCTGCATCGCCATGCGCAAACGCTTCGACAGTCAGTCCGCGGGTGAGAGCGGCAGCCTCAGCTATAGCTAAGACGATCATGGTCTTGCGTAACATTGTAGGCACTCCTTTTGGGACGCGACGGCGTCCATTCGACTGACAAAAAATTCACGATCGTTCACCTGGATTGCGAAAATCAGATCCATGCTCCGCCGCCGCTGTAGAGTTGTGATGGACGAAGAATATGTTCAAGAACATATTTTGACTGGCGGTATTGTCGCGCCAGTTGGAGGCGGCCTCCCCGACTTATTCATGGCCGCTTACAGCCATTTCGCTCGGCGTTGTCGCGTCATACCCGACACATCTGCGGTGTGCTCCGCGCTCCGCGCATGCGTGGTCCGCGCTGCGGATGGTTGCGCGCATCGCGGCCGGCGAGGCGCGCGCGCCTGCTCGTTGGTGGGCTCCACCAGACTGTAGCAGACGCCGCGATGCTCGGCGCACTCACCGATTGTGAAAACATCGGATGTGCTGGTAACGAGATGATCGTCGACGACGATGCCGCGATTGACCGCGATACCGGCCTGAGCGGCGACTTCGGCGTTCGACTTGATGCCGACCACAACAACGACTGTGTCGGCCGCAAGCACGTGGCCGTCCTTGAGCTCTGCACCCCAGTGAAATGTCGCTCGCGCGCGCTTCGCCAGCCAGCGCCGACGAAAGCAGCACGCGATTGTAGGCAAGCCGCGGCTCTTCACCGATCACCGCGACGGCATAACGGCCGAGCGCACGCTGGGCGAGCTCTTCGCACAAGCAGGCAGCCGCCATGCCGTTGCCAACGATGACGAGCGGTTCGCTCATCGTAATCCTAAACCCTGCTCCAGCGTCCACAGCAGCGCCGCGCCAACGGGCGTGTAATCGGCTGCCTTCACGCCATAGTCGACGTGTCGCTTGGCAAGAGCGCTCGCCGCCGGCAACACGGCTTCGAGATTGCCTAGACTGTTGACCACAACGCCCAGCGTCGCCATCAGCTTGCAGCCTTGCTCCGTCATATCGCCGCGTAACAGGGGTAACCGCCGGCGCAATCTCGAACAGCCGCCCATAGAACAGGGCGGCGGCTTGCGGTGTCGGTGCAACCAACTTAACGCGCAACCATCCGCAGCGCGGACCACGCATGCGCGGAGCGCGGAGCACACCGCAGATGTGTCGGGTATGACGCGACAACGCCGAGCGAAATGGCTGTAAGCGGCCATGAATAAGTCGGGGAGGCCGCCTCCAACTGGCGCGACAATACCGCCAGTCAAAATATGTTCTTGAACATATTCTTCGTCCATCACAACTCTACAGCGGCGGCGGAGCATGGATCTGATTTTCGCAATCCAAGGCGAGCGATCGTGAATTTTTTGTCAGTCGAATGGACGCCGTCGCGTCCGAAAAGGAGCGCCTACAATGTTACGCAAGACCATGATCGTCTTAGCTAAGGCTGCCGCTCTCACCCGCGGACTGAATGTCGAAGCGTTTGCGCATGGCGATGCAGAGGGCATGCGTGGTCCGCGCTGCGGATGGTTGCGCGTTAAGTTGGTTGCACCGACATCGCAGGCCGCCGCCCTGTTCTATGGGCGGCTGTTCGAGGTGGGACAAATATGAACCTGCATCGAGTATCTTTGGTTGACAGCCCAGCAAGTAATCCGCCGCCTTCCGGGGTTGGCCACCCGCCGGGCCAGCCCGGTCCGGTAAAGCTGAAAACTCCGAGCCTCCTGCCCGGCTCCGACGGCGAGCACGCGCTGCAGGCGAAATATGCCTCCGAGGATCGGGCCAATACCTTTTATGCCCGGCAGGTCCTGAATTTTCTCGCCCCGCGGATGCGGGAATTCATCTCCCGGCAGGAGTTCATGTTCGTCGGCACCGCCGATCGTCATGGCGAATGCGATTGCAGCCCGAGATTCGGCGAGCCCGGCTTCATCCATGTGCTGGGGAACAAGCATCTCCTCTACCCTGAATACCGCGGTAACGGCGTATTTGCCAGTCTGGGGAACATTTCGGAAAATCCGCACATCGCCCTGCTGATCCTCGACTTCTATCAAGATTCCGTGGGCCTGCATGTCAATGGCAAGGCGCGCATCGCGCAGAGCGACGAGCTCGAAGCCTTTGCCGACAAGCTGCCCAAGGATGTGCTGGTCGAGTTGGCGAAGGACGGCAAGAGACGGCCGAATGGGTGGGTGATGGTCGAGGTCGAGGAGGCCTACATCCAATGCTCCAAGCATATCCCGCTGCTAAAAAAGCTGGAGCGGCCGATCGATTGGGGAACCGACAGCGTCGCCGCGAAGAAGGGGGATTATTTCCAGCTGAAAGACATCCCGCTCTATGACCGGATCGGTGGCGACCAGGCGATGGACATCGCCGTCGATCTATTCCACCGCAAGCTCCTCGAGGACGACCTCGTCGGGCAATTCTTCGACGATGTCGATATGGTGGCCCAGCGGCTCAAGCAGAAATCCTTTCTCGCCATGGCCTTTGGCGGTCCGTACCAGTACAGCGGCGTCGAGCTGGTCAGCAAAATGGGGCTGGAGGCGCGGCATTTCGACCGGATATCCGCGATCCTCAAGGAAACTCTGGAAGAGCTGAAGATCGGCGCCCCGGAGATCGAAGAGGTGATGCAGGTCATTGAGACCACGCGCGAAGCCATCCTGGATCTCTTAGATCGCCAGTGCTGGCGGTGAGGAGCACACCATGACCATACGGGATGGCGATGGGAATGCAGAATCGGACCCACCGGAACCGGCATTTTGGGGACAGCTATTCGCCGGCCTGCCGGCGCCGGTCATCGTCGCGGACGGTCCCGGCGGATCGTCGACACCGCAATCCGAAACTCTCGTACGTGGCCGCAAAACCTGGGTCGATCGGCTGTTCGCGGGCGAGGAATCATATGCCAACTCGCCTGACAAGATCGTTATCCTGCAGAACGGCGTCGAGATCGAAGATGTGCCGATCGATCCGCTGGGCAGCTGGACCGTCGTCGGACGACATCCCCGGGCCCATATACAACTCGAGGCCTACAAGCTCGGCCTGTTTCACGCCGCCTTCCACAAGAAGGACGGCAGGTTCTATCTCCGGGCGATCGATCTTGAATGCGGGACGCTTCTCGATCGAAAAAAGATCAAGGCGGGCGTGCCGGTTCCGCTACAGGATGGGTCCCTGGTCGACATCCCGGGCTATCAACTGCGTATCCGCCTTGCCAATTCTCCGGCCACCGCAGGGGAGGAGATCGTCGAGGCCGAGGAATTGGCGGAAATTCCCTCCTATTTCTATGTCCCGCCCCCTTCCAGCCCGGTGCTGACGAATCTCATCGAGGATCACGCCGCCATCGCGCTCTGGTCGGGCGGCGTCACGAGCTTGAGGGTGGCGGACATCATCGAGGAAACCGCCGACGCCAAGACCTTTCGGCTCGTCGGCGAAAAGCCGCTCCTGTTCTCCTATCGACCGGGCCAGTTCGTGACCCTCCTTCTCACCATCGACGGCGAGCATATCGAGCGGTCCTACAGCATCTCATCGAGCCCGTCCCGGCCGCATGTTCTCGAATTGACTGTGAAACGCGTACCCGGCGGTCGTGTATCGAACTGGCTGTGCGACCATGTCATGCTAGGGGAGCGGCTGACCATCAAGGGGCCGGCCGGAAAATTCAGCTGCTTCGATTGTCCGGCGTCAAAGATGCTGTTCATCGGCGCCGGCAGCGGGATCACGCCGATGATGTCGATGAGCCGCTGGATCGTCGACACAATCACCGATGTGGATGTGAAATTCCTGGTCTCGTTCAAATCGCCTGCGGACATCATTTTCCGCAAGGAGCTCGAGCTCATCTCGGCCCGGCATGCCTGTTTCCGCGTTGCCGTCACCCTGACCTCCGCCCGGCCCGGGCGAAGCAAATCCTGGACTGGCCTCACCGGGCAATTCGACAAGTCGATGATCCATGCGCTGGTCCCCGACCTCGATCAGCGGCGCGTCTTCCTGTGCGGGCCCGAGCCCTTCGCCGCGGAGGTAAGGAGGATCCTCCAGGAGCTGGGCTTTGATCAGGCCAAGCTTCATAGCGAGAGTTTCGGATCCAGCCGGGTCGCGGGGGGAGGCAAGCGTGTGCCGAAGCCGCTGGCGCTGTCGGAGCCGCGGCATCGTGTCCACTTCATCAAGAGCGACAGGACGGTCGAGACGGACGAGGCCGTGACCCTCCTGGAACTGGCGGAAGCCCACGGAATCGAGATGGATTACGCCTGCCGGACCGGCAGTTGCGCAGAGTGCGAGGTGAGCTTCACCGGAACGCTCTCCGAGAAACCGGAGCTTGAAAAGGACCGACGGCGCAAGGAGAACGGTATCGCCTTTGCCTGTTGCAGCGTTGCCCTCTCCGATCTCGAGGTGGAAGCGTGAAAGACGGCGCGCGACCATACCGGGACCTGGGGCTCGGTCGGCGGCGGCGCGGTCAGCTACTTTGTTCCTTTGGGGCTCTCTTTCTTGTCTTGGATGCGACGGATCTCCAGATCGTCCAGCGGAGCAAACATTGATGCGGGGCCACAAGGTTGAACAGCTTGGGATAGCGACCGTCGGCTTTTTTTGGTGCTTCCTGATGTGGTTCTCCACGGCTGCGTTCAGCCCGAGCATCGCGGCGACGTATCACCTCACGATCAAGGACCTTGGCCTGCTCGCCAGTTCGGCCATCTGGATGGCGCCGGTCGGGCGCATCGTCGCCGGCTGGGCGTCCGATCGATTTGGCGCTCCGCGGACGTTCGCCGCGATCCTTGCCGGCTGCGGACTGGTTTCGATCGCGTCGGCCTTCACCACCAGCTACGAGCTGCTTTTCGCCGAGCGGGTGGTCGTCGCCATTGCCGGCGTCTCCTTCGTCGTCGGTGTCCAGCACGTGGCGCAATGGTTCGACGCCCACGAGATCGGCACCGCCGAGGGACTTTACGCTGGCACCGGCAATGTCGGCGCCGGGGTCGGCGCATTGTTGCTGCCGCGCATCTTCGGCACCGACTATCGGAGCGCATTTCTGTGGCTGGGCATGATCGCCCTCGTCGTCGCCGCCTGGTATCTGTGGCGCGGTAGCGCCGCCAAGACCATGGAGCGGCGCGACGCGGTGCGGTGCGGCGGCGACCTGCGCGGAATGGTGTTCGTGTGGACCCGCTATATCGCCATCGCTTTGATGCTGGCCTATGCGATGTCGTTCGGCCTGGAAATCGCGTTGAACGCCTGGCTGCCGGGTTATTTCGCCCGCGGCTTTCACGATGAGATTCTTGCGCTCGGCTTCACCGGCGTTGCCGGCATTCAGATCGCGGCAGGCACGTTCGCTGCCGTGGTATCGTTCAACGCGTCTTTGTTCCGGCCGTTCGCCGGCTTCATGTCCGACCTCTTCCAGCGCAAGGGTTGGACGCCGTTGCCTTTCATTGCCAAAGAACTGCCCTACGCGCCGCGCCTGCATTGGCTGGGAATCGCGCTCATCCTGATCATGCTGTCGATGATCGGGCTGACCGTTGCGGGGCTTTACGGCTTCCTGCCCTTGTCGATCGCGGTGCTGGTGGCGCTCGGCATCTTTGTATCTTTCGGCACCGGCGGCACTTTCGCCCTGGTTCCGCTGCTCTTTCCGGACCGCCCCGGTATTGCTGCCGGCTTCATCGGCGGGATCTCAACCGTCGGCGGCATCGCCTATCCGCTGATCTTTGCCAGCGTCAACGCCCACGTAGGATATCTGTACGTCGCGCTCTACATGTTCGCGCCGTTCATCCTGTTCTACTTCTGGGCAGCGCGTTACGAGCGGCACCCGCAGGAGCATGGTCTGCTTGGCCGCGCTCTGGCCGGCCAACGCTCCTGAGCTCTGCACGGACGCCGTCGTGAAACTCTCCAGGAGATGCAATAAATCACGTTGATATTCGTGTCGCGCCGCACGAGCCTTGGTACAAATACGGCGTCGCCGTCCTGCTGTTCGAAATAGCCGTCGCCATCGCGGTCAGCGGCTACTCGCTGTATATGACCTTTAACGGCCTCGGCGGCTTTCCCGGAAAGCATTAGCGCCCGACGGAC